>NZ_VDHJ01000012.1 GCF_006334925.1 Corynebacterium tapiri | reverse complement strand
GACTGCTTGACGCTTTTCTTCGGGTGTGAACATGATTGCCTCCTTGTTGCAGGGTGACTCACAACAAGGCTGGCACTACGGGAAGCGTAAACATTTGCACTCGCGGCCCACAGCGCGGCCCACAGCGCGGCTCACAGCGCCGCCCACACCCCGCCGCGAGCCCGGCTAACGGATCGGGCGCAGCTCCAGGAGCTCGGCGCTGGTGGCGTCGACGGCCTTGCGCCAGTCACCGGTCAGTTCGTGGATCCGGCGCTGGCGGGCGTAACCGGCCCCGCGCTCGAGGATCTCGCCGATGAGCTGCAGCTCCTCGTAGCAGTCGAGTTCGCGTGCCAGCGGCTCGAGGGTGTCTACAAGCTCGCTGAGCTCCTGCGTGACCCAGCGCTCCTCCGTCTCGCGGGAGGTGATCACGAGGGCTTCGAGGCCGTAGCGCGCGGCTCGCCACTTGTTTTCGGCGACGTGCCAGGGCTGCAGCGTAGGCAACTCCTCACCGCGGTCGATCATGCGGTCGTAGTGCACCACCAGGCAGTGAGTCAGCGCCACGATGGCGGAGAGCTCGCGCAGGTTGGAGGTCGCGTCGGAGATGCGCACCTCGATGGTTCCCCACTTGGAGGCGGGGCGGACGTCGAAATGCATCGAGCCGGTGTGGTTGGTCACCCCGCTGGTGGACTGGTCGTGCTGGAAGGCCTCCCACTCGGCCCAGGAGCCGAACTGGTACGGCAGGCCGGCGGTGGGAAGCTGCTGGTAGAGCATGGTGCGGTTGGAGGCGTACCCGGTATCGATGCCGTCCCAACCCGGCGAGGACGCCGAAATCGACAGCAGGTGCGGGTAGTGCGTCATGATCGCGTTGATGATCGGCCACACGCGATCCTCGTGGCTAATGCCCACGTGGACGTGAATGCCCCAGATGAGCATCTGCTGGCCCCAGTACTGGGTGCGGTTAATGATCTCCGCGTAGGTCATCTTGGGGCTGACGGGCTGCTCGCGGAAGTCGGAAAACGGGTGCGAGCCGGACGTCCAGATCGCTGCACCAAGCTCGGCAGCTCCGGAGGTGAGCGCATCGACGCCCTGGCGCAGCTCGTCGACGGCCCGCGGCACGGTGGTGTGCACGCCGGTGACCAGCTCGACGGTGTTTTGCAAGAACTCCCGCTCGAAGTGCAGCTGCGGGTAGCGCGGCTCGATGTGATCGATGAGCTCCACGGCACGCGGGACCAGATCGCGGGTCTCAGGATCGATGACCCCGAGCTCCCATTCGATTCCTAGCGTGGGGCGTTCGCTGCGGCGGAAGTTCTCGGCCATATCTGTAGGTTACTAAATATGGATGTCTCCGATGAGGGCGAGGGTGATGTCGCCAGGCTTAACGACGTCCTTCGGCAGAGCCGCATCGTTTGGCTTCGCGGTGGCGGGCACGCCATTGGTCTTAGCGATCCGGTCGGCTAGATCGCGGGCTGCCTTCTCGCCGGCGGCGTCGCCGGGCTGGTAGAACACGGTGGTCTCGGGCAGGCGCACGGAGTCTCCCGGCAGGTTGCCGTGGTTGCCCACGTGGGTGCCCTGGGCCTTGAGGTCGTTGAAGACGCGCTCGGCAAGCCCGCCGACGGTGGAGTTGTTGAGCACGTTCACGGTGGGCTGGGCGGCGGCAGAGCCAGCGCCGGCGCCAGCTGCAGCACCAGTCTCTGCCCCCGGAGCCGGTGCTGGCTGGCCCGGAGCTGCCGGGGCAGCAGCCGGCGCGGAAGCAGACGGGGAAGCCGGAGCGGTGGCCGGGGGAACGCGCTGGCCACTGGAGGGGGCGGCCTCGTTCTGCGGGGCCGAGCTGGAGATCGCAGTGGTGGAGTTGGAGGAGGCGGCCTGGTTGGAATCGTCGCCCTTCTGCGTCAGGGCGTAGAGCCCCCAGAGGCCGAGCAGGATGAAGACGGCGATCAGCACCATGGCGAGCCCGCGCAGGGGCAGGCCAGCGGCGGCAGCGCCGCCACGCTTGACGGCGTGAGAGCCTTCGGTACGTCCGTGGTCATTCTCAGGATTCACATTAGTCACAGCCGTAACTCTAAACCACAACTTGAAGGTTTGGGGAGGCAGGCTGAAAATTTAACCCCGAGTTGCCCGGCGCGCATCCTCCCGGCGATCCCGCAACCTGCGCAAACGAGCAGTCAGGAGGGGATGGGACTGCATGGCCGGCGGGGCGTCGATAAGCATGTTGAGGCGCTGGTAATAGCGCATCGGCTCCATCCCGAACGCCTCTTTAATCGCCTCTTCTTTGGCGCCGACCGAGCGGGGCGCGGACGCTTCGAACTCAAGAATGCGGGCGTCGAGGGGCGAGAGTGAGGGCATGCCTAAACTGTAGGGCATGACCATTCGGCCCATCGTTATCCACGGCGACCCCGTCCTGCACAACCCCACCGAGCCCGTCACCGAGTCCCCGGCCGAGCTCGCCGAGCTCATTGCCGACATGCACGAGACCATGGACGCAGCGCACGGCGTCGGCCTCGCCGCCAACCAGATCGGCGTGAACAAGCGCCTGTTCGTCTACCACTGCCCCGACGTCGACGGCCCCGAGGGCACCGAGAAGCCCGACGGTGGCATGCGCCGCGGCACGGTGATCAACCCCGTCTTGGAGACCAGCGAAATCCCCAAGACCATGCCCGACGAGGAGCTCGACCAGGAAGGCTGCCTCTCCGTACCCGGCGAGTCCTTCCCTACCGGGCGTGCCGACTGGGCGCGCGTAACCGGCACCGACGAAAACGGTGAACCCGTCAGTATCGAGGGCTACGGCTTCTTCGCGCGCTGCCTGCAGCACGAGGTGGGGCATCTCGACGGCTTCCTCTACACCGACACTCTGATCGGCCGGAACAAGCGCGCGGCCAAGAAGGCCATCAAGGCCAATGGGTGGACCGAGCCGGGCCTGACCTGGCTGCCGGGTGAGGACGACGACCCCTTCGGCTACTAAATGTCACGCATCTTCCGCTCCGACGACGTCTCCATCGGCGAGCGCGTAGTGGTGCGCCGCGTGTTCGGCGACGTCCACTCGGACGTGATCGGGCACGTGACCAGCCTGGAGCCGCTGCGCCTGCGCCCGCAGGAGGTGGGTGGCTATCCTTCTTCCCTGCCCGAGGTCGAGGTGCCGGCCGAGCAGATCGGCATCATCAAGCGCCTGTCCCCGCGCCGGGTGCGTAACTCCGACATTCGCCGGGGGGAGCAGGCTTGGGCGCAGGAACACCCGGCCAGCGAGGAGCAGTGGACCAGCGACGGCCAGTGGCTCATGCGTATAGGGGCAGACAATGCCGCGTTGCCCCTGGGCCGCTCGGCGGGTGTGACGCCCGCCCCGCTGGCAGAGATCGTGGAGTTCTACCGTGCACGCAACCTGCCGCCGCGCGTGTGCCTGGTGGAGCGCCTCGGCGCCACCGCCGAACCACACGTGGCCGACTGGGAGCTCGGGGAAGAGACCCTGGTGATGCTGGACGAATCCGGTGCGCAGTTCCACGTCTCAGCCTCTGACACCGAAGAGCTCGAGCGCCTGCGCGAGCAGGGATTCGTGGAGCACCACCGGCGCCGCTACGCCACCAGCGTTTAGAGCAGCACGTGCGCGATCGGGGCGGCAATCACCACGGTGAGCACCACGCGCACGAACCAAATGAGCACCATGTGCCAGATCTTCAGCGGGATCTCGGTGCTCAGCAGGGCCGGCACCATTGCTGAGAAGAAGATGATGGCCGAGACTGACACCACGCCGACCACAAAGCGCAGCTCCAGCGACGGGTGATCCGCCACCACGGTGGAGGGCAGGAACATCTCGGCAATACTCACGGCAAACGCCTTGCCGGCCAGCACTGGGTCGGGCAGGCGAACCAGCCAGGCAAACGGCACGAAGAGGTAGCCCAGCCAGGTGAACACAGGCGTGAACTTGGCCAACACCAGGCCGGCCAGCCCGATCGACATGATTGACGGCACGATCGAGGCGGACATCTTCAGTCCATCCAGCAGGTTGGTCCACAGGTTGCGCCCGAGCGAGGGGGCCTGGTCCAGCACCTTCTTCGACTCCGCCCAGGCCGCAGCGAAGCGGTTGCCCGTCACCGGCTTTTCGGGGTCCGGGGTGGAGCCGGGGTAGTACTCGTCGGGAATCAGCGTGATGGGTGGCAGGCGCACCATCAGCGCCGAGACCGCGAAGGTGACCACCAGGGAGACGAAGAAGTAGAGCAGCCAGTGATCCATCAAGCCCAGGGCTTTGGCGACGATCACCATGAAGGCTGCGGAGACCGTCGAAAAGCCCGCCCCGATGATGGCGGCCTCGCGCGCGGTGTAGCCGCCGTCGCGGTAGACGCGGTCCGTAATCAGCAGGCCCAGCGAGTAGGAACCCACAAACGAGGCGACCGCGTCGATGGCCGAGCGGCCCGGCGTGCGCCACAGCGGGCGCATGACCGGCTGCATGAACACGCCCACAAACTCCAGCAGGCCGTAGCCCAGCAGCAGCGAGAGAAAGAGCCCACCGATGGGGACGATGAGCCCGACGGGGATGGCGATCTTGTTCCACAAAAACGGCACGAGGTCGTCGGCCGCCAACCAGCTCGGGAGCAACCCGAATACCCACAGCGCGGAGACGATCAGCCCCACCGTGTTGGCGATGGCAAAGAGCACCGCCGTGACGTTGATACGCCAAGGGCGCACGGCGATGGAGCGAACTGTCCCCGCAAGTGCGAGCGCGAGAATGATGTACGGCACGACCGGCCCGGCATGCTCCTTGATCAGGGTGACGATGTGATCCAGCGGGATCGAGTTCACGCCCTTATAGGTAATGGGCACAAAGAACGCGAAAATGCCGATCGCGCTGTACACGAACATCCGCCAGATCCCTCTGGTCATGGCCACCTCCCCTTGGTCGTGATTGTTAAACATAACGCAGCGCTTAAGTGTTGTGCAGGAAATCACACACCGCGGGCCCCTGGGGGTAGGCAAAGGTATTCTGTTCCTCATGCGCATCGCCACCTGGAACGTGAACTCGGCGCGCTCGCGAGCAGAGCGCATGGAGGACTTCCTTGTCCGCCACAACATCGACGTGCTCACGGTCCAGGAGACCAAGTCGAACGAGAAAAACTTCCCTCACCAGCGCTTCGAGGAGCTCGGCTACGAGGTCGCCCACGTGGGCTACAACCAGTGGAACGGCGTGGCCATCCTCTCGCGCGTGGGCCTCGAAGACGTCGAGGATCACCTGCCCGGCCAGCCCGGCTTTGCCAAGGACCCCGCCAAGCTCCAAGACCTGGAGGCCCGCGCGGTAGGCGCGACCTGCGGGGGCGTGCGTGTGTGGTCGCTCTACATCCCCAACGGCCGCGAGATCGGCGACCGCCACTACGACTACAAGCTCGCCTTCACCTACGCGCTAGCCCACTACGCCGAGGACTTCGACGGTGAGCACCTGCTGCTCACCGGGGATTTCAACGTCGCCCCGCGCGATGAGGACGTCTGGGATATCACGCTTTTCGACGGCAAAACCCACGTCACCGAACCCGAACGCCAGGCCTTTGAGATGCTTCTCGACGCCGGCCTGACCGACGTCGGCCTAAAACTCGCCCACGAGCCCTATACCTATTACGACTACAAATCCATGCGCTTCTCTAAAGGCGAGGGCATGCGCATCGACTTCCAGCTCGCCTCCGCCGCGCTGGCAGAAGCAGCCACCGACGCCTTTGTCGACGTGGCCGAGCGCAGCGGTAAGGGTGCCAGCGACCATGCCCCGCTCGTGGTCGACTACCAGCTCAAAGACTATGACTCGGTGCGCTAATCCATGAACATCAATATCGACCTGACCACCTGGCAAGTCATCGGCCTGATTCTCGACTACACCATCAAAATCATCGCGGTGGGTGTGGTGCCGGAGGGCCGGAGGCCGTCGTCAAGCAACGCCTGGCTGCTGCTGATCCTCCTGCTGCCCGTCGTGGGACTGCCGCTGTTCCTGCTCATGGGCTCGCCCTACATCGACCGGCGGCGCCACCGCATCCAACAGGAGGCCAACCAGAAGATCGAGAACGTCCATGAGGGCTTTCCCGATCGCCCGGATGACACCACGCTCAGCCCCGAGGTCGACTCGATGGTGCGCCTGAGCCGCGAGCTGACCGGTTTTCCCGCCGTGCACGCGAACTACCGTGGCCTGCACTCCGACTACAACGAGACCATCGCCCGGATTGCCGAGGTCATCGACGAGGCCCGCGACTACGTTCACGTAGAGATCTACATCCAGGCCTGGGATGAGACCACCGACGTGTTCTACCGCTCGCTCGAGCGCGCCGTGAAGCGCGGAGTGCGCGTGCGCCTGCTCTTGGACCAGATCGGGTCGCTGAAGTACCCGGGTTTCCGCAAGTTGGGCCGGCGCCTGAGCGAGATTGGCGTGGAGTGGGAGCTCATGCTGCCCCTGGCTCCGTGGCGCGGCCGGTGGCGCCGCCCTGACCTGCGCAATCACCGCAAGGTCATCGTTATTGATGGCGACATCGCCTTCATCGGCTCGATGAACATGATCGACCGGACCTACTTGATCAAGAAGCACACCAAGAAGCAGCGCATGTGGATCGACGCCATGGCCGAGGTCTCCGGGCCGATCGTGGCATCCATCGAGTCCATGTTCGCCGTCGACTGGTACACCGAATCCGACGAGGCCATCGACGTGCCCGCACCCCACGAGGTGGCCGGTGAGACGGGCGAAGACAACGTGGTTCAGCTCGTACCTTCTGGCCCCGGTTACACCACCGAACCCAACCTGCGCATGTTCACCTCTCTGATCCACCACGCCAAGGAACGGCTGGTGATCTGCTCGCCCTACTTCATCCCCAACGAGTCCATGCTCGAGGCCGTGACCACCGCCTGCTACCGCGGTGTGCAGGTGGACCTGCTGGTCTCAGAGAAGGCCGACCAGTTCTTCGTGCACCACGCGCAGTCCTCCTACTACCAGGTGCTTCTCGAGGCCGGCGTCAACATCCACCAATACCCCTTCCCCTACGTGCTGCACACCAAGTTCGTGCTTGCCGACCCAGCCGCTCCCGACGATCGCTCTGTCGCCGCCTTCGGCTCCTCCAACCTGGACATGCGTTCCTTTGGCCTGAATTACGAGTCGACTTTGCTCGTGGCGACGGGCAACCTACTTACCCAAATCCACGAACTCGGCGAAAGCTATATTTCTGCATCTTCCAAGCTCACCCTCGACGAGTGGAACGAGCGCGGCTGGGGCCGGCGCTACCTCGACAACGTGTGCAAGCTGACCTCGGCGCTGCAGTAGGTGGGTTGCTGGCTGTTGGTTGCTTGCGGGGCTTCGCGCGTCGATACGCTCCCTCCGCCTTGCTCTAGCCTGCTCTCCCCTCAGACCTCTAAAGGAATAGGCACAAAGGGCGCGCCCTTTAGAGCTTTAGAGCCAAATTCGGACTCCTTTGCGCCGATTCCTTTAGAGGTCTGGCAGAAAGAGACAGCCATCATGAACTCAACACAGGAAGCTCGTTAATTGATGAAACTTACCTATGACCCAGAAGTTGACGCGGCCTACCTGGATATCGCGGAGCCGGGCCGGTTATCGGAGCGGCAGATATCAGGTATCACCGCTGAGGGGCTGGAAGGAGAGCTGGAAATCGACATCGACAAAGATGGCAGGGTCATCGGCATTGAGTTTTTGGCCGCATCCGAGGTCCTCCCTCCGGAGGTCTTAGATCGAGCTGATCGGTTGCATTAGGGGCACCCGGGAGCCGCATGCCCCCCTGCCGTGCCCTGCTCTACCCCCAGACCTCTAAAGGAATCGGACCAAAGGGCGCGCCCTTTAGAGCTTTAGGGCCAAAATCGGACTCCTTTGCGCCGATTCCTTTAGAGCTATAGCAACGTGCAACCCCAAAAAACAGGCCAAGCGCTAAGCGCGGTCGATCGCGGTCGCGCGCCAAGCTGCCACCAAAGCCAGCACAGAGAAGATGCTCATGCTCAGCGCCATGGACAGCAGCGCATTGCTGCCCAGCCCCACGAGCGGGCCGACCACTGCGGCGCCGGCGAACTGGAAGAATCCCATGAGGGCGGCCGCGCCGCCGGCGTGGGAGCGCACCTGCAGCTGGCCTAGCGACATGGAGTTGGCCTGGATGAGGCCCTGCTGGCTGATGATCGCGAAGAGTAGGACCGGGATCAGCCAGCGAACACTGGCACCAAAGACGACCACAGCTCCGAGCAAACTCAACGCCGCGCACACGTAAATGCAGGTAGCGGCGCGCATGATGCGGCGGGGGTCGAAACGCCCGATCAGCCGGGAGTTCACAATGTTCCCGCCCAGGATGCCCAGCGAGTTGACTCCGAAAAGCACCGCGTAGGCCTGCGGGGAGAACCCGAGCTGGTTTTGAAAGACGAAGGCGGAGGCCGAGATGTAGCTGAAGAGCGTCGCAAAGCCACACACCACCGTGAGCAGATACCCGCGGTAGGCGCGGTTGCCCAACACGAACGCGTAATTCGCCAGCACCCCAGCAAGGCTCACCCGGGAGCGCAGGTGCGCGGGGCGGGATTCGGGGATGACCAGCACACTCGCCAGCAGCTGCACCAGCGCGAGCACAGCTAAAGCCCAGAAGAGACCGCGCCAGCCCAAAGGCCCGACCAACACGCCGCCGACCAGCGGGGCGATCACGGGCGCGAGCGTCTGGATCGACATCATGGTGGCAAAGGCCTTGGCTGCGTGCGTGCCGGATGCCAGATCCGGGATGACCGCACGGGCCACCACCATGCACGCGCCCGAGCCGAGTCCCTGCACAACCCGGGCGAAGATGAGCACTCCCACCGAGGGCGCAGATGCCGCCAAAGCCGCAGCCCCAAAGGCAACAACCGCACCGATGATGAGCAGCTTCTTGCGCCCCAGGGCGTCGGAAATCGGGCCGATCACCAGCTGCCCCACTGCCAGGCCCAACACGAATCCGGACAACGTCAGCTGCACCATCGGCTCGGTGGTGCCCAGCTCGGCGGCAATCATCGGCAGCGCCGGCAGGTACATGTCGATGGAGAACGGGGCGGATGCTGACAGCAGCGCGATGGCTGTCAGCAGCAATGGGCTAAAACGGAAGGGCGCAGTCACGCCCTCACAATCTACCGGCCCCTAAGCGTCGGACTTTTCGGTCAGCACAACGCCGAGGATCCACAGGCCGAAGGCCCAGGCAGCGAAGATGAGCAGGGCAACCCACTCGTTGTTGTTGGCAAAGGGCGAGGTGCCGTCGATGAATGCGCCGTAGTTCTTAAACGGCATGAACTTGATGATGTCGTCGCCGAACTTGGGCAGCAGCTGAACGGTCATCTCCAGGCCGAGGAACCAGATCAGGGCCAAGGCCACGGTGCCGGCGGTCTGGCGCAGCAGCAGGCCCAGGCCCTGGCAGAACACCACGACCAGGGCGATCAGCAGCGGGTAGGCCCACAGGTAGCGCTGACCCATCTCGTCCTTGAACAGGTTCATCGGCAGCTTGTCACCGGCGATGAGGTGAGCGGCGGCGTAGCAGAGCAGGATGACCAGCAGCGTCAGCACAGCCGCGATCACCGCGTACAGCACCAGCTTGGCCAGGATGACCATCCAGCGCTTGGGCGTGGCCAGGAAGTTTTGCGGGTACAGGCCATAGCGGCGCTCGGTGGTGACCACCATGATCGCCTGGATCATCAGCACCGGAACGCCAAAGGCCGCAAAGCCCGCAACCGCGGTGGGCGCGCCGAAGGTGATGAATTCGTCGGACAGCGAGACCGTCAGGATGGTCCAGCCGACGGACAGGAACAGCAGGATCCCGGTGGTCCACCAGAAGGAGGCGGTGGAGCGCAGCTTGGTCCATTCGGACGCAATCGTGTTCATGAACATTTAGCGCGCTCCCTTCGCGGCGGCGGTCTCTTCGGTGCCGTGGTACTGCACGGCGCCTTCGGTCATCTGGAAGAAGGCCTCCTCGAGGGAAGCACGCTTCTCGCTGAGCTCGTCCAGGCGCACGCCCACGGAGTAAGCCAGCGCACCAATCTCGTCGCTGGAGCGCTCGGGGATGACCAGACGCTCCCGTCCGTCGTCATCCACGCCGGTATCAAACGCCACGCCCTCATCGCGCAGCGCCTGCCCAAACTCCACCAGGTGGGGCGAGCGCACGATCACGCTGGTGCCGGAGTTATCACGGATGAACTGGTTGACGGTGGTATCCGCGATCAGCTTTCCGCGGCCGATCACCACGAGGTTCTCGGCGGTCTGCGCCATCTCCGAGAGCAAGTGGGAGGACACCAGCACGGTGCGCCCTTCGCGCGCCAGCGACTGCATCAGCCCGCGTACCCAGCGAATGCCCTCCGGGTCCAGGCCATTGACCGGCTCGTCGAGGATGAGCACGCCGGGATCGCCCAGCAGCGCACCCGCCAGGCCGAGGCGCTGGCCCATGCCCAGCGAGAATCCGCCAGCCTTCTTGCCCGCCACATCGCTTAAGCCCACGATGCCTAGCACCTCATCCACGCGCTTAGTGGAGATGCCATTGGCCTGCGCGATCCACTTCAAGTGGGAGGCAGCGGAGCGATTGGGGTGCACGGCTTTGGCGTCGAGAAGCGCCCCCACCTCGGTGATCGGGCGGTTAAGGTCGCGGTAGCGCTTGCCGTTGATGCGCGCCTGGCCGGCGGTGGGAGTGTCCAGCCCCACGATCATGCGCATCGTGGTGGACTTGCCCGCGCCATTCGGGCCGAGGAAGCCGGTGACCACCCCGGGTTTGACGGAGAAGGTCAGATCCTCCACGGCGCGCACATTGCGATATTGCTTAGTGAGCCCTTCGACTTCAATCATGCTGTCAACTGTGCCACAACTGCGGCAACGCGGCTCGGAAGGCCGGCAACAAATCGTACTGCTCTACCTCGGCGCATGGCACCCAGCGCAGCTCCACCGATTCCTCGTTGGGGGTCAGCTCCAGTTGCTTATCGACGCTCGCCACCACCGTCGTGTAACTCCACCCACCGGCGAGCTCCGGGCGGTCGGGATCAGCATCGAACGGACCGGCAGTAACTACGGTGCGCTCCACGTTTACTTGCGAGACATCGATGCCCGTTTCCTCCACCGCCTCGCGCAGGGCGGCATCCACCGCGGTTTCGTGGCTATCGCGTGCGCCACCGGGTAGAGCCCAGGTGCCTCCCGCATGCGTCCAAGGCGCGCGGTGCTGCAACAAGAGATGGGGCGTGACCTCGCGGGTGCGTAGGAAAAGACCAGCCGCACCGAACCGGCCCCAGGCCGTCTTCCCTCCGGGCAGGGCCGAAAATCCGCTTCCATCGCCTTCCATGTCCTCCTACCCTAGCGCGGGTGTCCAGCGCCTCCCGGTGATTTAGGTAACCGCTAGACTTATCGGCTATGACCAGCACCACGGCGAGCGCGACACACGAGTCCGCTGCGGAGCACACCGCAGAGGCCTTCGGGGAGGACGCCTGGCTGGACGTCGCGGTGCACGAACCCACCAATCGCCGCCGAGACCGCCTGCGCGCCCGCACCACCAGGGCGATTTCCCGGGTCAAGACGGTCTACGACTTCCTCAACACCACGCCCGGCAAGATGGCCATGATCACCCTCTTGCTCTCTGTGGCTATTGCTGCCGCGGGGTATTCGATGTCACAGTCCTCCGCCCAGCGCAAAGAAGGACTAGACACGCTCCTGAGCGAGACCGAACCGCTGAGCTACGCTGCGCACGACCTGTACACCAACCTCTCCCTGGCGGATACCATCGCCACCAGCGGATTCGTGCGCACCGGCCTGGAATCTCAACAGGAACAGGAGCGCTACTTCTCGGCGCTCGATCGCGCGTCGGTTGCCGCGACGCAGTCGGCCTCCGGCATCACCCCGGAGCAGCCGCGCATCGGTGAACTCGTAACAGAGATCCAGCGCCAGCTTCCTATTTATACGGCGATGGTGGAGACAGCCCGCACCAATTCCCGGCAGGGCAACCCGGTAGGCGTGACCTACACGTCGAACGCCTCGGCGCTGATGCGCAACGAGATCCTGCCGGCCGCCGCCGAGCTGTTTACCCTGACCAACCAGCGCGTGGCCGAGCAGCAAAAGGAGCTGACCACCCCGCAGTGGGTCCCGCTGTCCGGCCTGTTCGCCGCCGTCGGCTTCCTCCTGCTCGCCCAGTGGTGGCTGTGGCGCACCACGCGGCGCCGACTCAATCGCGGCTTCGTGGCAGCCACCGCCCTCATGGTCCTGGCCATCATCTGGGTGTCCACCTCCAACATCGCCGCCTGGCAGGCCGGTGGGCGCGGATTCAAGGAGGCCTCGCAACCCTGGGACTCGCTGACCACCGCGCGCATCGAGGCCCAGCAGGCCCAGACCAGTGAGATGCTCGCGCTGGTCACCCGCGAATCGGCGGATCAGACCTCGGCGAGCTTTGACGCCATGAACGCTTCCGTGAGCCAGGCGCTGGGCGATGTGGAGCTGGCACTGGAGAGCGAGAACTCCTGGCCGCTGATCAGCGCCCCGGACGTGACGTTCTCGGAGGAAACGCAGACGCAGATTGACAACGCACGTCGTTCGCTCGATGACTGGTCGCAGGCCCAGAACCGATTCCTGGACACGCTGCGCGCCGGGCGTTTCGACGAAGCCGCCTACCTGTCCACCAACACCTCACTGTCGCAGGACGCCTCCCCCACCACTGCCAGCGCGGCAGCCCGCCTGGATAGCTCGCTTTCGGCCCTCATTAACGACGCCCGCGCCTCGATGCGCACCTTCATCGCCCAGAGCCTCGCTGCCACCACGCTGGTGTCCACCGCCGTGTTGCTACTTGCCCTGGCCGCGGTGATCAGCGTGTGGATCGGCATCCGTGCCCGACTCCAGGAGTACCTGTGATGCGCCTTCTTCCTCTCGTCCTACTCGCTGCCTGCGGGCTCTCCGCCTGCAGTTCTGCCGCAGACTCCTCCCACGAGGCACCCGCCGCCAACCCCGCCTACGCTCAACCCCGCGAGGTCAGCGGCATGCCCCTGCCGGCAGGATCCCAGATTGAGCACGCGGGCCAGGAAGAACCTCGGGACACCGAAAACGGCACGCCCACTGGCACCCTGCGCCCCGACAATCGCCTGACCAAAGAGCGCGTTCCCCGCATCGTCGCTCGGGGCCGGCTCATCGTGGGCGTGGACCAATCCCAGAATCGCCTCTCCTTCCGTGACCCGCTCACCGGCGAATACACCGGATTCGAGGTGGAGCTGGCCAAGGAGATCGCCCGCGACATCTTCGGTGACCCGAACGCGATCGAGTTCCGTTTCATCGCCTCTGCCGACCGCGCCGATGCGCTCAACAGCCGCGAGGTGGACATCATCGTGCGCACCATGAGCATCACGCAGGAACGCGAGCGCGATATTGACTACTCGGCCCCATACGTCTCTGCAGCCACCCGCATTCTTACCTCGCGGGGCAGCGACATCGAGGACTTCGCCGACCTCGACGGGCGCACCGCCTGCGCAGCCATCGGCTCGACCAGCGTGGACAAGATCCGCAGCCTGGCACCCGGCGCGGACATTCTGAAGGTCAGCCGCTGGTCCGATTGCCTCATGGCCTTGCAGCAACGGCAGGTGGACGCCGTGGTCACCGACGACCTGATCCTGGCGGGCATGGCCGACCAGGACCCCTTTACCACCATCGTGGGTGAACCCATCGGGCGCGAGGACTACGGCGTAGGCGTGCGTAAGTCGATTCCCTCCGATGACTCCAGTGGCCTAGTACGCCAGGTCAACGAGACCTTGGAACGCATCCGCACCGACGGCACCTGGCAGCGCTTGTACCACGCCTGGTTTGGCCCGCAGTTCGTTTACACCGATCAGCCGCAGCCGCTCTACCGCGAGGAGGCCAACTGATGAGTTCGGATCCCCTGGACAAAGAGACCCCCACCGTTGCCGGCACCGAGGCGGTCATCTTCGATCCCTTTGCGGAGGACGACGACTCCTACGTCGACGGCGAAGGCGGCGGAACGGAGGCTGTGCGCTACTCCCCCGAGGCGGAGGAGACGAGCGCGGTGCCCTTCGATCCGTTCGCGGACGACTCCGAACCCGTCGAAACCGAGGCACCCGCCGACGCGCGCTTTGATACCTCGGCCCGCGCCCGCCAAGAGGCCCTCACCACCTTCCGCTCACGCCACGGCATCACGCGTTCCAATCGTCCCGTTGCCGACGGCATGGTCCATCTGCCGTTTATCCCGCCGCGCTCTCCCGAGGATGCGCTGCGCGACCCGGAGGAGATCGCTTCTCGACGCACCCCGCCGCCACAGCTTCAGCCCGGCGACATCGTGGCCAACCAGTACGAGATCTTGGGGGTGATCGGCCACGGCGGCATGGGGTGGATCTATCTGGCTCACGACCATCACGTCTCCGACCGCCTGGTGGTGCTTAAGGGCATGCAGTCGGAAAAGTCCCGGGACGAAACGGCTGCCGCTGGTGCGGAACGCGAGTTTTTGGCTGGGATCACCCACCCCGGAATCGTCAAGATTTTCAACTTCATCGACGACCCGCGCGTGCCCGGTGGCTTTATTGTCATGGAGTTTGTGGGCGGGCCGTCGCTACGCGCGCGTCGCAACGCCCAAGAGGGGCACCTGCTGCCCATCGACGTCGCCATCGGATACATCCTCGAGGTGCTGCCCGCGCTGGATTACCTGCACTCGCGCGGGGTGGTCTACAACGACTTCAAGCCCGACAACATCATCGTCACCGAGGACCAGGTCAAGCTCATCGACCTCGGCGCGGTCTCCGGCATTGGTGCCTACGGCTACATCTACGGCACGCGCGGGTTCCAGGCCCCGGACGTGGCCACCGATGGCCCGTCGGTCGCCTCGGACATCTACACCGTCGGGCGCACGCTGGCTGCGCTCACGCTGAACCTGCCCCACGAGGATGGCGTCTACGAGCCCGGCCTGCCCAGCGCGTTCGCCGAGCCCACGCTGCGGCGCTACCCGTCCTTCTACGGCCTGCTCAAGCGCGCCACCCACCGCGATCCAGCTAAGCGTTTTAAGTCCGTCTCTGAACTCGAGGGCCAGCTCTACGGCGTGCTGCGCGAGGTCCTGGCGCTACGCGACGGCACCTACCACCCCGCGCAGCGCTCCCTGTTCTCTCCGCAGCGAACCACCTACGGCACCAAGCACCTGGTGTTTCGCACGGATCAGCTGATCGACGGCATCGAGCGCACCATCAAGATCACCGCCGATGAGGTGGTGTCCGCGATCCCCACCCCGCTGATCGACAGCAACGACGTGGGCGCCGGCATGCTCACCGGTTCCTCCTTCGCCGAGCCGCAGGAGGCCCTGGACACCCTGCAGCAGGCGATGGACAACGAGGAGTTTCGCGACTCCACCGAGATCCCGCTGGGCGTGGTGCGCGCGATGCTGGATCTGGGCCACACCACGGAGGCTCTGGCCTGGCTGGACTCTCTGGAGCAGCGCTTGGGGGACGACTGGCGCATCAAGTGGTACTCCGGGGTGACGTCGCTGCTTCGCGACGACTACCCCGCCGCCCAAAGCGCATTCGCCGAGGTCATGGCCATAGTGCCCGGCGAGCCCGCCCCCAAGCTGGCCCTGGCCGCGGTGGACGAGCTCATGCTGCAGGCCGAGGACGTCGACCGAAAGCCACTGCTCAACGAGAAGCTGGCGCGCGCCACCTCCGGGCTCGGCGCGAACCTGGCCGACTTGCAGCGCGAGGACTTCGCCGAGCTCGAGTCTCCCTGGGACCCGTCCAGCACCGATCCAGCAATGATGCGCTTTACCGCCACTCACCTGTACGGCGTGGTGTGGGCGACTAACCCGACCACGGTGTCCAGCGCCTTCGGGCTCTCACGCCAGCTGGTTGCCGAAGGCCTGACCGAACTGGCGGTGCAGGCCCTGGACCGGGTCCCGCAGGCCTCGCGGCACCAGCGCATGGCCATGCTGACCACCATCCTGGAGCTCGTCTCCACCGAGCTGACCGAATCGCGCATCCGCAGGGCAGCGCGCCGACTGGAGGAGATTCCCACCAACGAGCCGCGGTTCCTGCAAATCAAGACCGCGGTGATGTCGGCCGGGCTGGAGTTTCTCCAGTCGGCCAACGTCGAGTCGGCAGCCTCGCGCAACGACCTCTTTGAATTCCCCTTCACCCAGACAGGCCTGCGCTACGGTCTCGCCGACACTCTGCGCCAGCAGGCGCGCCTGGCGCCGTCTGCCCGCCACCGCTACGCGCTGGTGGATATGGCAAACCGGGTGCGGCCTGTCACGTGGTTCTAATCACGTGGCTGCAAGGCTGCACCCGGTGCGCTGGGCTTAAGCGGTCTTAAGCGAAGGCGGCTGCTTTCCGAGCGATCGCCAGCTCCTCGTTGGTGGGCACCACGAAGACCTTGACGCGCGAGTTGTCGGTGGAGATCAGGCGCGGCTCGTCGGAGCGGATCTGGTTGCGCTCCTCATCGATCTCGATGCCGTACATCTCCAGGCCGGCCAGGGCGTCGTAACGCACGTTCGTGTCATTCTCACCCACACCTGCGGTGAAGCTGATGGCGTCCACACGGCCAAGCGCGACCATGTAGGCACCGATGAAGCGGCGCAGGGCGTGGATGTACACGTTGTAGGCCAACCAGGCGTCCTCGTTGCCGGCGTCGATGAGCTCGCGCAGCTGGCGGAAGTCGTTGACTCCCGACAGGCCCTTGACGCCGGACTGCTTGTTCAGCAGGTTGTCGATCTCGTCAATGCTCATATCCGCCTGGCGAGCCAGGTGGAAGATGATGCCCGGGTCGATGTCACCGCAACGAGTACCCATGGCCAGGCCGGCCAGCGGGGTCAGGCCCATTGTGGTGTCGATCGGCTGACCGCCGTGAATAGCGCTGGCCGAGGCGCCGTTGCCCAGGTGCAGCGTGATCTGGTTGACCTCATTGGCCGGGGCACCGAGCAGCTCCGGGACCTGCTGCGAGATGAACTCGTGGCTGGTGCCGTGGAAGCCGTAGCGGCGAACCTGGTTGGCGGCTGCGACCTCGGCGTTGATGGCGTACAGGGCGGCTGCCGGCGGCAGGTCGCGGAAGAAGCCGGTGTCGAACACAGCCACGTGCGGCAGGTTCGGCAGCAGCTCGCGGGCCACGTCGATGCCGTCGATGTTGGCCGGGTTGTGCAGCGGGGCGAGCGGGATGAGGTCACGAATCATCTCCACAACCTGGTCGTTGATGAGCTCCGGTGCGGAGAACACCATGCCGCCGTGCACCACTCGGTGACCCACGGCGATCAGGTCAACCTGGGTCGGTCCCATGCCGATGCGCTCGAGCTGATCGATCGAGAGCTTCAGGCCGGCGGTGTGGTCCTTGATGGGCTGCTGCTTGACCACCTTCTTGCCGTCGTACTTGACAGTCAGGCGGCCGTTGTCCTCGCCGATCTGCTCGACCAGGCCGGAGACCATCGGGTCATCGGTGGCCCCGGCCTGCGGGTCGACGATCTGGAACTTGATGGAGGAAGAACCAGAGTTAATAACCAGAACGTAGGACATTAGCGGGCACCTCCGGCCTGAATAGCGGTGACAGCAACGGTGTTGATGATGTCCGGCACGGTGGCGCCACGCGAGAGGTCATTAACCGGCTTCTTCAGGCCCTGCAGGATCGGGCCGACAGCCAGGGCACCGCCGGTGCGCTGGGCGGTCTTGTAGCCAATGTTGCCGGCCTCCAGGTCCGGGAAGATGAACACGTTGGCCTGGCCAGCGACCGGGGAGTCGGGCATCTTCTTGCGGGCCACGCCCTCGTCACAGGCGGCATCGAACTGCAGCGGGCCATCGACCTTAAGCTGCGGATCGAGCTTGTGGGCATGCTCTAGGGCGGCGCTGGCGCGATCCACGTCCGGGCCTGAACCAGAGGTGCCGGTGGAGTAGGACAGCATGGCCACGCGCGGGTCGATGCCGAAGGCGCTGGCGGTGCGTGCCGAGACCACGGCGATCTCACCGAGCTGCTCTGCGGTGGGGTTCGGGTTGACGGCGCAGTCGCCGAAGGCCCACAGACGGCCGCGCATGACCATCAGGAAGATAGAGGAGACGACCGATGCCTCGGGCACCGTCTTGATGATCTGGAAGGACGGCTTAATCGTGTGCGCGGTGGTGTGCGCCGCACCGGATACCATGCCGTCGGCCAGGCCCTTGTGCACCATCATGGTGGCAAAGTAGGAGATGTCCTGCATGGTCTCGCGGGCCTGCTCGAGCGTGACGCCCTTCTTCTTGCGCAGCTCAGCAAAGTCGGCAGCGAACTCCTCGGCCAGCGGAGAGGTGAGGTGGTCGATGACACGGGCCCCGCTCAGATCCAGGCCCATCTCTCCGGCGCGCTTCTCGACGTCCGCCGGCTTACCCAGAATCGTCAGCTTGGCCACCTTGGCGGCCAGCAGCTGGTGGGCAGCCTGCAGGATGCGGTCATCCTCACCCTCGGGCAGCACGATGTGCGCCTGCGCCTGGCGAGCCTGGTCCAGCAGGTCGTGCTGGAACACGTCCGCAGACATCACGGGCTCAGCGTCCACGGCCAACGCGGGGCCGATGGACCATGCAGCGCGGTCGAAGTCGCACGCCTCGGCGACCACTGCGCCCAGGCGGGAAGCAGTTGCCTGCACCAAGTCCACGTGTGCGCCAGGGCGGTCGTAGATGATGACGACGGGCACACCCAAGGCAGCGGCTACCTCCAGATCGAAGTAGGCGTCACCCGTGCCCACGAAGAGGGCACCCGAATCAGTGGCGCGCTCGCGCACGGCAGTCAGGACGGATGAGACCTTAGTTCCGCAGTCCGCGATGACGATCTTGTCCAGCTCATTGCCCTGAGCCATTCCGTCAAGATCAAGCCCATCGAAGTTGCGGCCCACCGTGGTAAGCAGCACGGATCGGTGTTCAGACATTCAGATTCCCAGACCTTTCTCGGTTTATCTCGCGCTTGGACCTTGCATAGCCCTTAGAAAGTGCTTCCGCTGAGAACACCGCGGCGTCTGAGGGCCAGCAACGCTGGGCGCTTGCCGCGGTCTAGCCTACCGTCGATAAGCCCCAACCACCGCCCGTTAACGCCCGGCAATGTCCGAATCGTTCATAAATCATACCAATCCACCGGAGCCGGGGATACCGCGGACATGAATCCAATTGTGGCCATCTACACTAGGGTTACCTAACTTCCTTGAGAGATCTATTTCCTCCCTGAAAGGCCTTAAGTACGTTATGACTACCCCGTTGCGCGTGGCAGTAATCGGTGCCGGCCCCGCCGGAATCTATGCCTCTGATCTGCTGGTGAAGTCTGGCACGGACGTGCAGATCGATCTGTACGAGAAGATGCCGGCTCCGTTCGGCCTGATTCGCTACGGCGTGGCTCCGGACCACCCGCGCATTAAGGGCATCGTGATGAGCCTGCACAAGGTACTCGAGCAGGAGCAGATCGAGCTGATCGGCAACGTCGAGGTGGGCAAGGACGTCACCGTCGAGGAGCTGCGCGAGTTTTATGACGCCATCGTCTTCTCTACCGGCGCAACCGCCGACCGCGACCTCGACGTCCCCGGCTCCGACCTGAAGGGCACCCACGGCGCCGGCGAGTTCGTCGGTTTTTATGACGGTAACCCCAACTTCTCCCGCGACTGGGACCTCAACGCCGAAAAGGTTGCCGTGATCGGCGTGGGCAACGTCGCCCTCGACATCGCCCGCATCCTGGCTAAGACCGCCGACGAGCTGCACGTTACTGAGATCCCGGACAACGTGTACGAGAACCTGGGCCGCTCCGCCATCAAGGAGGTCCACGTCTTTGGCCGCCGTGGTCCGGCGCAGGTGAAGTTCACCCCGCAGGAGCTCAAGGAGCTTGACCACTCCCCCAACGTCGAGGTCGTCGTGGACCCCGAGGACATCGACTACGACGAGGCCAGCGAGGAGGCCCGTCGCTCCAAGAAGGCCGTTGACCAGGTCTGCCAGATCCTGGAGGGCTACGCCATGCGCGAGCCCAAGAACGCCCCGCACAAGATCTTCGTGCACCTCTTCCACTCCCCGGTGGAGATCCTGGGTGAGGACGGCAAGGTCACCGGCATCAAGACCGAGCGCACCGAGCTCGACGGCACCGGCAACGTCACCGGCACCGGCGAGTTCCACACCTGGGACGTCCAGCAGGTCTACCGCGCCGTCGGCTACCGCCCCGAGGGAGTGAAGGACGTGCCGTTCGATCCCGAGCGCTGCGTTATGCCTAACGACGGCGGCCACGTCCTTTCCGAACCCAACGGTGAGCCCGTCCCGGGCCTGTACACCACCGGTTGGATCAAGCGTGGCCCGGTTGGCCTGATCGGCAACACCAAGTCCGACGCCAAGGACACCACCACCATGCTGCTGGAGGACCACGCCAACGGCACCCTGACCCCGGCACCGAAGCGCACCCGCGAGGACGTGGCTGCCTTCTTCGAAGCCAAGGGCCACCCGATCACCACCTGGGAAGGCTGGCACCGCCTGGATGCCGCCGAGCGCGCCGCCGGCGAGGCCGAGGGCCGCGAGCGCAAGAAGATCGTGGAGTGGGATGACATGCTCAAGCACTCTGGCCCGCAGGACATCGTCGACTAATGGCCGCCATCATCGCCGGCACCCTGGAGGAACTTTCCTCCCGCCAGGTGCACGACCTGTACAAGCTCCGCGTGGACGTGTTCGTGGCAGAGCAGGCCACGCCCTACGCGGAGATTGACGAGGAAGACACCACCGCCACCCACCTGCTGGCCTATGACGGCGAGCAGATCGTCGGGTGCGGGCGATGCATGTTCACGCCCGACCGCATGCAGTTCGGCCGCTTCGTGGTCACCCCGTCAGCCCGCGGCACCGGTGTGAGCCGCGAGATCATGGACTTTGCCATGCAGCTCGCCGGCGAGCGGGAGCTCTATCTCACCGCACAACAGGCACTGGTGCCGTACTACCAGCGCTACGGTTTCGAGCCCGTCGGCGAGCTCTACGACGACACCGGTGTGCCCCACCAGCCCATGCTGCGCCCGGCCCCCGGGCAGGGCTCAAAGCAGCAGTAAGAGCTAACCGCGCTGCAGGGTGCGCAGGAAGATCTCCGTCGACGCGCTCAGGCAGCGCAGCTGTACCTGCACCTGATCCACGCTCAATCCGTAGGGAGCGTAGACGGAAAGCTCGGCCAGGCTCTGGGTTTCTCCCTGCACAATCCGCGGCCACATGCCGCGCAGGTTCCAGGCCAGGGCGTGTTCCTCGGTCACCTGCTCTACCAGCGGCATGCGCAGGTAGAGCACCTCACCCTCCACGCTGGCCAACAGCGGACCAGACGCAAAGTCCGCCTCAGCGTAGTCCCCGGTGAGCGTGTACTCCAGCCCCTCGGCCTGCATGGCCGCGGCAATCAGCTCCAGGGATAGATCGCGCACCTCAGCCACTAGGCCACCTCCCGGAAGAATTCGCGGATCTTGGCCAGCGCCATGGACATCATGGCGTCCAACTGCCGGTCAGCCACGCCCGTCTCATAATCCACGCTCACGCTGGCGTGCAGGGTTACCCCCTCATCCAGGGTTAACTCCACGCTGCACGTGGGCCAGAAATGTTCGGCGTGCCAGGCGCGCACGGCGCGGCGCGCCTCCTCGCCGCTCAACGCCGTAGGGGTATGCCCGGCCACGGTGAGCACGCCGAACGCGTCGCAGGAAAAGTGGATGCCCTCCAGGCTTGCGCCGTCCTCGGCGGCCACGAAGTCGAGCTCGTGGACCCCGAGCACGCGACGAATGCGCGCGGGGGTTAAGGGCTCGAGCTCACTCATCCGCGGATCTCTACGCGCCCGGCGGCCTCGGCGGCCTGCACGCGGGCCTCGTCAACCGTCTCGGCGGTGGTGAGCACCACGCCCATGTGGCGGCCCGGGTACGAGGTCGGCTTGCCGTAGATGCTCACCTCGGTCTCGGGAACAGCCAGCGCCTCCGGCAGGCCGGCGTAGGACACACTGCGCGAGCGCACCGTTGCGTTGAGGTTGGCGGCTGCACCCGGGCTAGTCAGGGTGACGTCGATAGGCAACCCCAGGATGGCGCGAACGTGCAGGTCAAACTGGGAGTAGCGCTGGGTAGCCAGAGTGACCATGCCGGCATCGTGCGGGCGGGGTGATACGGAGGAGAAGTAGACGTCGTCACCCGCAACAAAAAGCTCCACGCCAAAGACGCCGCGCCCTCCGAGCGCGTTGGTGATGCGTGCCGCCACAGAGCGAGCGTTATCGCGCGCCGCCTCGCTCATCGGCATCGGCTGCCACGCTTCCTCGAGCACTCCCCCGACGTGGCGGTGCCCGATCGGCTCGCAGAACCAGGTAGCCAGCTCGCCGGTCTCGGGGTCGATGGAGCGCACCGCCAGGATGGTGACCTCGTAGTCGAAGTTGACGAACCGCTCGACGATCACCGCCTCGTCCACACCCGGCATGGGACGGTAAACGCGTGGCCACGCCTCCTCGATTTCCTCTGGGGATTCGACGATGACGTGGCGGCGTCCCGCCGAGGACACCGCGGGCTTGGCGACGCACGGAAAGCCCAGCTCATCAAATGCCTTCCGGAACTCCTCCAGCGTGTAAGCGAAGGCATAGTCCGTGGTGGGCAGGCCCAGCTCCTCGGAGGCGGTGGTACGAATGCCCTCCCGCCCGGACGTGAGCACGCACGCGCGGGCGTTGGGAACCACCGTCACACCGGACTCTTCGATGTCGACGAGGACATCATCGTCGACCGTCTCAATGTCGGGGACCACAAAGTCGGGGCGAACGCGGCGCACCAGGCTGCGCACCTGGTCAGGGTCCGCGGTATCTGCCACGTATTGGTACTGCGCAACCTGGTGCGCGGGCGCGTCGGCGTAGCGATCCACCGCGTGCACCTCTAGCCCGAGGCGCTGCATGGAAATGGCTAGCTCCTTGCCCAGCTCCCCCGAACCCAGCAGCAACACCGAGGTGGCGTTGCCAGACATAGGGGTACCGATGCTTTCCGGCCGCTCAAGACTCATAGGCGACATTCTACGGTCGCCGCGGCGGGAAAGAACGACGCGTCTGTCTAGGCGTGGCGCTGATCCAGAACGTCGTGAAGCACGATCGTCTGATCGCGGCCCGGGCCCACACCGATGTAGGAGATGCGGCAGCCGGAAAGTTCTTCCAGGCGGCGCACATAGGCCTGCGCCTTCTCCGGCAGCTCCTCGAAGGTGGAGCAGTTGGTGATGTCCTCGTCCCAAGCCGGCATCGTTTCAAAGATGGGCTCAGCGTGGTGGAAGTCGGACTGGGTCATGGGCATTTCGTCGTGACGCACGCCGTCGACGTCGTAGGCCACGCAGATCGGGATCTCCCCGATGCCGGTGAGCACGTCGAGTTTGGTCAGGAAGAGGTCAGTAAACCCATTGACGCGGGAGGCGTAGCGGGCGATGACCGAGTCGTACCAGCCACAGCGACGCTTGCGGCCGGTGTTCACACCCACTTCGCCACCGGTGGTCTGCAGGTACTCGCCCCACTTGTCAAAGAGCTCGGTCGGGAACGGGCCGGCACCCACGCGGGTGGTGTAGGCCTTGATGATGCCCAGGCTCGAGGTGATGCGGGTCGGGCCGATGCCCGCGCCCACGCAGGCGCCGCCGGCAGTCGGGTTGGAGGAGGTAACAAACGGGTAGGTGCCGTGGTCCACGTCGAGCATGGTGGCCTGGCCGCCCTCCATTAGGACGTGCTTGCCCTCATCGAGGCCCTTGTTCAGCATGACCTCCGCGTCAATGACCATCGGACGCAGGCGATCGGCGTAACCCAGGAAGTACTGGACGATCTCCTCGGCCTCGATGGCCTTGCGGTTGTACATCTTCACCAGCATCTGGTTCTTAATGTCCAGGGCGCTGGTGATCTTCTGGCGCAGGATCGACTCGTCAAAGATGTCCTGGACGCGCAGGCCGATGCGGGCCACCTTGTCGGCATAGGTCGGGCCGATGCCGCGACCAGTGGTGCCAATGGCACGCTTACCCAGGAAGCGCTCCTGCACGCGGTCGAGCACCTGGTGGTACGGGGCCACGAGGTGAGCGTTGGCAGAGATTTTCAGGCGATCGGACGCGGCGCAGCCGCGCGCTTCCAGGCCGTCGATCTCGTCGAAAAGCGCCTCGAGGTTGATGACTACGCCATTGCCCAGCACCGGCGTGGCGTTGTCGGAAAGAATTCCGGCGGGAAGGAGCTTGAGTTCGTACTTCTCACCGCCGACGACCACGGTGTGGCCGGCGTTGTTTCCGCCGTTGGGCTTGACCACGTAGTCGACCTGGCCGCCGAGGATATCGGTGGCCTTGCCCTTGCCCTCGTCGCCCCATTGGGCGCCCACGATCACGATTGCTGCCATGTTGGCCCACTTCCCAGTTAATGCTCGTTCACATCGCGGTGACAGTGTACCCGGCGGGTTGCCCACCGTTGATTTCCGAGGCTAGCGATAGGCTAAAACCCACTATGCGCGTTATTTACTTAGCCTGCGGCCCCCATGCTCCTGCCTCCTCAGGCCTCCCGCATGAGGAGGTCTTACAGGTCGATGCCGTCCCGACCCGAGCCCAGCTACGCCCGCTGGATGCCGCCGCCCGGGAGGTCTTGCCCGTCGACCCCACCCCCAGCCTGGAGGAGATCGCCCAAAACCCGGAGGTCGCCCACCTGGGTGAACCGCAACGGGCTCCTCAGCACCCGGACGAGGAGCTGCGCGTCATCGTCGCCGGATCGGATGCCGCCCTGTCTGCTGTGCTCACCCGCATGATGCGTGGCGATTATCTGTGGGCCACCGTGGGTTACCTCCCTCTCGATCCCGCCTCGCCGGCAGCCACGACGTGGGGCCTGCCCACCGGCCCGGCCCTTCAGGAGCTGCTGGCCGGGGATTCCATCCGCCCCGTGCCGGTCATCCGCACGGACACGGGCCTGGTGGTCGCGGGCTCTGCAACGATCACCGACGCCGAGGACGACGCCGTGCAGGGCGAGATTGTCGTTGACGATGAGGTCCTACTCAACCAGCCCGTGCGCCCGCGCGATGCCCGCTTCTTCAGCCAGTTTGGCGCCCGGCTCGTGCCCATGACCACCGCGCCCGGCATCGCCGCAGTGCGTCTGACCACTCCCGCGCGTATCGACGCTCCCCGCACACCCTCACGTTGGGCAACCCGGCTGGTGAACAAGCTGGGGCCGGTGCATGCCCAGTCCTGGTTTGAGACTCCTGCCCTGCGTTGGGCCGTGTCTAAGGCAGAGGTGCGCACTGGAGGCGCTGATCCACGTTCGCTTCTTACCGGGCGCGCTTTGCAATGCGGCGGATCGCGGCTTCTCGTGACCGTGGACGGCGTTGCCGGACGCCCGACCGACCGAGCGACGTTTTATCGCCATTTGCGCGACCTGCAGATACTCCGCCCCTAACGCGCATGTGATGTATCTCACATAACCCCCCAATGATGCATAAATGTAATCGGAGCGAGACAGGCGCGTTAGTTACACAAAACTGAGGGCTTACTGAAGGCTCAACAAAATGCCAGTTCAGCACCCCTGAAGTTTCGGCCCGGCAACCTTATACCGAAGAGTTCGAGCGCGTGCCATAACCTTCCACCCCCTGCTTGTTTGTTGACACGTCTACATGTGCACGATCGCGCAAACGTGCCTACCGTGAGTGTTGTTGGTCACGGAATTGCACCGCGACCTCATGACAACTTTCACCGCTTTCGGGATTACCGGAAGCACCAACGGAAGGAACTAACAAATGGCTACTAACCACGAGATCCGCGAGCTGCTCGAGGCAACCGCATACGACGCTGACGGCGAGAAGCTGGGCAAGGTCAACGAGGTTTACATCAACGACACCTCCGGACAGCCGGACTTCATCGAGGTCAACCACGGTCTCTTCGGCCTGGGTTCCTCCCTGGTTCCGCTGCGCGGCCACGACCTGAACGGCGAGGAGCTGCGTCTGGCCTTCCCGAAGGACCGCATCAAGGATGCTCCGAACGTCGACGCCGACGCTCACCTGTCCAACGAGGAGCAGGAGAACCTGTACCGCCACTACGGTCTGGACCGCGCTGAGAACCGCACCTCCTACACCGACCACCGTCGCAACGCTGGCGTTGCAGGTGCCGGTGCTGGTGTCGCAGGCGCTGGCGTTGCCGGTGCTGACCGCGAGCGCGAGGTTGAGACCGAGCGTCGCGTCGAGGCTGACCGCCACGCTGCCGCTGACCGCGACGTCCACACCAACAACGACGGTGAGATCATCCGTTCCGAGGAGCGCCTGAACGTCAACAAGGAGCGCGTTGGCGCTGGTGAGGTCAAGCTGCGCAAGTACGTCGTCAACGAGACCGAGACCGTCGAGGTTCCGGTTCAGCGCGAAGAGGTTTCCGTCGAGCGCACCCCGATCTCCGCTGACGAGGCTGCCAACTACAACGGTCGCATCGGTGAGGAAGAGGCTTCCGTCACCCTGCACGAGGAGCGCGTGAACGTCTCCAAGGAGACCGTCCCGGTAGAGAAGGTCAACCTGAACAAGGAGACCGTCCAGGACACCGAGCGTGTTTCCGAGACCGTTGCCAAGGAGCGCATCGACACCACCGGCACCGAGGACATCGAGCGCAAGAAGTAATCACTTCTTAGATCTCTCCTCGCACTAAGCCCCGATTCCCTCCCCAAGGGAACCGGGGCTTTTGCCTTGCGTGGTTTTTGGGGCCTGGTCGACCGGAAGAAAACCGTTTAGTTTCCGGTCGACCACGAACACCCATGGATGGATCGCGACCTGGGATTTTAGGCGCATCATCCCCAGCCCTGGTCGACCGGAAGAGGCCTGTTTGGTTTCCGGTCGACCACATGCGAGTTCCGGCCGATACCCGCCCCCAATCAGACTCCGCTCTTTACGGCTCCCATACTTCCGGCGGCACAGCGGGAGTGTCCGTGGTTGGTGCTAAGACGGCAACCGCGGAGTCGTGCGACATACCGCAAACCTGCAGTAGGTCTGCCACGTAGGAGCGGCTCTGCGCCAGCAACGCATAGTTGGAGAGCACAGGGTTCTCGCCCGCCACTGACATGTCCAGCTCGGCTCCCACGACGCGCAGGCGGCGAACTAGGTCGGGAATCTCAGCGGCCTCCTGGGCGGTCGACTTGGCCTGAAACACCAGCGAGAGCGAGTAAGCGATGTCGCCGAGTTCGTCGATGAGCTCGATCTGCTTCTGTGTGGCCGAGTCCTTGTCCGCAGTGAGCACATACGCCCGACGTGCGAGCACGCGCGCGGTGCGCACCGTATTGTCCGCCGGGATGAGCACGCGCCCGATTGAGCGGGCGTATCTGCGCGATCCCCACATCAACGGAGAGATCTTGGTTGATTCCAAGCTGCTTTTCGCCGCGGTGACCATGGCGTCCACGTTGGACTGCGAGCTACGCACCTGGCGCAGGGCCTCGGCGATCAAATCGGGGTCTGAGGTGGACAGGCCTTCGGCGACGTCGTGAAGCACAGACGACTGCAACGCCAGGAGATTGGCCACCTTCTGCCGGGCCTCCCCGAGCGCGGATGACGGGATGAGTGCGACGACCAGTAGACCGATCACCGAGCCGACGAAGGCGTCGAGGGTGCGGTCGATACCAGTGACGTCAGCATCCGGGCGCAAGATCGTTGCGATGAGCACCGTACCGATGGCCACCTGGTTAGCCACGAGCTGGGAGTTGGACAGGAACGACGCCAGTGCATAGGCCACGCCCACCATGAGCGTGATGTGCCAAGGCTCCAGGCCCGTGCCCAACACGTACAGCAAGAGGTCGCCGATGAGCACGCCCAGCACGCAGGCGAAGGACATCTCCAGGGCGCGCTTGACGCGCTCTCCGCCGGAGAAACCGATGACGATGATCGAGGTAATCGGCGCAAAGAACGGGGTGGCATGGCCCCAGAGGAGCTGGGCCACATAGAACGCCAAACCAGAAGCGACCGCCACCTGCACCACCGATAACCACCGCTTTCGTAAGCGGGTGAGGCGGGATTGCAGGGAGCGGTCGATCACGGCAAGTCGTTGCCGTGTGGAAATACGTCGCCGGGGTTCCATGGCCACTTAGCTTAGCGGCCAGACCCCCGCGGCCTACTTGGTTACAGACTTACCCACGGAGTGCAGGTCCTGGCACGCCTCGACGACGCGCTCGGACATGCCCTGCTCGGCCTTCTTCATGTAGGAACGCGGGTCGTAGACCTTCTTGTTGCCCACTTCGCCGTCGATCTTGAGAACGCCGTTGTAGTTCTCAAACATGTGGGAGACGACCGGACGGGTGAAGGCGTACTGCGTATCGGTGTCCACGTTCATCTTGATGACGCCGTAGGTCAGGGCCTCCTCGATCTTCTCCTTCTCGGAGCCGGAGCCACCGTGGAAGACGAAGTCGAACGGCTGAGCGCCGGCCTCCAGGCCGAGCTTCTTCACAGCGACGTCCTGGCCCATCTTGAGGACCTCCGGGCGCAGCTTCACGTTGCCCGGCTTGTACACGCCGTGCACGTTGCCGAAGGTTGCAGCCAGCAGGTAACGGCCGTTCTCGCCGGTGCCCAGGGCGTCGATGGTCTTCTCAAAGTCCACGTCGGAGGTGTACAGGTTGGCGCCAGCCTTGGCCTCTACGCCGTCCTCTTCACCGCCGACGACGCCGATCTCGACCTCGAGGATGATGTTGGCGGCCTTAGCCTTGGCCAGCAGCTCCTGAGCGATCTCGAGGTTCTCGTCGATCGGAATTGCGGAACCATCCCACATGTGGGACTGGAACAGGGGAAGCTCGCCGCGGTCGACGCGCTCCTGGGAGATGGCCAGCAGCGGGCGGACGTACTCGTCCAGAACTTCCTTCTGGCAGTGGTCGGTGTGCAGAGCGACGTTCACGCCGTAGTGCTTGGCAGCCTCGTGCGCGAAGGCGGCGAGGTTGCGGGCACCGGCCACCATGTTCTTCACGTTCAGGCCAGAACCGAATGCGGCGCCACCGGTCGAGAACTGGATGATGCCGTCAGACTCGGCATCCGCAAAGCCCTTCAGCGCTGCATTGATCGTCTCAGAGGAGGTGCAGTTGATGGCCGGGTAGGCGAAACCGCCCTGCTTAGCCCGGTCGAGCATCTCTTGGTACACCTCAGGGGTGGCGATAGGCATGGTCTGTGTCCTCTCGTTGAACGCGGCCGGCTAAGCCAGCCATTGTGCACTTTCTAGTATGCCCTTTTCGGTCGGATATTGGGGAGTCGGGATTGTGCTTTTCGACGCCCCTGCGCAACGGGTTAGCGCTCCGCGCCCGGGATGAAGTTCTTGTGATCGCGAACCGGCTCCCCCTCGGCATAGAGCGGCATACCCTCGCCGGCCTTGTACCACACGTGGTTTTCTGCCGGCAGCGGCTTCTTTCCGGCGATGAGGTCGGCCGCCTTCTCGCCCACCATCATGGTCGGGGCATAGATGTTGCCGTTGGGCACGCTTGGGAACACTCCGGCGTCGGCAATGTACAGGCCATCCACTCCCCAGACCTGCATGGTTTCGGGGTCGACAACGGCCATCTCGTCGTCCTGGGTTCCCATCTTGGTGGTGCAGGACGGGTGCAGTGCGGTCTCGCCATCATTGCGGACCCACTCCAGGATCTCCTCGTCGGTCTGGACGTCGTTGCCCGGGCTGAACTCCTGGGCGCCGATCTCGGCCATGGCCTCGGTGTCCAGCAGCTGGCGGGCCACGCGCACGGCCTCGACCCACTCGCGGCGGTCTTGGTCGGTGCGCAGGTAGTTGAACAGGATGGCCGGCTTCTCGTGGATGTCGGCGCTCTTAATGCGCACGTAGCCCTTGGTATCCGAGAACATCGGGCCGACATGCCACTGGAAACCGTGCTTGACGTCGGCCTTTTGACCGTCGTAACGCACCGCCAGAGGCAGGAAGTGGAACATGAGGTTCGGGTAGGGCTCGTCGTCGTTCGAGCGAACGAATCCGCCGGCCTCGAAGTGGGAGGTCGCGACCGGGCCACGCTTGGTGGTCAGCCACTGCAGGCCCATGAGCGGCCAACGCCACTTGTCCAGGTAGGGCTGGGAGGAGTCGACCGACTTGGTGGTCTCGTACTGGATGTAGACCTCGAGGTGGTCCTGGAGATTCTCACCCACACCGGGCAGGTGCTTGACCACGTCGATGCCCAAAGATTCGAGGTGCTCGCGGTTACCCACACCGGAAACCTGCAGCAACTGCGGGGTGTTGATGGCACCCGCGGACAGGACGACCTTATCGGCAAAGATGCGGCGCTTCTGGCCCTTCCACTCGTACTCCACGCCCACGGCCTTGGTGCCCTCGAACAGGACCTTGGTGGTCATGGCGCGGGTGCGGACCTCAAGGTTGTCGCGATCCATGTTCGGGTGCAGGTAGGCGCGGGCCGCGGACTGGCGGCTGCCGTGCTTGATGTTGCGGTCGAAGGGCGCAAAGCCCTCCTGGCGGTAGCCATTGACGTCATTGGTCAGCTTGTAGCCGGCCTGCTGCACAGACTTGAACAGGGTCTGGAACAGCGGGCTGACGGCTGGGCCACGGGAAAGGAAGAGCGGTCCGTCGTGGCCACGACGCGGATCGTTCTTCTCAGAACCAGCAGCGGTCTCCATCTTCTTGAAGTACGGCAGGCAGTGGGCGAAGTCCCAGTGCTCCATGCCAGGGTTCTTGCCCCACTTCTCGTAATCCATGGGATTACCGCGCTGGAAGATCATGCCGTTGATGGACGAGGATCCGCCCAGCACCTTGCCACGTGCGTGGTAAACGCGACGGCCATTCATTTCGGGCTCGGGCTCGGACTCGTACATCCAGTCGTAGTTCTTCGCGCCGATCGGGAAGGAGAATGCCGAGGGCATGTGGATAAACAGGTCCCAGAGGGAATCCTCACGGCCGGCTTCCAGGACCACCACGCGGGTATCCGGGTCCTCGGTCAGGCGCGCGGCAATGACTGAACCTGCGGAACCACCGCCAACGACAACAACGTCACTGACTTCATCAGTGACGTTCTTATTGCCCTTCTTCCGCTTGAAAAAGCCCATGAAAACTTCTTCCACCCTTCGTGTCCAGATTGAGAATGTGCGGTTATTCAACTCCATCCACCCTAGGCGCCTATTGACTTTGGATTCCACCTCCCCTAATCGCTACCCCCACTTTTGCGAGGCCCCTAGGGTTTAAGGAGCAATCGAGAAGGCGAGCTGTGCACCGCCTTCCCACCCGGGCGCGCCTTGGGTGGTCTCACGCCACAATCATCCGGAAGGAGTGTTAGTAGTGACGACGGCTTCGCCTGATGATGAACAATCGATCACGAAAACCGTCCCCGCCCAGCAGCGACGCACCAACGAGCGCGACCGCTCAAGATTCAAGCTCCGCGCCCTGGTGGGCACGTACAAGGCAGAGACCGGCCACGAAGTCGGCTCTGACCAGGTGCCCACCCCAGCCACTAACTGGCCAGTCTTTATCGCCTCGAGCATCTTGATCCTCTTCGTGGCTGCCTATGCCGGGTTGGTTCCCGAACACGCCGCCACCACGCTCGGTCATGTCACCAGCTGGATCGCCACCAACCTGGGTTGGTTCTACATCCTCACCGCCACCGCCGCGGTTGTCTTTGTCATCTTTATTGCGTTTTCCAAGTTCGGGTCGATTCGCCTTGGCCCCGATCATTCCCGCCCGAAGTTCAGCACGTTTTCCTGGGTGTCCATGCTCTTTGCCGCGGGCATCGGCGTGGACCTGATGTTCTTTGCCGTGGCCGAGCCAGTGACCATGTTCGTCGCCCCGCCCACAGGTGACCCAGAAAGCGTCCAGGCCGCCAAGGACGCCGTGGTCTACGCGATGTTCCACTATGGCATCACCGGCTGGGCACTCTACGCGCTCATGGGCATGGCCTTTGGCTATTTCGCCTACCGCCTCAACATGCCCCTGGCGATCCGCTCCGCCTTGTACCCGCTGTTCGGCCGGCGCATTCACGGCATCATCGGCGACACCGTGGATGTGGCCGCCATGCTCGGCACCGTCTTCGGCGTCGTCGCCAGCCTCGGCATCGGCATTGTGCAGCTCTCCTACGGCATCCACCTCATCTTCGGCGTCGAGCAAGGCACCGGGTTGCAAGCTGCGCTGGTGGTCTTTGCCGTGGCGGTGGCAACGCTGTCGGCTGTGTCCGGCGTGGACAAGGGCATTCGCCTGCTTTCGGAGTTGAATGTCTACCTCGCCATCGGGCTTATGGTCTACATCGTCATCGTGGGTAAGACCGCTCACCTGTTCAACGCCATCGTGGTCAATATCGGCGACTATGTGTCCACCTTCGCGTCGTGGACGATGGAAAGCTATGCCTATGTGGAGGATCCGGCCGCGGCTAATGACTGGCTGCAGACCTGGACTCTGTTTTTCTGGGCGTGGTGGATCGCGTGGGCAACCTTTGTTGGTCTATTCCTGGCACGCATCTCCCGCGGTCGCACGCTGCGTCAGTTCGTCTTTGGCACGCTGACCTTCCCGTTCCTGTTCACCCTGATGTGGATGTCCTTCTTCGGCAACACCGCCCTGGACCTGGTCCGCTCGGGTGATTACCCAGAGTTCACCGAAAACGCAGTGAACTTCCCGGAACAGGGCTTCTACGACATGTTGAATCTCTTCCCGGGTTCGACCTTCCTGATCATCCTCACCACCCTGATCGGTCTGCTGTTGTACATCACCTCGGCCGATTCGGGCGCACTGGTGATGTCCAATTTCACCTCCGTGATTACTGACAGTCGCCAGGATGGTTCGCGCTGGCTGCGCATCTTCTGGTCGGTCACCGTTGGTGTGCTTACTCTCGCGCTCCTGCAGCTCGACGGCATCAGTACCGTCCAGTCCGCCACCGTGGTCATGGGCCTGCCGTTCGCCTTTGTCATTTACATGGTGATGTTCTCCCTGATTAAGTCCCTGCGCCTGGAGTCGGTCCACGCCGATGCCACCAGGTCTGCTCTGCAGAGCGCGCTGACCAGTCGCGTGACCGATGGCTCTGCGGGCGATTGGAAGCAGCGTCTCGACCGCGCCAACTCGGTTCCCAGCCGGGAGGAAATGCGCAGCTACACCACCGAGATCGCTGCTCCTGCCCTGGAGGAGGTCACCCACGAGCTGCTGGGGCGCGGTTACAACGCGCACCTGCTCACCTCCGATCTGGAGGAGACCAACCTGCCGCACCTGGATCTGACCATCAAGCTCGCGGGGGAGCGCGATTTCCGCTACCAGCTTTTCCCCGTCGCCTGCGAGCTCCCCGAGTTCATCGAGGAAGAGGGACCGAAGGAGTACTTCCGCCTGGAGGTCTTCGGCCACACCGGTTCGCTGGGTTACAACGTCTACGGCTACACCCACGATCAGCTCATCAACAACGTTCTCGACCTCTACGAGCGCCATCTCGCCTTCCTGCACCTGCAGGCCCCCGAGGGATCCTCTGATCTTTCCGATGGCGCGGAGCCGGAGCGCACGTGGAGCCAGGATCACTAGAATGGCCGCGTTCGCAATCAGCCGTTAATGGCTAGAAAGGATTGTCACAAACATGAGCACGCAGAATTTACTGTTCAATCCCGCCGAGGCCGCGCTTCTCGACGGCGTTCATACCGGTGGCTCGCCCAAGTCACTGTTTATTGATGGCCAGTGGGAGGCCGCAGCCTCCGGCAACACGCGCACGATTGTCTGCCCTGCGGATGGCACCACCGTTGGCACCGTGTCCGAGGCCGCGGAGGAAGACACTATCCGTGCGATTGCCGTCGCTCGTCGCACGTTCGACGAGGGCTCCTGGTCCGCCACCCCGGCTATCGAGCGCGGAAAGATCCTCGTGCGCGTTGCCGACGCTATCCGCGAGCACAAAGACGTGTTCGCCGCCGCCGAGTCTGCCGATACGGGCAAGCGCCTCGAGGAGTCGGAAGCCGACATGGACGACATCGCCGGCGCCTTTGATTACTTTGGCACGCTGGCTTCCCATCAGGCAGGACGCGTTGTGGACCCGGGCGATGAGAACGTCCGTTCCCGCATCGATTCCGAACCCGTAGGCGTGTGCGCACTGATCACCCCGTGGAACTATCCCCTGCTCCAGGTCTCCTGGAAGGTCGCTCCCGCCATCGCGGCCGGCAACACTTTCGTGCTCAAGCAGGCAGAGCTCACTCCGCACACCGCGATGCTGCTCATGCGCGTGTTCAAGGATGCCGGGCTTCCCGACGGCGTGGCCAACCTGATTACCGGCGCCGGAGCCGAGTGTGGCAACCCGCTGTCCACCCATGAGGACGTCGACATGGTGTCCTTCACCGGTGGCTTGGAAACCGGCCGCATCATCGCCCGCAACGCCGCCGAGACCATCAAGCGCACCGCCCTGGAGCTCGGCGGTAAGAACCCGAACGTGGTCTTCGCCGACGCCGACTTCGACGCCGCCCTGGATAATGCCCTGACCGCGGCATTCTTCCACTCCGGACAGGTCTGCTCGGCTGGTTCTCGCCTCATCGTCGAGGAGTCCATCCAGGACAAGTTCGTTGACGCACTGGTCACGCGCGTCAACAACATCAAGATCGGTGGCCCGACCGACTCCGTCGCCGAGACCGGACCGCTGATCTCCGAGGAGCACCGCAACAAGGTCGCTTCCTACGTGGACAAGGCCCGCGAACAGGGTGCGACGATCCTCACCGGGGGGCGCATTGCCACCGCCGAGGACAACGACTCCGCCCACGGCACCGGTGAGACCGACCTCAGCAAGGGTTACTTCTACCTGCCCACCGTCATCGATGCGGGCAATGAGAAGCTCGACTGCATCTACGAGGAGGCCTTCGGCCCGACCGTCACGGTCGAGACCTTCTCCACCGAGGACGAGGCCATTCAGATCGCCAACGACACCGAATACGGCCTAGCTGGTGCGGTATGGACCGAGGACGCCGGCAAGGCAGAGCGCGTAGCCCGCGGACTGCGCCACGGCACGATTTGGATCAACGACTTCCACCCCTACCTGCCGCAGGCAGAGTGGGGCGGATACAAGTGCTCGGGCAATGGCCGCGAGCTGGGCCCGACTGGCCTGGCCGAGTACCAGGAGCACAAGCACGTCTACCGCAACCTGTCCCCGGCTGCGACCGGGCAGTTCGGTTTGAACTCCTAAGGCAAAGCTCAAGCCCGCGGGGATTCCCGCGGGCTTTTGTTTTTTCTTAGGCCCGGGACCGCTCGGCCATGTACGTGGACACCCGCGCGGCCGCCTCCAGGAGCATCCACCCGGAGAGCTGCACTGATAGATCGCGCTCGGCGATGCGGATCACCCCGACAGCCTCGCGCAGGTTGGTCGGGCCCAGGCCGTAGTTGTGGGGCAGGCGCGCATCCGCGGTCCAGTCGGTGGCAAAGACTGGTAGGCCGTCGACCTCCAAGCGGTGGTTCCACACGCTGGTTGCGGAGGCCAGCACCATGCGCGCCGCGAGCTTCTTGGCCGCCCGATTCGCTGGGGTATCCTCCGGCATGCGCACCGCGACGTCGGCAAGATAGCGCACCAGAATGCCCTTGAACAGGCCTCCGTCACCGTCACCGGTCTCGTGGTCGATCACTCCGGCTGGGGTGGCCATGTGGCTGGCCACTGCCTGCACCAACTCGCGGATGCGGGTGATAAAGCGCATGGCCTCGTCGATCTTGTCGGCATCCGCGATGTCGCCGATGCCCTCTCGGTAGCCAAAACCGGCTCGCTCGCGCAGCGCCAGGGCGATGTCCAAGCAGGCGCCCAGCGCAACGCCCTGGTTGTACGGGTGGATGTTGCGCACAATCTCCATGCCGTCCATGCGCATGCGGATGCCGTCCATGACCAGGCCGCGATCGTCCACGAGGTTGTCAAAGATCCAGTCGACGACCTCGACGGCCTTGTCCAGCCGTCCGGTACGCGCCATCATGATGGCGGCCGGGCCGTTCGCCGGCACGTTAAAGAAGGTTTCCCCACCGGTGCGCCAGGGCAGTACACCGGTGACGTCGTCAAGCCCCGCCAGGATGTTGAACTCCAGGTCAGCCAGAGACTTCGGGGCCTTGACCTTGTCCAGCTCCCCTGCCCGGCCAAGAGCGAGCGCGAGCCACGCCTTGTCGTCGTAATAGCGGTTGCGCTCATACTTGCCGTTGCGCACGCGGATCCCCCGCATGGTGGCCACGATGCGTTGGCGACGATCCCGGGTGTTCTCACGCTGGGCTGCATCTACCAGGCAGTCCAAGTAATGCGCCTGCCACCAGTAGTGCCAGTTGATAAACAGCTTTTCCTTGGTCATCGGCGGCCAGCTGACCACCGCCAGGTTGGTATGGGGAACACCAAAGACGCACTGTGCATGGCGATCATTGATGGCGTTTTCCGCCAGCGTTGCCCTATGCGCCCACTTTTCGTGCACGGAGATCCTCTCTCTACCTAGAACTGCCACCACGTATGCAGTCTGTTTTACAAATCTTAGAGTAGTCACGGGACGGGCTCGATCGCTTTTGCCTTTTCAGGGCAACCATTGCTCTTAATCCCATACGCCGATCGAAAACGCACCTGTTACCTCGGGCCCATCGAGCCCTTTCGAGCGGCCACCGGCCGGGCAGCGTTTGTGAGAGTCGGCTGCACTGCTTGGCAACCCACAGGTCGCGAAACCTGGAATGGGCGATGTTCCCCGGAGCAACAAACCGAGCCTAAATCACGGTATCGGTGTAGAAATAGCTATAGATCTCTCGAGTTTAGTTTTTGAGATCATCCCTCCGAGATAGCGCATCAACCACAACATGCTTTCGTAGGTAATCACGCATATACGGGAGCTCGAAGTCGACGAAGCCATAACCGGCACTGGTTATAAGTTCCGCATCAATAAGCCTGCGCCGATAATTCCCTACATACTGAGCATTTGCTTCCATTCGTTGCGCTATGTCAGACATGGACGACGGCCCATCATCCACCGCCATGGCCGCAAGGAAAGTTCGATCCACTGCCGATAGATCAGCTAGGGCAGACTCATGAACCAGCTGCCCCAGTTTCCGTCTTGCCACTACGGCGGCTTTGGCCACCGAGCCCTCCGTGATGACCTCTCCCTCCCGTTCCCTAAAACACTGCTGACCAATCAACTGAATGAGGAAGGGATAACCCCCGCACGCTTCGACTGCAGCATCGAGACCTTCGACACTCCACGTGAAACCAGCATCTTCAATAGGGTCTTTCAGTGCTCGCCTGACATCTTGACCATCAATCAATCCAAGATCGATCCTGTTAGCCCGACGCAGGAAGGTGACAGGATTTTTGCCCTCATCACTAGCTAGAAGCGGCTTGATGGACTGCGGTATGCCGGCGATCGCCACTGCAACGTTGCGGTCCTCCCGCACCAGGTGTTGGATCACGGTTCCGAATTCAATTGCTTCTTCGCGCCGATGATAGTGCAGTTCATCAAGAGTAATCAGAAGTCCAACAGGGCTCTGATTGAGTGCCCGATCTCGCTCTTCTTGGCGCTCTAGAAACTCCGTAAGAGCCGAGCGCAGCGTTACCTTTGGTTGGTACTGAACGACGTTCTCGAACTGGACACTGCCTACCGCCGGGATACCAATTCCCGAGATCTTCTTCTTATGAGTTTCTGAGCCTTCATCTGACATTCTGTACAGAGCTTCAATGATTCGCTCCGTAAACCCTTTTGTCGCTGTCTCAGAAATAACCCACCAGGATCTTTCCCTTGCTTTACTCTCGAACGCGTTGAGCAAGGCAGTCTTGCCCACACCGCGAAGCCCCGTGATCAGGGAGATGCGCTCATGAGACCCCGGCCCATCATCAAGGGCGTTTTCAAAATCCTCAATCTCATCCTCACGACCGGCAAGATAAGGCGGCGTGGAGCCCAAAGTCGCTCGGAAAGGGTTCTGGGGGCGGTTCATGATGCCGAGTGTACCTGCAGTTTTTAATCTCTTACAATCTTTTTAATCTTTACTATCTCGCACGTCTACGCAGTTCAGTAGGGCTTTTCTTAAAAATTTTAGACCCCAACCCCAACGCCCCCTGAAAGGCCTCAAGCTGCAACCAGCCCCTACTTCGCCCATCGCCCATGGGTGGGCAAGCGTCCCCAATGGCAATCCCACACCTCACCTTCGGGGATTCGACCGGGGAATCCCCATGCGGACGAGGGCCTTTTTCAGTAACGGCACCAGGTCCTCCGGCCCGCGTTCGATGCCACGCACCATCAGCCCGTCGATAAGCAAGCGCAGCTCCACAGCGTCGAACGCTTCCGGCTTCTCCGAAAAGCGCCCGATGGACTCGCACAGATAATCAAGTTTCTCGGCAGCTTGGCGTCGTGCCTTTTCTAACGCCGGGCTCCTGCCACCCCCAGCAAGGATGGCAAGGTGGCTAAGGGATTCAGCCAGCGTCTTCTCCGTGAGGGGCAAGACTAGCGATATGGCCTCAACACAGGCGTCGAATACCTCTCGACGACCTTGGCGCGCCTCATTGAGAATCTGTCCAATCTTTTCTCCCTGAAGCGAAAAGCACTCACCGAGGACGGCTACGAAAAGATCGTCGTGGCTGGGAAAGATGTGGCGCAGACTACCCGTGGACATGCCTGCCTCTTCCGCAACTCGTCGAACACTTGCCTCCGAAATACCGTCCCGCGCAATGAGTCGACGCGCTGCCGCAAGCCCTTCTTTGCGCCGCTGATCTGCCGTTTTCCTAACCACATCTCACAAACTAACACGATTGTGCTAAATTCACGATCAGTGCTCTAACACGTTCGTACTAGAAGGAAGTCTCCATGATCGTCGCTTTTATCGTCTTCTGTGAATTCGCCTTCTGGGCCGCCATCGGCACCGGCCTACTCCTGCGCTATCGCCTGAACAAACCGAAGGCCGGGCTCGTCGCCCTATCTCTCTCCCCAGTCATCGACCTCGCGCTGCTCATCGCTACCACCATTGACCTCCGAGGAGGCGGCGAGGTCCAAGCGCCTCACTTCCTCGCTGCGTTCTATATCGGTTTCTCAGTGATGTTCGGGCGCTCGATGGTGCAGTGGGCAGACGAAACGTACCGTCGCCGCGTACTGGGCCATGACGTTCCGCTCCGGGTCAACACCCTGACCAGCGAGCTGAAAAGTCTGGCACGCGCTGCAGGCGCAGTGGCAGTGGCAGGCCTCATTGCGGAGGTCGTTCGCCTCGTTGCACCGGAGGCCGCTGAGCTGCGCCAGACGTGGAGTATTGGAGGAAGCATCTTGTTCCTCTGGCTCATTTTCGGCCCGGGCTGGCAGCTAGTCTTTGGCTCCCGGAAACCAGCTTCCGCCCGCTAGACGCCTCATCAATAGTTTTCGCTCACCACGATTGCTTCAGATCCGCGTGCTGGCGAATCCAGGCGTGCATAGCGATCCCGGCCGCCACACCAGCGTTAATCGAGCGCGTCGAGCCGAACTGCGCGATCGAGCACGTCATCACCGCGGCCTTTTGAGCTGCCTCGCTCACGCCCGGACCCTCCTGCCCGAAGAGCAAGAGGCATCGACGCGGTAGGTCAGCAGTCTCCAGCGGCACGCTTCCGGGGGTGTTATCAATCGCCACCACAGTCAGGCCATGCTCAACCGCGTAGCGCATGAGGTCATCCACGGTCTGGTGATGTTCCAGGTGCTGGTAGCGATCCGTCACCATCGCTCCGCGCCGGTTCCACCGCCTGCGCCCCACAATGTGCACGGTGTCCGCCGCAAACGCATTCGCCGTGCGCACGACGGTGCCGATGTTCGCGTCGTTCTCAAAGTTCTCGATGGCCACGTGCAGCTCATGGCGCCGCGTATCGATGTCCTCGATAATCGCCGCCCGAGTCCAATACCGGTAGGCATCGACGACGTTGCGGCGATCCCCTTCGCTGAGCAGCTCCGGATCGTAGCGCTTATCGACGGGTCGGGGCACCCCCGGGTGTTCCTCCTCCCAGGGCCCCACACCGTGTCGCCCTTGCCCCCACTCGGTGGGGCCGGGGGCGCTGTCGGTTTGACTAGTCGAGTCCAAGATCGCTCAGGCCCAGCAGGTAGCGGTACTCCACGCCTTCGGCCCGGATGACGTCAGCCGCACCCGTGTTGCGGTCTACGACCGTCGCCACGGCGACGACCTCTGCGCCAGCCTCGCGCAGGGCGGCCACAGCGGTGAGCGGCGAGTTGCCAGTCGTGGTGGTGTCCTCGACGACCAGGACCTTCTTGCCCTCGACGTCCGCACCCTCGATGCGGCGCTGCATGCCGTGCTTCTTGGCTTCCTTGCGCACCACGCAGGCATCGATCGGGCGGCCTGCGGCGTGCATGATCGAAGTCGCCACCGGGTCAGCCCCCAGAGTCAGACCGCCGACCACGGCGAAGTCCAGGTCATCCGTCAGCTCGCGCAGCAGGGAACCGATCAAGGGCGAAGCCTCGTGGTGCAGCGTCGCACGACGCAGGTCCACGTAGTAATCGGCCTCCTTGCCGGAGGACAGCGTGACCTTGCCGTGCACGACAGCCAGCTCCTTGACCAGCTCAGCGAGGCGTTGCAGTTTCTGCGCGTTAGGAGTACTCATAGGTTCCCTATCTTAGCGTTGCTCGTCGTCAAAGAGGGTCGAGCCCGAGCTCAGATCTCGCCACACGCGAGCCTCCTCGGGAGCCTGGTGGCGCGGAGATCCATCCGCGATCGCATCGATCTCATCGCCACCAATTGAGCGGGGCTGCACTACTCCGCGGGCCTGGGCTTGTGCTCGCGTGGGCAGCTCGAGCGGCTCCTCCGGACGCTTGACCAGCGGAGTGGTCTCGGAGCTCTCCTCGCCAGCCAGCACCCGCCCGGATTCCCCGACAGTCCGCGTGGGGGCCACCGGGCGGGGAGGCATCTGCCGCGAGGGCACGAAGTCCCCGATATGCAGCGCCAGACCTGCCTCCGAGCTGGGCGGCAGCGTGCGGGCCGCATCCGCCAGCAGCGCCAAGGGCGCCAGCATGGCCTCCCAGTCCGCGGCGTGCGAGCGCTCAGCCGTTTGCGCCAGCACCCAGTCGGACTCCGTCCACACCGCGGTCACCACGTCTGGCATGAGCTCGAGCGCGGTGGTGACACGGACGTCGAGAAGCCGCTGAAGCACCGAGGCATCCGAGCCATAGCTTTGGAAACCCGCGACCTCGTCCCCCGGCACCAGGTCCTCGGAGGATCCCAGGTCGGTGCGGCGGAAGTCCACCACGATGTCCGAGCTCGCGCCCGTGCGCATGGCCATGACGTTGGTTCCGCCCAGATCCATAAGCAGCATCTCGTGCCCGTACTCAAAACCCGAGGCGATGTCGCGCGCCGGTGCACCGGTGGATGCTGCACCTCGCGTCCATTCGTCAATCAAGTAGTCGTCGGTGCGAGCGAAGTCGTAGCCCCGGGCCTCTGCCCAGGACTTGCGCTCGCGCCTGGTCGAACCGGGCAGGTGCAGGCCAGAACTGCGGTGCGCACTGAAGCGCTTCGGCTCGCTCGGCTTATCGCTGGGCTTTTCGACGACCGGGGCAGGCTCCGGTTCAGGCTCTACCGCCGGTTCCGGTTCCTCGACTGGGTCCGGAATGGGCTCCGGTTCAGGTTCCGCTACCGGCTCCGGCTCCTCGTGGGAAGCCTCCTCCGCAACCGGTGCGGGCTCTTCCAGCACGTACTCTTCCGGTTCGTCCTGCTCTACGGCAGGCTGAGACTCCGGCTCAGTGGAGGGGGCGATCTGAGCGCGATTGTGGGCGTCGATACGCAACAACACCACCGCGGCAAGCAGGGCGGCGAGGGCGAGTGCAATAAGTAGATAGGCCATCGCCCAGTTAGCTTAGTCGCCGCGCTCGACCGGGTTCTTCGGATCCGCCGACCATTGCGACCAACCGCCCACGTAGTGCGCAGCCCCGGTCAGTCCCGCGGACTCCATGGCGGCCAGGGCGAGTGCGGAGTGGTTGCCAGATCCCGAGTACACGATCACGTTCGAGGAGTCGTAGAGGCCCGCTGCCGCGAAGCGTTCGCGCACCTGCTCCGGGGTCTTGACCTTGTTCTCCACGGTGAACAGCTCATCGACCGGGATAGACACCGCACCCGGGATGTGCCCGGCCTTGAGGTCGAGGATCTCGCGGCGGCCGGCGTAACGGTTGGGCTGGCGGACGTCGACAAGCACCCCCTGGTGGTTCTTCACGTCCTCGATCGTGGCCACCGGCATGGAGCCCGGACGCACGGTCACATCGGCGTGACCTGAAATGTTGCCGGGCCCGACCACTGCCGGGCCACCAGCAGCGCGCCAGGCGTCCAGCCCGCCGCCCATGATGGCCACGTTCTCCACGCCTGCCCAGCGCAATACCCACCAGGCACGAGCGGCAAAAAGCCCGTGGCCCTGGTCGTACACGACTACCTGCCGGTCCTGGCGCAGGCCCCAATAATCCACGGCGCGCTGCAGCTGCTCCACCTCGGGCAACGGGTTACGCCCACTACGCGAACCCGGCAGCCCCGACAACGCTGCGTCTGGATCACAGAACAGTGCCGTGGGGATATGCCCGGCGCGATAACGCTGGTAACCGCCCTCGGAGTTGGTTTCCCAGATCGAGGCCAGAATGGTCAGGGCGCGACCGTGCTGGACGGCTGCACGGATGTCGGTAGCGGAGACGAAGGGGGAATCGTAGGTGCGCGGAGTCATGTCCACGAGCTTAGGCCTATTGCCTTGCGAGCGCAGAGATCACCTAGGCCCAATAGCCAGGAGAAACTTCCACGACTTCCTGCTCACGCAGCTGTTCCAGCCATTCCATCAATCCCTCCCGGGGATCATCCGGCCCCACATTGACCGCGATGACCCCCGCCGGCCCCTCCTCCACGGCGAGGCCGAGCTGCAGCAAAGGTGAAGCCACGTCGACACCGTGCGGCAGAATGCGCAGAGTCGAGTTCCCACCGCGTACCTCCACGCGGTCCACGTGCCAGCGCTGCGCCACCTTCACACAGGCAACAATGTCGCCCAACGCTACGTCCGCGCACACAAACGGGATGCTGGTGAGCACAAAGCGCCCCTGTCCCAGCGCACGCGCGCGCAGCTCTTCCTTGGTGCTGCCGCAGGTGGCCACAACCGTCTGATCCGTCACCCTGGCCAATCTAGGCTGGGGAAGCATGACCGTCGAACTCGCCCAACAACTCGTTCGTATCCCCAGCTTCTCGCGCGACCACGCCGCCCAGCGCCGCGTGCAGGACGTGTGCGTGGACTTTGTCCGGTCCCGCGTTACTGCGGACGCGCTCACGGTGCGCCGTAGTGCCGGCGATGACGCGCCCTGGACGCTGCTTAGCGTGGGCGAGGGTGGAGTGCTGTTCGCCTGCCACACCGACACTGTTCCAGTTGGCGAGGGCTGGTCGTTCGATCCCCATTCCGGCGAGCTCAAAGACGGGAGGTTGTTCGGCCGCGGGTCTGTCGACATGAAGGGCGGACTCGCCGCCGGCATCGACGCCCTGATCTATGCGGCCGAGCGGGGGTTGGCCACCAGCGTGCTGCTGACCTCAGACGAGGAGATCGGCGGTTTCGGCGCCGAGGCCTGGGCCGCACAGGGATCGCTCAACCCGCGCCTGGTGATCATTCCCGAGGCCACCGACAACACCTACTCGCGCGGCCACCGCGGCGCCGACTGGCTCACCGTCACCGCCACCGGCCGCTCCGCCCACGGATCCACGCCGCAGGCCGGCGTAAACGCGATTAGGTTACTGAGCACCGCGGTTATTTCGCTTCTCGACGACGCCCCCATCAACCACGACCCCTACCTCGGCCCCGACACCATCAACCTGGGAACGATCACCGGCGGCACCGCCCCGAACATGGTCCCGGATTCCGCATCCATGGTGCTGGACTGCCGCACCGTCGCTGGCGGCGATGACCTGGTGGCCTGGTTGGAGGGCCTTCACCCGGCGATTTCGGTCGAGCGCACCTTGATTCGACCTGCCCTGCATGCCCGCGACACCGCTGGGCTTCTCCAGGGCTTCGAGGACGTTGGGCCCGCAACGTACTTCACCGACGGCGCCCTGCTCCAGGATGCCGTCGGTGAGGCCCCGATTGTGATCTGGGGCCCAGGTGAGCCCGACCAGATGCACACGGTTGGCGAAAGTTTGCTGCTGAGCTCCTACGACGCTGCAGTTAAGAACTACTGCTCGGTGGTGGAGCGCGCTGCTTTGGGGCGCTGAGCCGCTGTGAGCCGATTCCTTTAGAGGTCTAGGGCTCAAGCTGGCAACAATGTCGGACGGCTGAAGCAGTTTTCGCCCCTGGCCGTCCGACATTGTTGCCACGCTGGCTAGCCATCGCCCCGATTAGGCAGCGGCCGAGGTGATCTCCATGCCCTCGCCGCCCTCAGCCACGTCGACGTTGACCAGGTCGCCGTCGCGCACATCGCCGGCCAGCAGCTTCTTGGCCAGGGAATCGCCGATCGACTGCTGAATCAGGCGACGCAGCGGGCGGGCACCGTAGGCCGGGTCGTAGCCACGCTCGGCCAGCCAGAGCTTGGCGGCGTCGGAGACGTTGAGGCCCAAGCGGCGTCCGGCCAGACGATCGCGCAGGTCACCCAGCTGGATGTCCACGATGCCGCGCAGCAGCTCCTCGGACAGCGGGTCGAAGACGACCACGTCGTCGAGTCGGTTGATGAACTCGGGCTTGAACTTCGCCTTGACCGCGTCCATCATCTGCTCGCGGGTTCCGCCGGCACCCAGGTTGGAGGTCAGGATGATTACCGTGTTGCGGAAGTCCACGGTGCGTCCTTGGCCATCGGTGAGACGACCGTCGTCAAGCACCTGAAGCAAGATGTCAAAGACATCGCTATGGGCCTTCTCCACCTCGTCGAAAAGCACGAGCGTGTAGGGACGACGGCGAACTGCCTCGGTGAGCTGACCGCCGGCGTCGTGCCCGACGTACCCGGGAGGGGCACCGACCAGGCGGGAGACGGAGTGCTTCTCGCCATACTCGGACATATCGATACGGACCATGGCGCGCTCGTCGTCGAAGAGGAACTCCGCCAGAGCCTTGGCCAGCTCCGTCTTACCCACGCCGGTGGGGCCGAGGAAGAGGAAGGAACCGGTCGGGCGGTTCGGATCGGCAATGCCGGCACGTGAGCGGCGCACCGCATCAGAGACAGCGGTCACGGCCTCGGACTGGCCAACCACGCGCTTACCCAGCACGCTTTCCATGGCGAGCAGCTTCTCCGTCTCACCCTGCATCATCTTGCCGGCGGGAATGCCCGTCCAGGACGAGACCACATCAGCGATCACATCCGGGGTGACCTCCTCGGAGACCATGGTGTCGCCGGAGCGCTCGGCGGCAGCGCTTTCGGACTGCTCCAGCTGCTTCTCCAGCTCGGGGATGCGGCCGTAACGCAGCTCGGAGGCCTTGGCAAAGTCACCATCGCGCTCGGCGATGTCGGACTCGTTGCGCAGGCGCTCCAGCTCCTCCTTGATCTTCTGCACCTCGTCAATCGCGCTCTTCTCGTTGGCCCAGCGGGCCTTGAGTTCGCCGAGCTTCTCGCGCTCGTCGGCAAGCGTGGAGCGCAGCTGCTCCAGGCGCTCGACGGAGGCGGCGTCCGACTCCTTGGACAGGGCGATCTCCTCGATCTCGAGGCGGCGCACGACGCGCTCAAGCTCATCAATCTCCTGCGGGGAGGAGTCGATCTCCATGCGCAGGCGCGAACCGGCCTCGTCGACCAGGTCGATGGCCTTGTCCGGCAGGAAGCGGTTGGTGATGTAGCGGTTGGACAGCTCGGCGGCGCTCACCAAGGCGGAGTCCTGGATGCGCACACCGTGGTGCACCTCGTAGCGCTCCTTGAGGCCACGCAGGATTCCGATGGTGTCCTCGACCGAGGGCTCGGCCGCGAAAACCTGCTGGAAGCGGCGCTCCAGGGCGGCGTCCTTTTCGATGTACTTGCGGTACTCATCCAGCGTGGTCGCGCCGACCAGGCGCAGCTCGCCACGGGCCAGCATCGGCTTAATCATGTTGCCTGCATCCATGGAGCCGTCACCGCTGGCACCCGCGCCAACGATGGTATGCAGCTCGTCGATGAAGGTAATGATCTGGCCATTCGAGGACTTGATCTCATCTAGCACGGCCTTGAGGCGCTCCTCGAACTCGCCGCGGTACTTCGCACCAGCCACCAGCGCACCCAAATCCAGGCTGATCAGGGTCTTGCCCTTCAGCGACTCGGGAACGTCGCCGCCGACGATGCGTCGAGCCAAGCCCTCCACAATGGCGGTCTTGCCCACGCCCGGCTCACCAATGAGCACCGGGTTGTTCTTGGTACGACGGCTGAGCACCTGTACAACTCGGCGGATCTCCTGGTCGCGCCCGATAACGGGGTCAATCTTGCCCTCGCGTGCGCGGGCAGTCAGGTCGGTGGCGTACTTCTCCAGCGCCTGGAATTGCCCCTCCGGGTCTTGCGAGGTCACCTTCTGCGAGCCACGCACGCTCGGGAATGCGCCCTTGATGGCCTCGTAGGTGGCGCCGCGCTTAACCAGCAGCTCCGCGGCGTCCGTCTTGCCCTGGGCAATAGCTGCCAGCAGGACCTCGGTGGAGACGTAATCATCACCCAATTCACCCGCGAGCTCCTGCGCGCTGTTGAGCACGTTGAGCGCGTCGCGGTTGAAGTTCGGGTTGGCCAAGTTCTGGCCGGACGCCTTGGGGTAAGAATCGACTAACTCGCGGGCCTCCTTGGCCACGGTTCCCGGGTCCACTCCGGTGGCCTTGAGCACAGGAGCAGCAATACCGTCCTGCTGCTCCAGGATCGCGGCCAGCAGGTGTGCCGGGCGAATGTCGGGGTTACCGTTAGCGGAGGCCTGCTGCAATGCCTGCTGCAGGGCCTCCTGGCTCTTGGTGGTGGGGTTGAACGAACTCATGGGTTATTCCTTTCGTTGTGTTTCACCCTCAACAACGTACGCAAAGTTGAGTCTGTTCCACTCAAGGCAAAGTTTTTTAAAAATTTTTGCGGCATCCCCTATGCCAGCCTATCTACCCGGACAAGGAACGAAAGATCACGTTTGCCCTGGTTCCTGAGCAACACCCGAACCCGCCCGCAGAACTTGCGAGCAATCCCTTCCAGCCCCTGGATCGCACGCACAATCAGGATCATCCTGACGGCATGAAACACCTCAAGCATTCCCTCGCCGCGGCACTCGTTGCCGGACTGTCCGTGTCTATCTCCCCGGTTTCTGCCATGACCACTAATGACGTTGACCCCCTAGACCAGGCCACGCCCGGCCCGCACGCCGTGAACGAGGTCCCCCGCACCCTCGAAGAGCTGTCCACCGACCTGACCGAAGGTTTCGCGGTGGTCAACTACCTCGATGCCGATGTCCTCGCTCAGGGCACCGACGCTGAGATTGGCGCCGCTGCCCGCGCCGCGTTCTCCTCGCACGACTACATCTCGGAGGTCGGTATCCCCGGTGTGGTCACGCGCGACGCCGGACCACACTGCGCTGACATGGTGGAGCTTCACCTCGCGGACAAGGCGCTTGACGACGCCCAGCGCGGCCACATCATCAAGCTCATCCACACTCTGGGTGGCCCGAAGGCTGCCGCTGCGACCATCACCGATAAGGGCGGGTTGGAGCTGGCCAGCAAGAAGGCCGATGGCCCGGCCAAGGAGCTCGCCGGTGCGCTGCTGAAGTCGGAGAACATCCAGCGCGATTGCCACTAGATCGCTCTAATCCAAGAGAAAAGCCCTCAGCATTTTTTGTGCTGAGGGCTCTACTCATTTCCGCGGGGCGTTACGACGCCTTCTGCTTACCGGGCAGCCAGCCGAGGAAATAGGCGGCACCCAGGGAGGCGATCGCGATAGCCAGAGCGACCCAGCCGAAGATGGCGGTGATACCCGCAAGCACCGCAATGGGCGCCAGGATGGTCATGCCGATCTCGAAGGGGGCGAAGCCCACGTAGGCCACGCCGTACTCGTTGAGTGCACCGGACTTCAGCTTCGGATCCACCATCTTGAGCAGGGCGATACCGGTAGCCACGGCAGCCGTTGCCCAGCCCCAACCAAACAGGCCGCGCTCCAGCCAGTTCTCGCCAAAGTAGATGGGCGAGACCAGGAACAAGAAGATCACGCAGAAGATCGTGCCCAGAACGAAGAGCAGCAGCAGCGGGACCCAGTAGTCGGCAATCGCAGCCGGGACAATGGAAGCGATACCAAAGGCGATCAGGTAGTCCGTGGCGGCACCCGAAATCGTAGAGACGGTGTCACGGTCCAGGTAGTTCGGGCGACCGATGATGTTCAGGCCCACACGCCCCAGAAGGCCCACCACAAAGGAGGTGGCAAACAGCGGGATGGACACGTTCTCCCAGATGTTCGAAATCATCTGGTTGAACAGGTAGGCAAAGAGCACCGTGAAGATGACAAAGCCACCGTGCAGCGCCAGCGGCTCGATGGCCGAGGGGTTGGTGGTCGCGCGACCGATCGAAGGGCGGTCATCCTCGTTGTCGATGTAGCCGGAGCGCAGGTCCTTGGGCAGTTCTCCGCGCAGCTCGGTGGACTTACCCTTGCGGATTCCCCAGTTGGCCACGATGACGCCGCCGATGATGGCGATGAGCGTGCCGACGGTTGCCGAGGTAAAGCCCAATGAGCTTGCCGCCTGAGCGCCTGCCCCCTCCAGGGCCGAACCAACCGCCGCAGCGGTACCGAAGCCGCCGACGAAGCCAACCGGCAGCATCATGCCGAACCAGCCCTCGGTGCCGAATAGCGGCTTGAACAGATAGACACCCAGCAGCGTGAAGATTGCCCACTGGGCCATGAACATGCCCGTGGAGTAGCTCCACATGTTGCGCGCACCCGAGGTCACGGAGCCATTGAGGTCCATGGAGTAGGCCATCGCGGCGAAGACTACGGCGATCAGCAGCGAGGTGTATGAACCAATCTGGTCGGAGAAACCGATCCAGCCCAAGACGTTGGGTCCGAGCACGAGTCCAATGAGTCCGGCAGTGATCGGCGCTGGCAGAAGCAACTGCTGCAGAACCCGAACCCGATGGCGCAGGAAGTTACCTACGATCATGAGCACTGAGATCCAGCCGACGTCGACAAGCAACGAATACGGGGTGTACTCCACGGCATGGCCTCCTTTCAGTTGTGTGGGTGTGACGATCGACTCACGATCTTAGGGCATGAGCCGGACAACACTGGCGTTTAGCTAATGACTACTAGATATTCGTTCCGAGCTCGCCGGAGAGCCGGGAGTGGAAGGCCTGCGTGGATGCGTTCATCCCCACCAGCTCCACATGCTTGCCACGCTCCTGATACTTGGTGGTGATGGTGTCCAATGCCGCGATAGCGGAGGAATCCCACACGTGCGCGGCGGAGAAGTCGATGATGACCCGGCTGGGGTCATGGGAGTAGTCGAAGAGGGTGGTCAGGTCGTTGCTCGAGGCGAACAGCAGCTGGCCCTCCACGACGTAGCGCACGAGTGAGCCGGCCGCATCGCGCTGAACCTCGCGCGTAACCCGCACCAGGTGTGCCACCTTGCGCACAAACATCACGGAAGCCACCAACACTCCGACAATGACCCCGATGGCGAGGTTGTGGGTGAGTACGACGACCGCCACGGTCGCCAGCATCACCAACGTCTCGCTGCGCGGCAGACGCTTGAGCGTTGCGGGGTGAATGGAGTGCCAGTCAAAGGTGCCCACCGACACCATGATCATCACGGCCACGAGGACGGCCATGGGAATGAGCGCCACGACGTCGCCCAGCGCGATGATGAGCAGTAACAGGAAGAGGCCGGCAAAGAACGTCGACAAGCGAGTGCGCGCCCGGGAGGCCTTGACGTTGATCATCGTCTGCCCGATCATCGCGCACCCACCCATGCCACCGAAGAGTCCAGACGCGATGTTGGCAATGCCCTGACCCCAGGACTCGCGAGTTTTGTCTGAATGCGAGTCCGTAATTTCGTCGACGAGTTTGGCCGTCATCAGCGATTCCATCAGACCCACCAGCGCCATGCCGAGGGCGTAAGGGCCGATGATGCGCAGAGTCTCCAGTGTGAGCGCCACGTTGGGGACGATCAGCTCGGGCAAGCTCGACGGAAGTTCACCTTGCTCCCCCACCGTGGGGACTGCGATCCCCGCGGCCACCACCAGGAAGGTGAGGGCGACGATGGCGATCAGCGGGGCGGGGATCGCAGTCGTGAGCTTCGGGATGAACACCAGCATGAGCAGGCCGAGCCCCACCAGCGGATAAACCTGCCACGGGACGTTGATGAGGTGCGGAATCTGCGCCAGGAAGATCAGGATGGCCAGCGAGTTCACAAAACCCACCATGACGCTGCGCGGAATAAACCGCATGAGCTTAGCCACGCCCAACAGCGCCAGAACGATTTGAAGCACTCCGGCCAGCAGGACGGTGGCGAGGAAGTAGTCGAAACCGTAGTTACGCATCACCGGTGCGATCACCAAGGCGACGGCACCCGTCGCAGCCGAAATCATGGCCGGGCGCCCGCCCACCACGGCGATGGTCATGGCCATGACCAAAGAGGAGTACAGCCCAACCTTGGGGTCCACTCCGGCGATAATCGAAAACGAAATCGCCTCCGGGATAAGAGCCAAGGCCACCACTAGCCCGCCCAGAATTTCCCGGGTGAGTATCGACGGCGTGCGCAAGGCCGTGCGCACCGACGGTTCGGGCGCGTACCGCTGGGCCCCATCCAGTGCTGTTACTTCTGTAGCCAAGTTCCTACCCCTTATTTATTGGTTTGGCCTGCCGGATCTCACAAGAAAGGTTAAAGGTATTACTACCGGTGGGTCACGGCCAAAACCCACTGACAGGAGTGGCCTTAACGCGATGAACCACATAGGGCACAATAGGAATCTATGTCCGTTGCTCTCTTGGCTCCTGTCGCTTCCCTTCTTCGCCAGCGCCCAGAGGAATTTCGCAACATAGTCCACGAGCAGCTGTTTGCTCGTCATCCGCAGGCCCGGCATGTTTTCGGTGTGACGGCATCGCGAGGCCATGCCGAACTCGCCCCGGCCCTTGCCTGGGCCCTGGAGCGCGCCGGTGAAGGCCCACGCATTAACGACGATGTGCTCGCACGCATGCGTCGCCTGGGTCTGGCGCACCGACGCCACGGTTTCCCTATTGACCTGTACGAGGACTTCGCAGCGATAGTCACGCAGAGCCTGGCAGAGCTGAACTCCTCGTGCGGCGCGCAGCTTTCCGACGACTCCCTCCACCGCGCCGCGGAAGTAACCGAGGCCCTGTGCCGTGCCATGGCGGCCTCCGCCCACACCGCGGACATGTCCGGCATCGCTCCCGCCTACGCAGCCATGGTGACGCAGGTGCAGCGCGTGAGCGCATCCACCTCGATCGTGCGAGCACGTGTGCAGTCGGGCCCAGAAATCTCCCCTGGCCAGGCGGTTCCCGTGAGCGCGTCCTATGCCTCGGGGCTGTGGCGACCGCTGGTGCCGGCCACGCCGGTCAACCCGGCGGGTGATATGGAATTCCACGTGACCAATGTCGAGGGCGGGCAGGCCTCCGGGTTGTTCGCCGCAGCCCGCGTAGGCGACCAATGGACGCTGGGCGCTCCTCTGCAACCAGTGGAGTTTCCTCACTGCTCGCGCTTGGGGCTGCTGAGCTTTGGCACCGGGCTTGCGGCCGCGGAGTCATTGATCTTTTCCTGCCTGGATAATCTTTCCCGGCCCAGCGTCCATCTCACCATGGTCGCTGACTCCCCGAGTGAGCTCTACGACCTCGACCGCATGCAGCGCCTGGCACGCAATGCGCGCTGGTTCGACGTGTCACCTATCAGCCACAGCGAACAGGACCAGTGGTGGGTCCCCCGTTCAGGGCGCCCGCGCCTGCATGCCCGCGATGTCAACGCCGAGGTCGGAGACGCCTCGCTAGCCTGCGAGCGAGTGATGAGCCAAGCGCCGGAGGCGGTGGTGATCGCCGGTCCGGATGACGCCGTGACTCAGGCCCGCTCGTGCCTTACACAGCTGGGCCTGCCCGAGGACGCAATGCGCATCGTTAGCTTCCAGCGCCACGGCCGATGGCCGGCCTTGAACGAGGATTAGGCACCGGTCCAATCCAAGATCGGTAGCTTCTTGCGCGCCTCCTGCACCGCGTCCTGGTCGATTGTGGCGTAAACGATTTCGTCCTCGTACCCCGCTTCGGCCAGGCGCTGTCCGTTGGGATCAACGATGACCGAGTGCCCGATGCCGGTAGGCCCAGAGGCTTCGCCCGCCTTGGCGTTTCCGCCTGGTCGCGCCTGACCAGCAGCGGCAATGTAGCTGACTGAATCCAAAGCCCGCGCGGTGCTCAAGGTGCGCCAGGCATTGAGCTTCCCATCGCCATCTGCCCAGCTGGTGGGCACCACGATGAGTTCTGCTCCCCGGCGCGCCAACTCCTTGAACTGCTCGGGGAAGCGAATGTCGTAGCAAATGGCAACGCCAACTTTGAGACCGTCGACGTCCACAACCACGTAATCCTCCCCAGGGCGCACTGTGTCGGACTCCCGGTAGTCGAAGGCGTCGTAGGTGTGGATCTTGTCGTATCCCTCGTGGTGCCCCAGCCCCGTAATTAGAGCGGTGTTAAACACTCGGTTCAGCGTCTTTCCATCGACTTCATGCTGATCCGCAGGCCGGAACGTACCAGCCACAATGAGCACCTCTAGTTCTTGTGCGAGCTCCTGCAAGCGCGTGGCAAAAGTCCCCTCCAGATCCTCAGCCTGAGTATCCAGCCGGCCGGCACTAAATGCTTGGCTGGTCGCCTCCGGGCACACGATGATCCGGGCCCCGTTCTGCGCAGCTTCTCTAATACGGGGAATAACAAGGTTGAGGTTGTCTTCCACCTTTTCGCCGGTGGTGAGCTGTACACACGCAATCTTCATGCGCCCTAGGCTAATCAACTTTGCGTCCACCCCACCGGATTTATCCACAACACCGCCCCCACACACGGGTTATCCACACAACAATCAGCACGCCACGTGCGGCCACTCGGAGCATTCTCCATGATCAATGCCCATGGAGCTTTCAGCGCACTTCGCCACTACCGCCCGTCAGGCTGCCGCCCGCCCCTCCCCTGCTTTGCCTGTCCCTTCGTATGTCCCATTGCCCCGCACGCAATCTGCGCTCGAGGCCGCGCATCTTGGGTGGGTGCACGCCGCCCAGCAATACGCCTCTACCAGGCGCTCGATTGCCGATGAGGCGATCGCTTTCGCCCGCAGCGTCGCTGACACGGACGACCTCCTAGCCTCCGCGTGGCGATGAGCAACTCACTCATTCACTCAGCTGCCACCGCTCTCAATTCCGGCCTCTCGGAGCTGTCGGCCGAGCGCCACGCGCTGCGTGCAGATGCTTCCTCCCTATTCCAGCAGGGGACAGGTGCTGGCCCGGAAGCTTTTCCTGCAGGCTTAATCTCCCTCGCCCCGCAGTTAACCGAGCTGGAAGCTCAAATCGCCGCGGTACAGCGCATTCTTTTTCTCACCGCTCAGTTGCAGGGATTGTTGGATGCTGCGATCGCCCGCATCGATTCGCTTTTCGACGCCTCCCCGGCCGTCCAGCAACTGCACCGTCACCTAGCCGGCTTAGGCGAAGCCCTCGATGTCGCCTGCGCTGAGGCGATAACCCGAGTGTGCACTCCCCCGACAGTTGCTGAAGCCTCACGATTCGAGCGCTATCCAGACTTGAGCATCGACGCCATACACGAGCTTGAGCTGGCTACCGCCCCTACGCACATTCGTGATCTAGCCCGTGCCAACCCGGACTTGCGCGTCGTGGATGCACGAGAGGGGTCGTTTGTCGCCATCGTCGGCGATATTGAGTCGGCTGAGAACGTGACCACTTTTGTCGCCGGGGTCAATTCGTCCACGCCAGATGGTTGGCAGCAACACATCGATCGCACCCGCCAATTCGCGCAGGCCTCCGGAGGAGCCGGCGTCGTCTGGTTGGGTTATCGCGCTCCCGACGACTTGGCTCGCGGATTGCAACGCAGCCCGGCCAAGCACGGCGCCCACAGGTTGCGTGCCTTTCAATCGCAGCTGGCTCAGCGCTTTCCACAGCAGCGACGCACCGTAGTGGGATACAGCTACGGATCGGTGGTGGCAGGCCACGCAGCAGCGCAAGGCTTGCATGCTGATGACCTAGTTTTCCTTGGATCCCCGGGAACCAGCTTGGATAATGCGAACCAGGCTCGTCTGTACGGCAAGGAACCACAGGTGCACGCGGTGACCTCACCGGGCGATCCGATCCGGCTGGTCACCGGCGAATCAACCGGAGTACACGGGCCAGACCCACGCGCCCCACGCTTTGGAGCGCACGCCATCGACCTGCAGACTGCAGGCGATCACGACAGCTACTTCACCGCACCCGGGTTCTATGAAGCTGTCGCGACCGCCACTGCCCGTGGGATTCCTTAGAACAGGCCGGTGGGCTTGTCGGAGTAGGAGACCAGCATGTTCTTGGTCTGCTGGTAGTGGTCCAGCATCATCAAGTGGTTCTCGCGACCAATACCCGACTCCTTGTAGCCGCCAAAGGCCGCGTGAGCTGGGTAGTTGTGGTACTGGTTCACCCACACTCGACCCGCGTGGATGGCACGAGCTGCGCGGTAGCAAGTATTAGCGTGGCGCGACCACACGCCGGCGCCCAGCCCGTAGTTGGTGTCGTTGGCGATGCGCACGGCCTCGTCGAAGTCCTTGAACGTGGCCACCGAGAGCACCGGGCCAAAGATCTCCTCGCGGAAGATGCGCATGTCGTTGGTGCCCTTAAACACCGTCGGCTCGATGTAGAAGCCGCCGTTGAGACCATCGATCTCGTTGACCTTGCCTCCGGTAAGGGTGCTGGCGCCCTCGCTCGGGCCGATCTCCAGGTATTCGGTGATCTTGTCCATCTGCTCCTGGCTGGCCTGAGCACCCATCATGACCTCGGTGTCCAGCGGGTTACCAGTCTTGATGGTGCGCACGCGCTCGATCGCGCGCTCCAGGAACTTGTCTGCGATCGACTCGTGAACCAACGCGCGTGACGGGCAGGTGCACACCTCGCCCTGGTTCAAAGCAAACATGGCGAAGCCTTCGAGAGCCTTGTCCAGGTACTCGTCCTCGGCGTCCATCACGTCGGGGAAGAAGATTGACGGAGACTTTCCACCTAGCTCGAGGGTGACCGGGATGATCTTGTCCGCCGCGGCCTTGTTGATCATCTTGCCCACAGCGGTGGAACCGGTGAAAGCAATCTTGGCAATGCGGTCAGAACCGCTCAGTGCCGCGCCTGCCTCCTCGCCCAAACCATTGACGATGTTGAGCACACCAGCGGGCAGCAGGTCCTCGATGAGAGAGACCGCGTACAGCAAGGAGGCCGGGGTCTGCTCGGCGGGCTTGAGCACGATCGTGTCGCCGGCCGCCAGTGCTGGTGCAATCTTCCACGCCGCCATGAGGATGGGGAAGTTCCACGGAATAATCTGGCCGACTACGCCGAGTGGCTCATGGAAGTGGTAGGCCACGGTGTCGTCATCGATCTGCGAGATCCCGCCTTCTTGGGCGCGGATGGCACCGGCAAAGTAGCGGAAATGATCGATGGCCAGCGGGATGTCGGCCGCCAGGGTTTCGCGGACAGCCTTGCCGTTCTCCCAGGTCTCGGCCACGGCCAGCTTCTCAAGGTTCTCCTCGAAGCGATCGGCGATGCGGTGCAGCAGCAGTGCTCGGTCGGCTGGGCTGGTCGCTCCCCAACTGGGGGCAGCCTGCTCGGCGGCATCGATTGCCTTATCCACGTCCGCTGCGCTCGATCGCGCCACCTCACAAAACACCTCTCCGGTGACGGGGGTGACGTTGTCCATGTAACGGCCGTCAACCGGCGGGGTCCACTCACCGCCGATGAAGTTCTCGTAACGCTTTTGGTAGCTCATTACCGCGTCGGAGCTACCGGGATTGGCATACACAGTCATGGGAACGTGTCCTTTCGGGAGTTAAGAGTATGGGCTGTAACCCACACCCTAACGCCCACAGACTGTGCTACACATCACTTTTAACTGAAAGTTCTGCGCAGCGTCGATAAGCCCGAGAATTAGCCTCGACGCCGCCGCTCCCACATGACGACCGCCGTCGATCGAGGGACATGAACCAACTCGCGCCCTGCGGTTGCTCGATTCTCGCGCTCATGCTCCAGCTCTGCGCGGGTGGAATCCAGCTCGTCGCGCAGACGCTGGTTCTCCTCATTCAGACGGATGATCTCCTTGATCCCCGCCAGGTTCACCCCCTCGTCCTGGCTGAGGCGAGAGATCTCGCGGAGCATGTCCACATCCCGCCGGGTGTAACGGCGTCCACCGCCGGAGGTGCGCATGGGACTAACCAGGCCGATGCGGTCGTAGGTGCGCAGCGTCTGGGCATGCAGCCCGGTTAGCTCCGCGGCCACGGAGATGACGTACACCTCCGGGGTTTCCTGCGATTGTTGCTTGTTCATGGCTTACACCGCCCCGGCCCAACCAGCTCGCGGGTCAAACCCGGAGTCTCGTTCAGCCTGCGCGTAGGTGCGCAGGGCCGAGGTGGCCGCGCTGTCGAGCTTGTTGGGGACCTTGACCTGAACGGTCACCAGCAGGTCACCGGCCTCACCGCCACGCTTGGGGATTCCCCGGCCACGCACCCGCAGCGTGCGACCGTCCGGAGTGCCGGCGGGGACCTTCACCCGCACCGGGGAATCCAGCGTGGGCACGGTGATGGTGTCGCCCAAGCCCAGCTCAGCAAACGAGACAGGGACGGTGATGTGGAGGTCGTCGCCCGAACGGGTGAACACCTCATCGGCCTTGACATGCACTATCACGAAGAGGTCGCCGGCCGGGGTGCCGTTGGGACCGGCCTCGCCCTGACCCGCCAGGCGCACCTTTTGGCCGTCGATGACACCCGCGGGGATGCGCACAGTAATCGAGCGCGTCCGGTGCACGGTTCCAGTGCCGGAGCAGTCCCCACACGGATCGGAGATCTTCTGGCCTGAACCGTCGCACTCACTGCACGGGCGGGAGAAGCCGAAGGCGCCCTTGTTTTCGGAGGTAAACCCAGAGCCCGAGCACTTTCCGCAGGTGGGAGCCGTGCCGGTGGTCGAGCCAGATCCGTGGCAGGAGGTGCACGGTGCGTTGCCGCTGATCTGCAGCGGGATCGTGGTGCCCTTGGCAGCCTCGCGGAAGTCGAGGGTTATTTCCGTTTCGACGTCTTGCCCCCGCGTCGGCCGAGCTGACCGACGAGAACCGCCGCCGCGGTTGAAAAGGCCACTGAAGATATCGTTAATGCTGCCGTCTTGAGCAAATCCCCCACCCGATCCTCCGAAGACGTCGGAGAAGTCGAAGTCGGCCGTGCCCGTTGACGCGCCCGACGAGCGAAACCCGCCGGGAAATCCGGCGCCTCCTGCCTGGCCGAAGGGCGAGAACCCTCCACCGGATCGCAGCATGGCACGGAACTGGTCGTACTCCTTGCGGCGCTTCTCGTCACCGAGCACGTCATAGGCAGTAGCCGCCCGCTTAAAACGGTCCTCCGCTACCGTGTCTCCGGGCTTAGCATCGGGATGATTGTCCCGCGCGATCTTGCGATATGCCTTCTTAATCTCCTCTGCGGAGGCCGAGGACTCCACACCGAGATCGGCGTAGTAGTCCTTCTCGGCCCACTCACTGGGTGCATTCATCGATCTTCTCCTCCTCCCACCACAACGCTGGTGTGTTCAGTTAAAGGCTAAATTTTGTTTGTTTGAGAATTATTGTGACTAGCTAATTAAGGGGAAAGCCCCGCCACGAGCAGTAGAAATAAGCGGTGGCGGGGCGGCGATGCTCGTTGTAGCGCAGCGGCTAGGCGTTATCTGAGTCCTTAGCGGGCTCAGACTCCGGCTGGCCGGCGGGGTCGGCGATGATCACCATGGCGGTGCGCACCACTTTGTCCTGCACGCGGTATCCCTTGCGCAACACGGTGCCCACGAACTTGTCGTCTCCGCTGGACAGATCCTGCACAGCCTCGTGAATTTCTGGGTCGAAGGCCTCACCTTCGGCACCGAAGCTCTCCAGCTGCTGCCCCTTGAGAGCCTGCTCCAGCTTGTCACCGATGCCCTTGAGGGGGCCTTCAGCGAGGTCGCCGTGCTGACGGGCCAAATCCAGATCATCCAGGATCGGGAGCAGCTGAGTGAGCACGCTGGCCTTTGCGGTGGCGATGATGCCTGCGCGCTCACGCTCGGTACGCCGACGGTAGTTGGCATACTCCGCGCTCACTCGCTGCAGGTCCTCGGTGCGCTCAGCCAGCTGAGTCTCCACGTCGGAGGCCTCGGCCTCGTCCACTGCTTCAGCCTCTTCGGCCTGCGCCGCGTCAGCGGCGACATCCGGGTCGGCCAGGGCGTCGTCGACAAGCGAGTCAGCCTCGGCGTCGACGACCTCTTCTGCCTCGAGAGTCTCAGCCTCCAGCGGGCTGATGTTTTCCTCGTCCGTGTTGGAGGGATCGCCCGGGTTGTTCGGGGCGGTCATTTACTTGTCACCGTCCTTCTTCTCGTCCTCGTCGACGACCTCGGCGTCCACAACGTTCGGATCAGTTGCCTCTGCGGAAGCCGCACCCTCGGCGCCAGCGTTAGCAGCCTCGGCCTCGTACAGAGCGGTTCCGGCAGCCTGTGCAGCCTGGGACAGCTTCTCGACGGCGGCCTTGATGGCCTCCAGGTCATCACCCTTCAGGGCCTCGTCCACTGCGTCGGCAGCCTCGTTGACCGCGGTCTTGTTCTCCTCGGACAGCTTCTCGCCGTTGTCCTCGACGAACTTGCGGGTCTGGTAGGAGGTGGACTCAGCGGAGTTGCGCACCTCCTGCTCCTCGCGGCGAGCCTTGTCCTCGGCAGCGTGCTCCTCGGCATCCTTGACCATGCGGTCGATCTCCTCCTGGGACAGGCCAGAGCCGTCCTGGATGGTGATCGTGTTCTCCTTGCCGGTGCCCTTGTCCTTTGCGGAGACGGACACGATGCCGTTGGCGTCGATGTCGAAGGTGACCTCGATCTGCGGCACACCACGCGGAGCCGGCGCGATACCACCCAGCTCGAAGGAGCCGAGCAGCTTGTTGGCGTTGGCCATCTCGCGCTCACCCTGGAAGACCTGGATCTGCACGGAGGGCTGGTTGTCCTCGGCGGTGGTGAAGGTCTCGGACTTCTTGGTCGGGATGGTGGTGTTGCGCTCGATGAGCTTGGTCATCACGCCGCCCTTGGTCTCAATACCCAGGGAGAGCGGGGTGACGTCGAGCAGCAGCACGTCCTTGACCTCGCCACGCAGCACGCCGGCCTGCAGAGCAGCACCCACGGCCACGACCTCGTCCGGGTTCACGCCCTTGTTCGGGTCCTTGCCAGTCAGCTCCTTGACCAGCTCAGAGACGGCCGGCATACGGGTGGAACCACCCACGAGGACGACGTGGTCGACGTCGCCGACGGACATGTCGGCGTCCTTGATCACCTGGTTGAACGGAGCCTTGGTGCGGTCCAGCAGGTCCTGGGTGATCTTCTGGAACTCGGTGCGGGTCAGGGTCTCGTCGAGGAACAGCGGGTTCTTTTCGGAGTCCACCGTGATGTACGGCAGGTTGATGGAAGCCTGCTGGGAGGAGGACAGCTCAATCTTGGCCTTCTCAGCGGCCTCGCGCAGACGCTGCATGGCCATCTTGTCCTTGGACAGGTCCACACCGTGGGAGGACTTGAACTTCTCTACCAGCCAGTCCACGATGCGCTGATCCCAGTCGTCGCCGCCCAGCTCGTTGTCACCAGCGGTGGCGATAACCTCGACCACGCCGTCGCCGATCTCCAGGAGGGAGACGTCGAAGGTGCCGCCACCCAGGTCGAAGACCAGGATGGTCTGCTCCTGCTCGCCCTTCTCCAGGCCGTAGGCCAGAGCGGCAGCGGTCGGCTCGTTGACGATGCGCAGCACGTTCAGGCCCGCGATCTGGCCGGCCTCCTTGGTGGCCTGGCGCTGGGCGTCCTCAAAGTAGGCCGGGACGGTAATCACAGCATCGGTAACGTCCTCACCGAGGTAGGACTCCGCGTCGCGCTTGAGCTTCATCAGCGTGCGGGCGGAGATCTCCTGCGGGGTGTACTTCTTGTCGTCAATCTCAGTGGTCCAGCTCTCGCCCATGTGGCGCTTGACGGAGCGGATGGTGCGATCGACGTTGGTTACCGCCTGGTTCTTGGCGGACTGGCCGACCAAGATCTCGCCGTTCTTAGCAAAAGCGACGATCGACGGCGTGGTGCGCGAACCCTCGGAGTTCGCAATAACGGTGGGCTCGCCACCCTCCAGCACAGACACAACGGAGTTGGTGGTACCCAGATCGATTCCTACTGCGCGTCCCATATCAGGAAGCTTCCTTTCTTAATGTGATTCATTCGGTTCATGTTGAGGCAACTGAACTCAACTCGGCGCCCCACTATAACAGGGGACCTGCGCCGGGTTCACTCAACCTGACACCCACTACAACGAACCAGGATCCTGTTTGTTCCCGCCCGAGCAAATTTTTTTTAAATTACCTGTTCAGGGTTGATAATAAGGGACTCAACCCCAAGCGTGGAGCGCGCAACTGTCAAGCTCACCGCAGTTCTGCCTTTGCGCACCCCACCTGGCATAATCTCTGGACTATGAATACTTCCCGCCCCCGCGACTTCGCGGACACTCTGCCCGATTCTGTCGAGGGCATCGACGAGGGCCACCCCAAGAAGCCAACGGTGGAGTCCGCTGAGGCTCCCTACGACCGCGCCGCAATCATCGGCCGAGATGGTCGCGTGGCTGCCGGTTGGGCGCTGCGATTCATCGTGATCGTGGCCGCTCTCGCCCTCGCCGGATACCTGCTGCGCTACGTCTGGGTAGGCCTGCTTCCCGTTCTGCTCGCCATCCTGGTTTCCACGGTTCTGTGGCCGGTGACCCGCAAGATGCGCAACATTGGCCTGCCAGCCTCTCTGTCTGCCATGGGAACCATCCTGGGCTTCTTCCTCATCGTGGGTGGAATCTTTGCCGCCATGGCTCCGACCATCGCCACCCAGAGCCGTGAAATCGCCGACCAAGCCGTGCGCGGCGCCGAGAAGCTCGCCGCTTTCTTGCAGGACAACCCCTTCGGCATCGACACCCAGAAGTTCAACATCGACAAGTTGGTGCAGGATGCCACCAACTTCCTCCAGCAGCAGTCGCAAAACATTGCCACGGGTGTATTCACCGGCCTGTCGGCTGCCTCCAGCTTCCTGGTCACCTTCGCGATCATGCTGGTGATCACCTTCTTCATTCTCAAGGACGGCGACAAGTTCCTGCCGATGATCCGTCGCTACGCCGGCCCGAACGCCGGCTGGCACCTGTCTGAGGTGCTCTCCCGTACCTGGAACACCCTGTCCGGGTACATCCGCGCGCAGGCGGCTGTGTCTTTCATCGATGCCATCCTCATCGGCATCGGCCTGATCGTCCTGGGCGTGCCGCTGGCCTTCGTCCTGGCTGTTCTGACCTTCTTCGCCGGCTTCATTCCGATCGTGGGTGCGGTCTCCGCTGGCGCTATTGCCGTGCTAGTCGCGCTGGTGACCAAGGGCGTGACCACCGCCCTGATCGTCCTGGGCATCATCATCGCTGTCCAGCAGATCGAGGGCAACGTGTTGTCCCCGCTGCTGCAGTCCAAGGCCATGAACCTGCACGCTGCCATCGTGCTGCTCGCCGTGGCTGTGGGCTCCACCCTCTTCGGTATCATCGGCGCCTTCCTGGCCGTTCCGGTGGCCGCCACCATCGCCGTGTGGATCCGCTACCATTCCGAGATGGTGGCTCTGCGCGCAGGCGAAATCACCGTCGACGACATCGAGATCGCTACCGCCAAGGGCCAAACGCTCTCTTCCCGCGAGGCTTTCATCGCCGTGCGCGACCACTTCAAGCAGCTGGGCGTGCGCAAGGCCAAGAGCGGTTCGACCGCTGCCAGCAAGGTTCACAAAGATGACGTTGCCGCCGAGGCCGTCGACTCCGACAAGGTGCAGGACCCGCACGGCCCCACTCATGGAGACGAGTGGCTTGACGACGTCCAGACCAGCCACAAAGCGGACAAGAAGTAGCTGCTCACTGGCTGCCTAGAAAAGGCGCCCCGCCTCCTGCAAAGTTGCAGGGAGCGGGGCGCTTTCTGTGTGTCTAGGTGTGCCTAGTCCACCAGGTCCACAACCCGGCGCTTGCCACCGGCGCGCTCGAATTCTGCCTTCGCCGCAGCAAGCAGGTGCGGGTCGCACAGCGCGTCGCAGATCACCTGGGCAAGGCCCACAACCGAGTCGGACAATCCCGCTCGCGCGGAGTCTGAGTGCGCCCATCGGGCAAAGTCCTCGGTGTGCAACGCCACGTCTTCGGGGCTAATAGCCACCATGGGGTGGATGCCGGGGACAAGATAGGAGACGTTGCCAAAGTCCGTGGAGGCCGCCAACGTATCCGGAACGATTCCAGCGGGCAGAGCGGTGCGCCCGCAGGCTGACTGGGTGCGGGTCCAACGCTGAGCCAATGCCTCATTGGTTCGCACCGGCAGGGTCATCGGGTGCTCGTCCCACTCCAGTTCCACCCCAACGCCAGCCATGAGTGCGGCACCGTGGCAAATATCGGCGATGCGCGAGGACAGGTCCATTAGCGTATCCACGAGCGCCGAACGCACGTAGATATCCATCTGGGCCTCATCCGGAATCACCGAGGGACGCACGCCACCCTCGGTGATCACAGCATGCAGGCGATCTGACGGTGGCATCTGCTGACGCAACAACCCCATGCCCTGGTATGCCAGGGTCGCCGCGTCCAGGGCATTGCGTCCCATGAAGGGCTGCGAGGAGGCGTGCGCGGCCACGCCGCTGAACTTCACCTTGAGCGCGCGCCGCCCGACCCAGGCGTGGTTGGCGATGTCGTAGCTGAACGGGTGGATCATCATGGCAGCATCGATTCCCTCGAGCATGCCACCGCGGATCATGTATTCCTTGCCCGAGTGCCCCTCCTCAGCCGGGGTGCCCAAAAAGACGACGCGCCCGGACACAGCGTGGCTGCGCAATGCGCGCACCGCGGCCAGGAAGGCTCCCAGCCCGCTGGCAGCAATGATGTTGTGGCCACAGGCATGACCGATGCCGGGCAGGGCGTCGTACTCGCTCATCACCGCGATCGTCGGGTGCTGCGACTGGTCGTAATCAGCACTGGCCCATTCGCTGCGCAGAGCCGTCTGCACGCCATGCGCGCCGCGCTCCACGGAGAAGCCATGGCGCTCGAGGATCTCGGCGATCACCCCGGCCGAGCGGTGCTCGGTAAAGGCTGTCTCTGGGTGAGCGTGCAGATCCGCGGCCAGGTCTGCTAGTTCTGCGCGCAATTCCTTCTCAGCGGCCCGCACGGCGTCCCACAGGGCCGGCTGCTGCTGGTAGTCGCTGCTGCTCACCTCGGGGGGTTCCACCTGTGCCATCTTCTCGTGGATGGCCCGCGATGCGGCATCCAGGTAGGCGGTGGATGGTTCTTCCGGGGTGTGCGAGAGCTCAGACATGAAAGCGGGTGTACTCCAAGTGTGTGGTTACGGAAGGCGTCGATAAGCGACCCCAGCTACTGCGGGATCATGACTCCGACGCCGGGGCCGAGCGGAAGATCCGCATAGAACCAGATTGCCAGAAGAATCGCCCACGCGGTCCAGAACGGCACCACGAAGGGAACCAGGCGGGACATAAGAGTTCCCAGACCTGCGTTCGGCTCGTAGCGGCGCAGCAGGCCGAGAATGACGATCATGTAGGGGTTGAGCGGGGTGATCACCTGGGTGGCGGAGTCGCCGACACGGAAGGCTGCCTGGATGAAGGAGGGTTCGTAGCCGAGGAGGGCGAACATCGGCACGAATACGGAGGCCATGAGCGTCCACATCGACGAGCCGGAGATGATGAGCAGGTTGAGGCAGGACGCCAGGATCACGAAGGCCAGGATGGCCGGGAAGCCCGTCAGACCAATCGATTCGAGGAAGGCAGCACCCTTGACCGCGGAGTAGGTGCCAATGCCCGTCCACGCGAACAGCGCCACGAACTGACCCAAGATGAAGGCGAGGACGAGGAAGCTGAGCATGTCCTTCAAGGACTCGCTCATCATGTCCACCAGGTCCTTCATCGAGCGGATCGTCTTTTCCACGATGCCGTAGGCAATACCCGCCAGGGCGAAGTAGGCGCAGACGAGGAAGACGATGGAATCCAGAAGCGGGGACTTGGGCAGGAAGCCACCCGACTCACCACGCCAGGGTGATCCGCCGGGGAGTACGGCTGCCAGCACCACGATGGTGAGCAGCACCATGGCCACCAGCGATACCCGCAGCGCGCGACGCTCGCGGTCGGTGAGCTTGGCCTGCAGCTCCTCTTCTTCCGGCTCACCATCTTCCGTGGCCACCTTCTCGGTGGGAACATCGAAGCGCCACATGCGTGGCTCGAGCACCTTGTCGGTGATAAAACCGGCAAGCACACCCAGCACAACGGCGGAGGCGATGTTGAACCAGTAGTTCGACAGCGGGTTAACCTCGGTGGCCTCGAGGTTGGGCAGGGTCGCCATCACGGCGTTGGTGATGCCGGCGAACAACGCGTCCAGGCTGGTAGGCACCAAAGCCGTGGAGTAACCAGCCCCCACTGCGGCGAATCCGCCCAGCAGTCCGGCCACCGGGTGACGCCCGGCCGCCTTAAACACCATGGCAGCCAGCGGCGGGACAACCACGAAAGACGCGTCGGCCATGACAGAGGCGGTAACGCCCACCACGCCCACGGCATAGGGCAGGACCCATTTGGAGGCGTTACCGAACAGGGTGCGGATCAACGCCGCCAGCATGCCGGAGCGTTCCGCGATGCCCACAGCCAGCAGGATCGGCAGAACCGTAACGAGCGGCGGGAACCCGATGTAGTTGTCATCAATATTGGTGGTGAGCCAGGTCAGCCCCTCTCCCGTGAATAGCCCCTTAATGGCCAGTTCCTTGTCGGAGCCCGGCACGGCCACGGTCACGCCGGACCATGCCATGGCGGTGGAGATCACGCCGGTGATAAGAAATAGGCCAACAAAGAGGGTGAAAGGTTCTGGGAGCTTATTTCCCAGCCACTCCACACCGTTGAGGAACTTATCGACGATTCCCGTGCTGGCCTCGGACTCGCGCCCGCCGCCCGAAGAATTCGAGGCGTTCGAGGCAGTTGTAGCAGTCGACACTGTCAGCTGACCCTTCATGTGGAGGCAAATGTGTTCCGAAACACTCTATAGGTATTCGCCACACAACACACCCCGACCCCCACCTGAGAGGGGATCGGGGTGAATATCGCGTTTCGGAGGTGGCCCGAGGCGTTAGAGGAAGAATCGCTGGTACAGCGTGAAGCCCGAGAGCCCAACACCCACCACGGAGATCAACGCGCTCAGGGCCGTCAGCGCAATGTCCTGCCAGGTTCGCTCGGCAGATCCTGTTCCCTGCGCCTTGGTTGCGGTGCTCTTGGGCGTCTTTCCTTGCTGCTTGGCGGCTGCCGCGGGCTTCTTGGCCTTATCGTCCTTCGCTGCGGCAGCGTTTGCTGCTCCCTTGCCGCCTTGCGACGCGCCGGCAGCCTTAGCTCCTCCAGCACCGGAACCGCCAGAAGACTTGCCCGACTGGGCCGCCCCGGCCGACTGCGCGCCACCGGACTTTGCGCCGGCTCCGTCTGCCTTAGCTCCGCCCTTGGCTGCCCCAGCAGCTGCCCCGCCCGCGGCCGGGGCAGCGGGAGCCCCCTTGGCCGCGCCCGCTGCACCGGAACCCTGGCCGTCGCCATCACCCTCAACACGGAAGGTCACGGTGCGCCACTCGGTAGCGTTGCTTGGGTTGCCGTGCTCAAGTCCACGCATCTTGATGCGGTACTCACCAGGCTTAGTAAAGACCCAGTTGTTGTGCAGGTGTACTGGCTTTTCACGCACGATCGTGGAAGCCCCATCGGAGCTCGCCAGGTACTCGCTCACCCCACCAAAGCCATTGCCGGTAAACGCGAACCACCGCGCTCCATCAGGAGCACTATCTGGGGAGATCTCGATGTCCCACGCCTTACCACCGGCGTGCTCTGTGGAAAATCCTGGCCACAGGCTGTTTCCCTGCTGGACCTCCTGAACCATGTGGACCACATCGTCCGCCTTACCCAAGAAGTCCAGGCCACCGGAGACCTGGTCCTCCGTGAGTCGGTGCTCGAACTGGTCACCCACCACCATGGTCACGTCGTTGGGGTTGCGGTAGACCTTCTCCTTGGCGTGCTGGAAAGACTCGTCTCCCAGCATGAATTCCGTCTTTCCACTCCGGTCAACTGGTCCGAGGTCAATGTGCCCCTCGGAGAGTTCTACCTTCGAGCTATCGGCCGTCTTGGCAGGAGCCCCAGTGGAGTCCTTCGACTTGTTAGTCGTGGTTGGTGCCGTGCCCGTGGTCTTGTTCGACCCGGAATTGGCGGCATCCGTAGTGCCAGGCTTGGTGCCCTTCTGCTTCGTGGGACCGCTGGCAGACTCGGATCCAGAACCAGAACCGCCGCCGACAGAGAAGGTCACCGTCTCCCATTCGGTCGCGTTGCTCGGGTTGCCGTGCTCCACCGCCCGCATCTTCATGGTGTAGGTACCAGGCTTGGTAAAGGCCCAGTTGTTGTGCAGGTGAATCTGCTTGGAGCGCTCAATGGTGGAGGAGCCGTCGGAGCTGGCGAGCATTTCGCCGACCCCACCGAAGGAACTAGAGGTCCAGGCAGCCCATTGACCGCCTGAGGGCGCGGAGTCTGGTTCGATCTCGATGTCGAAGGCTTTGCCGCCGGCATGTTCGGTGGAAAAGCCCGGCCACAGGCTATTTCCCTGCTGTGTTTGGTTCAGCATGTAGATCTTGTCACCGGGCTCACCCAGGAAATCGAGTCCGGAGATCTTGGGCACCTTGGTGGCGAACTCATTGCCAACCCGCATCACCACGTCATCCGGGTCGCGGTAGACCTTGCTCTGGGAATGCTGCTGGGAATCATCACCCAGGCGGAAGGCCAGCTTCCCGTTCTCGTCCACGGGGCCAAGATCGATATGCCCCTGGGAGATCTCGACCTTATCGCTCGCCGTAGTCGTCGAGCCTTCGTTCGTCTTTCCCGACTGCGAAGGCTTCGCGGCGTTGGACTGGGCAGAACCCTCACCCTTCGAGGGCGCAGACGTGTGCGCAGTGCCCGACTCTAGTGCCAGGTCAAAGCCAGCCAGCGACCCCTTGCCGTTGCCACCGCCCGCGGTGGAGCGGGCACTCGGCACCGCCGAAGCCTCGATCTGCGCGCCTGAGCATTTTCCGTCGAGTTTTACCTTCTGGGTGCGAGCACCCGGGGCCGAGGTGAAAGCAAACTCTCCGCAGGCTTTGCCTCCCTTGCCTAGGATTCGGCCCTGGACGTGCACGGATAGGCGCTCGTCGGAAGGCTCGGCGGTGACGTCAACAACGTCACCGTGGGCCTTGCCGGAAATCTTCACCGAGGCGTCGGCGACGTCATATTCTTCCCACTCAAAGGCAGGAGGCTCATCTTGAGAGTGCGGCTCCGGGAATTCTCCCAACTCAACGGTCGAGGCGGCCTTCTTCGTGCGCTCGAAGGCAACCGGCTGGGAGTACCACCGGGCCCCCGTACTCCCGGGGACATAGACCACCTGGAAGTTGGAGGACTTCGACCCGATCATCTCGGTCCACTGAGCCTTACCGTCCTTGAGCGGAACCTCTGCGAGGTGAAAGCCGTCGATGTAGAAGACGGCGGTTCCGTTGTTCGCGGAATCTCCAGAGTCGAAGGTAAGGTCAGCCAGCTTGTCGTTCCCACTGTGGGGCGCAACGGTGAAGTTGGGGTTTTCCAGCCCTTCGCCCATGTTTGAGGCGTTAAAGGCTTCGGCGACGTCTCCGATTCCATCCTTACTGGGGCTCGTTCCACCCACCTGCCAGGACATGGTCTGCGGCTCGGAGGCGACCAGGTTTCCCTCGGTGTCTCGCGCGGTGGCCTGATAGGTCACCTCGTAGCGGCCGGGTTTGGTGAAGGTCGTCCGCGCCTGCTCATCCGCCCCAGCCCACGCAGAGCGCAGTCCAGGTTCGTGCGAGGACCACAGGCGGGTTATTCCCGCATCACCCGGGTTGGGACGCCAGACTTCCATGCGTCCAGGCCCATGAAAGTCGACGATATCCAGGGTGAATGAACCGTCGCGAAGCTGATCCGTGGGAATGTCCACGCCCGCACTGTTCGGAGCGACCGACGGGGCGCTGTAGAGCAGCGTCCCCTTATCGCCTAGGAAATCATCGCCCTTGGTGGAGCCGACCTCGTACGTGGAATTGCTCGCCTTGTCGGCGCTCCCGCTAACCCACATCACGGAGTCATCAATCTGGGAGACCTTGTCACCCTGCTCGCCCATGAGAACGAAGTTGTTGTTTTCCCAATAGGCTTTCGGAGCGGCTACGTTCCCCTCGGTCAAGACGACTTTTCCATCGTCGGGTCCGGCGTAGGCCGGTGGTGCTGCCATGGCCACAAGAACTGCCGTCGCGGTAACAGCGAAGGCCGAGGCCGACCGTGCACGCAGGGACGTCATCCCACAAACTCCTTATTGCAAACCGTTATCCTTTAAGGAGGTAACATAGCCTCCTGAAAAGCTTATTGCAATTGACTTTGCAAACCATAGTCATTAACTTTTGCGATCATGAATGCCCTCTGCCGCTTAGCCTCTACCAGCGCGCTTGCAGCGCTCATAACCGTTTCAACCCCTTCCGTCGCTAGCGCGCAGACCTTCGACTCCGGGCACATCGACGCCTTCAACGTCAACGCTCCCTCCGCAGACTCTTTGGAGCTGGCACTCAAAGAGGACATCACTGGATCCCACGTGGTTCGCGCCCCCGAGGACGTGGTCATCCGCATTCCCGATCATGCGCTGACCGACGCCACCCAATCCGTCCCCGGAGTAGAGCGCTCCACCTGGTATCTCCCCCAGACCCAGGTCGCCGATCTGCCCTGGCCGGGATGGGATACCAACGGTGTGCGCGAGAGCGGGTTCGAAGCCATTGACCTCAACTTTGTCAGCGTGGATGGCCCCGGCAATGTCTTCCTCTACCTGCAGGACACCTTCGGCAGCCCCATGCCTGCCACCACCGACGGTGGACTGTGGCTGCACTCTGGCAGCGTGATCACACAGGATCACCCCGCCCACGTGCACGCCAACTGGGGTTTTGACACCCCGGGCACCTACACCATGACGGTGAACGCGAGTGGCATAAACCCAAGTGGCGCCCTGGTTCAGTCCAACACCGCCACCTACACGTTCTCTGTCGGCGACGAGTCTGCAGAGCGAGGCGCTGCCCCCGCAGAGTCCGGCGGTGCCGCCCCCGGAGCTGCCGAGGGGTCTTCACAAGCAGGCGGCGCTGCCTCCTCCGCAGGAGGGGCGGCCCCTGCAGCATCGGGCAAGGCCGGTGACGCCCCTGGCGTTACCGGGCATGCCCCAGCCGGTCGCGCGAATTCTGCATCCGGGAAGTCGGCGAGCCCGGCGAAGGCATTCACCCCAGCTGGTGAGGCTACCTCTAATGGTCCGCTAGGCATCTCCCGCAGCACCTGGATTTTCTTTGCCGTTGCCCTCCTCCTGCTGGCAATCGGTTGCTACCTCTATTTCTTCCAGCGCCCCGGGAGCAAGCGTGCAGCCGTGGCAGCTGGTGGCAGCACGGCGATGAGCGCGGGTGGCAGCACGCCGGCTCACAAAGACATCTTCGCCCCGAACTCCACGCCTGCCCCGCCGGCAGACCCGCAGACCTCGATCTTCCCGCCCCAGGACTACCGCCGGTGAAGTACCGCGGATTAATAGCAACCGGTTGCGCCCTTGCCTTGGCCGGTTGCAGCAGTAACGCCGAGCTCCCGCAGCGTGCCGATGGGGTAACCGATGTCGTGGCCACCACCTCCATCCTCGCGGATATGGCCAAAAACGTTGCCGGAGATCGCGCCCGCGTCACCTCGCTTGTGCCTGCCGGTGCGGATCCACACTCCTATGAGCCCAGCCTGCGCGATGTCCGCGCGGTGGCCAATGCCGATGTGGTGCTCGCAAACCACTTGCTCCTCGAAGACCAATCGGTGATGAACACCGTCAACGAGGCCTCCTTGGACACGGCCCACGTGGTCAAGGTGGCGGAAACGGCGGAGCGCTACGGAGCGTCGCTCATTCCGCTGGTGGAAGACGTCACCTTGGATACCCCGTGGCTGGGTGCTCGCGTGATCGGTGACATCCCGGCCGGTGAACGCGCGGTCGACCTCGTGTTTACCGACGTCAGCGGCCCCGGCGACATGTCTGCCTTCCTCACCGGAACGTTCGGCCAGCCGCAGCCCTACGTCAATACGGCCGACGGGCTCGATTCCCGGGACCTCATTCGCCTGCCACCGAATGCCCACACCCACATGAGCTGGTCCTTCACCAAGCCCGGACGGTACGAGGCCACGGTGGAAGCTCGCGTCGGCGATCGCGTGGTAGCCCACGACGTTGTGCGCTTTGCCGTCGGCGTGGAGCCCGGGGAAGCGTCGATACGCGAAGGCCACGTGGACGTGGCGGCCGACCTCGAAGCCAATCAGGTGGGGGTGCGTACCGACGACGGCAAGCTCGTGCACGACGTCATCGAAGTGCCAGCGCGTGCCCTGCAAAACATCCCCAATGAACCCGCGTATCGGTTCATGGGGCGACCGGGCACAGAGGTCTACATCCTCCCGCAGGCGGTGCTGGGCAAGCACGTGCACGGGGAAATCGACCCCCATGCCTGGCATGACATGCGCAATGCCAAGGCATACGTGCAGGTCATCCGCGACGAGCTCATGAGCGCGGACCCTGCCGGTGCTGAGGAGTACCGCCGCAACGCCCAGGATTACCTCAACCGCATCGACGCCGTGGATGCGCAGGTCACCCACACGATCTACGAGATTCCCCGGGAACGCCGGCAGCTGGTGACTACCCACGACGGGTACGCCTACCTCGGCAAGGCCTACGAGCTCAACGTCGCGGGCTTTGTCAGTCCTAACCCTGCGGTGGAGCCCAGCGCGCGCGACGTCGTGGCGCTGACCCGCACGCTGGAAGGACTCAAAGTGCCCGCGGTCTTTCTGGAGCCCTCCGAGGCATCCCGTCCGGGAACCCTCAAGGAGATCGCGGACCAGCTGGGCGTGCGCGTGTGCACCATCCACGGTGACACGCTCGGCCCGGATGTGCCCACCTACCTCGACCTCATGACTACTAACGCCAACGAATTGAAGGAATGTCTCTCATGATTCGCACCCGCGCTCTTGCCGCTACCGCCGCTGCCCTCCTGAGCACCCTCGGCGCTCCCCTCGCCCACGCTCAGGCTGCCGATCCAGCTTTGCAGCAGCAGGTCGATGCCAACGAAGCTGTCTCCGAAGGAGAGCGCGTAGTCATTGGCGCTGGCCACGTTGACCTGGGCCCGGTTATCGACGAGTCGGGCAACCTCAAGCTCATGGCCCGCGACGATACCTCCGCTACCCCGGTGTGGCGCGATGCCTCGGACATCGTCTTTGAGGTGGGTGACGCCGCCCAGCTCACCCTCCCGGAGGACGACGCCTACAAGTTCACCGGCGCCGGCCCCGGAGAGACCGCCTGGGTCCTTCCGCAAACCGAGATCGCCGACGTCCCCTGGCTGGGCTGGAACACCCAGTCCCCCAGCATCGCGGACGCTAAGGGAGCCACGCTGACGCTGAAGGAGCACCGCGGCAGCGGAGTCCACTCTCTGTTCCTGCAAAACGGTGGCTTCGGGGACGCAGACGTTTTGTGGACCACTAACAAGCCCGACTCGGTGTGGGCAGAGGTCAATACCCACACCCACGCCAACTGGACCTTTAGCCAGCCCGGATCCCAGGCACTGGTCGTTGAGGTGGCAGTCGACATGCCCGATGGATCAAAGAAAACGGCCCAGGACACGCTGCACTTTGCAGTCGGTCAGCCCGCTAGCGAGTACGTGGAGCCCACCGAGGTGGTCACGCCCAAGGGCGGCGACTGGTTGATGTGGGCCATCGTTGGCGGCGCCGTGGTGCTAGGACTGCTCATTGTAATCCTGGTGGTGCGCCGTCGTGGCTAATCTCCATGCCCACCTAGAGTCCGTCACCTTGTCGGGTCGTCGGGTTCTCCACGACATTGACCTGGATCTCGCACAGGGAACCTTCGCCGGCCTGCTCGGACCCAACGGAGCGGGTAAGACGACCCTGTTGCGCTCTATCCTGGGCCTCATTCCCGTTACCGGCGAGGTCCGCCTGGGTGAGGCCACCGGGCGAGGCCTGCGCAAGGCCACCGGTTATGTACCCCAGCGCCACCAGGTCGCCTGGGACTTCCCCATCTCGGTCGAACGCTGCGTGCTGCACGGACGCACCGACCTGCATGGTTGGTTTAGCCGATTCGGGGCGGAGGACTTCCACGCCGGCGATGAGGCCATCGAGCTGGCAGACCTGCAGGACCTGCGCACCCGCCCCATCGCCGAGCTCTCCGGCGGGCAGCGCCAACGCGTCCTGGTGGCTCGAGCTCTCGCTCGCCAGCCACGCCTGCTCATCCTTGACGAGCCCTTTACCGGAGTGGACGTTCCCACGGCGGAAAACCTGCTTCGCCTCTTCCGCCAGCTCGCCAACAGCGGAGTCACCGTCTTAATGAGCTCACACAACCTCGGCGAGACCGTCGATACCGTCGACGAGGTTCTCCTCCTCAACCGCACCCTGATCACCGGAGATCTGCGCACCACCGAGCCGTGGATCCGCGCCTTCGGGGTCAACGAACATTCACCGCTACTACGTACCGTGGGGGTGGCATAGTGCTGACCGTCGCTCAGTTCATTCAAGACCTGTCTAACCCGGCGCTGGGCTTCTTGCCGCGCGCCTTGATCGCTGCCGTGATTGCGGCGATTACGTGCGCGGTCGTCGGCACGTTCGTCGTCCTGCGCTCCATGGCCTTTATCGGTGACGCCGTAGCTCACGCAGTTTTCCCTGGCGTGGCTATCGCCTTTGCGCTGCATGCGTCTGTGCTCCTGGGAGGCGCCATCGCCGGAGCCGCAGTCGCTATCGGCGTGGCCTTAGGGTCGCAACGCCGAAGGGTGAAAGAGGACTCACTCATAGGCGTGTTCTTCGCTGCGGCCTTCGCACTCGGCATGGTGGTGATCTCCCGCGTGGAGGGTTATACCGCGTCTCTCACGTCCTTCCTCTTTGGCTCGCTGACCGGTGTCTCGCGCACTCACGTGATCACCTCACTGGTCGTCGGTGCGCTGGTCATCGCGCTCATGGTGATCTTCCTGCGCCCGATGACCAACGTGGCTCTCGACGCAGAGACTGCCCGCGCCATGAACATCCCGGTCGCGCTTTTCGACGTCCTGTTGTACCTGTGCGTCACCGCTGCCGTGGTGATTTCGGTGCAGTCGGTCGGCAACATCTTGGTGCTGGCACTGCTGATCACACCGGCTGCCACCGCTCGATTGATGACCAATAGCTTGCCCACGATGATGATGCTCGCCGCCATCATCGGTGCCCTGTCCTCTGTACTGGGGCTCTACCTGTCCTGGGCCATCGATCTGCCTGCTGGCGCCACGATCGTGCTCACGATCACCGCGGTCTTTGTGGTGGTCTGGGCATTCTTTGGCCAGCGCCGGGCGCGCTCTTAGGCGCCCACACTAAACCTGAGCCGCGGAGGTCTGCGCAAGCTCCCTCTGCGGCTCACTGCGCTCTGGCTGGTGGCGCTCCAGCTCCTGCTTATTGCGCCGAGCTCGCCTGGCGCCCAGCACCGCGGCTGCTCCACCGACCAGCAGGATGGCTACGCGCAGTCCCCACAGCCAGGTGCCCGACCAGCCCAAGGCGGCGAACACCGTGGGCACGTTGAGGAAGACGAGCAGGGTACCCACAATGCCGCCCAGCGCCACGGGATTGAGTCGGCTGACCAGCCAGGCGGCAATAGGCGCAGCAATTGCCCCGCCAATTAGCAGTGCGATGACCGCCGTGACATTGGCGACCAGGTCGTGCCACAAGCCCAGGACAAACCCGGCAGTGGCCGCAGCGGATACCAAAAACTCTGCAGTGTTGACCGTGCCCACGATTCGGCGAGGCTCAGAACGCCCCAGTGACAGCAACGTAGAGGTGGTCACTGGCCCCCAGCCACCACCGCCGGAGGCGTCGACAAAGCCGCCGCCGAGCCCGAGAATCGCCAGGAACCCCGTGGAATGCGGACGCGGGCGGAGCTGACGCTGCACCTTTCCCCGGGAGAACCTGACCACCAGGCTCACTCCGATGAGCCCCAAGATCAGTGAGGTGAGCGGCTTGGCGGACTCGGTGGACAAAGACGACAACACCGTCGCTCCCAGGAAGGCACCCACGGCGCCGGGGACGCCGATCTTGAGCACGACTTTCCAATCCACGTTGCCGAAGCGCCAGTGGCTAAGACCGCTGACCAGCGTGGTTCCTACCTCAGCAGTGTGCACCACAGCGCTAGCGGTTGCCGGGGTGAGAGCCGCCAGGGTGATCAGGATGGTGGTCGAGGTCGCACCGAAGCCCATGCCCAATCCACCATCAACCAGCTGGGCAGCCAAACCTGCGATGGCAATGAAGATGAGTGTGCGCATGAGCTAATTCTTCCCGTCAAGTACTAATCGGTCTGCAATTAGTGAACCATTCTGTCTACTCTAGTTCGAGTTTTATATTCTTACCCGGATAGTGCTGCACGGTAGCGGCTCGCCACGACCCCGGCTAGGTCTCTGCCCAAGGGGGCAGCGATCGGAACCGAGACCTGCCGATGGGCCTTATCCAGCAGCAGCCCTTCGCTGACGAAGATCGGCACCACCAGGTCCCCTTCCTGAACAGCATCCGGCAACGGAATACTCGCCCCCGTCGCCGGAACAACCTCAACGTCCACCGAGAGCAGCTGAGCAACCTGCTGCCGAAGCTCTTCCATGTCACGCTGAGCCTGCTTGCGCGAGGACCCCACCGGGAAGAGAATCACCCGCTGAACACCTGGCACTCGAGCCCGGTGAGCGACCACCTCGGCAACATCCGGGCCCACCCCGATTGATGGGCCCAGCACCAGATCAAGTGCATCTATAGCTGCCACCTCGGAGGGGACGTCGTGACGCGCGTGGTATCCCGAGCTAAAGAGCAAGGGAATTACCACGGCCTGGGGGTGGCCGGCCTCGGCAACCCGCCGGGACACTGCTTCCAACGTGTCCGCGCTGAAATCCAGGTGCGCCAGCTCAACCGGTACGTCCAGCTCGGCGGCAACTGCCTCGACCAACGCCTCTAGCTCACCTAAGGCGCGCGGGTGGCGGGATCCGTGAGACAAAAGGATCAGCGGGACGCGGGAGCTCATTAGCGCAGACGAGTCCCCACAAATCCGGCGGCCAGGGTGTTGCCAGAAGCCTTGTCTACCAGCAGGAAGTTGCCCACTGCACCGCGTGCGGCGTACTCCTCCACCGGGAGCTCTCGGGCGACCTGGATGCTGACGTGCGCGATCTGGTTGAGCTCTACCGATTCGGCATCGTGCTCGTCGCCGTCTGCGCCGCCCAAGTCGAGCACACGGGAAATACCCGAGATCCGGCCGCGCTCGAGGGCTGCCCCGTAGCGAACCAGGACGTTCTGCCCCGGCTTGAGCGGCTTATCGGTGAGCGCAACGACCGTGGATTCGAACTCGCGAACCGGCTCCGGGAAGCTCCCGGCGGCGATCAGGTCGCCGCGCACCAAGTCGATCTCGTCGGCAAGACGCAGAGTTATCGAGTCCCCGGCGGTGGCAGTCTGCGCCGCGTCGAGCCCATCGGCGGTATCGATGTGGGTGACCGTCGTGCGCTGTCCACCGCTGACGGTGACCTCGTCGCCGACGGAAATGGAGCCCGCCTCCACCAGCCCTGCATAACCGCGGTAATCGGTGGAATGCTCGCGCAGGACGTACTGAATGGGGAGGCGGAAATCCAGCTCGGTGGCCCGCCCACGAGTCACAGGAATGGTCTCCAAGACCTTGAGCACGGTCGGGCCGGTGTACCAGTCCATATTGGCGCTTGGCTCAACGACGTTGTCGCCGCGCAGAGCGGAGATTGGGATGACGTGCGGATCTTCCACTCCAAGCTCCATGGCCTTGGCGTTAAACGCTGCCTCGATGTCACGGAAGACCTGCTCCGAGTAATCCACCAGGTCGATCTTGTTAACGGCCAGTACCACCGAGCGCACTCCCAACAGGGAGGCGATGGTCAGGTGGCGTACGGTCTGCTCGACCACGCCGTGGCGGGCATCGACGAGCAGGACCACCACCTGGGAGGTGGACATGCCCGTGACCGTGTTGCGCGTGTACTGCACATGGCCCGGGGTGTCAGCGAGGATGAAGGCCCGCTCGTCGGTGGCGAAGTAGCGGTAGGCCACGTCGATGGTGATGCCCTGTTCGCGCTCGGCACGCAGGCCGTCGACAAGCAAGGACAGATCGAGGCCATCGAATCCACGATCCGCAGAAGTCTGCTCCACGCTGGCAAGTTGGTCGGCGAGGATGGACTTGGTGTCGTGGAGCAGGCGGCCCACAAAGGTGGATTTGCCGTCGTCAACGCTGCCGGCTGTGCACAGGCGCAGGGTCTCGCGGTGGCGTAGGGAGTCGGACATCAGAAGTAGCCTTCCTTCTTGCGGTCCTCCATGGCGGACTCGCTCAATCGGTCGTCTGCGCGGGTGGCACCACGCTCGGTCAGGGTGGAGGTAGCGATCTCCGTGATGATGTCCTCGATCGTCGTGGCCTCGGACTCCACGGCTCCGGTGCAGCTCATATCGCCCACCGTGCGATAGCGCACCCGCTTGGTCACGATCTCCTCGTTATCCCGCGGCCCGCCCCATTCGCCGGCGGTCAGCCACATGCCGTCGCGCGAGAAGACCTCGCGGTCATGGGCAAAGTAGATCTCCGGCAGGGAGATGTTCCGGGCGCCGATGTACTCCCACACGTCCGACTCGGTCCAGTTGGAGATGGGGAAGACGCGAATGTTCTCCCCGGGAAGCTTCTGCCCGTTGTAGAGGTGCCACAGCTCGGGTCGCTGACGGCGCGGGTCCCAACCGCCGAAGCTGTCACGCACGGAGAACACGCGCTCCTTGGCGCGGGAACGTTCCTCGTCGCGGCGAGCCCCGCCAAGGACGGCGTCGTAACCACGATCAGCGATCGTCTCCACCAGGGGCACCGTCTGCAGGGGGTTGCGCGTGCCGTCGGGGCGTTCTTGTAGCTCGCCGCGGTCGATCCAGTCCTGCACCTTGGCTACGTGCAAGCGCGCACCGGTCTCGGCAACAATGCGGTCGCGGAACTCCAGGACCTCCGGGAAGTTGTGCCCGGTATCTACGTGCAGCAGCTCAAAGGGAATGCTCGCGGGCGCGAAGGCACGTCGTGCCAATTCCAGGACTACACACGAATCCTTACCGCCGGAGAACAGGAGTCCCACCTTGTCGCACTGGCCGGCGATATCGCGGAGGATGTGTATCGATTCATTCTCTAGTTCCCGCAGGTGCGGGGATAAAGCTGCAAAAGTCACGTTAACTACTCTCTCAAAAATTCCGGTTCTCGGTGCGAGGTCGAGGGGCGCGGGTTTTAGGTGTGCAATCCACACTCGGTCTTAGCTGATCCCGCCCAGCGCCCGGCGCGTGGGTCTTGCCCCTCAGCGACGGGAAGAGTGCAGGTAGCGCACCCAATGGAGGGGTATCCCTGGCGTGTGAGCGGGTGCACGATCAGGTCACGCTCGGCGATGAAGGCCTCGGTGTCCTCCAGGCTCCAGGTAATAATCGGCGAGATTTTCAGCCGGCCGGTCTTATTCAGCGACAAGGCCGGGGCCTGGGCGCGCGTGGGCCCATCGGCCCGGCGCAGGCCATCGATCACTCCCACGTACGGGCTTAGCGCGCGCTGCAGGGGCTCGACCTTGCGCATCCGGCAACACGCCGTGGGGTTGGAGCGGTAGAGGTTCTTGCCGTACACCTCGTCCTGTTCCTCCCTCGAGAGGGTGGCGGTGACCCGCAGGAGATGGTTGTCGGGGTATCGCTTCTCGACGTCCCGGGCAACCTCCAGGGTCTCCGGAAAGTGGTACTCGGTATCCAAAAAGAGCAGGTCAGCGCCCGGGAGGTGATCCTTGGCCAACTCCGCGAGCACTGTGTTTTCCATGCTCATCGTGATCACGACCGGCCCCGGAGCGTGCTGCTTGGTCCACTCGAAGATGCGCTCGGCCGGGGCGTCGTAAAGCTCATCGGCGTAGCGCTCGACGAGCTGGCGGTTGCGTTCTAAGGTCTCGTCGTCCAGTGGCTGGGCGGTCGTGGCGTCACCCGGCGGGCTGAGTTCGGGATCCCGCTTCGGCTCGTTCTCGTCGGAGCTGGGATTCAGCAGGGAAAAATTAGAAGCCATTGCGTGCGCCGCCTTTCTGTAATGCCTCGGACCCAACCTTTTCAGTGTGGCCGGATGCTAAAGATTCTGCATCACGAGCGCCTTTGCTCAGGTGGTTGAGGTACGCCTGCGCGGTGGACGGTGCGGGCTCGAAGGCGTGGTCGGCCGGTTGAGCTCCGTGGTCCTTGACGGAGAAAGCCCGGTGGCATTCAGTGCATGCCCAGGCGTGGTCGTCGATCTCCTCCGGAAACAGCGCCTGGCCAGCGCAGAAGGGGCAGTACATCGGGGTCAAGAGACCAGCTCCTCGTCGGCGCGCAGCACCCAGTCACGGAAGATTTCGCCGTCGTTGCGGTCCTCCAGGTAGTTCGACACCACGCGCACCACATAGTCGGTGAGCTGCGTGGAGGTGACCTTGTGGCCGCGGATCTTGCGGCCAAAGTTCGCCCCTTCGCCGACGGTTCCGCCCAGGTGAACCTGGAAACCCTCGACTCGGTTGCCGTCCTCGTCCGTCACGGTCTGACCCTTGAGGCCGATGTCGGAGACCTGGGTGCGGGCGCAGGCGTTGGGGCAGCCGTTGAGCGAGATCGTGATCGGCGAGTCGAGGTCCCCGAAGCGGGACTCCAGCTCGTCGACCAGCTCGATCGCACGCGACTTGGTAGTCACATGGGCAAGCTTGCAGAACTCCAGGCCGGTGCAGGAGAGCATGCCGCGCTTGAACTCGCTGGGGTGGGCATGCAGATCAAGCAAGGCAAGATCGCGTTCGAAGGGCTCCAGCTGATCGCGTTCCAGGTCGAGGAAGAGGATTTCCTTGAAAGGAGTCAGGCGAATTCGGGTGATGCCGTAGCTCTCCGCCAGGTCGGCAACCTTGATGAGCTGCTCCGCGCGCATGTGCCCCAGGATGGGCTTAACGCCCAGGTAGAACTTGCCGTCGGCCTGCTCGTGCACGCCGATGTGGTCCCGGTCGATCAGATTCGGGGTGGGGTCGGGGCCGTCGAGAAGCGAATACCCCAAGTACTCCTCCTCGAGCACGCGCCGGAACTCCTGCGGACCCCACTTGGCCACCAGGAACTTCAGGCGCGCTCGGTTGCGCAGGCGGCGGTATCCGTAGTCGCGGAAGATGCCCACCACACCTGCCCAGACCTCGGGCACCTGCTCGGCGGTGACGAACACGCCCAGAGACTGCGAGAGCATCGGGTTGGTGGATAGCCCTCCACCCACAAACACCTGGAATCCGGGGCCGTGCTCGGGGTGCCGCACGCCCTGGAAGGCGAGGTCCTGGATCTCGTGGGCGACGTCCTGGCGGGCATTTCCGGAGATCGCAGACTTGAACTTGCGCGGCAGGTTTTGGAATTCATCCCGGGGCAGATATTCGCGCTTGATCGTCGCGATCGCTTCCGTGCCATCCACGATCTCATCCGCTGCGACCCCGGCCACCGGGGATCCGAGCACCACGCGCGGCACGTCACCACAGGCATCGAGCGTGTCCAGGCCAACCGTAGCGAGCTTGTCCCAGATCGCCGGAGCGTCCTCTACGCGAACCCAGTGCAGCTGGATGTTCTGGCGGTCGGTCAGGTCGATGGTGCTGCGCGCGTAGTCTCGGCTAATCTCACCGACCACCCGCATGCGCTCCGGGGAGGATAGACCGCCGTCGAAGCGGATGCGCATCATGAAGTACTTGTCATGCAGCTCGGAGTTGTCCTTGCCGGTGTGCTCCCCGCCGAGGTTCTGCTTGCGCTGGGTGTACATGCCCACGAACTTCATGCGCGGATACAGGTCATCCGGGGTGATGGAGTCGAACCCCTCGTGCGCGTAGGTATCACGCACGCGCTGCATCACCGCGATTCCGGGAGCCTCCTGCTTAACCTCTTCGTCGTGGTTGAGCGGCGCGGTCCCGTCGATCTTCCATTGCCCCTCCGACTTGGGTGCTCGTTGGGGTTTAGGCCTGGCGGTGGTCACGACTGTTGCTCCTTGGTTGACGATCTCGTCACTTGAGTACAACACAACATACCGAACCGCTTGGTCTAGTGAGAGCGAGCCGAGCGGTTTACCGACCTTCTGGGCGCTTATCGACGCTCTTTGCCCACCTCAATGCCACCATAAACCGTGTGAATATTAAGGGGTGAACCAACGTTGACCCCACCCCCTAGACCATTCTGTCTACTTTAACCGGAACGCTGCTGAAGATTCATAACGATGAGCACGCAGGCCTCGGCGTCAGAAACCGCCTGATGGTGCCGAAGGCGGTATCCCGGCGCGCACGTCTGCGCCACCGTGGGCAACTTGTAGTTGTCCAGACCCGGGACCAGCTTCTTGGCAATGCGATACGTGCAATAGAAGGATTTGGGCAGCGATGCTAGCGCCGAATGAATCCACGCATGAGCACACCCTCACTTCTGCCATTTCTGGCAACGAATTCCAATAGCGAAAGAGTATCCGGCTCTCAGGCTTTTTCACCATTAACCAAGGTTGAGCGGGCGACCATCACCCCTTGGCTCCAGGGCCTCACCCCTCTAGACTCCTGAAAGACAATTGAACATTTAAACGACCAAAGGACCCGGGTGGACCTTCTTAAACTCCTCGCGCACAATGCACGCCCATATCGGCTGGCCATCGTGGCCGTCATCGTGCTGCAGGCAGCCTCCACGGCAGCAACTCTGTATCTACCCTCGCTCAACGCCCGCATCATCGACCAGGGCGTGGCTAAGGGCGATGTTCCTTATATCTGGAGCGTCGGCGGGGTCATGCTGGCGGTTGCCTTTGCCCAGGTGATCACGGCCTGCGCGGCGATCTGGTTTGGATCCCGCGCCGCGATGGGCACTGGCCGCGACATCCGCTCCCGAGTGTTCAACCGCGTGGCTCGCTTCAGCGTGGAGGACGTCAGTCACTACGGCGCCTCCACGCTCATTACCCGCGGCACCAATGACGTCCAGCAAGTCCAGATGGTCTTTTTGATGTTCCTCAACTTCATGGTTGCCGCGCCCATCATGATGGTGGGCGGCATCATCATGGCTTTGCGCGAGGACCCGGGAATGTCCTGGCTGGTCCTAGTCAGCGTGCTTGTGCTCGGCGTGGTGGTCGGACTGCTCATCATGCGCCTACTGCCGAAGTTCCAAGCGATGCAGACCAAGATCGATCGCGTCAACGGTGTCCTGCGCGAGCAAATCACGGGTATTCGCGTGGTACGCGCCTTCACTCGCGAGGAGCATGAGTCTAAGCGCTTCCGCGCAGCAAACACGGAGCTGACTGACTTGAGCCGGGCGATCGGCAATCTTTTCGTTTTGCTCTTCCCGCTGATCCTGGTGATCCTGAATGTTTCCATCGCAGCGCTGCTCTGGTTCGGCGGCCACCGTGTGGACAACGGCGACGTCGAGGTTGGATCGCTCACCGCGTTCATGCAGTACCTGATGCAGATTCTGGCCGCGGTGATGATGGGTGCGTTCATGGCCATGATGCTGCCGCGTGCCATGGTGTGTGCTCAGCGCATCACCGAAGTGCTTTCCCACTCTCCTAGCATCGTCGAGCCCACCGAGCCTGCCGGCCAGGTTGCTGGTCCGGCGACTGTGGCCTTTGACGACGTCACGTTCTCCTATCCCGGGGCAGAAGCCCCCGTCCTGGACAGCATTTCCTTCCATGCTCGTCCCGGAACCGTCACGGCCATCATCGGTTCGACAGGCTCCGGCAAGACCACCCTGGCGGGTTTGGTGCCCCGCCTCATGGTGCCCAGCTCCGGAAGGGTCAGCATCGGCGGTGCTGATATCACCGAGCTGACTCGCGATCAGATCACCAAACTCGTCTCGGTGGTGCCACAAAAGCCGTATCTCTTCTCCGGAACGGTGGCGAGCAACCTGCGTGTTGCCAACGCTTCCGCCAGCGAGGAGCAGCTGTGGGATGCACTGCGCATCGCACAGGCAGACTTCGTCGACGACCTGGAAATGCCCATCTCCCAAGGTGGAACCAATGTTTCCGGCGGCCAGCGCCAGCGCCTGTGCATCGCCCGCGCCTTGGTGTCTCAGGCCCGGGTCTACGTGTTTGACGATTCCTTCTCCGCACTGGATATGGTCACCGAATCTCAGCTCCGTACAGCTCTTGCTCCGCGGATGAAGGACGCCACCATGATCGTGGTGGCTCAGCGCGTGTCCTCAATCCAGGATGCTGACAACATCATCGTGCTCGATGCCGGCAAGATCGTGGCCAGCGGAACGCACGATGAACTGGTGAATTCCAGCGAAACCTACCGCGAGATCGCCGAGTCTCAGATGATGGAGGATGCCCGCTAATGGCCTCCCACAAAGCTTCGTCCGCCAAGTCCACCGAGCTCACTGACGAGGAAATCCTGGAGCTGCAGGAGAAGATGGGCGGTGATGACTGGTCGGGCTCCGCACCCCGTACCGCCAAGAACTTCCTGCCTTCTGCACGGCGCATGCTCGGGCTGCTCGCACCACACAAGATCACCATGGCCGTGGTGGTCGGTCTGGTCATCGTGTCCGTGCTGTTTAGCGTGTGGGCACCCCGCGTCTTGGGCCGGGCAATGGACGTCATTTTCTCCGGCGCGATTGGCTCGCGCATGCCTGCTGGGGTGACCCAGGACCAGGTCATTGAAGGCCTGCGCGCCCAGGGCGAAAATACATTCGCCGACATGCTCTCCGGGATGCACCTCGTCCCTGGCCAGGGCATCGATTTTTCGCTTCTGGGCCGGCTAATCCTGATTATCCTCGGCCTCTACGTGGCTTCCTCGGCGGCGATGTGGCTGCAGGGCTTCCTGCTCAACCGCATCGTCATGGACGCGATTTTTGAGCTACGCGCCAGCGTCGAGCGCAAGGTCAACGCTCTGCCGCTGAGCTACTTCGATCGCGGTCAACGCGGCGATATTCTCTCGCGCACCACCAACGATGTGGACAACGTTCAGCAGGCCATGCAGCAAGCTCTTTCCCAGGCGTTGCACTCCATCCTGCTCATCATCGGCATCACCATCATGATGTTCTCGGTGAGCTGGCAACTCGCCCTCGTCGCCCTGCTGGGCATTCCCCTGACCGGCATCGTGCTGGCAGTGATCGGCACCCGATCGCAGGCGCAGTTCAAGACGCAGTGGCGCGCAACAGGCCAGCTCAATGGGCATATCGAGGAAACGTTCTCCGGCCATGAAGTAATCACGCTCTTCGGGCGCCAGGAGGCGTCAGTGCAGGAGTTTGAGGAGCGAAATGGAGAGCTCTATGGGGCGTCGAGAAGCGCCCAATTCCTCTCGGGCCTGATGATGCCCATCATGCAGTTCATCTCGTACCTCTCGTACGTGGCCATCGCGGTGCTGGGTGGATTGAAGGTCGCGTCCGGGTCGCTGACTCTGGGCCAGGCCACGGCTTTTATCCAGTACTCACGTCAGTTCAATCAGCCGCTGAGTGAGCTCGGCGGCATGATGCAGATGGTGCAGTCGGGCGTGGCCTCGGCAGAGCGCGTCTTTGAATTCCTGGACGCCGAGGAGCAGGTTCCAGAAACCGAGCAGTCCGCTTCGCCCCACCGCGCCCGCGGACTGGTCGAGTTCGAGGACGTCTCCTTCTCCTACACCGACGAGCCTCTCATCCAGGACCTTGATCTGCGCGTCGAGCCAGGCCAGACCGCCGCCATCGTCGGCCCCACTGGCGCGGGCAAGACGACCCTGGTCAACCTCATCATGCGTTTCTACGAGCTGGATAAGGGCAGGATTCTTCTCGACGGCCACAACATCGCCGAAATGCCTCGCCACCAGCTGCGATCCCAGGTGGGCATGGTGCTGCAGGACGCCGTGCTCTTCGAGGGCACGATCATGGACAACATTCGTTACGGCCGCCTGGACGCCACTGACGAGGAGGTCATCGAGGCGGCGAAGGCGTGCTACGTCGATCGGTTCGTGCACTCGCTTCCCGACGGCTATGACACCCAGATCGATCAAGACGGCGGCTCCTTGTCCGCGGGCGAGCGGCAGCTAGTCACCATCGCGCGTGCGTTCCTCTCACAGCCGGCGCTGCTGATCTTGGACGAGGCCACTTCCTCGGTGGATACGCGCACGGAAGTGCTAGTGCAGAAGGCCATGGCAGCGCTGCGCTCGGAGCGCACCTCCTTTGTGATCGCTCACCGCCTGTCCACCATCCGCGACGCGGACGTCATCCTGGTCATGGAAAACGGCCAGATCATGGAGCAGGGAGACCACAATTCTCTGCTGGCACGCGAGGGTGCTTACTACCGACTGCATCAGGCTCAGTTCGCGCACTGACGACGCAGGCTCACCATGAGGCTGGGGTTCTCCGACTTCCCTTAAAGGGACGAGAACCCCAGCCCTTTCTGTGTGATTAGAGGTTCATTGTGCCGTCGCCTTCGCGTAACCGAACGGTTACGCGAACGGGATATTCATTACCTCAGTGGGAAAACGTAACCGCAGGGTTCGGATCATTTCTAGCAGTGGATCACGTCTGTCCAACCGCCGTACAGGTCTGGGAATCGTTGGGCTGGCGATTTCACGAGGGGACTGATGTGCCTTGTCGGAAACGCACTCGTTGTCTCTTATCCGATCCACCGGGAAAGTGTCTTACTCATGTCATTTCGTTCTCGAGCACTGCTCGCCACTGTAGTTTCCGCCAGCTTGGTGACCTCCCTCGCGCGCCCTGCCACAGCCGCCGACGCTACGAATCAACCCGACCTAGGAAACCTATACGGATCCAATACTCCGTACCCGGCCCCGGAAACCGCGCCGGTGCTAGAGCAAGCTCCAGCAGGATATTCCCCGGTCTACGTGGCAGCGTTCCTTCGCCACGGTTCACGCACCTCGTCCAGTGCGGATCACATCAACCAGATGATCAAGGTTCTGGAAAAGGCAAAGTCAGAAGGTACATTAACACCCCTCGGGGAAGAGCTCCTTTCGTTTTACCGCAATGACATGCTGCCTGCCCATAACAAGATTGGCGGCGGGAATCTGACCGAACTCGGCAAGTCGGAGTGGACGGCCTGGTCCCAGCGCGCACAGGATCGACTGCAGAATCTGCCGTCCGGAAAGATCGCAGTTGAAGCCTCGACTAAAGCTCGCGCGATCGATTCGGCCAATGTGTTTATCGGAGTCACCCAGAACTCGCCAGAGAACCAACACGCTCTCCCGGCAAAAGCCACGCCTATCAAGGAAGTCCTGCAGTCTTTTGATGTGCCGAACTTGCCGTCTTCCCAAGAACGTGACCAGTATTTGAAGACTGATGGCCTCTACGCAACCGTCAAGGGATATCCCACGAACCCGGCTGATGCGCTCTCTGTGATGCCCAATGTGCTGCGCCCCTACATCGGTGACGCCGCCGATCAGCTTTCTTACTCTGGGTACTGCGGTGGCCCGGCTCGCGAATTGTTTGAGACGCGCTCGATCGCAGCCGGAATGAAAACTGAATTGGGCGACAAGCAGTTCCCGGAGCCATCCGGTGCTGAGCGAGAGTCGTTCATGCAGGGCCTCACTATGGTTCAGCGGTGCACCGCAATTGATGAGTGGTACAAGCGCGGGGCCGGTTTCGGAACCACCAGCGACGGGGCGGAACAAACCTTCTCGTACGCTCACGGCAAGCCGGTGCTGAAGCACATGTTCGATGCGATCGACCAACGCGAAAACACAGGCCAAGTAGCAACGGTCATGGCTTCGCATAACGAAGTGCTAACCCCGCTTAACGCAATAATGGCCATCTCTGAGATCGGAGCCGACGCAACGGCCAAGAAGGACGGTGAGCTATTCAATTACACCGACTTCAATGGGTTTACTCAGGCAGAGTCCGACCCGATGATGGGCAATATCGAGTGGGATGTGTTTGGCAACGCGCAGGGCGACCTCATCGTCCGCATGCAGCACAACGAGAAGCCGGTGCACTTTGGTCGCAATTGCCAGGTCAAAGCGGGAACGCAGAACTTTTACGACTACACAGAGCTCAAGGCGTGCCTGCCTGATGTTGGACAAGGCCGTGAAACTGCGCGTGCAGAGCGCTACCCCGCCATGGTCAAACAGATGGAGGATCAGGCCGAACAGATCAAGGCCGTCTCGACACGCCTGGGAGAAGCTGAACAGGCTCTCGCAGAGTCCGACGCCGCCCTGGACCAAGCCCAAAATCAAAACGACGTATTGCGCCAGCAGATCTTGGCTGATCAACAAGAACTCGTTGCATTGATTGAAACCTTTAAGAAGACCAAGGCAGAGTACGACCAGAAGGTGGATTCCAACAGCGCTGAGGCTCAGAAGGTAATCGATGACGCCAACGCCACTATCCAAGCGCAAGCAACGACGCTCAAGGAGCAAGCCGACAAGCTCAGCGACCGAGATGCAGAAATCAAGGCTCAAGCTGCCAGGATCAAGGAACAGGCCGACGCTCTTGATTCCCAAAACGCGACTCTCGACGACCTTGCTAGACAGCTGAAGGAGCAGGAGGAGAAGCTCGCGATCAACAAGGCGCAGCAGACCGAAACCGATAATCTTCTGGAGACTGCCAAGAAGGATCTGGAAGTAGCCCGTTCCCAGAACAACGGTGAGGTCGTCTTCGGCATCATTGGCATCATCATCGGCATTCTTGGGGCGATATTCGGCGCAGGAAGCTGGCTCATGCAGCAACCCTTCGTTCAGGACCTACTTCGCCGATAGCAGCCCGGCATCTCCCCTGAAGGGGAGCTTCGGCCACACCACGGGGCGTCGAGAAGCGCCCCAAGAAACTGGGGTTATAGGACAGGCCTTAATTATCCTTAGGTGCAATTCAGGTTTTTTCTATAAATTTGCCCGATTTCATTGCCAAGCGTGATTGCGGTGCCTAGTGTCGGAGACAGATCGCCCGGGATCCGCCCCAGGCGAAAACGCGAAATCCACAGAAAGAGGTTGACAACACATGGCAATCATGACCGTTGGAGAGAAGTTCCCCGAGTTCGAGCTGACCGCGCTTAAGGGCGGCGACCTGCACCAGGCTAACGCTCAGAACCCGGAGGACTACTTCGAGACCGTTTCCCTGGACAAGTACTCCGGTAAGTGGAAGGTCGTCTTCTTCTACCCGAAGGACTTCACCTTCGTTTGCCCGACCGAGATCGCTGCCTTTGGCAAGCTCGATGAGGAGTTCCAGGATCGCGACACCCAGATTCTGGGCGGCTCCATCGACAACGAGTTTGCTCACTTCAACTGGCGTGCAACCCACCCGGAGCTGAAGGAAATCCCGTTCCCGATGTTCTCCGACATCAAGCACGAGCTCATCCGCGCCCTCGGCGTCGAGAACGCTGACGGTGTTGCCGACCGCGCCACCTTCATCATTGACCCGGACGGCGTGATCCAGTTCGTGTCCGTCACTCCGGACGCCGTGGGCCGCAACGTAGACGAGGTGCTGCGCGTTCTCGACGCTCTGCAGTCCGAAGAGGTCTGCGCCTGCAACTGGGAGGCCAACGACCCGACCAAGAACATCGACAAGATGGAAGTTCTTAAGGAAGGCCTGAAGTAAAGCATGAGCATCGATAACCTCAAGAGCTCCCTGCCCGAGTACGCCAAGGACCAGAAGCTCAACCTGGGCACCCTGGCGCGCGGCACTGAGCTCAACGAGCAGCAGCTGTGGGGAACCCTGCTGGCATGTGCCGCTGCTACTCGTAACGACACGGTGCTTTCCGAGATCGCCGAAGAGGCCAAGGAGCACCTTTCCGAGGAGGCTATCGACGCCGCCTACGGCGCAGCCACCGTCATGGCCATGAACAACGTGGCCTACCGCGCCAAGGGTTGGCTCGGCGATGACTATGCCCAGGTCAAGTTCGGCCTGCGCATGAACATCATCTCCAAGCCGGGCATCGAGAAGGCCGATTTCGAGCTCTTCGCCCTGGCCGTGTCCACCATCAACGGCTGCGAGCACTGCGCTGTGGCCCACGAGAAGGTCGTCCGCGAAGGTGGACTGACCAAGGAGCAGGTCTGGGAGGCTATCAAGATCGCCGGAGTGATCCAGGCGGTTGCCCAGGCGGTTCAGATCGAGGCTGCACGGTAGTTACTCGGTAGAACCCCTTCCCCACAGACATCGCTGCTGATTTTTCGGCAGCGGCGTCTTCGAATTTTTCCGGGTTATTCACAACTGTCCGCTGCGAGAAGGCGTCGATACGCCGCTTGTGGATATAGAACCAAGGCCGTGCGCAGCCCAACCCATATGATGAAAGGCATGTCAGATCTGGCCAGTACTCCCCTCTCGCTCGTGTTAGGCATCCTCAGCGTCGTCCTTTTTGTCCCGGCGCTGATCGTCTTCGCAATCGGGGTGTTTCGGATTTACCGGCTGATCTCCGCCGGCCAGCCAGTAGAGCGCGGCACTCGCACTGACCGTCCGGTGTCCAGGTTCGGCCGGATGCTTGCTGAGGTGTTCGGCCACACCCGCATGGCCAAGCGCCCGGTATTTGCTGTGCTGCACTGGCTGGTCATGATGGGCTTCCTCATGGGTATCGTCGTCTACTTCGAGGCGTTCATCCAAGTGTTCAACCCCGCCGGTGGCTGGCCCCTGCTGGGTAGCTGGAGCGTCTACCACCTGCTGGAAGAGATCCTGGGAGTGGGCACCGTCGTGGGCATACTCGGGTTCATTGGATACCGCATCTTCGTCGGACGCGCGAAGCGCTCCAGCCGATTCTTCTACTCCAACGCCACGGCTGCCCGAGCAATCGAGGCCATCGTCTTGGTGGAGGGCCTGGGTATGGTTCTGGTGAAGGCGGCCAAGATTTCCGCCTTCGGCGCCGAGCACATCTGGCCTAATCCGCTGACGTACTGGATCGCCCAGCTGCTGCCGTCGTCACCCGCGCTGGTAAGCATCTTCGCCTTTATCAAGCTCGTCTCCGGCTTCGCGTTCTTCTTCCTCATGGGCCGAAACCTCACCTGGGGCGTGGGCTGGCACCGCTTCACAGCGTTCTTCTCCATCTTTTTCCGCTCTTCCAACCATGGCCTGGGCAAGCTCAAGCCCATGGTGGCAGACGGAGAAAAGGTCACCCTCGATTCGGATACCGATTCCACCGGCGTGGGTAGTCTGCACGACGCCAGCTGGAAGATGTTGCTGGACACCACCGCCTGCACCGAGTGCGGCCGCTGCCAGGATCTGTGCCCGGCGTGGAACACCAACAAGCCGCTGAGTCCCAAGAAGGTCATGATGGACCTGCGCGATCATGCGATCGCCAATTCCGCAGCTCTGACGGACACCAACCCGGCTCCCGAGGACCACGCGGGTATCGACGTGTTGAAGCTGGCCGGCCAGGGTGGCGTCATCGACGACGACGTGCTGTGGTCCTGCACCAACTGTGGCGCCTGCGTTGACCAGTGCCCCGTGGACATCGAACACATCGATCACATCGGTGACCTGCGCCGATTCCAGGTACTCGCCGAGGCCGACTTCCCCTCCGAGCTGGCCGGAATGTTCACCAACATCGAGAACAAAGGCAACCCCTGGGGACGCAACAACAAGGAGCGCGCCGACTGGATCACGGCCGCCAAGCGCGACGGCATCGACATCCCTGTGGTGGGCGAGGACATCGACACCCTGGATGACACCGAGTACCTCTTCTGGGTAGGCTGCGCGGGAGCTTATGACGACGCCGGAAAGCGCACCTCACGCGCCGTGGCCGAGCTGCTCCATGTCGCCGGCGTGAAGTTCGCCGTGCTGTCCAAGGGAGAGTCCTGCACCGGCGATCCTGCCCGTCGTGCTGGCAACGAGTTCCTGTTCCAGATGCAGGCAGACAAGAACGTCGAGAAGCTCAATACCCTCTTCGAAGGCCACGATCCCGGGCGTCGCAAGATCATCACCACCTGCCCGCACTGCTTTAACACGCTGCGTAATGAGTACCCAGATTTCGATGGGCATTACGACGTCTTCCACCACACCCAGCTACTCAACCGTCTGGTGCGCGACAAGCGCCTGACCCCCATCCCCCGCACCGCCGACAATCGCGCGCCCATCACCTATCACGACCCATGCTTCCTCGGCCGACACAACAAGGTCTTCGACCCACCGCGTGAGCTGCTCGGCGCCACGGGCCTGGAGCTCAAGGAGATGGAGAAGTCCGGCAACGAGGCATTCTGCTGCGGCGCTGGTGGCGCCCGGATGTTCATGGAAGAGAAAATCGGCCAGCGCATCTCCGAGTTCCGCTCCGAACAAGCGCTGGCCACAGGCGCCGAGACCGTCGCCGTCGGCTGCCCCTTCTGCAACACGATGCTCACCTCGGGTGTGAAATCGCTCGAGTCCTCCGCTGCCGTCACTGACGTCGCGGTGATGCTGCGCGACTCCGTGCTTATCGACGGTTCCCTGCCCACCCCTCAGCCCAAATCCCAGGTCGTGCACCCCACGCGTATCGACCTCGGCCTCACCCCTGTGCGCAAATCAGCCGCCCCTGCGCAGCCTGTCCCCGAGCACCCCACCGCTGAACAGCCCACCACTGAACAGGCGGGCACTGCGCCACCCTCATCGAACCAGGCTGCGCCTGCTCAGCCCGCGAACATTTCTGCCCCAGCTACGCCTCCGGCACCTACCCCGACGCCTGCTCCGGCACCCCCAGCCCCTGCGGCTCCCGCTGCGCCCGTTACACCGCCGGCGCCTGCCGCTCCGAGTGCGCCTCCAGTACCGCCGGCACCCTCTGCCCCTGCGGCTCCCGCTGCCCCCGCAGCTCCCCCTGCGCCCGCCACACCGCCGGCGCCAAGTGCCCCGCCAGCGCCAGCAACGCCACCTGCGCCCGCCGCTCCGAGTGCGCCTCCAGTACCGCCGGCACCCTCTGCCCCTGCGGCTCCCGCTGCCCCCGCAGCTCCCCCTGCACCCAGCACTACAAGCGCACCCCAGAAGACCGAAACTCCCAACGTCCCGCCAGCGCCCCCTGCACCCAGTGCCCCGCCGGCCCCTTCGGCTCCGCCTGCTCCCCCGACAAGCAACTAGTGGAGTGATTTCAAGTTAATTCTTCCCAACCCCTTGTTAGGTCACCCTTACTTAGGATAGGGTGACCTTACTTCACGAAAGGGGTTGGGAAGATGGACACCACGAACTTCCAGAACAACTACGCAGTCGATCTAGCTAACCGCATGCTCAGCGGCGCTGGCCTTCTGTCGTTCGTCGCTTACCGGACCTACCCGGCCCGCACCATCACCACGCTCGAGCACAGCCTCGACGTGGACGGCACACTCGTCGTCAAGTGTTGGCAGGACGACGTAGCACACCTCCCCACCAGTGAAGTGCGTATCGACGTCCACAAGGAAGCCCTTGACTGGGGCACCTCCATCGCCTTTGCCAGCGTGCACGCCTTGGGGCGAATCGAATGGCGGGCCGGTGGCGGACCAGTGCGCGTGGGCACCGTCCACCTCCAGCAGTGCCACCTGCATTGGCCGGGAGGCACCCAGCGGATCGATGCCGAAGCCATCAATCCGGCGACCCGGCGCCTCGAGGAAGTCGAGGTCCTGCAGGCACTTTCGACAGCTGGAATGAATACCCTGCATTCCCTCCATAGCGAAGTACAGGTAGGCCTGACCCATGGTTGCGTTTTGACGGACATGAGCTACCCACTGTGCCCCCACCAGCAGAACCGGATGTGGATTGGAGACGCCAGCGAGCACGGGATCGTACTAATTGGATCAACAGACCGTCGCCTCATCACAACCCTGGTAGCGCTTCCCGACGCCGCTACCACCCCCACAGACTTGGCCATTGCCGTGAGCGCGGCCGTGGCCTAATTACAGACTTCGGGCTGGTGTGCTGGTACCTCCATTTCATTGACCGCTAGCCCGATAGATAAAAGCGCGCGGATCTTCCCCCAACGAAGATCCGCGCGCTTTGTTTTTTAAGCCCCGCCTTCTAGCGAGCCTCGAAGGTGTCGCAGGCAGCAGCGGCAGTCACATCTACACCGGAGGCGGTGCAGCTCAGCGCATCATTGTGCACGCACTCGAGACGGTGGCACACACCCACTGCACCTTCACCTTCACCCTTGGCACGGACATCCAGGGTGGCGAAGGTGGCACACGTAGCACCCTCGTTCATGGTGATAGCGGGAGCGGTACAACCGTTCTGGTTGAACGCGCAGGTAGTGGCGGAACAGGTGGAAACAGTGGCCAGCGACATGGTGAACAACTCCTGGAGATCTACAATCTGGAAAGAACTAAAGCCGACAATAAAGACTTTTCAAATTCAAAACAAGGAAGTTGAACCTAACTTAAAATAGGCTTACCTAAAAATAATTAAGACAACATTTTGTTTCTTTATTACCCATAACTGCTGGCCGGGCGGCATGGCGCACGACGCTTGTACGCCCCCTGACCGGCCAAAAGGCGTCCTGGGGGGCGGTTCAAGTGCAAATGTTTACAAAACGGTGGATGTCAACCTGTTTGGAGTCACTGCACCCCCACAAGATTGATACCCACCTGCTCAGCAGGCCCAGCAGCAACCGGC
>NZ_VDHJ01000011.1 GCF_006334925.1 Corynebacterium tapiri | reverse complement strand
ATTCGGAAAGGCCCCCTGAAGTAGCAACCAGTGTGCCCGGCAGGCGACACGCCGAGCGGACACACATTTTGCACCTTAACCCCTCACCTGAGCGGCAAGCGGGAAAGTTTGTGGTGGGCCCTCCGGGGCTCGAACCCGGGACCTGCGGATTAAAAGTCCGTAGCTCTACCAACTGAGCTAAAGGCCCAACGAGCATTCATAGTAATACGCGCCCCCGGCCAGGTGGAATCCGGGCCGGGGTTATCACGTGCGGGCGAAAACTACTTCTTCATGGAGCCCGTGGAGTTGAAGCGGTTGTGGAACTCGAAGGCCTGGGTCAGGTCGTGTGGGGTGTGTCCGCCGACCTTCTTTGCGGCCTCGACGTACTCCTCCAGGAGCGGGCGGTAGTCCGGGTGCGCGATGGAGATCATGCGCTCGGCACGCTGGCGCGGAGCAAGGCCACGCAGGTCGGCGTAGCCATACTCGGTCACGAACACCATGGCGTCGTGCTCGGTGTGGTCGATGTGCGAGGCGAACGGCACGATCGCGGAGATGTCTCCCCCCTTGGCCACAGACGGGGTGACAAACGAGGAGATGTAGGCGTTGCGGGTGAAGTCGCCGGAACCGCCGATGCCGTTCATGACCTTCACGCCGGTGACGTTGGTGGAGTTAACGTTGCCGTAGATGTCGGCCTCGATCAGGCCGTTGGAGGCGATGAGGCCTACTCGACGGATGACCTCAGGGTGGTTGGAGATCGCCTGCGGGCGCAGAATGATGTGCTTGCGGTAGAAATCAGCCTTAGCGTTCATGCGCTCGGCCGCCTCCGGCGACAGGGAGAACGAAGTTGCGGACGCCATGGTCATCTTGCCGGCGTCGATCAGGTCCAGCATGCCGTCCTGGATCACCTCGGTGTAGGCGGTGATGTTCTCGAACTTGGAGTCGAGCAGGCCAGCCATCACAGCGTTGGGCACGTTACCTACGCCGGACTGCATGATGTAGTTGTCGTAGGTCAGGCGGCCCGCTGCCACCTCATCCTCCAGGAACTGCAGGAAGTTCGCGGCGATCTGCTTGGAGATCTCGTCCGGCTCCTTGAACGGAGTGTTGCGGTCCGGGCGATCCGTCTCCACGACGGCGACGACCTTGTCCAGATCGATGGTGTGGAAGGTGTTGCCGATGCGATCACCAATTCGGTTGATCTGGATGGGGGTGCGATCCCACAGCAGCTCCGGCACGTAGACGTCGTGCATGCCCTCCAGGTCGAGGGACTGCCAGGAGTTCACCTCGAGGATGATCTTGTCTGCCGCAGCGGCGAACTCAACGTTGTTACCCACTGCCGACGACGGAACGATCGTGCCGTCCTCGTTGATCTTGGTGCACTCGAGGATGGCCACCTGCATGTCGCCGAAGAATCCCTGCTGCACCTGCTGCCCCAGGTGGGACAGGTGCACGTCGGAGTAGAAAGCCTCGCCAGAGTTGAACTGGTTACGCAGACCACGGTCCGAGTTGTACGGAGAGCGGAAGTTAATCGCCTCTGCCTCGGCCAGCACACCGTCGGCGTCGTCGGCGGTAGAAGCACCGGTGAAGACGTTAATCTTAAAGTCCTCGCCCGCGGCGTGAGCGGCCTTAGCCTTCTCACCAATCGCGGTAGGCAAAGCCTTAGGGTAGCCCGCACCGGTAAAGCCCGACATGCCGACGTTGTCGCCGTTGTTGACGTGCTGGGCTGCCTCTTCCGCAGAAACGACCTTGTTCTTCAGCTCAGCGTTGAGAATACGATCCGACATCGTGGGGTTTCACTCCTTGTTTAGGTAAAGCTTCACTTAAGGATCGACAGCCTGAATGACTCAGCGTGATCCATGCCACGTCCCATTGTGTCGTTTGATCGGCGCTACGTCCACCGCTTTGCGTACGACGGGGGTACACCCCGCCCAACTCACACTCTCCTGGCCCAGCTTGGACATGCGGCAAGGTTGCAGGAACAATACGCACTGTGACTTCCCAGCCCTCCTCCGCAGCCAGCACCCGCCCCCATGGGTTGACCGTCGGTTCCATCACCGTCGATTCGCCCGTGGTCCTCGCCCCGATGGCAGGCGTGACCAACGTGGCCTTTCGCACGCTGTGCCGCGAGCAGGAAAAGGCACGTACGGGAACTGTGTCTGGCCTGTACGTCTGCGAGATGATCACGGCCCGCGCGCTGGCTGAACGCAACGAGAAGACCCTGCACATGACTACCTTCGGCCCCACCGAAGATGTGCGCTCCATGCAGCTCTACACCGTGGATCCGGAGTACACATACAAGGCTGCGCGCATGGTGGCCGAGGAAAATATCGCCGACCATCTCGATCTCAACTTCGGCTGCGCTGTCCCCAAAATCACCCGGCGCGGAGGCGGAGCCGCCATCCCCTTTAAACGCAAGCTCTTTGGTTCCATCATCGCCGCCGCGGTCAAAGGCGTGGAGGGCACAGGTATCCCGGTGACGGCGAAGTTTCGCATGGGCATTGACGACGACCACCTCACCCACCTCGATGCCGGCCGCATCGCCGCGGAGGAAGGTGCAGCGGCAGTTACGCTGCACGCCCGCACGGCCGCACAACGCTACTCCGGTCAGGCGAATCTGGGGGCAATCCGCGAACTTGTGGAGCACATGCGTCCCTACGGCATCCCCGTGTTAGGCAATGGCGACATCTTTGCGGCTTCCGACGCCGCCACGATGATGGACGAGACTGGTTGTGACGGCGTCGTCGTCGGGCGCGGGTGCCTGGGACGACCGTGGCTTTTCGCCGAATTAGGAGCACAGCTGCGGGGCGAGCCCATCCCGCAGGAGCCCACTCTGGGCGAGGTCACGGACGTGATCATGCGCCACGCCGAGCTGCTCGCCGACCATATGGGCGAAGAGCACGCCTGCCGCGACATGCGTAAACACATGGGCTGGTACATGCGGGGCTTCCCCGTCGGCGGAAAGCTCCGCGCCGAGCTGACCAAGATCACCTCACTTACCGACCTTCGAGATCGCCTGGCCCCGTACCGCGAGAGCGACGAGCGCGCCGACGACGCGGATGCTCCCCGCGGACGGCAGGGGTCTCCGGCGAAGGTGGCGCTTCCCGACGGCTGGCTGGATGACCCCGAGGATGACGCGCACGTGCTCGACGGCGGGGATGCTTTCCACAGCGGAGGTTAGACGAGAACCTCGTCCCTAATCTCTTCCTCAAAAAGTTGCCCTATGCCATAAACTGCAACGTATGCGTACCGCCTACCGTTCTGAGCTCGACGACTTCGCCAATGATCTGGTGACCATGTGCGAAGGAGTCCGTGAGTCCATGAACAAGGCGACCTACGCGCTCCTGCGCCCCTCGCTCATGGCAGCGGAAGAGGCCCTGAGCATGTCCGATGACCTTGACGAATTGCGTCGCCGTGGGGAAAGCCGGGCGATCGAGCTCTTGGCGTTGGAATCTCCGGTGGCTGGGGATCTTCGCCAGGTCATCTCGTCGATCCACATGGTGCGCGATCTCGACCGCATGAGCTCGCTATCCATCCACATCGCCACCGCGGCCCGTAACCGCCACCCCGAGCCAGCTATTTCGGAGCCCTTGTCGGAGAAGTTTTCCACCATGGCTCGCCTAGTCGACAGCATGGCGGAGAAAACCCGTGAGCTCCTTATCACCCATGACACGGACATGGCCTTGGCGCTCTCGGAAGAGGATGACGCCATCGATGCTGCGGCAGCGGACATTCTCTCTATCGTCACCGGCGAAAACTGGACGGGCACCACTCGCGAGGCTGTCGAGGCTGCCCTCCTCGCCCGCTACTTCGAGCGCTGGGCCGACCACTGCGTGAACGTGGGCAAACGCATCGTGTTCCTGACCACTGGCCAGGATCCGGAAGAAGTTCGCGCTCCCCGCTGACGCTTCTAGCGCCAGATGAGGGTGATCGGGCGCTTGGACCAGCCCCCTACTGGATGGATTTCCCGCTCGGCCGACCCGTCTCCCGGGTGGGCGAGCTCTACGCGTGCAAGCAGTTGATCGACGAGCGCCCGCAGTTCCACCATCGAAAGTGAACGTCCCGGGCATTTGTGCGGACCCGCGCCCCACACCAGGTTCTTGTCAGCATTCTCGCTGGGATTAAAGCCCGCAGGATCCGGGAAGACCTGCGGGTCGCGGTTCGCAGCCGTCCAGTGAATGCGCACCCGCGTCCCCTCGGGAACTGCAACGCCCCCAATGTCTACCGGGCAGGTGGTGACGCGACGGTTGGAGACAAACGGATCGTCGATACGCAACATTTCATCCGCGATGGCCCCGAACTCCGCGTCAGAAACCCCGGATCTCAGCCGCTGGGCAAGCTGAGGATTGCGGGCGAGCTGATCCACGATGACACCTACGCAGTAGGCCATTGAGGAGAGATCACCGGCAGTCCAGTTACGCAGGATAGAAACGACCTCCTCGAAGCGTAGCCGGCGACCTAGCGAGACATCCTGGACCAGCTGAGCGGTGACGGTGTCTGTGCCTTTGGTGGCTTCAATGGCCTCCGCGATCAGAGCATCGAAGCGTTCGGCGACTTCCGCGGTTTGCGCCAGCTCCCCAGAACGGGTGGCGGCATTGTTGTCCGCGACCCACTGGACCAAACGTCGCGCCATCTCTTCCGGCCATCCAAGCCAGGCCATCATCGCGCGCACCGCGAATGGAGTGCCCAACTCGCTAACTGCGTCGATGGTGGCTCGCCCTTGCAACTCCCCCACAACCTCGCGGGCTGTGCGCTCGAAGGCTTGGGCAAAACCGGCTACCGCGGAGTCGGACAAGTAGGCATCGATTAGGGCACGAAACCGCGTGTGCTCCTCGCCGTCGAGGCCGTTGGGCAGCTGCATAAAGCGCGAGACACGCGAGCTGAAACTGTCCGGGTCAGTGGCGACTGCATGTGCGTGGGCATGCGAGGTGACTACGAGTTCTCCCTCGATCTCCTGCGGGGACCCGGGCAGTTCGGAGCCGTGCGTGTGCGTGGCAAAGTCGAGCGGTGTGGTGTTCTTTAGCTCCAGCGTCATTGTGCCGGCCTCCTGGATTGAAGTTGGTCGTCAGTGAGATCCAGAGTACCGCGCGAAAGATAATTAAAACGGCCCACACCGTATTAATAGGGTGTGGGCCGTTGAGGGGGTGAGTTAAGGCCGAGAGGCTAGGCGGTCGCCTTATCCGAAGCGACCAGCGATGTAATCCTCGGTTTCCTTCTTATCCGGATTTTCGAAGATGGTCTTGGTGTCGTTGAACTCCACGAGGTGGCCGGGCTTGCCCGTGGCCTCCAGGTTGAAGAAGGCAGTGCGGTCAGACACGCGAGCAGCCTGCTGCATGTTGTGGGTAACGATCACGATGGTGAAGTCGCGCTTGAGCTCGTGAATGAGGTCCTCGATAGCCAGGGTCGAAATCGGGTCCAGCGCCGAACACGGCTCGTCCATAAGCAGAACTTCGGGCTCGACAGCGATGGCGCGAGCGATGCACAGACGCTGCTGCTGACCGCCGGAAAGTCCGCCGCCCGGCTTATCCAGGCGGTCCTTGACCTCGTCCCACAGGTTGGCGCCACGCAGAGACTTCTCGGCGACTTCCCTGAGCTTCTTCTTGTTACGCTCGCCGGAAAGCTTGAGGCCGGCGACGACGTTGTCCTCGATGGACATCGTCGGGAACGGGTTGGCCTTCTGGAAGACCATGCCGATGGTGTTACGCACGGCAACCGGGTCGACGCCCTTGCCGTAGATGTTCTGGCCGTCGAGGAGGATGTCGCCCTTGACAGACGCACCCGGGATGACCTCGTGCATGCGGTTCAGGGTGCGCAGCACGGTGGACTTGCCACAGCCGGACGGGCCAATGAATGCAGTCACAGACTGGGCCGGAACGTTGAGGTTAACGTTCTGAACGGCGTGGAAGTCGCCGTAGTAGATGTTGACGTCGTTGAGAACGAGCTTGGACATGATTCTCCTGTTGGGTGAGTACGGGGTATCGAGACCGGATGAGGGGGTCTCTTACTTCTTGACCGAGAACTTCTCAGCGATCACGCGGGCCAGAATGTTGAGGATGGCGATCATGAGGACCAGCGTCAGGGCCGCACCCCACAGCTTGTCCAAGGTGGCGTCGCTGGTGCCCGACTTGTACATGTCCAGCATCATCAGCGGCAGGGATGACTGGGAGCCGCCGAACATGTTGTAGCTCAGGTGCGTGGTGGAACCAACCAGCACAAGCACGGGAGCGGATTCGCCCATCACGCGGGCGATAGCGAGCATGATGCCAGTGACGATGCCGGACAGCGCGGTCGGCAGAACAATCTTGGCAATGGTCTTCCACTTCGGCACACCCAGTGCGTAGGAGGCCTCACGCAGGTCCATTGGAACCACGCGCAGCATCTCCTCGGTATTACGCACCACGATCGGGATCATCAGCAGAAGCAGCGACAGGGTCACCGCGAAACCGGAGCGATCAAAGCCCAGGGTGGTGATCCACAGTGCGTAGATGAACAGTGCGGCAACGATGGAGGGAACACCCGACAGGATGTCCACCATGAAGGTGGTCAGCCGTCCCAGGAGTCCACCGCGGGAATACTCCACGAGGTAGACCGCGGTGAACACACCGATCGGAACAGCGAACAGAGCGGCGACCAAGGTTTGCATGATGGTACCGACAATCGCATGCAGTGCACCTCCGCCCGGGAAGAAGGCAGGGATGCCGCCCTGGTCATCCGTCCACCACTGCGGGTCAAGAATCGGTCCGATTCCCAAGCGGAATACGGTCACCAGAACCCAGATGAGCGGAACAAGGGCAAAGAGCATGGTTAGCCACACGAGCACGGTAGCTACCGAGTTAACGGCCTTACGGCCACCGGAAATGTCAGTGAAGACGGCGCCGCCTTCAGGCAGCTTCTTCTGCCCGGTCTGAATGGGAGTAGACATGATGTGAAGTCCTTAACCCTTTCCTTTACTTGACCAGCGAGCGGGCGATCGTGTTGACCAAGAAGGTCAGCAGGAACAGCACCAGGCCGGCGGCGATATATGCACCCGAGGAAATCGGGTTGTTGAACTCAGCAGCAGCCGAAGCGATCGCGGTGGCGAACGTCGAACCACCATCGAACAGGGACCAACGGAACTCGGCAGCCGGGGACACCACCATGTACAAGGCCATGGTCTCACCCAGTGCGCGGCCAAGGCCCAGCATGGCGCCCGAGATGTAACCCGACAGGCCGAACGGCAGAACCGTCATGCGAACGACTTCCCAGCGGGTAGCACCCAAAGCGAGTGCTGCCTCGACCTGGCCGGGAGGGGTTTGCACGAAAACCTCGCGTGCGGTGGCGGCAATGATCGGCAGGATCATCACGGCCAGCACGATGCCACCGGTAAAGATGTTGCGTCCGGTAGCAAAAGACGGGGAGCCTTCAGACTCGAAGAGGAAGATGTTGCCCAGCGGGCTACCGGCGAGAGCCGTGTAGAAGTTCGACAGGAACGGTCCGAGCACCTGCCAGCCCCACAGGCCGTACACGATGGACGGCACAGCGGCGAGCATGTCCACGATGTACCCGAGAGGACGAACCAGCTTCTTCGGGGCGTAGTTAGACAGGAAGATCGCAATGCCCAGGGCGATGGGCATAGCCAAGAGCAGCGCAAAAACGGAGATGAGAACGGTCACGCCGAGCAGGTTCGGGATTCCGAACTGCATGGCGTCAAGGTTGTTGGTCTCCCAGTGCCCCGTGTAGGTGAAGAATCCCAGCAGACCACCCTCGTTACGGGAAAGAGCCGGAACAGCGCTGAGAACCAGGTAGATACCAATTGCGGCGATGAGGATGGTGATCAGCGTGGCCGAACCCGTGGAGAGGGTCTCAAATACGCGGTCACCAGGACGCTTAACCGAACCGGACTTCTTGGATTCCTTGATGCGCTGCGCGCCCTCGTGGGTCTCGTGCTCGGCGACGGCGGTGCGGGTTGAACCAGCAGCCGTGCCAGCAGCGCGATCGTCTCCGTCTACTCGACCGGTGGCTGGGATGCCGCTGGAATGAAGCGCGCCCTCTCCAGCGTGGGCCTCGTTATCCCGAGGTTCGTGTGCCATAGGTGTGTAATCCTTAAATGTTCGCAGGAAGGTGGCGCGCTGAGGCGGCACCAAGCTAAACGTGCGAGCGCCCCCAAACGGTCTCGAGAGACGTTCGGGGGCTTGTGCGAGCACTCATCACTGCAGGTCAGCGCGATGTGTGCTGGCGGTCGAGCCGCCCTAGCGCGTCATTCGCAATTAGGCGTTGATGGCCTTGATGGCCTCAGCCAGGCGATCGTGGTGGGAGCCCTTGACCGGGACGAAGCCGTACTGAGCGATTGCGTCCTGGTTCTCCAGGGCAACGGTCAGGAAGTCCTTGACCTGGTTAGCGGTGTTCTCGTCGTAACCAGCCGAGCAGACGATCTCGTAAGTGGTCAGGATCAGCGGGTACTCACCCTCAGCCTTCTGACTGAACAGAGCATCGGAGTTGACGACCATGTCGTGACCCTCGCCCTTGAACTCCAGGTTCTCCAGGGTCTTGTTCACAGCCTCGTCGGTCAGCTCAACCGGGCCGGAGCCGAAGTCGACGTTGGCGACACCGAGGTCGTTCTGCTTGGCGTAGCCGGCCTCGACGTAGGTGATGCCACCGGGGATGTTCTTGACCTGGGTTGCCACACCGGTGGAGCCCTCAGCACCCTCGCCCACGGCCTGCGGGAATTCCTGGCCCTCGGTCTCCCACACGTCCGGGGCAGCAGCCTTGAGGAACTTCTGGAAGTTGTCGGAGGTACCGGACTCGTCAGAGCGGTAGACAACGCCGATGTTCTCGTCCGGGAGCTCGACGCCCTCGTTCTCGCCAGCGATTGCCGGGTCGTTCCACTTCTTGATCTCGCCCTTGAAGATCTTGGCGATGGTGTCTACGGACAGGTTCAGGTCGTCCACGCCTTCCAGGTTGTAGGCGATGGCGACCGGGCCAATCACGAACGGCAGGTGCCATGCCTCGTTGCCACCGCAACGCTGCTTGGCCTGCTCAACCTGCTCTTCCTTCAGCGGGGAGTCAGAACCAGCGAAAGCGACCTGGTTGCCGATGAAAGCCTTGCGGCCGGCACCGGAGCCGGAGGAGGTGTAGTTGAACTGTGCACCCTCGACAGCCTGGGAGTAGATCGGGCCCAGGATCTCCATGGCGTTCTTCTGGGAAGAAGCACCCTCGGCAGCCAGGGTACCGGTAGCGCCGGACAGGCCCTCCGGAACCACAACGTCGGCGCCATCGTTGCCGCCGGCGTTGTTGGAGTCGGAGCAGGCCACCAGGCCAACGGAGGTCACGGCGGCGACGCCCAGGACGGTAGCTGCGCGCTTGAGGTTACGGGTCACGGTTAATGCCTTTCCTTGACGGAATGAGTCGTAGATTTTCCGAGCAACGCCTTAACTCGACCCCCCTCAGGGCCATCTGGGGCGCAGCCACACCAACCTCATAGGCGGTTTGCGCATGAGATTCGCACGGCTTCGTGCTCACGAAAGGCTAAGTTAGAGCCGCCACGTTAACCCCAGTGGTCACATTGAGTGAACAAATAGTTAACTACCGTTTGGCAAGTTCCCAAGAAACTCAATAACGCAGCTCAGGGACTTTTCAGGGAAATGAGCGTTAGAAAAAATGTGTCCACGGCAACACTTGTTGGGAATGAGTTGCAGCCTCTAATCCGATGTGGCATCACCTGACGCTGTACACCACGTGTTCCTCGGCCACCTCGAAGCCACTGGCGCGGTAGCGCCGCACGGCTGCCTCGTTATCGTCCTCCACGTAGAGGATTACCCGCTGCGCGCCACCCTCCAGCAGGCGGGCCACCCCAGCATTGACCAGTGGCGCACCAAGCCCGCGCCCCCGATACTCGCTGGACAGCGCGACCACGTAGACCTCGCCTTCTGTTGGCGACTGCCACTTGATCCAGTGAAAACCTGCTAGCTGTGCGGGTTTCGCGCTCGTATCCCACAGCATCAGTAGGTCGGCAGGCTCGTACCAGTCGACCGCCCGGGCCTGCGCAAGGCGGTTCTCATCCCAGCCTCCCTGCTCAGGGTGCCAGGAGAAGGCGTCATTGTTGACTCGCAGCCACTCGCCGCCAGTTTCCTCTTGTCCGAAGCGCTGGGCGGATTCATCCATCCCCAGAAGCTCAAACCCCTCCGGAGCCTCATACGTCGTGCCTTGTAGCTTCTCTTCCTCGATGGCCATAACCAGCAAGCGACGGCCCGGGGTTGCGCCGACCTTGTTGGCTAGGCGCTGAGCTGCCGGAAGGTTTCCGTGCGCCCATAGTTGTGCCCCCTCTACCTCGGCCAACACCGCGCGAGTCATACGCTCACCGATCCCCTTCCCGCGGTACTCCGGAGATACAATCAGCTCTACGCCGGAGCCATCGACTGCGGCCAGCCCCACCAGCACATCACCCGATGTAGCTAACAGGTGCCGGTGGGCACGGGAGGCGTCGTCAAGCCCCAGCACAAACTGTTCCGAGAGCGCCTCGACGCCATCGGTCTCCCGCGCCTGACGCAGTAAGTCATGCGCTTGGGAAGGATCGGGATTAGTCCAGGTCAGGGTCACGTCAGTCATGTCGCCCACCCTATCGGGTAAAACTAGGTGGGTGAATGCCATCCAGGAAGCCGACCGGGATTCGTCCCCACGCCCGCTGCCCCGCCCGCTTCGGTGGGTCGCAATTGTGGCGCTTGTTGGGCTACTGGGCTGGCTGATCGATAGCGCAATTGCGATGCGCGTGGAGGCAAAGATTTCCTCCGCGGTGGAGGAATCCGCAGACTTGGCAACGAGCCCGGCAGTGTACGTCGGCGGGGTTCCATACGTTACGGCGCTTCTCACGGGCGAGATCCCCCAGGTGACGGTGACGTCCTTGGACATCAACGTCGAGGATCTGGGCATCGTCAATGCTCGCACCGAGATCAACCGCGTGCACGTCACTCCGCAGCAGGCTTTGAGCGGCGACCTCTATGGCGCGCCCGGAGAGCTCTTCAAGCGCACCGTCTCTCTCGACGGGGTGGCCTTTGGGCAGCTGCTCGGCATTACTGACCTGGACATCTCAAACCCCTACGACATCTCTCCGGCCGGTGGCGTGGCGTCTGAAGCCAAGCTGACCGGCACCCCCAAAGGCTTTGAGGACAAGGTCACCGTGGTGGTTGACCTGCGTTTAGAAAGCCCAACCTTCCACATGCGAGTCCGTGAAGTGCAAGACGCGCCCGCCGGCCGCGAACAAGAGGCCGCCGATGCCTTCACTTTCTCTATGGATACCCGCAGGCTTCCACTGTCTAGTCAGGCGTCCAACGTCTCAGTGTCTGCTGGCTCCATCGTGTTTGAGACCCAGCGCCAGAACATCGTCGTGCGTCCGGGCGACCTAGCGCCCTTGGATACGGGTGACGCGGCCGACGAGGACAGCTCCGCGTGGAGGGACAAGACGGAAGCGGGTGAGCTGCCAGCAGCGACCACGCGTTAGTCTGGTGGGCATGACTGAGCAGAACTCCACCCCTGATACTCCGGCCGACGCCGCTGCCGCAGCTGGCGAGCAGCCGAACGTGCCGCAGGCTCTCAACGGTAACGACGCCATCAACCTCGCTGCCGAGCAGTCCAAGAACACTGCACACCGCAACATCCCCGGCCTGGATCTTGGCGAGCTGCCCGTCCCCGACGACACCGCAAACCTGCGTCAGGGCCCCAGCCTTCACGACGCCCTGCTCGCGCTCCTGCCGCTCGTTGGAGTTTGGCGCGGAGAAGGCCAGGGAGTCGAGGATGGCAAGCAATACAACTTTGGCCAGCAGATCATCTTCGCCCACGACGGCGAGGACTACCTGACGTACGAGTCCCGCATCTGGCGTATCGACGACCAGGGCAACCCCACCGGCCCCGACCAGCGAGAGACTGGGTTCTGGCGTATCTCTGCCAAGGATGAGATCGAGGTGACCTTTGCCCTTTCCACCGGTGCGGTGGAGGTTATGTACGGCGAGCCCTACAACGAGCGCGCGTGGGAGATTAAGTCCGCCTCCACCATGGTCACTGAGCAGGGCCCCAAGAACCTGGGCCCCGGCAAGCGCCTCTACGGTCTGATGCCCAACAACGACCTGGGTTGGGTAGACGAGCGTGCCAAGCAGGACGGCGAGATGGTGCCGCACCTGTCGGCCCAGCTCAAGCGCGTCGCTGGCTAACCCCGCCTAAGGCGCGCACAGCGCTTGCTCAAACAAAGACTGAGCCTTGTCGTCCAGCTCCCCAGCTTTGAGCTTGTGCTCCCCTAGCCGGCGGATACGCACAGCTCCACGGGTAGAGCTCAGCAGCCACACGGAATCGGATTCGAGCACGTAGTCCAGGGGCAACACGCGCTCCTTGAACCGCCACCCCGCGTCCTCGGCGTGTTCGCGCACAGCGGCGACCGTGGTGGACTCCAGGCCCCCTTCGCTTGCCGGAGGGGTGCGCAGCTTCTTGCCGGCACGCACCACGACCAGGGAGGATGTTGCCCCCTCGATCAATCGTGTACCGCGCTCGTTGGTAAACACCACATCGTCCCACCCATTCTCGCGGGCGTGGCGCAACGCGGCGGCGGTCATGGTGTAGGACAGCGTTTTAGCTCCTTGCGGCATCCACTTCGGAGGCTTTTCGTCCGGAGTCATTCCCCGAGAAGTAAGCATCGCCTTGACGCCTTCTGCTCGCAGCGTCTCCACGGAGGGGCTTAGCCCCTCGAGCACGAGCCACGCCGTGGCCAACCCGGTGCTTGCTCGCCCCCGCGAAAGTGTCCAGGTGCACCGCGCCTGGGCATCCCCGTGTGTTTGTGCCCATTCTTGCGCTGCGAGCCTGGTGGCTTCCTCCCACTGCTCGCAGTGGAGTTTGGGCAGGTCCAGCTGCTCTACCGAGTGGGCGAAACGGCGCATGTGCCGCGCCAGGTTCGCGGGACGCCCCTCGGTGATGAGGAGGGATTCGAATACACCGTCGCCACGCGTGACCGCCGCGTCATCGAAGTAGAGGTGCGGCAGCGCCGGATTGTGCCGCCGTACGGAACCCCCAAACGGTTCGATGATGTAGGTGATCGGAGACTTCGGACCCATGGGCCTTATTATGCACCGGCAGCAAGGAATACGATGGCTGATGTGACTAGCTATCGTTCTGCCCTACTCTCACTTCCGGGAGCCACCGAACGCGTCGCACCCGCGGGCCCAGAGGCTACCGGCAACACCGCCCTCGATGCCCTCGACGCACAGGGCGTGGCCTGGCACTATGGCGATCCACTGGGCGAGCAGCGTGCGCTGGAGCGCTCCCCGCGCGCCATCGATCGCTCGCAGCGCGGTGTCATCGCGGTCAGCGGCCCGGAAGCAGGCCAGTTTCTTAACAACCTGCTCTCCCAGAAGCTCGACGACGCGGAGGATGGTTTCTCCGCCAGCGCTCTTGATCTGGATATTCAGGGCCATGTGCTCCATCACGCGGACGTAGTGCGAGCCGGCGACATCTTCTATCTGGATGTTCCCGCAGCTCAGCAGGAGAGCCTGCTGTCTTTCCTGCAGAAGATGGTGTTCTGGTCCCAGGTAACCATTGAGCTCACCGACCTCGGTGTGGTGACCATCCTGGGTCCCTCTACGCAGGAAATTTCGGGGTTAGAGGGGGTCGTCGCCACGCGACGAGTGCCCTGGCCGGCCGCACCGCGCATCGACCTCCTCGTCCCCCGAGCGCAGCTGAGCGATGTTTTCGCCGATCTCAAGCAACGGGGAATCGCACCCGCCGGCCTGATGGCCTTCACCGCCGAGCGTGTTCGAGCCCTGGAACCCGAGTTGGCCATCGACTTAGACAACAAGTCCATCGCCCACGAGGCCCACCTGTTTATTGGCCGTGGGGATCACCTTGGTGCCGTCCACCTGAACAAGGGGTGCTACCGCGGACAGGAGACCGTGGCTCGGGTGGAGAACTTGGGCCGCTCTCCGCGCCTGCTCGTGTTGCTGCTTCTCGACGGCTCTTCACCCCAAGAACCATCGCCAGGCGAACCGATCACCGTGGGCGCGCGCGCCGTCGGCCGAATTGGAACGGTAGTGCACGACTACGACTTGGGGCCGATCGCACTTGGCCTGGTCAAGCGCAGCGCGCTCAACTCTGCGCAGTTGCATGTGGGAGAGACCGCCGTGGCCGTGGATAAGGATCGACTCCCCCAGGATGAAGGTGCCAAGGCCGGGCGTGCCGCCGTGGAAAAGCTACGCTCACAGCGCTAAGTGCCCCGGCCGAGGGGGCCGGTGGGACATTTCGGGTAACTATTGGCTATGGTGTGTTACAGGATTTCACACATATGCCAGTCGATGGACCATCCGAATGCCCTGGATCGGTCCTAACACCTCAAGGGGGTCAGACCATGGGTCGCGGTCGCGCGAAAGCCAAGCAGACCAAGGTTGCTCGCCAGCTGAAGTACAACTCTCCCGATATGGACCTGGACTCGCTCCAACGCGAGCTCGCTGGTTCTAAGCCGTCTCGTGATTACGAGAACGACCAGGACGATTACTCCGACTACGACGACTGGGGCGGGCGCAACTAGCGCTACCCCACTCCCGATTTTCAAGCCCCGCCTGCGCGAAATGCACGCGGGGCTTTTAGTCGTCCCCGCGTGACTTAGCTGCGCTGGTAGTCGCCCACCAGCTCGGCACGAGCGGCGCCGGCCTCGCTGGCAACGACCTCGCCCAGCTCCCAGGCGTGCAGGTGGCGGGCCGTGAGCATGGCCAGGGCGCGATCGCGATCCTCAGCTGCCACGACCGCGACCATGCCCACGCCCATGTTGAAGGTCTTCTCCATCTCCTCGCGGCTGACCTTGCCCACGGTGGAGATGGTGCGGAAGATCTCCTGCGGCGTCCAGGTGGAGCGCTCCATGCGAGCGGTCAGACCCTCCGGAATGATGCGTTCCATATTGCCCACCAGGCCGCCGCCGGTGACGTGGCAGAACGTGCGCACGGCACACTCGCTGGTCAGCGCCAGGCAATCCTTGGCGTAGATACGCGTCGGCTCGAGCAGCTCCTCGCCGAGCGTGCGACCCAGCTCATCGATGTGTCCGTCCAACGGCAGTCCCGCGGTATCCAGCAGCACGTGGCGCGCCAGCGAGTAGCCATTCGAGTGCAACCCCGACGACGCCATGGCGATGATGGCATCCCCCTCGCGCACGCGGTCAGGCCCCAGCAGCTCACTGGCCTCGACCACACCGACGGCGGTGGCAGAGACATCGTAATCCTCGGCGTTCATCACACCCGGGTGCTCGGCGGTCTCGCCGCCCAGCAGGGCACAGCCGGCCTGCACGCAACCCTCGGCAATGCCGGAGACGATCTCGGCGACCTTTTCCGGCACGACCTTGCCCACGGCGATGTAGTCCTGCAGGAACAGCGGTTCTGCGCCGCAGACCACGAGGTCGTCAACGCACATGGCCACCAGATCGATGCCGATCGTGTCGTGCTTGTCCATGGCCTGCGCCACGGCCAACTTGGTGCCCACGCCATCGGAGCCGGCAGCCAGCAGCGGTTCGTTGTACTTGCCCAGCGCGAACAGGCCGGCAAATCCGCCGAGGCCGCCGCGCACCTCGGGGCGGGTAGCGCGCTTGGCATGCGGCTTGAACAACTCGACGGCGCGGTCACCGGCCTCGATGTCCACTCCGGCCTGGGCGTAGGAAACGGGGTTGTGCTCGGAATCGGTCATGGGTGTTCTACTGCTCCTGGCTCGAGGTGGTCTGGGCGTATTGAGACTGAATGCGACGCACGGCATCCGCGTTAGCGCTGCCCTGCGGCAGGCCTAGCGGGTAGTCACCGGTAAAGCACGCAGTGCACAGATCGTTGGTGGTTTGCTCGGTTGCGGCCACCATCTCGTCGACGGTGACAAATCCGAGCGAGTCGGCGCCAATTGCCTTGGCAATGTTTTCGGCAACCTCTTCGACGTCCTCGCTCGAACCATTGTTGGCGATCAGCTCCCCTGGGCTAGCGAAGTCGATGCCGTAGAAGCACGGCCACTTCACCGGTGGCGAGGCGATGCGCACGTGAATCTCAGCCGCGCCAGCCTCCCGGAGCATGCGAATCAGGGCGCGCTGCGTGTTGCCGCGGACGATGGAGTCGTCGACAACCACCAAGCGCTTGCCCTCGATGACCTCACGCAAGGGGTTGAGCTTGAGGCGAATGCCCAGCTGACGAAGCGTCTGCGTGGGCTGAATGAAGGTTCGCCCCACGTAAGCGTTCTTGACCAAGCCCTGGCCGAACGGGATTCCCGACTCGCGGGCATAACCCACTGCGGCGGGGGTGCCCGATTCCGGCACGGGGATCACGAGGTCGCCTTCCGCGGGGAAGTGACGCGCTAATCGACGCCCAATGTCAATCCTGGTTGCGTTAACGTTGCGCCCCCGAATGGTCGAATCCGGGCGAGCCAGATATACGTACTCGAATACGCATCCGCGGTTAGTCGTCTCGGCGAAGCGCTCGGAGTGAACCCCGGCCTCGTCGATAGCAACCAGCTCACCGGGTTCGATCTCGCGGACAAACGATGCGCCCACGATGTCGAGTGCGCACGTCTCCGACGCCACAACCCAGCCCTTATCTAGACGACCCAGCGCCAGTGGGCGCACGCCGTGCGGGTCGCGCGCGGCGTACAGCGTGTGGCCGTCAGTAAACGTCAGGCAGAATGCGCCGCGCAGGCGAGGCAGGAGCTGACGCGCAGAATCCAACACGCTGACCCCATCATGGACATCAGCGGCCAGCAAAGCCGACATCACGGCGGTATCGGAGGAGGAACCCTGCTCCTTACCGTCAGCGGACTGCGTGATCAGACCACGCTCGGCGGCCTCTTCCTGCAGCTCCACATAGTTGGTGAGGTTGCCGTTGTGCCCCACCGCGATGTCCGTATCGTCAGGCGAGGTGCGAAACATCGGCTGAACGTTGTCCCACGAACCGGCACCGGCGGTGGAATAACGCGTGTGGCCGATGGCTACATCGCCCTGCAGGGCTCCGAGCACCGACTCGTCGAAAATCTGGGAAACCAATCCGGTTTCCTTGAACACCACGATGCGGTCGCCATCGCCCACCGCGATTCCGGCGCCTTCCTGACCGCGGTGTTGCAGAGCGAAGAGTCCAAAGTAGGTGAGCTTGGATACTTCCTCGCCTGGGGCCCAGACTCCGAAAACTCCGCATTCTTCACGGGGTTCTGTTTCGTCGAGGATGCTGGCATGTACGTCATGCAAGTCCTGAATGGTCACGGCGCTCACTTTAGCGCCTAAGGCGTAAGGACCGGCAACCAATGGGTTAATTCGTTAACCCGTTGGCCGGAGGCGTCGATAAGCGAACCCTCAATCGCCTGCTTCCAACTCACTTTCCCCGTGGCAAGTTGCAGCCACGTGCGCGGCGAGCACTCCACCACATTGGGTGGGGTGCCACGAGTATGCCGCGGACCATCGATGCACTGGACAGCGACAAATGGGGGTACGCGCAGTTCCACGGACTGACCCGGGGCGTCTTGCGCCAGAGAACGGGCGGTCAGGCGCACGGCAAGGGCGAGCTCGGCGCGCGAGGGGGCGGGCTGGCTCTCATCCTCCAGCCAGGCAAGGACTGCACTCACGGCAGCACGGGTCTCGGCGGGATCAATCCTGGATGCCATGCCCTGCATGCTACGCGACTCCATTACCCTGGGAAATCGTGCCAACTACTACGAAATCTCCCAGCATTACCCTGCGATTCATGGCCGATCCGACGGACGTGATCCAGTCCGGTGCACAAGGTGTGTCGGGCGGGCGCGTTTTGGAATGGATCGATAAGGCGGCCTACGCGTGTGCGGTCGGATGGTCCGGTACTTACTGCGTGACGGCCTACGTGGGCCACATTCACTTCCGCCGCCCCATCCCCTCCGGGCACCTGGTGGAAGTGCGCTCGCGCATCGCGATCACCGGCCGCTCCTCCATGCACATCGTCAACGAGGTTTTCTCCGCCGATCCGCGCGAGGGTGTGTTCACCCGCGCCTGTGACTGCCTGGTCATCTTCGTGGCTAAGGACACCAAGACGGGCAAGGCCACGGCCGTCGAGCCTTTTGTGCCCTCCACCGAGGAGGAAAGGCGCGTGGAGGAAGCCGCGCGCACCCGCATCGAGCTGCGCGAGGCCATCCAGGCCGAGATGGAGAAGCAGACGTACTCCGATGACTCGGACGCTCCCCGTCTGATCACCAGGTTCCTGGCCAAGCCCACCGACGTGAACTGGGGCGGCAAGGTGCACGGTGGCACCGCTATGGAGTGGATCGACGAGGCAGGCACCGCATGCTCCATGGAGTTCTCCGGGGAGCGCACGGTAGCTGTCTACGCCGGCGGGATCCGCTTTTACAAGCCCATCGCTATCGGCGATCTCATCGAGGTGGATGCGCGCCTTATGCGCACCGACCGCCGCTCAATGCAGATGTCTATCCACGTGCGCTCCGGCGACCCGCGCGGGGGACGCGAAGAGCTTAGCGACGCCATCCACGCCACCGTCACCTACCTCGGCGTGGACCTCGACGGCAACCCACTCCCGGCCCGGCAGTTCGTTCCCAGGACTGAGGAGGACAAGCGCCTGGCCGAGCACGCGAACATCCTGCGCGACCTGCGCGCGGAATACTCGCCGCTGCCGCTCATCGAGCAGGTGCAGCCGCGCAACATCGACTAGGCCGGCTCCTCTTGCAGAGTTGGCGGGAGCGGGCTCTGTTTGTGTGCGGGGGCTGTTTGTGCGTCGCACCCGTTTGAGCACAGAGCTCTAAAGGAATCGGCTCAAAGGAGTCGCCCTTTAGAGCTTTACGCGCAATAATCGAGCCCTTTGGTCCTATTCCTTTAGAGGTTTGCCTCCATTTAGAGGTTTACGCCTACGGATGGATCCTTCGCGGCAACAAGCGCGAAAAAGCCTCCGCCGAATCGAGCCCGCATCGCAAAAACCGCCCCGCGGCATTAGCGCTGCGGGGCGGTTTGGTGTGCGAGGAGGCGTCGTTAAGCGTTACTCCACGACGGAGTTTGCTCCTACTGCGTGGCTAAACAGGTCGGGCAGGGTGGCGGCCCAGGCCTGCTCGAGCTCGGCCATCGCTACCTGAGTGGTGTCGTTGACGCTGAAGACCCCAGAATCGTTGGTGGAGCCCAGGACGGCCACGGGCACGCCCGCGTCCTGTGCGCGCTGCACCAGCGAGTCGGCGTGATCCTTGGTGGTGGCGACGACCACGCGGGAGGCGGACTCGGAAAGCAGGGCGACGAATTCGTCCTCATGGATTCCGGTCGTGTCCAGCTCCACGCCGCGGCCAGTTCCCTGAACCATTTCGAAGACGGCCTGGAAGATGCCACCCTCGGATACGTCGTGGGCAGCGGTGATGCCGGCGGAGGCGCCCTGGAAGAAGTCAGCCAGGCGGGCCTCGTTGGCCAGATCCACCTGGGGCGGGAGGCCGGAGAGCTCGTCGCCGACAACCTCTTGCCAGATGGAGCCACCGAACTCATCGCGGGTCTCGCCCAGGACCAGCAGCGTCTCCGGCTCGTCCACGGAACCCAGTGGGCGGCGGATGGTCTCGTGCACGTCGTCGATCACGCCCAACACGCCCACCACGGGGGTCGGCAGGATCGGCTCGTCACCGGTCTGGTTGTAGAAGGAGACGTTGCCGCCGGAGACGGGGATGCCAAGTTCGACGGCGCCGTCGGCAAGCCCATGCACGGCCTCACGGAACTGCCACATCACGTCGGGGTTCTCCGGGGAGCCGAAGTTGAGGCAGTTGGTGATCGCAACCGGGGTCGCTCCTGCAACGGCGACGTTGCGGTAGGCCTCGGCAAGGGCCAGGCGAGCGCCCATGTTCGGGTCTAGCTTGGTGTAGCGGCCGGAGGCATCTGCGGAGATAGCAACACCGCGGGAAGTTTCTTCGTCGATACGCAGCACGCCGGAATCGGCATACTGCGCCTGGACCGTGTTGCCGCGCACGTAGCGGTCGTACTGCTGCGTGATGTAGTCGCGCGAGCACAGCGCCGGGGAGGCCACTATGGCCTTGAACGCGGCGGCCAGGCTGTCCGGGCGAGTAACCGGGCGCTCGCGCTGCAGGTCATCCTGCCAATCCGGACGGGCGTAGGGGCGCTCGTAGACCGGGGCCTCGTCGGCGATGGTCGACGGCGGGGCATCCAGGACAACCTCACCGTTGTGGGTGATCACCAAGCGATCCTTCTCGTCGGTCACCTCACCGATCTCGGCGACGGTGACGTCCCACTTCTCGCAGATGGCCAGGAACTTGTCCACGTTCTCTGGGGTGACCACGGCGCACATGCGCTCCTGGGACTCGGAGGCCAGGATCTCAGCGGCGGACATCTCGGCAGCGCGCAGCGGGACGGCGTCCAGGTTCACACGCATGCCGCCGTCGCCGGAGGCGGCCAGCTCGCTGGTGGCACAGGCCAGGCCCGCACCACCGAGGTCCTGGATGCCCACAACCACGCCGGCGGAGTAGAGCTCGAGGCAGCACTCAATGAGCACCTTTTCTGCGAACGGATCGCCGACCTGGACGGCCGGCAGCTTGCGCTCGGCGCCATCCTCGAAGGTCTCGCTAGCGAGCACGGACACGCCACCGATGCCGTCCAGACCCGTGCGGGAGCCAAAGAGCATGACCTTGTTATCCACGCCGGAGGCGAAGGCGAGCTTGAGGTCTTCCACCTTCAGCGTGCCCACACACAGGGCGTTGACCAGTGGGTTTCCGGCGTAGGTGGCGTCAAAGACGGTCTCGCCACCAATGTTGGGAAGACCCAGGGAGTTGCCGTATCCGCCCACGCCATGGACAACACCCGGCAGCACACGCTTGGTATCCGGGGCATCGGCCGGGCCGAAGCGCAGCTGGTCCATGACGGCGATCGGGCGAGCGCCCATGGCCATAACGTCGCGGACGATCCCGCCCACTCCGGTGGCCGCACCCTGGTAGGGCTCCACGTAGGAGGGATGGTTGTGGCTTTCCACGCGGAAGGTCACCGCGTTGCCGTCTCCGATGTCGACCACGCCGGCGTTCTCGCCGATACCGGCCAGCAGCTTGGCATTCATCTGCTCGGTGGCCGTCTCGCCGAAGTAGCGCAGGTGCGTCTTGGAGGACTTGTAGGAGCAGTGCTCGGACCACATCACGGAGTAGACGGTGAGCTCCGCGTCCGTGGGGCGGCGACCCAGAATCTCACGGATGCGGGCGTACTCGTCGTCCTTCAGGCCGAGCTGAGCGTAGGGCTGCTCCTGATCCGGGGAGTCAACCGCGGCGGCCACGGTGTCGTTGTGAACAGTCATGTGCGACTCCTAGCGAACAGAAGAGGTGATAGCGGACAGGGCGGAAGTGAACATGTCCAGACCATCGACGGACGGTCCGGTCAGCGTCTCGATGGCGTGCTCCGGGTGCGGCATGAGACCGACTACGCGACCGTTTTCGCTGCAGATACCAGCGATGGCGTCCAGCGAGCCGTTGTAGTTATCCGTGTAGCGGAACACCACGCGGCCTTCCTTGTTGAGCATGTCCACGGTGGCTGCATCTGCCTGGAAGCGCCCCTCGCCGTGCTTTGCCGGCACGTAGATGCGCTGGCCTTGCTCGTAGTTGCTGGTCCACGCCGTCGAGGCGTTGGCCACCTCGAGGTAGGTGTCCGTGCAGTGGAAGAGCAGGTTTTGGTTGCGAGTGATGGCACCCGGCAGGAGTCCGGCCTCGGTAAGGATCTGGAAGCCGTTGCAGATGCCCAGCACCGGCATGCCCTTACGCGCTGCCTCGACCACGGAGGTCATGATCGGGCTAATCGCTGCAATAGCCCCGGCGCGCAGGTAGTCACCGTAGGAGAAGCCGCCAGGCACAACGACTGCATCGACGCCGGAGAGATCAGTGTCTGCGTGCCAGAGCGATACGGGTTCGGCACCGGCTAGGCGGACCGCGCGAAGCGCGTCGACGTCGTCAAGCGTGCCGGGGAAAGTAATTACGCCAATGCGTGCCGTCACTGGGTCACCTCGATGGTGTAATCCTCGATCACGGTGTTGGCCAGGAGGGTGGAGGCGATGTGGTCCAGCTGCTCCTGCGTCACGGTCTCGTCGACCTCGATCTCGAAGCGCTTGCCCTGGCGCACATCCATCACTCCAGAGACACCGATGCGCCCAAGCGCCTGGATAACAGCCTTTCCTTGCGGATCCAAGATCTCCGCCTTCGGCATGACATTGACAACTACACGGGCCATGGAATTCCTAACGTTTGCGTATCCAGCCGGGCCGCTGGCCGCGACCCGTGGTGAGTGCTCACACGGTGGACAAGTCTAAACGGCAAAGCCCGCGGAGGAATAACGCGACCGGGGCGCGAACTCATCCCCGAGGCTCCCTAGATGACACTTCGGTAAAAACAGCGTGAACACCATGTGGAATTCCCAGGATCTCCAAATGTTTCGCCCAGCGGAGTAATAATTTTCGGCATATAAAAATCACGTTCCGTCCTCATCATGCTCGAGCTGTCATCCAAGGAGAACTTGTGAGCCTTCGTCCCCTCGCACTGGCCGTGGCCTGTGGCGTGTGCACCCCACTGGCTGTTGTCCCCACTGCCCTCGCTGCCCCTGCAGGCACCGTCGTTATTTCGGAGGTGTACGGCGGAGGCGGCAACTCCGGTTCCGTGTTCTCCAACGACTTTGTTGAGCTGTTCAACCCCACCGACCAGCCCATCGACCTCAAGGGCTGGACCATCGACCAGCAGTCGGCCGCCGGAAACACCGGCAAACTGCACTCCCTGACCGGTACCATCCCGGCCGGCGGCTACTACCTCATCCAAGGCGCTGCGGGCGCGAACCCCAGCACCGCACTCCCGGCTGCGGACGAGGAGGGTAGCTTCAACTTCTCTGGTACTAAGGCCGTCGCAACGCTTCTCGACGCCTCTGGCAACCCCGTTGACCTCGTCGGCTGGGGAGATGCCGCCGAGTTCGAGGGCGCTCCGGCAGTGGGGACCTCCAACAAGACCTCCATCCAGCGCACCAACCCGGGCGCGGACACGGACAACAACCAGGCTGACTTCGTGGCCGGTGCTCCGACCCCGCAGGGCAGCGGCTCTACCGGCCCGACTCAGCCGACAGACCCGACCGATCCCACTGACCCGACTGAGCCAGTCACCCCGGTCGAGCCCGGCGCGATCCTGCCGATCTCCGAGATCCAGGGAACCGGCGAGACTACCCCGTTCGACGGCAAGGTGGTCACCACCGAGGGCATCGTCACCGCGGTGTACAACGAGGGCGGCAAGGACGGATTCATCATCCAGACCGCCGGCACACCGGACCCGGCGGCCACCGCCTCCAGCGCGCTGTTCGTGTACCTCGGCTCCCAGGGCGTGTACCCCACCGTGGGTCAGGCAGTGACCGTGACCGGCACCGCCGGCGAGCACTACGGCACCACCCAGCTCAAGGACGTCACCGTCTCCCCCGCACAGGGCCTGGACCCGGTGACCCCGCTGGACATCACCGTGTTGCCCGCCGAGCGCGAGCCGCTCGAGCACATGTTGCTCAACATCACGGGCCAGTACACGGTGACGGACAACTACCAGATCAACAGCTACGGCGAGGTCGGGCTTGTCGACGGCACCACTCCCCTGCGCCAGCCCACCGACGTGGTGACGCCGGGCGCCGAGGCAACCGCCATGCAAGCCGAGAATGATGCCCGCCGCCTGATTCTGGATGACGGCCGCACCCGTAACTACAGCCGCAGCGACCAGCAGACCCCGCTGCCCTACCTCATCCAGAACGGCGGCACCACTACGGCCCCGCTGCGCGTGGGCGACGGCGTCGACTTTGCCCACCCGGTGGTGCTCGACTTCGACCACGACCAGTGGCGCCTGCAGCCGACCCAGCCGGTGACCGGCAACACCAACACCGCGGATCTGCCGATCACCTGGCAGAACTCCCGCGAGGCCGAGCTGTCCGCGATGGATTCGGTGGCCGGCGACACCTCGATCGCCGCGTTCAACGTGCTCAACTACTTCACCACCCTCGGCGAGGACGTGCCGGGCTGCGATTCCTACACCGACTCCAAGGGGGCGCCGGTCACCGCCCGCAACTGCGACGTGCGCGGCGCTTACAGCCAGCAGGCCTTCGAGGATCAGCAGCGCAAGATCGTCGCCGCGATCAACCGCATGAACGCTGACGTCGTGTCCCTCTCCGAGATCGAAAACACCGCTACCGTGACGGGTGATGTCTCGCGTCGCGACGAGTCCCTTGCCCAGCTGGTCGATGCTCTCAACGCCGCCGCCGGCGAGCAGCGCTGGGCCTACGCCAAGTCCCCGGCCACCCTGCCGGCCAGCGAGGACGCGATCCGCGTGGCCTTCATCTACAATCCGGCCAAGGTCGAGCCGGTCGGCGAGTCCCGGATCTTCGATGACGGCGCATTCACCGGCACCGCCCGCCAGCCGCTCGCCCAGCAGTTCAAGTCCACCCAGGGTGACTCCACCTTTGTGGCCGTGGCCAACCACTTCAAGTCCAAGGGCTCGGTTGCCTTCGACGACAAGGACACCGGCGACGGCCAGGGTAACAACGCCAACCTGCGCGTCTCCCAGGCCAAGGCTCTGCTGAGCCACCTCAACGCGCAGAGCGATTGGGCCGATCAGCCCGTGTTCATCCTGGGTGATTTGAACTCCTACTCCCAGGAGGATTCCGTCAAGGTGCTCGAGGAGGCCGGCTTTGCCAACTTGGGCGAGGAGCCGACCTACCTGTTCGGTGGCCAGCAAGGCTCCCTGGACCACGCCCTGGCTAACCCGAAGGCTCAGGAACTTGTCGCTGACGCACGCGTGTGGAACATCAACGCCGACGAGTCGATTGCCTTTGAGTACTCGCGCCGCAACTACAACGCCGTCGATGTCTACGACGACTCGCCTTTCCGTTCCTCCGACCACGACCCGATCAAGGTTGGACTGAACCTGGGCGGCACCAGCCAGCCGGCCCCGGAGCCGCAGCCACAGCCGCAGCCTGAGCAGGGCCAGTCTGGCCTGTCCAGCCTATTCGGCTCCTCATCGCTGCCGTCGCTGTCCTCGCTGTCCTCCCGCGGCTCTAGCTCGAGCTAGAGAAACGCCGCATAGTCGGCGGGCTGAGCGCCCGCCGCACGCGCCGCCCGCGCAGCACCCACGAAGTCCTTCACGGTCTTCTTATCCCGCAAGTTCCTCGCTGAGATGGACAAGCGGATCGAGTTGCCGCGGGCGGCTCCTCTTTCGGCGGCCCGAATGACCCCGGCGCGCCACCAGGACGCAGCTCCGAAGCCCTCGCCGATGGAGAGGTTTCGGCAGGCATAAAAGTCCTGGTTGCGTAGGTTGTGGATGCCCTTGGTAGAGGCCGCGAGCGTGAATCCGAACTCGGGCAACACCGAGAGCGTTCCGGCGGACATGCGCCAACGCGGGGGTGCAAACAGAGGCGTTTCAAACCCCAGCGAGCTCATCTGCCGCGTCGCGCCCTTCAAGCGCAGCCGTGCCTCGTAGGCATCCAGGGAGGCGAACTCTGCGCGTCGCCCCTGCACGGCCTTGTCAAAGCCGTTGAGGATGAGGGGGCGGCCTTCGTCGCAACGCTTCTTCAGCCATGTGCGCACCTGCTTATCCTTAGCCAGATGCCAGCTGCCATCGATGTGCGGGGCGACAAGCAGCGAGACAGGAATGTCCGCCGCGTCAAGCTTGGCAAGCAGTGCGTCTACGTGCTCCACGGTGTCGTGGAAGATCGAGGAGACGGAGACGAGAAGTTTGCCTGACACGGCGGACATTATCGCACGCCTAAGGCGAATGCGCTGGGCTAGTGAGCGTGCTCCCCTTCCACTGCGGGGACGAATGGGTCGTCGCCACGCAGCACCTCCTTAACCCGATCCAGATCCACGGTCTGGGTCCAGCGACCGACCAGCAGCGTGGCCACAGAGTTGCCGGCGAAGTTGGTCAGAGCGCGGGCCTCGGACATGAAGCGGTCGATGCCCACGATGACGCCCACGCCGTTGAGCAGCTCTGGCCGGTGGACCTGAAGGCCGGCGGCCAGGGTTGCCAGGCCAGCGCCGGAGACACCGGCTGCGCCCTTGGAGGCGATGATCATGAAGACCAGCAGGCCGGCCTGCTCGCTCAGGCTCATCGGCATGTTCATCGCATCGGAGATGAAGATCGCGGACATGGTCAGGTAAATCGCGGTGCCGTCGAGGTTAAAGGAGTAACCGGTGGGAACGACGATGCCGACGGTGGAGCGGTCCACGCCTAGGTGCTCCATCTTGCGCATGAGGTTGGGCAGCGCGGACTCCGAGGAGGAGGTGGCCACGATGAGCAGGAACTCGCGTCCCAGGTACTTGCACAGCGAGAAGATGTTTACTCCGGTGACCACCTTGAGGATCAACCCCAGCACACCAAAGACGAAGATCGCGCACGTGATGTAGAAGGCGAGCATGAGGATGCCCAGCTGGATCACGGCCTCCATACCGGTATCTCCCACCACACCGGCGATCGCACCAAAGGCACCAATCGGGGCCAGCCACAGGATCCACGACAGGATCTTGAACACCACTTGTTGCAGCTTGGTGATCGCCCCGATAATCGGCTCGCCCTCCTTGCCCAGGGCTTGTACCGCAAAGCCCACCAGGAGTGCAATGAACAGGACCTGCAGCACAGAGCCAGAAGTGAATGCTGAGAAGAACGTCGACGGCAGGATCTGATCGACCAGACCGTGCGAGCCCTCGGCGGACTTTTCCAGGATCTTCTCTCCCTCGCCACTCGAGCCAGCGATGTCCAGACCCTCGCCCGGCTTGAGCAGGTTACCGACGAACAAGCCGATCGCCAGGGCGAAAGTGGACATGGTGAGGAAGTAACCCAGGGCAATACCGCCGGCCTTACCGACTGTGGCGGCGTTGCGCACGGATCCCACACCAATAACGATGGTGCAGAAGATGACCGGGGCGATGATCATCTTGATGAGTTTGACGAAGGTGGTTCCCAGCGGTTTGAGTTCCTTCGCCACGTCGGGCGCCACAAGCCCCACGATGATGCCACCAATAACCGCGACGATCACTGCGATATAGAGCCAGTGGGTGCGGTCTTTCCGCGGTGTTGATGAAGACATGTTGAGGGCCTTTCCATCCCAGGCATTTTTCTTCATCATAACGCCGCGCTATCGCATTAATTGGTGGAATTCACCCCCGCCTTTGCTTTGTCGATAACCCAGGCGTACTCAAAGGCCGTCTGGCGCCACTTTTCATAACGGCCCGACACTCCACCATGGCCGGCGGCCATCTCCGTCTTGAGCAGGAACTGCCCACCGGTTGCCGTGGCGCGCAGCTGGGCGATCCACTTTGCCGGCTCCACATAGAGCACGCGGGTGTCATTGAGACTGGTCACCGCAAGAATGTCCGGATAATCCTGCGCCGATACGTTCTCGTAGGCCGCGTAGGAGGCCATGTAGTCATAGACCTCGGGATCATGGAAGGGGTCCCCCCACTCATCCCACTCCGTGACGGTAAGCGGAAGCTCGGGCATAAGCATGGACGTCAGTGGATCGACGAAGGGGACGATCGCCTGGATGCCCGCGAATTTCTCGGGTGCCATATTGGCGATTGCACCCATCAGCATTCCGCCGGCGGAACCGCCTTCGGCGACCAATAGTTTCGGCTCGGTCATGCCGCGCTTGATCAATTCATCAGCAGCCGCAATGAAGTCGGTAAAGGTATTCTTTTTTCTCAATCCCTTGCCGTTGTCATACCAACGCCGTCCCATCTCTCCGCCACCGCGGATATGGGCGATAACGAAGATCATCCCCCGATCCAGCAGGGAGAGGCGAGAGACCGAGAAGGTCGGATCCATGCTGGCTTCATAGGACCCATAACCGTAGAGCAGCGTGGGGCGGGGCGAGCTCACATCGAGGTCGACTCGATGCACCACCGAGAGTGGGATCTGCTCCCCATCGGGGGCGGTAGCCCACAGGCGGTAGGCGGTGTACTTCGCGGGGTCATAACCGCCGAGCACTTCCTGAGACTTCAACACTTCCCGCTCGCCCGTGGCCACCTCGAGCTCCAACAGTTGGGTGGGCTGAGTCAAAGAGGTGTAGGTCAACCGCAACTTCGGGGCCTCCCACTCCGGATTGGCCGCAACCCCACACGTGTACAGCTCTTCGTCGAACTCCACGGGCTCGAACTGTGTAAATCCGTCCGAGCTCAGCCGCATGATGGCTACCCGCCCGATAGCACCGGAGCGGTAGTCCATGACGATGTGCTCCGCGAAGGTGTCCACGCCCTCGATGCGCTTGTCGTCATCGTGCGCTACGAGCTCGTTCAGTTCGCGCAATGCCGGCAGCTGCGTGCCCACGGCGCACTCGGCGACGGCGAAGTTAGGGCCGGTGGCGTTGTGGGTAACCAGCCAGCGATCCTCCCCCGCCACGACCGCATGGTCCACGGCGTATTCCACACCGGCCTCGCGCGGCCACAGCACCTCGAATTCTGCCTCCGGGGTATCCACGGAGGTGTAACGCACCTCGGTGGTGATCTTCGAGCCGCTTTCGATGATGAGGAACTTTTCGCTGCGGGTTGCCCCGATTCCCACGTTGAACGCCTCGTCGTCCTCGCGGTAAACCAACACATCCTGCTCGCTGGGGGTGCCGATGCGGTGACGCCACACGGTGTCCGGGCGCCAGGCCGCGTCCACGCGCTGGTAGAAGAGGTACTCCTCCCCGGCCCACGTCGCGCCGTAGAAGACGTCAGTAATGACGTCGTCCAGCAGCTGTCCCGTCTCCAGATCCTTGACGTACAGCGTGAAACGCTCGTCGCCCTCGGTATCCACGGAGTACGCCAGGTAACGCCCCGAGACCGTCACGCTCGAGGCACCCAGCGAGAAGAACTCGTGCCCCTCGGCCATCTCGTTGAGGTCCAGCAAGATTTCCTCGTCGGCGGGGCGAGTGTCCTCTTCAATCACCGTCGGGGTCCAGGGGTCTGCGCTAGCCGAGGCCGGCAGGCGGCAGGATTGCCCGTAGCTCTTGCCTTCTTCGGTGCGCCCGTAGTACCACCAGTCCCCCGAGCGCACGGGAACGGACATGTCCGTCTGCTTCACACGCGACTTGATCTCGCCGTAGATCTCCTCGGTGAGAGCCTCCAGGTGTTTAGTCTGCTCCTGGGTGTAGGCGTTTTCCGCTTCCAGGTACTCCCGAGTCTCGGGAGCATCCTTCTGCCGCAGCCACTCGTAATTGTCCACAAACTCGCGTCCGTGGAACGTGCGGGTGACAGGCTTCTTCGCGGCAATGGGTGGGAGTTGTTGTGACATGGGGGCGAGGATACACACGCGTATCGACGCCCCTGCACACCTCAACGGTTAAGAACCGCTGACTACACGCACTTGCCGACCCATTCGCAGAACTTCTCACCACTGAGTCGTTCGTACGCCTCGATGTAGCGTTCCCGAGTTGCTTCGACCACGCTTCCAGGCAGGGCGGGTGGCGGAACATCCGAGTTCTTGTCCCATCCAGACTTCGGCCCGGTGAGCCAGTTGCGCACGTACTGCTTGTCAAAGCTGGGTTGGACCTGCCCCTCCCGGTAGCCCTCGGCCGGCCAGTAGCGGGAGGAGTCGGGGGTGAGTACTTCGTCGGCAAGCGTGAGCGTACCGTCGCTGTCCAGGCCGAACTCGAACTTGGTATCGGCCAGGATGATGCCGCGACGCTCGGCGATCTCGGCGGCCTTGCGGTAGATCTCCAAGGAGGTCTCGCGCAGCTCCTGGGCGCGGGCCTCACCTAGGCGATCCTCAACCGCACTAAAGGGCACGTTCTCGTCGTGGTCACCCAGCTCCGCCTTGGTGGCCGGGGTGAAGATGGGCTCCTCGAGCTTGGAGGCCTCCGTCAGTCCCTCGGGCAGCGGAACTCCACACACCTGCTGGTTCTCCCGGTACTCCACCAGGCCAGAGCCGGTGAGGTAACCACGCACCACGCACTCGAAGGGAAGCATGCGCAGCTTCTTCACCACCAGCGCGCGTCCTAGGACCTCCTCCGGGATGCGGGGGTCCTCGGCATCACCTGCGAGATGGTTGGGCACGTCAAGCTGATCGAAGAAGAACATGCTCATTGCCGTGAGAACGCGCCCCTTATCGGGGATCTCCGGGGTCAAAACATGGTCGTACGCTGAAATTCGATCAGTGGCGTACATCAGCAGATGATCATCGTCGATCTCGTAGAGTTCGCGGACCTTACCTGCAGAAAGGTGGTTGTACTCGGACAGCTCAGGGCGCATGAAAGGGGATTGTATTCCTGTGGCCCCCTGCACGCGAACGAGCCACCTGTATATGATCTATGCCACAGGCGAGCTTATGGCCTGCATCACATTCGAGTCTATCGAAAGGCTTTACTATGAACAGCGCTATTCGATTTGGCACTGCAATGGGCGCAGTACTCGTCGCCTCAGCAGGCTTGGTCGCCTGCTCTGGAAACGACGAGAAGACCGCTGAGGCCAGCTCTACCACCGCGGCTCCCACGACTGCCGCCACCACCACGGAAACCAGCGCGACGTCTACGACAGAGACGACGACATCTCACCCGATCCCGGCCAACGTGCCGCAGGAGTACGCCGCGCCGGATACCCAGATGCCGCTGGGCCAGCTCCTGCGAGTCGGCGTGAAGAACCACAAGGACCAGGTCTTTGACTGGGCGGTAGCACCCACCGAGATCAAGACTGTAAGCAAGGCGGATGCCGAAAAGCACGTCGGCGGTCCCCTGGCGAAGGGCGAGGGCTACGACCAGCTCTCGGAGATCAAGTGCGTCATGATCGACGCCGTCTACCTCGGCCCCGCCGACAAGGCAACGCCGGCCGACGCCACGGTGAAGGAGCCGGACTTCAAGGTTTATACCTCCGGCTACGACTTCGCCAACGAGCTTTTGCCCATGTCCGCGGGATTCCTCGAGACTGCCTGCGGCATCCCCGAAGAGGACCGCATCGGCGATTTCCACCCGGAGGTGGGCAAGACCTACAAGGCCGCCGCCGTGGGCTTTGACACCGGAGCCAACGACGGCCCCACCGGCGCCAAGTTCGACGGCGACGAGGAGACCATCCCGTCCGGCCCCATTGTCTGGTCTAACTAGAGGATCTCTCCGGGGCGGTAGTTAGCCGCCTCCGGGTGATCGCCCACCAGCTCGCGGATGCGCGTGAGTACGTGAGCAACCTGGGGCTCCGCTGCTCCAATAAAGGCGTGGCGATCCGCCAGCGCCTGCTCGAGCTCCGCCTCCCCCAATGGGAATGCGCTGTCCGCCGCCAAGCGCTGGACCAGGTCCTGCTCACCACCGTTCTCGCGCATGTTCAGCGCCACATCAACCGCGTGCTTCTTGATGATCTCGTGAGCCTGCTCGCGCCCCACGCCCGCGCGCACGGCCGCCATGAGCAGACGGGTGGTGGCCAGGAACGGCAGGTAACGCTCGAGCTCCCGCTCGATCATGGCGGGGAATGCACCGAACTCCTCGAGGACGGTGAGCATGGTCTCCAGCATTCCGTCGATGGCGAAGAAGGCGTCAGCCAGCGCTACTCGACGCACAACAGAGCACGCCACGTCGCCCTCGTTCCACTGAGAACCGGCCAGGTCAGAGACCATGGTCAGGTAGCCACGCAGGATGACCTGGAAACCGGTGACGCGCTCGCAGGAGCGTGCGTTCATCTTGTGCGGCATGGCGGAGGAGCCGACCTGGCCCTCCTTGAAGCCCTCGGTCACCGTCTCGTTGCCTGCCATGAGGCGAATCGTGGTGGCCAACGACGACGGTCCGGCACCGAGCTGCACCAGGGCGGACACGGCATCGAAGTCCAGCGAACGCGGGTACACCTGCCCCACAGAGTCAAAGACAGAGCGGAAGCCCAGGAAGTCAGCGATGGAGCGTTCCAGGCTGGCGAGCTTGTTGTTGTCGCCACCCACCAGGTCCAGCATGTCCTGAGCAGTGCCCATCGGGCCCTTGATGCCGCGCAGCGGGTAGCGGTTGAGCAGATCGTCGATACGCGCCAGAGCAGTCAGAATCTCGTCGGCGGCGGACGCAAAACGCTTGCCCAGAGTGGTTGCCTGGGCGGCAACGTTGTGGGAACGCCCTGCCATGACGAGGGACTGGTACTGCTCGGCACGCTCGCCGACACGTGCAACCAGAGCAATCGACTTATCGCGCACGAGCTCCAAAGAGCGGTAAATCTGCAGCTGCTCGACGTTTTCGGTCAGGTCGCGGCTGGTCATGCCCTTGTGGATGTGCTCGTGACCGGCCAGCGCATTGAACTCCTCAATGCGGGCCTTCACGTCGTGGCGCGTTACCCGCTCGCGCTCGGCGATGGAGTCCAGATCGACCTGATCCAGCACACCTTCATAAGCACTAATGGCAGCAGCGGGGATGTCGATCCCCATGGAGCGCTGCGCCTTCATCACAGCTACCCAGAGCTGGCGCTCCAAGACGATCTTGGTATCGGGGCTCCAGATTTCTGCCATCCCGTGGGAGGCATACCGGTGCGCGAGGACGTTTGTAATCGGTTTCTTCGTAGCCACGGCTTACGAGCTTATTGCACGGAGGGAATATGCACCTCACCACGCGCAGCCTTGGCTCCGATATCGCGGCGCACAAAGGAGCCCGGCAGGTTGATGCGATCCACGCGCTCGTAGGCCGCGGCCAAGGCGTCCTGCAAGGTCTTTCCCTTGCCCATGACGCTGAGCACGCGTCCACCGGCGCTGACCAGCTGCTCACCGTCGAGCTTGGTACCGGCATGGATGGCTTGAGAGGCGTCGTTAAGCCCCTCCCCCGAGATGGGGTCCCCCTTGCGTGGGGATTCCGGATAGCCTTCAGCGGCCACGACCACGGTGGCAGCAAAAGCATCCTCCCACTCCAGCGCGGGGATCTCTGACAGGGTTCCCGTCGCTACCGCGTGCAGCGCCTGGCCCAGCGAGGAGCGCAGCAGGGACAGCACCGGCTGAGTCTCGGGATCGCCGAAGCGAGCGTTGAACTCGACCACCTGCGGGCCGGCGCTACCCCAGGCCGCGCCGACGTACAGCAGCCCCTGATAGGGAGTTCCGCGACGCACCATCTCTTCGGCAACCGGTTGGGCAATCTCGCGCACGATCCGCTCGACGCCGCCCTCGGGAAGCCAGGGAAGCGGCGTGTACGCACCCATGCCTCCGGTGTTGGGGCCCTCGTCGTTGTCGTAGGCACGCTTGTGATCCTGCGCCGGCAGCAGCGGAACCACCGTGGTGCCATCGACCAGGCAGAACAGGGAAACCTCGGGCCCGTCCAGGAAGGATTCCAACAACACCGGATTTCCAGCCGCGAGAACCGCATCCACATGGGCCCGCGCCTGCCCGCGATCCGGGGTGACCACCACGCCCTTGCCGCCAGCCAGACCGTCATCCTTGACCACGTACGTCGGACCGAAAGCGTCCAGCGCAGCCTCAATGTCTTCTTCTCGCGTATCGACGTGCAAAGCCTGCGCCCGGGCGGTAGGAACACCGGCTGCCTCCATGACCTCCTTGGCAAAGGCCTTCGAGCCCTCGAGACGAGCGGCTGCCTGAGACGGGCCGAAAACAGCGATGCCTGCCTCGCGCAGAGCGTCAGAGACACCGGCCACCAGCGGAGCCTCCGGGCCGATCACGGCCAGCTCCACGCCTAGCTCCTTGGCGAGAGCCACTACGGCAGTGGCATCAGTAGCGTCCACTGCATGACACGTGGCCAGCTGGGCAATGCCAGGGTTGCCCGGCGCGCAGTGCAGGTCAGTGGTGTGGGCATCACGGTGCAGAGCAGCGACCAGGGCGTGCTCGCGCCCGCCGGAACCTAAGACGAGAGTTTTCATAGTCACTCATCCTAGACTTAGCGAGTATGAGTAGCGTGTTCACCAAAATCATCAACGGCGAGCTCCCGGGCCGCTTTGTCTACCGCGACGAGGACGTCGTCGCCTTTCTCACCGTCGAGCCGATTCGCTACGGCCACACCCTGGTCGTTCCAGTGGCCGAGGTGGACAAGTGGACCGACCTAGATCCGCACGTTTGGGCCAAGGTCTCCGCCGTCGCCCAGCGCGTAGGCGCGGCAATCACGTCTGCCTTCGACTGCGAGCGCGCCGGTGTGGTCATCGCCGGGTTTGAGGTTCCTCATACGCACATCCATGTCTTCCCAGCCAATGGCATGGCCGGCTACGACCTCTCCTCTGTGATGGCGATGGACGAGACGGATGCAGACGAGATGGACCGCGCCGCCGAAAAGATCCGTACCGCGCTCGAGCGGGTCTAGCGCTGAGCGTTTTCCGGGTTGAGCAGCCGCGGCAGCCTCACCCGGAAGGTCGAGCCCTCACCCAGGGTGGAATCAACGACCACGGTGCCGCCGTGCTGCTCCACCAGGGACTTGACGATCGCCAAGCCCAGGCCCGAACCGCCACCTGCCCCGCGGGAGCGGGAGGAGTCCTCGCGGTAGAAGCGCTCGAAGATGTGCTCGGACACCTCGGGTGCCATCCCCTTGCCGTTGTCCTGGACTTCGAGGACTACGTCGCGATCGTCATTGCGCAAGGTGACCGTGACCTCTGCGTCCTCGCCCGCATGTCGCAGTCCGTTGGTGATCAGGTTCAGCAGCACCTGGTGTAGGCGATCGGGATCGCCGTTGACCACTGGCATCGTCTCGGCCTCATTGACCACCTCAACCGTACGGCCGGCAAAGGCGGCTCGAGCGGAACCGCGGGCAGCCAGCGCGACCTCGAGCAAGTCGACCGGCTGCAATGAGAGCCGAGAGCCCTCGGCGCGGGTGAGCGCGAGCAGGTCCTCCACCAGCAGCTTCATTCGTCCGGATTCGGCATCGATCTTGTCAAAGACCTTGTCCACATCATCCGTCGCCCCCGAGCGGTACAGCTCGGTATAACCACGCACACTGGTCAGCGGGGTTCGCAGCTCGTGGGAAGCATCGCCGATAAACCGGCGCATCTGCTCCTCCTTATGCTGCAGAGTCTCAATGGATCGCTGCAGGCGCGCGAGCATCACGTTCAGTGCCGCGGAAAGCCGACCAACCTCAGTGCTCTCCGGCCAGGTAGGCACACGGCGATCCAGGTCTCCGGCAGCAATGGCGCGGGCGGTCAGCTCTACCTCTCGCAAGGGCGTAAGCGCGCGGCGAATAAATAACGCGCCCACCATCGCCATGAGCGCCAGGACGATCAGGGCGATGAACAGCTGGGCAAGCACGAGAGCACGGATCATCAGGTTCTCGCGCTCGAGGGACTTAGCGACGATGGTGACCCCGTCCGAGGTGGTCACCCCCATGGCACGCCATTCCACATCCTGCCGTGACCCGGGTAACGAGTCGACGGTGGTCGGGCCGGCGTCGATACGCAATTCCCCGAAGTTAGGGCGCGTATCCCCATAGTTCAGCCACACCTGGCGCCCGGTGGAGGTAATTTGCAGGACAGCGAAGTCGCTGGGTGGGCCGACGGCTACGCCCGACTCGTAGAGCTCAGGGTTTCTCACCCATCCCTCGAGGCTGGCGGATAGATCGGTGTCCACGCGCTCCATGAGAACGCCACGCATAACGGTGGTCACAGCGATAGAGCTGCCGATCAGACCAATCGAGGAAATCACCACGATGATGACCACCAAGAGGGTCTGCAGGCTGAAGACCCGGCGCACGGCCGGGGTTTCCGGAGTTGCTTCTCTGCCCTGGTAGGGGTTTTCTGCCGACGTCACAATGACTAGCCGGCCGCTTTAGGTGCGCGGGGTTCGCAGCACGTAACCCACACCGCGCACGGTCTGGATCAGTGGAGTGTCACCGGTGTCGATCTTGCGACGCAGGTAGGAGATGTAGGACTCGACGACGTTGCCGTCGCCGCCAAAGTCGTAGTGCCACACATTGTCCAGGATCTTGGTCTTGGACAACACCACCTCGGCATTGAGCATGAGGTAACGCAGGAGGTTGAACTCGGTGGGAGAAAGCTCGATGATCTGCCCCGCCTTGGTCACCTCGTGGGTGTCATCGTTGAGGGTCAGGTCGGCGTAGCGGATGGTGCCATCGCCTTCGGACTCTTCGCCCACCGCACCACGACGCAGGATCACGCGCAGTCGGGTGATGACTTCCTCCAAAGAGAAGGGCTTGGTCACGTAATCGTCCGCACCGATAGTCAGGCCATGGATGCGATCTTCCACCGCGTCCTTAGCCGTGAGGTACAGAACCGGACCATCTAGGCCCTCATCGCGGAGCTTTCCCAGCAGTTCAAAGCCGTCCATGCCCGGCATCATGACGTCGAGGATGAAGGCGTCGGGACGCACCTCGCGCGCCACCTCCAGGGCCTGCTGACCGGAGTCAGCGGTAGAGACCTCGAAACCCTGGAATTTTAGGCTCACGTTGAGCAGATCGACGATGTTGGGCTCATCATCGACGACGAGGACCTTAATGGCGGCGTTGTTCTCAGACATGACGCTAGTTAACACCTTTGCACTGCTGGTGGACTGAAAGCATTCTGACGGTTAGCTGAATGCTACTCCGGCTTTACTTCTGCCCCAGCGTACTCCGCGACCTTCTCACACAGCCCCTTCTTGTACTCCGGGCAGGCCATGGTCCAGCCGTCCTTTTCGACGAAGAAGATGTTGGTGTGGGTCTCTTCCTTGTTCATGCCGCTGTCCTGCAGGAACTTCTTGTCCTTGCCCAGCGCGAGAATGGACAGGCCACAATCGACGCCCTCGCCATCCTTAAACTGCTTGGTGGAGCAGTTGGCCTCTGGGTCAAGCTTGTTGATGGACGCCCTGGCCTCGGTAGCAGACTTGAAGCCTGCGTACGGGGCCAGCGGGGCATTCGGGTCGAAGAGCTGGGCCTCGGCCTTGGATTTCTCCTCGTCCGCCTTCTTCTGGTCCTCCTGCTGCTGGTAGTAGGCGTCGATGTCCTGCTTCGAGGTGTTTTCAGGGTGCGGCTTGGAGGTCATCTTGAGGGGCTCAACCCCCTGCTGGCACGCATCCTCCATACCAGTGCAGGTACCCACGACCTGTTCGCCATCCACAATGAAAAGGGAACCCAAGAATGCCTGCCGGAGCTGGTCCTCGCTCATGGACTTATCAGCCTGGGCAGTCTGCTCGACGCTCGCATCGACGTCTGCGTTTCCAAACTCCTCGGCGCTGGCGAAGTCCTTCTTCGAGGCGAACTTGTAGGCGGCAGTCAGACCGGACTCCGGCTTGGAACTGCACGTCAGGGTCGTCTTTCCTGCCACGGAGTCAGGCATTTCGAAGCAGTTCATCTTGGACGCGAAGTCCGCATTGTCCGTGATGGCCTTCAGCTCAGCCGAGGAGCCGCCGGAACCGGCAGCGCCACCACCCGGCTGAGCTGCGTTATCCGCTCCCGAACAACTAGCCAATAAACCTGCGCACGCGGCTACAACCGCAATTGTGATCCGTTTCATAAAACCGGACACTAGTACGGCTAATCGATTTGCGCACGAAATCTTATGGTTTTCACAGCAAATTGTTCTTTTCGATGGTTGCCGCTGCTCCAATGTGACGCAGGTTCGAGCGAGCCAGGTCGATCATCGCTCCCACGCCACCACCAAAGACGGTCTTGGCCGCTGCGCGCGAGAAGCCCATCATCATGTCCCACGTGATGTTCGGCGGGATAGACAGGGCATCGGGGTCGGTGACGACGTCGATAAGCACCGGGCCGGGGTGCGCCATGGCACGCGCCAAGGTGTCGCGCAGCTGCGCCGGATCCTCCACGCGGAAGGACTTGATCCCGATTGCCTCGGCGATCTGCGCGAAGTTCACGCCCTCGTGGTCGGTGCCGAAGTGTGGCAGGCCGGCCACCAGCATCTCGAGCTTGACCATGCCCAGGGTGGAGTTGTTGAACACCACCATCTTGATCGGCAACTGGTGCAGCTTTACGGTCAGCAACTCTCCCAGCAGCATGCCCGTTCCACCATCACCAGAGAACGTCACCACCTGACGGTCGGGGTTGGCAGCCTGCGCACCGATGGCCTGCGGAATCGCATTGGCCATGGTGCCGTGCTTGTAGGAACCGATGTCCATGCGCTTGCCGTTCGGCGTGATGTAACGCGCCGCCCAGACATTGCACATACCAGTATCCACGGTGAAGATCGCGTCGTCGCTGGCCAGCTCGTCCACCAGAGAAGCCACGTACTCCGGGTGGATGGGCTTGAGCTCATCGGCCTTACGCGTGTAGGCCTCCACCACGTTCTCCAGGGCATCGGCGTGCTCGCGCAGCTTCTTGTCCAGGAAGGAACGGTCGGTCTTTTCCTCAATGTGCGGCAGGATGTTGTCCAATGTGGCGGCAACGTCGCCCACGACGGGGTACTTCACCGTGGTGCGGCGACCGATGTGGGAGCCATCGACGTCGATCTGCGCGACGTTCTTGGACGGCAGCCAATCCTGGTACGGGAAGTCCGTGCCCAGCAGGATGAGCAGATCCGCATCGTGCATGGCCTCGGTGCAGGCACCGTAACCGAGCAGACCGGACATGCCCACGTCGTAGGGGTTGTCGTACTGGATGAAGCGCTTGCCGCCAAAGGCATGGCCAATCGGCGACTTGATCTTCTCGGCCAGCGCGAAGACCTGCTCGCGCGCGTTGGCCACGCCGGCACCGCAGAAGAGGGTGACGGTCTTGGCCTCGTTGATCGCGTCAACCAGGCGAGCAGCCTCGCGAGCGTCCGGGTAGACCACTGGCCGGCCCTGAGCGATCACCGAATCGGTGAAGGTGTCATCTGCAGCTTCCAGGCCCGAAACATCACCGGGGACCACGATCACGGACACGCCGTTTCCGGCCATCGTCGACTGCAGGGCATTGTGCAGAATGCGAGCGCCCTGGTCAGCGGAGTGTGCGACCTCGCAGTAACCCGAGCACTCCTGGAAGATGTACTCCGGGTGCGTCTCCTGGAAGAAGGAGGTGCCGATCTGCAGGCTGGGGATGTGGCTGGCGATAGCCAACACCTTGGCGCCGTTGCGGTGGGCGTCGTAAAGCCCCTGGATCAGGTGGGTGTTTCCCGGGCCGCACGATCCGGCACACACGGCGAGATCGCCGGTGGTCAGGGAGTCGGCACCCGCGGCGAAGGCAGCGGCCTCCTCGTTACGTACGTGGATCCACTCGATGGAGGACTTGCGCACCGCATCCGAGATGGGGTTCAAGCTATCTCCCACCAAGCCATAAATGCGCTTGACCCCCTGCTTTTCGAGGGTCTCCACCAGTTGCTGGGCAAAATTTCTAGCCATAGCTACCGTCCTGAGAAAAAATTCGCGGATAATGCAGTCCCCCAGTGTTCTCTTTTCCTCGGCGTCACGCCAGATTGCTGGTCAGACGCTAAAGTTGGTGCCCATGAGAAACCGCGCCGTCGTGTCATGGGCGGTGTGGGACTTCGGCTCCGCCGCGTTCAACGCCGTGCTGATCACCTTCATCTTCTCCGTGTACCTCGTGGAGTCCGTAGGTACGCAGATCCACAGCGCCTTCACCCCCGCCCAGTGGCTTTCCTTCGCGCTGGCGCTCGGAGGCATCGCCGTGGCCCTGATAACCCCGATGATGGGGCAGAGAAGCGATCTGCACGGTCGCCGTAAACGAGCGGTGGGCGTATGGACGTGGATCACCGTCGCCCTGATGGCGGCACTGTTTTTGGTCAGCAATACCGGCCCGCAGTATTTCTGGCTGGGTCTATTTCTCCTTTCTTTAGCCTCAGTAACTTTTGAATGCGCCGAGGTGAATTACTTCGCCCAATTGAGCCAGATTTCAACGCCTAAAACGGTCGGTCGAGTTTCCGGTTTCGGCTGGGCCATGGGATACGTAGGCGGGATAGTTCTCCTACTGCTGTGCTACGTATTCTTCATTTCGGGCGACGGCGGCGTGCTGGGCATTCCCACGGAAAATGGGTTGAATATCCGCGTGGTCGCGGTCGTGGCTGCAGCCTGGTTCGGGCTCTCCTCAATCCCGCTATTGCTGTTCGTCCCCGAGTCCACGCCGGCGTCCACGCATCCCGGCAGCATCGCGGATTCTTACCGGCGACTCTGGAGCGAACTCAAGCAGTTGTGGCACCTGGACCGCAACGCAGTCCGCTTCCTCATCGCGTCTGCCATCTTCCGTGACGGCCTCGCCGGAGTATTTACCTACGGCGCGATCCTCGGCGTCAGCGTGTACGGATTAAAACCCGCTGACGTGCTCATATTCGGCATCGCCGCCAACATCACCGCCGCCGTTGGTGCGCTGCTGGGAGGGCTTGTCGACGACCGATTCGGCCCCAAATCCGTCATCATGGCCTCTTTGCTGGCGCTCATCGCATGTGCCGGGCTCCTCTTCGCGGTCGATGGACCGGTGGCCTTCTGGATCCTGGGCCTTTTGCTGTGCGTCTTTGTGGGTCCCGCCCAATCTTCGTCCCGGTCGCTATTGGCCCGCATCGCCCCGGCAGAGCGCAGCGGCCAGATGTTCGGGTTCTACACCACCACCGGGCGGGCAGTCAGCTGGCTAGCGCCCTTGGCGTTTAGCGCAATGGTTTCCCTGGGTGGTGGGAGTGACCGCTATGGAGTAATTGGAATCGGGATAATTTTGGCAGCAGGCGCGGTTGTGTTGGCTTTTGTCGCAGATCCAACGAGGGCGCAAAGTGCATCTCAGGTGGATCACACAATCAGGGTCCAAAAGTAGATAGCGCCGCCCGGTGACCGGATGCCAGAGTGAAGTCATCGCCTCGAAGAACAAGAAATTCGAAGCGATTCACACTTCATCGACCGGAAGGTAAACATCATGTCTGATCTCGTTTCTGGCCTCGGAGAGAACGTCAGCGGCATCGTCACCGCCGCCATCGACAACAACTGGACTGGCCTGGTCAAGTCCATCTTCGGCACCCTGGGCGACGTACTGGACCTGGGTTCCTCCGCTGCTGACTCCTCCTCGGCATCTGACGCCGCAACCGCCTCTGACGCTGCGACCACTGCCGACTCCGCTACCTCCGCTGACCTCTCCTCCGCTTCCGACGCGGCTGAGACCACCGAGGCAGCCACCACTGCAACGACCGCAACCGAGGCTGCTGAGAAGTAATCCGCTTTTCTCCTCGCATACATAACCAAACGCCCCGTACCTGCCGGCTGGTACGGGGCGTTTAGCGTTGTGGAGCTCGGCCTGAACCGGTTAGCCCCACGTCATGACTCTTTATCAACATCGGTTTGGCGTTGTTCGCTGTGGGAACTTCTGCAGTCACTAAGATTTGTGCTGGTTGAGCGCGCAAATTTGAAATTGTCGCGAACCTAGAGCAGTCGATCTTATGAACCTGTGTATGGAGGTGATTGGTCAAGATGCCTGGAAGGTACAAGCCAATGGGGCTTGAGATGTTGCCGTCTAAGCATTATGCGGTGTGGCGCGAGGATCGTGCCGAGGGCACTGCTTGGGTCTACTCCGTTGGAGACAAAGTCGCAGTGGTGAAGTTTGACGGGGAAAAGATCTTTTCCGCGACGTCGAAGTTTCTGATTGACGTCGACGCAGCTGATTTGAGTGATCAGATGCAGGACTTCATCTGCAACTGCGCTGATCGTGACGTCCCCATTGACCAGGCGCGTGAGATGTTCCTGAAGCGCTTCGGCCCGCCTGACCTGATCCTCAAGGTCGCGGATGTAAACGACGTATCCCCTGAGGTGCGCGCAGCCGTTGGGTTTTAGGCAAAACGCCTGGTCAGATTCGCTGTTTAAGCGGTTTTAAACGCCTGAGGGTGGACGGGTGACTTCCGTGCGCTAGGCCGGCCGCCTGATAAAGAGTGCCGCTTTTTAGGCGGTTTTTTGGAGGCTTTACCCCCAATCCCCTAAGGGCGAAACATTCCCCAAGCGTTTAACCTGGGGTTTTGGAGCTGGAGATGGGACTTGAACCCACAACCTACGGTTTACAAGACCGTTGCGCTACCAATTGCGCCACTCCAGCATCGTCGAGAAGCGATTGCAGCATTCTCGGCTGAGATGAGAGTGTAACCGACGCGCGAGTGAAACCCACACTTGCCCAACCAACTAGAGTTCACAGCAGTTTTATTTGTGGTCCTAGGTGAACGGTGGTGGCCCGCCCGTGTCCGTTTTTCAGCGCCTCAGTGCGCTTCTTCCCGGCTCCGGCCGACTCGCAACAGTCGATACCGCCCGTGCTGCTCCGCCGCCCTCTCCCCTGGCGCCGATCGACCTGCAGGACCCCAAGCAGGTGGCCGGAATCATGGAGATCGGTGCGCGTGTAGGAGACATCCTGTTGTCCTCGGGCACGGGAAACCAGGACGTCCGCGCCCAGATTCGCGCGGTGACCGCTGCGTACGGTCTGTGGTACTGCCACATCGCTATCACGTTCAACACCATCACGATCGCGACCACCATCGGCAATGACGAGCGCACCCCGGTGCAGATTTTCCGCGTCTCCCGAAAGTTCGAGACCGACTTTTCCAAGCTCGCCGAGGTCGACCGCCTGATCCGCTCGATCCAGGCTGGTGCAACCACCCCGGCGGTTGCCGAGCGCGTGCTCGATGAGATTGAGGCGCGCCCGCGTGACTATGGCTTCAAAACGGCCATGTGGGGCTGGGCCCTCTTGGGTGGCTCCGTCGCGATCCTGCTGGGTGGTGGCCTGTTCGTCGCCGCGGTCGCGTTTATCACGTCGCTGGTGATCATCGTCATGAACGAGGTGCTGGCCCGGCGCGGAATGCCCGACTTCTTCCTGCAGATCTTCGGCGGAGTGGTAGCCACACTGCCCGCGGCGATCATTTATGAACTTGCACAAATGGCAGGGTGGCAGATCAAACCCAGCCAGATCATTGCCTCCTGCATCATCGTGCTGCTGGCCGGTTTGTCCCTGGTGCAGTCGCTGCAGGACGGGATGACGGGTGCCGCGGTGACCGGCTCCGCCCGGTTCTTTGACACCCTCCTCATGACCGCCGGAGTGGTGGCAGGCGTCGCCCTCGGGCTAAAAGCAGCGGGATTTGCCGGCATCGTCCTTCCACCCATGGAGGCGACAAGTCCACCCAACTTCACCTCCCGCGTGGTCATGGTGCTGGCCTCGGCGGTAATTTGTGCCGGCTTTGCCATTGGCTGTTACGGCGAACGCATGGCCGTGTGGGTTTCCGCTGCCGCGGGAATCCTGGGCGCTTCGGTGTACTACTTCGTGTTCTTTCCCCTGGGCGTCGGTGTGGTCACCGCCTCCGCGGCATCGGCAGCCGTGGTGGGTCTGGCCGGTGGCCTATTGGCACGCCGCTTCCTCATCCCGCCGCTGATTACGGCGATCTCGGGCATCACGCCGTTGCTACCGGGCCTCATGCTCTACCGCTCGATGTACGCCCTGGTCACCGAGCAGACGCTGCTGGGCTTTACCAACCTCTTTTTGGCACTCGCCATTGGCGGATCGCTGGCTGCCGGAGTGGTCCTCGGCGAGTGGACAGCTCGTCGCATCCGTCGCCCGCAAAAGTTCAAACCCTATGCCGCTTTACGACGCGCGCGCCGCTTCTCCTTCCAAGCACTCGCCCGCGCGCAGCGTGCCGGTTCCACGCGCGGGCGCATGCCCAAGCGACCGCGCTAAATAGCGTAGAATGAACTATCTGCTACATCCAGACCGCACACGATCAGGAGTTTTACGTGCCGCCGAAGGTCCATGACACCCGCCCGAGCGCCGAAGAGATCGAGGCCATCGAGTCGGAGACCGCCAGCAACGCTCGCCGCATCGTATCCACGTACGCCGAAGACTACTTCGACGCCGTCACGCTGATGTGCATGCTGGGCGTTGAGCCCACCGGTCTGATCCACAAGAAGGTGGCTGAAGAGATCGCCGCCGAGCAGGCTGAGGCTCCGGCCAAGAAGTCGACAAAGAAGACCACCAAGAAGGCGACCAAGGCCGCCAAGAAGACCACGAAGAAAACGACCAAGAAGGCCACGAAGAAGTCGACGAAGAAGACGACCAAGAAGGCCGCCAAGAAGACCACCAAAAAGAGCGCTGACAGCGAATAACAAGGAGCTGGCGTGAGCGGGAATGATTTTGTCGTCGTAGCCAACCGGTTGCCGGTAGACCTCACCACCGCCGACGACGGCACGGAAAAGTGGATCGCCTCCCCCGGCGGTTTGGTTACCGCCCTCACGCCGGTGCTGTCCGCTCACCAGGGCTGCTGGGTCGGCTGGCCAGGGGTGGCCGACGCCGCCCCCGAGCCCTTCCGCACTGACGACGGAGTGCTGCTCCACCCCGTCTCGCTCACGAGCGACGACTTCGAGCGCTTCTACGAGGGATTCTCCAACGCCACGCTGTGGCCGCTCTACCACGACCTCATCGTCACCCCGACGTACAGCCGTTCCTGGTGGCAGGCGTACCGCGACGTTAACCACCGCTTTGCCGTAGAGGTCGACCGTGTCGCCGCGCACGGAGCAACCGTCTGGGTGCAGGACTACCAGCTCCAGCTCGTCCCCGGCATCCTGCGCCAGATGCGTCCGGACTTGACCATCGGCTTCTTCCTGCACATCCCCTTCCCCTCCCCGGATTTGTTCCGCCAGTTGCCCTGGCGCGAGGAGATCGTGCGCGGGTTGCTGGGCGCCGACGTCATCGGTTTCCATCTCAAGGCCAACGCGGATAACTTCCTGCAGCTCGTACGCAGCGTCTCCGGTGTTTCAGGTGGGCACACTGGTCTGCCTGATTCCTTCGAGGTCACCGGCCACGCCAGCGTTCGTGAGATCACCGCCCACGTCACCTCTAGCGATGGTCGCTCGGTGGGCGTTGCGGCCTACCCCATTTCGATTGATCCCACGGACCTGGTGGAGGTGGATAAGGCGCACGTCGCAAAGCTTCGCGAACAGCTCGGTGCCGACACCACGCTGCTGCTGGGAGTCGACCGCCTCGACTACACCAAGGGCATCCTGCAGCGCCTCAACGCTCTGGAGGAGTTGCTTGCCGACGGCGCCCTTGCTCCCGAAGACGTCACCTTCGTGCAGATTGCTACGCCCTCGCGCGAGCGCATCGAGCACTACCAGCGCACCCGCTCGGCCGTGGAGGAGGCTGTTGGGCGCATTAACGGGCGGTTTGCCACGCTGGGGCACCCGGTCGTGCACTACCTACATCAGTCGCTGCCCAAACCGGAGCTGCAGGCCTACTACGCGGCCGCCGACGTCATGGTGGTCACGCCGTTTAAGGACGGCATGAACCTGGTGGCCAAAGAATATGTGGCCACCCACGGCGATGGTTCGGGTGCGATGGTGTTGTCCGAGTTCGCCGGTGCCGCCGCTGAGCTGAATCAGGCGTATCTGTGCAACCCGTTTGATATGGAGTCGGCCAAGCAGGCGATCGTGCAGGCGGTGCAGGGGCTTAAGCGCACCCCGGAGGTCACAGCTGAGCGGATGCGCGCCATGCACGCACAGGTCATCGAGCACGACGTGGATCTGTGGGCGCAAGCATTCCTGGACAGCCTGAAGAAGGCCCAGTAATGAAAAGGCTTCTCATCGCGCCGCTGTGTGCGGGACTGCTCGTTGGTTGTAGCTCGGGTGCACAAGAAGATCAGGTCATAGGCCAGACCTGGCAGGTCACCGACGTCTACCTCACCGAGGAGGCCCCCTCCGCCCTGCCCGAATCCGCAGCCGGCACCGCCAACATCCGCCTGACCGAGCACAGCGCGGTCACCCAAACCGGCTGCGCGATCATGCGTGCCAAGATCGAGCTCGACGAGCAGCACGTCACAATCCAGGATGTGCAGCTCAAGGAGCAGGATCAATGCGAGGGCGCTCGCGTGCACGTCCACCAGCTCATGACCGACGTGCTGGTGCCGGGGCGAAACTTCGAGATCCTGCGGCCTGGCCCCACAGAGATGGTGTGGCGCGATGCCGACTCGGTGACTGGGCCGTCGATACGCCTCATGACCGTCTAACCTGGACGGCATGCACACCACCGAGCTTGCGCAGACAGATCACCTTTTCGTCGTCTCCGATTTCGATGGAACTCTCGCCGGTTTCTCCACCGATATCTACGATGTTCCGGTCAATCTCCAGGGCCTCGGTGCCCTGACCCGCCTGGCGGGGCTGCCGCGCACCACGGTCGCGGTGCTGTCCGGGCGCCACTTGGAGGGCTTGGTTCAGGTGTGCCGGCTGCGCGCCCCCGTCCTCATGGCGGGCTCACACGGCAACGAGTCGCAGCTGGCCGCCGAGCCCACCCCGGAGCAGAAGGCGCTGCTCGATGAGGTAGAGCGCCAGCTTGCGCCCATCATGGATGTGCCCGGCGCGGGCATCGAGCGCAAGCCTTTCCAGCGCGTGGCGCACGTGCTCGAGCTTTCGCAGCGTGACCCGGCAGAAGCCGAGCGGGTTCTCGCAGCAGCCCGCGCCCTTGATGTGCCAGGCGTGCACGTCACGCTGGGCAAAAACATTGTGGAGTTCTCTGCCACCGATGTGACCAAGGGGACGTGGATCGATCAGGCACGCACCGAACTGGGCGCCACCTCCACCGTCTTTGTCGGCGACGATGTGACAGATGAGAACGGTTTCCGGGTGCTGGGGGAAAACGACCTGGGCGTCAAGGTCGGTGAGGGAGAAACCGCCGCCGGCCTGCGCGTGGCTGACCGGGATGCGGTTGCCGAGTTCTTCACCGAGCTCGCCGACGCCCGCACCGCCCACGTTGCCTACCCCAAAGACACCGCGGGCCGGCTGGAATGGGCCATCGCCCACTTCGCCGCCGTGTTGTACCAGCTCAAGGACGAGACTGCCCCCACTGCCTGCGCCGGGTGGAATGCCCGCGACCTGGTGGACCACGTAACCAGCTGGCTTCCAGAGATGGCCGGGCGCGCTGCCGTACGCCATGACAACCTGGTGGACCAGTTCCACGCCTTCGCCGGCCTGGTGCGCCAGATGCTGGAGGCCGGCGACATGGAGGAGGCCATTCGCGGCTTCCTCATCCCGGATCTGTTCATTCACACCTGGGACCTGGCCGTTCCCAACGGCATCGAGCACCACCTGAGCGAAGAGGTCGCTCAGGGGATCGCGAAGGGCTACTCCCAGGACCCGCAGAAGTTTGCCGCCCCCGTGCCGGCCGACGCCGGCGCCAGCGAAGTGGACAAGCTTATGGCTCTAACGGGGCGAGAGTTGCCCCAGGAATAAGGTGCGCCTTGAGCAGGACCCGCTTGGGGTCAGCCGGGGCTTGATCCTTCAGCCGCTCGGTGACCGCGGAGGACAGCAGCTTCCCGCACATGCGGCCTTTGGCCTTGAGCGGCTGGGCGATCGTCGTTAAGCCCCGAGCCTTGGCCAGCTCGATCCCGTCGAAGCCAGTGATACTGAGCTCGCGCGGCACCTCAATCCTTTGATCGTGGGCGTACGCCAGCGCCCCGAGCGCCATCGAGTCGGTGGTGCACACCACGGCGGTGAGATCGGGGTTGCGCTCTAAGAGCTCGCGCGCGCCATCGGCCGCGCTGGCCTCGTCGTTGTGGTGGCGGGTCACAATAGGAATGGTGCGCTTATCGACGCCCCACGCAGCCAGCTCCTCCAGCACACCGTGGACCCTCGCCCGCTGGACATGCAGGTCGGCGGTGGGAAGTTCTGCGGGTGAGACTGGGCCGTCGAAACGCGCACGCATGAGCCTCTTGGCCAGGATTCCGATGCGACGGTGCCCCGCCTGCGCCACCGCGCGAGCCGCCAGGGCCGCCGAGGACGCGTCATCAATGCCGACGAAAGAGTGCCCCTCCACGTCGTAGGGCTGATCGCACACCACAAAGGGCAGGCCGGTGGTGCGCACCGCAGCCAGGCCGGGGTCGTCGCTGGCCACCGAATACACCACGAAGCCATCGACCACCACGGAATCCACGAGTCCCCGGTTTCCCCCATCGGAGCCGGTGGGCACGAGGGTCAGGGCGAAGGGCGAATCGGCAAGCCCGGCCAGAAACTCGACGGAGGCGTAATCCTCGAAGGCGTAGGACAAGTCCTCGGTGAGCAGCACGCCCAGGGAGCCCACCCGGCGGGTGCGCAGGGAGCGGGCGGTGGGATCCGGGCCGGGGTAACCACGCGCCTCGGCGGCAGCCAGGATGCGGGCGCGCAGGGCGGGCGAGAGTTGGTCCGGGTGGTTGTAGGCGTTGGACACGGTCGTGCGTGAGACCCCAAGATCTGCGGCCAGGGAGGCGAGGGTGCCCCGCGGGCGACGCTTGTGCATGGTGGCCGATGTTAGTAGATCGCTGTCATTTTCAACTTATTTTCATGTTGACAACTTTTCCCAATACCATGAGGGTGGAAAGCATGACAACTCGTATCGCATCCTTCGGGGCCGTAGCGATCGCCGGCCTGACTCTGACCGCCTGCTCCACCGATTCTGCGCCCCAGGACGCCGCGCAGGACGCCACCATCGACATCGTGGCCTCCACCTCCGTGTGGGGAGATGTGGTCTCCGCTGTGGTGACCGACGGCGGCGAGGTCTCCGCCATCGTGGAAGACTCCGCGATCGACCCGCACAGCTTCGAGCCCTCCGCCACGGACCTGGCCAAGGGCATGGAAGCCGACATGGTCGTGGTGGGCGGCGGCGGATATGACGCTTGGCTGTACGAGCCGCTGGTCAACGACGGCAAGGAAGACAAGATCGTGCATGCCCTGCCGCTGGTGGCGCACTCGCATGATCACGGCGACCACGACCACGCGCACGGCGAGGAAGGCCACGATCACTCGCACGATGCCGAGGGGCACGACCACGACCACGCGCACGGCGAGGAAGGCCACGATCACTCGCACGATGCCGAGGGGCACGACCACGACCACGCGCACGAGCACGGTGCCGAGTCGGAAGGCCACGAGGGCCACAACCACGAGCACGCGATCGAGACTGTCGATGGCAACGAGCACATCTGGTTCGACGTCGATGCCGTGTCCGCCGTCGCGGAGGACATCGCAACCGCTGCTAAGGAGAAGTCCCCGGAGGCCAAGGCCGACGCTAAGCCGGTGACCACCCGCATGGATGATCTGCGCACCCGTCTCGAGGCTCTCCCCCACGCCAAGGTCGCCCAGACTGAGACCATCGGCGACTACCTCATCGACGACTCCCACCTCGAGGACGTCACCCCGGATAGCTACCGGCAGGCCGCGCTGAACCACGCCTCCCCGTCCGCGGCCGATCTGGCTGCCTTCCTGGACAAGATCAACAACGGTGAGGTCGATGTCCTGCTCTACAACCCGCAGACCGAGACGGACCTGACTAAGCGCGTCCACGACGCGGCCGTGGAAAAGGGCGTCAAGATCGTCGAGATTGGTGAGGTCGCACCGGAGGGTGTGAACTTCCTCGACTACTTCGAGCAGGTTGTCTCCGCACTGGAAGAAGCCACGAAGTAGTGCCACTTCTCCGATTTACCGAGGCCGCGGTAGACCCCCTTTGGTCCGGCCTCAACCTCGAGGTCGAGCCCGGTGAGTTCATCGCCGTGCTCGGCCCTAATGGCGTAGGCAAGTCAACGCTGCTGCACACGATCCTGGGCACCCGGCAACTCTCCCGTGGCCGGGTGGAGCTGTCTGGCCGCACCGGATTCATCCCGCAGCAACGCATGTTCGAGGCCGAGCTGCCGATGCGGGCTCGCGACCTGGTTTCCCTCTCGCTGGCGCATGGGGTGTTGACTGGGAGAAGTGCCTCGCGCGAGCGTGTCGACGCCCTATTGCGCACCGTCGGCGCCCAAGGGTTCGCCGATCACCGCGTGGGCCGGCTTTCGGGCGGACAGCAGCAGCTGATCCGCCAGGCGCAGGCCTTGGCCAACGACCCGGACCTGTTGCTGGCCGACGAGCCGCTGCTCAGCCTCGATGTCGCCCGCCAGCAAGACGCCGTCGCGCTGTTGGATGCTCGCCGCCGCGAACACAACACTGCCGTGGTCGTGGTGACCCACGGCATTAACCCCGTTCTGCATGTAGTCGACCGCGTGCTCTACCTCGCCCCGCACGGGCACACGCTGGGTACCGTCTCGGAGGTTATGCGTTCCGACGTCCTCAGCGAGCTCTACGGCACCAAGGTCGACGTGATCGAGCTCGACGGCCGAATGGTGGTGGTCTAGATGGAAAGCTACTTCGCTGATACCAATGCCCTGCTCCAGGTGGGCTTTGTTCAGCAGGCAGTGATCGCCTCTGCGCTGCTGGGTGTGCTCTCTGGCGTGATGACCCCGCTGATTGTGCTGCGCCGCATGTCCTTCTCGGTGCACGCCACCAGCGAGCTCGCGCTTATGGGTGCCGCCGCCGCCCTGCTGTTCGGGTTCAACCTGGGCTTCGGCGCGGTGGCGGGTGCTATTGCCGCGGCCATCGTCTTGGCTGTGCTGGGATTCCGGGGCCAACAGGACTCGTCGATAGGCGTGGTCATGAGCTTCGGCCTGGGCTTGTCCGTGCTGTTTTTGTACCTGTACCCGGGCAACTCCACCACGGCAATGGCGCTGCTGACCGGCCAGATCGTGGGCGTTTCCAGCGCCTCCACGTGGCTGCTCGCCGGGGTGACAGCGCTGGTGGTAGGCGCTGTGGTGCTCATCTGGCGCCCGCTGTTGTTCGCGTCGGTAGACCCCGCGATGGCACAGGCCAGCGGTGTCAACGTTCGCCTGTACTCCGTGATCTTTGCCGTGCTGGTTGGTTTGGCCTCGGCCCAGTCCGTGCAGATCGTGGGTTCGCTTTTGGTCATGGCTCTGCTGATTACCCCCGGCGCGGCCGCTGCCCACGTGACCTCGTCGCCGGTGAAAACGGTCGTGCTTTCGGTGATCTTCTCCGAGATCTCCGCGGTGGGCGGAATTGTGCTCTCACTCGCTCCCGGGCTGCCGGTGAGCGTGTTCGTGACCACGATCTCCTTCCTCATCTACCTCATCTGCCGCGCTATCGGAGGCATGCGGGATCGCCGCGTCCAGGTAGCATCGCGGCATGACGATCACCCCCACACGCCATAGCATCGACATCGGCGGTCGTACTCGCACCTACCTGGAGGTGGGTGAGGGCGACCGCGTTTTGCTATTTCTGCACGGCTCAATGCAGTCGGCCTCCGTCGCCCGCCGTTTCACCGCCAACACCTTCGACAACCTGGGAGTCAAGGTGCGCTACCTCGACGGCGTGGAGCGACACTTCAACGACGCCCGCCGCAACCTGCCCGAGCGCACCCGCGAACTCGGCGTGGATGACGTCGCCTTCGTCGAGGCGCTTGCCGGAGAGGAAACCTACGCGTGCGGTTTCTCCAACGGCGGCCACATGGTGCTGCGTGTGCTTCACGACACCCCCGGCCTCCTGGCAGGCGCCGCCACCTTCGCCGCGAATTTGCCCACCCCGGACAACCTGATCGACGGGCTGGGCACGCCAGAGCCCACCCCGTTTTTGACCATCCACGGCACCGCTGACCCGATCTCACCGTATGAGGGTGGGCTCGTGGCGCGCGGCCGAGGCACGGTGGTCTCAGCGCGCGAAACCGCCGAGTATTTTGCCTTCGGCGCTACGGATCCTGTGCGCGAGGAAATAGCCCCCGGCGTGATCACCGAAACTTGGGGGGAAACCCAGGCGCGGCTGATCACCGTCGAGGGCATGGGGCACGTCGTCCCCTCCCCCGCGCGCACGGACGCACGCCTGGGACCGAACTCTGATCACATCGTGGCCGCCGAGGCGGTGGCGGACTTCTTCGGTTTCTAGGCCTGGCGGCGCTGGCGAGCGAACTCGCTGAGCACCACGCCGGCAGCCACTGAGGCGTTGAGGGACTCGACCCAGTCTGCGGTGGGGATGGACATGATCACGTCGCAGTTTTCGCGCACCAGGCGCGAGATGCCCTTGCCCTCCGAGCCGACGACGATGACTACGGGATCGGTGCCGCCGTCATAGGTATCCAGCGTGTGCTCGCCGCCGGCGTCCAGGCCGACGATCTGGTAGCCGTTCTTCTGGAACTCCTTGAGCGTGCGCGTCAGATTGGTGGCGCGCGCAACGGGCAGGCGGGCTGCGGTGCCGGCGGAGGTACGCCAGGCCACGGCGGTCACGCTGGCTGAGCGGCGCTCTGGGATGATCACGCCGTTGCCGCCGAAGGCCGCGGTGGAGCGGATAACCGCGCCCAGGTTTCGCGGGTCGGTGATGTTGTCGAGGATGACGAACATGCCCGGCTTGGGCTCCTCGGCCGCCTTGGCGATGAGGTCGAACACGTCCGCGTACTGGTAGGGCGGGATCTCCAGACCCACGCCCTGGTGCAGGGTGGAGCCGGTCATGTGGTCGAGCTCGTGGCGCTGCACCTCGCGCACAATGATGCCGCGCGAGTTGGCCAACGCTACCGCTTCGGACAGGCGATCGTCGTGGCCGGTGCCCATGGCTACGATCAGCGCGTTGGCCGGCACCTTGGCGTGCAGGCACTCGATGACGGGGTTACGGCCCACCACCAGCTCAGTCTCGTTGACCTTCTCGTGACGGCCCGAGTCGCGACGCTGGCGCTCCAGCTTGCGCTTGTGTGCCGCGTGGTAGACGCGATCCTCGGCCTTCGGGGTCGCACCCTTGCCGCGCAGGCCCCGGCGGCGCTGCCCGCCCGACCCCTTGGTCGCACCCTTCTTGTTGGTCTTGCGCGTGCCGCGACGGTCGTGGTTGTTATTCGCCATTACTTCTCCTCAATCAGGGCCCAACGCGGACCGTCGGCAGTATCGGTGACCTCAATGCCTGCCGCTGCCAGCATGTCACGAACAGCGTCCGCAGTGGAAAAATCCTTCTCCGCACGCGCCCGGGTGCGCTGCTCCAGGGCATGGGAAACCAGGGCCTCGAGGGCAGCATCGCTTCTCGACGCCCTCTGGCCGCCCTCAGCAGGATCCACACCCAGAATCTGGGCCATCGCACGCACCTGGGCCGCCAACTCGCGCGCCTTCTCGGTTTCCCCCTCGGCCAGGGCCGCGTTGCCGGCGCGCACGGTGCCGTGGATGACGGCCAGGGCACGCGGTACGGCCAAGTCCTCATCCATGGCCTCGACAAATGCGGCGGGCAGCTCACCAGGCTCGGGCATGTCCAGGCGCTGCACAAAGTCCTCGATGCGTCGGTAGCCGCGGGCGGCCTCGACCAGCGACTCCTGGGAGTACTCCAGCACGCTGCGGTAGTGCGCGCTGCCCAGGTAGTAGCGCAGCTCCACCGGGCGCACGATCTCGAGCATGCTGTCCAGGTCGAGCACGTTGCCCAGCGACTTGGACATCTTCTCGCCCGCCATGGTCACCCAGTGGTTGTGCATCCAGTAGTTAGCAAAACCGTCACCAGCCGCATGCGCCTGGGCGATCTCGTTCTCGTGGTGCGGGAATTGCAAGTCCAGGCCACCGCAGTGAATATCGAAGGTTTCCCCCAGATACCAGGTGGCCATAGCCGTGCACTCCAGGTGCCAACCTGGCCGCCCGTTTCCCCACGGCGTGGGCCAGCTCGGCTCGCCCGGCTTGGCGGCCTTCCAGAGGGCAAAGTCCTGCGCGCCGCGCTTGCCGGCCGCCTGGCCCTCGCCCTGCTCCATCTCGGAGACCCGGTTTCCCGAAAGGTGCCCGTAATCCGAGTTGGCCGCCGCCGACCAGGCAGCGACGTCAAAGTACACGGAACCGCTGTCCGCGTAGGCAAAACCGGCGTCGATAAGCCTGCGCATGTAGTCCACCATCTGCGTGACGTGCCCCGTAGCACGAGGCTCCGTCGAGGGGGGTAGAACGCCGAGCGCGTTGTAGGCGCGGGTGAACTCGCGCTCGTGCGTGGCGACCCACTCCCACCAGGGGCGATCGTTGTCCGCGGCCTTGGTGAGGATCTTGTCATCGATGTCGGTGACGTTGCGCACGAACGCCACATCGAGGCCCTTGGCGATCAGCCAGCGGCGCAAAATGTCGAACGCTACGCCCGAACGCAGATGCCCAATATGGGGCTTGGCCTGCGGGGTTGCCCCACACAGATACACCGACGCGTGCCCCGGCTTGACGGGGACAAACTCGCGAAGACTGCGGGTGGCGGTGTCAAAAATGCGTAAATTCACAGGTCTTAGTCTAAACAAAGAGTTATCCACAGCAGGCGGCGGCGTTGGCGCGGCGAGCGGTCTAGCGTGAGCCCCATGAATCCGCTCGACATCTTGCGCACCCAAGGCCTGGGGTTGCTCGCGGCCATCCGGGAGGCTGGCGACAGCGACCTCCTACGCGCCACCTTCAGCGCTAGCCAGCTGGTGCGCTATCGGCGGGCGGCGGAGATGCTGCATCGCGCTCCCCTGGCTCGGCAGCGCCTGGCGCAGGCTTCCCTGGAGCGGATCCTGGTGATCACTAAACATGCGCGCGGTTTACGCCACGGCGACCGGTATGCGCTGTTGGCCGAACTCGCGCTTCTCGACGGCAGCATCGACGACATCGACCTCAAAGCCCGCGACATCGTTCGCGCCCGCAATGCCGGCAACGGCCCCAACCTAGGCAGGCGAGCCGTACGCGGAGGTAAGACGACCGACACCAACGGCAACCGCACCTTTACCGTCACCGGTCCCGAGCGCGACATCAAGCGCCTGCTGAGCACCCTGGACGCGCGCGCTCGCAGCCTGCGTGCCCAGGACACCGCGTTGACCTACGAGCAGGCCATGTACGACGCCCTCATGACCAGCACCGGCCCCGCCCCGTACTCGCTCATGCCCCAGGTGATTATCCCGCTTCCCGACTGGCTGCGCCTGCGCTCCCACGATGGCGACGAAACCATCTTCGCCGCCACCGATGGCACCACCGTCACCGGTGCAGAGCTGGTTTCGGGACTCATGGCCGACGACCACGTAGCCGTCCTCTACGAGCCGTTGGTTGGCCCCGTCAACGCCTACCGCGCCCAGCGACACGCCAACTCGAAACAACGCCTCATCATCGAGGGGCGCGACCTCATGTGCCAATGGCCCGGCTGCACCACCCCCGCCACCGAGTGCCAAATGCACCACGTCACGGCATGGAAACACGGCGGCAATACCAACCTCGACGGACTCGTGGCCCTGTGCCGAAAACACAACGGGCGTAACGACGACTCCCCCGACCGCCCACCCCGAAACGGCCGAATAGATATCGGGGACGACGGGTCTGTCTACTGGTCACGCGGCGACACAGTGCGCCGCAACAACCACCCGCTCCTGGACAAATCCGGGCGGGCGGTGGCTAAACGCGTGCCTCAATAACCGAGCGCAGCGGGGCGTAGTGCTCCCGCACCGCAGCCGTGTACGCCTCGGTTTCCCCCTTCTCCACAGCGTCCACGATGGCCTGGTGTGCCTCGACGGAGCGCTGCCTATCGGCGACCGACACGACGTCCATATGCAACAGGGGCATGACCTCGTCGTGGACCTGCCAAAAGGCGTCAGACAGCTCGCGCACCAAGGGGTTGGCGGTGCGGGAAACCAGGAGCCGGTGGAAGGCCTGGTCCTCTTCGGCGAAGTGCTCACCGTGGGCGATACGCTCGCGCATCTTCTCCACCAGCGCGTTGAGCTGCTCCACGGTTTCCCCGTCGACGGATCGCGCCAGCTCAGCACCGAGCGAAAGATCCAACGCCTCGCGGGCATCGACGACATTGCCTAGGAAACCAAGGGAGTCGTCAGCCTCGAGAACGGTGCGGAACACTAGCCCGTTGACCAACGGCTCCAACGACATGCCAGACACATAGGTGCCATGGCCGTGGCGCACCGTCACGATGTCCAGCGTGGAAAGGATGCGAATCGCCTCGCGCACGGACGATCGCGAATATCCCAGGCGCTCGCAGATCTCAGACTCGGTGGGAAGGGGATCACCCGTGCGCAAATGCTGCTCGCGGATGTAGCGCTTGATGTCTTCCACGGCGGCTGCGGTCACCGATTGCGGCCGGCGTCGCGGCGTTGGCAACGTCATAGACGTACCCCTTCCCAATTCATCTGACGTTAGACCATACCAAGCTCGGCGAGGATGTCCTCGACGCGCTGAACGTCCTCGCCCTGGAGACGGGAAACCGGCTCCGGCATCTGGTTGGTGGCGAAGATGCCCATGCAGGCCAGGGCGGTCTTGAAGCCACCCACGCCAGCCCCGAAACCGGTAGCCGAACGCGCCACCATGGCCACGCGCATGAGCTCGGCCAGGCGGTCCTGCTCGGTACGCACGGTTTCCCAGTCGCCCTCCTGGTAGGCGCGCCATTGGCGAACGTAGGCGTCCGGGTCGACGTTGCCCAGGCCGGGCACGCAACCATCGGCTCCTGCCATGTAGGCCGCGTCGACGCACACTTCGTGGCCGGTGAGTAGGGATAGGGGCTTGCCGGCGCGTCGATTAGCGAGGGAGAGATACCGGAACGCGACATCGTCACCGGAAGAGTCCTTGACGCCCTGCAGCACGCCGTCGAGGGCGAGCGAGATCAGCAGGTCGACGGGCAGCTTGGTGTGGACACAGACCGGGATGTCGTAGGCGTAGATCGGCAGCTCGGTGGCCGCGCGCAGGAGGCGGAAGTGCTGCTCAATCTGGGGGATACCGCCCAGCGCGTAGAACGGCGCGGTGGCGACGACGCCGGCGATGTCGAACTCCTCGGCGGTCTTGATGTGCTCGATGACGCGATCGGTTTGCGTATCGACGACTCCCACCAGGCAGGGAACGCGGCCCGCAATGGCATCAACCGAGGCCGCGATGATCTCGCGGCGACGCTCGACGGTGGAGAAGGCGACCTCACCCGTGGAGCCCAGGATGAAGAGGCCGTCGACGCCGGCGTCAATGAGGCGGTCGATCTGACGCTGGTAGGAAACCAGGTCGAGCGAGCGGTCGTCGAGAAGCGGGACGGTAACGGGAGGTACAACGCCGCGAATGGGTGCACTCATGGGAATTTCTAGCCTTTCGGGTGAAGCAGAGAGGGGGCAGCGGCCAGGAGCTTACGGGTGTAGTCGTCCGTGGGGTTAGACAGCAGCTCAGCGGCGGAGCCCTGCTCGATGATGCGGCCGCCGTTCATGACGACAATGCGGTCGGAAACGTAGCGCACGGTTTGGATGTCATGGGAGATGAACACCATCGACAGGCCGAGGTCGTTCTTGAGGTCGGTGAGCAGATTGAGGATCTGCGCGCGCACCGACACGTCCAGGGCTGAGGTGGGCTCGTCGGCGATGATGACGTCGGGGTTGAGGGCGAGCGCTCGGGCGATGGCGACGCGCTGACGCTGGCCGCCGGACAGCTGCCCGGGCATCGCGTGCAGCACCGACTCTGGCAGGCCTACGCGGGTGATCAGCTCACGGATGCGATCTGGGGACACGTCCAGCTTGTGTACGCGCATGGGGTCGGTGAGTTGTTCTTCGACGCTCATGCGGGCGTTGAGGGCGGTCGCCGGATCCTGGAACACGACGGAAACCACGCGGCCAATCTCACGGCGATCCGCGGCGGTGCGCTTGGTAACGTCGCGCCCCTTGAACAGGACCTGGCCCTGGGAAACCTGCTGGAGGCCACACATGACGTTGGCGGTGGTCGACTTGCCGCAGCCGGACTCGCCGACGATACCTATGGTTTCCCCCGGGCCTACCGCCAGGGAAACCCCGTTGACGGCCTTGACCTTGTTGGGCCGGAACAGCCCACCGGTGCGGGATGTGAACTCCACGTAGACATCGCGCAGCTCGATAATGGGTTCGCTCATCGCTGTTCCTCCTGAGGTGGCAGGGCGGCGTAGAAATGTCCTTCGCTCACGGGGGTAAGCACGGGCCGGATGTCCTCGCCGTAGCCGGGGTGCGAGGAACGCGGCGCGAAGCGGTCACCGGCCGGGAAGTCCTGCGGCGAGGGCACCACACCAGGGATCTGGTGGAGGCGACCGGAGCCGGACTCGATGGAGAGGACGGAGCCGAGCAGTCCGCGCGCGTACTCGTGCTGGGGGTTGGTCAGCAGCTCGGTGGTCGGGCCTTGCTCGACGACCTGGCCGGCGTACATCACGGTGATGCTGTGCGCGACCTCAGCCACCAGGGCGAGATCGTGGGACACAAAGATCATGGAGAAACCGAGCTTTTCGCGCAGCTCGTTGAGCAGGTTGATGACTTGCTTTTGCACGGTCACGTCGAGGGCCGTGGTGGGCTCGTCGGCGATGATCAGCTTGGGATCGCGGGTCAGGGCCATGGCGATGAGAACGCGCTGGCGCTGGCCACCGGACAGCTCGTGCGGGTAGGACTCCAGGGTGCGCTTGGGGTCCAGGCCAACGAGTTCCAGCAGCTCCTCGGCGGAGCGGGTGCCACCGCGCGAGGTCAGCTGCTGCATCTGGGAGCGAATCAGCATCGACGGGTTCAGTGCGCTCAGAGCATCCTGGTAGATCATGGCCATCTCGTGGCCCAGCAATCCTTGGCGCTCCTTGGCCGACATCTTCAGCAGGTCGCGGCCCTGGTAGAGGATCTCACCAGAAACCTTGGCACGCGGGTCCAACAGGCCCATGATCGCCAGGGCGGTGATGGACTTGCCGCAGCCGGACTCGCCGACGACACCCAGGGTTTCTCCGGCGCGCACGGAGTAGCTGACGTGGTCAACAACGTTGACGTCGCCGTGGCGCGGGAAGGAGATGCACAGGTCCTTGACCTCGAGCACGACGGGCTTGCTGGGGTCGGACACGAAGCGGTCGGTGCGGGTGGCCTCGGTGGTGCGCAGGTCGGTAAGGCGCTGGCGCAGGGCCGGCTCCTGGGCACGGTGTGCGGCAACGGGGTCAGCGAGCATGCCGGTGGCCTGGGTGGCCACTTTGCCCTTGGGGGCGGCGACCATGGCGTCGGTGATGCCCTCGGAGACGATGTTCAGGCACAGCACGGTCAGCATGATCATGATGCCGGGGAACAGGGCCTGCCACCATTCGCCACGCAGCACGCCAGGCTGCGCCGAGGACAGGATGTTGCCCCAGGTGGCCACAGGCTCTTGCAGGCCCGCACCGATGAAGGTCAGCGATGCCTCGAGGATGATGGCGTCGGCGACGAGCAAGGTGGCAAACACCATGATGGGGGCTGCGCAGTTGCGCGCCACGTGGCGCACCAGGATCCAGGGGGCGCGGGCGCCGGAAACGACGGCGGCGTTGACGTAGTCCTCGCCATACTCGCTCATGACGTTGGCGCGCACGATGCGGGTTAGCTGCGGGGTGTAGACGAAACCGATCGCGCAGACAATAACCAGCAGCATGAAACCGGGGCGCTCCGGGTCGCGGAACACCACGACGGCAACAGCGGCCAGGGCAATGGCCGGCACGGACATGATGATGTCCATGATGCGCATAATCGTCTCGCTGACCAGGCGGCCAGAAACCGCGGCCACGGAGCCGATGATCGCACCGAGGATCAGCGCCAGGCCGGTGGCGGCCAGTCCGACGGTCAGGGAGTAGCGGCCACCGTAGAGCAGGCGAGAGAACACATCGCGGCCCAAGTGGTCGGTGCCGAAGAGGTGCTCGCCGCTCGGCGGCTGGCCTTTCATGGAAATGGCGTTGGGGTCATACGGGGCCAGCACTGGCGCGAGCAGGGCGCTGAGCGCCACCAGGGCCAAAACGATGAGGGAAACCCGGGAGCTGACGCTCATGGAGCGCCACCACGTGAATTTAGGCATGGTTACACCGACCTAATGCGGGGATTGATGAGTACGTACAGCAGATCGACGATGATGTTGACCAGGATGAAGGTGATCGCCACCACCAGGGTCGCGCCTTGGACGACGGTGACCCAGGAGTTGGTGATTCCGTCGATAAGCACACGACCCATGCCCTGCAAGTTGAAGATGATCTCGATGACCACGGCGCCTCCCATGAGGTAGCCGACGCGCAAACCGAGAACGGTGACGGGCGTGATCAGGGCGTTACGTAGGACGTTGCGGGAGATGACCACCCGGCGCGGGACGCCGGCGCCCAGGGCGGTGCGCACGTAGTCGGCATCCATTTCCTCGACCATGGAGGTGCGCACGATGCGGGTCATCTGGCCGATCACCGGCACCGCGAGCGCGAACGCCGGAAGCAGCATGCGCAGCATCCACCCGGCGGGGTCGGAGGGCAGCGGCCCGGCCACCGGGAGCTTCCCGATGAAGGCCAGGACCAGCAGGATCGCCAGCCAGAAGCTCGGGGTGGCGATGCACAGCACCGAGATCAGGCGAATGATGTGATCGGGCAGGCGGTCACGGTAGAGCGCGGAGACGATTCCCAGCGGGAAGGCCACGGCCACGGCGATGATGAGTCCAAAAAGGGTGAGCTGGAGAGTGACGGGCAAGGCGGTGAAAACTTTGTCTGCCACTGACATGTTGCCTTGCCCGTACACGCCCAGGTCTCCGTGCAGCATGCCGGCAACGTAGCTGCCGAATTGCACGAACCAGGGGTCGTTGAGGCCGTGCTGCTCACGGTAGGCCTCGAGGGCTTGGGGGCTGGCGCTTTCGCCTAGCGCTGCGTACGCCGGATCAACGGGTGACAGGGCCATGATGACGTGAACCAGGAAGGTCACGCCCAGCACCATCACCGGGAGCATGATCAGGCGACGCCCGATGAGTCGTATCAGTGTGTTCATGTCAGTTCGTCTTAGTTCCCAGGAAGGACAGGCCGGTGGTGGAGATCGGCGCGAAGTCGCTGACCTTCTCGTCGTTGTAGGCGGTGATCATTTCGCGGTGGAACAACGGGTAGGTCACGGCGTTGTCGGCGATGATGTCGAGCGCCTCGTTCCACTTCTGCTGCTGAGCGTCGCCCTCGAGGGTCACGCCCTCGTCGACTGCGGCGCGGATGGCCTGGTAGGTGGCGGGGTCGGACTCTTGCAGGAAGGAGCGCTTCTGCGTCCAGACGTTGTTGCCGTACCACCAGTCGATCAGCAGCGCGGGGTCCTGGCCGAAGACGGAGGGGTCACCGGGGGCCAGGGCGACGTCGTAGTTGGAGTTCTCCTGGTCGAGGTTGTCCGCGTAAAGCGAGGCAGATGCCTGGGCCTGCAGGGTGACACCGATGCCCACGGCCTCGAGGTCGTTCTTGATCTGGGGGCTTAGGTTCTCGATCCAGGTGTGATCGGTGGTTAGAAGGGTGATGTTGAGCTTATCGACACCCGCCTCTGCCAGCAGCTTCTTCGCCTTCTCCGGGTCGTACTCGTACTGGGTGGCTGCCTTGTGGTAGTTCGGGTGGTTCTCCGGCAGGAACGAGGAAGCTGGGGTGGCGGTGCCGGACATGTTGTTGTCCACCAGCTGCTGGGTGTTGATGGCGTAGTGCAGGGCCTGGCGCACGCGCTTGTCGTTGAACGGCGCCTTCTGGGTGTTGAAGATGAGGAAGGGCTGGTTGAAGCCCTTCTTGGACTCCACGGTCATGCCGGCGCTCTCGAGCTGGGAGCGGTTGTCGGCCGGCACGTTCTCCATCACGTCGACGGAGCCAGACTGCAGGGCGGTGGTGCGGGCGGTGTCGTCGATGAGCACTTCCCACTCGATGGCATCAGAGCCGGCGGGCTTGGTGCCGTTGTAGTTCTCGTTCTTGACGGCCTTGATGCGGGCGTCGTCGATCGACTCGTACTTGTAGGGGCCGGTGCCCACCGGCTTGGAGGTCAGCTGCTCCTCGGTGGCGTCCTTAGGAACGATCTTGACCACGGCCAGGCGCTCCTGAAGCAAGGAGAACGGCTTCTTGAGCTTGATGGTCACGGTGCGCTCGTCCTTGGCCTCCACCGAGTCGATGAAGTTGAGCATGCTGGCGTACAGGTTTCCCTCCTTCATGGCGCGCTCGAAGGAGTGGACGACGTCGGCGGAGGTCACGTCGGTGCCGTCGGAGAACTTCGCACCCTCGCGGAGGGAAACCGTGTACTCGGTGTCGGACACCTTGGTGGGCTCGTCCTCGGCGGCGAGGCCCTTGTACACCGAGTAGTCGGCCATGTTGAGCTCGTAGAGGCCCTCCATGACGTGCCAGTTGGTGCCCAGCGCCAGGGCAGATGAGGTGGCGGAGGGGTCGTAGTTGGTGGTGGCGTAGGCCACGGCCGCGTTGATGGTGCCGTCGCTTGCTCCACTGTCCTCGCCGGTGGCGCACCCGGTCAGGGTGAGTGCGGCCACGGCGATGGTTGCTGCTATGCGTCGCATCTGAGGTCCCTTTCTATCCGACAGCACAGAGATCAGACGTCCCATGTGCTCTTGTCAGACATCATATCCCCAGGGATTTGTGACTCACAGGCGTTTTAGATATTCAATTAACCTGAATCACAATGTCCAGGTCGTGGGAGCTTGGTTACCCCCTTACGGGGGACACGGACTCCAGATAACGGTAGTGCTCGACCTCAACCAGATCCGCAGCAGCCTCCGCATCCACGATGACGGTCACCCGCGGGTGCAGCTGCAACACGCTTGCCGGGCACGAAGCGCTCAACGGCCCCTCCACCATGCGCGCCACCGCCTGCGCTTTCTGCGCACCGGTTGCCAACAACACCGGGTGCCGGGAGGAGGAGATCGTGGCCAGGCCTTGGGTCAAGGCGTGCGTGGGGACGTCGTCAAGCGAATCGAAAAAGCGCGCGTTATCTCGCACCGTCTGGTGATGCAGCGCCTGCACCCGCGTATGCGAACGCAGCGACGAACCAGGCTCGTTGAACCCGATGTGCCCATTGGTGCCAATGCCCAAGATCTGGATACCCACTCCCCCGGCGGCCTCAATGCGCGCTTCATACGCCGCCGCCTCCGCGGCCGGGTCCTCGGCTGCCCCGTTCGGGCTACACACCCGTGAGTCCACAAAGTCCACGTGCGCAGTGAAGTTCTCGCGGATAAAGCGGTAGTAGCTCTGCTCGTGATCGTGAGCCAGTCCCACGTACTCGTCGAGCAAGAAGGCCTGCGAGTCGGCAAAACTCAGCCCCTCCTCGCGGTGGCGACGGATGAGCTCCTGGTACATCTTCACCGGAGTCGATCCCGTCGCCAGACCCAACACGTCACCCTTGCGAACGTGCTCGGTCATGATGTCGGCGGCTGTGATGGCCACCTCGTCGGCCGTGTCCCTAATCAAAACGTCCATGATTACTCCTTAAGAAACTTTCTGCCCCTGGCGAATAACGCTGCGAATCTCCCCGGTGGGCGCAAGCTCGACGACGTCTGCCACCGCCCCCGGCTCCAACCGGCCCACGTGGCTCAGACCGAGCACCTCGGCCGCAGTGGTGGCCACGAACTTGGCCGCCGCCACCTCCCCGTGACGGGAGGAAAAGCGCAGGTACTGATCGTGCAACGTGCTGGTACCCCCGGCGATTGCCCCACCCTCGACCAATCGGGCGACGCGGTCGACCACCGCAACCTCGAGCGGGCCGAGGCGGTAGTCCCCATCCGGCATGCCGGCCGCCTCCATGGCATCGGTAATGGCAAAACTATGACCGGGCGCGGAGGCCACGACCATGTCCACGGTGTCGTCCGCCAGATGCACGCCGTCGGCGATGACCTCGGCCCAGGCCTGGCCACTGGCTGCCGCCGTGAGCATCGCTGCGGCCACTCCGGGCTTGCGGTGATGCACCGGGGGCATGCCATTAAAGAGGTGGGTGGCAGTGACCGTGGCGCCAGCCTCGACCGCGCGCTGGACGGCCAGTCGAGCAGTCTCCGCGTCCGCGTCGGAATGCCCAAAGGACACCACCACGTTGTGCTCCACGCACAGACGAACCAGCTCATCCACATGGTCGGTCTCCGGCGCCAGAGTCATTTGCCGCACGGTCCCTTCGGCTACCTCGAGTATCCGCGCGAACATTTCTGGGTCGCCGGGCTGAATACGGTCGGGAGCCTGTGCCCCACACCGGCACGCATTAATAAAAGGCCCCTCCAGGTGGATTCCCGCAATAGTGGCATCCTCCACGAGTGGTCGCAGTACCCGCACCTGACGGGTGATCTCTTCCTCGGTGGCCGAGACCAGGCTGGCCAGCAAGGTGGTGCTGCCGTGGCGCAGGTGGAAGGCCGCTGCGCGCCGGCAGTCCTCCTCGCTACCGGTAGGGAACGCTCCCCGATCTCCGCCGTGGTTGTGCAGGTCCACAAACCCGGGCACGAAGGTCGAGGCACCCTCCGGGGCGGGACCATCGAGCTCTTCGACCGCCTCGATGGTGCGGTCTTCAACAACGAGTCGCCCGTGCGGAATGACCCGCTCGGGCGTGACAATGCGGCCAATCATGGGCAGCTCCCAAGAGAAAATTGAATGCGAAAACTGGGGATCGCCCCCAGTATAGGACGTATGATGTCATAAGTTCCGGAATTTCCTGCCCCGAAAGGTTCGCCGTGACCTCCGTTTCGCTCGTGCTCGACATCGGCGCCACCAAAATCGCCTATGGCCTGGTCCCCGATGACTCGCCCCGGGACGTCCTCCATACTGGACGCATTCCCACCCAGCCCGCCGATTCCACCGCCGCTGACCAGGTTCGTTCCGCCCTGCGCCAGGCCACCCAGGCGGCCGGCAGCGCCACCATCGCCCGCGTGGGCATCGGCGCCCCGGGCATCATTTCCGCAGAAGGCACTGTGGTCCACGCCGGAGACACCATGCCCGGTTGGGCAGGCACGGACTTGCGCGCGCTGGCCGCCGAGGAGATCTCCGCACCGGTGGCCATCGCCAACGATGTGCGGGCCTGGGCATACGGCGAACACAAGCTGGGGGCCGGCACAGAATTCCCGACCGGCCGCGTCCTCTACGTTTCCCTGGGCACCGGCGTCGGTGGCGCGCTCATCGAGGACTCTGCCCTCATCGACGGGCCCACCGGCAGCGCGGGCGAGATCTCGGAGTTGGTCTGTGCCGACTTCCGCGGGCTTGCCGATCGTTGCGAGAACATCGCCAGCGGCAACTCCCTCGCCCGCTACTACCAGGTACTTTCCCACCACCCCGAGGCGGGACTCATCCCGTGGACCGCCCCGGACCCGGACGCAATAGATCTCCGCGGCGTCATGGAGCTCTACTCGCGTGGCGACGACCTGGCCCAGCGCATCATCACCGGCAACCTCACCGGTCTCGGGCGCTGCTTGGGTGCGCTCGCCAGTGGCTTTGACCTGACCGCGATTGTCCTGGGCGGAGGGGTCACCGGCATCGGCCCGGCCGTCACTGAGCCCATCGAGGCCGGGGTGCGTTCAGCGGCCCTGGCGCCGCAGGCTGACCTGCCGGTCAAGCTCAGCACTAACCTCAACCACGCCCCGCTGATCGCCGCCGCGGCGCTTGCCCGCGACCACGCTCACTAGACAGAAAGTTGACTGACATGCTCACCCGCGACCAACTGTTCAACCGCATTCAAGGCTCCGTCATCGTGTCTGTACAGGCCCCCGACGGACACGCGATGCGCGATACCCACACGCTCACCCATGTGGCCCGCGCCGTGGTCGACGGTGGCACCCCAGCGGTGCGCTGCGGAGGATACGGCGGACTCGATGACATCCGCTCGATCGCCGCTGCTGTCGACGTCCCGGTGTTCGGCCTGACCAAGGAAGGCTCCACCGGCGTGTACATCACCCCGTCGGTCGCTTCCGTACGAGCCGTGGCGCAGGCCGGTGCCGCTGTGGTGTGCGCTGACGCCACCTTCCGTCCCCGCCCCGATGGGTCCAGCTTCGCCGACCTGGTGGCCGCAGCCCACGAGGAGGGCGCGCTCATCATGGCAGACTGCGCAACTCCGGAGGAGGTTGCCGCCGCGCACCGCGACGGGGCGGACCTGATGTCTACCACGCTGGCGGGTTACACCGAGCACCGCGCCAAGACCGAAGGGCCCGATCTGGAGTGCCTTGCCCAGGCCCGAGAACTCATCGGGCCGGAGGCCTTCCTCATCGCCGAGGGGCGCTTCCACACCCCGGAGCATGTGCGCGCCGGCTTCCGCACCGGTGCCAGCGCCATCATCGCCGGCACGGCGATCACTGACCCGGGCTTTATTACCGCCCGCTTCCTCGAGGCTAACCCGCGTCAGCAGGGGGAATAACCAGTGCGGAGGCGATCGCCGCGCGCCCCTGACCGGAGCCGGTAAAGCCCTGCTTGTCTGTGGTGGTCGCGGAGATGGACACGGGTGCGCCCAGGATGTCGCTGAGCACCCGCTCTGCCTCCTCCCGGCGCGGCCCCATCTTGGGAGTCTGCCCGATGAGCTGGCCCGTCGCGTTCCCGATGGTAAAACCCTTGGATTCCAGCAGCTCGCGGCATTCGCGTAGCAGCTGAGCTCCGGAAACCCCGTCGTACTCGGAGCGCGCCACGCCGACGAACGATCCCAGGTCGCCGAGGTTTGCGGCGGCAAGGAGGGCGTCGACAATCGCGTGCGAGACCACGTCACCGTCGGAGTGCCCCTCACACCCGTCTACGCCTTCAAAGAGTAGCCCCGCTATCCAGCAGGGTTTTCCGGCCTCGATCTGATGTGCGTCGAAAGCCGTTCCCACGCGCGGGATGATCATGAAAGCTCCTTGTGAACGATCGTCTCTGCCAGGGCGAGATCCCACGGCGTGGTCACCTTGAACGCTCGCGCATCCCCCTCGACGCAGTGGACAGTATGCCCCGCCAACTCCATCAGAGAGGCATCGTCAGTGGCCACAAAACCGGGCGTGGGATGGCCGAAGTATTTGAGGTTGGCTTCGCGCAATGCTGCCAGCTGGAAGCCCTGCGGAGTCTGAACTGCCCGCAGCGTGGACCTATCTGGAGTGGCCACCACGCGCGTGCCGTCAACCTGCTTGATGGTGTCGGCAACCGGGACAACGGGGATCGCTCCCGCAGCGCCCTCAGCAACCTCCCGAACCACCCGACGCACCAGGTCGGGTGGGGTCAGGGCGCGGGCAGCGTCATGCACTAACACGATTGCTTCGTCGTGGTCGATGGCTTCCAGCCCTGCCATGACGGAATCCGCTCGCTCTCCCCGGCCTTGCACCAGGCGCACAGCCTGGGTGTCAGGGAAGAGCGCGCGAGCCTGTTCTTGCATGTCAGCGCTGACCACGACGATGGTCTCGTCGACCATCCCGGATTCGCGCAACGCCGCGACAGAGCGCTCCACCAGCGTGGAGCCTGCCAGCTCAACAAAAGCTTTGGGGATGTCGAGGCCCAGCCGAGTGCCGCGGCCCGCCGCAGCCACCACGGCGACCACGGGAAGGACGCCACCCATGACCGCGATTAGTCCTCGTCGTCAAAGCTGAGATCGTCGAGGTCGATGTCGTCGTTGAGCTCGGACGCAGCCGGTTCGCTGACCAGGCCAGCAGCGCGGTGGCGCTCGATGGTCTCGTCGATGCGCTCGCCGTATTCCTTGACCTTCTTCTCGTCGACCGGCTCAGCCAGCGCCAGCTCACCGACGAGGATGGCGCGCGCCTTGCCCAGCATGCGCTTCTCACCAGCCGACAGGCCACGATCCTGATCGCGACGCCACAGGTCGCGCACAACCTCGGCCACCTTGTTGATGTCTCCCGAGGCCAGGCGCTCCTGGTTGGCCTTGTAGCGGCGAGACCAGTTTCCGGCCTCCTCCACATCGGTCTCACGCAGGACGGAGAAGACCTTCTGCAGGCCTTCCTCACCTACGACGTCACGCACGCCGACCAGCTCGGTGTTCTTGACGGGCACGCGAACCTGCAGGTCCGAATGCAGGATGGTGAGCACGAGGAACTCAAGGGTCTCGCCGTTCATCTCTCGAGTCTCGATGTCTGTAATCCTCGCCGCACCGTGGTGCGGGTAGACAACTACATCGTCGACCTTGAAATCCATCGCCACTGAAAAAGCCACTCCTCTAGTAGGGCCCGACTGCACTCCTTAAGGGCCTGATGATACCACCGCCGCGTGGCGGGTTTCTCACCGTTCCCCTGGCACCCCCAGGGCATACTCATCGAAAGTTGTCCCCCGTTCTTACCCCCGCCCAATTGTGACCTGGGTAGGTCAACTGTGTACGGCAGGCTGGCGCGGACTAAAGTCAAAGTTCGAAGTTCCCTAGAAATCATGGAGGACATAGCTGTGAAGTCCCAGAAGTCGGCTCTGCGCCGCGGCGGATTTGCCGTCGCCGCTGCACTGTCCGCGGTAGCCCTGGCAGCCTGCTCTGCCGGCCAGATCTCCCAGACCGCCCAGAAGGTCTCCGCAGTGGATGGTGCCCATGGTGGAGACCGCGCCCAGGGCGTGAGCGTCACCGACGTCACCGTTCTGGTGGACACCAAGACGGGTGAGGCCGCAGTCGACTTCGTGGCTACCAACCAGGATCCCTCTGGCAAGGCCTACACCCTCCAGGACGTTTCCGTTGATGGCAACAAGGTCAACCTGGGCGACGTTAAGCCGATCGAGGAAGGCTGCGCCCTCATCGGTGACACTGACGAGAACCTCAAGGAAAACCCGACCGACAAGGGTGCTGATTGCACTCACTACACCGCCACCAGCGTGAAGAACGGCAACTTCGCCTACGGCGGAAACGTCCCGGTGGAATTCAAGTTCGCTGAGCTGGGCGAGCCGATCGTCGTGGATGCCACTGTGTCCGCCCCGACCCTGCCGGCAGGCCAGGTGCCGCGCGATTACACCGGTGGCCAGGGCGAGACCGCTCACCACCACTAGGATTCCCTAGGCGCCGCTCGGGCTTTCCTGGGCGGCTTTCCTTTTGCCCGGTGTTCGAACATTAGTTCGCCCCAAGTCTTCGGGTGCGCCCAGAGATCTTATAGAATCATCACCCATGGCAAAGAAGGCACGCAGCATCCACACCTGCAGCGAGTGCGGCTATTCCTCCCCCAAATGGCTCGGTCGCTGCCCGGACTGCGGGAGCTGGGGAACTCTGGAGTCCTCCACCGTCACCCCACGTACCGGCACCGCAGCCCAAGCCGCTGTTTCGGGAGCCGTGCCGCAAGGGCTCACGCCAACCGCCCCTGCCCAGCCCATCACGCGTATCGACGCCTCCACAACCACCTCGCTGCCCTCCGGCATTGGCGAGCTCGACAGGGTTCTGGGCTCGGGCGTAGTCCCTGGATCAGTAACCCTGATGGCCGGCGAGCCAGGCGTGGGCAAGTCCACCCTCTTGCTTGAGGTGGCCTCCCGTTGGGCTCAACAGACCGATGCCGCCGGAAAGCCCCGCACCGCCCTGTATGTCACCGCGGAAGAATCCGCTGGACAGGTGCGAGCTCGGGCGCAGCGTACCGACGCACTCCAGGACACGCTCTACCTGGCCGCCGAGTCCAACCTGGACGTGGTTTTCGGCCACGTGGAGCAGCTCAAACCCTCTCTGCTCATCGTTGACTCTGTGCAGACCATGCACGCCAGTGGCGTCGAGGGGGTTGCCGGTGGTGTGGCCCAGTCTCGCGCAGTGACAGCCGCGCTGACTACCTTGGCCAAGACCTCAGGCATACCGGTCTTGCTGGTGGGCCACGTGACCAAGGACGGCAACGTGGCCGGCCCCCGTGTGCTGGAGCACCTGGTGGACGTCGTGCTCAACTTCGAGGGCGACAAGCAGTCCAGCCTGCGCATGTTGCGGGGAATCAAGAACCGATTCGGTGCCACCGACGAGGTGGGGTGCCTCGAGCAGACTGCCGAGGGCATCCGCGAGGTCGCCGATCCCTCCGGGCTATTTCTTTCCCACCGCGGGCGCACCCCTGACGGCTCTGCCGTAACCGTGGCCATGGACGGAGTTCGTCCGATCCTGGCTGAGGTGCAGGCGCTCACTGTCGACCCGGTGGCGAAGAATCCCCGGCGCGTGGTCACCGGACTCGATGCGAACCGAGTTCCCATGGTGCTGGCTGTCCTGCAGGCCCGTGCTGGCCAGCGCACCAATGAGAAAGATGCTTACGTTGCGACGGTCGGCGGCATGCGCATCGCCGAACCCGCCACAGATCTGGCGGTGGCGCTGGCGACGTATTCGAGCCTGCACGAGAGCCCGCTTCCACCCAAAACCGTGGTCATCGGCGAGGTGGGGCTGGCTGGTGAGCTGCGCCGGGTACCTAACCTCGCCCGTCGCCTTCAGAAGGCCCGCCGGCTCGGATACGAACGCGCAATTGTGCCTGCCGGCGAAAAAATCACCCTCGAAGGTATGCGCGTGACGCAGGTGGGCACCCTCTCGGAGGCGATTGCCGCGCTGCGTTAGTTGCTGCTGCCACTACTGCCCGAGGAGAGCAACGACGAAGATGACTGCGATGACAGATGACTCGATACGCCTGGCTGCGGCTGAGCATCCTCATGCACGCGGGCACTCAGCCATTTTTCCTTTGGCAATGCCCCGTGCGTAATGCGAGTTTCTCCGATCGCGCCGTTCCACGGATTTGTAGGATCGCCATCCCACATCGCAGCACCCATCAACCACGGAGCATCTGCGCTGGCCAAGCCACGTGAATCGATCACATCTCGCAGAATCGGTGCACCATTGACAAACATTTCGACTGTGTTCGTCTCCGGGTTGTTCACAATGGCCACGTGCAGCCACTCATCCTTGGGAACCTCGTGCGACCAGTTCGAGGTACCCGCGGTATCCCCGCTCGTTGCCACAGCAGACCATTGCAGCTCGCGCAGGCTTGAAACCGCCAGGACCGCCGGGGGTTCTTGCCCCTCATCGATTCCCTCAACCACGTCGCCGCGCTCCCCTTCGCGAGCAATAGCCCCCATCCAGTGATTGTCGCCGTCAAAATCGTCGGAAATCTTGACGAAGGTTTCAAAGGTGTAGCCATCTTCGAACGTTTCCGAGTTTGCAGCAGCGTCTGCTGCAGTTTCGAACCAGCTCAGCCCCTTGTCGTTCTCGTTTTTGTTGGCCCACACAAGGGAGCCGGTATCCGAGGACAGCTCGTGCTTATCGCTGGAGGCGGTGACATCTTCGAGTTGGGCGCCGACTGAGCCGCGGGTAGACAACGGGGCACGCTTCATGTCGTTTCCGTTCCCGGATACATCCGGGATGACTGCACCTTCTGGCACGGCTTCGCCGTCGCCAAGCTTCTTTCCATCTGCGGTGACCTGCCCCGGACGCCAGTGCGCAACCGTCCCCTCGACCACGGGATAATCTTGATCATTCTGAGGAAGTTGACCGGGATCGATCTGCGGTTCCTGATACCCCTTGGTCACAATTTCCCGAGCGCGAGCGGCGTAGTCAGGATCGTCTGCCTCACCCGCCGCGAAGTGCGGCGCGAAATCAGCGAAACGGTGCGCAAAGTCCATGTCCACCGACCAGGAGTCGGCGCCTTCCAGGAGAACATGGTCGAACTGGTTCAGCGTCTCCTGAGGCTTGCGCGAAACCCACGGTGACAGGGCGGTCATATCCACTTTGCCATTGGTGAGATCGAACTGGATAAGCCCCAGAAGACCGTTTCCGCCTTGATAGGCCATTTGGTAATCCTGCAAGACGTTGATGACGTCGTGGCCATAATCGTTCTGCATCACCAGGTGTCCCGCACCATGGTGATGTCCACCGATGGTCAGGAAGATCTGGTCGTTGTGCGAGATAAAGTCGTCCCACAGGTGCTGGCCATAGTCCTCTGACAGGAAGACCTCCCCATCGCCGTCGATGTTGAGAATCTCATGGCTGGTGAGAATGACCGGCAGGTCCGGGTGCTTGTCGATCACGCTCTGCGCCCAGTCGAGCGCCTCCTGCGGGGCCCGCCAGCCCAGCGCTAGGACCAGGAACTTTTGTCCTTCGGCCTCGAAGATGTGGTACTCGGATTCCGCATCAAGCTTCTCGAAGCGCTCCTGAAATGTCTCGTTCTGCTGGGCCCGAGACACCGGGAACGTAGTGGAATATTCCGACTCAGGGGTATCGGAGTAGAGGTCGTGATTACCGGGCAGGATGGAGTAGTTGAGGCCTGCCTCCTCCAGCACCTTCATCGCTTCGTCAGCTACCGCCCACTCCCCCGGAATATTCGGCTGGTCTACTACGTCTCCCAGGTGGGTCACGAAGGGCATGTTGAGATCGTCAGAATTTTCGACGAGCCATGCAGTCTGCGTCTCGTAAGGGCGCGAACCGTAGCGCTTCTGGAATAGGTCACCCGTTTCCGGGGTGGCATACCGCGAATAGAACTGTGTGTCAGGCAGTACCCCCAGGGTAAATCGGGAGGCAAGCTCAGCATTTTCGGCGGACGCTACCGGAACCACCATCGAGGTAGCTCCAGCACTGGCAACCGCTAGCAAGGCACGCAAAAGACGACGAGAAGACATGACGTGGCGGAGTCCTTCAATTGAGTTTTCAGGATGTTAACGCCGCGAAATGTACTTCCTTTTCGTGTCGCCTCGGTTCCCCTGATGTAAACGTCGCGTTAGCGCAGATTGAACGTTTGTGGCTGCGACGGGTTGTCACCCACCACGGCGTGGAGGAAGTACCCGCCCGGCTCTACTGCGGGCCGGTTAGAGCAAGCACCCGGCGCGCTCGCGGTGCGCGACCATGCGGCCTCGAAGTAACGCTCCTTACCAGCCTCGAAGGTCTCCTTGCCCGTCTGTACCGGGTCGTAGCAGTCCACGTCGGACCACACGCGCTTGTTGGTGGCCAGGTTGTAGACCTCGAAGCGCAGGACGTCCTTGTCCAGGTCGATTTCGCAATCGCTGGAGGTCGGGTTCTTCACCGTCATGTAGAACGTCGGCTGGGTATCCGGAGCGTAGGTGGCCTGGTCAGTGTGCGCGCTGATCTCCAGGTCGCTCAGGGAGCACGACTTCTTCTTGTCCTCGGCCTTTGGCTCCGTAGACTCGGTCGTTGATTCCTTCGACGACTCTGTGGCTTTCTCCTCGCTCGGCTTTTCCGATTCGGAGGAGCCCGGAACAGGGCCTCCCACCGAGGTAGGAGCAGGCGCGCTCGACTCCGCGGCCTGCTGATCCCCCGACCCGGAGCGCGCGAAGGCAGACAACCCCCACACCAAGAGGGCGATGACCGCGAGCAGGGCTACGACGGCGGCGATCCGCCGACGCTGGTAGTACTTCTCGGGCAGGCGCTGTGGTGTGGAGTTGCGATAGGTCACGCCGGCAATTTTACGTGCTCGCTGCCTCGCCAGGTCCTATTTTTCGGGCGTGTCCAGGCGCGGGCCGTGGGAGGCAACAAACTCCACCTCGCCGCTTTCCAAAATGTAGCGCGCGGCAACAACGGCCACACTGCCCTCTGCCACCTTGCTGGCCAGCTTGGGCATGCGCTGGATCAGTTGGCTGGCAGTCTCGGCCGCGTGACGACGCTCGTATTCAAACGTCGATGTCTTACCCTCCTGGCGGGCTGCCAACACGGAGGTCGCCACCTTCTCCACCAACGCACGCTGGTGATCGTTGGGTATGGTCCCGCCGTCGAGCGCAGAAACGGTAGCGCCCACAGCACCGCAACCCTGGTGGCCCAGCACGATCACCAGCGGCACATTCAAGCTGTTGACGCCAAAAGACACCGACCCCATGACGGCCTCGTCCAGGATTTCTCCGGCGGTTCGGACGACAAAGACGTCGCCAAGCCCGGCATCAAACACCAGCTCAACGGGCACTCGGGAGTCAGAGCACGCCAGTACGACCGCGATAGGGTTCTGCTTTTCTCGTAGGTGGAGACGGCGGGCCTGATCGGTACGCGCTTGTCCGGACTCACCAGCGGCGAAGCGCTGGTTTCCTTCGAGTAGGCGGTTCCAGGCTTGGGCGGGAGTGGGCAGGGTCTGCGTCATGGGGACTACACTAGCGCGATTGTGCCTACCGCCTCATTTGCTTCTCCGCTATTGACCTGGTTCGATGCCGCCGAACGCCCATTGGCCTGGCGCAACGAGCACACCAGTGCCTGGGGCATCCTCCTCTCGGAGGTCATGAGCCAGCAGACCCCGGTGGCCCGGGTGGAGCCGATCTGGCAGGAGTGGATGCAACGCTGGCCTGATCCCGCAGCCTTCGCACAGGAGAGCCCGAGCGAGATTCTGCGGGCCTGGGGGACCTTGGGGTATCCGCGGCGAGCGCTGCGCTTGCACGAGTGCGCGAAGGCGATCGTCGATAGGCATGCGGGTGAGGTACCCAGTGCCGTAGATGAGCTTCTGGCGCTGCCGGGGATCGGGGAATACACGGCACGAGCTGTGGCGTGTTTTGCCTTCCATCGCAACGTGCCGGTGGTGGATACTAACGTGCGCCGGGTTCTCTACCGCGCGGTGCACGGGAAGTTTCTGCAGGGCACGGCTAAGCGCTCGGACCTGGTTGAGGTAGAGGCGTTGCTTCCGGAGGACGGTTCGGGACCGCGCTTTTCCGCGGCTCTTATGGAGTTGGGGGCGCTCGTGTGCGTGGCGCGCACTCCGCGCTGCGAGGCATGCCCAATTCGTGCCCACTGCGCCTGGCAGCAGGCTGGCTGTCCCGCGCCCAGCGATGAAGAGGCGTCAGCAGCCAAGAAGCGGGTGCAAAAGTTTGCCGGTACCGATCGGCAGGTGCGCGGAAAGATTATGGCCGTGCTGCGCGCCAGCGATTCTCCCGTGGAGAAGTCGGTAATCGACGAGGTGTGGCCGGATGCCGCGCAGCGTTCCCGTGCCCTGTTTTCGCTGGTGGAGGACGGCCTCGCCGACCAGCTTGCCGACGGCCGTTTCAGCCTCCCGAGCTAGCGCCAACGCCCCCGGAAGTTCAGCCCGCCGGGCAGGTTGACCCACATTCCACCGCGGGAGTTGAAGGTCACAGGCCCCACCTTGGTGGAGGCCGACGCCCCGGACCCGGAGAGGTTGAGCCAGCTGTTCTTGCCCACCTTCTTGCGCTTCCTGAAATAAATACCCATGGTTGCCCAGTATAGTGGCACCCCATAGATGTTAGTCTTTCAAAACTATGAAGAAAATCGCCACGGCTGCTTTCTCGGCCCTCCTTTGCCTTAGTACTCCCCTAGCTCACGCTTCGAGCTTCAATCCGCACAACTCCCCGGAGCTCCAGGCAGGTTCCTCGCTTATCGACGCCGGCTCATCCGCCATCAAGGACTCCGGCATTCCTTCGCCTTCCAGCTTCGATGCTTCCGACCCCTTCTACGATCCGCCTGCCGAGCTGCCCGCTACCGCTGGTCAGATCATCCGGACTCAGCCCACTGAGCACATCGGCCCGCTCCTGGCGAGCGCCACGAAGATCTTGTACACCTCCTCAACTGTGCACGGGGATATCGTGCCGGTATCTGGCCTCCTGCTTGAGCCCACCGCCCCCTGGAGGGGATCCGGCCCCCGCCCCACCGTTGTGATGGCCCCGGGCACCCGCGGTGGCGCCGATGCGTGTGCTCCTTCGCGCTCGGCATACCAAGCACTCTCGCTCGACGCAGGTTCGGGCAATCTCAACGCCAACTACGAGATTCCCTTCGCATATGCCGCAGCATCCGCCGGCATGCGGGTAGTGGTCACCGACTACATCGGCCTGGGGACCCCGGGTCCACACACCTACGTGCTGCACACCGAGGAAGGCAACGCTGTTCTCGACGCTGCTCGTGCCGGGCTTCAAGCATCTGGCTCTGCCCCCGATTCACCGGTGGGATTCTGGGGTTACTCCCAAGGCGGAGGCTCGGTGGCAGCAGCGGCCGAGCGGGCCGCCTCTTATGCCCCTGATCTAAACGTCAAGGGCGTGTACTCCGGTGCACCGCCAGCCAACCTCCCGGAGGTGATTAAGGCTGTCGACGGTTCCTCCATCATCGGCGTCCTGGGAATCTCCTTGGTGGGATACCCAGCCCGCTACCCCGAGTTGAACGCCGAGATTGACAGGATCTTCAACGAGAAGGGCAAGCGCTTCATCGAAGACTCCGCCAACAGCTGTATCAGCGATGCTGCCAAGAAGTGGGGTCTGATGGACTCGCGCACCCTAACCAATAGTGGCAAGTCCATGGCGGAGGAAGCCGCCAATAGCGAGCTGCTACATTCCTACCTCTCCCGCGAGAACCTGGGCCAGCACGCTCCGGTGGCTCCCGTCATGATCTCCAGCTCCAAGGCTGACGACATCATCCCCAACTTCCAGGTGGAACAACTCGCCAAGGACTATTGCTCCCTCGGCGGCAAAGTCTTCTACTACAACAACGGGCTCGATTCGCTGACCAGCAGCCAACCCTACGCAGTCGACCACGCGGTGGGAATGTTCACCGACGCCCCGGCCTCCTTTGCCTTCCTGAACGATCGCTTTAACGACGTCCCGATGCAGCACTCCTGCTAGTTTCGTCGCGCACGGAAACGGCCTCCCCGCAGGGAGGCCGTTTTGTTTTTACCTATTAGCTCGGCTGTGGCTCGGCGCCACCTGCAGATGCGGGCGGGTCGTCGCGACGCTCGTCGTCAAGCTCCGGTGCCGGGGTGGTCGGCTCGACGTCGGGCGTGATCACATCGGGAGCATCTACCTCGCGGACGGACTCCTCTGCAGGCTCGTCCTCCTCGAAGGTTCCCTCCGGCAGCGGCTTCGGGCGCGGGGTGAAGGTGAAGGTGGCCTTGTCGGTGTCCTTGGACTCGCCGTCCCAGCCTTCAACGTCCACCGAGATGATCTCGCCGGCACCGAGCTCGCCGTAGAGGATCTTCTCGCTCATCGCGTCCTCGATCTCACGCTGGATGGTGCGACGCAGCGGGCGAGCACCCAAGACCGGGTCGAAACCGCGCTTGGCCAGAAGGTTCTTGGCCTTCTCGGAGAGCTCGATGCCCATGTCCTGATCGGCCAGGGCTTTGTCGGTACGCGAGATGAGCAGCTCGACCATCTCCACGATCTCGGCCTGGCTGAGCTGGGAGAAGACCACAACCTCGTCGATACGGTTCAGGAACTCGGGGCGGAAGTGCTTCTTCAGCTCGTCGTTGACCTTGGACTTCATGCGCTCGTAGCGAGCATCCGCGTCGGTCTCGTTGGAGCTGGTGAAGCCCATGCCCACGGCCTTGGAAATGTCCTGCGTACCCAGGTTGGACGTGAAGATCAGCACCGTGTTCTTAAAGTCGACGATGCGACCCTGGCCATCGGTCAGGCGGCCTTCCTCGAGGACCTGGAGCAAGGTGTTGTAGATCTCCTTATGAGCCTTCTCGATCTCGTCGAAAAGCACCACAGAGAACGGCTTGCGACGCACCTTCTCGGTGAGCTGGCCGCCCTCCTCGTAGCCGACGTATCCCGGAGGGGCACCGAACAGGCGCGAGGCGGTGAAGCGGTCGTGGAACTCACCCATGTCGATCTGGATCAGGGCGTCTTCCTCGCCGAACAGGAACTCAGCCAGCGCCTTGGACAGCTCCGTCTTACCCACACCGGACGGACCGGCGAAGATGAAGGAACCGGACGGGCGCTTGGGGTCCTTGAGGCCGGCACGCGTGCGTCGAATAGCGCGGGAGACGGCCTTGACGGCGTCGTCCTGGCCGATGATGCGCTTGTGCAGCTCGTCCTCCATGTGCAGCAGGCGCGAGGACTCCTTCTCGGTGAGCTTGAACACCGGGATGCCGGTCCAGTGCGCCAGCACCTCAGCGATCTGCTCCTCGCCGACCTCGGCGATGTCCTCGAGCTCGCCGGCGCGCCACTGCTGCTCCTTCTCGGCGCGCTCCTCGCCCAGCTTGCGCTCCTGATCGCGTAGGCCAGCGGCCTTTTCAAAGTCCTGGGCGTCGATGGCGGCTTCCTTCTCGCGGCGCACGTCAGCGATGCGCTCATCGACCTCGCGGATGGAATCCGGGGCGGTCATGCGCTTGATGCGCATGCGGGCGCCGGCCTCGTCGAGCAGGTCGACGGCCTTGTCCGGCAGGAAGCGATCGTTGATGTAGCGATCCGAGAGGTTGGCCGCCGCGGTCAGGGCGCTGTCCGTGTAGGAGACGCGGTGGTGCGCCTCGTAGCGGTCGCGCAGGCCCTTGAGGATGAGCACGGTGTTTTCCACGCTGGGCTCATCCACCTGCACCGGCTGGAAGCGACGCTCGAGGGCGGCGTCCTTCTCGATGTGCTTGCGGTACTCATCCAGGGTGGTCGCACCGATAGTCTGCAGCTCGCCGCGGGCCAACTTGGGCTTGAGCAGGCTGGCCGCGTCGATGGCGCCCTCAGCGGCGCCGGCACCGACCAGGGTGTGGATCTCATCGATGAACAGGATGATGTCGCCACGCTGGTTGATCTCCTTGAGCACCTTCTTCAGGCGCTCCTCGAAGTCACCACGGTAGCGCGAACCCGCCACCAGGGACCCCAGGTCCAGCGAGTACAGCTGCTTGTCCTTGAGTGTCTCCGGAACCTTGCCGTTAACGATGTCCAGGGCCAGGCCCTCGACCACGGCAGTCTTACCCACGCCGGGCTCGCCGATGAGCACCGGGTTGTTCTTGGTACGGCGGCTGAGCACCTGCATGATGCGCTCAACCTCCTTCTCACGGCCGACGACCGGATCCAGCTTGCCGTCCTTGGCAGCCTGCGTGAGGTTACGGCCGAACTGGTCCAGCACGAGCGAGTTGGAGCGGTCTCCGCCACCGCCAGCGGGGCCGTTGCCCCGGCCAGCACCAGCACCCGCGCCCACGGGGCCGCGGCCGTCCGAGGAATCCTGCTCAGGGTTGGAACCCTGGCCACCCTCGTAACCAGAAAGCAGCTGGATAACCTGCTGGCGCACGCGCGGCAGGTCAGCGCCCAGCTTGATCAGCACCTGAGCGGCCACGCCCTCACCCTCGCGGATGAGGCCAAGCAGCAGGAACTCGGTACCGATGTACTTGTGGCCCATCTGTAGGCCCTCGCGCAGGGCGAGCTCCAGCACCTTCTTGGCGCGCGGGGTAAACGGGATGTGCCCGGAGTGCGGCTGGTTACCGCGGCCGATGATCTCCTCGACCTCGCGACGCACATCATCCAGGTTGATGCCCATGGACTCCAGCGCCTTGGCGGCAACACCTTCGCCCTCGTGGATAAGACCAAGCAGGATGTGCTCGGTGCCGATGTAATTGTGATTCAGCAGCCGTGCTTCCTCCTGGGCCAGGACGATGACACGACGAGCTCGGTCCGTAAACCTCTCGAACATGACTAACTAATCTCCCTTAATGCGCACAGCGCGATCATTTTTAGACGTTCACCTACTCTAACGCCGCGGGTGCGCATTCTATTTGCACTCTGTGGACACCAGTGCCAATTATCAGGCGTTTTCCCAGGCCACAGGCATGTACGCCGCTAGCGAACAGAGGAAGAGCTCGACCCCGAGGAAGCTCCCCCTGCGGCACCACATTGCGGCGTCGTCTCGGAAATGTCGCGCTGCACACCCCACTTGATCAACTGCACGGTGACCGGATTCCACGGCAGGGAGTCGTGTGCACGCCCGATCGGCGCATATCCGCAGGCCTCATCGGCGTTGACGTTGACCACGTATCCCGGCTCGCCACCGTGGACGACGCTCGTGTCGTTCTTGCCGTACGGCGAGTCAGTGGCAAAGGTCGAGGTCGCGGTCGTGTCTTTCGGAGTGTAAACAGCGGTGTACACGATTCCCGGCGCAGCATCGGGGTGCTCCATGAGCTCGGAAATCTGGGGCTTGACGACGCCCTGGCTACGCACCTGCTGAAACGATGCGGGCGATACGAGGGTGTCCCAGAAGGCGGGCCAGGTATCGAACACCTCGCGCAGAATCCCGCCGTTAACGTCGGTGCCTCGATACGTCGCTCCCAGGCTGACAACGCGATCGACGTTGCCTGCTCCCCCTAGTTGCTGAATGTACTTCTTGGTCAAGGTTCCACCTTGGGAGTGCCCGACCAAGGTGACCTTCGGCGCACCCGTGACGTCCTTGACGTGGTCGACTGCTTCAGCGACCTGCTGCGCGGAGGCATCCAGATCTGCCCATCCATACGCGATACGGCCCGGGGCTCCGCCGTAATTCACGGTAAAGGTGCAGTATCCTTCGGCGGCGAGAACCTGGTAGGCGTCCTTGAAGTGGTTTGCATCCGCACCGGTTCCGTGCAGGAAGAGGACGGGGCTCTGCCCCTCTTTCACTTGGCAGGTGGTGTCGTTCACCGGCGATCCCGCGATTGCTGGGAAGTCAAGAGGCTTGAGAGCGGAGGACGATCCGCTACTTTCCTGAGCGTTAGCTGTTCCTGCTGCGGAACCGGCCATAAGCAAAGCGGTGCTGGCTGCCAGGGTGTAACGCGCAGCACGAGAGAATAATGTCGACTTTTTCACACGTAAACATTAACTGTTCGGTTCTGCCAAAAAGCTGACTTCAACGTGCAAAAAGGCTAAATACCCGCGGGCTCCTCTTTCACCTCGTGCACCTGCGCCCGCTGCCCAGCCACAAATACGCAGGCCACCACGATCACCAGCGCCAACAGCCCACCCAGGAAATACGCACCGGTAACGCCTTCCGCGGTGGCAGCAGCCGGGCCCCGCTCAACCACAGAACGCTGGCCCACTGTCAGGGCGGCCACGAACAGCGCCGTGCCAGCCGCACCGCCGAGCTGCTGGAGCGTGCTCATGATCGCCGAGCCATGCGAGTACAACTTCATGGGCAACGCAGATAGGGAAACGGTCATTAGCGGGGTCATCACCATGGCCATGCCCACGTTGAACACGATGACCACCAGCACGACCTGCCACAGCGGCGTGTGCTCGGTGAAGGTAAAAGCCATCCAGAACTGGGTGATCAGCATGAGCACCGATCCGGGAATGGTCAGCGGACGCGGCCCAACCGAGTCATAAATGCGCCCGATCAGTGGGGAGATCGCTCCCATGATCAGACCACCCGGAAGCAACACCAGGCCGGTGGCCAGCGCAGAGGCCCCCAATGCTCCCTGCAGGTAAATCGGCAGAATGCTCACGGTTCCCAGCATGACGGCCATTCCAGCCACAACGGCTACCACCGACCAGCTAAAGGTCTTCACGGTAAACGCGGACAGGTCCAGCAGAGCCCTCTCGCGCCGCGCCAGCGAGAGCTGCCGGGTAACAAAGACCGCCAAGGTCAGCACACCCACCACGAGGGCGATGGCTGGCAGGTGAGATGAGGCGTCGAGAAGCGATCCAATCGTGGACAAGCCATAGACGAGCGCGCCGAACGCCACCACTGACAACAGCACCGACACCACATCAAGCGGGATGCTGCGGGTCTCGCCCACGTTGATGAGCGCGAAGAAGGAAAAGACGAGGGTGAGCAGGGCGATGGGCACCATGAGCCAGAAGAGGTGGTGCCAGGTGTAATGCTCCAGAACCATCCCCGACAGCGTGGGGCCCAGCGCCGGCGCGACGGAGATGACCACCGAGATCAACCCCATCACGGTGCCGCGCTTTTCGACGGGAATGATGGTCAAGGTGGTCGTCATAAGCAGCGGAATCATGATCGCCGTGCCGGCTGCCTGCACCACACGGGCCAACAAAAGCATCCCGAAAACCGGCGCAGTGGCACCCAAGATCGATCCGAGCGTAAAGAGCGTCATCGCCGCGAAGAAGATCGCGCGAGTACTCAGGCGCTGAATCAGGTAGCCGGTCGTGGGGATGACCACGGCCATCGTGAGCATGAAGCCGGTGAGCAGCCACTGCACTACATCGGCGCTGACCCCAAAATCGGCCATGATCGCCGGCAGCGCCACCGCGAGGGTTGTCTCGTTGAGAACCATCACGGTGGCTGCGAGCACCAGCACCGCCATGATCGCCACGATGCTGCGCCTTGGAATGGTGTGCTGCGTGTGCTCAGCCATGAAAAACACCCTCTACTGTTGTCGGTCGAAGACTTCACAGAGTAGAGGGCTTATCGACGTTTCTCCCAGCCCGGGTCCCGGGAGAAAGGGGGCACTACTTGTTTTCGGGCTTGACCATCGGGAAGAGCACGGTCTCGCGAATGCCCAGGCCGGTCAGGGCCATGAGCAAGCGGTCGATGCCCATACCGTTACCAGACGTCGGCGGCATGCCCTGCTCCATGGCGGCGAGGAAGTCCTCATCGAGCACCATGGCCTCGTCGTCACCGCCGGCGGCCAGGCGAGCCTGGTCCTCGAAGCGCTCGCGCTGGATCACCGGGTCCACCAGCTCCGAGTAACCGGTGGCCAGCTCGAAGCCACGCACGTAAAGATCCCACTTCTCGGTCACGCCGCGCTCGGTGCGGTGATCGCGGGTCAGCGGCGAGGTCTCCACCGGGAAGTTCTTGACAAAGATCGGGCCGTAGAGCTGGTCCTCGCACAGCAGCTCCCAGATCTCCTCGACGAGCTTGCCGTGGCCCCAACCGCCCTTGGCCGGCACCTCCAACCCGATGACCTCGGCGATCGCCTTGAGCTCCTCGACGGTGCTGTCGACGGTCACCTCCGGCTGGCCGGGGAACTTGCGCTGCAGAGCCTCGTTGAGCGACGGGTACATCTCGATCGACTTCCACTCGCCGCCGAGGTCGTACTCGGTGCCGTCGGCAAGCGTGACCGTGGTGGAGCCGAAGACCTCCGTGGCCACGGACTGCACGAGCTCGCGGATCAGGCGCGCACCGTCCTCGTAGGTGCCCCACGCCTGGTAAGTCTCCAGCATGGAGAACTCCGGCGAGTGGGTGGAGTCCACACCCTCGTTGCGGAAGTTGCGGTTGACCTCGAAGACACGCTCGATGCCGCCAACCACTGCGCGCTTGAGGTACAGCTCGGGGGCGATGCGCAGGTAAAGGTCAATGTCCAGGGCGTTGGAGTGAGTCACAAACGGACGAGCCGCTGCGCCACCGTGCAGGGTCTGCAGCATCGGGGTTTCGATCTCGTAGAAGCCCTGCGACTCCAGGAAGTTACGCAGCGCGCGCATGACCTTGATGCGAATCATGGCGTTCTTGCGGGCATCCTCGCGCATGATGAGGTCCGTGTAGCGGTGACGCACCCGCTGATCCTCGCTCATGTCCGCGAAAGCCACCGGCAGCGGCTTCAGGGCCTTGGAGTTCATCGTCCAGGACTTGGCCTGCACGGAGAGCTCGCCGCGTCGCGACGCAATAACGCGCCCGCGCACCGAAACAATATCGCCCAAATCCACGTCGGACTTCCAAGCAGCCAAGGCCTCCTCGCCGACCTCGGCCAAAGAAAGCATGGCCTGCACCTGCGTGCCATTGCCCTCCTGGAGGGTGGCGAAGCACAGCTTGCCCGTGTTGCGCTGGAACATGATGCGCCCGGCGATTGCGACCTCGTCCTGGGTCTCCTCACCCGGGGCCAGGTAGGTGACACCGGGCTCGTTGCCAGGCTCTTCGGTTACGACGTAAGCAGCGCGCAGATCCTCGATGGAGGTAGTGCGATCGACCTCGACCGGGTACGGGGACAGGCCGTTGTCCAGAAACTTCTGGCGCTTTTCGCGTCGAATACGGGTCTGCTCGGGAAGATCATGGTTCTTTGCGTCAGTCACGCTCCCTAACCCTAATCCACTTGGGCGCTGGTGTGGTCACCAGACGGTGGGTTTGACAGTTCAGCGCGGATTGCGGTCGACCGGAAGCGAGGATGGGGCCTTCCGGTCGACCGTAAGCGGGTGTTGTCGGGATAAAACCCCAGGTCGCGGTTCCCACAAAACGTATCATGGTCGACCGGAAGCGAGGGGTGGCCGTTCCGGTCGACCGCAAACCCCTACTCGGCCCGCTCCCATAACGCGACGTTTACGGTTTCCGGAGAGACCGGTGATTCGTGCCCCTCCACCTGCTGGCCCCCAGCCAGGATCCACCGGCTTACTGCTGTCCACCCGTGCAGCGAGCTACCTACCCACACAGGAAAGGCCATCAGCTCCTCCGCGCGGATTGGCCGTCGGCCCACCGCCCCTAAAACGTCCTGGGTGCAGGCCAAAGTCACCGAGTCCAGCTGGTGCCCCGGCGCGTCGGGAACCATCAAGCGGCCATCCTCCCACCACACCAGGGCAGAGTTGGCCGCCTCGTGTACGTGCCCGTCGGGGCCGACCAGCAAGGCGTCGTCGGCACCCGCGCGGGCAGAAGCACTGCGCCAACCAGCCAGCACGTCCAGGTCCGGCCCCTTCACCGTCGGCTGAACGCGCGGGTCAACCGCATCCGGACACCACAGCACCGAGTGGGTGCGCAGCCGTGGTGCCGGGCGCACCTGCACGCACAACCTCCCGGCACGCGATTCCACACGCGGAAACCATCGCCCGCGCGCCGGAATCACTTCGCGCACGGCTTGCAAGAACGGCCGCGCCTCATCTCCGGCCCCGAAAACAAAGCGCTCCTCGTGAAGGCTCCGGCCTACAACCAGACCGTCGGCCACGAGGTACGAGTCGGCAGCCTCCAAGTGGCCCTCGCCAGTAACCCCAGGCTGCAGCCGCTCCCCGTCCCACACGAAAGTGCTCACGAGGGAAACTCCTGCCCGAGCAAGCGCAGCAATGGCGCGCTCTTGGTTTGTATCTCGGCCCATTCGTCCTCGGGGTCAGAAAGCGCCAGGATGGCCCCTCCCACCCCGTAGGTGATCCCGTCGGGCTGGGCGACGATCGTGCGGATGGTCATGCTCAGGTCCACCGCGCCATTAAGCGAAAAGTAACCGATCGCCCCGGAGTACAGTCCCCGGCCGACCCCCTCGAGGCGGTCGATGATCTCCATGGTGCGAATCTTCGGCGCCCCGGTCATCGACCCGCCGGGAAAGGCCGCGCGTACCAGGCGCACCGGGCTGACTCCCGCAGCCAGCTGGCAGCTGACAGTGCTCACGAGCTGGTGGACGGTGGCGTAGCTTTCCACGTCCCAGAGCTTGTCGACGCGCACGCTGCCAGCCTGCGCGAAGGCAGTCAGGTCGTTGCGCACCAGGTCGACGATCATGAGGTTCTCGGCCCGGTCCTTGGGGTGCGAGGCCAGATCGGCCTTCAAGGCGGCATCCACCGAGGGGTCGGCAGAGCGCGGGCGGGTTCCTTTGATCGGCTTGGACTCGGCCCGCCCGAAGCGGTCGATCCGGATAAAGCGCTCCGGCGAGCTCGAGAGCAGAGCCAGGTCGCCGGATTTGAGGAGTGCGCCGAAGGGGGTCGGATTGTTGTCTCGCAGCCGTCGATAAGCGTTATCCACGTGGAGGCGGCCGGTGGCGTAGAGGCGGTTGGTCAGGCAGACCTCATAGCTGTTGCCGGCGCGGATCTCTTCGAGGCAGTGGGCGATGAGGCCGAGGTAGTCGGCTTTGGAGTGCTCGAGGCGCAGGTCGCTCAGCTCGCCGATACTGCCCGCCGCAGACGCAGACAGACCAGACAACCGCTCAGCCGTCTCCGCGCACCACCGCACCTGCTGCGCGTCGTGCTCCGAACCCAGCAGCGCGATGAGGTGGACGCGGTGCTCCAGGTGGTCGATGACCACGGCGCGGTCGGCGAAGATGAGCGCATAGTTCGGCTCGGCGCTATCAACACCAGCGGAGCCGCACTCCTGCTTGAGCCCGTAGCCCAGAGCGCCGACCCAGCCGAGGGTGAAGTCGAAGTCCACGTCGGCATCCACGTCGAACGCAGAAAGGTCGCGCTCTAGCCAGTCGAAGAACCCCGGCTCGCTTCCCGAGCGCACGCGCGCGAGCGGGCCGCTGGCATCGCCCAGGTAGGAGTAGCGTCCGTTGGGTAGCTCGGGCGCGGAAGAGTCGAGCCAGAAAGCGTGCTCGGACTTCGCGAACAGGGCCTCGTAGACGCTGGCGGCATCGACCTGCAGGTCCACGGTGTGCACGTGGAGGCGCCACCGACGGGCCAGGCGCAGAAAGTTAGCGATCAGCTGATGCCCGTCGAACCCGCCGATCGACTCCGGATGGAACTGCACACCCCAGTAGGGCAGGCGGGTGTGCTGCATGGCCATGACCAGGCCGTCCTCGGTAGTCGCGGTGACCTCGAGCTCCGGCGGGACCTGCGAGGCGATCAGCGAGTGATAGCGCACCACCGGCAAACTCTCTGGCAGGCCGCGAAACAACTCCGCGCCAGTGTGCGTGATGGTGTGCACCTGACCGTGCACAGGCTCGGGCGCGCGCACTACCTGCGCGCCAAAAACATGCCCCAGCAGCTGATGGCCTAGACAAACACCCAGGGTGGGCACCTGGACCTCGGTAAACGCCAGGGCACTCAGGCCCACATCGGCCGGCACGCGCGGGCTACCGGGTCCGGGCGAAACGATGATCGCGTCGAACTCGCTCATGCGCCGTGCATCCCACCCGGGCTCGGCGTTGCTGATCACCGTGGGCCGGGTGCCGGTGAGGTCCTCCACGTAGGACACCAGGTTCCAGGTGAAGGAATCGACGTTGTCGATAACGAGGATGCGCACCCCGAAAACTTTAGGGGCTTAGCCGAGCAGCCAGTCGTTCGGGGAGAACATCTCGTAGGAGACCTCCGCCGGGCGCTTTCCTTCCGGCAGCGCCTCGAGCTGAGCGCGCAGCCCCTGCAGGAAGTTGGTGCCACCGCAGAGGTAAACATGGGCGCCAGCCAGGTCGAGCTTGGTCACGTCCAGGCGCTGCTCCTGGGCGCGGAAGTACTCGTGCAGCTCGGCGCCCGCCAGGCCATCGACCAGCTGGCGAACCTCGGCGCGCTGGGCAAAAGTCTGCTCCGACTCGTCAACGTGGCACACCACAACCCGGCGCGTGGACTCCTGCTCGCGCAGGTGGTTGAGCATGCCCACCATCGGGGTCGAACCGATGCCGCTGGAGATGAGAACCACGTCCTCGTCGCCCTCCTCGAGCACCAGGTCACCAGCTGCGATGGTGGCCTCGATGGAATCTCCCTGGGCGATCTTGTCGAACAGCCATGCCGAGACCTCGCCATCGCGCTGCACGGCGATCTCGTAGGCGCGGTCATCACCCTTGATGATGGAGTACTGACGCAGCTGGCGAGCACCGTCGTCAAGCTTCACCCCCACCGACGTGTACTGCCCCGGCAGCGGCGCCACCAGATCGCCCTCGAGGCGCAGGCGCAGAACGTTGTCGGTGAGCTGCTCCTTGGCGGCCACGGTGACGGTGCGGAAGACGTCGCCATCTGCCAGGTCGTTGGAGCGGTAGAGCTCGCGCTCGTGCTTGATCAGCACGTCGGCCATGAGCCAGTAGACGGCCGACCAAGCGGCGGCGACGTCCTCGGTCACGGCGTCGCCCAGTACCTCGGCCACGGCGGCGAGGAGGTTGTCGTGAACGATCGGGTACTGCTCCTCGACGATGCCCAGCGAGACGTGCTTGTGCGCGATCCGATCGAGCATGTGCACCGGATCCGGTGCGTTCTCATCCACAAGCATGGTGGCAAAGGTGGCCACGGACGCCGCCAGCGCTTTTTGCTGCTCGCCCGACTTCTGGTTGCCGCGGTTGAACGTGTCGCGCAGCAGCTCCGGATGCGCGCTGAACATCTTGCCGTAGAAGGTGTGCGCGATGGTGTGGATGTTCTCCCCCACCGCCGGCAGGGTCGCGCGCACGAGCTCCTCATGCTCCGGGCTCAGGTGGGTGTCGGTGCTGGGTAGGTAGTCCAGGTGCATTGTTGTTCCCTCGCTTATCGACGGTCTTTTCTTACGGGTTTTTCAGTATAAACCCTACCGACGGGCGGGCGCCCCTGCATGTCCGGACAGTGAATTAAGGCACGAAAGTGTTGCAAAAATGGCAGTTAGCTGTGAGTGCGCTCAAAGTTCACGTACCCGTAACTCTGCGCATGAATGGCAGACACTTTGGCTCCTTATCGTCGCAACGTCCGCGCACGTAAAACATCTGTATGGAGAGCGCCAATGCCGATCAAGGGCCTGAACCTTCTGACGAACAAGTTCTTTTCTAGCCGAACCAGCATGACCTGCACCTACAAGTGCGGCAACGCCTGCCTCGGCGAGTGCGACAACAAGTCCGACAACACCTACTTCGGAGACTTGATGTCGCGCCGCTCCGCCCTGAAGGCCGGCGGCCTGACCGTGGTTACCGTTGGTGGTTCGGCTGCCCTGGCTGCGTGCTCCAGCGCCGAGGAGGCCTCCAGCAACGCCGGCTCCAGCTCCTCCTCCGCTGGCTCCTCCGCCAAGTCCTCCTCTGCCGCTCCCGTTGAGGCGCCGGAGGGCATGAAGTTCCCGGTCGTCGAGCCCAACACCGAGGACAAGGTCGTTATCCCGGAGGGCTACGAGCAGTCCGTGCTCATCGCCTGGGGCGACCCGGTTATCGAGGGCGCGCCTGAGTTCGACATCAACAACCAGACCGCCGAGGCCGCCGAGAAGCAGTTCGGTTTCAACAACGACTTCGCCGGCCTCTTCGAGCACCCGGACAACCCGGACCGCATGGTGTACGTGTGCAACCACGAGTACACCACCGAGCCGCACATGTTCCCGAACTACGATGCGGACAACCCCACCGAGGAGCAGGTCAAGATCGGCTTGGCCAACCACGGCCACACCATCCTCGAGGTGACCAAGGACCCGAAGACCGGCAAGCTCACCCGCGCATTCGGCCCGCTCAACCGCCGCATCACCGGCAACACGCCCTTTAAGATCACTGGTCCGGCCGCCGGCCACGAGCTGCTGAAGACCAGCTACGACCCGACCGGCACCATCGTCCACGGCACCCTGTCCAACTGCGCCGGTGGCGTCACCCCGTGGGGTACCTACCTCTCCGGTGAGGAAAACTACGACTCCTACTGGACCAACGCCGGCAAGCTCGAGGGGCGCAACAAGGAATACGCCGAGCGCATGGGCGTCGAAGAAGAGGGCCAGACCACCCGTGGCTGGGAGCTCTTCGAGGACCGCTTCGACATGGCCAAGGAGCCCAACGAGTTCAACCGCTTCGGCTACATCGTCGAGGTCAACCCCTTCGACCCGAACTCCACCCCGGTCAAGCACTCCGCCCTAGGCCGCTTCAAGCACGAGGCCGGAAACGTCCACGTCACCCAGGACGGCACCGTAGTCGCCTACTCCGGTGACGACGCCCGCTTCGAGTACATCTACAAGTTCGTCTCCGACAAGAAGGTCAAGGAGGGCGACGTCGCCCACAACATGACCATCCTCGACTCCGGCACCCTCTACGTGGGCAAGCTGGAGGGCAACTCCCCGGCAGAGGAGATCGACGGCTCCGGCGAGGTTCCGGAGGACGGCAAGTTTGACGGCAAGGGTTCCTGGATCCCGCTGGCAACCGCCAAGGAGGACGGCACCGCCGAGTCCCACGTTGAGGGCATGGACGGCGCAGAGGTATTCCTGTTCACCCGCCTCGCTGCTGACAAGGTGGGCGCCACCAAGATGGACCGCCCGGAGGACTTCGAGGTCAACCCGGTCAACGAGAAGGTCTACGTCGCCCTGACCAACAACTCCTACCGCGGTGCTACCGGCGAGAACGCCAAGAAGTCCAAGGAGGACGTCAAGGAGTACGCCCCGATGCGGGAGAACAAGAACGGCCTGGTCATGGAGATCGACGACGACTTCGCCGGCACCGAGTTCACCTGGAACCTCCTCCTGGTCTGCGGCGACCCCGACGAGGCCTACAGCTACTTCGGTGGCTTTGATAAGTCCAAGGTTTCCCCGATCTCCTGCCCCGACAACGTGGCCTTCGACTCCCACGGCAACCTGTGGATCTCCACCGACGGCAACGCCCTGGACAGCCACGATGGCCTCTACGCCGTCGCGGTTGAGGGCGAGCAGCGCGGCCTGACCAAGTGCTTCTTGACTGTGCCTAACGACGCCGAGACGTGCGGCCCGATCGTCGACGACAAGCGCGTGCTGGTGTGCGTCCAGCACCCGGGTGAGGACGACGACGCCACCGTCGAGAACCCGACCTCCCACTGGCCCGATGGTGGCAACAAGCCTCCGCGTCCGGGCGTGGCCGTGGTCTGGAAGGCTGACGGCGGCAAGATCGGCTCCTAGCCTAAAGGCCTCTCTGGCTTTCTAGCTTTCTGGCTCAAGGCCCCGGCGCGCTCCCTCGCGGAGTGCTGGCCGGGGCTTTTTGCTGGCTTACTGACGACCGGAAGCAATCAGCACCCGAAACCCCTTAAGCCTCGCCGTCCAGGTTGCGGAAGCCGATTCCAATGGGGACGCCTACGTTGTCGATAAGCCGGACCCCACCGATCTCGGCGGCCACGAGCAACCGCCCGTCCCCGGTTTCCGGTGCCGGGCCCATGTCGCGAGCTGTCAGCTCGAGGTACTCGGGCTCAATGCCTGCCGCCGCGAGCACGTCGCGAGCAACCCGCACCACAGCCTCGCGGCCCTGCTCGGCCACGTGGGCTCCGGCAACCAGGGCGGCGGAGAGGGCAGATGCTTGCTCGCGGCAGTCCTCGGCCACCTGGGTATTGCGTAGGGAGATAGCCAACCCGTTGGGCATGCGTACCGTCGGCACGCTCTTGACCGCAGTGGGCAGGTGCAGATCCCGCACAGCGCGCTGCACCGCCCACGCCAGCTCCCAGTCCTTCTCCCCCACCACGACCTCGCTCGGCCCCAAAGCGCCGATGAGCGCGATGATGCGGGTGAGCTCGTCGTCGACGTCCTCGAAGGCGGTCTGCGCAGCAAGGCGCACGCGGCGACCGCTCGGCCAGAGGTCGGAATCCTGAACGTGCCAGACCACGTCGACCTTCTCGCGAGCAAAAATGGGATCGTCCGCATCGCCGGAATAGGCCACCACGACGCAAGCGCGCGGCACGCTGCGCGCGGCGCGGATCAGAGCGATGTGACCAGCATGGACGTCCGAGCCAAGAGGCACCAGAATGACCGGGCGGCCGGTCTTGCGCAGAGCGCTTCCCACCATGCGAATGCGCTCGAGGTCTGCAACGGTTACGGCCTCACCACTGGTCATCGTCATGCCACATAGGTTAACCCTCGAACGCATCCTCCTGGAAAGCGATGAGCAGGCGCAGCTGACGCAGGGCTTCCGGCTCCAGCTCGCCGACCAGGTGCTCGGGGATCTGGTTGAGCAGCAGCACCTCGTTGAGCACTGGACCGCGCAGGCTTCCCTGCACGCGAATCGTGCTGGCGTGGCACTCCATGGCGAAGGCGTTGACGATCGCCTCGCCTGCCGGGTCGAGAAAATCCACGGCCCACAATGCCGAATTAACCTGCGCCATCGCGGCCACGTGCGCACCCTTGAGCTCCACAGCATCGAGTGCCTCGGCCCCGTGGTCGAGCGAGGTGTGCACGACGATCTGCCCGGGGCGCACATGCCCAGCTAGCTTCTCGACGACCCCCGCAAGCTCCTGGCCCGGAACCGTCACCAGAATGCAGTCGGCGCTGGCGGCCTCGTCGAGCGATCCGAGCTTACGCACCTCATGCCCGGCCGCATCAAGGCCCAGCGCCAGGTCGTCATTGGCACCGGGAAAAGGCGGGCGAAAGTAGGTGGCCACCCGCAAGCGCGGTGGGGTCACTTGTCGCCCTTGCGCATGTTGGCAAGCAGCTCGGCGACCGAGACACCCGTGGTGTTCTCGTCGCGGCGACGACGGCCATGCCGGGCTGCCTCGTCCTCTGCAGCTGGCTGCGGCTCGGGGTCCTTGACCACGCCGAAAGTTGCGGTGTCGTCAGTCTCCCAATCGAAAATGCGATCCTGCCAGGCGGGCTTGGGCGCAGGCTCGGCAGGCGGCTCCGCGACGGGTTCTGCCGCCGGCTTGGCCTCGGACTGCGGGCGCAGGCTCGTGCGGTACGAGCTGGTCTGCTTCGGGGCCGCCTCCTGTTCGTTCTGCTCGCGGCGCTTGTTTTCCGTGATCAGGGCGCTCAACGGGTTGGGGCTGGTGGGCCGCTGCGGCTGGCGCCCCAGCTTGCCGGCAACCGCATCGGCACTCGGGGCACCCTGCGGGCGGCGGTGGGACCCAGTCTTGACCGGCTCGGGCTCGACTTCGGTGACGGTGGCGCGCGCGGGCGCCGGCTCCGGCTTGGGCTCAACACGCGGCTCAACGCGTGGCTCCGGCTCCGCTTCCGGTTCCGCCGCAAACGACGGCTTGGTCGCGGAGGCCTCCGTGTTGTTCAGCTCCAGGATGCGGCGCGACTCGGCGCGAATCGCGGCCTGCTCGTAACCGAAGCTGCGTCCGGAAAGCTCTTCGATCTGAGCGCGCAGCTTGGTGATCTCCTCCCGCAGTTCACCCAGCATCTCCGCGGTGCGCTCGTCGGTCGACTCCACCACGGGCAGCCCCTCGCGGGCGGCACGCAACTCTTCGTTGTGCCGGGCCTCGCGTTCGTCGGCAAGCTTGTACGACTCTTGCTCGCGCTGCAGCGCCTCGGTGGCCTGCGAACGGTAGCGGAAGACCAGGATAAAGCCGATGCAGGCCGCCCACAGGGCCGCAACCAGGGCGAGCTTGAGTGCCCAGGCGCTATCGGTGAGCAGCATGATCACGCTGGCCACAGCCGCGAGCACGACGAGGACGATGAGCGCGATCTGCCCACCGTCGGTTGACTTCTGCGCATGGTGACCGTCGTGTTGGTGAGTCATGCCCACTACTTTAACCAAGTGGTGCTTAAGTGGCCGGAGAGGCGTCCGTCGGCGGCGGCGTTTGGCAGTGCCGCTCGAGCACAACGCCCGCCACGCCCAGCACCACCGCACCAATCAGTCCGGCGATCACAATCGGCAGCTCGTCACCCGCGGCGGCCAGCTTTTGCAACTTGGGCACCAGGTACAGCGCGAGCCCCGAGTATCCGCCAGCCATGATCGCGCCGGTCCACGCGGCGGCCTTGCCCACCACCATCATGCGCGCGATGGTCATGGGATTGAGTTGGGTTCGGTCCAGCCCGATGCGATGTTCCTCGCTTATCGACGCCCTGACCACCACAACGAGCACCACAACCACCACCGCCAGCAACCACAGTGTCACGGCCCCGGAAACCTGGACGGGAGGAAGGTAGCCGTACAACCTCCAGGCGATCATGGCCACGGCGGCGGTGATGAAGGCCCACGTGGCCAGCAGTGCGGGAATGCGCGTGGTGGTCATGTCGCAGGCCTCCTTCAGCGTCTGCCTAGATGCGGCCCAGGGTAGCCACGCTGGCTACCTCGAGCGCGTCGAGTTCATCGACCAGGTCGGCGATAGGCGTGCCGTTTAGCTGCGCGTCGGGCTCGATGTGCAGCCACGGAACCAGCACAAATGCCCGCTCGTGGGCGTGCGGGTGCGGCACGGCCAGCAGCGGGGTGTTCTCGGTGTGGGCGTAGGCGGGGGCGTCGCCAAGCGCGACGATGTCCACGTCCAGTGTGCGCGGTCCCCAGCGCACTGTGCGCACGCGATCCGCGCGCTGCTCCAGCTTCTGGCCGCGAGCCAAGAGCTCCTCGGGTGTGGAGTCCACCTCGACGATCAGCACGGCGTTGAGAAAGTCCGGTTGATCCTCCAGGCCCCAGGCGGGCGTGCGGTACAGGTCGCTGGCAGCGACGAGCTCGTCTGCGAACTCGTCGACCACGCTGCGCAGCAGAGCATGGCTATCTGCCATGTTGGAACCGATCGATAAGACAGCCCTCATGAGCGCATTCCTTTCCGGGAGCGACGGGCAACCACGGCGACATCATCGAAGGTCAGCGCGATGGGTGCATGTGGTTTGTGCACGGTGACCTCGACGGCGTGCAACTGCTCGTACGTGGCCAGGGCGGTTTCGGCGATCTCGGCCGCCACCGTCTCGATGAGGTCGCGCGGCTGACCGGTGACCACACCGTGTGCCATCTCGGCGAGCTCGGCGTAGTTGACGGTCTGGGTCAGATCATCGTTGGCCGCGGCCTGGGAGGTGTCCAGCCAGCAGGTGATGTCCACGCTGAAGCGCTGGCCAAACTCCCGCTCGTGCGCGAGCACCCCGTGGTAGCCGTAGGCCCGCAGGCCCTTGAGTTCGATGCGATCAGCCACGCTTACCTCCGTTCCATGCAGCAGCCACGTCGACGGCATCCCGGTTGGTGGCCACCTCGTGGACGCGCACGGCCCACGCCCCGGCTGCTGCGGAGAGGGCGGTCACTGCGGCGGTGGCCGGGTCGGCATCCTGCGGGGTCGGGTTCAGGCCCCGCTCGCGGCGAATTCCGGCCAAGAACCGCTTGCGGGAGGCCCCGACCAGGATGGGAGTGCCCTCGGCCACGAGCTCGGGCAGGGCATGAAGCAGCTGCCAGTTCTCTTCCGGGGTCTTGGCAAAGCCCAGGCCCGGGTCGAAGACGATGCGTGAGGGGTCCACGCCAGCGTCGACAGCCTTCGAGGCGCAATCAGCCAGCACGCGGCGCACATCCGCCACCACATCGCCGCCGTGGTCGGCCGAACCGGAAGCCTCGGCGAAGTCCTGGCCATTGACGGTGCGCCAGTGCATCAGGCAGACCGCCAGGCCGGTGTCGGCCATAGCCTGGAACATGTCTGGATCTGCCAGGCCGCCGGAGACGTCGTTAAGCATCTGCGCCCCAGCATCCGCCACCGCGCGGGCCGTGGCAGCGCGCATCGTGTCCACGCTCACCGCGATGCCCTCGGAGGCCAGGGCCTTCACAACCGGGACCACGCGGGCGATCTCGTCTTCGGCGGCAACGCGGGTGGCACCCGGGCGGGTGGATTCGCCGCCGACGTCGATGATGTCCGCACCGGCGTCGACAAGCTCATGGGCGTGTGCGATGGCGGCGTCGGTGGCCAACCACTTGCCGCCGTCGGAGAAGGAATCCTCGGTGACGTTGACGATGCCCATGATCTGGCAGCGCCCGGACGTTTCCAGTGACAGCACCATGGTTATCCCCTGATCAGGCTCAAGACCTCAGCGCGCGAGGCCGCGGACTGCTTGAATCCGCCGCGCACGGCGGACGTGGTGGTCATCGCACCCGGCTTGCGGATGCCCCGCATGCCCATGCACAGGTGCTCGCACTCGATGACGACGATGACGGACTGGGCCTGGAGGCGATCGACCAGCGCGTCCGCGATCTGGGAGGTCAGGCGCTCCTGCACCTGCGGGCGCTTGGCATAAAGGTCGGCCAGGCGCGCGAGCTTGGACAACCCCGTGACCTTGCCCTGCTTGTTGGGGATGTAGCCGATGTGGGCCACGCCGAAAAACGGCAGGAGGTGGTGTTCGCACATCGAGTAGATGGGGATGTCCTTGACCAGGACGAGTTCCTGGTGATCCTCGCTGAACGTGCGCTCCAGCACCTCGGCCGGATCCACCCCCAGGCCGGCGAAGTTCTCGCGGAAGGCGCGCGCCACCCGGGCAGGTGTTTCGCGCAGGCCTTCGCGGTCCGGGTCCTCTCCCACGGCCAGCAGGAGCTCGCGCACGGCAGCCTCGGCGCGGGCTGCGTCGAAGTTAGCGCTCATTCTTGCCCTCACCCGAGCCGTTGCCAAAGTCCTGGGTCGGATCCAGCACCCGCGGCATCTCGCTGGTCTCAGAATTTTTCGCGGCTTCGTTGTCTTCGGCGCGCTCCTGGTTATCGGGGCGCTCGTTCTCCGGCAGGCGGAAACCGATGGGCTCCTCATCCGAGTAGTTCTTCATGCCCGGATGCTCATTGGGAGCAGAGTCTTCGCGGGGCGACTCCTGCGGCTTGGGCGCAGGCTGGGAGGGCTGGGAAGGCTGCGAGGCCTGTGGCCAACCCGGAATGTGCCAGTCCTTCGGCGGCGGGGTGCCCTCGTAGCGCGGGCTCGGCGCCTCCGGCTTGGCGTGCTTGCCGCCCTCGTTCTGCGGGGCCGAGGCGCGGGTGGAGCCGCCGGAGTGCGACCACGGCGAGGTGGACTTGGCGGCCTCCTGCTTGCGGGACTCTTCGAGCTCCTTCATGCGCTCGGCGCGAGCCTTCTTGGAGGCCTCGAGCAGGCTGAAGCGCTTGGGTGGTTCCTCGCCACGCTCGATGGCCAGCTCGGTCGGAGTCTTCACCGGCTCGCGGCCCAGCTGGCGCGGGAACTCCTCCGGGGTGCCCGGGAAGATGTTGCCCACCGGCTCGGGCTCGATGTCGCTGAACAGGGCCTCCAGGTCAGGCCGACGCAGCGTCTCCTTCTCCAGCAGCTTCTCAGCCAGCCGGTCAAGGTGATCGCGCTGGGCGGTGAGGATGTCGTAGGCGCGGCGGTGCGCAGAGCGGATGAGGTGAGCGACGGCGATGTCGATCTGCTCGGCCACCTCGGGCGAGTAGTCGAGCTGCCCGCCTCCGCCGGCACCCGAGAAGGGATCGCCCTGCTCGGTGCCGTACTTGATGGGGCCCAGGGCCGGGGCCATGCCGTACTCGGTGACCATGGAGCGGGCGATCTTGGTGGCCTGCTCAATGTCGGCCGAGGCACCCGTGGTGGGAGCACCGAAGACGACCTCCTCGGCAGCGCGGCCGCCCATGGCAAAGACCAGGCGAGCGTAGAGCTCGGAGATGGTGTACATCCCCTTGTCGTCTTCCTGGGCGGTCATGGCGTGACCGCCGGTGCGCCCGCGCGCGAGGATGGTCACCTTGTACACGCGCTCAATGTCCTTGAGAGCCCACGCGGCCAGGGTGTGGCCGCCCTCGTGGTAGGCGGTGACCTTCTTCTCCTGCTCGCTGATGATCTTGGAGGAACGACGCGGTCCGCCAATCACGCGGTCGGTGGCCTCCTCCAGTGCGTCGGCGGTGATGATGTTGCCGCCGATGCGGGCGGTCAGCAGCGCGGCCTCGTTGATTACGTTGGCCAGGTCGGCGCCGGACATGCCGGCGGTGCGCTTGGCCAGGGCGTCGAGGTCCGCATCCGGGCCCATCGGCTTGCCCTTGGCGTGCACCTTGAGGATCTGCTGGCGGCCGGCCAGATCCGGGTTGGTCACCGGGATCTGGCGGTCGAAGCGGCCCGGGCGCAGCAACGCCGGGTCGAGGATGTCGGGGCGGTTCGTGGCCGCGATGAGGATGATGCCCTCGCGATCGCCGAAGCCGTCCATCTCCACCAGCAGCTGGTTCAGGGTCTGCTCGCGCTCGTCGTGGCCACCGCCCATGCCGGAGCCACGCTGGCGACCGACCGCGTCGATCTCGTCGACGAAAATGATGCAGGGCGAGTTCTCGCGGGCCTGCTTGAACAGGTCACGCACACGCGAGGCGCCCACGCCCACAAACATCTCCACGAAGTCCGAACCGGAGATGGTGTAGAACGGCACGCCGGCCTCACCGGCCACCGCGCGCGCAATCAGCGTCTTACCGGTACCGGGAGGGCCGTAGAGCAGCACGCCCTTGGGGATCTTGGCGCCCAGCTTTTCGTAGCGCGAGCCGTCCTGCAGAAAGTCCACGACTTCCTGCAGCTCGTCGACGGCTTCGTCGGCACCCGCCACATCCTCGAAGGTGTTGGTGGGCATGTCCTTGGTCAGCTGCTTGGCCTTGTTGCCGCCGATGCCGAACATGCCGCCCCCGCCGGACTGCATGCGGGTGATAAAGAAGAAGAGAAGGCCGAAGATCAGCAGGGAGGGCAGCAGGAAGCCCAGCATGTTCAGCAGGAAGGAATCCTGCGTGACATTCGTGGTGTACTTCTCCGCATCCGCTTTTTGCACGGCGTCGAAAATCTGCGGTGCCGTGCGCGCCGGATACTGGGTGATGATCTCGGTGACGCCTTCGCGTTCCTCAACCGTGATGGGCTCCTTGAGCTCCAGGCGCAGGCGCTGCTCGCGATCGTCGATCTGCGCCTCCTTGACGTTGGAGTCGCTGAGTTGCTGGATCGCCACCGAGGTGTCCACGCGCATGAACGAGCGCGTGGGGTCAAGCAGCGTGGTGGTGATAAAGATGAGCACCAGGGCGACCGCGGCGGCCAGCCCGAGGTTGAGAATCTTCTTGTTGTTCATTCTGTGTGGGGTTTCTTACTTGCCGCCGTACACGCGCGGGTGCAGGGTGCCTACGTACGGCAGGTCGCGGTAGCGCTCGGCGTAGTCCAGGCCGTAGCCGATGACGAACTCGTTGGGGATGTCGAAGCCGACGTCGAACAGGTCGACCTGCGCGGTCTGCACCTCGGGCTTGCGCAGGAGGGTGACCACGTTGAGCGACTTGGGGTTGCGGCCGCGCAGGTTCTTCATCAGCCAGCTCAGGGTCAGGCCGGAGTCGATGATGTCCTCGACGATGAGCACGTCGCGGCCAGCGATGTCGCGGTCCAGGTCCTTCAAAATGCGCACCACGCCCGAAGAGGAGGTGGAGTTGCCGTAGGAACTAACAGCCATGAACTCCATCTCGCTGGGAATGCTCAGTGCGCGAGCGAAGTCGGTGAGGAAGAGTACTGCGCCCTTGAGCACGCAGATCAAAAGGAGGTCCTGCTCGGAGTCTCGGTAGTGCTCGGAGACCTTGTCTGCCAGCTCCTGGATGCGAGCCTGCAGCTGCTCCTCGCTGATGAGGATGGACTCGACGTCGTCACCGTAGCGGTGCGGCGGGACCTGGAAATCCTTGGTGTCGTGCATGTGCCTAAACGCGCCTTTCTTGCTCCTGACGGACAACGGTCAGTCTGCCATCTATCACGCGGACCTCCAACCGTGTTCCGCCTACTTTACCGGCGGCGACTCCGCCTGTTCCGCGCGCACTCACTAGCTTGTCGATGCCCCGGACCACCCCATCGCTCACCCGCAGCGTATGGGCTTGCAACCAGGCCACGATCTGGCGTCGGCGCACCGGCTCGGGCAGGCTCGCCAGCTCGCGGGCGTCGTCGGTGGGCCCATCTGCCCACCCGGCTAGTAGCGCCTCGTCGGCCGCTGCCCTCTCCGCCGCCAGGGCCAGCGGGGCCACGGCGTCTCCGCCCAGGATGCGCTCGAGCTCCGGGATGACGCGAGTGCGCACCGCCACCCGGGCAAACGCCGGATTGTTGTTGTGCGGATCGCTCCACCAGGCCAGCCCTAACTCCCGGCAGGCCCCCTCGGTGTCGGCGCGGCGGATTTGTAGGAAGGGTCGCAGGATCTGCCCGCTGGCCGCGCTCATCCCCACGGCTCGCCCGCGCAGGAGTCCAAGTAACAAGGTCTCGGCCTGGTCATTTGCGGTGTGGGCTACCAGGACGGGGCGCTGGCCGGCTACCTCCCGCAGCGCCGCGTATCGAGCCTCCCGGGCCGCCGCCTCCATGCCCACACCATCATCAACCACGTCGACGGCGATGACCTGAGCACTCGCCCCCAGATCGCGGGCCTGCTCGGCTGCGCGTTCGGCCACCGCAGCGGAGCCCTCCTGCAACTGGTGGTCAACCACCACCGCGTGCACGGCAAACTTTTCGGCCACGCACGCAGCCACTAGGGCCAGGGAGTCTGCTCCTCCGGAGAGGCCCACCACCACGTCGGGGTGGGCGGGGCGAAGTGGTCTAACGGAGCGTCGACAAGCGAGAAAGTGCGGGCTTACCCGGGGGTAATCCAGCACCTAGGCCTCCCGCAGGGCCGAAGCCATGCGATCCAGGGCGCGGCGCCCGGCGGTGATGTCGGCGTCGTTGGAGATGAAGGCGAAGGTGTACACGCGCCCGGACTTCGCGGTGACCGAACCGGCCAGGGCATTCACGCCGGTCAGGGTGCCGGTCTTGGCGCGCACCCAGCCGCGGCCGGGCATGTCCAGGTAACGATTCTCCAGCGTGCCGTCGCCCGAAGCCACCGGGAGGTCGGCCAGCAGGGGGCGCAGGCGCTCACCGGTCGCGCCGGCGGTCAGGATGTCGCTGAGCAGCTGCGGGCGGATCTTGTTGTCCACGCTCAGGCCCGAGTTGTCCTTGAGTGTGGTCTCGGAGGTGTCAAAGCCGGCCTCGGTGAGAATCTCCAGGGTCGCGCGGGTGGCCGCATCCGCGGAGTTACCAGTGCCGCGCCCAAGCGCGACCTCGCGGCCGATGGCCTCGGCCATGACGTTGTCGGAGTGCAGCAGCATCTCCTTGAGTCGCTCGGACAGCGGGGGCGAATCGACGCTGGCGATCGGGTCTGCACCCGTCGGGGCCGGCCCCATTCCCACGGTCGGGGCACCCAAGCGCTGCGCCAACGCACCGGCCACGTCCACGGCCGGGGTGTGGCTGCGCGGGGCATCGCCTTCCGAGGCCCCGATGCGCCCGCCATAGATCATGGCCGGCTCCAGGGGCGCCACGTAGCCGCCATCCACGTTGGTCGGATCCCAGCCCTCCAGGATGGTCGGCCCGGTCCACAGCGAGGTGTCCACCGCCACGGTGTCTACGTTCATCCCCGTGGCCTTGATCTCGCGGGCCAGCTCGTCGATCTTTTCTGGTGTGAGCCACACATCGCCAGCCGCGCGAATGACCACCGAACCGGGGGCCTGGCCGCGCACGACTTCGGTGGTGAGCACGGAGTCTTCACGCAAAGAGAGCACCGCAGCCGCCGCGGTGAGCACCTTCGTGGAGCTGGCCGGGGTGAGCGCACCATCCGGGTTCTGGCTCCATATCACCTCGCCACTGGTGGAGTCGGTGACAATGCCGTGCATGGTCCCCAGCGCCGGATCCGCAGCCAGGCCGCTGAGCTGGGCGTTGAGCGCGTTATTGTCCACCGGCTGCACGTCGATCCCGGCCGGGGTGATCTCGCGCGGCGGAGCGGTCACCGACAGCGGCTGTCCGTGATCCAGGTGGGCGTATTGCTGGTGGGACAGCACGCCGACCGCCGCCGTGGCGCCCACACCAATGGTGAGCAACCCGGCGGCTGCGGCAATCGCTATGTTCTTTGCGCTCATCGCGCCTAACCCTAGTCCGTTGCCCGGCGCGCAGGGGTGTCCGGCAGGCTGAAGGCCAGATCGGGCGCGTCGGCAAACTCACGCACGTCCACGCGCACCCGGTAGACCGGCTCGATCACCTGCGGCACGAGCACCTCGTGCGGCGTTCCTTGGGCCACCACGCGTCCGCCGTCCAGCGCCACGATGCGATCGCAGTAGCGCGCGGCCAGGTTGAGGTCGTGCAGCACCACCACCGCGCAGGGCAGCCGGCGGATCGTGCTCATGACCTCGTGCTGATGGCGCACATCGAGGTGGTTGGTGGGCTCGTCCAGCAGCATCGAGCGCGCCTGTTGTGCAAGCCCGCGCGCGATGGCCACGCGCTGGCGCTCGCCACCGCTGAGGTCCAGCACGGAGTCGCGGGCGCGATCGAGCAGGTTGACGGCCTCCAGGGCCTGCGTGACCGCCTGCTCGTTGACCCGTGCGCTGGTGCGGTGGGCCAGGCGCCCCAGGTTGACCACCTCGGCCACGCTCAGCGGCAGGTGCATGTCGGTGTTCTGTGCCACCACGGCCACCCGGCGCGCCCGCTCGGCGGCAGATAGGTCGGTAAGCGGTTCACCGCCGATTTCCACGCTGCCGCGCGAGGGTTTGAGCGCCCCGTACAGCAGGGCGAGCAGGCTGGACTTGCCGGAGCCATTGGGGCCCACCACGCCCACGATCTCCCCGTCGGCAGCGTGGATGTCCACGCCCTCGAGGACTGTGTGGCCGCCGCGCTCGAGGCCCAGATCCCGCCCGCGGATCATCGCGCGAACTCAGCCACCCGGCGCGCGCCCTCGACGGCCAGCGGCCCGGGCGGCTCGGCGTAGTTCATGGGCAGCGCCATGATCTTGTCATTCTGCACTGCGGGGATGGTCTCCGCTCCCGGCAACGCACGCACGGACTCCACCGGGTCGCCGCTCTGGTACAGCGCGACGATGACGTCGGGTTGCTTGGCGACGATCTGCTCCGCCGACACCTCAAACACCCGCTCATTAACGTCCCCGAACACGTTGTCCAGGCCGGCCGTCTCCACCACCGGGGTGGCCATCGATGCCGACCCGTAGGCATAGGTCACCCCGCCGCCGACCGACGGGTACAGCACCGCCACCTTGAGCGGGCGATCCACCTTCTTAATCTGCGCGACCTGCTGCTTGATCTGCTCGTTGACCTCGCGCGCCTTGTCCTCCCGGTCGAAGATCTGGCCGTACAGCTCGACCTCCTGGGTCACGCTGTCCCAGCTGGCAGGGTCGTGAGCCCCCTCGCAGAACACCGGCTCGGTGACCACCGGGGTGTTGCCCATCGTCTGCGGAGTGACCTGGTCGGTGTAGCCGATCACCAGGTCCGGGTTGGTGGCCACGACCTCCTCGCGACCGATGTTCAAGTGACCGGAGGGGTCCAGCTCATCGGTCAGCGTGGGCACCTTGGCCAGCTGCGCGTTCGTCTCCGGCGAGTACAGCTGCTCGGGATACTTGCCCGCCTTGGCCGTGACCTTATCCAGCACACCGAGCGCAGCCAGCGTGTTTACTGAGTGCGGGGCCAGCAGCGTGACCCGCTCTGGCGCTTTCTGCAGGTTGACGGGGTGCCCGCAGTTGGTGATCTTCGCCTCCTCCTGCGTATTCGCACAGCTGGTCAGGGCTGCCGCTGAAGCAAGTATCACGGCAAGGGAAGTTAGGGATCGCATACTTGCTGACTCTAGAGTTTGCGAACGAGTATCAACAAGAACGGCGCCCCCACCAGCGCGGTGATGATGCCAATGGGCAGCTCCTGCGGCGACATCAGCGTGCGCGCAGCCAGGTCCGCCACCACCAGCAGCACCGCCCCCAATAGCGCGGTGATTATTGCGTTGCGACGATGCACCGCCCCCGCACACCTTCTTGCCACATGCGGCACAATCAGTCCGACAAACCCAATGGATCCGACCATCGCGACCAGGGCTCCGACCAACAAGCACACACCCACCAGTGCCAGCTTGCGCAGCTTTTCCGGGTTAAGACCCAATGCGTGGGTGGTGTCATCTCCGAGGGAAAGGGCGTCGAGAAGCGGACCGTATTTCATGGTGGCCGCCAGCGCCGTGACGACGACCACCGCCACCACCAGCAAAGGCCCACCAAAACGTGCCAGGCCGAGCGAGCCGAGCAGCCAAAACATCACCGAGCGCGCGCCCTCGGCCGAGTCGGAGGCGAACACGAGGAAGCTGGTGGCCGCCGAGAGCGCGTAACCGACTGCCACGCCCGCCATGAGCAGGCGCAGGTGGCTCATGCCCCGGCCGGCCAGGGCGAAGATGAGGGCGCTGGCAGCAAGAGCGCCGGCGAAGGCGCTGGCTTGGAGGGCGTAGTCGCCAAGCTGGGCACCCAGGCCGAAGAGCATGGCACCGGCCGCACCGACGCTGGCGCCGGAGTTGATGCCGAGCACATAGGGGTCGGCAAGCACGTTGCGCACCAGCACCTGCATGAGCAGGCCCGCCAACGCCAGGCCCGCACCCGCCAGCGCGCCGAGGATCACACGCGGCAGGCGGATCTCCCACACGATTGCGCGCGTCATGGGATCAGCACTGCCCGTGAGCGCCTGCCACACCTGGGTTGGGGTCAGCTCGACCGAGCCGATCATCACGCCCAGCACCATGGCTGTGAGGAGCGCGACTGTGAGGGCGAGGCCGATGAGGAGCGCCCGGGAGTTGGCCTGCTTGATGCCAAGTACATCCACGTGTGGGCTCCTGCTGGTAGGCGGTAGGGTTGAGCGCGAAGATACTCCCCGATTACAGAGAGGTCACCATGAAGGTAGACGTCACCGTCGAAATCCCCAAGGGCTCGCGCAACAAGTACGAGGTCGATCACGAGACCGGCCGCGTTCACCTCGACCGCTACCTGTTTACTCCCATGGCCTACCCCGCCGACTACGGCTTCATCGAGCACACTCTCGGCGAGGACGGCGACCCGCTCGATGCCCTGATCATCATGCCCGAGCCCGTTTTCCCGGGTGTGATCGTCAGCGCCCGCATCGTCGGCGTGTTCAAGATGACCGACGAGGCCGGCGGCGACGACAAGCTCCTCTGCGTGCTTGACGACCCCCGCTTCGACCACCTCCAGGACATTAACGACATCTCCGAGTTCACCCGCGACGAGATCGAGCACTTCTTCGTGCACTACAAGGACCTGGAGCCGGGTAAGGAGGTCTCCGGATCCGGTTGGGGCGGCCGCGACGAGGCCGTCAAGATCCACGACGAGGCCATCGCCCGCTACCAGGGCTAGGTTTCGCAGCGCGCGACCTGGGGTTTTGGTTTGCCCGCAACCACCCCTGGTCGACGCGAAGCAACCACCCGATCTTCCGGTCGACCAGACCCCAGGTTTCGCAGCGCGCGACCTGGGGTTTTGGTTTGCCCGCAACCACCCCTGGTCGACGCGAAGCAACCACCCGATCTTCCGGTCGACCAGACCCTAGCGAATCGACCAAGAACCCGGCCTGAAACCCGGACCGCGCGAGAGGGCCTGGCGGACCATGTCCACAAAAATGCCTTCCCGCAGGTGGCGGTACTCTATGCGCAGGATTCCGTAACCGGTGTTGGTCAGGGAGTGCTGGCGTCGGGCCTCCCGCTTGGGATCATCCTGGGTGGAATATTTGAGCATGCCGTCGAATTCGAGGATGAGCCAGCCGTCGATAAGCATGTCCACGCGATAGAGCGCACCGTCGGAGCAGCGGATGCGCACTTGACACTTAATCTCACAGGTGATGTCGGAATCCTCGAGAAGCACACGCCCCCACGATTCGATCACGCTCTCTGATACCCCAACCGACCGCTCAAGCAACGCCCGTATACGCGCTTTGCCGGGATAGCGGCGCGCACCGAGGATTCGCGAGCTTACGTTCCCGCAGGCCAAACGCACCATGTCCATGGCCACAATCCCGGCGAGATCCGAGCTATACAAAGCCACGTCGCGTGCAGCGCGCCAAGGCCAGACAACCCGCATGCCGTTAACTTCCTGATACTCGTCGTCCCCCAAGTAAGCAGAGTGATAGCGAGCGTAGTGCGAGCTGCGATTCGCGGATTTTGCCCTCATGGTTCCAGGCAAGTGAAGGTCCACGCAGGTAGATCGGCCGAAGTAACCAATTCCGTATAGGCATAGTGCAGCCGTCCCGGTCACCACGGAGGATTTTGCCGATCTTGCAACAGCCCAAGCCATGGCATGTTCCCATTGCCACGGAGAAAGCCGTTCGTATACCGCCCGCGGAAGACCAATAGTCTTGGTCAGCCACACAATGTCATCCCGAGCGTCGGGAGCAGTGATCATGTGGGCCGCGCAGTCGGGAACTCGTACTGGAATCTCCATACCCACTTAGACCTCGCAAACCACCCAGCGGTTCCCCACGTGGTTAGACTCGCGGGCATGCAGAACATTCAGCCGCAGGAAGTCCCCCAGAACGTCCGGCTCATTGACGTGCGTGAGCCTGATGAGTTTGCCGCGGTGCACGCCGCGCAGGCCACCAACATCCCGTTGAGTGAGTTCACGGGGCGCGTAGGCGAGATCGATACGACTCTGCCGGTGTATGTGATTTGTAAGTCTGGTGGGCGTTCGGCACGCGCGGGCGAGTTTTTGGAGCAGGCCACGGACGCGGAGGTCATCAACGTGGAGGGCGGCACCGACGCGTGGGTCGCGCTCAACTTGCCCACCGAATAGTGGGAACTCCCCCATGATTCCCGGAAACAACGGTTGTGGCGCTACCATAACCACCCATGATCCCGGATTCCCTGCTTAACTCTCCCCTGTTCCAGCTCGAGCGCCTGCGTCGCCGGACTCGCGACGCGGTCGAGGCCGCGCTGAGCACCAAGGACCTCGGCGTGCGCGCGTACTGGACGCTGTCGTGCCTCGTGGAGGCGGACGCGGCCAGCCAGGCGTCGCTCTCGGAGGCGCTCGGCATTGATGCGTCGGACATCGTGAGGCTTATCGACGCCCTGGAGCAACGTGGATGGGCCAAGCGCGAGCGAGATCCGAAGGACCGGCGTCGGCAGATCGTGACCGCGTCGAAGAAGGGGCGCAAGGCGCACGCCGAGCTGCTTGAGCTGGTCAACGCCGCCGAGCTGGAGGCCCTGGGCGAGGACAACACCAAGCAGCTCAAACACGTGCGCAAGCTGGCCAAGGCCGTGGAGGACTAAGTGGCTTCCATCCCAGCTCAGTACTTGCGCGGGGACGAGGCCGCCCCGGTACGCACGCTGTATGACATTCTTGCCGACACGGCGGAGGCCCACCCGGAGGCCGCGGCTATCGACGACGGCGAGGTAACCACCTACTCCGAGCTCATGCTCACCATCGACGCGATGGTGGGCGAGATGCACGCGCAGGGCGTGCGGCGCGGCGACCGTATTGGTGTGCGTATGACCTCGGGCAGGCGCGACCTGTACCTGGCCATCCTGGCCACCATCGCCGCCGGCTGCGCGTACGTGCCCGTAGATGCGGACGACCCGGATGAGCGCGCCGAGCTCGTGTTCACCGAGGCTGGCATCGATGCCCTGTTTACCGACGAGGGCCTGCGCATGCTCTCCCCGCTGGGCAAGCGCCACCGGGCGGATACGCTGCGCCCGCAACCGGATGACACGGCGTGGATCATCTTCACCTCCGGCTCGACGGGCAAGCCCAAGGGCGTGGCGGTTTCGCATCGTTCCGCGGCCGCCTTTGTGGATGCCGAGTCGCGCCTGTTCTGCCAGGACAACCCGCTCGGCCCGGAGGATCGCGTGCTGGCTGGCCTCTCGGTGGCCTTCGACGCCAGCTGCGAGGAGATGTGGCTGGCCTGGGCGCATGGAGCCTGCTTGGTTCCGGCCCCGCGCAAGCTGGTGCGCTCGGGCATGGACCTGGGCCCGTGGCTGATTCGTCGCGACATCACCGTGGTCTCCACCGTGCCCACCCTGGCCGGCCTGTGGCCCGCCGAGGCCCTGGATAACGTGCGCTTGCTCATCGTCGGTGGCGAGGCCTGCTCCCAGGAGCTGGTCGAGCGCCTGGCCACGCCGGATCGCGAGATGTGGAACACCTACGGTCCCACCGAGGCCACCGTGGTGGCCAGCGCACAGCGCCTCTACCCCGGCCTGGATGTGGGCATTGGATTGCCTCTCGACGGCTGGGATCTCGCCGTCGTGGACACCGAAGGCAACCAGGTTGCGATGGGCGAGGTCGGCGAGCTGGTCATCGGCGGAGTCGGCCTGGCCTCCTACCTGGACCCGGAAAAGGACGCGGAGAAGTACGCCCCGGCCCCGAAGTTGGGGTGGGAGCGGGCCTACCGCACGGGTGATCACGTTCGCCTGCTGGTCGAGGGCCTGGCCTTTGTGGGGCGCGTGGACGATCAAGTCAAGATCGGCGGGCGCCGTATTGAGTTGGGCGAGGTGGAGGCGGCCGTCGCCAAGCTTGAGAACGTGTACAACTCCGCCGTCGCCGTCCAGACCACCGGCGCGGACCAGAAGGTGCTGGTGGCGTACGTGTCGCTGGAGCACCCGGAGCGCGGGTTCGACCACGAACAGGCCGCGCACCGCCTGGTCGAGTCCATGCCGGCTGCCCTGGTGCCGCGCGTGTGCGTGATGGACGAGCTGCCGGTGCGCACCTCAGGCAAGGTGGACAAGAAGGCCCTGCCGTGGCCGCTGCCGGATACGCGTGTGGACGAGGGCGCGATGACCGCCACCGAGGCGTGGCTGGCGCAGCTGTGGGTGGACATCCTGGCTACGAGTGTGAGCGGCCCGGATGATGACTTCTTTGAGCTGGGTGGGTCCTCGCTGGCGGCGTCCTCGCTGATCGCCAAGATCCGCGAGCGCGTGCCCACCATCGCCGTGCGCGACCTCTACGACCACCCGCGCCTGGGCGCGCTGGCCGAACACATCCAGGAAGTGGCCGCCAACAACGGGGTCAGCCTGCAGCACCAGCGCCCGAAGAAGGTGCGCCGGGTGCGTCCGGTCAAGCGACGCGCCCGCGTGGCCCAGACGCTGATCAACCTCGCAGTGATGACTCTGTACGCCGCCACCCCGCTAGCCTGGTTCGCGCTGATCTCCACCGCGGCCCACTCGCTGGGCATGCCCTGGGCGGTGCACACACCGTGGTGGCTGGCGATCCTGTTGGTGGTCGTCTTTGCCACCCCGCTCGGTCGTCTGCCCATCGGCGCGATCGGTGCGCGCATGCTCACCGCCGGCATCCGCCCCGGTACTTATCGGCGCGGCAGCGCGGCCCACCTGCGGGTGTGGGCCGCCGAGCGCTGGGCGGACGCCTCGGGCTCGCGCGATATTGCCGGCTCGACCTGGGTGAACTACTACGCCCGCTTCCTAGGCGTGAAGGTCAAGCGAGGTGTGGATCTGCACTCGCTGCCCCCGGTGACCGGCATGCTCTCTTTGGGCAAGCACTGCTCCGTCGAGCCCGAGGTGGACTTGTCCGGTTACTGGCTGGACGGGGACATCCTGCGCGTGGGGCGCATCAGCATCGGTGCGAACGCCCGCGTGGGCACCCGCTCCACCCTGCTGCCGGGCACCTCGGTGGCGGCCGGCGCTCACCTCGAAGCAGGCTCGACGCTCATGCCGGGCAGCCGGGTCAAGGCGGGCTCGCGCTGGGCGGGCTCGCCGGCGGTGAAGGTGGGCCGCTCCAAGCATCGCTTCCCGGGTTATCACCCGCCGCGTCGCAGCCGCTGGGTCTGGGTGTTCGGCGCGACCTCGGTGGCGCTGTCTGCTCAGCCGGTGATTGCCGCCGGCCTGGGCATCGCTGCCACGCTCGGCCTGGTCGCGGCCACCGGCGGCAACCCATATGTGGGAGCGGTACTCTTCGCCCCCATCGGCGCGCTGGTGTTCATGGCCGCCTACGCGCTCATGACACTCATCGGTGTGCGCCTGTGCGGTCGCGGCCTGCGCCCTGGCGTGGCCCCGGTGCGCTCGGCCCAAGGCTGGAAGCTGTGGACCACCGAGCGGCTCATGGACGAGGCTCGCACCGTCCTCTTCCCGCTGTATGCCGGCCAGCTCACCCCGAAGTGGATGCGTGCTCTGGGTGCCCGCGTGGGCCAGGACGTGGAAATCTCCACCGCCGTCATGGTGCCCGCGCTCACCGAGGTCCGCGACGGCGCCTTCCTGGCCGACGACACCATGGTCGGCGGCTACGAGCTCGGCGGTGGTTGGACCTTTACCGGTGAGACGGTGATCGGTAAACGCTCCTTCCTGGGCAACTCCTCGATCACCCACCCGGGCCGCAAGCTGCCCAAGAACTCCCTGGTGGCGGTGCAGTCCTCCACGCCCAAGAAGGCCAAGGCCGGCTCCAACTGGTGGGGTTCTCCGCCGGAGCGCATGCGCCGGGTGGCCAACAGCGCCGAGGATGGCGAGACCCGCACCTACTCCCCGACCCGCTCGGTGAAGATCATGCGCGGATGCATCGAGACGCTGCGCCTACTAGCCCCCATGGCCAGCGCCATGATCCTGGCACTGTGCCTGGGTGCGGCCCACTACGTGCACGCTCGCCTCGGCTTGGGCGCGATGTTCGCGCTCGGCGGGGTGATCTGGATGCTCGGCGGCGCGCTCGCCGTGGCCATCGCCGTGGTGGCCAAGTGGGTGTGCGTGGGCGCGCATCGCCCGGGAGACCACGCGCTCTTTAGCAGCTTTGTGTGGCTCAACGAGCTGCAGGATGCCTTCATCGAGGCCGTGGCCGCGCCGTGGTTCTTTGTCCACGCGGTGGGCACCGGTGAGCACAACATCGCGCTGCGCCTGCTGGGTGCCAAGATCGGCCGCGGCGCGTGGGTGGAGACGTACTGGCTTCCTGAAACCGACCTGTGCCACATCGGCCGCGGAGCCACGGTCGGCCCGGGCACGGTGGTGCAGACTCACCTGTTCCAGGATCGCGTGATGAGCCTGGACACCGTCACCCTCGCCCCCGGCGCCACCCTCGGCGCACACTCGGTGATGCTGCCCGCCTCCCACGTGGGCGAAGGCGCGGTGGTCGGCCCCGGCTCCTTGGTCATGCGTGGCGACCAGGTCCCCGCCGGCTCCTCCTGGCAAGGCAACCCCATCGAGCCGCGGAGGATCTAGGGGATTCTCGCTTATCGACGCTTCCCTTGCCCAGCATTGAGTTGAAGGCCCGCGCGGGCTTTCTGCCTTGACATATTGGTTTCTCTTCCGAGGCAAGTGCGCTTCCGGTCGACACTAAGCGGGTTTTGGTGAATCAAAAGCCCAGGTCGCGGGCAACGAACGTGCTCTAGGTGTCGACCGGAAGCATGCGTGGTCGACCGGAAGCCACGCAGATTACTTCGGGTCGACCAGAGCTGGAGTTTTGGTAGCTAAAAGCCCAGGTCGCGTGTTGGCGGCGACCGTCCCTGGTCGACCGGAAGCCAGGCTGATTACTTCGGGTCGACCAGGGCCGGAATCTAGTCTCCGATCTGGTCGCGGCCTCGCTTGACCAGCAGCGGGTCGGGCTCACCAACGACCTCGTGGTCCTTGTTGGTGTACTCGAACTTGCTCAGGATGTAGCGCATGGCGTTGATGCGGGCGCGCTTCTTGTCATTCGACTTGATAGTGATCCAGGGGGACTCTTCCGTATCCGTGTAGCGGAACTGCTCCTCCTTGGCCCAGGTGTAGTCGTCCCACTTATCCAGGGAGGCCAGGTCCATTGGCGAGAGCTTCCACTGACGCACGGGATCGACTTGGCGGATGGCAAAGCGGGTGCGCTGCTCGCGACGCGTGACGGAGAACCAGAACTTGGTCAGCGAGATGCCGGAGCCTAAGAGCATGTTCTCCAGCATGGGGACCTCACGCAGGAACTCGGCGTGCTGGGTCTCGGTGCAGAAGCCCATGACGCGCTCCACACCTGAACGGTTGTACCAAGAGCGGTCGAAGAAGACGATCTCGCCTGCCGACGGGAAGTGCTTAATGTAGCGCTGGAAGTACCACGAGGTGGACTCGCGCGGGCTGGGCTTGGCCAAAGCGACGGTGCGTGCACCACGGGGGTTGAGATGCTCGTTAAAACGCTTAATCGTGCCGCCCTTGCCGGCGGCGTCGCGACCCTCGAAGAGGATGATGTGGCGCTGGCCGGTTTCCTTGGTCCAGTTCTGGAACTTCAGCAGCTCGATTTGGAGCTTACGCTTGAGCACGTCGTACTCCTCGCGCGTCATGCGCTCCTCATACGGGTAGTTCTCGCGCCAGGTATCTACCGGGGTGCCATCGGGACGCAGGAGGACGGGATCGTCCTCGTCGGAGTCGTCAACCACGTACCCCTCGGTGGCCGCCAAGTCGATCAGGGGTAGCTCGTCGTGCGTCGTGTCAGCCATGCGTTCAAGTGTAGTCATCAGTCAGGAATTCGGCTCGCTAGCACGGCGATTACCTGCAAAGTCACTTGCAAGTAAAACCCCAGACAGATGCACAAAAGACCTCCGCCCAAAGGGCGGAGGTCTTTGATTTCAGCTTTGCGCTAGAGCGCAGAAAGCTTAGAGCTTGGCAGCCAGGCCAGCCAGGTCGCCGATGGCGCCAACGAAGTCGCCCAGGTTGCCGAAGTTCTCAGCGATGCGGCCGAAGATGGAGTCCTCGGAGGAAGCCAGAGCAGCAACGGAGGAGAGGCTCAGCGGCAGGGACGGGTCGGTCGGCTCAACAGCGGAGGAGAGGGAAGAAAGCAGCATGTTAATTCCTTAGATGTTAGAGAGGCTTAACCTGAAAGCTGGGTGCTTTTAGGAGGACAGGAAGGAGGAGAAGCTGTCAGCGGCGACGGAGCCGTTGTAGGACAGCTCAGCGGTGTTCTCGATCAGGCCAGCAACAGCAGCCGGAGCCTTCAGCAGGTCTGCGAATGCGTTAGCGAACTTGTCGAAGTCACCGAGCAGGTCAGAGATGAGCTTCAGATCCATGAGATCTCCTTGCATATTAGCCAGCAAGATGCCGGACAACGTGTAGATGCGACACCGGGTGGCGTCTCAGTTGGATACTAAACACGATTGTGTCCACCTACGTCAAGCTATAAATCGGGCTTTATCTGTGAACTCTACGTGAATAACGCTTACATAACGCATATATTCGCGCAGGCCAGAGCATAGGACAGACCTATCCTCACAGGTAGTACACATATTTGGACACCTGTCCGCATGCTCTTCTAGATGCGCCTTATGAGCCTTAACTACTTACCCCTCTATACCCCACGCCAATGTCGTTTTAGTTTCAAAAACAAAAACTCCCCGCCACCTACGCGGTGTGCGGGGAGCTAAACGGTGAGCGGAGGGGCGTCGATAAGCGATGCCCCAGCCACCTATTTACATGCCCATACCGGCCATGTCCTCCGGGGACGGAGCAGCGCCAGCCGGCTGCGGCTTGTCGGCCACCACAGCCTCGGTGGTGAGGAAGAGGGCGGCGATGGAGGCGGCGTTCTGCAGAGCAGAGCGGGTCACCTTAGCCGGATCCAGGATGCCGTTGGACATCATGTCCACGTACTCGCCGGTAGCGGCGTTCAGGCCCTCGCCAGCCGGGAGGTTAGCCACCTTGTCGGCCACCACACCCGGCTCCAGGCCAGCGTTGAAGGCGATCTGCTTCAGCGGAGCGGACAGAGCCTCGCGGACGATCTTCACGCCGGTAGCCTCGTCGCCGGACAGGCCCAGGTTGTCCTCCAGGACCTTGGCGGCCTGCAGCAGAGCAACTCCACCACCGGGGACGATGCCCTCCTCAACGGCAGCCTTGGCGTTACGCACGGCGTCCTCGATGCGGTGCTTGCGCTCCTTGAGCTCCACCTCGGTGGCAGCGCCGACCTTGAGCACAGCCACGCCGCCGGCCAGCTTGGCCAAGCGCTCCTGCAGCTTCTCGCGGTCGTACTCGGAGTCGGAGTTCTCGATCTCGGCGCGGATCTGCTTCACGCGACCCTCGATCTGCTCGGCGGAGCCGCCACCCTGCACGATGGTGGTCTCGTCCTTGGTCACCACGACCTTGCGGGCGGAACCCAGCAGGGAGAGGTCGGCGGTCTCGAGGTTGAGGCCCACCTCCTCGGAGATGACCTGGCCGCCGGTAAGGATGGCCATGTCCTGCAGCTGAGCCTTGCGGCGGTCACCGAAGCCCGGGGCCTTCACGGCGACGGACTTGAAGGTGCCGCGAATCTTGTTGACCACGAGGGTGGACAGGGCCTCGCCCTCGACGTCCTCGGCGATGATCAGCAGCGGCTTGCCGGACTGCATGACCTGCTCCAGCAGGGGCAGCAGGTCCTTGATGTTGGAGATCTTGGAGGAGACCAGCAGCACGTACGGGTCCTCCAGGACGGCCTCCTGGCGCTCCACGTCGGTGGCGAAGTAACCGGAGATGTAGCCCTTGTCAAAGCGCATGCCCTCGGTGACCTCGAGGTCCACGCCGAAGGTGTTGGACTCCTCGACGGTGATTACGGAGTCCTTGTTCACGGAGCCGTTGCCCACGGCGTACATGGCGCGAGCGATCTGCTTGCCGATCTCCGGGTCAGCAGCCGAGATGCCAGCGGTCTGCGCGATCTGCTCCTCGGTCTCGACCTCCTTGGCGCCGGACAGCAGGGAGTCGCGCACCTTCTCGGTGGCGGCCTCGATGCCGCGCTTGATGCCCATCGGGTTGGAGCCGGCGGCCACGTTGCGCAGGCCCTCGGACACCAGTGCCTGAGCCAGAACGGTAGCGGTGGTGGTGCCGTCACCGGCGACGTCGTCGGTCTTCTTGGCTACTTCCTTGACCAGCTCGGCGCCGATCTTCTCGTAGGGATCCTCGAGCTCGATCTCCTTGGCGATGGAAACGCCGTCGTTAGTAATGGTCGGCGCGCCCCAGGACTTCTCCAGAACGACGTTGCGACCCTTCGGGCCCAGGGTGACCTTAACGGCATCTGCCAGGGTGTTCAGACCCTTTTCGAGGCCGCGGCGTGCTTCCTCGTCAAAAGCAATGATCTTGGACATAAGTTCTGTGTAGCTCCTTGTTTGTCTGTGACGTGATTAAAGGACGACACTCGGTGCAAACGTCCGCTCCCGCGAGGCGCCCGCGACGGCACGGCTGGCGAGTGTGACTTTGTCCAGCCTCACCCTCGGAAGCATCTGGCACTGTAGGGGTCTAAGTGCTAGGGCCATTTTTAGCAGTCGAGACTAGTGAGTGCAAGAACGAAGGGGCGTACCCTTGGCGTCTATGACTGACGCAACTACTGATTCCATTCGCTCCCACGTCGCCGGCGACCGCGAGCGCATCTTCCAGGATCTCTCCGAGGTCTGCTCCTTCAACTCCGTGCATAACGAGCCCGGCCTGGAGCAGGACTGCGCGCAGGCCCGCGACTGGGTAGTCAGCGCCCTGGAAAGCGCCGGCCTCGAGGTGGAGCAGTACCCGACGTCGGACGGCTCGACGACGGTGATCGGCACCCGCGACGTCTCCGAGAACGCCCCGACCGTGCTGCTCTACTCGCATTACGACGTCGTTCCCGTCGGCGACCGCGACGCCTGGATCTCCGACCCGCTCACCCTCACCGAGCGCGAGGGCCGCTGGTACGCCCGCGGCGCCGCCGACTGCAAGGGCAACCTGGTGATGCACCTGGCCGCCCTGCGTGCCGTCGAGGCCGCCGGTGGCCCGAGTGTGAACCTCACCGTGCTCATCGAGGGTTCCGAGGAGCGCGGCGGCGCCGGCCTAGACAACCTCATCTCCGAGCGCCCCGAACTCTTTGCCGCCGACGTCATCCTTATCGCCGATACCGGTAACGCCGCCGTCGGCGAGCCCACCCTGACCACCAGCCTGCGCGGCGGTGCCCAGGTGGACATCACCGTGAACACGCTGAAAACCCCGGTGCACTCCGGCAGCTTCGGTGGCGGCGCCCCGGACGCCGTGGCCGCACTCATCCGCGCGCTCGATTCGCTTCGCGACGACGCCGGTCGCACCGTTATCGACGGCGTGGACACCACCGGCGTTTGGTCTGGCGAGGCTTACGACGTGGACACCTTCCGCACCGACGCCAGCGTGCTCGACGGCGTGGAGCTCGTAGGAACCGAGGACGACAAGATCGCCGACCTCGTCTGGGCACGTCCGGCCGTGACCGTGACCGGCTTTACCTCCACCCCGGTGGCCGAATCCCTCAACGCCGTGCCTGCTACCGCCAGTGCGCGCATCAACCTGCGTGTGCCCGTGGGCCTGGATCCGCAGGACACCGCGGACAAGCTGGCTGCCCACCTCAAGGCACACGTGCCGTTCAACGCGCAGGTGGAAACCAATGTGTTTGACGTCAACCCGCATTTCTCCACCGACACCGAGGGCGAGTCCACCCAGTTGCTCACCCAGTGCCTGGCTGAGGCCTACGGTCTGGAGGGCGCCGAGAAGGTCGGCTTCATCGGCAGCGGTGCCTCCATCCCGCTGACCGCCGTGCTGCAGTCCGCTCACCCGAATGCCGCGATCGCGCTCTACGGCGTCGAGGAGCCGCTGGCCACCATCCACTCCCCCAACGAGTCGGTGGATCCCGAGGAGATCGTCTCCATCGCTGCGGCCGAGGCGCTGTTCCTGCTGCGCTTTGGCAAGTAGGTAAGCCGGGGCGTCGAGAAGCGAGCGAGGCGCGCACGCGCCCCATATAATACGGAGTAACTTTTACACCACCGTGGCTTATGACTAGAGTGGGACACATGTTAGCCACGCCTGTGCGTGGCGTGTGAGAAGATCGCGCCCGCTTGGCCTGGGATAACGCGCCGCCATGTCAAAGACGCCGATCTCCCAAGGGGTGAGCCTTAGCGCCGTGATCTTCCTCCTTTTCGCCCTGTGTGGCGCAACCATCCTCGCCGCCCCGCTGATCCGGGTGATGGGCCGCGCAGCCTTCGCGCTGCTCGCGCTCGTCCCCGCAGCGGGCTTTGTGTGGTTGCTGCTGCAGTTTTCTGCGGGCACCTTCGCCGATGGGGGTGCCTTAAGTACCTCCGTGGAGTGGATGCCCTCGGCCCACCTCAACCTGGACTTCCGCCTCGACTCCCTCTCCGGACTGTTCGGGCTGATCATCCTGGGAGTCGGCGCCCTCGTGCTGTTCTACTGCTGGGGTTACTTCGACTCCAACCCCATGCGCCTGGCCAAGTTTGGCACCGAGCTCATCGGGTTCGCCGGCGTCATGTACGGCCTGGTCATCTCCAACAACCTGCTGCTGATGTACGTGTTCTGGGAGATCACCTCGGTGCTCTCCTTCATGCTCGTCGGCTACTACGGCGAGCGCGCTTCCTCCAGACGTTCCGCCGGCCAGGCCCTGATGGTGACCACCCTGGGTGGCCTGGCCATGCTGGTGGGCATCATCCTGCTGGGCACCACCTCAGGGGCATGGACGCTTAGCGACATCGCGGCGATAGACACTTGGCGCGATACCCCCTACATCTTCCCGGCCGTGGTGCTCATCCTGGCTGGCGCGCTGTCCAAGTCCGCGATCGCCCCGGCGCACTTCTGGCTACCCGGCGCGATGGCCGCCCCGACCCCGGTCTCGGCCTACCTGCACTCCGCAGCGATGGTCAAGGCCGGCATCTACCTGGTCGCGCGCCTCAGCCCCAGCTTTAACACCGTGGCCGGCTGGCACCTGGTGGTCATCTCGCTGGGCGTGTTCACCATGCTGCTCGGCGGCTGGATGGCGCTGAAGCAAAAGGACCTCAAGCTCATCCTGGCCTACGGCACCGTCTCCCAGCTGGGCTTTATCGTCTCGGTGATCTCCATTGGCTCGCGCGATGCCCTGCAGGCTGGCCTGGCGCTGACCTTTGCGCACTCCCTGTTCAAGGCCGCGCTGTTCATGATCGTCGGCGTGATCGACCACTGCACCGGCACCCGTGACATCCGCAAGCTCTCCGGCCTGGGCCGCAAGCAGCCGCTCCTGGCCGGGCTGGCCATCGTCTCCGGCCTGTCCATGGCGGGCGTGCCACCGTTCTTGGGATTCATAGCCAAGGAGTCCGCGCTGACCACCGTGCTGCACGAGGAACTGCTGGTGGGCATGCCCGGCAACCTCCTGCTGGTGGGCCTGGTGATCGGCTCGGTACTCACGATGGCCTACACGCTCTACCTGCTCTTCGGCGCGCTGGCCACCAAGGATGGCCAGACCTCCGAGGCCGTGGAGAAGATGCATTCTGTCGGGCCTACCCTGTGGCTGGCTCCCCTGGTGCTCACCCTGACCACCGTGCTGCTGGGCCTGTGGCCCGCCCCGCTGGATCACGCGGTGACCCAGCACCTGGATGCCGTCGCCCCGCTTGCCGAAGGCGAAAAGGCCACCCACCTGGCGCTGTGGCACGGCTTCACCATCCCGCTGGCGCTGACCGCCTTCATCCTGGCCGCCGGCGCAGTCATGTACTGGCAGCGCGCGGTGGTGGCCAAGGCGCAGTTCGAATACCCCGCGCTCGGCTCGGCCGACCACGCCTACGACCGCGTCCTGCACTTCCTGCGCGTGATCTCCATGAAGCTGACCGCCTCCACCCAGCGCGGCTCGCTGACCACCAACCTGGGCGTGATCTTCATCGTGCTCATTCTGCTGCCGGTGATCTCGCTGCTGCTGGGGGAGCGTAACGACGTCCGCATGATCCTCTGGGACACCCCCTGGCAGGCGGTCGTGGCCTTTGTCATCATCGTGGCCGCGGTGACCGCCACCACCCTGGGCAACCGCCTGTCCGCTGTGGTGATGGTCGGCGTGACCGGCTACGGCATGGCCACCCTCTTCGCGCTGCACGGCGCACCCGACCTGGCTCTGACCCAGGCGCTGGTGGAGACGATCTCCGTCGCCGTGTTCATGCTCATCCTGCGTAAGCTGCCCACCACCGCCAACCTCAAGGCCTCCGGCGACTCCAACCGCCTGCGCGCCTGGCTGGCCGTGGCCGTGGGCTTAAGCGCCACCGTGGTCACCATGTTTGCCATCAACGCGCGCACCGCCACCCCGGTGAGCGTGTACATGCCCGAGCTGGCCGAGAACATCGGCCACGGCGCCAACGCGGTCAACGTGCTGCTGGTGGACCTGCGCGCCATGGATACCTTTGGCGAAATCTCGGTGCTGGTCATCGCCGCCACCGGCGTGGCCTCCCTGATCTACCGCAACCGCTCCTTCGCCCGGCCCTCGCGCCGCCCGGTGCTGCGCTCCGAGGGGCGCCGCTGGCTGGCCGCGGACATCGAGCCGGAGCGCGCCCTGAACCGCTCGATCATGGTGGACATTGCTACCCGCATCCTGTTCCCCTCCATGATGGTGCTCTCGCTCTACTTCTTCTTCGCCGGCCACAACGCGCCCGGCGGCGGCTTCGCCGGTGGCCTGGTCGCCGCACTCGCGATCACGCTGCGCTACCTCGCCGGCGGCCGCGCCGAGCTGGAGGAAACCCTGCCGGTGGACGCCGGCAAGATGCTGGGCGTGGGCCTGATCATCTCGGCCGCAGCGGCCATCGGCCCCATGCTGCTGGGCGATCCCCCGCTGACTAGCTACTACTACTCCACCGAGCTGCCGCTCATCGGCTACTTCTCGCTGCCGTCCGCGCTGGTGTTCGACGCCGGCGTCTACATCATCGTCGTCGGCCTGATCAAGCACATCCTGGATTCCATGGGCGGCCAGCTCGACTACGAGGAAGAGATGCGCAAGCAGCGCGCCCGCGACCGGGCACGTTCGCTGGCACGAGCTGCTCACCACAGGCGTCGAGAAGCGTTGCGCGCCGGGCAGCGCATGGCCGGGCCCGAAGCGCCCGCTCAGGGACCCCTGCCCTCCACCCCGCGCGGCAAGCAGACCGTCTCGCTGGATCCCACCGAGCCGGACGACGCCTCCCCGCACGACTCGACCACCCGCACCCAACGAAGGGACGACTAGACCATGGAAGCCAACCTCGTCCTCCTTCTCGCCGCGGGCGCACTCGTGGCGTGCGGTGTGTACCTCATCCTGGACAAGGTGCTCACCCGCATCCTCATGGGCCTGCTGCTCCTGGGCAACGGCGCCAACCTGCTCATCCTCCAGTCCGGCGGTGCGGCGGGCTCGCCGCCGATCATGAACCGCGACAACGAGCACTACGGCCCCGAGATCGCCGACCCGCTGGCGCAGGCGATGATCCTGACGGCGATCGTGATCTCCATGGCGCTGACCGCGTTCATTCTCGCGCTGATCTACCGCCAGTACCGCTACCGCACCGCCGACATCGTGGAAACCGACGCAGAGGACACCGCCATCGCCATCGCCGCCCGTTCCAGCCTGGCCTCGGCCGCGCCGGATCATGACGCCTCCGACGACCCGGAGACCGGCCGCCCCACCCGCTCGGGCGACAGTTTCGGCCCGCAATCCTTCGAGGGACCGCTGAAGGGGGCCAACGACGATGACTAATGCCGTGTACGACTTCATCGCCTGGGTCATGCCGCTGGTGCCCTGGCTGCTTCCCCTGCCGATCCTGCTGCCCGCCGTCGGTGCCGCGATTGCGCTGCTGACCGCGCACTGGGTGCACGTCCAGCGCGCCGTCTCGCTGCTCACGCTCGGCCTGCTGCTGGTGCTCAACCTCACGTTGGTGCTGGTGGCCGACGTGGAAGGCATTCAGACCCTGCAGATGGGTGGCTGGGATGCGCCCGTGGGCATCACGCTGGTGGCCGACCGCCTGGCCACCCTCATGCTGGCCGTCAGCTCGATCGTGTTGTTCTGCGTGATGTGGTTCGCCATCGCCCAGGGCGTGCGCGACGGCCAGAACGAGGAGCCGGTGGCCGTGTTCCAGCCGACCTACCTGCTGCTGACCATGGGCGTGAACCTCTCCTTCCTCGCCGGCGACCTGTTCAACCTCTACGTCGGCTTCGAGGTCTTCCTGGTGGCTTCTTATGTGCTGCTCACGCTGGGCGCCTCGCCGGGTCGTGTGCGCGCCGGTATTGGCTACGTGGTCGTCTCCATGGTCTCCTCCATGATCTTCTTGCTGGCCATCGCAGGCGTCTACGCCGCGGTGGGCACGGTGAACATGGCGCAGATTGGTATCCGCATGGAGGACGTGCCCGACGGCACCCGCGCCGCCATCTTTGGCACCCTCCTGGTGGCCTTTGGCATCAAGGCCGCCGTGGTCCCGCTGGATGCCTGGCTTCCCGACTCCTACCCCACCGCCCCCTCACTGGTCACCGCCATCTTCGCCGGCCTGTTGACCAAGGTGGGTGTCTACTCGATCATCCGCATGCGCTCCTCGGTGTTTCTCACCGACTTCTTCGACGGCCTCTTCTTGTGGGTCGCGCTGGCCACGATGGTCATCGGCATCCTGGGTGCGATGGCGCAGACGGACATCAAGCGTCTGCTCTCCTTCACCCTGGTCAGCCACATCGGCTACATGATCTTCGGCATCGGCCTGGGCAACGAGGAAGGCCTCGGCGGCGCCATCTTCTACGCGGTGCACCACATCCTCGTGCAGACGGCCCTGTTCCTCGTGGTTGGTCTTATCGAGCGGCAGGCCGGGACGTCGTCGCTACGCCGCCTCGGCTCCCTGCTCTACACCGCACCGCTGATCGCCGCGCTCTACCTGATCCCCGCCATCAACCTCGGCGGCATCCCGCCGTTCTCCGGCTTCCTGGGCAAGATCATGCTTCTCGACGCCGCCGCTCAACACGGAACCTGGCTCTCCTGGGTCTTGGTTGCCGGCGCCGTAGCGACCTCGCTGCTCACCCTCTACGTCATGGTGCTGGTCTGGTCCAAGGGCTTCTGGCGCGACCGCAAGGATGCGCCGGAAGGCTCGCTGGCCATGGCGCGCCCGGCCCCGCTGGCGGACGTCACCGACGAGGTCGAATTCACCGAGCGTGACGACGTCGGCCGCATGCCCTTCGGCATGCTCGCCTCCACCCTGACCCTGGTAGCAGTCTCCTGCGCGATCACCCTGGTGGCCGGCCCGCTGGCCGCCGTGACCGACCGCGCCGCCGCCAGCGCCCAAAACCCGGAGATCTACCGCACCTCCGTGCTGGGCACGCACTACCGCGAACCCGGCCGCACGCTCGACCCCGAGCGTCTCGACGACGGCACCGACGCCATCGACGAGCGCGCCGGCACGTTGGATAACAACGAGGGCGGCGAGCTCAACACCCCGGGAGGTACCACGAAATGATCTCGCGCATCCGAAACCGACTGCGCCCAGGCTTCATCCTGTGGATCGTGATCATGTGGTGCCTGCTCATGGGCGAGATCACCTGGGCCAACCTCTTCGCCGGCATCGGCGTCGGCCTGCTCATCGTCCTGGGACTGCCGCTGCCCGCCATGCCGACCGGCGGGCTGAGCATTAGCTGGGGCCGGCTGGTGGTGTTCATCTTCCGCTGGCTGGGTGAGCTCGCGGTGGCCTCGGTGAAGGTCGCGTGGCTGGCGTTGCGACCAGCCGATCCCCCGACCACCGCCATCGTCCGCGTGCCCATGCGTGTGTCCAACGAGCTGGTGCTTTACCTCGCCACCGTCGCCTACAACCTGCAGCCCGGCGGCGCGATCACCGACATCGATGTGGCCAACCGCATGCTCACCATCCACTTCCTGGACGCCGGCACTCCCGCCGCCCTCGAGCGGGAGATCGCCTCCGTAGCCCGCCTCGAGCGCGCCATGATCGACATCTTTGAGAAGGTCTCATGAATCCCGACCTCTACAACCTGCTCCTGCTCATCCCCGCCCTGCTCATCGCCGTGGCGATGATCATCGTGGTCTGGCGCATCGTCGTCGGCCCCGACTCCATGGACCGCATCGTGGGCCTCGACGGGTTCGTCGCCATGCTCCAATGCGCCCTGGGCGTGTTCATCTGCTGGACCCTGGACACCACCGTGGTCAACGCCATGCTCGTGGTCGCCCTGCTCGGCTTCATCTCCTCCATTTCCGTCGCACGATTCCGCAAGAGGGACGGTGCCCAATGAGTCTTGCTACCGACATCATCTCCCTAATCCTGCTCACCATCGGCGCGTTCTTCGTCTTCTCGGCCGCCATCGGCGTGGTCCGCTTCCGCGACACGATGTCCCGCGTCCACGCCATCACCAAACCCCAGACCACCGGCCTGATCCTGGTGATCCTAGGAACCGTCATCCGCGTTACCGGCTCCGAACAGTTCTCGATCTCCGAGCGTGGCGACATGGGCATGCTCGCCCTCCTCGTCATCTTCGCCCTGATGACCAGCCCGATTACCGCCCAGCGACTCGGCCGCATCTCCCGCCGCGAGGGCCTGTACGGCGAGACTTCGCGTAACGACGCCCCCGCCGAGCGCTCTATCCGCCGCCGAGGGTAAGTTTTCCGCGCTGGTTGTTGGGTGGCGCGGGGTGCCCGCGCGCACCCTTACGAGTGCAAAATTCTGCACGACGGTGGATGTCAACCTGTTTGGAGTCACTGCACCCCCACAAGATTGATACCCACCTGCTCAGCAGGCCCAGC
>NZ_VDHJ01000010.1 GCF_006334925.1 Corynebacterium tapiri | reverse complement strand
TCTAGGGCCTTATATCTGGGCGATTTATACGGTCCTATCAGGGTGAACGCGGAGGATCAGACACACTTTCTGCTACTTAACCCGCGTTTTGTGCGCTTGAGAATGTTTGAAGGGGCGTGCTGCGACCTATAGCGTGCGTTCTGTGATCTTTAAAGGGACCCAAATTGCATCCCTGAATGGGACTACCGGTAGAGTGGCAAATCGGTAATCCGGCATGGATTGCCAAACGGGGCGTGGCGCAGCTTGGTAGCGCACCTGCTTTGGGAGCAGGGGGTCGCAGGTTCAAATCCTGTCGCCCCGACGTATGGGACCGCGCGCGGCGCGGTCCCGTTTTACAAAAACCTCTTACTAACCAGGAGATGAAACTCGTGCAGACTTCCGTGGAGAAGCTCAACGACACTCGCGTGAAGCTTACCGTCAACGTGCCGTTTGACGAGCTCAAGCCGGAGATCGACAACGCCTACAAGGCTATCGCTCAGCAGGTCAACATCCCCGGATTCCGTAAGGGTAAGGCTCCGCGTCAGCTGATCGACGCCCGCTTTGGCCGTGGCCCGATTCTGGAGCAGGTCGTCAACGACATGCTGCCGACCCGCTACCAGCAGGCATGCGAGGAGAACGACCTCAAGGTCATCGGCCAGCCGCAGGTGGACATCTCCAAGATCGAAGACAACGAGTTCGTCGAGTTCACCGCTGAGGTTGACGTTCGCCCGGAGATCTCCGTTCCGGACTTCTCCGACCTCGAGGTCACCGTTGACGCAGTGTCCGTGTCCGACGAGGACGTGGAGAAGGAGCTGGAGAACCTGCGTGCTCGCTTCGGTGAGCTCAAGGACACCAAGCGCAAGCTGAAGACGGGCGACTTCGCCATCATCGACCTGACCGCAGAGATCGACGGCGAGAAGGTTGAAGAGGCCTCCACCGAGGGTCTGTCCTACGAGGTCGGCTCCGACGACCTGATCAAGGGCCTGGACACCGCCCTGCGTGGCATGAAGACCGGCGAGGACAACGAGTTCACCGCTGAGCTCGTTTCCGGTGAGCACGCTGGCAAGGAAGCCACCATCAAGGTTCACGTCCAGCAGACCAAGGAGCGTAAGCTGCCGGATCTGGACGACGAGTTCGCCCAGGAAGCCTCCGAGTTCGACACCGCTGACGAGCTGCGCGAGAACACCAAGACCCAGCTCGAGGAGCGCAAGAAGGCCCAGCAGGCTGGCGACATCCGCGACGAGGTTCTCAAGGCAGCCCTGGCCAAGAGCGAGTTCGCTCTGCCGGAGTCCGTGGTCGAGGATCAGGTCCACGCTCAGATGCACCAGGTGATGGGTCAGATGGCTCACGACGAGTCCGCTCTGGCCAAGCTGCTGGAGGCCCAGGGCACCAACCGCGAGGAGTTCGACAAGAACACCCGCGCTCAGGCTGAGGAGTCCGTGCGTACCCAGCTGTTCCTGGACGCCGTTGCCGATGAAGAGGATCCGCAGGTCTCCCAGCAGGAGCTGACCGACCACATCCTGTTCACCGCTCAGTCCTACGGCATGGACCCGAACCAGTTCATCCAGCAGCTGCAGCAGGCCAACCAGATCGGCAACCTGTTTGCAGACGTGCGCCGTGGCAAGGCTCTGGCCGCCGCTATCTGCCGCGTGAGTGTCAAGGACAGCGAGGGCAACGCCATCGACCAGACCGAGTTCTTCGGCGAGGACGAGGACGAGGACGCCTCCGGGGAGAGCTAATCTCCTAAGGCACGTGAAACTAAGCGCCTAGCTGGCGGGATTTCCCCGCCGTGCTAGGCGTTTTGCCTATCAACGCTGAGAGCGAACACAACGGCGGAATGTCTGGTGCCACTAGTAGGGTTGCACCAGAGGTAAGACAAAAGCAGAACTATCCAGTTATGAGGAGTACCCCTAATGACTTCACGGAACGACTCGTTGATGTCGTCAGCTGCTAGCGGCATGAATCTCGGCGACTCGGTGTACGAGCGCCTGCTGCGCGAACGCATCATTTTCCTCGGCCAGCAGGTCGATGACGAGATCGCTAACAAGCTGTGCGCGCAGATCTTGTTGCTTTCGGCAGAGGATCCCACCCGCGACATCTCGCTTTACATCAACTCCCCGGGTGGATCGGTCACCGCGGGCATGGCTATTTACGACACCATGAAGTACTCCCCGTGCGACATCGCCACCTACGGCATGGGCCTGGCAGCATCCATGGGTCAGTTCCTGCTTTCTGGCGGAACTAAGGGCAAGCGCTTTGCCCTGCCCCACGCCCGCATCATGATGCACCAGCCGTCCGCTGGCATTGGCGGTACCGCAGCTGACATCTCTATCCAGGCTGAGCAGTTCGCCCAGACCAAGCGCGAGATGGCCGAGCTGATCGCCGAGCACACCGGCCAGACCTTCGAGCAGATCACCAAGGACTCTGATCGCGACCGCTGGTTCAATGCTCAGCAGGCTAAGGAATACGGCATCGTCGATCACGTTATTACCCACGCTCACGGTGACATCAGCAACTAAGGGATTGTTAGGAGAAATGACTATGAATAACGCACAGATGCCCCAATCCCGCTACGTTCTGCCGTCCTTCGTTGAGCAGTCCTCGTACGGAACCAAGGAGACCAACCCGTACTCCAAGCTCTTTGAGGAGCGCATCATCTTCCTGGGCACTCAGGTCGATGACACCTCGGCAAATGACATTATGGCGCAGCTGCTGGTGCTCGAGTCCCAGGACCCGGACCGGGACATCACCATGTACATCAACTCTCCCGGTGGATCGTTCACCGCGTTGATGGCTATCTACGACACCATGCAGTACGTCCGCCCGGACGTGCAGACTGTCTGCCTGGGTCAGGCTGCCTCCGCCGCCGCTGTGCTGCTCGCTGCGGGCGCACCGGGCAAGCGCGCTCTGCTGCCGAATTCGCGCGTGCTCATCCACCAGCCCGCCACCCAGGGCACCCAGGGCCAGGTCTCTGACCTGGAGATCCAGGCCGCCGAGATCGAGCGCATGCGCCACCAGATGGAGACCACCCTGGCGCGCCACACAGGCAAGACCCCGGAGCAGGTCCGCGAGGACACTGACCGCGACAAGATCCTCACCGCTGAGGAAGCCGTCGAGTACGGCATCGTTGACCAGGTATTCGAGTACCGCAAGCTCAACGCTTAAAAGTTTCTCGCTTCTCGACGCCCGCCTGCACGCCACTAAGTTCGGCTGCGGCGGGCGTCGTCGTGCGCCCTAGCGCCTTGCGAGCACACCCGGAAGTTCATTGCGCGTGCGCACTCCAAGCTTTCGGTAAACGCGGGTGAGGTGATATTCCACTGTCTTGGTGGAGAGAAACAGCTCGGTGGCCACCTCGCGATTGGAGGCACCGGCCGCCACGAGCTTGGCGATCTCCTCCTCTTGCGGTGTCAGACCATCGGCGCTGGAGGTGCGCGTACCTAGGCCTCCGGCCCGGCGCTCGCGATTGCAGCGTTCAACGAACTCGTGGGCCTCCATGGCGGCAAAGATTTCGCCTGCGCGGGCAAGAGTTTCGTCGGCACGCCGGCGCCGCCCTAGGCGCCGCAGAATTCGCCCGTATTCGTAGAGGAGACGGGATTGGTAGACGGGGATAGGAAGCGCCTCGACCTGCTCGACGGCATCATCCAGGATCCGCAAGCCCACCTCGGTGTCTCCGCGTTGCAGATACAGGCTGCCTTGGCTTCCTGCCAATCGCGCATGGACAGACTCGATGCCGGATCCTTCGGCGCGCTCGAGTGCGCGCTCGATAATCTGCTCTGCCTCCGAGAAATGCCCAGTGGCAATGAGCGTCGGCGCAAACACGTCCTCCCATAACCAGAAACCCGGTTGGCCGATATCGTGGGTGAGAGCCATATTCATCAGTGTGCGACCAGCCCGCATTGTTGCGGCAGAGTCAGACTCCAGCCCAGCCAGGAGCAACCGGGCCATGGCAGAGGGGATGCGCTGGATCATAAGGGAGTCCTGGCTAATCGTTAGGCGATTGGCATAGGCCCGAGCGAGCTCATGATCTCCCCGGAAGGCGGCCACCTGGGAACCCGTCCAGAGCAAAAGGGGCTCGAGAAAGCGCACGCCGAAGCGCTCGGCACGAGCAAGCCCGCGCTCAACTACCCGTTGGGCTGCTGAGAGTTCTCCGAGCAAAAATAGGCTGCGCGCGAGCCACCCCTCCATCCAGAGCCGAATTCTTTCGCTGCCTTCGCCATCGGCCACATCTACGTTGCGGGTGAGACGTTGGCGGGCGGAGATCGGGTCGTCGTGCACCAGGTTTAACCATCCAGCAGCCATGTCCCTGCGTAGCGCCAGGATGGGGGTTTCCCCGGGAATCGGGTCGTCCACGGTCAGTTGCCCAGTCGCGGCGGCTTTGCCGATCATCGAAATGTATTGCGACTCAATTCGTGCGGCTGAACCCGGGGGCGCCCAACGATCCGTCACGTTGGCCCAGGACACGAGCTTTTCCGGCTCCCACTCGCTCAGTGAAAGCAGTACCTGCCGGCTGGCGACGGTGGTTCGCAGGCGCGGGTCGAGATTGGACGTCTCATCGAGCGTGCGCCACGCCAAGTCGATCATGCCGACGGCTTCGGACTTGCGGCCTTCGTGAAGGGCTAGATACCCCCGCATGGAGTACAGACGAGCATCACCACTCATGTGCCCCAACGAGGTGATGTTGCGTTGGGCCTGCAGAATATCCGACGCCGAGATCAGGGCCTCAACGCTGGACAAGTGGCGCTGCTTGGCTTTGGTCTTGTCCACCGCGGTGCGTGCGGAGAGCTCGAAGGCTGCCGAGGCCGAGCGCCAGCGACCTGCCTCTCCCAGGGATTCGGCGCGCTGAGCTAAGGCGTCGGCAATGTCGGCGTCGTTACGCTCGGAACCCAGCGCCTCATGCGTCAGCCGGGCATCCTCGTCCCCCAACCGATCGAAGTAGTCCGCCGCCGCTCGGTGAAGCTGCGCGGCCTGCGTGGGGGAGGTGTGAGCGCGCACAACGGCACGGTCAGTGGGATTGCAAAATGCCACCACGTCTTCGCGGGAGTTGACGATGCGCTCGAGTATCCCCGCGGAAAACGCGGCATCGAGCGCGACCCGGTCAGCATTGCTGAGCTCGAGGACCAGCTCCGATGGGGCCACAAACGGCTCGGGCATAACAGCCACCGCCGCGAGCGTGCGCCACACAAGGTCGCGGTTAACGGGGCGCAGTCTACGTTCGAGCGCAGCCAGCCAAGGGCGGGGGATGGGCAGGCGCGGGTGGGGGTGTCGCCAGATGTCGGCCGGGGCTGCGTCGAGAACCTGTTTGATTGGTCCGGGCCGGCCACCGGTGAGCTGGCGAAGTTCCTGTGCAGCAAAGCTGGAAAGGTGGACACCGGCATGCGACAAAGCAAACGCGGTGATCTCTTCAATCCCAAAGGGAGGCATCCCGAGATCGAGGTCGCTGAGCTCTCTCAACTGGCTTATCGACGGCTCGCCAACCCCATCCTCTGAGTCCAGGGCCGTAAGAACTACGGCGATACGCCCAAAGCACACTCCGCGCACGGCCTCCACAAGCAGCTGGAGTGATCGCTCATCGGACCAATGGGCATCGTCGACGATGAGAACGACGCTAGAACCGGGCTGGTCAAAGGCCGGAGAAAGATCGGTTTCCGCAGAGCCTGCGCGGTCGAGCAGCGCGTTGATCACGCCTCGTTCGTTGTCTCGGCGCCACGATAGGGCAGCCACGCGCACGGCGCTAAACCCCGGTAACGACATCACCAGGTCACTCACCAGCTCCGTCTTGCCACACCCGTGTGGGCCGGTCACTGTGATCAAGGTGCCGTTACCGGACTCCAAACTGGATACCGCATCTGTGAGCTGGTTGAGGGTAGAGCCCGAGACACGGCGGGGATTGGAGGATAGAGAAGTCATCGATATGTATGTTCTCACACCGAAAGGGGGTTTTACCCCTGGTCGCCGCCCGCCACGGGAAGAACGGACCCGGTCACATAGCTCGCCTCGCGGGAAGCCAGGAAGGCAATAGGCCCGGCCTGCTCCTGCAGAGTTCCGTAACGTTTGAACAGACTGGAATCGATGGTCTGGTCGACGATCTGCTGGTACCAGGCCTTCTCTTGTTCGGACTCGGGGCCGGGCCCGCGCTTGACCGCACGTTCTGGGGCAAGTGTCCCACCGGGAGCAGTAGCCACCACGCGGACGTTCTTGTCTGCGGCTTCGAGAGCAAGAGCAGCGGTCAGGGCGTTGACTCCGCCCTTGCTCGCTGCGTAGGGCACCCGATTGATGCCGCGGGTTGCTACGGAGGACACATTCACGATCGTGCCCCCGCCACCGTTGATCAAGTGGGGGAGCTCAGCGCGCACGGACCACAGCGTGGTCATCAGCGAGCGGGTGACCTCCTTTTCGATTTCTTCTGGTGCGTATTCCTCGAAAGGCTTGGCCCAGATCGTTCCCCCCACCACGTTGATGGCGACGTCGATGCCACCAAGTGCCTCGATGGCGGCGTCCATCATGGCAGTCGCGCCCTCGAATGCCTCCAGGTCGGCAGTGGCGGAGCCGATCGTGCCTTTTCCCGCCTCGGCCAAGTGCTTTGCGACGTCATGGACCAACTCGGCTCGGTCCACCAGGAAGACAGAACCGTCCTCGTAAGCGATCCGGTGAGCGACGGCTAAGCCGATGCCTTGCGCCGCTCCAGTGATGAGTACGCGCTGGCCGGCGAAGCGCTGAGGTGAGTAGATTGCGGGCTCTTGGGAGAGGTCAATGCCTCCGCCCTCGGGCATGCGGCCAAAGGTGTGCGCTGCTGCCATTACTCCTCCTTCGCCGGAGATTGGGCCGAGTCATCGGCGATTGCCGAGGTCATTGCCGCAACAGCCTTTTCCGTGTGGCGGTTTACCACCTCACGTACCGCCACCAGATCCTTGTTGCGCAGCGCCTCAATGAATCCGAGGTGATCGGTTGCGATGCCGTCGGCTACCGCTGATCCGTCCTTGAGGTCAGCAGACATCACCTTGGCGGTGTTGAGCTCTTGGAAGGCCCGCAGCATGGCTTCATTTCCGCTGCGCCGGAAGAGGAACTCGTGGAACCGCGTATTAGCGGCGATATAGGATGCGGCATCAGTCAATTCGTTGCCACTGAGATGCTTATTTGTCTCCTGAGCCAGTGTGGTCATTTCGGTGAAATCCTCTTCATCCAGAAGGTTAATCACCAGGGCAGCAGCGCCGACCTCGAGCGCGCTCAGTGCCTCGAAGGTAGCTTGCGCTGCGCTGACAGCGGTATGGATCTCGCCGGATTCCACCTGCTCATCAACCACGGATAGCTGACGAGCAGTGTCCGTGACCTCGCGGCTGACCGTGGGGCCGGGTGGGAAGGACCCCTCGGCCTCGGTGGTTTCGGCGGTGGGGGCAACCTTGCGCTCGTTACCTTCATTACCGCCCTGTGGCGTGAATTTTTCGTAGTAGAAGTTGGCGGGCGGGGTATCCAGTTGATTCAGATGCGTCCGAACAGCTTCCACCATGGGCGGCGGACCGCAAAGGTACACATCGGCGTCGCCGTCATGCAGGTGCTTCTGGACGTCGATGTGGTCGGTGACATATCCCTTCCGCTCATGTTCCTCGTCTTTAGCGGAGAGCACGCTGAACCACTCAAAATCTGCCAACTTTTCCTGGAAGGAGTTGAGTTTGTCTATCTCCACGATGTCGTGGTTGTAAGTCGCGCCGTAGATCAGGCGCACGGGCTGGGTAAACTCAGGCAGCTCTGCCAGGCGCTCCAAGATCGCCAGGATGGGGGCCAGGCCGGTACCACCGGCCAGCAGCAGAATGGGCTTGGATGGCTCACGGAGGAAGAACGACCCCATTGGTCCGGTGAGGTTGAGTGTGTCGCCTACCTGTGCGCGCTCGGTCAGATAGGTGGTCATCTTGCCGCCGGGGGTGTACTTGACCAGGAACGTGACCACGTCATCTGATGGCCCGGAGGAGAAGGAATACGAGCGGTGAAAGTCCGCATTCGGCGGGGCGATGTTCATGTACTGGCCCGGCAGGTAATCGAGCTTCTCGCGCTCTTCGAGCTTGACGGCGAATTTCACGGTCGACTCGGACAGGCGGTTGAGTTCGACGATGGTTCCGATGAGCGTCGATGCCCCAGTCTTGGCAGCTGCCGAGGTGATGGGTACCTGCACGACCATGTCATCGACCGGGTAGGTCTGACAGCACAGGATGTAACCTTCCTCGGCTTCATCCTCAGTCATGGCCTCGTCGATGTAGTCGCCTTCGTCGTACTCACCAGACTCGCAGAACGCTTTACACGTGCCGCAGGCACCGTCGCGGCAGTCGAAGGGGATATTGATGCGTGCCTTGTAGGCAGCATCGATGATGGTTTGATCTTCCTCGATGGAAATGAAGCGGGTGATCCCGTCTTCAAAAGTGAGGGCAACCTGCGGCTGAGCCATCGCGGTTCCTCCTTAGGGTGTGGTCGCGAACTAGGAACTTAGAGCTGATAGATGTCCACGACGTGGTGGATGTAGTCGTTCTTCAGCACGATCTTCTTCTTGGCGATCTTCGGCTCATCTCCACTGACATCGAGCGTGACCCAGGTGGTGCCAAAGTAGTGGTCGGTGATGTTGTAGCGGAAGTAGTAATTGATCCAGTTGTATCGGACGTCTACTTCGTTTTCGCGTCGTCGCAGAATCTCCAAGTTGGTTAAGTTGTGCCCTGTACGGGGATCCGGGATAGACGTTGCGGAGGAACGCTCGGTGCGGATGCGAAACACTCGGTCCTCGAGGCCCGCTCGATTGGGGTAGTAGATCAGTGAGATCTCATTGTGCGGGTCCTGCGTCAGAGAATCGTCTACGTCCCAGGCAGGCATCCAATACTCGGCGTCTTCGCGGTAGCAGTCGAGCCATTCCTCGAACTGGCGGTCGTCGAGAAGCCTATTTTCCTTGTACAAAAAGTCCAGGATTTCGTCGCGGGTGATCGCAGTCATGATGTGAGCTCCTTGGGTCAGAGGGGACGGGAAGGGTTTTCTTAGGCTTTGCGACGGCGGCGGCGACGGCGGCCATTCGCGCCGACCTCTCCAGTGCCCGCTGCTTGATCGGATCCACTCTGTTCCGCCCGTGCTGCGGCCTTGCGGCGTGCAAATTCCTGGGTGGCTTTGGCCGCGGCGGCCTCGTTGCGCTGGTTTTTGTCGGTGCCTGCGGCCAGGTCGGCGTCCTCGGCGTCCAGGGCGGCCTCGATCACGCTTTCCCAGTAGGTGTGCTGAATGGGGTAGAGGCCCTCGTCCTCGGTGCGAGCACCAGAGGACAACACTTCGTTCATGCCCAGGGCTTGTGCGCGCTCACTCGGGCCCTCGACCTGGTGGCCCAGGCCACGGGTCATATCGTTCCAAGCAAAGGATGTGGCCTGGTAGGTCTTTTGGCAGGCGCGGAACTCCTCCAGGTCATCTGGGGTAGCCATGCCGGTGGCATTGAAGAAATCCTCGTATTGGCGGATTCGGTTGGCTCGGTTCTCCGCAGACTCGCCCTTGGGTGCAATGCAATAGATGGTCACCTCGGTCTTGTCCACGGACTTCGGTTCCAGGCGGCGGATCTGCGTAGAGAACTGATCCATCACGTAGACGTTGGGGTAGAGGCACAGGTTGCGCGAAACCCCGACCATGAAGTTGGCCCGCTCTTCGCCGTGCAGCTCCTTGAGCTCGTCGAGGCGGTCATATACCGGGCGGTCCTGGGGGTTGCCCCATTCCTGCCACAACAAGAGGTGGCCGTTTGGGTAGGAGAAGTATCCGCCTTGCTTTTCACCCCAGGACCCCGCGTCCATGGCCTTGGTCTCGTTCTTTGACTCGCCAGTTCCGCGACGCGAGGTCGTTGCGGCGTAGTTCCAATGCACGGAGGTGACGTGGTAACCATCGGCGCCGTTCTCGGCCTGCAGCTTCCAGTTGCCATCGAAGGTGTAGGTAGAGGTTCCTTTGAGCACCTCGAGACCCTCCGGCGACTGGTCGATGAGCATATCCAGGATCACCCGGGTATCTCCGAGGAAGTCCTCGAGGGGCTCGACGTCGTCGTTGAGCGAACCGAAGAGGAAACCGCGGTAGTTCCCAAACTTGGGTACGCGACGCAGGTTGTGGGAACCTTCGGTGTTGAAGTTCTGCGGGTAGGCACCATTGGCCTCGTCTTTGGCCTTGAGGAAGGTGCCGTCATTAGAGAACACCCAACCGTGGAATGGGCACGTGAGCGTAGTGCGGTTGTCCACTTTCTTGCGACACAACATGGCGCCACGGTGAGAGCAGGCGTTGATGAGGCAGTTGAGCTCACCGTCGCGCGAGCGGGTGATCACCACTGGTTGGCGGCCGATGTTGGTGGTGAAGTAGTCGCCGTTGTTAGGGATCTGCGACTCGTGGGCCAAGAAAATCCAGTTGCCCTCGAAGATGTACTTCATCTCCAGCTCAAAGAGCTCTTCGTCGGTGAAGATCTCGCGGTTGAGGCGCACCACGCCTGAGTCAGGGTCGTTTTCCAAAGCGCGGGCGAGGATCTCGCGAGTATCGGCGGTCGGGCTGGTCATGGAAAATTCACGTCCTTCGGTTTCGCTCGGGTGTGATGCTAAGGAGGACACAACTAGGCATGTGCTCCTCGCCGCCCTGGGGCATAAAGGTGACGCCTCTCACGTTTTGTGAGGGATGGTTGCCATGGTGCCGTGGGGGCGCCGGTATCGCACTAGGGAACTGCCTAGGAGTGATTAGGGGTTCGATGTCCACTGCGTGGTAGAGTCGTTCCTTTTTCTGGAGTTGAAGGAAAAATGCTCGTTGACCTGCGATAAAAGATCGATCTGTGGGGTCGGGGTGTTCTGCGATGCCTGTGGGGGTAGGGGATTTGAGGGTGTTTTGCCCTGGGGATAGCACTAGGATTTGCCCAGGGGGCGATTGTCGTTTTTGTGAATTTTTGATCGGTACAACACTCTGAACAGGGCAAACATAAACATTGGCGGAAAGTGCGCGGCGAGGGGCCCTGGCTGCACCCTGGGGAGTCCTTGAAATTGTTGGGTGTCCTGGAACACAATCCAGATAAGCCAGCGAAGTCAATCACCGCTGGACCCCACATAGCCACCGAGGAGACGGCCATGACTTTCCACAATCTTTCTGCCGAGCAGGGCGACCCGAGCGCAAAGGGCTCTGGAAACGCCGCCACCGACAAGTTCAAGCACGAAGCGGTGAAGTCGGACACTTCACCGGAGCGCGCATTTGCCATCTACCAAGACGTGTTTAAGGCCATCGAGGATATCGCTCACAAGCACCAGGTGACCTACGACGAGTACCGCGTGCTCAAGAACTGGCTCATTCAGGTGGGAGAGTACGGCGAGTGGCCATTGTGGCTGGACGTGTTTGTAGAGCATGAGATTGAGAAGGTGAACTACGAGCGTAAGGGCTACACCGGTACGAAGGGGTCCATCGAAGGCCCTTACTACGTGGAAAATTCCCCCAAGCTGGAGTGGAACGCCGAAATGCCCATGCGGGACAAGGACCGCGAAGCCACCCCGCTCATCTTCTCTGGTCAGGTCACCGACGTCGACGGCAATGGGCTCGGAGGGGCCACCGTTGAGCTGTGGCACGCGGATGAGGATGGCTACTACTCGCAGTTCGCGCCGGGAATCCCTGAGTGGAACCTGCGTGGAACCATCGTCACCAATGAAAACGGCGAGTACAGCATCAAGACGCTGCAGCCGGCGCCCTACCAGATCCCGACCGACGGCCCGACCGGCTGGTTCATCGCATCCTATGAAGGCCACCCCTGGCGACCCGCTCACCTTCACCTGCGTGTGAAGCACCCGGGATACCGCGAGATCACCACACAGCTGTACTTCCGTGGTGGAGATTGGGTGGACAACGACGTCGCAACCGCGGTCAAGCCAGAGCTGATCCTCGATCCGCAGCAGGATGACAACGGAAATAACACCGTGAACTACAGCTTCGCCCTGGACAAGGAAGACTAAACCCACTACGTGCACGGTTGATCGCACCAGCACCCCGCTATCGCTCCGGCCACTTTCTGGCCAGCGGCCGCGGGGTCTTTCGCACTTGCAAACCTCAAGGAGATCCCCACATGTCCGACCTGACAATTGACCGCATAGAGACGCGCATCCTCGACGTTCCCCTTATTCGACCCCACGGCTTTGCCACCTACACCGCCACTGCGCAGCCCATCTTGCTGGTGAGCGTGCACCTGGCCGGTGGTGTCGTTGGGTTCGGAGAGGGCGTCGTCCCCGGTGGTGCCTGGTGGGGAGGAGAGAACGCCGAGACTATGAAGGTCATGGTCGATGGCGAGCTTTCTCAGGCCACCCTCGGCAGAGATGTAACCGAGCTGGCCGGTATCGCACAGGATTGGAACCGGTCCGTCGCCAACATGCGCTTTGCCAAGGCGGCGCTCGAGATTGCGCTTTTCGACGCCTGGGCTCGCGCCCTCGATGTGCCGCTGGCCCACCTGCTCGGAGGCCAGTTCCGTAACGAGCTTGACTGCGTGTGGGCCCTGGGGGTGTTGCCCCTGGATGAGGCAATTGCGGAGGTCAATGAGCGTCGAGAAGCGATGGGAACTCGAGCATTCAAGCTCAAGATGGGTTCGGGTGACCCGGCCGTGGATAGCGTGCGAATCGCCGAACTAATCGCGAACACAGATGACGATTTGTCCTATCGCATTGATGTCAACGCTCGCTGGGACCGCCTCACCGCGCTGCGCTATCTGCCAAAACTGCGAGATGCCGGGGTTGAGCTGTTCGAGCAGCCCACTCCCGCCGATGACGTGGAGACTTTGCGCGAGCTGACCGCTCGCGTCGGGGTGCCGGTGATGGCTGATGAATCCGTATGCTCTCCGGCGGACGCGTTGCGAGTGGTGCGGGCGCAGGCGGCGGACGTCATTGCGATCAAGACCACCAAGTTGGGTGGGTTGCTTGAGTCCAAGAAGACCGCTGCCATTGCCGAGGCCGGGGGGCTGGCCTGCCATGGGGCGACGTCCCTTGAAGGGCCCTTCGGTACTGCGGCTTCGCTACATTTTGCCGCCTCAACTCCCGCGGTGACTTTTGGAACTGAATTGTTTGGCCCGCTGCTTCTAAAAGAAAATTATGTTCAAGAAGAGATTCGTTATCAGGGCGGAAAAGTTCTGGTTCCGCAGGGGCCGGGAACTGGTCTTACTCCAGATTGGGACAAAATCGACTTCTTTACACGGAAGTAGCGTTTGTAGAGCTAATGGACCGATGTGGGGGATGAGTCCCGGGTGTGAGACAAGGGTTTGAGGTGACCTTTTTAAAAGGTATGGAATTCGAAACTTCTGAGGAATAGGGTCGGAATTGTGTTGCACGTCACTGGCCTGCAGTGTGTGTGACACGGTTCTGGAATGCATCAGGTTAAACGGAGTGAGGCCATGCCTTTTTATGAATTCGCGTGTCCGGATGGTCACCGCAACGAGCGACTGATGTCGATGTCGGCGGCCGAGCGTGAAATCGACTGTCCGGACTGCGGCTCGCGGGCGCAGCGTGTTGTCAGCGTCATTGGGAGTCTTCCCTCCCAGCCCGGAATCAGTGCGGCCATGGACAACGCGGCACGCTCCGCGCATGAGCCGGCGGTGGTCAACTCCATTCCGCGCGCTGGAAATGCGCGGCCCACGCCTGTTTCTCGTAATCCGCTGCATTCCCACCTACCCAAGCCCTAGCGGCGCTTCGAAGGAGAGCTCTCATGCCCCAGAATGTTTTTCCTCTCGACTCATCCACGCGTTTTGCAGACCATGACAAGGTCGGCCATAACCGTTGGCACCCTGATATCCCTCCGGTGTACACGGTCAAGCCCGGTGAATCATTCCGCGTCGATTGTCGAGAATGGTTCGACGGTGCGATCAAGAATGACGACAGCGCTGACGACATCCGAGATGCCCCACTCAACACGGTGCATACTCTCTCGGGCCCCTTTGCCGTGGAGGGGGCTAAGCCGGGTGACCTGCTCATCGTTGACATCTTGGACGTGGGCCCGATTCCGCAGGAAGAGGGGCCGCTCGCTGGTCAGGGATGGGGATATACCGGCATCTTCGCCAAGAAGAATGGCGGCAGCTTCCTCACCGATCAGTTCCCGGACGCCTACAAGGCGGTATGGGATTTCAATGGTCAAAAGGCCACGTCGAGGCACATCCCCGGAGTGGAATTCACCGGCATTATCCACCCCGGCCTGATGGGTACCGCACCCTCCCCGCAGCTGCTTAAAACTTGGAACCAGCGTGAAGCGGCGCTGATCGCCACCGACCCCGACCGTGTACCTCCATTGGCGCTGCCACCGGAGCCGCAGGGAGCGATCCTGGGAAGCCTGGAAGGCGAGGAGTTTGAGCGCATTGCTCGCGAGGGTGCTCGCACGGCTCCTCCGCGTGAGAACGGCGGCAACCAGGACATCAAGAACCTGTCCAAGGGAACGCGCGTGTTTTACCCAGTGTTCGTGGACGGTGCGAACTTCTCCGTCGGCGACCTGCACTTTTCCCAGGGCGACGGCGAGATCACCTTCTGTGGCGGAATCGAGATGGGTGGTTTTATCGACCTCCACGTCGACATCATTCCTGGAGGAATGGAGAAGTACGGCGTGAAGGAGAACGCCATCTTCATGCCTGGAAACGTTGAACCACAGCACAGCCAGTGGCTGGCGTTTTCTGGCACGTCCGTCACCTTGGACGGTGAGCAGCGCTACCTGGACTCGCAGCTGGCCTACCAACGAGCTTGCCTGCATGCGATTGAGTACCTGACCACCTTTGGGTGGTCTCCGGAGCAGGCCTACCTGCTGCTGGGCGCCGCTCCGATCGAGGGTCGCTTCTCCGGAGTGGTGGACATCCCCAACGCTTGCGCCACGGTGTACCTGCCGACGGACGTTTTCAGCATCGATATCCGTCCGGGTGCAGGCGAACCCCAGAAGATCGACCCAGGCATCGGAGCGCCCCGGTCGAGCTTCGACGGTTAAGAGCGAGATGAACCCGCGCTACACCAGCTCCAGCAGCTCCCGGTGCAGTGTGGGATCGCCACAGAGTTCGGGGTGAAAAGACGCGCCGATGAGGCGCCCCGATTTCACCCCCACCACGCGGCCCGCGAATTCGGACATCACACGCACACCCTCGCCAACGCGACTCACCGCGGGCGCGCGTATAAAGGCGGCCTTCACCTTCGCCTCACCCCAGTCCAACGTTGCCTCTGCACTATCGACTTGGCGGCCGAAGGCATTGCGCTCAACATCAACGTCGAGAGCGCCCAAGCGAGACAGCAGAATTAGACCGGCACACGTTCCCAGCACCGGAATGGTTTGGCATGCGGATGCGAGGTGATCGCGCATCTCCAGGGCGTCGAGAAGCGACAAGAGGGTAGTGGATTCGCCTCCCGGGAGTACAAGAGCATCCAGGCCAACAAAGTCGTCGGGCCGGCGGACGCGACGAGTGCTACACCCCAGTGACTCGAGGACGTCGAGGTGCTCGGCGACGCCGCCTTGGAGGGCGAGTACGCCGACTACCATCCGCGCTCGGCCAACCGGTGAGGGGCGGGCAGGTCGGCAACGTTGATACCGACCATAGCTTCGCCGAGTCCACGCGAGGCCTTCGCGATGGCCGCTGGGTCGTCGTATTGCGCGGTGGCGAGGACGATAGCGCGGGCGCGGGCTGCAGGGTCGCCAGACTTGAAGATGCCGGACCCGACGAAGACTCCATCAGCCCCCAGCTGCATCATCATGGCGGCATCGGCCGGGGTGGCCACGCCACCAGCGGTGAACATCACCACGGGGAGGCGACCCTCGCGAGCCACTTCGCGGACGAGGTCATAGGGAGCCTGCAGCTCCTTGGCGCGCACGTACAGTTCGTCGTCGGTCAGAGCTGACAGAGCGCGAATCTCGCTGGTGATCGTGCGAATGTGCTTGGTTGCCTCGGAGACATCGCCCGTTCCGGCCTCACCCTTCGAACGGATCATGGCGGCGCCCTCGGCGATGCGACGCAGTGCCTCGCCCAGGTTGGTGGCACCACAGACAAACGGCACCGTGAAAGGCTGCTTGTTGATGTGGTTGACGTAATCGGCGGGGGAGAGAACCTCGGACTCGTCGATGTAGTCGACGCCGAGCTCCTGCAGAATCTGGGCCTCCACAAAGTGGCCGATGCGGGCCTTGGCCATGACCGGGATGGATACGGCGTCGATGATTCCGTCGATGAGATCGGGGTCGGACATGCGTGCCACGCCGCCCTGGGCGCGGATGTCTGCGGGGACGCGCTCGAGAGCCATGACCGCGACAGCGCCAGCATCCTCGGCGATCTTGGCCTGCTCGGCGGTGACCACGTCCATGATCACACCGCCCTTGAGCATGTCTGCCAGGCCGCGCTTGACCAGAGGGGAACCGTGGGTGGGTTGAGAAGTTTCAGTCATGAGGTTCGATTTAAGCCGAGCGAGGTGGACTAAAAAAAGTCCAAAAAGATAAAGAAGTTTTGTACCAGTGCATGGGAGTCGGTCGAGGCTCCAAAAAATGTCCTGAAATACTTTTGCAAACGAGTTGTGGCCCACTTCACTATCTGGGTAGCATGCTACCCAAGCACGGATCGAGTTCCGGTTCTCAACCAGGAGACCGGTGAACGAGAAAGGGACGTCCAATGACGAGTGGTGCACCAGTGCGGGGGAATGACTCCAAACAAGCCCGGCGCGCAGCCTTTGGCGCGCTAGCCGGTTCAGCAATCGAGTGGTACGACTTCTTTATCTACGGAACGGCGGCCGCGCTCGTTCTCGGAGACCTGTTCTTCCCCGGGGACAACGAGGCGGTCAAGATCGCCTCGTCGCTCGCCACCTTTGCCATCGGCTTCCTCTTGCGTCCGATCGGCGCCATCCTCTTCGGGTACATCGGAGACCGCGTCAGCCGCAATACCTCGCTGATGATCACGCTGGTGATGATGGGTGGCTCCACAATGGCGATCGGCCTGTTGCCGACCTACCACACCATCGGCATTGCGGCGCCGATCATCCTGTTGATTCTGCGCTGTATCCAGGGTCTTTCCGTGGGCGGCGAGTGGGGTGGCGCGGTCCTGGTTGCCTCCGAGTCTGCGCCCTTGCACCGTAAGGTGCTGGCAGCCTCGATGTCTCAGGCCGGCGCACCCCTGGGAACCATCATGTCCACGTTGGTGTTCCTGCCGCTGAGTAACTCCGACGTCTTGTACACTTGGGGATGGCGTGTGCCGTTCCTGCTGTCTGCCGTGCTCGTCTTCGTCGGTTACATCATCCGGAACAAGCTTGAGGAAAATCCGGAGTTCGTGCAGGCAAAGAAGCGAGCTGCAAAGACCAAGCGCAAGGCTCCATTGGTCGAGGTCCTGCGCCACTTCCCGGTGACCAGCCTGCTGGTGTTCCTTGCTAGCTTCGCCGTTTCGGGTGTGTACTTCCGCAGCACCTTCGCTCTTGCCTGGGCAACGAACACTCTTCACATCGACAAGCAGCTCTTCCTCAACGCCCTGTTGTTCGGCGCGGTGATCCAGCTGATCCTCACTCCTACCGCGGCCTTGATTGCTGACCGAATCGGCGTGGCCAAGGCACACATCGCCTGGACGGCGATTTACCTGGTGGTGGCACCCTTCCCGCTGATGGGATTCATCGCCACGCAGGATCCCATGATGATCGTGATCGGTATCCTCTTGTCCTACCTTGGCCACTCGCTGTATTACGCCACGCTATCCGGTTACCTCTCCACCCTCTTCCCGCCCGAGGTCCGCTTCACCGGCATCTCCTTCGGTTACCAGATGGCAGGCTCCCTCATCTCCAGCTCCATGCCGCTGATCGCGGTGCGCCTGGTAGGAGCCGACGGTCACAACATCCTGCCGGTGCAGCTGCTCTACTCCGCGCTGATCGCCATCTCCCTGCTCGCAGCCATCCTGGGCCCCAAGTCCGCGCAGCGAGAGGCAAGCAAGTACGCGGAGGTGCAGAAGAAGGAGAGCGAGGCGGCGGTCGTCTAGCAGTTCGGTTCACGGAGGCGTCTACAGTGAGGTGAACACTCTCGCTGATTCCTCCTGCCGGACACCACGATGACCATTCCCTCTGAAATCGCGACCCAGCTGCGCGAACGTATCACCCGGGGCACGTTAGCCCCGGGTGAACGCGTGGAATCCACCCGAGTGCTTGCCTCCCAGTGGGGGTGCTCGCGCGGAAGCGTGGTCGCTGCCTACGAGCAGTTGGTGGGAGAGGGCTACCTCGAGAGCACGCCTACCGGCACGCGGGTCAACCCTGACCTGCAAAGCCTGCACCCAAAATCCGTGCACCTGCCCGCGCAGCCTGCCGAAACCCCCTCTCGCGTGCTCAGCCTGACTCCCGGAGTCCCCGATGCCCAGGCGGTCACGTCCACTTTGTGGCGCGCGGCTTTTCGGCGGGCAGCCGCTGAGCCCATGAGCTACCCCGCGCCGGGGTCACTCGCGCTGCGCCAGGCCGTCGCCCAGCACCTTCGCCAGACCCGGTCGGTAGAGGTTGATCCCGCGGAAGTTCTGATCACTTCAGGCGCGCGTGATGGACTATCCCTGTTGTTGGGATGCATCCCTGGTCCGGTCGCGGCGGAGGATCCCGGGTTTCCCACGTTGCATGCCGTTCCGGCAGCACTGGGGAGGGAGGTCCTCCCCGTCCCTGTTGATGACCAGGGGATCATCGTCGAGGAGCTAGAGCGCCTGAACCCGGCGATTGTCTTGGTTGCGCCCAATCACCAGTACCCCACGGGTAAGCAGATGTCCGCGCGCCGACGATTTGAGCTGGTGAGCTGGGCGCGTCGCTCCGGTGCCGTCATCGTAGAGGATGATTACGACTCCGAGCTGCGCAAAGCACATCCTGCTCTGGTGGCACTCGATCCCTCCGGCCAGGTGGCCATGATCGGATCGTTTGCTAAGACGCTCTCGCCCGCTTTGGGGGTGGGCTATCTTATTCTCCCGTCCAGCGTGCTCCAGCGCGCCAGTCAGCGCCTGCTCCCGGTCAGCGGGATCGTGCAGGATGCCCTCACACATTTCATTCGGGAGGACGGGTTGCGTCGGCACACCGCCCGTATGCGGCGAGAGTACGGGCGTCGACGCGCCGTCTTTTACGAACTGTTCCCACAGGGAATCCCCATGGATGGGGGTTTGCATGCCGTCGTTGATGTCACGGAGGAACAACGCGCCGTCGATAGCGCACGGAAGCACGGTTTTGGGGTGCAAGGGCTGGGACAGTATTGGTCGTCGGCGAATCGCGCCGGTATCGTCCTGGGCCTAGGCACGCACTCCGGGGACCGTTTGCGTGCCGAGCTTGCTCGACTCGCTCACGTTTTGCAGGAGAAATAGTGTTCTTCCACATCCGCACCGAGGTCGACCTTCCGCCGCTTGACCCGGAAGTACGCGCCGATCTGCTCGAACGCGACCGCGCCTATACGGCGGGGTGGACGCTCACGCATGCGGTGGGGGCGAACATCGAGTTTGCGCTTATCGACGCCCCCGACGCCGAAGCGTTACATGCCCTGCTGAATTCTCGTCCGGTGGCAGCGTATGCGCGAACCGAGGTTACCGCGGTGCGCGCGCCACACATACCGCAGCCGCAGCGGCCAGCATAACCACGCCGGCTCCGACATACAGCGACTGCGGGTTCCAACCTGCGTCCACCAGGTATCCCACGATCAGCGGCCCGAGCACCGCACCCACCCGGGAAATGCCGATCGCTGTGCCCACGCCGGTAGCGCGCAGCGCAAAGGGGTAAGCCTGCGGCGTGATCGTGTACATCCCGGTAATGCAGCCGTTGAGAAGCATTCCCACAGCAACCCCGAGAGCGAGCATGAGCGGTGGAATGTGGGTGGAGGAAATGAAGGCCACCAGAACGGCTGCCGAACCGAGGCTGAACGTGATCAGGGTGCGACGGGCGTCGAAACGCGTCGTTAGCGCACCGTACAAAAGGGAGCCGAGCGTGCCACCGAAGGACAGCATGATGCCGCCGACGATGCCTTGCTGCGCGGATAGACCAGCCTCGGTTAATAACTTGGGAGTCCACTGGTTCGCGTAGTTAAACCCAAATGTGATTAGTCCGAATGCGGCCCACAGCGCGAGGGTGACGCGCGCAAAATCGGAATGCAGCACGTCGCGGGCTCGGGCGCGTGGTTGCTCGGCGAGACTGCGGACGGTGGGGGTTCTGCCCGCAAGTTCCTCACCCTTGCCTAGGCGGTGGACAAGTCGAGTCAGGCGGTCGTGCTGACCTCGCTTGGCCAAAGTCTCCGGAGATTCCGGAATGATGGCCAGGGTGAGAACGAGCGCTAGGAGCGTCAGTGCCGCACCTACGACAAAGATTGAGCGCCACCCTTGCGTGGGGATGAGCTGCGCGGACAGCACACCACACAGAGTGGCTCCCAGACCGTATCCGGAGGCGTAGATGCTCATGGCCAGTCCACGGTAGCGAAGGTTGGAGAATTCGCTGGTGAGAACCGTCACGCAGGCGAGGATCCCGCCCACACCGATCCCGGTGATGATGCGAAACAGCAACAGGAGGGAGAAGCTTGGCGTCGCGACGGTTAGGGAGAGCCCCACGAGATTGATGATCAAGGAGGCCACGATGAGCTGCTTGCGCCCGAACTGATCGGCAAGCGGGGCGAGGAAAATCGAGCCGAGACCAATACCAATCAGGGCCGAGGAAAATAGCCAGCCCAGCTGCGAGCCGGAAAGGCCAAGCTCTGCGCTCACTGCGGTGGAGGTAAACGCCATAGCGACGAGGTCGTAGCCGTCGAGGGCGTTAACAAAGCAGGCTAGGGCGATGATGAGCCACTGGTACGCGGACATGCGAGTCGTATCTATTAATCGGCGGATATCCACGGTGAATACCTTGGTGAACCTTTCACGTGTTCGGGTCCCTGCGAGCTCAAGCAGCACCACAAATACGTGACGGCAGCGCAGAGAAGCGGACAGTACAATGCCCTGCAGCCGGTGAGGGCTCTCTGCGCTGCAGTAGTTCACCACTTTAGGGGTGTAATGCGTTGGGCTTGGTCAATTTGATTCAAGCCCGACGGCTAGGAGATTGGCCCTAGTGGTGCCAGGCAAGGATGGAACGATCCTGAGCCGCGTCGGGGCTCAGATCCACGTTGGTGCGATCACGCAGGCACAGCGTGGCCACGAGGCCGATCAGTGTCATCGCCACCAAGTACGCCGTCACTGCAGCGGTTCCGCCCGTGGATTGGGTAAGCGCTGCAGCGATGGTCGGGGCAAAGGCGCCGCCCAAGATCGAGGCCAGTGCGTAGGTGATCGAAGCGCCGCTGGCGCGCACGGGCGCGGGATAGAGCTCCGCGTAGTAGGCCGCGATCTGCCCGTAGGTCAGGCCGATGCCCAAAGACATGATGACGAGTCCCGCAGTGAAAGCCGCAGCGTTGCCCGTGTTGACGAGCGGGAACAGGGCGAGGTTGCCCAAGAGCTGGACGATGAACCCGACGATGAAGGTGTTCTTGCGTCCAATGCGGTCCGAGATGACGCCCGCAGCCACGGTGGACAGTGACCAGCCCACTGCGGAGGCGGCGACAGCGCTCAACACCACGCCTCGATCCAGCCCGGCGCTCGACGTAGCGTAGGACTGGATGAAGCCGCCGGTGGTCATATAGCCGGAAGCCGTGTTGGCCGCGAGCACGAGCGAGGCGATGAGCACCACCAGGGGGAACCGCCGCAACAGGGTGCCCATGGGGTTGGTTGCCGGAGCCGTGTCCGGGCGCTCGACCATCGTGGAGTAGACCGGAGACTCCTCCACGCTGTGGCGGATGAACAATCCGACCACGATCAAGACTGCAGACAGCAGGAAGGGGATGCGCCACCCGTAGCTCATAAAGGTCTCTTCGGTGGTGAATGCGCTAACCAGAGCCAACACCACGGAGGAGAGCAGCAGGCCCAAAGGAGCGCCCAACTGCGGGCCGGAACCGTAGAGGCCTCGCTTGCCGGCGGGGGCGTGCTCGACGGAGAGCAGCGCGGCCGCGCCCCACTCTCCACCAGCCGAAATTCCCTGCAGGATGCGCAGGATGATCAGCATGATCGGGGCAGCGGCGCCGGCGGTGGCGTAGGTAGGCAGGACGCCGATGATCACCGTGGCGATGCCCATGGTGAGCAGCGTGGCAACCAGGACTGCGCGGCGCCCGAATCGGTCAGCGCAGTAACCGGCCAGAAAGGCGCCGAGGGGGCGGAAGAGGAAGGAGATGCCTACCGAGGCAAAGCTGACGATGGTGGCCAGCCCAGGTGACATCTCGGGGCTGAACATGACCTGCTTGAACACCAGCCCGGCCACGGCAGCATAAAGGAAGTAGTCGTACCACTCAATGGCGGTACCGATGGTGGTGCCGGCGACGACGCGTCGTTGTTCGCGGGCATTAAGAGTTGAGGCGCTCGGCATGAGGGGCGTCTCCTTGTACTAGGGCCACCGCCGAAAAAATAGCAATAATGTGATCATTTGCGGTGGTCATCTCGTTATTGACCTCAGTAACCCTAGCTGGATACCCGCAGTGAAGGGGTAATCTTTACCGCGCAACTCAGCTAATTGGTCAGGAACTCCTTCAAGGCAGAATTCACGGCGTCAGCCGATTCCACTGTGGGCACGTGACCGCCTTGGACAACGACCTGCTGTGAATCTCCGCCTACGCCTCGGGCAATCTGCTCCAGCGCCGCCGGGGGTGTGGACTCGTCCTGATCACCGGCAATCGTCAGCACGGGGCAGGTGATCTCACCCAGCAACGGAGTGGAATCAAAACGGGCCAGCCCTTCCGCACATTCGGCGTAGCCGGAGCCTCGGGTGGAGGCGACCATGCGGCGGTAGAAGTCGGTCGTCGCTGGGTGAGTCTGCGAGAACTCCGTGCTCACCCACAGTCCGACCACTGCATCCACCATGGGGGTCATTCCCTGCGTGCGGGTGAGCTCCGCGCGGTCACGCCACTTCTTCTCGCCGCCAAAACTGGTGGCGGTGCACAGGAACGCGGCTCGGCGGACCCGGGGATCCGTGGCAGCCAGATGCTGCGCTAAAGCCCCTCCGAGGGATAAGCCAACCACGTCGTAGTCCCCAACCCCCAGGTCATCGAGGGTTTCGTGGACGTCAGCAACGAGGTCCTCAAACGTTGTCTGACCGGGTGTATGCGCAGGGTCGGGAGAATTCCCATGCCCGCGGTGGTCGAGCGCGATAACGCGTCGGGTGCCACTCAGCGCATCGAGCTGAGGCAGCCACATGTCGGTCGTGGAAGCGATGGAGCCGAGGAAAACGACGGGGACATCGCCATCGCCATAAGAGACAGAGTGCAACAGCATTTAATCCTCCTTTGCAATCACAGCAGCAAGGCCTTGTCCGCCGCCGATGCACATGGTGACCAAGGCCGTGGACTTATCGGCAGAACGTGCGAGCGCATGAGCTGCGGTGACCACCATGCGCGCTCCAGTGGCACCCACCGGATGCCCCATGGAGATTCCGGAACCGGTAACGTTCAGCCGCTCATCCTCCGCAGAAATACCCCATTCCTGCAGGCAAGCAAGGGCCTGGGCGGCGAAAGCCTCGTTCAACTCGATGAGGTCGATGTCCTCGAATGACATGCCCAGGCGAGAAAAGAGCTTTTCGACGGCCTTGACCGGCCCAATCCCCATCGTCTCCGGCGCAACTCCCGCCAGGGCCCAGCCGCGCAGGCTAGCAATCGGGCGCAGTCCCAGTTTCTGTGCCTTCGCCCTGGTGGTGACGATCATGGCGGCCGCTCCGTCGTTCTGGCCGGAGGCATTGCCGGCAGTGACGGTGGCCCCGTCGACCTTCATGACTGGTTTGAGCTTGGCCAGCTTGTCCACTGTGGTTCCTGGCCGCGGGTGCTCATCCTGGGTAACTATCAAGGCGTCACCTTTGCGCTGGGGAACTGTGACCGGGACGATTTCGGCGTCGAAAAGCCCGTTCTCTTGTGCAGCAACGGCGCGCCGATGCGACTCAGCGGCGAGTGCGTCTTGTTCTGCGCGGCCGAGGCCGTAGTGCTCGCGAAGGTTTTCTGCCGTCTCGATCATGCCTCCGGGAATCGGGTGGTTCTTTCCGCCTGCGGTCTCGCGCGCCTGCTGGAGGCGATCGCGAAACACCATGTTGCCGCCCTTCTTGCCCCATCGCACGTCTGCGTCCACGGTGTATTCGGTCTGAGACATAGATTCTGCGCCACCAGCGATGATGAGCTCGGCGGCCCCGGATTGGATGTGAGCAGCTGCGGTGGCAATCGCTTGCAGTCCGGAACCGCAACGGCGATCGAGTTGCATTCCGGGGACAGCATCGCCCAGCCCGGAATCCAGGGCGACGATTCGGCCGAGTGCGGGAGCAGCACCGCTAGGAGCGGCCTGGCCGAGGATGAGGTCGTCGATCTCTGACGGTGAAATGCCGGAGCGCTCCACCACGGCCTTGACCACGGTGCTTGCTAGTTCCTGCACGGGGATCTCGCGGAAAACTCCTCCGTAGCGGCCCACTGGGGTGCGCAGGGGCTGGCAGATGACAACGTCGTTTGGGGTGTGCGGCGTGTTCATGGGTGTTGAGGTCCTTTTCTTTAGTGCAACTGGGCGGCGGAGAGATCGGCGCTGATGTCGCGCGCGGTCTGCAGGAGCGGGGTGAGAATGCGGTCGTGCAGCTCAGTGAGGTCGTACTGGGACGACTGGGTGGAGACGTTGATGGCCGCGATGACCTCTCCGGTAGGGGAGTACACCGGAGCTGCCACCGAGCGCAGGCCGGCCTCGAGTTCTTGATCCACGATGGAAAAACCCTGGCTGCGTACCTGTTCGAGTTCGGCGCGCAGGGCCTGAGGCGTGGTCTTTGTGTGCGGGGTTAGGGGAGTGAGCTCGGCATCCTTTAAGAGCTGCGAGATGCGTGCGGCATCGTGGAAAGCCAGGAGGACACGGCCCATCGACGTGGTCAGCGCGGGAAAGCGCGTGCCAATGGTGATGGACACCGTCATGATGCGGCGAACGGGAACGCGGTTGACATAGACAATCTCGTCCTCGTCGAGCACTGACATCGAGGCCGACTCGCCGACTTGCCGGGAGAGCTGTTCCAAGCGCGGTTGTGCAATCGAAGGCAGGCCGAGTCCCGACATGTAGGAATACCCCAGCTCTAGAACCCGCGGTGTGAGCCAAAACTCCGACCCGTCGGTATCGGCGTAACCCTCATTGACCAGGGTGAGCAGGAAGCGCCGGGCAGTCGCGCGGGCAAGGTCGGTGCGGTCGGCGACCTGCGCCAGGCTTTGGCGCGGGTGACGTGCATTAAAAGAACGGATGACGTTCAAGCCTCGGACGAGGGATTGCACGCTGGGGTGCGCCTCTGCAGAGGGTCCCGTAGCGCCCGGGGCTTCAGGTTGAGCGCCCAAAACGAGCCTCCTTCGCGTCGATGGGGTCTAAGCGATACAACGCACCCTAGCCGAAAGTGTTCGCATTGTGAACCCTTGTGCGCAGAGTGGTCAACGGCTATGTTGGGGCAGCATGCTGGACAAAACGATTGATTCCCCCACGGCAGCCGTTTCCGATATCCCCGATGGCGCCTCCATTGCAGTCGGCGGCTTTGGGCTCGTCGGTATCCCGGCTCGGCTTATCGACGCTCTTCGCAAGCAAGGAGCCAGCGAGCTCACCGTCATCTCCAACAACCTGGGAACAGACGGCTTCGGCCTAGGTTTGCTGCTGGAAGACAAGCGCATCGCTCGCTCCATCGGTTCCTACATCGGGTCCAACAAGGAATACGCCCGCCAATACCTGGCCGGAGAGCTGACCGTCGAGTTCACTCCGCAGGGCACCCTGGCAGAGCGTTTACGCGCCGGGGGAGCAGGGATCCCTGCCTTCTACACCAAGGCCGGGGTGGGCACCCAGCTCTCCGAAGGCGGCCTACCCGCTCGCTACAACTCTGACGGCAGCGTCGCGGAGTTCTCCCGCCCGAAGGAGACGCGCGAGTTTGGCGGCGAGCTCTTCGTGTTAGAGGAGGCAATCCAAGCCGATTTTGCGCTGGTCCATGCGCACAAGGCGGATCGCTATGGCAACCTCGTTTTCCGCAAGACGGCCCGCAACTTCAACCCGGACGTAGCCATGAGCGGGCGCGTGACCATTGCTCAGGTCGAGCACCTTGTCGACGCAATCGACCCCGACGATGTCCACGTCCCCGGGATCTACGTCGATCGCATCGTGGTCGTAGGTGAGCAGGAAACCGGGATCGAAAACCGTACCCTTACCGAGCAGGAGGCTTAGCATGACCTGGACCAAGCAGCAGATGGCTCAACGCGTCGCGCAGGAGCTTGTCGACGGCCAATATGTCAACCTGGGAATCGGTATGCCGACGCTTATCCCCGGGTACCTGCCAGCCGACAAGGAGGTGATTCTCCACTCCGAGAACGGCATCCTCGGGGTCGGGCGCTACCCCACGGAAGATGAGCTGGACCCAGAGATGATCAACGCCGGTAAGGAAACGATCACAGCGGCTGATGGCGCCTCGTTTTTCTCCTCTTCCGCATCCTTTGGCATGATCCGCTCCCGTGCTGTCGACGTTGCGGTTCTGGGGGCCATGGAGGTCTCGCAATACGGCGACCTGGCCAACTGGATGATCCCCGGAAAAATGGTCAAGGGCATGGGCGGAGCCATGGACCTGGTGCACGGAGCCAAGCAGATCATCCTCATGATGAGCCACACCACCAAGAATGGTGACTCGAAGGTCTTGGAGGCCTGCACGTTGCCGCTGACCGGAGCAAAGTGCGTGGATCTCATCGTGACCGATCACGCCGTCTTCCGGGTCGATCCCACGCAGGGGTTGACCTTGATTGATCTGGCCGAAGGAGAGACTGAGGAGTCGGTGCGCAAGGTGACGCAGGCCCCTTTCGCGGTTGAGCTTCCCGCCTAGGGCCTGGCGTTTCGAGCAGGGCAAAGGGGCATGAGCGAGCCGCCCTTAACCTGAGCCTGCGCAAGTACTAAAGTGGGGGCGATCTACTCCTAGAGGCCACCAATTGGGAAGCGAGTAACACACCTCCACATGGCACACATGCAAGAAAGCGCCGAGCTGTTGAAGTGCTCCTTCTGTGGAAAGAGCCAGAAGCAGGTGAAGAAGTTGATCGCCGGTGGCGGCGTGTACATCTGCGACGAGTGCATCGAGCTGTGTAACGAGATCATCGAAGAGGAGCTCGGCCAGCCCACCACCGAATCCGCAGGTGGGGAAAAGAAGCTGCCCCGCCCCTCCGAGATCTCCGCCTTCCTCGACCAGTACGTCATTGGGCAGACGGCCGCCAAGCGCACGCTCTCGGTGGCGGTGTACAACCACTACAAGCGCGTGCGGGCGGAGTCCGTTGCAGGCAGGCGCAAGAAGTCCGACGAGGACGTGGAGATTGCCAAGTCGAACATCCTGATGCTGGGCCCGACCGGTTCTGGCAAGACCTACTTGGCGCAAACTCTGGCGCGCATGCTCGACGTGCCCTTCGCCATCGCGGATGCCACCAGCCTGACCGAGGCGGGGTACGTGGGCGAGGATGTGGAGAACATCCTGCTCAAGCTGCTGCAGGCGGCTGACTTCGACGTCGAGCGGGCGCAGCGCGGCATCATCTACGTGGATGAGGTCGATAAGATTTCCCGGAAAGCCGACAACCCCTCCATCACGCGCGATGTCTCGGGCGAGGGCGTGCAGCAGGCACTGCTGAAGATCTTGGAGGGCACTGTTGCCTCCATCCCTCCGCAGGGCGGGCGCAAGCACCCAAACCAGGAATTCATCCAGCTGGATACCTCCAACGTGCTCTTTATCGTGGCCGGGGCTTTCGCTGGATTGGAAAAGGTCGTCGGGGAGCGTGTGGGCAAGAAGGGCCTGGGGTTCGGCGCGGAGCTGGACGCAGCGGCTGATCGCCAGGAGCACGATCTCTTCAGCAAGGTCATGCCTGAGGACCTGGTGAAGTTTGGTCTCATCCCCGAGTTCATCGGGCGACTCCCCGTCGTGGCGACGGTGGAAGATCTGGACAAGGACTCGCTGGTTCGCGTGCTCACCGAGCCAAAGAATTCCCTGGTCAAGCAGTACGAGCGGCTGTTTGCCATGGATGACGCGCATCTGCGCTTTGAGCCCGACGCGCTCGAGGCCATCGCGGAGAAGGCCCTTGACCGGGGGACAGGTGCGCGCGGACTGCGCGCAATCATGGAAGACATTTTGGTCCCCGTCATGTTCGATGTGCCGGATCAGGAGAACCTGCGCGAGGTCGTGGTCACCAAGGAGGCCGTGCGTGGAGAGCAGTCACCGCGCTTGGTGATGGATGAGGACGTCGACGAGAAAACGGCCTAGGGCCGCAAAGGCTCTAAGCCTTATTCGTCAATAAAAATGACGGAATCGCTCAAGTTCGATCCGCCGTCGCCGTAGAGAGAATCGCTGGCGTCGGCGGATTCGCTATTGCCTGCCGGGCGGGTGATGTAGCTCGTCTCTCCCGTATTGGCCATGTTCGACGTCAGGAAGGACAGCACGGCGTCGGTAATCAGGCGACGCATTCCCACCGTGTTCGCCTCATCCTGCAGGTCAATGCCATACAGGTTGACGATGAGCTTGCTGTTGGAGATGCGGTAGAACATCAGCGACGTGAAAATGCTGTACACGTCGAGCGCGGAGATACCGGGCCGGAAGGCTCCAGCCTCCTGCCCGAGCAGGAGCAGGCGGTCCAGGTACAGGGTCATGTTGGACTCGTCGCTGAACGGTAGTTGCTCCGTGGCGCGAGTCGGGCCAGCCAGGCTTTCCCACAGCAGCAGGCGCACCGACTCGGGGTGCGCTTCAAAGGTGTTGAACAGGGCGTCGATAAGCGAACGAACCCCATCCACCGGAACCGTTGACTCAAAGTCCAAGTCCTGCTCCGGGACGTGGAGGCGTTCAATCGCTGCCGTCACCGCGCGCGCATAGAGCCCACGCTTGTCGCCGAAGTGGTAGTGAATCATGCGCTTGGTCATTCCCGATGCCTTGGCGATCGCCTCGAGCTTGGTGTTTTTGTACCCGCTCTCGGAGAACATGGTCACGGCAACGGAGAGAACATGGTCAGGGCTTACCGACGTTGTGGTGGCCTCATCAGTTGCGTTGTCCATGCTCTCTTCACCTCTCGGCGTGTGGTCATCGATGTCACTATGAAAAGTAGCCAACTCGTCAACCCGAGCTCGCTACGATCGAAACTGTACCCCGGTCGTGTCTGGAGATTCCGCGATTGCGGTCGGCAGACACCAATTATGGGGGTGCAGGACGTACGATTCTGCGACAAGGAGCGAACATGAACGCCACCCCGATTCGAGTCACCGTCACCGGTGCAGCAGGAAACATTGCCTACTCCCTCTTGTGGCGCATTGCCTCTGGCGATGTCTTCGGGCCTAACACTCCGGTGGATCTCCGGCTGCTCGAGATTCCGCAGGCCGCACGAGCCGCGGAAGGGGTGCAGATGGAGCTGGCGGATTCCGCTTTCCCCTTGGTCAGCGACATCACCGTCACCGACGATCCCGCGGTGGCCTTCGACGGGGCAAACGCCTGCTTCCTGGTGGGCGCTCGCCCGCGCACCAAGGGCATGGAGCGCTCGGACCTGCTTACGGCCAACGGTGAGATCTTTACCGTTCAGGGGGCCGCGATCAACGATCACGCCGCCGACGATGTGCGCGTGCTGGTGGTGGGAAACCCGGCGAACACCAACGCGCTGATCACCCAGCGCAATGCACAGGATGTGCCAGCTGATCGCTTCCACGCCCTCATGCGCTTGGACCACAACCGTGCGCTGAGCCAGCTCGCTCAACGCCTGGAGGTATCCACGACTGACCTGGAAAAGGTCGCAGTGTGGGGCAACCACTCTGCCACGCAGTTCCCCGACCTGACCTACGCGCTGTCTGGGGGCAAGCCCGTGGAGGTCGACCAGGCCTGGTACACCGACGAGTTCATTCCGCGCGTGGCCAAGCGTGGCGCAGAGATCATTGACGTGCGTGGAAGCTCCTCGGCGGCTTCCGCTGCCTCAGCTGCCGCGGATCACATGCGGGACTGGGTGCACGGCTCCGCAGGGTGGGTCACCGCCGCGGTGATTTCGGACGGCTCCTACGGAGTGGATGAGGGGCTGATTTCGGGATTCCCAACCGTTGCCAAGGACGGTGCCTATTCGATCGTTCCGGACCTGGAGCTCAGCGACTTCCAGCGCGAGCGCATCGAGGCTTCTGTGAAGGAACTGCGCGCCGAGCGCGAGGCCGTGTCTCACCTGTTGAAGTAGCGCGCAGACGGCTGGGGTGCAGGGCAAATTTTGCACTCCCGATATGATGGAGCGCGTGACTGAGCGAAATGAGATCCTAGGCACCAACCGCGCCGACAGCCTGCCCAAATCGTGGGAGCCCAGCGAACACGAAGCAGGGTTGTACGAGCACTGGGTATCCAGCGGATTCTTCACCGCGGATGCCTCCAGTTCTAAGCCTCCGTTCTCTATTGTCCTGCCGCCGCCGAACGTCACCGGCCAGCTGCACATGGGCCACGCGCTCGACCACACGCTTATGGACTGCCTGGCGCGTCGCAAGCGCATGCAGGGCTATGAGGTCCTGTGGCTGCCTGGCATGGACCACGCCGGCATCGCTACCCAGTCCAAGGTCGAGGCCTCGCTCAAGGAGACCGAGGGCAAGCGTCGCTGGGATTACGAGCGCGACGAGTTCGTAGCCAAGGTCTGGGACTGGAAGAACAAGTACGGCGGCACCATCGCCGGCCAGATGCGCGCCATCGGCGATTCCGTCGACTGGTCCCGCGAGCGATTTACCCTGGATGAGAACCTGGCGCGCGCCGTGCAGACCATCTTCAAGGAGCTGTACGACCGCGACCTCATCTACCGCGCTAACCGCCTGGTCAACTGGTCGCCGATCCTGGAGACGGCCGTCAGCGATCAGGAAGTGGTGTACAAGGACGTCGAGGGTGAGCTCGTGTCCTTCCGTTACGGTTCGCTTAACGACGACGAGCCGCACCTGGTCGTGGCCACAACCCGCATTGAGACGATGCTGGGCGACGTCGCCATCGCGGTCCACCCGGACGACGAGCGCTACACCCACCTGGTGGGCCAGGAGCTCGCTCACCCCTTCCGCGACGACCTCACCCTGAAGGTCATCGCCGACGACTATGTCGACCCCGAGTTCGGCACGGGCGCGGTGAAGATCACCCCGGCCCACGACCCGAACGACTACGCCATGGGCGTGCGCCACAACCTGGACATGCCCACGATCATGGACACCACCGGGCACATTGCCAATACCGGCACGCGCTTTGACGGCCTGAGCCGCGAAGAGGCCCGCGTCCAGCTCAACGAGGCGCTGCGTGAGCAGGGGCGCATCGTTAAGGAGATCCGCCCCTACGTGCACTCTGTTGGCCACTCCGAGCGTTCCGGCGAAGCCATCGAGCCGCGCCTGAGCCTGCAGTGGTTTGTCAAGGTCAAGGAGCTGGCCAAGATGGCCGGTGACGCCGTGCGCGAGGGCGATACGACCATCCACCCGCAGTCGCTGGAAGCTCGCTACTTCGACTGGGTCGATGACATGCACGACTGGTGCATCTCCCGACAGCTGTGGTGGGGCCACCGCATCCCGATCTTCTACGGCCCCGACGGGGACGTCGTATGCGTCGGGCCGGATGAGGAGGCCCCCGCCGGTTACGAGCAGGATCCGGACGTGCTGGACACCTGGTTCTCCTCTGGCCTGTGGCCCTTCTCCACGTTGGGCTGGCCCGACAAGACCGAGGACCTGTCGCGCTTCTATCCCACCTCGGTGTTGGTCACTGGGTACGACATCATCTTCTTCTGGGTGGCGCGCATGATGATGTTTGCCACCTTCGCCTCAAAGGTCACCCCGGACGTGATTCCGGCTGGTGAGTCCGGTCGCCCGCAGGTTCCGTTCACGGACGTCTACCTGCACGGCCTGGTCCGCGACGAGCAGGGACGCAAGATGTCCAAGTCGCTGGGCAACGGCATCGACCCGATGGACTGGGTCGAGCGATTCGGCGCGGACGCGCTGCGCTTCACCCTGGCGCGCGGTGCTAACCCGGGCGTGGATCTGCCGGTGGGCGATGATCACGCGCAGAGCTCTCGCAACTTTGCCACCAAGATCTACAACGCCACCAAGTTCGCCCTCATGAACGGCGCGGCAGTAGATGCCCTGCCCGAGCGCGCGGCGCTAACCGATGCCGACCGCTGGATCCTGGATCGCCTGGAGCAGACCCGCGCCAAGGTCGACGACTACTTGGATCGCTACCAGTTTGCTAAGGCCAACGAGGAGCTCTACCAGTTCACCTGGAACGAGTTCTGCGACTGGTACGTGGAGATCGCCAAGACCCAGATCCCCCGCGAGGGCACCAGCGAGCAGGGGCGAAACACGCAGATTGTCCTAGGACGTGTGCTCGACGTCATCCTGCGCCTGCTGCACCCGACCATGCCGTTTGTGACGGAGAAGCTCTGGACCACGCTGACTGGGCAGAATTCTGTGGTGGTTGCTACTTGGCCCACGGCCGAGGACACCAACGGTGGTGTGGAGCCGGATGAGCGCGCGGCCACACGCATGAGCGACGCCATTGCTCTGATTACCGAGCTGCGCCGCTTCCGTGCAGACCAAGGCGTTAAGCCTTCCCAGCGCGTTCCCGCACTCATCGACTTCGCTTCCGTGGACCTTGCTGAGCAGGAAGAGCTCATTCGTTCTGTCGCTCGTGTCGACGCACCGGGTGATCAGTTCTCCGAGTCCGCCAGCCTAGAGGTGCGCCTGAGCTCCTCCACGGTGAACGTGGGCCTGGACACCTCCTCCGCGGTGGACAAGGAAGCCGAGCGAGCACGCCTGAACAAGGACCTGGCTGCGGCCACCAAGGAGTTGGAGACCACGGGCAAGAAGCTCGGCAACGAGAACTTCCTGGCCAAGGCCCCGGCTGAGGTGGTGGACAAGATCCGCGCTCGCCAGGCCCTGGCGCAGGAAGAGGTCGAGCGCATTACCGCTCGTCTAGAGGGGCTGAAGTAGTGGGAGCACACGACGAGCCCTCTACCGGGCCCGACCTGGAGCAGCTGCGTCAGGCCCTGGAGCAGGCCCACGCTGAGTCCCCAGAGGAGGAGCACGACGTTCTGGACACCGAGTTCGGGCGCATCAGCGTGGAGGATCACGGGCTGAGCCTGAACTTGGGGGAGTCTCATCAGGAAAACCCCGAGGTGGTCTCCCGCGAAATCACCGAGGCTGATCGCGTGCGCCTGGCGGAGGTCGAGCAGGAGCTCCTGGCGCGATGGCCCGAAACCAAGATCGACCCTTCGTTGGATCGCATCCGCCTGCTTATGGACTTCCTGGGTTCGCCCGAGAAGACCTTTGCCTCGATCCACATTGCGGGCACCAACGGCAAGTCCTCGACCGCGCGCATGGTGGAGTCTTTGCTGCGCGCCTTCCACCGGCGCACGGGCCGGACTACGAGTCCGCACCTGCAGTCCATCACCGAGCGCATAGGCATCGACGGCGAGCCGATCCACCCGGCGGACTTCGTGCGCATCTACGAGGAGATCCTGCCGTTCGTGCGCATGGTCGACGAGCGCAGCGAGCATCCGATGAGCATGTTCGAGGTGCTCATCGCCATCGCCTACAGTGCCTTCGCCGACGCCCCGGTTGATGTGGCCGTGGTCGAGGTGGGACTGGGTGGCACTTGGGATGCCACCAACGTGATCAGCTCGGACGTCGCCGTGGTCATGCCCATTGGCCTCGATCACACGGATTACCTTGGCGAGACCTTGGAGGAGATCGCGGGGGAGAAGGCGGGGATCATCAAGTCCCGCTGGGATAAGGACGACCTGCTCACCCCTCCCGACAACGTGGCGATCGTCGCCGAGCAAGAACCAGAAGCACTAAAGGTCGTTTTGGAACGCGCTATCTCGGTGGATGCCTCGGTCGCTCGCGCCGGAAGTGAGTTCGGAGTGGTGGAATCCACGCTCGCGGTGGGCGGCCAGATGCTCACCCTGCGCGGTCTCGGTGGGGACTACACCGAGATCTTCCTGCCCCTGGCGGGAGAGCACCAGGCCCGCAACGCGGCGATTGCCCTGGCAGCAGTAGAGGCTTTCTTCGGCGCGGGAACCGGGCGTCCGCTAGACATCGACACCGTCCGCAAGGGATTCGCGCAGTGCGTCTCTCCGGGGCGCTTGGAGCGGGTGCGCTCCACTCCGGCGACGCTTATCGACGCCGCTCACAACCCCCATGGTGCGCGTGCCCTGGCGCAGGCCATCGAGCGCGATTTCGACTTCTCCCGGCTTATCGGCGTCGTCGGAATCCTGGGCGAAAAGGATGCCCGCGGCATCCTCACCGAGCTGGAGAGCTGCCTTAGCGAGGTCGTCATTACCCAGCCGATCTCGCCTCGCGCCACGGATGCCTACGAGCTTGCAGAGACCGCCCGGGACGTATTCGGGGAGGAGCGCGTCCACGTCATGGACAACCTCGCCGGCGCGTACGCGCTTGCCGTCGAGCTCGCCGAGGACGCGGACATTCAGTCAGGATCGGGCATCGTCATTACCGGCTCCGTGGTCACTGCTGGTCAGGCCCGCGCCATGTTTGGAAAGGACCCACAGTAAATGAGTGCTCGTTCCCGTGACCAGCGTGTTGAGGTCGGCCCGCTGGGTCCAGGAAGCGTCCCCATCAAGGATCCCCTCAAGGGTCTGCGCGGGGTGGTCTCCGGCATGCTCATCCTCGAGGCCATTACGATCTTCCTGGCGCTGACCGTGGTGCTCAAGGTGGATTCGGGTGCGCTGTGGACGCCGTTCAACATCGCCTTCATCGTGGCGCTGGGCTTCGCGCACGTCGTCCTAGCGTTCCTGCAGCGATTCTCCTGGGGCATGAAGGCTGCTATTGCCCTGCAATTCGTAGGAATCATTGGCGGCATCCTGGTCCACTGGTCAGTAACCGCCATCATGGTGATCTTTGGCCTGGTGTGGTGGTACATGCTCTTCCTCAGAGCCAACCTGATCGAGCGCATGAAGCGTGGCCTGCTGACCACACAACACCTGGGCACAGGGGAAGAGCGACGCTAGTCGCCGCTGAGCGGAGGATGCCCCGACATGATGGACAGCCGGTTGTAGCTGTTGATCATCACGATCGCCCACTCCAAGACGGCGACCTGCTCCTCCGCGAAAACCTGTAGCGCGTCGACCGCAGCGTCGGCCTTGCGCACGCCTGCGGGCATGAGTGTGATGTGCTCAGCTAGCTCGAGGGCCGTTCGCTCCTCGAGGTTAAAGACGTCGGTTTCCCGCCAGGAAGGCAGGATGTCGAGCTTGGTCTCGGCAACTCCCAGACGACGCGCCCGCGGCACATGAATAGACAGGCATGCTGCGCAACCATTGATTTGGCTGGCTCGCACGAGGGCAAGCTCTACCAGGGCCGGGTCGAGGTCAACCTCCTTTATCAACCTCTTTACCTGCCCGTTGACCTTGCCCAGCGCGGAATACAGGTCGGGGAAAATCTTGTCCAGGTAAGGCCCGTGGTTAGGAGTCATTGGTTCCTCTCAAGGGTTAGGTACGAGCTACCGGGGCTGGATTAACTCGCGGTCTTAACCGGGTGTTCGGTAGCGGCGGCGCGGGCAATCGGTCTACGCCTTCACGGTCATGGGAAATATATCCACGCGTGTGCCCGAAGCGCTCGTCGTGGTGTTCCCACTGTTGGCGGAACTGCTCGATCTCCTCGTGACTGCGACCGAGGAAGTTCCACCACATCACGATCTGCTCGCGAAACGGCTCGCCTCCGATCAGGATGAGGCGCGCCGGGTGGTCGGAGGCATTCGCAATGCTTATCGACGTCTCTCCGACCCCTGTATAGGCCAACGCGCTGACCTCGACGTGGGTGGAGCCGACAGTGATGTCTCCAGAATCGACCAGCACTCCGTGTTCGAAGTCGGGATTGAGCCCGAGAACCACCTCGCTGTGGGGCTCGACGGTGATCTCGGCGCCCACCAGAGGAGTAAACGTGGGAATAGGAGAGCGGGCCCCGGCCAATTCACCGATGAATACCAGGGCATGGCCGCCGTCGAGAAGCGTGCGCGGCGGGCGGAAGTGATCGAAGCGACGCTGGCCGTGGCGAGCGGAATCGGGCAGGGCGGTCCACAGCTGTACTCCGTGCAGCACGGTGGTGGACTGCGTGGAGACCTCCGAGTGGCAGATGCCTGCCCCGGCGGTCATGAGGTTGACCTCCCCCGGGACGACGACGGCGTGGTGATCGCCGGAGTCATGGTGCATGACGTTTCCGCTAAACAGCCAGCTCACCGTTTGTAATCCGGTGTGTGGATGGGGTGCGACGTCCATGCCGCCGCTTTTAGACACATTGTCGGGCCCGTAGTGGTCGATAAAGCACCAGGCGCCGATGAGAGAGCGTTGCTTTTGGGGCAACGTTCTGCGGACGGTCATGGCCCGCGGCCCGCCTAACGGGACGTCGCGTGAGCTAAGGATTTCAACGGCAGTCATAGTGCCATACTAATAATGTTGACTCTTCAACAAAAGGTCTAACTGCTTAACGGGAGTTGGACAGCACGGGCAGGAGGTTGGCCGGTAGGCTGTGGGTCATGACTGAACGTACGCTGATTCTGATCAAGCCGGACGGTGTGGCCAACGGCCATGTTGGAGAGATCATCGCTCGCATCGAGCGCAAGGGCCTCAAGCTCGCTGCGCTGGATCTGCGCGTGACCGACCGCGAGACCGCCGAGAAGCACTACGCGGAGCACAAGGATAAGCCGTTCTTCGGCGAGCTGGTGGACTTTATCACCTCCGCTCCGCTGGTCGCCGGCATCGTCGAGGGCGAGCGCGCCATCGAAGCATGGCGTCAGCTGGCCGGTGGAACTGACCCGGTGTCCAAGGCCACCCCGGGCACCATCCGTGGCGACTTCGCCCTGACCGTGGGTGAGAACGTTGTTCACGGCTCCGACTCTCCGGAGTCCGCCGAGCGCGAGATCAACATCTGGTTCCCGAACCTCTAAGGTTCAGAGAAACTAACCGCCGTTCCCTCGCTGGAACGGCGTTTTTGTTGTTTGCGCCGGTTATGCAAAAGCGAAATCACTACCCATAAGATCCGCTTATGTCTGGTGGGCTGAATCGGGTACTCTCATATCAATCCGAGCTGACCGCATCCGTCGATAGGAGACATTCACAGCCATGGGTGGACGCGTGCAGCAACGCCGCTCGCAATTGAAAAAGCAGGCAATCCTCGATGCCGCCATCGACCTCATGTTTGAGTTCGGTTTGCAGGGGGTGACCCATCGGCAGGTAGCCACGCGCGCTGCTGTCCCGGTGGGGTCGATCGGTTACTACTTCCACACTCGAGATGAGCTGCTTGTGCACGCGGTCACCGCGATGGGGCAGCGCCGTGCCGCGCATGTGGCGGAGCTTAACGACGACCTTGCGTACCTGGCCGGTGCGAGCAATGAACACGTCGCCAGCGCAATCCTGGATTTGATCATTCCCGACCCGCAGTTCTGGCTTACCGGCTGGGTGGGAGTGTCCATGGACTGCACGCGTGAGTCGGCGACGCTGCGCGAATGCATGTCTACCATCCGTAACGAACAGCTGGAAGATATTGGGCAAGCATTACAGGCCGCCCAGAGGGATATCGACCCCGCAATCGTGGTGCTCGTGGTGGACGGGTGCGTCGTCCGGGCAGTGGGTGTGGATGCCCAAGCTACCTACCAAGACACCCACGACACCTTGGTGGACCTTTTGTCCATGGGGGTTGCGCGGCGCACCGAACCGGTGTCGAGCTAACGCGGTAGCGCGCTAGCGAGAGCGGGCTGCTGATATCGTTTTCACGGCTAGGGGAGTCAGGCTCGCCTCGGGGCGGCGCTTGCCGTGGGAGTCGTACTGCCAGCGGGTCTTTACTAACTCCGCCTTATCCAGCAGGTCCATGTCTTCTCGAATCTCGGCTTCGGGGGCGTCGAGAAGCGCACTGAGAGTGACATCCCGGACGAAGACTCCGTCGACGGCGCCGCACGCCACCATCGCAGCCAGGAAATCACCGTGGGCTTCGGCGGCGTTAACACCGGAGGTGGTTACCCCTTCCAGCGAGGAAGTTTGAAGCAGCCGCTTGAGCCGACGGTTGCCAACGCGTTGAACCTGGTAGCCAGAACGCAACACCACGCTTAAGCCGAGCGCGTGGGCCGTACCGGCGGCGAGGGCACCAGCCAGCGGTGATTGCAGCGAATCGATGGCGAGCCACGAGGCGGGAAAAGAGGCGATCAGGGGAATGAAGGGCTTGGCGACCAAAAGGAGGGTTGGATAGTCACCCGAGCGATACTCCACAACCTCTAGCTGGGGGTTCACCTTGGTCGAGCGCCAGGCCCAGATTCCGGAGGCGATGAGGATGACGATCGCTGGGATGCAAATCAGGGGGTTTTCCAGCGACAAACCGGCAAAGATCGCGCCGAACGAGATCGCTGTTGGCCACACTGCAGCCGGATGAGGGTGCAAATCCTTGCGATAACGCTCGATGGCCGACATGTGGGCCAAGGCTAGCGCAGGTATGTCACCCCGTCTAAGGATGTCAGGGTGTGCGACAATAGTCGCAGCGCCACCAAAGTAAGCGTTCGGCGCATCGATTTCTTTCATCAGGAAACTGCATCTTTTCTGCCCGCGCGGCGGCGGTCCTCGTTACACGTAGTGGACCAGCGCCCGGGTTAGAGAGGCATGCCGGTTACGTTCCTCAAAAGGAGAAGTACCGTGGCAGATAACTCAAATACCCACCAGGCGTGGGAACAGATCGCTCATGCAGCAAACACCATTGATCGCGCGGAGCTGGGCTCGTCCATCCGTGTGTACGTCCTGGCCAAGAAGTTGGGAGTCTCATCGCGCCAGCTGACCAACGCGCTGGCGGAAAACGGGGAGCGCAAGGTCGCCCAGAGCTCGTTGAGCATGGACGTGGTGGACGCTTTGTTTGCTACCGCGACCCAGCGCGTGGGCGCAACTGAGAAGAAGGAAGTGTCGGGCGAGGCCGGCGAGGACGCGGCCCCGGCTAAGAAGAAGCCGGCACGTAAGCGCTCTACCAAGTCCGCCTCCAAGGCGACGAAGAAGACGACCACAAAGTCCACCAAGAAGGCTGAAGAGCCCCAGGACGAGGAGCCTCAGGCCGAAGAGTCGACCGAGAAGACTGCCAAGAAGACCACCAAACGGTCCACCAAGCGCACCACCAAAAAGCCCGCCAAGAAGGCGTCCCCCGCCAAGAAGCAGGAGGACGCCCCGGCCAAGGAAGAGCAGGTCGACGAGGAGAAGCTGCGCGAGCGGGTCCGCAAGAACGTCGAGAATGAGATCCACCAGATCGAGGAAAAGGTGGCCGCAGAGCTGCTTAACGCCAGCGAGTCGGATCTGGAGGAGGTAGCGCCCGAGATCACCCCGGCACCGCAGGACGACGACTCAGAAGCCGACGAGTTCGCGCCGGTTTTTGTCGCGCCCGCTGACGGCGCTGCACCCAGCGATGAGAAGGACGGCGCTGAGGAAGAAAGCGAGTCTGGCAAGGGGCGCCGGGGACGGCGTCGCTCCGCGCGTCGGAAGCCCGCCTCCCAGCGCAAGGCTAAGGAGCAGGTGCACGTCGAGGAACCTGAAACCGAGGAGACTGAGACGGAGGAGCCCGCGACCACCGAGCCGGTGGCGATCAAGGGTTCTACCCGTCTGGAGGCTCAGCGCCGTCGCCGCTCTGAGATGCGCGAGGCTGGTAAGTCGCGCAAACACATCGTCTCGCAGGCGGAATTCCTGGCGCGCCGGGAATCGGTGAACCGCACGATGGTGGTGCGCGAGCGTGAGCGCACCGATCGGGCTGGGGCACTGACCCAGATCGGAGTGCTGGAAGACGGCATGCTCGTCGAGCACTTTGTCACCTCCGATGAGCAAACCTCCATGATCGGCAACATCTACCTGGGGCGTGTGCAGAACGTGTTGCCTTCAATGGAGGCTGCCTTCATTGACATCGGAACTGGGCGCAATGGCGTGCTTTATGCCTCGGACATCGACTTCAAGGCGCTCGGCCAGCGCACCCGCTCCATTGAGCAGGCCCTAAAGTCTGGGGATCAGATTCTGGTTCAGGTGTCCAAGGATCCTTTGGGGCATAAGGGTCCGCGGCTGACTACCCAGGTATCTTTGGCCGGCCGCTTCCTGGTGTACGTGCCCGGCGGGCGCAGCGCGGGAATCTCGCGCAAGCTGCCGGCACCGGAGCGCAAGCGCCTCAAGGAGATCCTGGGTCGTGTCATCCCCGGTAAGGGGGGAGCGATCATCCGGACGGCTGCGGAGAACACCTCCGAGGAGGCCATCGCCACCGATGTGAAGCGTCTGCACACGGCGTGGGAGAACATCACCGAGCGCGCTGAGAAGCTCAAGGCCAAGAAGGGCGCCAAGCCGGCCACCCTGTACGAGGAGCCGGAGACCCTGATCAAGGTCATCCGGGACGTGTTCAACGAGGACTTCTCTGCTCTGATCGTGGAAGGCGATCGTGTATGGAACAAGGTCAGCTCCTACGTCGGTTCCGTCGCACCCGACCTCAAGGGGCGCCTGGAGCGCTACCACGCTGAGCAGCACGGCGACCGTTCCTCTTTTGAGGAGTACCGCGTCGACGAACAGCTGCAAAAGGCCCTGGCGCGTAAGGTCTGGCTGCCCTCTGGTGGCCATCTGGTCATCGACCACACCGAGGCGATGGTGGTCATTGACGTCAACACCGGCCGCTTCACCGGCTCCGGAGGCAACCTGGAAGAGACTGTCACCCGCAATAACCTCGAGGCGGCCGAGGAGATCGTGCGTCAGATGCGCCTGCGTGATCTTGGCGGAATGATCGTGGTCGACTTCATCGATATGGTCCTGCCCGAGAACCAGGACCTGGTGCTGCGCCGCCTGAAGGAGGCCCTTGGCCGGGACCGCACCCGCCACCAGGTCAGTGAGGTGACTTCGCTCGGCTTGGTGCAGATGACCCGCAAGCGACTGGGAACCGGCCTCTTGGAGACCTTCGCCAGCACCTGCGAGAACTGCGTTGGTCGCGGCCTCATCGTCCACGACGAGCCAGTGGACCCACACGCCGGTGAACGCGAGCACGACAACGAGCGTGCCGCCCACCATGCGCCGCGCGAGCACGAGGCGCCGCGCAAGCGCGCATCCTCGAACGAGGATCTGGAGCGCCTGGCCGACTCGGTCCTGTCGGTAGACGCAGAGGAGGACTCCGAGGAGGAGAACGCTTCTCGACGTTCGAGTCGCCGCCGGGGACGTCGTGGTGGCAACCGTGGGCGGGGCGCTCGGAATCGTCGGGATGCTCAGCACGAGGAGCATGCCGAGGGCGCTGACACGCTCAGCGAGGTAGAGCAGATCGCCGCGGCCGCAGTGGATACCGCGACGCGCCTTGACCCCGAGGAGCCTTCGGATGCGGACTACGTGGGTGACGAGCAAGCCTTCCAGGCTGCAGTCGCTGAGTTCGAGGCATCCCCTCGCCGCAAGCGCCGCACGCGGGGTAACTCGGTGTCGGATCGCAGGCCCCGCCGCGAAGACTTTGTGATGCAGCCTCAGGCCGCCGAGCCTGCGGTAGAGGAGGTTGCGGAAGACTCTGCAAAGGACGAGGCTCGGTCCAGCTCGCGTACCCGCGGGCGTCGCCGAGCTGTGCGTCGTGCTGCCACTTCCAAGAACAAGGCGGTTAAGCAGCATGCGCAGTCCAGCAAGGCTAGGGAGTCTGCGGAGAAGCCATCGGCAAGTGCTAGCGGGGGACGTCGCCGTCGGGCTACCCGGCGCTCTCCCCGTCGCTAGCAAAGCGGTTTGGAATCCGGGCGGGTAGCGGGGTAGTCTTTGTCAGTCACTGTTTTGAGCGCTATCGCGCCGCCTGTCCGGCTGCTCTCGCTGGCCGAACGGAAGCAGGCGCTACAGCCTTAAAGCGGAAATGAAGTAACTGTCCATTCAGGCTTCGGGCCCCGGTTGACGTGACTGTCATAGCTACACAGGGGGCTGGGCCGAGTATAGAAAAAGGGGTAACCCTCCTATGTACGCGATCGTCAAGACCGGCGGAAAGCAGTACAAGGTTGCCGAAGGTGACCTCGTCAAGGTCGAGAAGATCGAGGGTGAGCCGGGTTCGTCCGTGGCTCTCACCCCCGTTCTGCTCGTTGACGGTGCTGATGTGAAGTCCGCATCTGATCTCGCCTCCGTGAGCGTCGACGCTGAGATCGTCGAGCACACCAAGGGCCCGAAGATCAACATCCTGAAGTACAAGAACAAGACCGGTTACAAGAAGCGCCAGGGCCACCGCCAGCCTCTGACGGTTCTGAAGATCAACGGCATCAAGTAAGAACCTTTAGAGAAGGAGGGACTACGACATGGCACACAAGAAGGGTGCATCGAGCTCCAACAACGGCCGCGATTCCGAGTCCAAGCGTCTCGGCGTTAAGCGTTTCGGTGGCCAGAAGGTCAAGGCTGGCGAGATCCTGATCCGTCAGCGCGGCACCAAGTTCCACCCGGGCGAGAACGTCGGCCGCGGTGGCGACGACACGCTCTTCGCTCTCGAGGCTGGCTCCGTCGAGTTCGGCATCAAGCGCAAGCGCCGCATCGTCAGCATCGTGCCGGCTGCTGAGCAGGCCGAGGCTGCGACCGCCTAGTTCTGCTGAAGAACTAAAAACAGAGAACTCCGCCTTCCCTACTTAAAGGGGAGGCGGAGTTTTTGCGTGCGCGGATTTCCTCGCGAGAACGATGTATATATGACCGGCATCCCAAAGTGTTAGCACTGTGGTCAAAGCATCATTCAATTGGCTACTTTCGTTCCCGGCTTGGACAAAAAGTCCAGGTTGATTCCAGGCAAACACGCTGCAAGGGGAGACGAAAGTACGTTGTTGGCTCCTGGACAGTGATTCATAGTTTATGCAGGCAATTTTCGCCTGTTGTAAATCGAAGAATCTCACTGACGGTGTCTCAATATGTTGCGTTTCTCCCCAGCCTGGACGCGAAAGCTTGGCTACCTGGTCATTCCACTGGTGGTGGCCGTGGTTTTGGTGAGCGCTGTCCTGGTGAAGTCACTAGGGGCCATTTATGACGAGTTGAATTGCGGATATGACCCGTCTTACAACGAGAAAGTTTTTGCTGATGACCCGCAAAACTATTTCTCTCTCATTTCTGCATCTGACACCGGTGCTGCAATCAGTACTCCCAATCCAGTGGCTTCGGCCGTGGGATGCGAGGTGCTCAATGAAGGCGGAACCGCCGCCGATGCGCTGGTAGCCAGCCAATATGCCTTGGGGCTCGTCGAACCCTATGCCTCCGGCCCAGGGGGAGGGGCTTTGGTCATGTACGCCGACCGCACCGGAAAGGTCGAGAGCTGGGACGCAACTGCGTATGCCCCGCTCGGTGACGACGGAGCTCGCAAGGACCCCTCCATCATTCGCAGCGTAGGGGTTCCGCAGACCGATGTGCTGCTCCGCGATCTGAAGGCCGAGCACGGTTCAGGTTCTCTTAACTATCAGGACCTCGTTGCCCCGGCTGCTCGGCTTGCTCGGGATGGGTTTGAAGTTACCCCCCGCTTGGCCGAAAGCATCGAGCAATACTCGGCGCTCTTTCAGAGCCCCACCGCCGCAGCCACGCAGCTGGTAACCACCGAAGAAGGCAAGTTGGCCACAGTAGGGGATACGTTGCGTAACCCCGCCTACGCTGATTACGTCGAATCGGTTGCCAAGGGCGTCGATAAGCGCAAGACCTGGGACGTTGCAGAGGGAAACGAGGCCCGGAGCCTGCAGCAGCAAGTGTCCTCCCAGACTCAGTTGGACGCTGTTCTTGCCGGGTGGCAGGAGACGCAATCCCAGAGCATCAAGCCGGTGGAGCCTCTGTGCGTGGACTATCACGAGCATGAGGTGTGCGGTTCGCCCAATACCGCCAACGGGATGATGGTCGTGGCGGAGACGCTGGGTATTGCTCGACACCTGGATCTGGGGTCTCTCGAACCGTATGCGCCGGAGTCTCCTGCCCCCGTCATGCGGGCAACTGCTGCGCACCGGCTGGCTGAGGCGCAGAAGCAGTCTTTTGCCGACGCTCATGCTTATCGCACGGACCCCGCCACCCACCCAGACGGAGCGCGGGCATATGTGGACCAGATTGTCACCAACGAGAAACTGCTCGCGGATTCCGCGCGCGAGATCGAGGACAAGAAGGTGGAAAAAGATCTTGAACCGCACAAGCTCAAAGGTCACAGCTCCGCCTACGACCCACGGGTAGAAGAGGGAACCTCACAGATCACGGTGCGGGATCGTTATGGCAACACCGCCAGCATGACCACCACATTGGGGCATCACTTCGGTTCCGGGGTAGTGGCTCACGGGTTCTTCCTCAACGATTCGCTGAACAATTTTTCCTCTTCAGAGCACAAGGGAGACTTCAATGCCCGGGTCCCCGGTGCACACCCCCGCACAACCATGGCCCCGGTGATTGTGAAGAACCCCGAGGGCGAGGTCACCGCTGCGCTGGGGTCTCCCGGAGGCAGCTTCATCCCTGCGTATGTGCTCAAAACGCTGGTCGCACTCATCGACTGGAGGTTAAGTCCCAGCCAAGCCGTCTTGATGCCCAACGTGGGTGCCACCAACAAAGACGGGATGTTCCTGGAGGAGGGGCCGCTTTACGACGCTTTCCCGGAAACCGAAAAGGAACTGTCCAAAGCTGACGATCTGCTCCAGGGCTGGGGACACCACATCGACAGGGGCACATTCAATTCCGGCCTCGGTGTGATTTCTGGTGAGCAAGCCGCGGCTGATCCTCGCAGGCACGGCCTGGTTCTCACCTCACCAACCGCTCAACAATTCGCGTTCTAACTACATTCACATCAACTAAGGAGACACTCATGTTCGCCGCACTTGGACTCTCACTAGCCGCCTCGGGAACCGGCGCCGCGCTGTTCTGGAAGAAGGAACAGAAGCACCGGGGACGGATGTCCTCATTGGACTACAACATCCACGTCAACGGCATTCGCGGAAAGTCGACCGTTACCCGCATGCTGGGGCAGATGCTGCGCGAGTGTGGTGTGCAGACGATTTCCAAGACCACCGGAACGTATGCCTGCGTGATCGACACCGAGGCGGGGGAACACCCCATCCAGCGCAAGGGACCAGCCAACATTAATGAGCAGTACAAGTTCCTCGCGCAGTGGCTGACCCCGGAGGTCAATGGGCTGGTGGTGGAGTGCATGGTCGTGCGCCCGAAGTACCAGAACATCTGCCAGCACACCATTTTGCGTTCGCCTGTCACCGTGCTGACCAACGTGCGCCTGGACCACCAAGAGGAGATGGGGGACACACTGGAGGAGATCGCTGCCAGCCTGTGTAACACCGTGCCTCAAGGCGGCACGCTGATTACGGCTGAGCGCAATCCGGATGTGCTCGAGGTGCTAGAGCGGGAGACTGCTGCTCGCGATGCGCGCCTGATCGTTGCGGAGAAGACGACGCTGTCTGAGTCTCTGCCCGAGCAGTTTTCCTACATTCAGTTCGAGGAAAACGTGGCCGTGTGTCTGGCGGTTGCCGAGCACCTGGGGCTGAACATGAACCAGGCCATCAAGGGGCTGTTGGCGGCGGAGCCAGATCCGGGCACCACCAAGATCACCACGATTGCGCACCCGTCCGGGCGCACCATTTACTGGGTGCCGATGTTTGCCGTCAACGACTGGGAGTCCACGGTCAACGTTTTCCGCGAGCTTTCCGCAAAGAAGCTGCCGCCTGAGTGCGCGAAGGTGTTGGCGGTAAACAACCGTGCTGATCGTACTGATCGCGCGACCATGTACAACGACCTCATCGCGCAAGACCTCATCGGTGATTGCGACCGCGTCGCCCTGTACGGCGACCTGCAGGCTGCAGTGCGCAAGGCGCTGGTGGAAAAGGGCGTGGAGGAGTCCGTGGTCGTTGCCACGGACGAGATGGATCAGACGGATGGCGCCCAGTTGCTGTCCGCCGCCGTAGAGGGGCTGCCGGCGGATCAGCAGAGCGTTGCCATTTTCGGCCTGGCCAACATTCACACCGAAGCTGTGACCTCGATGCGCAGCCACGTGGACTCGTTGGCTGAGAGCCGGTGCCCCGATGCTTTGGAAAACACTGAGCTGCACCGGGAACTTCAGTCGGTGGCGAGCTAGACGTGCGGCTTGAGTTTTCTCAGAGCTACAAAAAGGAAGAGATAGATGACGCTCTCGGGTTATGACCTCAACACTGTGGAAGGCTACGACTTCTTCCTCGACTACACCCACGTTGCCTTTGTGCTGGGTTTGCTGGTGAGCTTCGTCTACTTCCGGCGCACCCACGTTTCTGCCGGAGGAAGCCTGGCGGTGGGATACCTGGCGGCGGCCATGTTCTATCCGCTTAACGTGGTGGCCACCCTGGCGATTTCGGCAGTGGCGTTCTGCCTCATTCGCTTCGTCATTCTGAAGATCTGGCTGCCTCGGCCGCGCATGATCTTCTCCATCGGCCTCATGACCGGTGTGTCCATGGGGCTGATCTGGCTCATTGTGCAGCACGTGTGGCTGAACAACCGGACTGACCTCTTTGCTGGATTGAGCCTGGTGGGCATCGTGATCCCGGGCATGATCTGCAATTCCCTGAACAAGCAGGGAGTGATGAAGACCTTGCTGCCCATTGCATGGATGGTCCCGCTGACCGCGGTCATCTCATTGGCGTTGACCTGGGTGGGCAACAAGTTTGAGGGTGCGACGGGGCAGGAAATGTTTGCTCCCGGTGAGGCAGACGCGTGGCAGCTCTTTGTGCTGGGTGCGGTTTCTGTCGTGGGTGCGATTCTCATCCTGGATGGGCCGCTGTCTCGCCTCCAGCTGCGCACCGGCGGATATGTGACCGCGGGCATTTTTGTCTCGGCCTTGGATGATTGGCGCTACCTTGTCCTGCCCATTCTGACCGCTTTTATTCTTTGGCTGGTAGTGGGCAACTTTCTCAAACGAGTCCCGCTCTTTGGCAAAGACCGCTTTGTGCTGATGATTCTCTCCTCCGTGGTGACGTTCGCGTGTCTGCAGCACATGCTTTATCTCGCGACGGGTCAATCCTTAAATGGCTCGGAAAACCTCGTGTTCATGGTGTTGCCGGCGATTTTTGTCAACGACGTGGTGCAGTACGGGATCCGGCGGGTGCTATCTGGATTCGGGCTGAATGTTCTGCTGTGTCTGGTGGTCGCCGGTGGTCTGTGGGCAGTTGCTTAGCGACGTCTCTTAGCCAGCCGTAACGCCTATGCTCTGGGATTTTTCTGGATGACGCCTAGTAGCAGAAAACTGGGGATTTGTTAAGTGATTGATTGACACTCACTGTGGGCTGCAATAGTGTCAACACCGTTGAAGTCTCCTCCCGCGAGTTTTGCTCCACCAATTGTGGTGGGCCTGTGGATCGGTGGTGGGAGCGTTTGGTGCTCACAAGCTTTAAGGATTGCCCCTAAATGACTAACCACTTGACCACCCGTATCGCTGCGGCCCTTTTCTCTGGCGGACTCGCACTGACCACCCTGTCCGGTCCGGCTGCGCTGGCGCAGGATGTGAACCAGCCGGCTGTTGGCGCGCCGGCTGCTCCGGCTGCCTCAGAGAAGGCCGATCAGATTGACCCGAATCACACTGTCGAGCTGATCATCAAGAAGTACCTGGGTGATCCGGTTGCTGCAGGGACGACTCCGGAGGCTGCGGGCCTTAAGCCCCTGCAAGGCGCGCAGTTTAAAATCCAGCGTGTTGACGGTGTTGATCTGACGACCGCCGCTGGCTGGGATACTGTTTCTGCCGTCGCTGCTGGAAAGCAGCAGCCGACTGTTCTCGAGGATTTTGGCACCATTGAGACCGACGCTCAGGGTGTTGCGACGATCTCAACCGGCACAAACCAAAACTTCAAGGTCGGTCTCTACCGCGTCACCGAGCAGCAGTTCGGTGGCTACTCGGTGGCTCCGCCGTTCTACATCACCCTGCCTGGTACGACCGACAATGGTCAGTGGAATTACTCGCAGACGGTTTTCCCGAAGAACCAGAACTTGACTGCTTCCAAGCAGATCGATGTGACAAACGCGACGATCGGTTCCAACGTTGGTTTCGTCATCAATGCGCCGGTGCCGGCCAACGTGGCACAGCTCGACGCCAAAGACCAGCCGATCGCTGGTGCATCCCCGCGTTTCAACATCGAGGATAAGCTGATCGACGGGCTTTCCCTAGTTACCGATCCGGCTCCGGTGGTTAAGGCCGTTTCCGCTGATGGGAAGTCCGGCAACGATGTCGCTTTGGCTGCGGGTGCGGACTACAACCTCACCCCGGACAACAATGTTCTTCGCGTCGAGTTCACTCCAGCAGGGTTGAAGAAGCTCAACGACCTGCGTAAGAACGACGCGTCTCTGACCGTGACCGTTGACTTCGACGCGAAAATCACCAAGCCTCTGCCCAACGGCCAGCTCACCAACACCGCGACGATCGAGCTGCCGAACGGCGCAAAGATCAACACCGATGCACCGGACGTTGATGGCGACAAGATACCGGATCCCACCAGCGCCACCTTTGCTCCGCTGACGGTCACCAAGAAGACTCCGAACCAGGATGCAGATCGTCCAGAGCTCAATGGAGCCGAATTTGAGGTGTACCGGTGTGCTCCCGACGAGCAGAACAAAAACAAGTACAACTTGCTCGGTGAAAAGCTGACAGTTGCCACCACCGAGAACGGTGACCCGAAGGACAAGATCATCACCGGCGGTGGCGACAACACTCAGTCGACCGCCAGGGCTTACTCCCTGCCGCGTACTTCCTTCGCTGCAGCAACCGGTACCCAGACCTATGACTACTGCGTCCTGGAGATCAAGGCACCTGAGGGCTACATCCGTAACCCGGAGCCGCAGCCGGTGAACTTCGCGCAGGCAGAGGGAGCCGCTGGCCAGTTCACAGTCGAGGTCCAGAACCAGCGCAACTCGCTGATCAACCAGCTGCCGGCAACTGGTGCCTTCGGCATCCTGATCGTCTTCCTTATCGGTGCAGCTCTGCTGGCTCGCGGCATCTACACCAGCTACCGCGATTCCCGCGCTAGCGCCTAAGCACGATCGGGCGGCGCGTCGTCCGTCGCACAACTGAAGGGGAGAGGAGGACGTCCCTATGGCTAAACAAGTAAAGCCTGGACGGACCTCCTCTTTGTCTGCGCGTAAGAAGAACCCCAGGTCGGTCATCTACATCGTCCTGGCGATCCTGGTGTTTCTCTCCCCGGTGGTGTTGACGCACTACAAAAACGTCGAGCAGCACCGTATCGCCGAGCAGTACTCGGCGTCGGTAGCCAAGATCCCTCAGGGGCAGCGCGATGAAGCGCTCAACGCCGCGCGGGAGTACAACACCCGCTTGCCAGAATTCGGTGCGGTGGACCCGTGGGTCCACGGCGCGGACACCTCCTCGCCGGCGTACGCGGATTACCAAAAGCAGTTAGCGGTGGATTCCACCTTGGCGCGCCTACGGGTTCCCAGCGTGGGAATCGATCTCCCGGTCTACCACGGCACGAGCAACGCCACTCTCGCCCACGGAATCGGGCATCTCTACGGGACGGCCCTGCCCATAGGCGGGCCCGGCACTCATGCGGTCTTGACCGGGCACACGGGTTTGGCGTCGATGACGATGTTCGACAACCTCACGCACATCAAGACCGGTGACGTGTTCACCGTCGAGGTCATGGGGGAGACCCTGGCGTACCAAGTCGATCAGATCACCACAGTCCTTCCCACCGAGGTGGAGAACATCCGCCCGGAGGAGGGCAAGGACTACCTGACCCTGATCACCTGCACGCCGTACGGAATTAACTCGCACCGCCTGCTTGTGCGCGGGCAGCGCGTTCCGGTTCCGCAGGGGCACATCGATCGCACCTATACCTCTCCGTGGCAGCCCTGGATGATCGCCGCTGTGGTGATCTCGGTGCTGGCGCTGCTCTACCTGTTGTGGTGGCTTATGCAACGTCGAAAAGCGCAGCAGGTAGTTCAAGAGAATGAAGTAACACAATGACAAGACTGATCGTGGCCTGCGTGGCGTCCTTGCTGCTCACTCTGCTGAGCCCAGTTGTGCATGCCCAGGGGTTGGCGAGCCTGCAGGTGACACCCCTGAGCTCTTCCAGCGACGAGGGACGAGAGAACTCTCTCATCGAGGTCACTGCGCTGCCCGAGATCAAAGCAAGCAGCCAGCAGGAGCTTGCAGATCAGGCACAGCAGAATCCCGCGCTGTTGACTCTTTCCGCCCACCCGGATCACGGCGCAAGTTCCACGATGTCTACCGGTAGCAGCTCGACTGCGCTGTTTAGCGGTTTGTCCGAGGGCGTGTACCTGGTACGTGAGGTGCCGCAGTGGCAGGGCGACATCCTTGCAGAGATCGCCTCGCCCGTGCTCGTGTTACTGCGCGGTGGCGATACTGTGCGGATGAGCCTGAAGGCAGAGCCAGTCACCGTGACCAAGTCCGCTGACGTCTCTTCGGCACGGATAGGTCAGCGTGTTACCTACACCATCGACGCTGGCATTCCTCACCCAGATTCTCTAGGTCGACTGCACCGGTTTGTCATCTCCGATGACCTCGACCCACGCTTGAAACTGGTGGAGGCGCAGCAACCAACCCTCTCGCCCGACGGCGCGTTGGATGCCGCACGCGACTACACCTTGGAGACCACTCCTTCCCGCGTCGCACTCACCTTCACCGACCATGGTCTTTCCACACTCGCACAGCACCGCCAGACCCACCCCAACGCTCGGGTCCGCCTGACCCTGGTCACCGAGGTCACCGGGGGAGCAGTGGGAAAGAAGATCGACAACACGGCCCAGGTGCTTATCGACGGCCGCGCAAACGAGTCATTGAAGGCACCCACCTCTATCTGGATCACCGATGAGTCCTCTGGCACCCCACCCGCCGGTGGCGGAGCGGGTCCGGGCGCCAACGGAAGCGAAGGCAACCCCGCAAGCCAGAGCCCCCAGGGCTCGTCCTGGTTCCCAATGCCTCCTGGAACGTTGGCTTCCACCGGCGCCAGCGTGCTCTGGATTCTCGGCATCGGATTCCTAGCCATAGTTCTGGGGCTCATTCTCCTTCGCTCCAAAAGATCCTCGGAGGATGACCAGTGAATAAGCTCCACCGTCTTTCCAAGCAGTACCCCCGAAAAGGAATAGCAATGACTCACCAGCTTCACCCACGGACCATGGCGCGCCGGGCTCTCGCCATTGCTCTGACCATGCTGGTGGTCATCGTTGCCCATCTCATGCCGGTGGCTGTTCCTTGGCAGACTGCTCCCACCGCGCAAGCGCAAGCTTCTAACGGAAGCTTCCTCATGGGCAACGACTGGAACAACACTGGATGTGAATTCCGCCAGGCTCCTGGAGATATGGGTCAGATCTGCTGGTTGTCGATGGAAGATTTCGTGCCCACCACTTCCGGGTTCCTCGGCACAACGTCGCTGGATTACTCGCTGCGCACGCGCACCCACCGCCTGGGGCCCTACACGTTGACGTACACATTGAAGCTCAATACTTATGGTGGCCGCAACAACACTGGCGGCCTGGTCGTCGGCGCCAACGCGGCAACCAACGCCAGCGCGGGTGTCTTCGGTCGCATTGCCAATGGCATGGATGTGTGGGTCAAGAACGCTGCTAGCTCCATGCAGACCGTCGTGGAAACCGACCACTCCAATCTGGATCGTCGTGGCTACGAGTTCACCATGACGGACATCAAGATCACCGACCCTAATGGCAACCCGGTCACTGACTACCGCATTGCTGGAGCCGATGCCGAGAGCACCGATGGCTACGAGGACTACGGTGAGCGCCTGCAGTTCGACGCCTCACCTGGCAATGTTGACATCGACACCCCAGTCATTCCGAGCGGTTACCGCACGTGTGAGCGCGGAATGGGTCCAGGACAAGAGCAGTGGGGATCGTATTCACCTCAGCCACCAGCTGCGAAAGACTTCATTTGTTGGGTATACGGGAAAAATACTCCGGACCAAGTCTCTGGCGGCGGACGTACGTCGGGAAACGTTGGTACGTACCTAGTATCCAGCCCGTCGCCGACGCGCTTCCAGACCACCACCTGGTCTTCCAAGGGCCGCCAGGCCTTCGCCATCGGCATCCCCATGGGCCGCATGACCGGAAGCGTTACCCAGCCCGACACCACGTTCGAGCGCAATGTGACCGGCAGTGCTACACAGTTCAACTTTTCCATGGCCCTGAAGTCTGGCGATGCGGTGACCAACCTGCCGTATCAGAACAACAACTACACTCCCGTGGTTCGCCAGGTCAATCGTGATATGAAGGCGACAGATACGCAGCTGTTCAGGTCTAAGGCCTCCAACGGCTCTCTGTCTCCGCAGGTTATCGGCGGGCGCTACCAGCCCCGCTGGCAGTGCACGATCGGCAGCACCACTACCACCATCGAGCCCGGAAATGTCCCGGCTGGCTTCACTCTGTCAGACCACACCACCAGTGGTGAATCGGTGCTCGGTGTAACCAATCCGGATAACCTGATCGCCGATTGTGACGTTAGCTGGCGAGCGAAGTTCACCCCTGCCTCACTAACCCTGAACAAGCAGGTCACCGGCTCGGCACAGAACTCGCAGGAGCTTCGTCTCCGTCAGTTCGATCTGAACTATGTGTGCAAGGACCCCAGCACCTTTGCCGCTGCGTACCCACAGGTCAAGCTCTCTGGAACTGCTCGCCTGGCTGCTGGCGGAACGCAAACGATCAATAATCTCCCGGCCGGCGCCGAGTGCACCGTGACTGAGGGCTTTACCGATAACACCGGCAAGCAGGTCCCGCCTGCGCAGCCCGGCAATGCGCTCGACGTCCAGTGGAGCTCCGGAACCATGTCTCAGCCAGATCAAAACGGCGTGCGCTCGACGACGTTGCGCCTCAACAATGGCTCAAACGTCGTCGGAGCTACCAACAAGTACGACCAACGAACGGCCGATCTGACGATTAATAAAACCATTCTTGGTCCACCCGTGGCCGCGATGACCAAGCCTCGAGACTATGTGTTCGAAGTCCGTTGCACGGGAGCGAACTACGTGCGCGAGGTGACTCTCACACTCAATGGCACCACGACAGCCTCGGGCAGCAACGTGCTCAAGGGCGTCCCCGTGGCTACGGACTGTGTGTTGACGCCCAAGACTGGTCTGAGCAACGCAGAATCCGATAAGTACACCTTCGATGGCCGCAAAGTCACCTTGCAGGGCGCGCCAATTGCGGAGCAGGCAAGCCCCGTTAACACGTACAAGTTCTCCATCGCGGACCGGACAACCCAGGCCACAATTAACATTGAAGCCTCCTACTCTTACCAGGCTCGCGACGTGGAGGTCGTCAAGGAGTTAGCTGGACCAGCGGCTGGATCTCCACTGCTGTCCGATGCCACGTTCCGTGCTCAGTACGAGTGCGCGGTTCCTAACAATTCCGCAGTCGCGCCCAAGACCGGAACGGTGGACATCAGCACGCTAGCCTCGGGCAAGCAAATTGCAAAAATCCCGGCAGTTCCGGTGGGAGCTCAGTGCAAAGTTTGGGAGCAGAGTGCACCTGACATCGCCGGGCTCAAGCTGGACGCTACCGTCGTGGCAGCCACCAACGGCACTGGTGCGACGACGGCTCTGCCAAACAATGACGCCAAGACAAAACCCGTCCTGACCGTCTCCAACGCCACGTTGCCGGGGCAGAACCGCGTAGTTGTCCGTAACTCCTATTCCACTCAGCTGGGAACAGTCTCGCTGACAAAGGTCGTTGCGGGAACCGCTCAAAACGTTCCCTCAACCTTTACGGTCAACTTCACCTGTGGCCAACGATCTGTGGTTGTCAACGGAGTCGTGACTCCCGTTCAGCTTAAAGGAACTGCCCAGATCACCACCGGGCAGACCATTCGTCTGACCTACTCTGACCCCAACGCCCCCTCCGGGGTCAACGCCAACCAGATTAACGACCAAAACGGCGCCATGGGAGTGCCCTATGGCAACACCTGTACGTTCAGCGAACCGACGCCAAAGGATGTTCCCGCGGGCGTGCAGTGGTCTACTGATGCCGGTTCGAAGTCGCTGAAAATCGCGGCGGCTAACACCCCGGTGACGATCACTAACACCTTTGTTCCGCTGGGGCAGGGGCTGACCATTAATCACCGCCCAACGAACATGCCTACGCTCGCGCAGCCGATGACTTATTCGCTAGTGTGCACGCTCCCAACGGCCCCTGCCCCTGCTGCCCCTATGCCGCAGACCGCGCCGCGCGCTGCAGATGGAACTACCGGTGGCACACAGCCATCGCCAACTCCTACGCCAACCGAGACCAACCAGCCGACCGATACTGCGCAGCCCGTGGCGTACCAGGCTGCCCAACTGGCGGGTATGAACTACACCAAGACGATCACTCTTGCCCCGGGTGAGTCGACCCAAATCCCTGCGAGTGATCTGCCTAAGGGAAGTTCCTGCACATTGACAGAGACGAGCACCGATCCGCTCACCCGCGAGGCTGGGGGAACACGTTTCCCCATTAAGCGCCAGGTCACAGTGGATAATGGCTCGAGTCCTGCCGCTGAGTTCAACGGGTCCGACAAGGTGACCAGTAAATTCACTATTTCAGACAACTCTCAGGTCACAATCTCGCCGAATTACGACTATGTCTACGGCAAGGTCACCGCAACCAAGCAGGTCGCCTTCGACCCGGAGACCGCGCAATACATTTCGCAGGCCCGTAAGGATGCCAAGCGGAGCCGTGATTTCTCGGTCAAGCTGATCTGTACACCACCGGGAGAGTCCACCCCGATCACCGCAACCGGTGTGGTCAAGCACGACGGCCATATCGTTTTGCGTGACAGCATTCGCCTTGGCGCTCGCTGTACTGCTTCCGAGGACATCGTCGCTACCGACGATGGAATCTCCCTCAAGCAAGAGGTAGGTGTTAACGATCAGGCTGCCAGCGTCGGCAAGCAAGACTTCACTATCACTGGCGAGAACACCAAGGTGACCTTCACCAACACCTACTCCCGCGTGCTCACGGACGTGGTGGTGGACAAGGTCGCGTCTCTGCCGGCAAACGTTCAGGGTGATTACGCCGCCGCTGGTCAGAAGATTCCGTACTACACGCACAACTTCTCCATGGTGTGCCGCGATCCGCAAACGGATGCGAACACCCCGGGCTCAGAGATCGGAACGTTTAACACGACGATCACGGGCCCAGGCAAGGGAACCTTCACCAAGATTCCGGTGGGCGCCGATTGCCAGATCACCGGCGATAAATTCGGCGAGCTCAAGCTCAGCCTCAACAATGGTGGGGTCGAAGCAACGGTTCGGCCTGAGTACATCGACTGGGTTGTCACTCGAAACGACGGCACAACGTTTAAAGACACTGATCTTGCCGACGGCTCGACGACGTCGCAGACTTTCCAGACCACGCCCTCGCGTGACGGAAAACCGACCACCACGCTGACTCTGACCAACCACTACCAGTACGACCTGGCTCCGGTGCAGTTGGCCAAGGAAGTGGTGATCGACGAAAAGGACAGCAAGCTCCTCGGAGACGACTACCAATTCAAGTTTGGTTACACCTGCCGTGCAGTGGGCTTCCAGACTGCGCAGGTCGGTTACACCAACGACACGACGAAGCAGCCGACCTACCTGCCCGAGACCCTTCAGTGGGCGCAGTTCAAGAAGGAGGGCACTACGCAGGACGGAAAGCAGCGGTACCGCTTCGAGTCTCCGCTGGCGGACATGCCTGTGGGAACCGAGTGCACGTTCACGGAACAAGAACCGCAGGTGCCCAAGCAGCTGACGTGGCGGGTTGAGCCTGAGAAGCAGGTCACCAAGAAGGTGCAGCCGCGTCCTGCCGTGGATGTGTGGGAGTTCCGCAACGTCTACGATCACCGCAAAGTGGCGGTAGCAGTAGCCCCGATGCAAGATGGCTATCTCAAGGGGCTGACCGGTGATTACACTTACAACTTCACCTGTAAGGACGGCGCCCAGACCAAGGCCGAACTGACGGTAAGTGCAGCAGCCGGTACAACGACCTCGGATATCACCAGCAAGTCGGCACCTACCCGAGCAGGCACAGTCATGCTGCCCGTCGGCGTGGACTGTGAAGTTACGCTGAGCGGTTCTGCGCTTGACCCCCGCACCGTCCTCGAGTGGACCAGTGGCAGCCGCTCTCCGTTCGTCCAATTTGGTGTGTGGCGAGAAGGCACCGCTGTGGAAGGCAATCCGAAGCGAGCTGGCACCGACTACGCCCCGAACGAAGTCACCCCGGGCATGAAGAACAACACGTTCACGTTCAACGTGCCGGTGGACGTGGTCTCGGCAGAGATCGCACCCGCATACATGGTCGGCTCTGAGGCCACGCACCTGCGTGACACCGTGACGCTGACCCTGGGCAAGCGAGTAGCAGGTGAAGCCGGCAAGGGCGGAGAGTTCCACTTCACGTCGGAGTGCTTCGCCTCCCCGGAGGGAGTGACCCTGCGCGCGGGAACCTCGGCCAAGATGGACGGCATACCTGTCGACCAGGATTGCAACATCGTCGAAACCTCCGATGGAATCGATAAGGCAGACCCAGTGTTGACGGTCGCTGAGACCGGTGAACTTCTGCAGGATGTCACGGTCAAGAATCAGCAGACGGGTTCTACCGAGCAAAGCGTCGACCTGGCGGTCAAGCCGGTGGCGCAGGCCTCAGATAACTCCACCGAAGGCCCGAAGTGGGCTGTGACCTTGCTGAACTCCTACCCGGGTATCAGCGTCGATAAGCACATCAAGGGCGCGCCGATCAGCGCGATCACCGGAGCCGTCGCCGACACCGCCGTGTTGCCGGACGACGCCACCGAGATGCAGTTCACCTACCGCATCAAGAACACCGGTGCGATGTCTGCCAAGGACGTCGCCATCACGGAGAAGGAGCTGGCGGGCAAGACCATCCGGGCCAATGGACAAGAGTTTGTCGTGGATGCGCAGGGCACGATCCCGTCGAAGGTGTGCCAGGTGCCGGAGCTCGAGCCGAAGGAAACGCACGAGTGCACGTTCACGGTGCCTATCGACGTCCCGGCTGACCAGCACTACTCCTACAAGGGCACGGTGGGTGTCACCGCGGTTGCGGGTACCTCGCAGCTGACGGCCGAGGACACGTATGGTGCTATCCGCCCCACGGGAATCCTGGGCTGGATGCTGCCAGACACCGGCGTGCAGACACTGGTGTGGGTTATCCTGCTGGGTCTGATCGCTTTGGGCCTGGGCTTGTGGTCCTACCTCCGTGGTCGAGATGAGGACACTGACGAGGACATCCAAGAGGAGGAGTAGATCCGAGTGAGTCATGCAGTAGCAACGCCACGCCGGGCGCCGCGGCGCAAGAAGAAGCCCTGGCTGCTGATCCTGGCGGGCACGTTGCTGCTGCTGTACCCGATCGTCGCCACGATCTATAACGACCACCAGTTGGAGAAGCAGGCGCGGTACTACGCGGAATCCGTCGCCACGATCGATCCGCCTGGCCTGCGAGAGCAGTACCTGGCGGAGGCGCGGGCCTACAACGACCAGCTGCAAAAGACCGGGCATCACGCGGCCCCTCCGGAGCCTTCGACACCGGGCTTTGAGGAGTACATGAAGACCCTCGACGCCCCGGAGACCAAAGGCGTGATGGCGCGCATCAGCATCCCCGCGATCAACGTTGACCTGCCGGTCTTTCACACCACCCGGTCCGAGGTCCTATATGAGGGCGCCGGCCACATGTTTGGTTCCTCGCTGCCGGTGGGAGGCCCGGGAACTAATACCGTGATCTCCGCGCACACCGGCATGGTGAATGCCTCGATGTTCGACGAGCTGCCCAAGCTGAAAAACGGCGACATCGCGATCGTGGACGTGATGGGTCAGCGCTTGACGTACAAGATGACCAGCAAGGTGGTCGTGGGGCCGTTCGACTATGAGTCGGTTACCTACGAGCCGGGCAAAGACAAGATGACGCTGGTGACGTGTACGCCCTATGGCATCAATACCGATCGCCTTTTGGTCACCCTGGAGCGCGTCGAGCCCACTGCGTCAGAGAACACCGACATGGCCGGCGGAATTACGTTGAGCTGGTGGATGAAGGGCATTCTTATCGTGCTGGTGCTGGCACTACTGGTCATCCTGGTGATGGAGTGGCGGCGTCGGGCACGCAGGAAAGCGGCTGCGGCCAAGGCTGCTGATAGTCTTTCGACTACGTAAGAATCCAACTCAATTTTGGGGGAGTAGCCATGGCACAATTCGTTGACCGCACGGTACTGCACCTGCAAGCAGGCGACGGCGGGCACGGTTGTGCCTCGGTGCACCGCGAAAAGTTCAAGCCCCTCGGTGGGCCCGACGGCGGCAACGGTGGCCACGGTGGAGACATCCTGTTCGAGGTCTCACCCCAGGTGCACACCCTGCTGGACTTCCACTACCGGCCGCACATGAAGGCGGGCCGAGGTGGAAATGGCGAGGGCAACAACCGCCACGGTGCGCGTGGTGAGGACCTGGTGCTTGAGGTGCCCGTCGGCACCGTCGTGCGCAATGCCAAGGGCGAAACCCTGGCAGACCTGACCGTCCCCGGCACCCGCTTTCTGGCTGCCGAGGGTGGCTTCGGCGGCCTGGGCAATGCTGCACTGGCCTCTGCCAAGCGCAAGGCACCCGGCTTCGCGCTCAAGGGCGAGGAAGGCCAGGCGCACGACCTCATCCTGGAGCTGAAATCCATGGCTGACGTTGGCCTGCTGGGTTTTCCCTCCGCAGGTAAGTCGTCCTTGATCTCGGTGCTGTCTGCAGCAAAACCCAAGATCGCCGACTACCCCTTCACCACGCTGCAGCCCAACCTGGGTGTGGTGGATATGGGTGAGACCTCCTTCACCATCGCTGACGTGCCGGGCCTCATCCCCGGTGCCTCGCAGGGCAAGGGTCTGGGCCTGGACTTCCTGCGCCACATCGAGCGCACCGCGGTGCTGGCACACATCGTGGATACGGCCACCATCGAGCCGGGGCGCGATCCCCAGAGCGACATTGAAGCCCTCGAGACTGAGCTGGCTGCCTACCAGGATGCCCTGGAGAGTGACACCGGCCTGGGGGACCTGCGGGAGCGCCCGCGCGTCATCGTCCTGAACAAGGCGGATGTGCCCGAGGCTGCCGAGCTTGCTGAGTTTGTGAAGGCTGACCTGGAGGAGGCCTTCGGCTGGCCGGTCTTCATCGTCTCCACCGTGGCGCGTCAGGGGCTAGATTCGCTTAAGTACGCGCTGCTGGAGAAGGTGGCCCAGGCGCGCAAGCGGATTCCCAAGGTGAAGGCGGACCAGGAGCACCAGGTCATTCGACCCGCAGCGGTGGGAGCCAAGAAGGCCGCTAAGGAGCCCGACTTCACCGTCCAGCCAGACCTTGAGGTCCCCGGTGGCTTCCTTGTGCAGGGCCGCAAGGTGGAGCGCTGGATCAAGCAGACCGACTTTGAAAACGATGAGGCCGTGGGCTTTTTGGCAGACCGTCTTAACCGCCTCGGCGTGGAGGACGAGCTGTTCAAGGCCGGCGCCGTCGAGGGCGCGACCGTGACCATCGGCGAGATCTCCTTCGAGTGGGAGCCAATGAGCGGTGGCGGCGACCCCACGCTGGCCGGCCGCGGTCAGGATGCCCGCCTGGGTGGCACCTCGCGTGCCTCTGCCGCGGAGCGCAAGCGCGCCTCCCAGGCTCGCCGCGGACTTATCGACGAGTACGACTACGGCGACGGCCAGCAGGCCGATCGGGAGCGCTGGCAGGGATAGCCGGAAGCGATGGAAGATTTTCTTTCCGACGACCAGCTGCGCAAGCAGATTCGCCATGCCAAGCGCATCGTGGTCAAGTTCGGTTCCTCAGCCGTCAGCAAGCCTGCTGGGGGAGTGGACCGCGTGCGCATCGACCACTACGTCGAGGCCCTGGAAAAGCGCATGGCCAGGGGAGGCGACGTCACGGTGGTCTCTTCCGGAGCAGTGGCCACCGGCTTTGGATCCCTGGGGTTTCGGCAACGCCCACAGGAGTTGGCCGCCAAGCAGGCCTCGGCAGCGGTGGGGCAGGTACAACTGGCCGCGCAGTGGGCCGAGTCCTTTGGGCGCTTCGATCGCACGACCGCTCAGCTGCTGCTGACCGCCTCGGACGCTGGTTCGCGCGAGCGCACGCGCAACGCTCAGCGCACCATCGAGCGTCTGCGTTCCATGCAGGCTGTGCCCATCGTGAATGAGAATGACACGGTGGCCACCAGCGAGATGCGCTTCGGCGATAACGACCGCCTGGCCGCCATCGTCGCGCACCTCATCGCAGCGGATGCGCTCATCCTGCTCTCCGACGTGGACGGGCTCTACGACCGCAATCCGTCCGATCCCACGGCACGTTTTATCTCCGAGGTCCGCACCGGCCATGACCTCGACGGCGTGGTCGCTGGTGGAGGCGGAGCGCTGGGCACGGGTGGCATGGCCGCTAAGGTCTCGGCCGCTCGCCTGGCAGCCCGCGGGGGAGTGCCGGTGCTGCTGACCTCCTCAGAGAATGTGGAACGTGCCCTAGAGGATGCCTCGGTGGGAACTGTTTTCCACCCGCGCCCGGACAAGCGCTTAAGCGCCTGGAAGTTTTGGGCCCTCTATGCCGCAGATGCCGAGGGCGTGTTGCGCATCGACCTCGGTGCGATGACAGCGGTGACCTCCGGCGGGTCGTCCTTGCTGCCGGTGGGTGTGACGGACGTCGATGGTGAATTCCATGCTGGCGACATCGTGGAGATCATCGGCCCCAATGGGGAGTCCATTGGCCGCGGCGAGGTGGGATACGACTCCCGCGTCCTGCGCTCCATGCTGGGCAAGCGTTCCGACGACCTGCCAGAGGACCTGCGCCGACCGGTTATTCACGCCGATTACCTGTCCAATTGGGCCTCCCGGCTGTAGCCGAGGTGGGTAGTCTGGGCAGGCATGAAGTTCACTATGCTGCCCAAGCCCTGGCCCAAGGTCATCGCCGAAGTGGAAGCCGGCGGACACTCCTACACAGAATCGCTCGAGGACGCCGAATTCCTCGTATTTAGCGGTGGACCGGATGAATTCCCAAGCACCCTTCCTGAAGGTATCGAGTTCGTCCAGTACACCTTCGCAGGAGTTGAGCACCTGATCGAGGCCGGAGTCCTGGATGACTCTGTTCGCTGGACCAACGCCGGCGGAGTGTACGGCAAGCCGGTCGCCGAGGTCGCCCTCGGTCTGATCATCGGGCAGATGCACCTGTTTAAGATTCCCGCGCGTAACGACGACTTTGCGCGCCGGGAAATTTCGCATCGCCAAAACTGGCTCTTCAATGGCAAGCGCGTGCTGCTAATCGGTGGCGGCGGAATCGCGCGCGAGCTCATCACGCTCCTGAAGCCCTTCGACGTCACCACCACGGTGCTCAACCGCTCCGGAAACCCAGTCGAGGGCGCCGGCCAGGTACGCACGATCGAGCACCTGCACGATGAGCTGCCCAAGGCAGACGTTGTCGTGCTGACGACGCCGCTGACGGAGCAGACGCGGCACATGATCTCTACCCAGGAACTCGAGCTCATGCCGGAAGACAGCCTGCTGGTCAATGTGGGGCGCGGCCCGCTGGTGGACACCGACGCCCTGGTCCAGGCGTTAAACTCCGGCAGCATTGGCGGTGCCGCCATGGATGTGACAGACCCGGAGCCTTTGCCGCAGGGCCATCCCCTGTGGGCCATGGACAATGTGCTCATCAGTCCGCACATCGCGGCGCCAGCGAACATTGCCAAGGAGCTCATCGGCCCGGTCATCGTGAGCAACGCTGACGCCTGCGCACGCGGAGAGCGCATGCCTACCGAGGTGGACGCTCAAGCTGGGTATTAATCACTAAACTCGGGCAGCATGATTGCACCTGAGACTCCGACTGCATCCGTTCGCGACATGGCAAAGGCGGCCAAGGCCGTAGCACCCCAGCTGGCGATCTTACCGACGAGCACCAAGAACGAGATCCTCCAGGCTGCTGCCGCCGAACTTGTTGCCCGCACCGACGAGATCCTGGCCGCCAATGCACTCGACATCGAGGCCGGCAAGGCCGCGGGCATGAGTGATTCCCTGGTTGATCGTCTGCGCTTGGATGCAGAACGCATTGCCGGTATTGCGGGTGGCCTGCGCCAGGTCGCCGCGCTGGCGGATCCGGTGGGTGAGGTGCTAACCGGTCGCGACATGGGCAACGGCATGACCATGAAGCAGGTGCGCGTGCCGTTGGGTGTGATGGGCATGGTCTACGAGGCGCGCCCGAATGTCACGGTGGATGCCTTCGGCCTCGCTTTAAAGTCTGGCAATGTGCCGCTGCTGCGTGGATCGAAGTCGGCGAAAAACTCGAATGCCACCTTGGTGGCGGTGCTGCAGGACGTCGTCACGCGCTTCGATCTACCCCGCGAAACCGTGCAGTTGCTGCCGTGCGAGACCCATGACTCCGTCACCGAGCTGATCACCGCGCGCGGCCTGGTGGACGTGATCATTCCCCGAGGCGGTGCGCGTTTGATCGAGGCCGTGGTCACGGGGGCTACGGTGCCGGCGATCGAGACGGGAACGGGCAATTGCCATTTCTTTATCGACCGCGACGCCGAGCTTGAGTCCGCGATTGCCATGCTGCTCAACGGCAAGACTCGCCGCTGCTCGGTGTGCAACGCGACGGAGACGGTGCTTATCGACGCCGCTCTGCCCACCGAATCCCAAACCCGCATCGCGCGTGCCCTACAGGAAGCGGGAGTCACCCTGCACGGTGATACTGCGCAGCTCGCGCACCTGGGTGTCGAGGGAATCGTTGAGGCCACGGAGGAGGACTGGACCGATGAGTACCTCTCCTTCGACATCGCAATCGCGCTGGTAGACGGCGTCGAGGGGGCAATCGAACACATCGCTCGATATAGCACCGGGCACACCGAGGGCATCGCCTCGCTGAACGCCTATACATGCCGCACGTTTGCGGACCGCGTCGATTCTGCCACCGTGATGATCAACGCGTCCACGGCGTTCACGGACGGCGAGGTCTACGGAATGGGAGCCGAGATCGGAATTTCCACCCAGAAGTTGCACGCGCGCGGCCCCATGGCGCTTCCGGAGCTGACCTCGACCAAGTGGATCCTGGAAGGAACCGGGCACACACGCGACTAACCCTGCCCAGTAGGATGACTCAACTATGACTTCGCCTTCGCGCATCGGGATCATGGGTGGCACCTTCGATCCGGTTCACCACGGCCACCTCGTCGCGGCCAGTGAGGTAACTGACCAGTTCGAGCTGGATATGGTGATCTTCGTGCCCACCGGCCAGCCCTGGCAGAAGGCGGATACCCAGGTCACCGAGGCGGAGCACCGCTACCTGATGACGGTGATCGCCACCGCTGCCAACCCGCGTTTTCAGGTTTCCCGCGTGGATATTGACCGTGAGGGGCCCACCTACACCATCGATACCCTGCGCGATATCCGTGCGCAGTACCCGGACGCCGAGCTCTTCTTCATCACCGGTGCGGACGCCTTGGGCTCAATTTTGTCGTGGCACAACTGGGAAGCCATGTTTGACGAGGCAACCTTCATCGGGGTTACTCGCCCAGGCTATGTCCTGAGTGAGGACATGTTGCCGGAGGAGAAGCAACAACGCGTCGAGCTCATCGACGTTCCCGCCATGGCGATCTCTTCGACGGACTGTCGCGAACGCGCTCGCGACGGGCGCCCCGTGTGGTATCTGGTACCGGATGGCGTTGTGCAGTACATTGCCAAGAATGCCTTGTACACCGGTAACGCACGCGGCTAAAAAGTAGCCACGGCGTGTGTACTCGTGACACACTTATTAACGTTTATTCATCGTTTCCTCACTTGCAAAGGACTGCACCTCATTGACTGCCTCTGAGACCTCCGCCCGCTATGCCCGCATCGCTGCCCGCGCGGCAGACGAGAAGCTGGGCACCGAGATTGCCGTGTACGACGTGTCCGACGTCATGGCCATCTCTGACATCTTCGTGGTGGTCACCGGCTCCTCTGAGCGCCAGGTGCACGCAATCGTTGACGAGATCGAGGACGCGCTGACCGCCGAGGGGCAGGAACCGCTGCGCCGCGAAGGCAACCGCGAGTTCCGGTGGGTCCTGCTCGACTACGGACAATTCGTGGTGCACGTCCAGCGCACGCAGGAGCGCGAGTTCTACGGACTCGATCGCCTCTACGCCGACTGCCCGCTGCTGGAGGTCGAGGGTATCGAGGCCTTCAACCGCCCCGGCGATTACGCCGATGAGGTGAACACCCGCACGGTGGAAAGCATCGACGACATCCCGCTGGCGGGCGAGGCCCCGCTCGACGAGGACGAAGTTTAGAAGCTTCCACCAGTGTCACGTCGACTGATCCTGCTCCGCCATGGGCAGACCCACTACAACGCAACCCGGCGTATGCAGGGGCAGCTGGACACTGATCTAGCGCCCGCGGGCTTGGAGGGGGCTCGCAACATCGCTCAGTTCCTGGCTAGCGACAACATCGCGCGCATCATCAGCTCGGATCTGCGACGTGCCGCCGATACCGCCGCCTGCGTGGGGGCGCTTATCGACGTCCCCGTCGAGCTAGATTCTCGCCTGCGGGAAACTCACTTGGGTCAGTGGCAGGGGATGAGCTCAGCAGAAGTCGACGAGCAGCACCCTGGGGCGCGCGCTGCCTGGCGCCACGACCCCGCTTACACCCCGCCCGGCGGGGAATCTCGGTTGGACGTGGCGCGTCGAGCCCGCCCGGTTATCGACGAGCTCATGGCCGACTTTTCCGACTGGGAAGGCAAGAGCGTTTTGGTCGTGGCCCACGGGGGAACCATCTCCGCGTTGACTGGATCTCTGCTGGGCTTTCGCCAGAGCATGTTCCCCACGCTGGTTACCCTGAAGAACACTCACTGCGCCGTGCTCAAAGCACGCCCAGAGTTCACGCCTGGTTCGCTTGACGCGATGGACGATGCAGCGCAGGAGCCAGAGCAGGCCCGATTCCATGGCACGGAAGCCGCGCAGTGGTATCTGGAGGGCTGGAATGTGGGAGGTCCGAAGCTCTAATGCCAGTGCGTGTAGTTACCGACTCATCTGCGGGTCTGCCAGACGACATCGTGGAGCAGTTGGGCATCACCGTGGTGCCCATGCACGTCCACGACTCCTCCGGGGCCGACGTCACCACGGCAGGACTGTCCACCCTGGAGCTGGTGGCCGCCTACGCTCGCCAACTTGAGCGTGGCGGAGATGAGGGAGTGGTCGCCATTCATCTCTCGCGTGAGTTGTCCTCCACCTACTCCGCGGCCGTGGCCGCCGGGGCGGTCTTTGACTCGGCGGTGGAAGTGATTGACTCGCAGACCGTGGGTATGGCGCTCGGCGCGGCAGCGATGGCAGCAGCCACGCGCGCGCAGCGCGGGGCCTCGCTAGAAGAGTGTGCGCAGAGTGCCCGTGACACTCTGGCGCGTTCCGCCACCTGGGTATATCTGCACAAGATCGATGACATTCGTCGCTCCGGCCGGTTGAGCGCAGGCACAGCTATGCTCTCGGCGGCACTTCTGGCTACCCGGCCCATCATGCAAGTCACCGGCGGCAAGCTTGAGCTGGCAGGCAAGACGCGCACACAAACCAAGGCCTTTACCAAGTTGGTGGAGCTGGTAGCTGAGCGTGCTCAAGGAGAACCGGCATTCGTAGCCATCCAGCACAACCAGGCCCCCGAGGCCGCCGAGGACCTCCGGGAGCTACTTGAGGATCTGCTGGCAGAAGGATCCAGTTTCCTTACCGTCGAGCTCACTGAGGCGCTCTCTGTCCATACTGGCCCAGGCGCGGTCGGCGTATCGGCCGTGTTTAGTGCTCCTGGGGATAACTTTGTTGGGCGCGTCAACTAGTCGCCCGTTTTCCACAGCGGGCCTCTAAGCGCCGCGCAGTGCGCGCTTAGGGTCATGGGCCATGAGCCCCTCCACGGTTTCCCGCTTGAGCGAACTGACCCGACCTACCGGGGAAGAATCCTCACTCTCGGTAGATTTTCCCACCGAATCGCCCCGCTTCACGGTGCCTCCACGCACCGCGCTCATGGCCTGCGCAGCGGTTGCCGTGGCCGCGGTGGTGGCCATTGTCATTGGGTACGTGCGCACCCCTCCACCAGTGGTTCCTCCCGCGATCGCCGGCAATACCACCTCGGCCGCGCCTGACGCAGAGATTGTGGTCTCCGTTGTCGGCGCGGTGCACAAGCCCGGGTTGGTGAGGCTCAACACCGGGGACCGTGTGGCAGACGCCATCGCTGCCGCCGGGGGACAACTTCCGGAGGCCGACCCGGCTGCATTGAACCAGGCGCAGCTGCTGGTAGACGGGCAACAAATCGTCGTCCCTCTTCCCGGCGCACCTCCCGTGGGTGCTGCCAGCAGCACCAGTACGGGTGGGAGTGTTAGCGGAAATGCGGGCGCAGGCACCTCACTGAACACGGCAGATGCGGCGGCTCTCGAAGAACTCGACGGAGTCGGGCAGGCTACGGCAGCGGCGATCATTGCCTACCGGGAGGAACACGGCGGCTTCACATCGATTGACCAGCTACTCGACGTCAAGGGGATCGGCCCCGCGAAATTTGCGGCCATCAAAGACGAAGTCACGCTCTAACCATGGCGGAACTCCGACTCATCCCCGCGGCCGTGGTCACCTGGGGCGGACTCGTCGTACTCATCTTGGCCGGCTCAGTATGGTGGGCCGCCGGGTTCATCGCCATGAGTGCTGCGATCATTGCCCTGAAAGCTTGGTGGGGCCAGTGCGTGTTGGTGGCTGGTATTGCTAGCACCACGCTGATTACTAGTTCGGTGCGTATGAGTCTGGCGCATAGAGCAGCTGAGCGGCTGAATGCGGCGCGAGCGTGGACGGGGCGCATCGCCGCCCTTCCACGCCCCACAAACACGGGGAATACCTTGGTGACCATGCACGTGCGGGGATACCCCGAACCACTGGCAGTCTTTGCGCAGGGTGAGCCTGCTGGTTGGGCTCCCGGGGCGCTGGTGGCGGTGGAGGGCAAACTCGTGGAGTCAGACCGCCCCAGCTTGGGCGGGCATATTGCCCGCGGCGATCTGGCAGTGATCCGGCCGCCCCAGGGGACGGCAGCGTGGTCAGAGCACCTGCGCAATAACCTCCACCTCGCAGTCGATCAGGCGATTGCCGGGGAGCACAAAGGACTGATCCCCGGAATGGTGCTGGGAGACACCTCGCTGCAGACCCAGCAGGCCCAGGAGCTGTATCGCCTCACCGGACTGGCACATCTTTCGGCAGTTTCCGGGGCAAACGTAGCCGTTTTGACTACCTGCGCTGTGCTCATCTGCCGGGCGCTGGGGCTGGGACCGCGTATCCAGACGGCATCCTGTCTCAGTGTGCTGGTGGGGTTCGTGGTGATCGTGGGGCCCGAACCTTCTGTCATCCGCGCCGGCATCACCGGGGTGGTGGGTCTAATCGCAGTGGTTGCATCCTCGCGCATGCAGCCACTGCACGCGCTAGGGCTCGCGGTGATTTCGGTAATGGCGATCTATCCGTCGATGGCGGTGGACCTAGGATTCCTGCTCTCAGTCGTGGCCACCGTTGGGATCGTGGCGGTGAGCCCCGTGCTGGCACGGCCCTTGATCAAGCGGGGAATGCCCGATGTGGTGGCACGCGCCATTGCAGTGGCACTAGCTGCGGATGCCGCGACTCTGCCGGTGGTGGCTGCCATGTCTGGGCAGGCTTCATTAGTTTCTGCCTTCGCCAATTTGCTGGTCGCCCCGGCGGCTGGACCGATCACTGTCGTGGGCGTGGTGGCCACGCTTGTGGCCGCCGTTCATCCGCTCCTGGCGCAGCCTGCCGTATTGGTGATTAATCCGTTGGCCTGGTGGATCCACTCCGTCGCGTTCTGGGCGGGACAGCGTTCGCTGGTCACGATCATGGCGCCGGCCCATCATGTGGCCCTGATCTACGGCTGGATCTTTGCGGGGCTTATGCGCTGGCCTCGCGCCACCGGCGTGGTCGTGATTGTGGGCTGGTGCCTGGTTGTGCGTCCGTGGGCTTGAGTGCGGGTTAAGGTGGTTGCCATGTCGAGCGTGCACCTCATCGTGGGCGAGGAAGAATTCCTGGCCGAGCGGGCGAGAAAGAAGATCATTGCGCAAGCCTCACCACAGGCGGAGCTGAGCCTGGTGCGCGCCAGCGAGCTGACCACTTCGGAGATCATTGAACTGACCAGCCCGTCGCTGTTCGGGGATGATCGACTCATCGTGATCACTCACGCCGAGGTCGCCGGCAAAGACCCCCTGGATGTCTTGCTGCAGGCTGCCGTGGATCCAGCGCCGGGTATCACGCTGGTTATCCATCACACCGGCGGTGGCCGCAACAAGGCGATGGTGAAGAAGTTCGAGAAGGTCGCCACCGTTCACCGGGTGGACAAGGTGAAAAAGAATGAGCTGCAGTCTTGGGTGACCGCGGAATTTCGACGTCACGAGGTCCGCCCCACCCCGGACGTGGTGCATTCGCTCCTGGAAGGCGTTGGCTCCGATCTGCGCGAGCTGGCGTCCGCGGTTTCCCAGTTGGTTGCTGACACGGATGGGGAAGTCACCGAGCGTGATGTTAGGGCCTACTACGTCGGCGTCGCCGAGGTCTCCGGATTCGACATCGCCGACCTGGCTGTGAGCGGCCAGACCGCCCGCGCTGTGGCGTCGGTGCGACGGGCACTCCAACTCGGAGAAAGCCCCGTGGCTTTGACCGCGGCCTTGGGTAACAAGGTCGGGGCAATTGCTCGTCTGTACACCACGCGCGGGGGAAATGCGCGCCAACTAGCTGGCCAGCTAGGCATGCACCCCTTTGTCATCGAGAAGACGATGCCCATTGCGCGGCGGTGGTCGTCGCAATCGGTAAGCCAGGCGGTCATCCTCGTAGCGGATCTCGATGCCCGCGTGAAAGGAGCTGGTGGCGACCCCGAGTTCGCGCTTGAGGACGCCGTGCGCCGCATTAGTCAGTTGGCCGGTTAGACTCATGGAAATGACATCTCAGCCCCTTGACAGCGACGTACAAGACCTGGTCATTCGTCTTTTCTCCATGGCCCGCCAGGGGCAGCTGGCACTCGTTGATTACATCCGCGCCGGGGTTGATCCCAACCTGATGAACGAGGACGGCAACACGTTTATCATGCTGGCCGCCTATAACGGCCATGCAGAGTTGGTGTCGCAGTTGGCTGCGGTAGGCGCGGACGTCGATAAGCTCAATAACCGCGGACAATCCCCGCTCGCCGGAGCGGTGTTTAAGAAGGAGCCTGCCGTCATCCGCGCGCTGCTAGCTGCAGGTGCGGACGCGGACGCCGGGCACCCCTCGGCAAATGCCACCGCAGAGATGTTCGGAGTTGATCTCGAGGCGTTGGCATGAGTCTGGCCAGCCTCTTTGCCATCGTGATGCTCAACCTCGTCGGAGCAGCTTCTCCGGGGCCGGACGTGGTGCTGGTGACGCGGATGGCGACTCGTTCGCGACGCCATGCCATCGCCACCTCCATCGGCACACACGTGGGCGCAACGGTCTGGGTCTCGCTGACCGTTTTTGGCGCCGCTGCCATCCTGACGACCTTTCCACAAGCGCTGGGCATCATTCAGGTGGTCGGCGGCGCGTGGCTGATGATCATGGGCCAATCGACGGTGCGCGGCGGGCTGATGACCCGCAAATATCCCCCGAAGGATCTTGCCGAACTCGAGGCGCAGCTGGGGAGTCCGTGGCGCAGTTTTAGGCGAGGGCTGGCCACCAACCTGTCGAACCCCAAGATCGTCATCTTCCTGGCCGCACTCGTCGCCCCAGCGCTGCCTCCCGAGCCCAGCGTTGGCACCGCACTGCTCGTCATCGCCAGCCTTGTGTTCAGCTCGCTCCTGTTATTTCTCACGATGAGCACGCTCGTCTCTACCAGGCGTGTGCGGCAGGCTCTGCTGCGTTCGAGTTGGCTTATCGACGTCCTGGCAGGCACCTTCTTTGTCATCGCCGGCCTGGTCCTCATCATCCACGGCGGACTCGGCTGATACGCAAAATCCCCCTCCCGTGATCTGGGATCCGGGGAGGGGGATTAGTGGCAGTAAAACTGCTTAGCTCATCTTGTTGAAGGCAGCAGCCATGCGGGACTTCTTGTTAGCCGCGTTGTTGCGGTGGAAGACGCCCTTGGTCACAGCCTTGTCCAGGGAGCGGGAAGCGACGCGCAGCAGCTCGCCAGCGTTCTCCTTGGAGCCAGCCTCGACAGCCTCGCGGAACTTGCGGATGTCGGTGCGCACGGCCGAGCGGATGGCCTGGTTGCGCTGACGGCGCTTCTCGTTGGTGATAACGCGCTTCTTCTGCGACTTGATGTTTGCCATGATGCAATACCTCTTGACGTTTATGTTGACAGTGTCTTGTGCAACTCACCGCAGTGACGAGACGCTGCATGAGCATTCTGGCGAACCCAAGGTCCTGCCCGCCGCGGCTCATGATCGTGTGCGATGAACAACCTGGAAAACTTTAGCAGATGCGACTACACCCAGCCGAAACGCGTGCGTAGCGTGTGTGCGATGCGCTCGAATCTGCGCTCGGGGAAGAGGGCTCCCTCGCGGCGCACGGCGTATTCGGGGACCTCGATGACCTTGTCCATGCGCATCCAGCACGGTGTTCCGGAGGTCTCCCACAGGCCTGTCCCTATTCCCATCCAGGTCGGGTCCTCATCGTGTTGCGGATCTGCGGAGATCAGCAGGCCCAGCAGCTGCTGGAAGCGGGTCCGACCTACGACCAGCATGGGGCGCTCACTCGGAGGCTTCGACGGTCCATTGACCGGGGCCCACAGCCACACCACTTCGCCGGCTTCTGCGTGACCGTCAATGTCGGGAGCGTAGACGATCGTGCGGGCGCAATTGGTGGTTTCATGGACGCGGAGAGGGGCTGGAGGGTGATGGGCCGCAGGCGTATCCTCGCATTCCGCCAAGCCGAGGCGCCCGCGCAGAGTGCGCAGCCCGTCCTCGGGCTGAGCTGGCCGGCGCTTGGGGCGCAAGGACCTAAAAAACATGGAACCAATCCCGCTTTGCTTGTCCATGGGGAAAACTTTCCTACGACTGTACGCTGCGTCACGTTCTTTGTGTGATTATCGCCCCATCACTTTTGGGTGTTACCGCGGTTCTGGCGTGCGCCGAGAGCACAGTAGAGTATGGGGAGATTGAACACGGAGGGTTATGAGCAACAATTTCGCCGAGCAGACATTCACGGATCCGGCCAAGATCCGTAACTTCTGCATCATTGCGCACATCGACCACGGCAAGTCGACGCTTGCCGATCGCATCCTGCAGCTCTCTGCCGTCGTCGCAGAGCGCGACATGCGCGATCAGTACCTCGACAACATGGATATCGAGCGCGAGCGCGGTATCACCATCAAGGCTCAGAATGTGCGGTTGCCATGGGTTCCGCGCTCGGGTGAGCACGAGGGTGAGCAGCTTGTGCTGCAGATGATCGACACCCCCGGTCACGTCGACTTCACGTACGAGGTCTCGCGCGCGCTCGAGGCCTGTGAAGGCGCGATTTTGCTTGTCGACGCTGCTCAGGGCATTGAGGCCCAGACCCTGGCCAACCTCTACCTGGCTATGGACAAAGACCTGGAGATCATTCCAGTCCTGAACAAGATCGACCTTCCCGCCGCCGACCCGGAGAAGTACGCCCTCGAGATCGCCAACATCATCGGCTGCGAACCGGATGATGTCTTGCGCGTTTCAGGCAAGACCGGACAAGGCGTGCCCGAGCTCCTGGATCGCCTCAGCGAGCTCGTGCCACCTCCCACCTCCGAGTTTGATGCCGAGGCGCCTGCTCGCGCCCTGGTTTTCGACTCGGTGTACGACACCTACCGAGGCGTGGTCACCTACATCCGCATGGTGGACGGCAAGCTCACCCCGCGCCAGAAGATTTCCATGATGGCCACCGGCGCCACCCACGAGATCCTGGAGATCGGCGTGGTTTCGCCCACGGCCAAGCCTTGTAAGGGGCTGGGACCGGGTGAAGTGGGCTACGTCATCACCGGTGTGAAGGACGTGCGCGAAACCAAGGTCGGCGACACGATCACCTGGGCAGCCAAGGGTGCGGACAAGCCGCTAGAGGGCTATGCGGACCCGAACCCCATGGTGTACTCGGGACTCTTCCCGATCTCCCAGGCGGACTTCCCCGACTTGCGCGACGCCTTGGAGAAGTTGCAGCTGAACGACGCCTCGCTCACCTACGAGCCGGAGACTTCCGTGGCGCTTGGTTTTGGTTTCCGCTGCGGATTCCTCGGTCTGCTGCACATGGAGATCACCCGTGACCGACTCGAGCGCGAATTCGGACTAGACCTCATCTCCACAGCGCCGAGCGTGTCCTACCGCGTGATCAATGAGTCGGGCACGGAGAAGGTCGTGCACAACCCCTCTGAGTGGCCGGAGGGTAAGAACGATGCGGTTTATGAGCCGATCGTGAACATGACCATCATCGTGCCCAGCGAGTTCGTGGGCCCGACGATGGAGCTGTGCCAGTCCAAGCGCGGCCAGATGAAAAACATGGACTACCTGTCCGAGGACCGCGTCGAGCTGCGCTACATCATGCCGCTGGGTGAGATCATCTTCGACTTCTTCGACATGCTGAAGTCGCGCACCCGAGGCTACGCCTCGCTGAACTACGAGGAAGCCGGGGAACAGGAGGCCGACCTGGTGAAGGTGGACATCCTGTTGCAGGGTGAACCCGTGGACGCCTTCAGTGCGATCGTGCACCGCGACGACGCCCGCCACTACGGCCTCAAGATGACCAAGAAGCTGCGCGAGCTCATCCCGCGCCAACAGTTCGAGGTCCCCGTCCAGGCGGCGATCGGCTCAAAGATCATCGCCCGCGAGAACATTCGCGCCCTGCGTAAGGACGTTCTGGCCAAGTGCTACGGCGGCGACATCTCGCGTAAGCGCAAGCTGCTGGAGAAGCAGAAGGCCGGTAAGAAGCGCATGAAGAACATCGGATCTGTCGAGGTTCCGCAGGAGGCCTTCGTCGCCGCCCTGTCTACGGACGAGGCTTAAGCCGCGACACTGACCTCCGGGTCCTTGGCCGCATGCCAGCTCACGGCGGCGATGGCCACGATGGTGATTACCAGCGTGGCCAGGGATAAGGCATGCATTCCCAGGCCCTGTACCGCGGCCAGCCCGCTGGCTGCGCCGACCAACAGCGTGAAGATCACCATGCCTGGCTGGCGGGAGGTGCGCGCGTGCGTCATCACAATGCCGGTGGCCAAACCTCCGGCCATCGCGGCTGCGCCCACGCTCAGGCCCGCTTTGGATGAGACAGCCAGCATCGTCGAGAGGACGAGCAAAAGAACCACGCCGCACAGCTGGAGATCGCGGGTGCGCTCTGGGCTGATGTGGTGGGCACACAGACGTCGAGAAGCGGAGTGAATCCCCAGGCCGGCCAGCAGCAGTGTGGCGCCAGCACCGGTGAGGAGGGGAGTCGGTAACGCCTGCGTGAGCGCAATACCAACTACCAGCAGCAGGTAGCCGGTGAGGCCGGTGAAGAGATACCGGTTGAGTGAATCCATGGTGCTAAACGCTAAGCACAGCGGCTGGCACGAGTCGTAGTGCAAAGTGAAAGGCCAATGTGGCCGGTTTAGGGTTGTTGTTGCAATTGCCTGACTGTTGCCGTCACCTGGGCTACGGCCGAATCACTCACGGGCTGGCCGTGATAAGCGTTGGCAAAATCGAGCAAGTGATACCCAGCGCGCTGAATGGCCAGGTGCTCGTCCCAGCGGGCGCGTGCCAGCTCGGGCCGGGACTCTGCCAGGAACACGATCGCGCGGCGCTCGCTGAGCAGCTCGTACTGCAAATCGCGGCGTTGGGGCAGGCCACCAGCACGCCCGGAAAGGGCAAAAGCTCCCAGGACGGTTCCGGTGAGCTCCTTGGCTCGAGAGCTAATGCGCATGTGTTCGCGCGCAGGTGCGCCAGGTGCCCAGAACCACAAGGCTAGGGAGCCGAAGAGGATCGACAGGAAAATCTCTACGGTGCGGGCAAAGACGACCTCGCCCAGCGGGTCAGTGACTGCATTGCCAAGCAGGAGCGCGAGCGGGGTAGTGAAGATGACGCAGAAGGCGTAGTTCTTCACCACAAAGATCTCTGCGCCGAATTGGCACAGTGCCAGGGCGATAAGCAGACCCCATCCGCGCAGTTCCACGGCATGGAAAGCGACGAACAGGCCGAGGCCGATGAGCGAGCCGATCAGGCGGTGCAGACCGCGGATCTGGCCGTTGGTGCGGTCTGGTCCCCACTGCAACATGAGCAGAGCAGAGACGATGGCCCAGTCAGGACGGTCGAACCCGAGGGCAATGCCGCTGATTCCCGCACCGAGAGACGCGAGCGCGACCTTCTGCGCCGTCACGCTGGCGTGCGAGTTGAGGTCCAGCGAGCGGTAGATGCGATAGGCGTTTGTGGGGCGGGTGTGCGGGATGGCGGCTCGCGTTGGATCGGACAGCTGGCTGGTGTCGCTGACTACTTCGGCATCTGTGAGATTCAGCCCTAGCAGGCGCGAGCGGCGCACGAGGCGCTGCTGGCAGTCCTGCACGCGGCGAACCAGATCTGCTTGGCTGGGCTTGACGATCGCTCCGGCATGCACCACGCGGGCATCACCGAGCGCGGCCCACGCGGCCGCCAACGCCGTTTGGCAGTCGTGGCGCTGACCGAGGGTGGGATCGTCGGATTCCTCGAAGGCGCGGAGAGCGTGTTCCAACGCGTCGACGCTGCGCCGCTCGGGGCCATGGGCGTCGAGAAGCGCAGGCAGTACACCGAGCACGACGCCAGAGGCGGCTCCGACCAGAGCCCAGAACCCGACCTCGAGCGGATCGAGTCCCAGGCGGGCGGTCATCGTCGAACCACCAGCAACCATGACGACGAAGAAGGAGCCCGGGGCGCGCAGACGCAGGGCGTTTTGGATGAATGCGCCCAGGGCGGCCATGACCGTGCAGAAGATGACGGTGAGCAGGAACCAATAGTGGCTTCCACCTGCGTTGATGTTGGCAAAAACGATGGAGCCGACGAACGCGCCGATGGTTGCGCCGAGCGCGATGAGCACACCGGCGATGCTCATGATGCGCCAGCGGGAGCGGTACGGGTGTCCCTCGCCGTAGATGACCGCGCATCCGCCGGCGGCGATCAAAAACATCTCCGTGGTGTGTCCGAGCGCTAGCGCGATTGCTCCGGGAAGGAATATCGCCAGCGCTGCCCTGAGCGCTCCCGGCCAGCGTGGCGCGCTCGAGTTGAACGCGACGAGTAGCTGCCAGGCGTTGGGGCGAGTGGGCAAGGCTTCGGACATGGGCGAGGGGGCTCCTTTCATATGACGATTCGATACTGTACGCCCCTGCGCCCACAGCCCAAGCGCTTACTGCACGGATACCTCCAGGGTGAGCTCGTTGATCTCTCCCGGAGAAAGCTGGGTGCCTTGCTGCTCGGCACCCAGAACTGCTGGCTCCACACACACGAAGGCGGACCATTCCTTTGGCCCGACATCCTCAAGCTTGTCTGCCTCGCGCTCACCGGGGTTCCACACCACGATCGAGTCGTGTCCACGCATCCGCAAGCTGAGGGTGCGCTCGGCGTCCTCGATGGTCACCTCGGCTACCCCTTCTTCGACGATCGAGTCCAGCAGCTCGCCGTCAAAAGTAAAAGCTTCCCCAGCAGTCTCTCGCTTACCGTCGACACGGTCGAGGACGGATTCGCCGGCGCAGCCGCTGACCTTGATGTCGCGGACGTCGCTGACAGCGAAGTAGGGGTGCAAGGCAAACTGCACCATGCGGGACTCGTCGGTGGTGTTTTGCATGGTCAATCGCAGAGTGAGCACGTCGTCCTCGAGGGAGGCCTGGTAGCCGAGTACCAGGCCGTCCTGCTCGAGTTCGGCGGCAAACCCGGCGTCGGTAAGCGTGGTATTCCATTGCGAGGTGCGCGCCCAGCCGTGCTTGGGGTCTCCCTTGAGGAACGGGCCGAACCAGGGGGCGATGATGGGAACGCCGCCGCGAATCGGAGATGCCGAGCCCAGTCGTGCCGCGCTAGAGAGGTAGAACAGGTCCCCCTTGCTGGTTTCTGCGGAGAGAACGTGGGCGCCGTGGTCGGTGAACTTCAAGCCGTGGTTGTCCATACGCTCAGGATACTGGCAGCATGAGATTTATGACTGGGATCACTACGCGCGAACACCGCATCACTGTCGACTGGGACCGGGACAACCCACAGCTGGGAACCCTGGAAATCTTCGCCCGCGAACTCTCCCGGGATGACTCGCTACCCTTCCTGCTCTACCTGCAGGGCGGTCCCGGCTTTCCCAGCCCGCGCCCGGTCAGCATCGACGGCTGGTTGAACAAGGCACTGCAGACACATCGGGTTGTCCTCCTTGACCAGCGCGGAACTGGCAGATCAGGCAGGATCGATCGATTCGGCGAACCGGTGACCGCGGAGCACCTCAAGCACCTGCGCGCTAGCGACATCGTCGCCGACGCGGAGGCCCTGCGCCGTCACCTGGGCGTTGAGCAGTGGGACCTGCTCGGGCAGTCCTTCGGCGGCTTCTGCATCACTGCGTACCTCTCTCAGGCGAGCTCGAGTGTGCGCTACGCCTTTCTCACCGGTGGTCTCCCCGCCACCGGCGTCCACGCCGATGAGGTATACCGCGCAACATATCAGCAGCTGGCGCGCCGTCACCAGGAGTTCTACGAGGAGGTTGAGTGCGCGGAGCAACGCGTTCGCGAGCTGTGCCACCACCTGGACAACGCGCAGGAGCTCCTACCGACCGGTGAGCGGTTGAGCTCGCGTCGCCTGCGCACCATCGGCATAGACCTCGGGCGAGGGACGGGCATCGCGGACCTGGCGGCGCTGCTGGAGTCGCCCTTCCACACAGTGCAGGGGGAGAAGCGCCTGCGTGGCGACTTCCTCTCCGAGATCAACGCGCGCGTGTCCTTCGAGTCCGCCCCGCTCTACGCCGTGATTCACGAGTCCATCTATGGCGGAGTCGCCCCGGGAGCGACCAACTGGTCGGCCCATCGCATGCGCGAGGAAATCCCTGGATTCGAGGAGAATGCAGATCCGCTGCATGCCGAGCAGTTCTACCTCACCGGCGAGCACATCTTCCCATGGCAGTTCGAAGAGGATCCGGCGCTGCGTCCCTTCGCGGCGGTGGCTGAGGAATTGGCGCTTGTCGACGACTGGTCCAACCCCTACGACCTAGCCAACCTCGAGGCTGCAGAGACCTCGTGCGCCGCGGCCGCCTACCCCGACGACTGCTTCGTTCCGATCAACTATTCCCTGGAAACGGCCAGCCACTTCGGAGACATCGATGTCTGGCAGGCCGCGGAGTACCACCACAATGGCCTTCGCCAGGACGGCGAGCGCATCTTTGGCGAGCTGTTGTCGCGGGTGAACTACCCCGGACGATAATCACAGCGATGTAAGTACGGGTGCAGACAAACCCGGAGCGGCCAGGTAGGTTAGTGCCTATGCACGCTTCTGATTCTCGCGATGGGGCCTTCGACGCCTCTGTGGTCGAGGCCTTCGAGCGCCTGGAGCTGCAGTTTGAGCTACCCGAGGAGCACTTCATCTCCCCGGGGCTCGTTCTGCACGTGACCTCTGGTTAAAAAGGCCTAGGAAGCCGAGACAGACGGCAACTCGTCCGCCGATGTGGGGTAGGAAGCCTGTGCACCTCGGCCCGTACAGGCGAAGGCCCCGACCTTGACCGCGAACGCGGCGGCATCGCTGAGCGAATCGCCTTCCGCCACGCGATAGACCAACGCCCCCACAAAGGCATCGCCCGCACCGGTCGTATCTACTGCCTTCACCCGAGGGGACGGGACGACGTGCTCGCCGGTCTCATCGACTACCAGGGCGCCGGCTGCACCCAGGGTGAGCACTACGGAGGCAAAACCTGCCTCGCGAAGTGCGGCGGCCAGTGCCGCAGGTTCCTCGCCGGTTATGGCAATTCCCAGCTGCTCCAGGATCAGGCTTGCCTCGTGCTCATTGGCAATAAGCGGGTTGGCCTGAAGCAACGCCTCACGGTCGACCTCAATGACCGGGGCGAGATTGACCACCACGCGGCCTTGAGCCAGTGAGATGGCCTGGGCAAAACCATCGGCGGGAATCTCGCCCTGGAGCAAGACGATGTCTGCACCCGAGATGATCTCAGCGTGGGAGCTCACGTACTCGGCATCCACCAGGGCGTTCGCGCCGGGCACCACGATGATCGAGTTTTCCCCGTCATCCGACACCGTGATCATGGCCATGCCGGTGAGCTCACCAGTGCGCGCGAGTGCCGAGAGGTCGGTCCCAGAGGACAGCAGGTTTGTCAGCGCCGGCTCTGCGTTGGGATCCCGGCCGACAGCTCCGACGAGTGCCACGTGGGCACCCAACTGGGCGGCAGCAACGGCCTGGTTGGCGCCTTTGCCGCCGGCGGTGACAGGGTTCCCGCGCCCCATGAGAGTTTCTCCTGGGTGCGGGTGCCTCGCCACGTTGACTGTCACATCGGCATTGACGGATCCAACTACCACTATGGTCATGGCAATAATCTACAACGCTGCCGCAACCAACTGTTGCGTGTAGTCATGTTGCGGGGAGCCCAAAACGTCGGTGGTACGCCCGTGCTCGACGATGGACCCGCGGTTCATCACCGCCACGTAGTCGCAGACCTGCTGAATCACCTTCAGATCATGAGACACAAAGACCAGGGTGAGCCCGTATTCGTCTACCAGGTCATCGAGCGCCTTCAGCACCGATCCGCGTGCGGAGGCGTCGAGCGCAGAGACCGGTTCGTCGGCGAGCAGGATCTTCGGGCGAGGCGCTAGGGCACGCGCGATGGAGATGCGCTGGCGCTGTCCGCCGGAAAACTCGTGCGGGTAGCGCTTTTCCACTCCCGGCAGGCCGACGTCGGCAAGCACCTCGCGCACCCGATCGAGATCACCACCGCAGGACTCACCGACGCTTGCCCCTACCCGCAGACGCGGATTCAAGGACGACTGTGGGTCTTGGAAGACCATCTGCACGGACCCGTCCACGTCGACCGAACCGGTGGTGGGTTGATACAGCCCGGCGATCGTCTTGAGCAGCGTGGTCTTGCCCGAGCCTGATCCGCCGACGATGCCGAGTCGCTGCCCTTCCGGAATCTCCAGAGTGGTCGGCTCGACGGCCGTGGTGTCGCTGAAGCGGACGGACGCGTCGCGCAGACGAATGATCGGTGCGCCCAACTCGCGCGAGGCGGCTGGGGTGATCGTTTCTTCTGGTGCCGGAGGCGTATCGACGACCCGGCCCTGACTCATCGTCAGCACGGAGTCACACATACGCCGGACGACGGCCTGGTCGTGGGTGACCATCAGCAACGACATCCCGCGTTCTTCGACCAGCCGGTCGATGAGGTCCAGCACGTGCGCCTGCGCGATAACGTCCAGGGCGGTGGTGGGCTCATCGCAAATCAGCAGATCAGGGTCTTGGGCGATGGCGAGTCCGATAAGGACGCGCTGACGCTGGCCGCCGGAGAGCTGGTGGGGGTAGCGGTTGAAGTGTTCGTCGTTCAGCCCGACCTCGCGCAGAACTTTCCGTGCGTTACTTCCGGCAGCTTCTGCGAGCTGGCGGCCGATGGTCATCAACGGGTCCAGGGCAGTCATAGGTTCCTGGAACACCATGGCCACGCGCTTTCCACGCAGGCGACGCATCCGGGAATCCTTCAGCCCAACAAGCTCCTGTCCATCGAAGTTGATGGATCCATGGGCGCGTAGGCCTCTGGGCAGCAGCCCCATGATGGACAGTGCAGTCAAGGACTTGCCAGAGCCCGACTCGCCAACGAGGCCGACGCGAGCCCCGCGCGGGATCTCGAAGCTGACGTCGTGCAACAAATCGTCAATGCTGAGGTTAGAGACGGTTAACACGGCCGGCTCCCTTCTTATCCAGGTAATCGCGCAGGCCATCTCCCAAAAGGTTGAAGCCAATCACTGTCAGGGCGATCGCCAGTCCCGGCCAGATTGCCAGCCACGGCGTGGTGGCCAGGGAGGCCTGGGCGGATTGCAGCATGCGGCCCCAGGACGGATCCGGTGCAGGGGTGCCCAAGCCAAGGAATGACAAGGCGGCCTCGGCTAGCACAGCGAGCGCAAAGCCCACGCTGGCCTGCACGATCAACAAGCCAGCGATGTTCGGCAGCACATGGCGCAAGGCGATTTTCCAACTGGGAACGTGGGCCAGGCGAGCGGCCAGGATGTAGTCCTGCGACATCACCCGCAGAGTGGCTGCCCGGGCCACTCGTGCGAAAGCAGGAGCGCCCGAAATACCGATGGCCACCATTGCCGTCAGGGTAGACGGGCCGAAAGCTGCGCCGGCGATGATGGCCGACAGCAGAGCAGGAAAGGCCAGCACCAGATCAGATGCGGCCATCAAGACCTTCTCCACCCATCCACGGCGCATGCCCGCCACTACACCCCAGAGGGTGCCCAGCACACCGGAAATGCTCACGGCCACCGTGCCCACGAACAGAGTGATGCGGCTGCCGGCCATGATGCGCGAAAGCGTATCGCGACCGAAGCGGTCAGTCCCCAACAGGTAGTCCGCACTCGGTGCGTGGAGTCGATCCATGGGGAAGGCCTGGGAAGGCGGATGAGGGGTCCACACCAGCGAGAGCGCGGCCAATAGAACGATGACGCCGACAATGAAGGCGCCGATCCAACCAGTTGCTTTCATCGAGCCACCCCCGAGGTGCGCAGACGCGGATCAAGGAACCGGTAGGACGCATCGACCACCAGGTTCACCGTGAGCGTGAAAAGGACGATGAGCATGACCACCGTTTGCACCACCGGCAGGTCACGGTTGGTCACAGAGGTCAGGAGCAAGGACCCCAGACCCGGGAGCATGAATACCTGCTCCACAACGACTGCGCCCACAATCAGCGAGCTCAGCTGCACGCCCACGATGGTGAGAAGCGGAAGGGCGGCGGACTTCAAGCCGTGGCGCGTCAGCGCCTGCTTCTCGGACTGGCCAATGGCACGGGCGGTGCGAATGTGGTCTTCGCTGAGGACGTCGAGAAGCGCAGAGCGCACGTAGCGGGTCAGGATTGATCCCTGCACCAATGCCAGCGCCACCACCGGCAGCACCAAACGCTGGACAAAGGCGCTGAAGTCGTAGCCCGGCGGGACCCAGCCGCTCGACGGCAGCCAATCGAGGCGGACGGCAAAGAGCGCAACCAGCAGCACAGCGGCCAGGAAGCTGGGAACGGCAATGCCCACCTGCGTGAGGATCGAGATCACCGTGCCCACCGGGTGATTGGCGCGCCGGGCAGCCCAAAATCCGAGTGGCAGGGCGATTAGCAGTGCGAGGACGGTCGCGCAGAAGCACAGGATGAGAGAAACCTGGGCGCGGTCGAGGATCATGGCGGTGGCGTTGGAACGCGTGGCCAAAGACATGCCGAAGTCCCCGGTCAGCAACCCGCCGATCCAGGAGAAGTATTGCTGGATCAGTGGGCGGTCGGTGCCCAGCGTGTGGGCGAGGGCAGCGACCGATGCGTCGTCGGCGGTGACACCGAGCGCGATGCGGGCTGGATCACCCGGAACGAGGCGGAGCAGGCCGAAGATCGCCAAGCTGGCGACGACGATGCTTAAGAGGTAACGGATAATAATCATGACTCTTTAGTGATCTCGGCGAGGTCGATGGAATCAGTAACTTGGGTGGCCTCCACACCGTGCACACCCGGGGCGGTGACGACGATGCTGGGAATATTGCCTACTGTCAGCGAGCCCATGACCTCGGTGATGCGGGCGGTGGCCTGTTCAGTGAGCCGGGTTTGCTCCTCGGTGGTGGTAGCTGAGTCGGCCTGAGCCAGTAGCTCGCGGGTCGTCGGGTCGTCGTAACGCAGATAGGTCTCAGGGGACCCAAAGACGTTGGGGAGGTCGCGGGCCTCGACATGCGCGATGATGGTGGCCTCGTAATCCGCGGCTTTGTACACCTCGCTTAGCCAGACAGCGGGGAACTCGATCGACTCCAGAGTGACGTCAAATCCCACTTCTGTCAGCTGCGAGTACACGATCTCGGCCACATTGCGGGCATAGGGCAGGGACGGGACCTTGATTGTTAGGGAAGGATGCGGGTTCCCCGACTCGGCGAGCAGCTGGCGCGCCCGCTCAGGGTCGTAGTGCGCGTAGTCCTTACCGGTAAACCACGGATCGGTGGGTGCCACAAAGGCTCCGCCGGTATCGACGGCCATCGATTCGAACGCGGTAGCGCTGACCGCACCGCGATCGATAGCGTGGGCGGCTGCCAGCCGCACCCGCTGATCGTCGAAGGGCGCGCGCGAATTGTTCATGGCCAGCAGGATCTCACCGTTGGTGGTGCCTACCTCCACGTTGTATTCATCACTCAACGACTCGGCGAGCTCGGGCGCCTGCAGGCCATAGACCACGTCAACATCGCCGGTTCGCAGCGCGTTCACGGAACTGACGGCGTCTGCGTAATAACGAATGGCTGCATTCGCACGAGCCGGCGTGGACCAGTAGTCCTGGCGAGCCTCATAGCTCACAGATTGGTTGGGGACGAAGCGGGCAATGGTGTACGGGCCGGTGCCAATCGGGTTGCTAGCAATTTCGTCGATTCCGTTCGGGGTCATCATCGCGCCGGTCAAGGTGCCCATCGACCACAGCCACCGGTTAGAAGGACGGGATAGGGTCACCTCCAGCGTGTGCGGATCAATCGCCCGTGCAGAGCTGACCACATCCATCTGCTTTTTCAGCCCGTTGGTCCAGTTTTCCTTCACATTGTTAATGGAAAACACGGCGGTATCTGCGGTGAACTCGTCGCCGTTGGAGAAGCGCACATTGGGGCGCAGTTTGAACGTGTAGGTCAGTCCGTCCTCGCTGACGTCAAAAGACTCTGCCAGATGAGGGACGATCTCTCCCTCCTTGTTCACGGTTACCAACGTCTCGTACACGTTGGACATCAGCGCTTGTGGGATAGCAGCGCCGCTAGTGGAGGTGAAATCAAGGGAGGCCGGGGGAGCGGTGGCCGCCACCACCACGTCGGCCCCGCTAACTCGTCCGACCTGGGTTGCAGTTGATCCGGCAGAACAGGCACTCAGCGTAGAAACTGTTGCCGCCGAGGTTATTGCCGCCACAATAGTGCGCACACTCATGGCGGACAGATTAACAAGACCGTGCATAATAGTCGGGCACTTTAAAAATTTTCTGTGGAAAGTAGCCCCATGAGCACAGCCTCACCGCAGCCCGAACCCATCACCGCGGATCCGCGGCCCAAAGAGGAGCATAGGAAAGCCGGGGAGCGAGGACTTCAGTCTGACCCAATCGTTTTCCTCGGCGCTCTCGGCTTTATCACCGCATTCGTCGTATTCACCATTGTCTTTTCCCAGACCTCACAAAAGGTCTTTACTGCTGTAGCCGAGGCGTTGACCACCAACCTCAACTGGTTATACATCGGTGGCGTCTCCATTGCCTTTGTTTTCCTCATCGCCCTCTTTGTCTCGCGCTACGGCAATGTCCGCCTGGGCGACGACGAAGAAGAACCGGAGTACAGCCTGCTGAGCTGGTTCGCCATGCTCTTTGCCGGAGGCATGGGCGCGATCTTGATGTTTTGGGGTGTGGCCGAGCCGTTGAACCACTCGGTCAACCCTCCGCGTGGCGGTTTCGAGGCCATGTCTCCCATGGCAATCGAGCAGGCATTCGGCTTTACCTACTACCACTTCGGTGTGCACATGTGGGTGATTATGACGTTGCCGGGACTTGCGCTGGGCTACTTCATCCACAAGCGCAAGCTTCCGCCGCGACTGTCCAGCGTTTTCGCCCCGATCCTGCACAAGCACGTGTACGGCCTGCCGGGCAAGCTCATCGACATTTTGGCGATCATCGGCACCACCTTTGGTATCGCTGCCTCGGTAGGCCTCGGTGCGCTGCAGATCAACTCCGGTATGAACATGCTCTGGGGCACGCCGATTGTGAGCTGGGTGGAGATGAGCATCATCCTGGCGATCACGGTCGCTGCCTCGATCTCTGTTGCCACCGGCCTGGATAAGGGCATCCGCATCCTCTCCAACGCCAACATCATCATGGCCGTGATGCTGATGGTGTTTATCCTGCTGACCGGACCGACCCTGACGCTGTTGAGCTTTACCGTCGAGTCCTTTGGCCTCTACATCCACTGGCTGCCGGAGCTGATGTTCTGGACCGACTCCTTCCACAACAACCCCGGCTGGCAGGGCAAGTGGACGGTCTTCTACTGGGCCTGGTCCATCTGCTGGTCGCCCTACGTGGGCATGTTCGTGGCCAGCATCTCGCGCGGGCGCAGCGTGCGCGAGTTCATCGCCGGCGTGCTCATCCTGCCCACGATCTTCGACGTGGTGTGGTTCGCCATCGTGGGGCGTGCGGGTATTGAGGCCGAGTTGGCCAACCCGGGACGCCTGTCCGAGCCAGTCGTGGGCGAGGGCAATGTGCCCTTCGCACTGTTTGGTTTGTTGCAGGACTACCCGTTGACGATGCTGGTATCCGCCTTCGCCCTGGTGGTGATCGTCATCTTCTTCATCACCTCGATCGACTCGGCAGCCATGGTCAACGACATGCTGGCCACCGGGGAAGCGGACAAGTCCCCGACGTACTACCGCGTCGGCTGGGCAGTGGCCATCGGCGCCGTCACGGCCGCTATCTTGCTGGCGGGCAAGGAGCAGGCCATCACCACTCTGCAGCAGGTGGTCATCATCGTGGCCTTGCCGTTCTTCCTGGTGCAGTTCGTGATGATGTACTCACTGGTCAAGGGGATGAGCGAGGACTCCGCGATCCAGCGTCGTGTACGCACCCGTCGTTGGGAAAAGACCGACTCCCCGGAGAAGCTGGAAAAGCACGAAGTCGCCCCGCAGCCAGGCTATGCCGACCTTGCCCTGGACGAGGAAGGCCGCATGGTCATCCCGGGCGACGTGGTTATCGGCGGCAACTTGGGTGTCGAAGGCGAGGACGGTCGCGCAGACGTTGAGGAGCGCGATACCCGCATTGTCGAGCAGTCGCGCCCCCGCGCGTCGACTGACTGGGAGGACTAAAGGCCCCAGGCCTGGGCCAGCATCTCCATCGAGGTGCTGGCCTTTTCGTCTGTAGAGCCCTGCAGCGAAATCATCAGTTCGTCAGCCCCGGCCAGCTTTGTGAAGTCCTCCAGGTACTCCACTGCCTCCTCCGGCGTGCCGACGGCCGTGTAACGCAGCATGTCAATAATCTGCCGGCCCTGCGGCGAGGCGACGAGCGCGTCGAGCTGTTCTTCGCTTATCGACGCTCCATTGCGACCCACCATCGCCCTCACTCGACGGCGTTCGACCTGGCGCATCTGCTCTTGTGCAGCTGCGTGATCCTGATCCAGGACGACGTTGACCGCCGCGATGCAATAAGGCTCGCTACCCAGCTCGCTGGGTTGGAAATTCTCCCGATAGTGGGAGGTTGCCGCCTCCAGATGAGTGGGGGCGAAATGGCCGGCGAACACATAGGGAGCTCCCAGATGCGCGGCCAGCTGGGCACCGTACATAGAGGATCCAAGAACGTAGATGGGCACGTTGGTGCCCGTACCCGGTATGGCCGTCACCCCGGGGATTCGGGAGTTGCCGGAGAGGTATCCATGCAGCTCGAGAATGTCTTCGGGGAAGCGTTCTGCCGCGTCACGGGAGCGTCGTAAAGCGCGTCCCAGCGTATTCATATCCGTGCCGGGAGCTCGTCCCACACCCAGATCGATGCGGTCCGGGTGCATCTCCGCCAACGTGCCAAATTGCTCGGCGATCACGTAAGGAGCGTGATTTGGCAGCATGACACCGCCGGCTCCCAACCGGATGGATTGAGTCTGGGCTGCGATGTGGGCGATGAGCACCGCGGGCGCAGACGAGACAATGTGGCGCATGTTGTGGTGTTCGGAGTACCAAATGCGCGAATAGCCCAGCTGCTCGGCTCGCTGGGCGAGTCGGACAGACCGGGCTATGGAATCAGAAAACTTCTCGCCGTCGTAGACGGTGCAGAAGTCGATGAGCGAAAGATTAGGGCGCGCAGTCATACCTACCGCAACGGGTAGGCAGGATGACTTATTCCGCGGTGGCCGGCGTCTGGGCCCCGGAACGGATGTCGAGGATCACGCCGATGACCGCAGCGACCAGGACGGGGAGCACCCATCCCAGGGACTGTGCCTGGAGGGGAGCCCAGGACACGATCGGTGCGAGAGCGCTAATGCCCAGATCCACCAGAGTGGTCAGCGCCGACCAGATGACGGCGACCCAGATGGCCAGACGGAAGGTCCAGTTCAGGTGAGCCTTGTTGCGCAGTGCGGAGTCGATCAGCGCCAGCGCGATCAGGGTGATGGCCGGCGGGTAGATGAAGCCAATGACCGGGGCGGCGATGGCCAGGACAGTATCCAGGCCCATGGTGGCCAGCACCGTGGACAGGACGGTGAACGCGACAGCCCAGACGTGGTACTTGATGCCCGGCATGATGGAGGCGAAGAACTCCGAGGTGGCGGAGATCAGGCCCACGGAGGTGGTCAGGCACGCCAGCACCACAATGGCGGAGAAGACGAACTGTCCTGCTTGGCCCATCGTGGCGTTGGATGCCTCGGCCAGAATGGCGGCACCGCTTTCCAGGTTCTCTGCGCCCGGCAGGACGCGACCGATGATGCCCAGGCCCACGTAGATAGCGGCCAGCAAGACACCGGCGATGACGCCTGAAGTCACCGTGGCCTTGAGCAGCGGCTTGCCCTCGCGGACCCCGTGTCCGCGCAGGCTGGAGATGACCACGATGCCGAAGGCGAGGCCGGCGATTGCGTCCATGGTCAGGTAGCCCTCGAGCAGACCGGCAGCAGCAGGCAGCTGGTCGTAGGGCTCAACCGGAGCGCGAGAGATCGTGTCGTAGCTGGCCACGGCGATAGTGATGAGCACGATCAGCAGGATGACCAGCATCGGGGTCAAGACCTTGCCCAGCGTGGACACAATGGCATTGGGGAACCACGCCAGGGCCAGGGAGACACCGAAGAAGATCAGGTTGAAGATCGCGGAGGCACCCAGGGAATCCAACCCTGTCAGCGGGGTAACCGCGGTTTCAAAAGACACCGCTCCGGTACGCGGAAGCGCGTAGAAGGCGCCGATGGACAGGTACGCCAGAATCGGGAAGATCAGGCCAAATAGCCAACCAGAGCGGCGAGCCAGGTCGCGCACGCTGGTGCCAGACAGAGCGATGGCCACGATGGCCAGTACCGGCAGAACAACGCCGGCGCCCAGGAAGCCGAGAATGGCCGGCCAGAAGTTGTCACCGGCCTTGAGGCCCAGTTGGGGAGGGAAGATAAGGTTGCCCGCTCCAAAGAACATGGAGAACAGCATGAGCGCGGTAGCGATGGTGATCATCGTCCGGCTCGTGCCTCGGGACGCAGCTGACGTCGACATGTCGGGTCCTCTTCTATGGTGTCCAAATTTCAATTGATAGACAGGCTACCCGGCGAGTGCGCTCAGTAAGAATTCAGTATTCGCTCAATGGCGTTCAAGGGGATCTCCGCCCAGTCGGGTCGGTTGTTCAACTCGTAGTCGACCTCGTACAGGGCTTTGTCCAGGAGGTAGGCGTTGAGCAGCGCGGACTGGTCGATGTCGTAGCCGTCGAGAAGCGCATCCGATGCGGAAGCGGCCCAGGAAGGATGCGCGCCGTCGAAGTGCGCAGCATAGTCCAGGGAACGCAGCATGCCCGCCAGATCACGCAGCGGACTATCGGGTAGGCGTCGCTGCGCGAGAGGACGGGCGGGTTCGCCCTCGAAGTCGATCAGGACAAAGCGATCGGGGGTGCGCAGGGTCTGACCGAGGTGGAGATCGCCATGGATGCGCTGGATCGAGGTATCGGTGTCCCGCAGAGCCCGATACACCTCGGCGATGCCCTCCTCGTACTGACGCAATTGCGGGGTGCGTTCGAGGATGTCACCGGCATGGTCCTGCAGACGCATCGCCAGGCTCACCTCGGAGACTTCGTCGGTGCCAAACGCCTCGGCCAGATCTCGATGCACTCCTCGGATCGCGCGACCAAGCTCATGTGCCTGCCGGGTAAAGCTTTCTTCCCGTTGTACGTAACCCAGCGCCAGTTCCCAACCGTCCTGAGCGTTAGCGACAAAGTCCTGGGCCATGGCAAGCGTGTACACGTCCGTCCCCAAATGGCGAGTTACCCAACCGCGCACCGGCGCGATATAGGGGCAATCGGGAATCTGGGTCAGCAGTTCGACGTCGGGGCTTAAACCCGGCTCCAACTTGCGAAACGCCTTGATAATCAACTGCGGGTCCTCTGCCGGGACCAAAAAGGAGGTGTTGGACTGCTCTCCGCTGATCGGTCGGGCATCTGCTGAGGGTGGGATCTCCACCGACCCTTCCACCTCACCGAGCTCGCCCAGCCCGCGAGCAAATGCAAGCGCACCCGCAGGAGTCGAAAGGGCCTCGTTGCCGGAAGAGTCGAGAAGCAGCTGATACATGTCGGAAGCACCAGCGTGATGCACCTGGATCAGCTGCGCCTGAAACTGATCGAGCGGGTGTTCGTCGAGGAGGTCGACGCTATCGATGGGCTCGGACTTAGCTCCGTAGAAGCGTGACGACGCGAGCAGCTCAGCGTAATCCATCAGGCATCCTCCTCTGGTGCAGACAGGTCAAACCAAAAGAAACCGTGTGGGGCGAGGGTAAACGTCACGGGGTGATCCTCGATCGCGGGGAACAACTGTCCACCGGTGAGCTCACGTGGGCTAATGCCTTGGAACTCCGAGAGATCCAGCGTGACCGGTTGCGGGCAATCCGAGAGGTTGTTTACGCACAGGATGGTCTCGCCCTTGTACTCGCGCAGGAACGAGAGCACCGACTCATTGGTCGAGTGGATCTCGCGGTAGGTGCCCCGGCCAAAGGACTTGTACTGCTTGCGCACATGAATGTGCGCGCGGGTCCACTTGAGCAGCGAGTTTTCTCGCTTCATCTGGTTGTCCACGTTGACCGACGCGTAGCCGTACTGATCGTTCTGGATCGCCGGCAAATAGAGGCGCTCCGGATCGGCGGTGGAAAAACCTCCGTTGCGGTCCGAGGACCACTGCATGGGCGTGCGCACACCATCGCGGTCGGCGAGCCAGATGTTGTCTCCCATGCCGATCTCATCCCCGTAATAGAGCACGGGAGAACCAGGCAGAGAGAGCAAGAGGCCGGTTAGAAGTTCGAGCTTGTTACGGTCGCCGTCGAGAAGCGGGGCGAGACGCCGGCGGATGCCCACGTTCGCCTTCATTCGCGGGTCCTTGGCGTAGTGCTGGTACATGTACGCGCGCTCGTCCTCGGTGACCATCTCCAGCGTGAGCTCGTCGTGGTTGCGTAGGAAGATGCCCCACTGCGCGGTGGCCGGAATGTCTGGCGTGTTCGCCAGGATTTCCGAGATCGGGGTGCGGGTCTGCTGGCGCACCGCCATGAAGATGCGCGGCATAACGGGGAAGTGGAAGGCCATGTGGCACTCGTCGCCGGTTGTGCGATCCCCGAAGTAGTCCACGACCTCGTCCGGCATCTGGTTGGCTTCTGCCAGCAGCACTCGACCCGGGTATTCCTCGTCAATCACCCCGCGCACTCGCTTGAGGAAGGCATGGGTCTCCGGCAAGTTTTCGCCGTTGGTGCCCTCTCGCTCAAAAAGGTAGGGCACGGCGTCGAGGCGAAAGCCGTCGAGTCCCAGTTCTAGCCAGAAGCGCATGACATCGAGCATGGCCTCCTGGACCTCGGGATTGTCGTAGTTGAGGTCCGGTTGGTGGCTGAAGAAGCGGTGCCAGTAGTACTGCCCACGCTTGGGATCAAACGTCCAGTTCGATTCCTCGGTGTCGATGAAGATAATGCGCGCCTCGGAGTACTTCGTCGGGTCGTCGGACCAGACGTAGTAGTCGCCATAGGGCCCATCCGGGTTGGTTCGAGACTCCTGAAACCAGGCGTGCTGATCAGAGGTGTGGTTGACCACGAGGTCAGTGATCACGCGGATGCCCAGCTTGTGGGCGTGATCGACGAGCTCGACAAAGTCTTCGACCGTGCCGAACTCGGGAAGCACCTCGCGGAAATTTCTAATGTCGTAGCCACCGTCTTTAAGAGGAGAGTCGTAAAACGGAGGCAGCCAAATGCAGTCGATGCCGAGCCAAGCCAGGTACTCGAGCTTCTGGGTCACTCCCTTGAGCGAGCCGGAACCAATTCCGTCTGGGTCGTAGAAAGCTCGGGCAAGGACCTCATAAAAGACGGCGTCTTTGTACCAGCGATGATCGGAGCGCTCCCACGGAGCGTCTCCCGGCGCGGGGGCGGGAGTATCAAAGGACTCCGCCTCCGGCTCCAGGAGATAACCCTGGGCGTCAGTGTCTGGGCGATCGGTCTCGGAGATGTCGGCCATGAGCCCCAAGCGTAGGTGGCCGGCGCGAATTCCGCTGCTAATCTCCGGGCGCCACAGGACTTCGCGCTAAGCCAAGCTCCGGCATGCGCTGGCGATGCGCGTGATGGCTTCGTCGAGAACCTCCGGTGAGGTAGCAAAGTTCAACCGTGCGTGTCCGCTACCACCCGGGCCAAATGCCGCACCGTCATTGAGAGCCACCTTCGCGTGGGTGCGCAGCCACTGGGCGGGGGATTTCTCGCTAGCCAGCACACTGTCGGTGAAGTCGAGCCACATCAGATAAGTGGCCGCTGGCCTGGTGGCCCGCAGCCCTGGGACTGCCTCCTCCAGGCGATCGGCCACGCTGAGACGGGTTTCGGCCAGGTACTTCACCGTCTCATCGAGATGGTCAATCCCCTGGCGATAACAGACCGCAGAGGCGACCATGCCCAGCGTTCCGGTGCCGTCCTTGGCCACACCGGTCAGTGAGCGGTAGGTCTGCTGGTCGCGCTCGTTGGTCAAGATCATTTGCGCGCATTTCAATCCCGCAATGTTGAATGCCTTGGACACGGCGGTGACGGTCAGGCAGCGGTCGGCGGCGGCATCGCTGAGCCCGGCGGCTACAACGTGTTGGCCCTCGTAGACAAGGGGAGCGTGAATCTCATCGACCAGCAGGCGTGCGTCGTAGCGTACGGCCAGTTCCACCAGGGCCGCTAGATCTTGCGCGGTGGGGACGAAGCCGAAGGGGTTGTTGGGAGCGCACAGCAAGAGTGAGCCGGCGCCCTTACGGAAGGCGTCCTCGATTGCGTCGAGATCCAACCCATCTGGGTGCGTGGGAACGTCAATGCGCTCGCGACCGGCCGTCCCCGGCAGCTCCAGGAACGGCGGGTAGGCCGGCACCGGCACAACGACGGCGGAGTCAGGGCGGGTGAAGTATTGGATACCCAGGAGTAGTCCGCGCACCACGTCAGGTACGGCCACCACCCCAGCAGGGTCAGGTTGGAAGCCGTAGCGGGTGGAGTAGAAGTCTGCCAGGGCCTCGGGAAGGTCGGAGGCTGCGGGCGTGTAGCCGAAAGTCTCGGCCTCGATCATGTCGCGCAGCGCGTCCTTGACCGGCGGAGCGGTAGGGAAGTCGCTTTCGGCGATCCACAGGGGGAGGACGTCCTCCCCGTAGACCGTCCACTTGCGAGTTTTGCGGGCGCGGAGCTGATCGAGGGTGGGAAACTTCATGCCCTAGGAGTCTAGTGAGGTGTCCCCGACGAATCCGTAGCGTTTGAGGCGCTGGCGATCAGCCTCCGATGACGAGGCCGTTAGCGCCAAAAGCTCTGAATAAATTCCGCCGGAGGCTGCCAACTCGTCGGGGGAACCGACCTCGTCGACCCGTCCTTCGTCGAGGGTGACAATGGTATCCACGCCCGCGATGGTGGAGAGGCGGTGCGCGATGATCAGCGTGGTGCGGTCCTTCATTAACTCGTCCAGCCCAGCCTGCACTGCCCGCTCTGCCTTATTGTCAAGGGCACTGGTGGCCTCGTCGAGGATGAGCACGGGTGCGTCCTTGAGCATCGCGCGCGCCACCGAGACACGCTGCTTCTGACCGCCCGAAAGCCGGAGCCCTCGCTCGCCGATCACCGTGTCGTATCCGTCTGGAAAAGCCTCAATGAACTCGTGGGCATTAGCACGCTTGGCCACCGCGATGACCTCCTCGAGGCTCGCTTCAGGCTTGCCATAGGCGATGTTTTCGCGGATGGAGCCGGAGAATAGGTAGGGCTCCTGGAACACCACGCCCACGGAGGCACGCAGCTGCTCGCTGGTTAGGGATGCGACGTCGTGCCCGCAGACACTCAAGCGTCCAGCCGTGGGGGAGTACAAACCGAGCAGGAGGTTGACGATGGTGGATTTGCCGCCACCGGATTCTCCCACCAGCGCGACCGTTCCTCCTTGGACAGCGTGGAAGCTGACCCCATCTAGTACCGGTTTGCCCTCTTCATAGGCGAAGCTCACGTCGTCGAGCTCGATGACGGGCTGGCCTGGTTGAGGAGCCAGGGGAGCAGGGGTGTCGTCGACAAGCGAGGGAACCCCAGACGCAGAGGTCGCCGCGACAAGTTGCGCGTTGGCCGACTCCTCCACCTGCTCCTCCATGACGCCGAAGTAGTCCTTCGAGCCTGCGATGGCGCGCTGGGCGGTATCGACGATCCAGCTCATCATGAATACCGGCTGCTTGGCCATGGATACTAGCTGCAGGAGCATGACCATGTCTCCCAAGGTGAAGTGGCCATGCAGAGTGCGGAAGAAAATCATCAGGTAGATGCCGCAGAAGATGAGGCTCATGGCTACTCCGCGCAGGGAATCCATGAAATGCCACCAGGAGGATTGTGGCCGCGTAACCTCGACCGTTCGCGCGAAGCGCTTGCCAAAGAGTCCTAGTTCGCGGATCTCCGCGACGAAGGACTTGACCACCTTGACCTGACTGACCGTCTCGGAGAATCGTCCGCCCGCGAGATCGACCTGCTCGTTCTTCTCACCCTCAAAGCGCTGCCAACGCTTGGACGTCAAAGCCGTCAACCACATATAAATGGGAAACAGCAGCGCCAGCAGGACGGTCAGCGGCCAGTAATAGATGGTGGTGATCACCAAGATGGCGCCGACCTGGAGGATCATCGGCAAAAAGTTGTTCGCTCCCGACTGCAGGAACTGCGTGATCGAGGTGATCGACCGGTCGAGGCGGGCAATGATTGTGCCCGTGACCTGCGAATCGAAGTAGCGCTGGGGTAGGGCCAGAAGCTTGGCGTAATAGCGCGTGGACAGAATCTGGCGCAGACGAGCAGCCATGATGTCGCCGACATACCCGCCCACGTTGTCCATGAGCGTTCGCACCACGTCGGCAGCCAGCAGCCCAATGGCCAGCCATACGATCGTGGAGGTCACAGCCGCCGGAGTGGTGTCGCCGCGCACCGCCGAGACAATGGTGTCAGTGGCCTCGCGGACGATGAAGGGCGAGACCAGGCTCAAGCCCGCCACCGCGGCGGCGCTGAAGAAGATGCCCAGGTACAGCGGCCACAACGCCGAGGCGCTGCGCAGAATTTTCAGGAGCGGATTCACAGCTCGAAACGCTAACAGGTGTATCGGGCACCTGCCCGCAGAGGCTAGACTCGCTGGCACACGCTTTGCTGGGAAACGAAAGGCTAAGAACTCACCCGTGCGCACTCTTACTCGTCGTGCCGTCATCGTTGCCTGCGCCTGTGCCGCTACGGCCGCACTGAGCGCCTGCTCCTCCGACGGAGCGGGCACCTCCGGGACGGAGTCGCTGACCGTGTCTACTTCCCAGACCCCGACCGTGGAGAAGAAGGACACGCAGGACACCGATCCCATCCGTCCGGACAAGCTCTTCGGGTCCGTGAAGGACCCGGGCAACAAGGTGACCTTCCACTTCCAGGGCACTAACCCCGGCGACTACGGCGGCACCGAGGTGACCATCGCGATCACCAACGACAACGACGCACCGCTCGCCCCCGACGCCCTGGAGACCCCGAAGCTGCGCTACAACTCCGGCGGCGGGTCCATGACCGAGGCCAAGCTGCTCGAGGCCGATGTGCCCGAGGGGCAGGAACCCGCCCAGAAGCCGCTGCGCCTGCCGCTTGGCGTGGGGGCGACCACGAACCTGCAGTACACCTTCGACGTCCCGCGTGGAAACCTCTGGGACGCCGAACTGCAGATCGGAAACGTGATCTACTCCGGCAACCTGGTGGCCTAACGCATGACCGTTGAGAAGGTTGTGCTTGTCGACGACGCGGGCAAGCCCATTGGAACCGCCGACAAGGCAGCCGTCCACACGGACAACACCCCGCTCCACCTGGCCTTTTCGGCCTACGTGGTCCGTCCCGACGGGCGCACCCTGCTCACCCGACGGGCACTGAGCAAAAAGACGTGGCCGGGTACCTGGACCAACTCTTTTTGCGGACATCCAGCACCGGGGGAGACCACCGAGGCGGCTGTGGTGCGCCGCGCGGGTTACGAGCTCGGAATCGATGCTGAGAGCGTGGACAGTATCGAGGAAGTCCTGCCAGACTTTCGCTACCGTGCGGTGGACAGCTCCGGGATCGTTGAGCACGAGATCTGTCCGGTCTATCTGGTGCGCATTGCCGAAGATGCACAGGTAAACCCGCGGCGTGATGAGGTCGAAGAGTATGCCTGGGTGGACGCATCCGCGCTCGTGGATACCGCCCGGCAGTTGCCCCAGGTGCTTTCTCCGTGGTGCGTCTCCGAGTTGGCCGAGGAAGCGCTGGTTAAGGCCCTAAGCGAACAAACCTCGAGCTAGCGCAAAGGGATCTGTGGTGGGAGTGAGCGCGCCGGTTTCCAGGTCGAGGCGAGCTGCCTGATACTCCGCACGGTACTCCGGCCACTGCGGCTTCTGGCCGCACGCGAACCCGTACACCCACTGGGTAAAGGCGCCGCCGGCAAAGAGGGCCTCGATGTCATCGCAATGGGCGGCGTCCGCGATTTCCATGAGCCAAGTACGTCCAGCGGGGCGCCGGGCAGCCTGCTCAGCAAAGCGGCGAATGAAGACGTCGCCGCTGAAATCCGTGGTAGAGGAATAACCAGACACGTCCTTTACACCTGTTGCGCGGGCAAAAAGGCGCAATCCCAGCCGGCTAAGCCCGCGGGAATCTAGCGACGAACTCACCGGCTCGTTGCGCATCTCCTGAGATGTTGCGCTGACCACCAGGTCGACCGAACTGAGCTCGGACTCATCGAAGGGGTGGGGGCCTAAGGGGATGTCCATGGCGATGGCACGGCGCAGGCGCCAGAAAGCACGGTCCAGGCGCGCGGGGTTCACGGCGTTGAGCCTTTCGCGGGTCAGAGGCGCACCCAGGGCAGCGCGAAACACCCAGCGCCGGTCGCGCCAAGGTCGGCGGGGGAAGGCGGGCGACAGTGCAAGTACCCGGCGGAAACCGCCCCGGTAGTGATCACGTCGGCTCAACCACAGCACGATAGCCGCGCCGGCGGACTGCCCGACGAGCGTCACGTTGGTCGGGTCCCCACCAAACTCCTCCACATGGCGCTGAATCCACTCCAGACCCTGCTGGCAGTCCTCCACTCCGCGGTAGTGCGCAGGCGTGTCCCCCTGGAGCGGCACCCACCCCGGTGCACGAAGGCGATAACCCAGGCACACCACCACAGCGCCGAGCGCGGCGAGCTCCTCCAGCGGAGAGTTGGCGGAGTCTCCGGATTCGAAACGCCCACCGTGTACGAAGGCGATGACAGGCAGGTCATCGCCAGGCCGGGAGTCCTTGGGGCGGATCACGCTAAGAGTGATGGGGATGCCGTCGGGACGCTCGCCGCGCAGGGGATCGTCGAAAAGCGCGGGTGCGGTCGCACACACGATGCCGTCGCTGCGTTCTGTGAAATCCCTCATAGTGCCGCCATTGTATTGGTAGCGTGTTTCGTTATGACGAATCCATTGCTGACACCTTCGACCTTGCCGTACGGACTCCCACCCTTTGCGCAGATCACCCCCGCATTCGCGGAGGAGGCTCTCGAGCGCGGGATGGAGGAACAATCCGCGGAAATTGCGGCGATTAAGACTGGAGACGGTTCTTGGGAAAGCGTCGTGGAGGGGCTGGAGCGCTCGGGTGCGACTCTCGATCGAGGCGCAGCGTGGCTGTTTAACATGCAGGGCACGGATGCCAACGACGAGATCGACGCGCTTGCAGAGCGCATGATCCCGCGCCTGACCGCGCACTCCGCGGCGATCTATCAGGATCAGGACCTGTACCGATTGGTGCGGGAAGTCGACGTTCCAGAGGATGAGGAGTCCCGCCGGTTGCACCGTCTGCTGGTTGCTCGGTTTGAGCGTCAGGGTGCGGGCCTGGACGATGCGGGACAAAAACGCCTGCGTGAGATCGATGAGCGCCTCGCGGTGCTGGGAGATGCTTTCCGACGCCACTTGGCCGCCGATACGAAAGACTTGGCCGTGCGCTTCGACTCCGCCGATGAACTGGAGGGCCTGAGCTCGGCAACGATTGAGGCAGCCCGGCAGGAAGACGGCAGCTTTGTCTTGCCGTTGGAACTACCGACGGTGCAGGCAGCGCTGAGCGAGCTCAAGAACAAGCAGGCGCGCCAGAAGGTGCTGGAGGCTTCGCTCAAGCGGGGAAGCGAATCCAACCGCGACACCCTGGTGGAGATGGTCCGCCTGCGCGCCGAGCGCGCGGAGTTGCTGGGCTTTAAGCACCATGCTGACTTCATCGTGGCCGAGGAGACCGCCGACGATGCGGACGCAGCCTGGGCGCTGCTTACCGATCTTGCCCCCGCCGCCAGCGCGAATGCCGAGGCCGAGCGCAAACTCGCCGGAGAGCTTGCGCAAGAGGAGATCACCGCCGCCGATTGGCCGTACTTTGCCGCGCGCCTCGCCGAGGGCGAGGACGGTGTCTCCGATGCCGAGCTGCGCGCCTACTTCCCGCTGCGTTCCGTGCTGGAAAACGGTGTGTTTGCCGCTGCCCGCCGTCTGTACGGTATCGAGGTTAAACACCGCCCGGATCTGGAGGGATACCGCGACGATGTGGACGTGTGGGAGGTCAGTGACTCTGACGGCAGCGGCATCGGCCTGCTGCTCACCGACTACCACGCCCGCTCCTCCAAGCGTGGCGGTGCCTGGATGTCCACGTTCATGGACCAGGCCCACCTGACCCAGAGCAAGCCCGTGGTGGTCAACGTCATGTCGATCACCGACGAGAACCTCACACCCGATGAGGTGACCACCGTGTTCCACGAGTTCGGTCACGCATTGCACGGCTTGCTTTCCGACGTTCGCTACCCCTCGCTTTCCGGGACCAACGTGCCGCGCGACTGGGTGGAGTTCCCCTCCCAGATCAACGAAAACTGGGCATTCGACCCGGCAATCGTGCCCCTTTATGCCCGTCACGCCGAGACCGGGGAGGTCATTCCCGCCGAGTACGTGGAGGCCATCCAGGAACGCCAGCGCCTCGGGCAGGGCTTTGGCACCGCGGAATACTTGGCGGCCGCCATCATCGACCTGGCATGGCACCGGTTGACCCCGGCAGAGGCCGAGCAGGTGGGTGACATCGAGGAGTTTGAAAAGGACGCGCTGGCGGCGGCCGGCCTCGAGGTCGAATCCCTGCACCCGCGCTACAAGTCCACCTACTTCAACCACATCTTCGGTGGCGGCTACTCCGCCGGCTACTACTCCTACCTTTGGGCCGAAGCCCTGGACGCCGACGGCTTTGACTGGTTCACCGAGGTCGGAGCAGCCGGCGAGAAGGGCGATGATGCCAAGGCGCGCGAGGCCGGCCAGCGCTTCCGCGACCTCGTGCTCTCCCGCGGCGCAGCGGCTGACTACGCTGAGGCCTTTGAAAGTCTGCGCGGACGGCCGCGCAGCGTCCAGGCCCTGTTGAAGCGCCGTGGCCTGGCGGGCTCTCGCGTGGAAGGTTAAACATGGTCCAAGCTCTGGTCTCCCTGCCGGTGTGGGTGCAGCTGCCGGTGGTCTTGGCGGTGTTGCTTCCTCTTGCCATGGTGGGGTCCAGCGTCTTGGTACGGCTTATCGATGCTCTGAGCAAGGCGCTAGACTAGCCCGCATGGCAAATCCGGAGGAGCTGCGTAAGCAGGATCAGAAGCTGCCGCGTCAAAAGCGGCGTTACCCGCAATCACGGGTTACGCAGTCGCTGTACCTTCTGCTCGCCCTCATTGTGATTGCGTGGCTGATCGGGCAGTTCTAGCGTCGCGAAGCCTGCGCAACCCGCTCCACCAGCGCAAGCTCTGGCAAGTCCTCGATGAGCACCGGCGTGCCCTCAGACGTGCACAGCGGGATGCACCAGTTGGCGTACTGCGTGGAGTTCGTTCCCGGCTGATTTTGTACGCGCACGTCGCCGACCAGGTCTACCAAGTTGGTGCAGGTCAACGCGGACGGGGTGGACGCGATGTACCGGTGCAGCGCAACCAGCAGGTCCTCCACACTGCCACGCTCCGCGCGATCTAGACCTTGGAAGGTGTGTGGCGCATCCGGCAGGTCATGGAACAGTCCATGTTCCCGGGCGACGTCGAGCACACGGTTTTGCCACTCCACATCCTGGCGGTCCTCCGTCGCAGCGTCATCCGTGAGCACGCCGAGCTGCTCGCGCAAGCGAATGTGCTCCCCGCTGAGGTACCCCGCGGTTGGCGGAAGATCATGAGTGCCTACCGAGCTCATCGCCAGGCTGCGGTAGTGCTGGGGCTGCCGGGGGCCGCCATTGAATAGATCCGACTCAAACCACAAGACGGATGTGCCCATCACGCCCTTGTTTGCCAGCACGTCCTGAACCCAGTGCTCGAAGGTGCCCATGTCCTCACCGATGACGATCGCCCCCGCACGCTCGGCCTCGAGTACGAGAATGCCCAACATGGCCTCGTGGTCATAGCGCACGTAGGTGCCGGCAGAGGGCGAGCTCATGCGCGGCATCCAGAAGAGGCGGAAGAGCCCCAGAATGTGGTCGACGCGAATGCCGCCGGAGTGACGCAACACCGTGGACAGGATCTCGCGCCACGGCTGGTAACCCGCCTCGGCGAGGGCCTCGGGGTTAAACGGCGGCTGAGACCAGTCCTGGCCGTGCTGGTTGTAGGGGTCCGGCGGCGCACCGACGCTGGCTTCCGGGGCCATCCATTGTCCCATCGTTGCCGCGTCCGCACCGCCTGGGTGGACCCCCACGGCCAGGTCGGTGATCAACCCGATGGACATTCCAGCATCCAGAGCACGCTGCTGAGCGTGTTCCAGTTGCTGGCTGCACAGGAACTGCAGCCACATGTAAAAACGTGCCAGGTCCTGCGCATCCACGGTGGCGGCATGCCGGTGGGAATGTGTGGTCTCAATCTCGCGGGTGGCGCACCAGCGGGCAAAGGCCTCTAGGCCTTCCCCCTCGCGTTCGATGAAGGCATCGAGCTCCGCGTTTGTTTCAGCCAGCAGGCCCTGCTCGTAGAGCGCGTTGAGGCTGGCGAGCTTGGCCTCGTAGATCGGGTTGCGTTCGATCTTGTTTGGGGTCGTGTTGGCCTTGGCGAGCTCGTGGCCGGCTGCGTCAATCTCTGCACGCAGCTGAGCAGGAGCATGTGCGTACTCGGCCACGTCCTCGATGCGCACATAGATCGGGTTGATAAAGCGCCGGGTCGTGGGCAGATAGGGCGAGTCCTCCACCGGCGGGGTGGGCTCGGCTGCGTGCAGGGGATTGACCAGCAGAAAATCTGCCCCGGTCGTGTCGGCCAAGGTCTGCGCCAGATCACCGAGGTCGTGGAAATCTCCCATGCCCCACGACTGGCGCGAGCGCACCGAGTACAGCTGAGCCATCACGCCGTGGGCTGGGTGATCAACGTGGTACTGCGTTGTGCTCAGCCGGTGCGGGGTGATGATCAACGCGCAGTCGTGGTGCGTGCCCAGGGACTCCAGGTGAATGCGGTGGTAACCGCGGGGGAGATCACCGGGGATGTGAAAACTGGCCTCGCCCCAGCTGATGCCGTCGACGGTGACCGGGGGATTAAAATTCTCGTCCTGATATGCCGGACGGGTACTGCCGTCCTCGAGCTCGATGTGCACGTTGGCCTCGGCACCGTCGTGCACGTGCACCACGAATCCGTGCTCTTGGCCTTCGACTCCCACCAGGGCCGGGGGGAGTGGGCGACTGGCGAGGTGTTCGTGTCTTGCCTGCAGGGCCGCTGCCAGGTCAGATTCCGCGGGTTCGCTGGGCAGCGCGACTCCCATGGCGCGCAGCAAGGCGACCAGGCTGGAGGCCTCAACATGGATAGTGCTGCCAGAATTGCTCACATATTCCGTGGAAATCCCATAGGAATGCGCGAGTTGGGCGAGAAGTTCGGAAGTGCTCACAAGTGACTATCGTGCCAAAACACGTCGAGATGCGCTGTTTATTTGGGGTCGCGGCGTTACCCTGGATCAATCAATGCAGTTATTTCAGAAAGGACCGTCGTCGCTGTGAACGATTCGACGCTCGCCCCAGGAACCTCCACCCCCATTGAGGTCGTTGACTATCAGGGGCGCCCCGCGTACCTGGCACCGCAGCGTTTTGAGCTGCGTGACGACGAAAACTGCGTCGCCTCCATGTTCGCCCTCGCCAAGGCCAGCCCTCACGTGGTGCTATTCCAGCGCCCATCGAACTACGAGTGGATCTCGGTGACCGCGCGCGACTTTGCCGACGATGTGGTGGAGACCGCCAAGGGCCTGATCAGCCTGGGTGTTGAGCCCGGTGACCGCGTCGTGCTGCTTTCCGGAACCCGATACGAGTGGAACCTGCTCGCGTTTGCGATCTGGTCAGTCGGTGCCGTCCTGGTCCCCGTTTATCCCTCTTCCTCGCACAGCCAGGTCCAGTGGGTAGTGGAAGACTCCGGTGCCGTGCTGGCGCTGACCGAGACTCGCGAGCACACCGAGACCCTCGAGCACCTGGTCCTGCAGGAGGACGGCACCCCGGCTCTGGCCAGCTCGCCCTCGCAGCTTCGTCGCGTGCTGGAGATCAATTCCTCGGCTGTGCAGACCCTGAAGTTCGAGGGCCGCCAGATCGAGGCAGAGGACGTGTACGAGCGCATCGAACGCATTACGCACGACTCCCTGGCCTCGATTAACTACACCTCGGGAACGACCGGCAACCCCAAGGGCTGCATGCTGACCCACCGAAACTGGATCTTCGAGGTGCGTGCGCTGCTTGCCGACGGCATGGGTCACCTTGGACACCCCGGCACCCGCGTAGTCACCTACTTGCCGCTGGCCCACGTGCTGGCACATGCTGTGTCCCTCACGCTTATCGTTTCCGGTGTTACTCAGTCCCACTGGGGCGACACCAAGACCCTGACCACCGCTCTTGAGCGCTTCCGCCCGCACCTGGTGCTGGGCGTGCCGCGCGTGTTTGAGAAGGTCCGCAACGCGGCCTACAACAAGGCAGCCGATGATTCCAAGGTCAAGGGTGCGCTCTTCCGTCAAGCAGAAGCCACGGCTATCGAGTACTCCAAGGCGCTGGACACCGAAGAAGGTCCCAGCCGCGCACTCAAGCTGCGTCGTCAGCTCTTTGACAAGCTCGTCTACTCCAAGCTGCGTGCAGCACTGGGTGGGCAGGTCGAGCAGGCCATTACTGGTGGCTCTGCGATGAGCGCGGACCTGGCGCACTTCTTCCGCGGTCTCGGCGTCCCGGTTTATGAGGGCTACGGCCTCACCGAGACCACGGCCGCCTGCGCTGTCGGCTTTGAGGACCAGCGCATCGGATCGGTGGGCCAGCCTCTCAATGGTTACGGTGCCCGCATCAACGAGGACGGCGAGATCTGCATCCGCGGCGGCGGCCTCTTCACCGGTTATTGGAACAACGAGGAAGCCACAAAGCAGGAGCTTGTCGACGGCTGGTTTACTACCGGCGACCTCGGCGAAATTTCCGAGTCTGGGCACATCACCATCACGGGTCGCTCGAAGGACCTCATCGTCACTGCTGGTGGAAAGAACATTTCCCCCGGCCCGATGGAGAACATCCTGCGTGAGCACCCGCTGATCTCCCAGGCCCTGGTGGTCGGCGACGGCAAGCCTTTCCCGGCCGCCCTCATCGCACTGGATGACGACGAGCTGACGCGCTACAAGCTCGACCGCAATATCCCGGCCTCGCGGTCGGTGGCCGACATGGCCACCGACAGTGCGCTGCGTGGTGAGATCCAGGATGCGATCAACATGGCCAACAGCACTGTGTCCAAGGCCGAGAGCATCAAGAAGTTCTGGATTCTGGACCGCGACCTCTCCGAGGAAGACAACGAGCTCACGCCCACCATGAAGGTGAAGCGCAACGTGGTGTTCAACCGATTCGCGGATGAGATTGCCAAGATCTACGAGCGATAAATCTTTGTCGGCGCGCCGTCCCAGAAATGGGGTGTGCGCGCCTTAAAGTCTTCAACCGCAACACACCGTTGGCGAGGTTTGTCGAAAGGGGCGCACGGTGCACAAATTGGCCGCTGAGCTCCGGCATCGCGAGCTCACCCAAGAGATTTACAACATTGGCGATGAGGTCGCCGAATACACCGAGCATCTCATCGAAGCCATCCGGGATTACGACGGTGAGCTCACCGCCGACTGCCTCGCCGAGTTCGACGAGATCGTCAGCGACGCCCGCACGGATGCTCGCCGCATCGTCGGGGAGCTGCTGGGCCTACGCCAGGCATTGACCTCGGGCGTGCGCGCCGGGTTGCTTTCCGCATCCGCCTCGTCGGATCGTCGCTTACCTGAGCCGGAGCTGCTTGATGCCTGCGGTCTTGAGGAGCTCTACCCAACCGATGGTGCCCTGCTGCACATGGACGAACTGGCAGAGTGCTTGATTTCTCGCACCGATCTCGTCGTTGAGCACCTGGGCGAGGTCGTTGACTACGTTCTCGAACAGACCGAGTTGGTCGCCCGGGATCTGGACGCGGTGTCCCTCCCGCACCTGTACGCCCGCACCGGGATTATCGTCGTTGCGGCCGCCGAAGGGTGGCTGAGTGCTGTGGCGGAATCGCACCCGGCATTTACTCGGTCGATGCGGGGCGCAAATCCGCCGGCGTTCCTGGTCGAGCGCGCGCGTATCGACGCGATCGTGGCACGCGTGGCTGCTCGCAAGGCTGCACGAGATCGAGGGTTCGCATCTTAGACTGATCGCATGAGCGATCAACCTCTCATCTTGGCGATCACCGCGTGTCCCACCGGTATCGCCCATACCTACATGGCGGCCGAAAACCTCGAGGCCGCAGCCGCTGACGCGGGAGTTCGAGTCCGAATCGAAACGCACGGCTCCATCGGGGTCGAGGGCACCTTCAGCCCAGCTGAGATTGAAAAGGCCGATGCCGTCCTCATCGCTGCCGATACTGAGGTCAGCAGGGCGCGCTTTGCAGGAAAACGCCTGCTGTCTACCGGCGTCGATAAGGCGATCTCACACCCTAAGGAATTGCTGACCCAAGCGCAGAAGGCACCCGTCTATGCCGGCTCGGGGGAGCGTGCTGAGGCGGAGCCGTCGCAAAGCGAGGGACTCAGCCGCATGCTGTACAAGGCGCTCATGAATGGTGTCTCCCACATGGTGCCGTTCGTGGTTACCGGCGGGCTGCTGCTCGCAGTCGCCCTGTCCCTGGGTGGTGAGCCAGGCCCCGAGGGGCTGGTGATTCCGGACGATAGCTTCTGGAAGGGCATCAGCGAGATTGGTGCCCTGGCGTTTACCCTGATGGTGCCCGTTCTCTCGGCCTACATTGCGGTTGGAATTGCTGACCGCCCCGCCCTGGCTCCGGGCTTTATCACGGGCCTGATAGCTACCACTGGTTCTCTCTACGGCTCGGAGGCCGGTGCGGGATTCATTGGCGGCATCGTCACCGGCTTTCTTTCCGGTTTTGTTGCCCTGGCGATCCGCAAAATCAAGGTGCACAAGTACATCGCGCCGATTTGGCCGATTATCGTTATTCCCATCCTAACCACGCTGATCGTGGGGCTAGCGTTCATCTACCTGCTCGGCGCTCCGATTTCCGCGGCCTTCGATGCGATGACGCACTTCCTGGCCGGGCTCGAGGGCGGCTCCGTCGTGATCCTCGGACTGGTCCTTGGCGCGATGCTCGCCTTCGACATGGGAGGCCCACTGAACAAGACCGCCTTCCTATTCAGCGGCGGAATGCTGGCCGCGGGAAATGCTGCCCCACTGGGCATGTTCGCTGTTGCCGTGGCTGTGCCCCCGTTGGGTCTTGGCTTGGCGACGCTCTTCCGGCGCGCCTGGTTTGGCAAAGCCGAGCGCGATGCTGGCATCGCCGCACTGTTCATGGGTTGCTTTGGTATCACCGAGGGAGCGATCCCGCTAGCTGCTGCTAAGCCGCTGCAGCTGATTCCCGCCAATGTCGTCGGCGGCGCGGTAGGTGCAGCTGTGGCTGGTCTGTTCGGAGTGGAAAATAACGTCATGCACGGCGGACCGATCGTCGCCCTGCTCGGTGCGGTCAGTGGAGTTGGCTACTACTTCCTGGCACTGGCTATCGGTACAGCAATCACGTGTGGTCTTGCGCTCCTCCTGCTGGGGCTCCACCGTCGAGGAACTGCGGAGGAGCAGGTCGCCGAGACCCAGGAGCGCTCACCCCAGGTGGTGACCCCGCAGGCGATGGCTGCCCGGCTCAAGTCCGCGGGGATGAACCAGGAGGACATTCTTTACCTGCTGGCAGAAAAGATGCAGAGCAGCGGCTATGTGAGTGACGTGGATGCGGTGGTCAAGGCCGCGCAGGAACGCGAAAAGAAATCGACAACTGCGGTGGGGCATGGCGTTGCCATCCCACACGCTCGTAGCGCTGGGGTGGAGCACGCGGTTGTTGCGGTAGCCACCTGCACGGACAACATTGCCTGGCCGGAGGATGTGGACATTGTCTTCTTCATCGCCGTCCCGGAGGATGCGGGTAAGCAGCACCTGAGGCTTCTCTCGAGCCTGGCTCGCGCCATCATGCGCGAGGACTTCCGAGCGCAGCTTCGCCTGGCAGACTCGCCAGAAGAGCTGGCAGAGTTGGTGCGCTCGGTCGTAGGGGAGCGGGCTGAGGTGGCTGCGTAACCACAAAGACTAAAGCCGGTGTGAGGATCAATTCTCACACCGGCTTTGTGGTTCCTACCTTGGTTTAGCGGGCAGCCTTATCGAGCTTTTCCTCGATCTCCGGCCACAACTGGTTCATGATGTCGTCCCAGGTGATGATGCCCAGGACCTTTTCGCCCTCCAAGACCACAACCAACTGCTCGTTGGTTTCGCGCATGATGTCCAGAACGTCCTGGATAGAGGCGGTTGCCTGGCAGCGTTGGGGAGCATGTGCATAAGAGGCAGCATGCTCCGTGGGCGAGGCCAGAGTGGTATCGCGGATGTGCACGATGTTGGGGATCGTGGAATCCGGATCCTCAATCAGGATGCGTAGGTAATCACGCTGACGGGCTTCCCGGTGAACGTCGGCAATCGTTGCGTCGGCGGGCAGCTCGTTGGTGGGGGCTCCGTACTCGCGCACCGCTTGGCCAATATTGGCACTCTCCAGAGCGATGACGCCCTCGATGTCGGAGGCAGAGCGTTCATCCAGAGCACCGGCTTCTGCAGAGTGCACGATGAGGTGGTGCAGCGTCTCGGTGTCGTAGCCCTTCGCTGCGGCGCGATCGACTGGTTCCTCGCCCAGCGCCGCCACAAGGCGGTTGGCAATGCGGTTAATCCACACCAGCAGCGGGCGGAAGATGGTGACAAATCCGCGGGCCGGAACGGCAATGACGCGCAGCGCCATTTCCGGGTGCGCGATGGCCCAAGATTTGGGTGCCATTTCGCCCACCACCAGGTGGATGAAGGTCACGATGAACAGTGACAGCAGGAAAGATGCCACGGAGGACGCACCATGAGGGATGCCGGTGGCGTCGAAAAGCGGCTCCAGCAGGTGGTGAACCCACGGCTTCGTGATTGCACCGAGAGCGAAGGTCGCTGCGGTGATGCCGAGCTGAGCGGCCGCCAGCATGACGGTCAGCTCGTTGAGGCTGCGCAGTCCCGCACGTGCGGCTCGCGAGTGCTCCGCCTCTTCCTCCAGGCGGTGGCGACGGGCCGAGAGCAGTGAGAATTCGACGATGACAAAGAAAGCGGACGCCACGATGATGAGCAGCGAGAGCGGCAGCGCCACGTACCAGTGATGCATTTAGTCCTCCTTGGCTGACTGTCGGGCGTCGATGATTGATGAGTACGAGGTGGAGCCCCGGTGTCCGTGGCTGATGACCTCTGCGTTGTCCGCCTCTGGATCGACCAGGGTCAGCTTGATCTCGCTGGGCACGTTGCGCTCGACTTCGAGAACCTCGGCGTACAGCGCACGGTGGGGGACGTATCCCTCTTCGACGTAGTCCTCAGGCAGGGCCTGCAGGTTCAAGACGACCTGTTCGCCCTCCTCGATGAGGCCGCCGGCTTCGCTGAGCAGCAGCCCAGAAAGCGTCTCGTAGTCGCCATCCGGTAGGTCATAACCCACGGTGCGTTCCACCTCGTCGATCGGGGTATCGCCGTCGGCCACCCACTCGATCGCGCTGGTGGCGGTGATTTCCTCGGTGTCGGTTTCCTCGTGCTCGTCGGAAATTTCGCCGAGCACTTCTTCCCCGAGGTCCTCCATGGAGACGATGCCGACGAATCCGCCGTACTCGTCGATGACGCAGGCGACCTTGTCACCCGTTTCGCGAATGGCAGCCACGGCGTCGGGCAGAGCCATAAGCTCGTGAACAATGACGGGCTCGCGCATGATTGTGGAAATCGGCGCGTTTTGATCCAACTCGGGGTCAAGCACGTCCAAGACGTGGACGATGCCGACTGGAACGTGCTCCTCGTCAATCACCGGATAGCGGGTATGCGATTGATGCATCTCGCGCTTGGCCGTCTCAACGGTGTCCTCGGGAGTAAGAACCTCGACACGGGAGCGCGGGATCATTGCGTGGTCCACGTCCTGCTCGGGGAACTCCAGCATGCGGTCAAGAACCATGAAGGTGCGGTCATCAAGTTCGCCCGATTCACGCGATTCGTCGAGTACGCGCTCAAGGTCATCGCGGCTGGCGGTGGAATCCACGTCTTCTACCGGTTCGATGTGCAACAAACGCAGCAGCGCGTTGGAGGACCAGTCAAAGAATTTGATCAGCCAACCGAACAGTGCCAGGTAGATGCGAGTGGAGCGGGCCAGTGCTAGCGAGGACTTCATCGGCGCGGCGATGGTGTAGTTCTTAGGCAGGAGCTCACCGAAGATCATCTGCACGATGGTGGTGACAATCAGCGCGGCGATTGTGCCGACCGTCACGGACAAAGCGACGGGGACTCCGAAAGTGCCAAAAATGCTGCCCAATGCTTCGCCCACCAATGGCTGGGCGACAAAACCCGCAAGCAGGCCCGACACCGTGATGCCTAACTGGGCTCCCGAGAGCATGAAGGACGTTCGCTCTGTGACTTTGAGCGCTGCCTGGGCTTGGGCGTCACCACTATTGGCGCGGGAACGCAGCTGCTGCCGGTCCACAGACATATAAGCGAACTCTTGGGCCACGTGGTAGCCATTCCACGCGATGATGAGCGCGATAATGAGAAAGCCCAGCAAAAGTAGGCCAATGGCGCTAAGCATCTATATTCCCCCTTCCGCACATTCGTGGGGTCGGGGGATGCAACTGTCAGGGTCCGGCAAGACCAGTCCTTTCGCGTGATTCGGGAGAAGATAGATAGTTCGAATGCTACATGGTCCCGCAACCTCGGTGCTGGTTAACCTGTGAGATATGACCCGCGATTCCTTTGGCGTGTATATCCACGTCCCTTTCTGTGCCACACGCTGCGGATACTGCGACTTCAACACCTATACGCCCGGAGAGCTGGGTAGCGCGGCTTCGACCGAGTCTTACCTTTTAGCGCTAGAACGAGAGCTAGCCATCGGAGCGGAGCGGGTGAAAAAGCCTGCTGACACAGTGTTTATCGGTGGCGGAACTCCCTCTCTCCTGGGGCACGAGGGGCTTACTCGAGTTCTCAACGCAGTCCGCTCGACGTTTGGACTCAGCCCCGGTGCAGAAGTCACGACTGAGTCCAACCCGGAGTCGACCAGCCCGGAATATTTTTCTCGCATCCGGGAGGCTGGCTACACCCGCGTTTCGCTCGGCATGCAGTCCGCCTCCTCTGCGGTGCTGCGGGTGTTAGACCGAACGCACACCCCGGGTCGCGCGGTCGAGGCCGCCCGAGAAGCGCGACAAGCCGGTTTCGAGCACGTCAACCTCGACATGATCTACGGAACCCCGACCGAAACCGACGATGACGTCGCACGCACTCTCGATGCTGTGCTCTCCGCCGGGGTCGATCACGTGTCCGCCTATTCCCTCATCGTGGAGGATGGGACAGCCATGGCACGGAAGGTGAGGCGTGGAGAGCTACCTGCTCCCGATGAGGATGTGTACGCCGACAGGTACGCAATGATCTCGCACAGGCTCGAGAGTGCTGGAATGCGTTGGTACGAGGTCTCGAACTGGGCTCTCGAGGGAGGTGAGTGCCGCCACAACCTGCTCTACTGGCGCGGAGGCCAATGGTGGGGAGCCGGCCCTGGAGCGCACTCCTACGTTGATGGCCAGCGTTTTTACAACGTCAAGCACCCCGCTCGGTATTACCGAGAGCTCGGGGAGGGGCGCGCACCCATCGCCGAGAGCGAGGCGTTGACGGAGGTGGACAAACACACCGAGGCGGTGATGTTGGGGTTGCGCCTCCGCGAAGGTATCCCGAGGAACTGGATCGGGGCCGGCGCCGACGAGGTTGTGCAGCGCGCGCTTGACGACGGCCTTCTCCACCGATTCGGCGACCGCCTCGCGGTTACTGATCGAGGCCGGCTGCTGGCCGACGGAATCATTGCCGACCTGCTGGTTGCCGAGGAGCGATAGGCCAGGCACTTGGCTCTCTCCGAATTGCACAGTTAGACTCGGGGCTTAGCAATCGAGGAGGGAGAGTGCTAATGGCTGGCGGTTCCAAACGCGGAACGGACGAACGCAGGCAAGCAGTTCTGCGAGCGATCGTGGCGGATTACATCTCCTCCCACGGGCCAGTGGGTTCCAAGGCGCTGCTCGAGCGTCACGACCTCAACGTTTCCTCAGCCACGATTCGCAACGACATGGCCGTGCTTGAGTCCGAGGGTTATATCACTCAGCAGCACGCAAGTTCGGGTCGGATTCCTACCCAGAAGGGTTATCGAGCTTTCGTCGATACGCTGCAACAGGTCAAACCGCTCTCCGTCGCAGAAAAACGCGCGATTTCTACGTTCCTGGCCGGGGGAGTGGATCTGGAGGATGTGCTGCGGCGTTCGGTGACTCTGCTGGCGCAGATTACTCGCCAAGCAGCAGTGATTCAGGTGCCCACCCTCGAGGTCTCACGCGTGAAGCATTGCGAGGTAGTGGCGCTAAGCTCCACGCGAATCCTCCTTGTGCTCATCACGGATACGGGGCGAGTGGATCAGCGCAATGTGGATCTGGCGCACCCGATTGATGACGATCAGGTGGTGCAGCTGCGCCAGATGCTGAACAACGCGCTGCAGTCCAAGACGCTGTCGGATGCCTCTGTGTCGCTTGCCCAGTTGGCACAGACGGCGCCTCCGGACATGGTCAACGTGGTGGTCGCCGCAGCGACCACGTTGATCGAAACTTTGGTGGAGCAGCCCTCGGATCGCCTCATCATGGCGGGAACCTCCAACCTGACCAGGGTGGCGGGTTCGTTGAGCGCCACTTTGCCGGGAATCATCGAGGCGCTTGAGGAGCAAGTAGTAGTACTCAAGCTCATGGCAGACTTGCCAGCGATCGGTAACGTAGCCGTGCGTATTGGCGAAGAAAACGAGGACGAGGAGCTGCGTTCAGCTTCGATTGTGACGACCGCGTATGGCGGTTATGACGTCCCGCTGGGAGGCCTGGGCGTTGTGGGACCCACTTATATGGACTATCCGGAGACAATGTCTAAGGTATCCGCGGTGGCCCGTTACGTGGGCAAGATTCTCTCGGGGACCTAATACGTCGCCTCATACCTGACAATAAAAATCAACGAACAAAACGATTAACTAAAGGACATCAGATTTAACGTGGCTCGCGATTATTACGGCATCCTGGGTGTGAGCAAGGACGCTACCGATGCGGAGATCAAGAAGGCTTACCGCAAGCTCGCGCGGAAGTATCACCCGGATGTGAACTCGACGGAGGAAGCAGCGGAGAAGTTCCGCGAGGCCTCTGACGCGCACGAGGTTCTCACCGACCCGCAGAAGCGCCGCATCGTTGACATGGGCGGCGACCCGCTTGAGCAGGGCCAGCCCGGTGGAGGCTACGGGGGCTTCTCCGGTTCGGGCGGTTTGGGCGATATTTTCGAGGCCTTTTTTGGCGGCCAGGGCGGTGGCTCGCGCGGGCCACGCTCGCGCGTCCAGCCGGGATCGGATGCGCTGCTGCGCTCCCGCATCACCTTGGAGGAGGCCTTCAAGGGTGTGCGCAAGGACATTCGCGTTGACACCGCCGTGCTGTGTGAGCACTGCTCCGGCACCGGCTCCGAGTCCAAGGCCAAGCCTGTGACCTGCGAAACCTGTCATGGTTCTGGCGAGGTGCAGGAGGTCCAGCGTTCCTTCCTGGGCAACGTGATGACGACCCGCCCGTGCCACACCTGTGGCGGATTCGGCGAGACGATCAAGGATCCGTGCTCGCGCTGCTCCGGCGAAGGACGCGTGCGCAAGAATCGCGACCTCACCGTCACCGTTCCGGCAGGAATCGCCGACGGCATGCGCATCCGCATGGCAGGCCAGGGAGAAGTCGGACACGGCGGTGGTCCGGCGGGCGATCTCTACGTGGAGATAAGCGTCGACAAGCATCCCGTGTTCACCCGCGAGGGCGATAATCTGCACCTGCGTGTGCGCGTACCAGCGATCGATGCCGCTCTGGGCACTGGATTCAGCGTCGAAGGCCTGGATGGGGAGACCGTTACCCTCGATGTGCCCGAGGGGACTCAGCCGGGTCAGACCTTGACGATGCAGGGCAAGGGCATGCCCAAGCTGCGGTCTGAGGGAGCCGGTTCCTTGATCGCCCACGTCGAGGTGGTAGTCCCGACCGAGTTGGACCAGCGCACGCGTGAGCTGCTGGAAAAGGTGCGCGAACACCGCAAAGAAGCAGCCTCGGTGGCTGACGACGGCGAGCACGGCGGCGGGTTCTTCTCCAAGTTCCGCGACCGCTTCAAGCGATGAGTCTGCCCGTTTTCATCGCCGAAGATCTCACCGGCGAATCTGTCACACTGTCTGGCGCCGAGGGAAAGCACGCGGTCACCGTGATGCGTTTGGCGGTCGGGGAGAGGGTTCGGCTTATCGACGCCCAGGGAAGCTGGATCGAGGGAGCAATCACCGATACGCCTGCTAAGGACGAGGCGATCGTGAGCGTCGAAAAGCGTGGCCAGACGCCACAGCCTCACCCGCGGGTACGCATCGTTCAGGCGATCCCCAAGTCTGAGCGCAGTGAGTTGGCCGTCGATTTGGCGACCCAGGCTGGGGCGGACGAGATTGTTGCGTGGCAGGCTCAGCGGTGCGTGGCTAAATGGGTGGGGCCCAAGGCCGGAAAACATGTGGCCAAGTGGGAATCGGCCGCCCGTGCCGCGGCCAAGCAATCTCGGCGCACGCGTGTGCCGGAAATCTCGGGGCCGCTAACGACGGCCGAGGTAGCGCAGCTCATTGCCGGTACTCCCGCCTATGTGCTGCACGAAAGCGCGGAGCAGCGCCTGACCGAGGTTAATCTCGATGCCGAGGTGATCACTCTGATCGTGGGGCCAGAAGGCGGCATCGGCGAGGACGAGCTCGCTCAGCTAGGCGCGCAGGCAGTGCGCTTAGGGCCCGAGGTGTATCGGACCGCGAGTGCTGCAATGGTGGGCTTAAGCGCTATCGGGGCCTTGACCTCGCGCTGGTAGTCTCAGGCCCTGTAACTAGCCCAGTGACAAACCCGGTACCAAAGCGGAAAAGAGGAGCACGTGGCCAATAACCGAAACGTGGTAGCCACTGCTGTGGAGTTGGATCCTGCGCACGCACACGCAGTGCTCGGTGTGGCTGATGAGAATCTGAAGGTGCTCAACAACCTCATCGACGCTGACCTGTTTGCCCGTGGGAACACAGTCAAGATCACTGGGCCTGGGCGCGAGGTAGCCCGAGCCCGGGCAGTCCTCGATGAGCTTGTCGCGCTGGCACAGCGCGGAGGGGCGATTACCCGCGACGCGGTCAAGCATGCGGTCTCGATTGTTGCCGTGGATGCTCCTCAGTCGGTGCGCGAGATCATGGGGTCCGACATTATTGCGCGCCGAGGCAAGGTGGTGCGGGCGAAGACTCTGGGCCAGAAGAAGTACGTGGATGCTATCGACGACAACACGGTCGTCTTTGGAATCGGCCCCGCAGGATCGGGCAAGACGTACTTGGCGGTGGCGAAAGCAGTGCAAGCGCTGCAGGCCAAGCAGGTCAGCCGGATCATCCTGACTCGTCCGGCGGTTGAGGCAGGAGAGAAGCTCGGTTTCCTGCCGGGAACCCTCGATGAGAAGATCGATCCTTATTTGCGTCCGCTATACGACGCCCTGCGTGACATGCTCGATCCTGAGATGATCCCGAAGCTCCTGGAAGCCGGCGTCATTGAGGTTGCGCCCCTGGCGTACATGCGTGGACGCACGCTGAGCGACTCCTTTGTGATTCTCGACGAGGCGCAGAACACTACGCCCGAGCAGATGAAGATGTTCTTGACCCGCCTGGGATTCGGTTCCACGATCGTGGTGACCGGTGACGTGAGCCAGGTGGACTTGCCGCGCGGGCAGCGCAGTGGCCTACGGGTGGTGCGCTCGATTCTGGAGGGCGTGGAAGACATCGCCTTCTGCGAGATGGCCTCTGCCGACGTGGTGCGCCACCAGCTGGTGGGACGCATCGTGGAGGCGTACGACGAATATGACAGGAGCCAAGAGGGATGAGCATCGAGGTCTTTAACGAGTCCGGTTACGACGGCGTCAACGAGGAGATGCTGGTCTCCGTGGCCTCCTTTGCCCTCGGGGCTATGGATGTGCACCCGGACGCCGAGCTGACCATCACCTTGGTCGACGAAGACACCATCGCTGACCTGCACGTGCGTTGGCTCGATCTGGAGGGGCCCACGGACGTGATGAGCTTTCCGATGGACGAGTTCTCCCAGGTATCCTCAACTCGCCCCGATGCTGCCGAGCTTGGGCCCGCGATGCTGGGTGACATCGTGCTGTGCCCGTCGTTCGCCGCCCGCCAGGCCGAGGCCGCTGGCCACTCCCTAGCGCATGAGTTGGCGCTACTGACCACGCACGGTTGCCTGCACGTGCTGGGCTACGACCACGCCAGCTCTCAGGAGGAGCGCGAGATGTTCGCGCTGCAGAACGAGATCCTGGCTGACTGGTACGACGAGCTCGCTGCTCAGGGAACCACGTTCCACCCCAAGCCATCCGGGCCGAAAGCATTTCCTTCCGCGGCGGATCGGCAGGATTTGGACCAGCAGATGGAGTCCGGCTCGATCCCGGCGGTCGGCCAGCCAAAGGCCTCGGAGGAGCAGGCTTAGCGTCTAGACTTGGGGCTTATGAAGCACATCCTGTCCATTCAGTCCCATGTCACGTACGGCCATGTTGGCAACTCCGCCGCAGTCTTTCCTCTGCAACGGATTGGCCATGAGGTCTGGCCCATTCACACGGTGGCATTCTCTAACCACACTGGTTACGGCTCCTGGGGCGGGCCAATGATTCCGGCCGAGGATGTGCGCTCCATCGTCAGCGGTGTGGACCACCTGGGCAAGCTCGGCGAGGTAGACGCCGTGATCTCCGGTTACCAGGGTGGCACTGACATTGCGGGTGCAATCACTGACACCGTCCGCCTGGTTAAAGAGAAGAATCCGCAGGCGATCTACTCCTGCGACCCGGTCATGGGCAACGCCAAGAGCGGATGTTTCGTGTCCGATGAGATCCCGCCGCTGCTGCGCGACGTCGTCGTCCCGGTCGCCGACGTGATCACCCCGAACCAATTCGAGCTGGGCTACCTGACTGGCTGCGAAGCCACTGATCTGGATTCCACCATCGAGGCAGCCCAGGCTGCCCGGCAGATGGGTCCCAAGACGGTGCTGGTCACCAGCGTGCGGCGCCCGGATCAGCCGGAGGACACGATCGAGATGATGGTGGTTACCGATGCCGGTGTGTGGAGCGTTTCCACCCCGTACCTGCCGTTCAAGCGCAATGGCTCCGGCGATGTAACGGCTGCGCTGTTCACCGGCCACCTACTCTCAACCGGGGACGCTGCACAGGCCCTGGGTAAGACGGCAGCCAGCGTGTACGACCTGCTGAATTTCACCTACGAGGCAGATTCTCGCGAGCTTGAGCTCGTCGCCGGCCAGGAGGCCTTTGTCTCGCCGGCGCAGACCTTCGAGGTCGTCCGCGTCGACTAGACTGACCGCATCATGTGGGCGCGGAGTGGCGCGCTCACCGTGCAATGACAAGGAGACAGGTGCACAGCTTTACCGATACGCCCGAGGGCTTCCGCTCTGGTTTTGTCAGCTTCGTCGGCCGCCCCAACACCGGCAAGTCCACGCTGACCAACGCCCTGGTGGGGCAGAAAATCGCCATCACGGCTGACCAGCCGGAAACCACCCGCCACCCCATTCGTGGTCTGGTGCATCGCCCGGATGCGCAGATCGTGGTGGTGGACACCCCCGGGTTGCACCGACCTCGCACACTGCTGGGCGAGCGCCTTAATGAGGCCGTCAAGGACACCTACGCGGACGTCGACGTCATCGGCCTAACGATCCCCGCCGACGAAAAGATCGGCCCAGGTGACCGCTGGATTCTGGAGAATGTGCGCCAGGCCGCGCCGGGCATCCCGATCATCGGCATCGTAACCAAGCTCGACAAAGCCTCCCGCGACCAGGTGGGCGCCCAGCTGCTCGCTCTCTATGACTTCCTTGGCGGCGATGAGACCAAACCTGTGGTGGTGCCGGTCTCCGCGGTGGAGAACACGCAGATCGATACGCTTGTCGACGTCCTTGTTGAGCAGCTTCCCGAGGGGCCCAAGTTCTATCCGGACGACCACTTAACGGATGATGACACCGAGACCCGCATCTCAGAATTCATCCGCGAGGCTGCGCTGAGTGGCCTCAAGGATGAGCTTCCGCACTCCGTGGCTGTCCAGGTGGACGAGATGTTTGACGACCCGGAGGGCCGGGATCGCACCAACATTTATGCGGTGGTCTACGTCGAGCGCCCGGGCCAGCAGCGCATCCTGGAGGGCAAGGATGGGCGTCGACTGAAGTCGATTGTGCGCCGTGCTCGCGAGCCCATCATGGAGTTGCTCGGTCGCAACGTGTACCTGGACCTACGCATCAAGGTGCTCAAGAACTGGCAGTCTGACCCCAAGCAGCTAGGTCGCCTGGGCTTCTAGTGCGGCGCGGTTCCTTCCATGACCGCGCAGTGGTCGTGCGGACCCATGACTTTGGGGAGGCCGACCGCGTCGTGGTCCTGCTTACCCGGCATCACGGGGTGGTGCGCAGCGTGGCCAAGGGAGTGCGCAAGGCCAAGAGTCGGTTCGGCTCTCGTCTCCAGCCCTTTGTCCACCTGGACGTTCAGCTTTACCCAGGGCGGAAACTGGCCACTATCACCCAGGCAGACACCGTGGCCTACTACGGGTCGGGGATCATCGAGGATTGGGACCGCTACACGGCCGCCTCCGTCGTGGTAGAGGCAGCTGAGCGCCTTGCCATGCACGGGGAGGAAGATCCTGCGCTTTTCGACGCCGTGATCAACGCCTTGAGCGCCATGCAAACCACTCGCCACCCGACGGCCACACTGGATGCCTTCCTGCTCCGTGCCCTGGAGCTCGCGGGCCTGGCCCCGCGCCTGTTTGAGTGCGCGTCCTGCCAGGCAGCTGGCCCCCACCGAGCCTTCCACCCCGAAGCGGGCGGTGCGGTGTGTGTGCGCTGCCGGCCGTCGCAAAGCGCAAGCGTACCTGCGGAAACCCTGCACCTCATGTGGCTTCTTGCCGGGGAGCATTGGGCTGCTGCAGAACAGATCCTGGACGGTCCGGACGGGCCGCACCTCATGGATACCGCTCACCGTCTCACCGTGCGCCACCTGCAGTGGCACCTGGATGCCAAGGTAGGTTCGCTGCGCGTTCTTGAACAGCGCTAGGAGGGTGGCACAATAAAGGGGTGACGCACCCCGAGAATCCCCAAAAGCTGGCCTTGAACCCGCCCGAGATCCCCGCGGATTTTATTCCTCGGCACGTGGCCCTCGTGATGGATGGCAACGGCCGGTGGGCCCAGGATCGTGGCATGGAGCGAACCGAGGGCCACAAGCGTGGCGAGGCCGTCCTCATGGATGCTGTAGATGCCTGCCTGGCACTGGGCGTGGAATACCTTTCTGCCTATGCCTTTTCAACGGAGAATTGGCGACGAGCGCGCGGTGAAGTGCGCTTCCTCATGGGGTTTAACCGAGACGTCCTGCGCCGGCAGCGCGATGTCCTGCACGAAAAGGGCGTGCGCGTGGTGTGGGCCGGACGCCGCCCTCGTTTGTGGCGCTCGGTGATTCGAGAGCTGGAAGAGGCCGAACGGCTGACCGCGAACAACACCCGCATGACCTTGGTGATGTGCGTGAACTACGGCGGGCGCGCCGAGCTCGTGGACGCCATGAAGAAAATGGCCGAGGACGTCAAGCGCGGGGAGCTTAGCCCTAGTGACATCTCCGAAAAGCAGGTGGCGCGCTACCTCTACGATCCCGGGATGCCGGATGTGGACTTGTTCCTGCGCCCCTCGGGCGAGAAGCGGACCTCCAACTTCCTGCTCTGGCAGTCGGCCTACGCAGAGATGGTGTACCAGGATGTGTTGTTTCCCGACTTCACGCCGCAGCACATGTTTGATGCGGTCCTCGAATACGCACGCCGCGACCGGCGCTTCGGGGGAACCAAGTGAGTGAGTCGATGGAGCGGGAGCTGACACGCTCCCAAATCAACCGCTGGCGCAGGTATCTTGCCAACGAGCGTGCGGAGGCCGCGGTTTATCGTGAGCTCGCGCGCAAGCGCACCGGTTCTGAGCGAGAGATCCTCATGCGTTTGGCAGAAGCCGAATCACGCCACGAAATGTACTGGCGCCAGCGGCTCGGGGAATTCGAGGGGATGCCGCGCCAGCCCGACCTGGGCACACGTGTGCTGGGATTCATGGCTCGCCACTTCGGCTCCGTGTTCGTGCTCGCACTGATGCAGACCGCTGAGACGCGCACTCCCTACGTGGATGACGACGACGCTCCCGATGCCATTGCCGCCGACGAGCGACTCCACGCCGAGGTGGTGCGTGGTCTCGCCGCCAGCGGGCGCGAGCGCATGTCAGGTGGATTCCGCGCGGCCGTGTTCGGCGCTAACGACGGCTTGGTATCAAACCTCGCGCTGGTGCTCGGAGTGTTGGGCACTGGTATGAGCTCCCAAGCCGTTCTGCTGACCGGCATCTCCGGGTTGCTCGCGGGTGCCTTGTCAATGGCAGCGGGGGAGTACGTCTCGGTGCGCAGTCAGGGGGAGCTTATCGACGCCTCCACCCCGCACCCCTCAGCACACCGGCTCCTCGAGAGCGTGGATGTCAACGCCAATGAGCTGGCTCTGGTGTATCGAGCTCGCGGAATGAACGCCCAAGAAGCAGATGAGCGAGCGGCGGAGGCCTTTGCCACCTACGAGCGCGAGGGGTCAGCCCAGGAGGTCATGGATCACGGCGAAAGCGCAGAGCCCACGGGTGGAGCCGTCGAGGCTGCGGTGAGCTCTTTTGGAGCATTTGCCGTGGGCGCATTCATCCCAGTCATTCCCTTCTTGCTGGGAGCTAGCCCCACGGTGGGGGCGGTGATCGCCCTGGTGATGGTGGCCGTGGCGTTGATGTGCACAGGATCGATCACCGGGTTGCTCTCCGGGCGTGCACCGTTGCCGCGTGCGTTGCGGCAGTTGGTTATTGGGCTAGGAGCAGCCGGGGTGACCTACGCCCTGGGCACCTTGTTTGGGGCGATCGTCGCCTAGGCCTTCGAGCATTTGCTGCAGGTGCCGTAGATTTCGGCATCGTGACCGGTGAGGTCGAAGTCGTGTTCCTCAGCAACCTTCTTCGCCCACGCCTCAACGGGGCCACCGTCGATCTCTACCGTCGTTCCGCACTGGGTGCACACCAAGTGGTGGTGGTGCGAGTCGGTACGGCAGGCGCGGTACAGCGACTCACCAGATGCCATGTGGAGCACATCAACTGCGTCGATATCCGCAAGTGATTGCAAGGTGCGATAGACCGTGGTGAGGCCGACCTTCGCGTCCCGGTTATCCAACTCGCGGTGGATGTCCTTGGCGGAAGCGAAGTTATCCAACTCATTGAGCAGGTCGACAACAGCCGTGCGCTGGCGGGTGTTACGAACACCAACCTTTGGGGTGTTGGAATTGAGCGCAGTCATAACGTCCCGTGCTCCTTGCCGGTAGATGTTGACGGGTTGACAAAGGAATCTTACCGAAAACGAAACGAAAACGCTTGGCAGTCCCTAAAAAGTTAAAGCGTTCGGAGCCGGCGGGACGTTACGGGGACTACTGGGAACCTGGCTTGGAAGGGCGAGGCATGGAGGGGACAAGCCCGGGCATATCCATTTCCGGGTTGCCCATTCTTCCTGTGATCGCAGCCTTGCCGGACGCGGTAGCTGTGGCGTGCTTATTGATCGGGGTTACTGTTGCGGAAGGGGAACTTTCGGCGAGGGGAGTTTGTCCGCTGAGAATGAGGTCTCCGAGGCTGGACGCGGCGTCGATAAGCGCCCCCACCTCGGGGAAGACGAGGTGATAGATCGCCTCGCGGCCGGCGCGGGCCGAAGTGACCAGGCCGCTGCGCTTGAGCACTCGGAGGTGCTGGCTCACCAGTGGCTGAGAGACGCCGAGGGCGGAGACCAATTCGTGGACAACGTGGTCGCGCTGACGAAGAAGGGTCAGGATATGGAGGCGCTGCGGAGAATCCAGGGCGCTGAAAACGTGTTCAGCGCTCACAATTAATTGTCGGGATTCCTGTGGCCTATCCATCCCCGTTTCCTTCCTTCATGCTGCGTTCGCGCGAACGACGTGTGACGTGCGGGGTGACGTCCACCGTTCAAGGGCGCGCTCTACGGGGTAAGAAGCGGAAACTTCTGGATATCCCCCGAGCGGGGTTAGCGCTAAAGCATACTACAAAGGCGGCAAATTACTTATTTCCATTTCCATTAGCAATCGTTTATTGACTTTTTGAAATAATAAGAAAGGCTCTATGGATCATGTTGGTGCTGGTGGTGCACCGCCCAGTCTGCGCTACGGGTTAGGATAGGGAGCACTGCGCTTGCAGCGGCCACGTGAGTCGCTGTCCGCGCCTAAAGTTTCTAGCCCCGACTTCATCACCATTACGAGGAGCTCGTTTACATCATGGCCGCGTCCACGATCGATTCCGTCGTTAACCTTTGCAAGCGTCGAGGGTTGGTTTATCCCGCCGGTGAGATTTACGGCGGTACCCGCTCTGCATGGGACTACGGCCCGCTCGGCGTGGAGCTCAAGGAAAACCTGAAGCGCCAATGGTGGCGCCACATGGTCACCAGCCGCCCCGACGTTGTGGGTGTGGACACCTCCGTGATCCAGCCCCGCCAGGTGTGGGTGTCTTCCGGCCACGTCGAGGTGTTCACCGACCCGCTCGTGGAGTCACTGCATACCCACAAGCGCTACCGTGCGGACCACCTCCTGGAGGCGTACGAGGAGAAGCACGGCCACCCGCCGGCAAACGGTCTGGCAGACATCAACGATCCGGAGACTGGCCAGCCGGGTAAGTGGACTGAACCTAAGGAATTCTCCGGTCTGATGAAGACCTACCTGGGCGCGGTCGACGATGAGGAGGGTCTGCACTACCTGCGCCCAGAGACCGCCCAGGGCATCTTTGTGAACTTCAAGAACGTGATGACCTCCGCGCGCATGAAGCCTCCGTTTGGCATTGCCAACACGGGTAAGTCCTTCCGTAACGAGATCACACCGGGCAACTTCATCTTCCGCACCCGCGAGTTTGAGCAGATGGAGATGGAGTTCTTTGTCAAGCCAGGTGAGGACGAAGAGTGGCACCAGTACTGGATCGATAACCGCCACCAGTGGTACATCGACCTGGGCATCAAGCCGGAGAACCTGCGTCTTTACGAGCACCCGCAGGAGAAGCTCTCGCACTACTCCAAGCGCACCGTGGATGTGGAGTACGCCTTCGGTTTCACCGGTTCCAAGTGGGGAGAGCTGGAGGGTGTGGCTAACCGCACCGATTACGACCTGCGCGTGCACGCTGAGGGATCGGGCGAGGACCTGAGCTACTTCGACCAGGAGTCCGGCGAGCGCTGGATTCCGTACTGCATCGAGCCAGCCGCCGGCCTGGGTCGCGCAATGATGGCCTTCCTTATCGACGCCTACCACGAGGATGAGGCTCCGAACGCCAAGGGTGGCGTGGACAAGCGCGTAGTGCTCAAGCTGGATCGTCGCCTCGCACCGGTGAAGGTGGCAGTGCTTCCGCTGTCCAAGAAGCCCGAGCTCTCCGGCCCGGCCAGCGACCTGGCACAGCAGCTGCGCAAGCACTGGAACGTGGATTACGACACCTCCGGTGCCATCGGTCGTCGCTACCGCCGCCAGGATGAGATCGGCACTCCGTTCTGCGTGACTTTCGACTTCGATTCCTTGGAAGACAACGCGGTGACCGTGCGCGAGCGCGACACCATGGAGCAGGAGCGCGTGGCTCTGGCTGACCTGGAGTCCTACCTGGCTGCTCGACTGATTGGTTGCTAGTGCACTACACCCAGACCAAGCGCGGCAAAGACGGCGCCACCACGATTCTGATCGATGGTGGGCCCCAGGTCCTCGGTGAATTCTCCGCGGACCGGGCAGTAGTTGGTGAGGAAACCTGGTCGCTGTCTACGAGCCCCACCAAGGGGGCTCGGGCAAGCCTGTCCGATGCTCGGGTGTTTCACCTGCCTGGCAGTCTTAAAGGACGGGACCGGCTCGAGGCATCCCTGGATGGCCGAGAATTCGTCTTTGTCAACGAGGCCGGCAAGGACTGGGTTATCGAAGACGCGACGGGGAGCAAGGTGGGACAGTTCACGGGAGCTCGTCGCGGAACTGTCTCTCCCATCGTGGAATTCGACGGGGACGTCGAGGTTAGTCCCGAGGAAACAGCTGGACTGAGCTGGTTTGCTCGCCTGATCTTGGAGGCTCAGCTCACCCGCAGCAGCCTGGCACTGATTCTGAGCTTGGCTTTCTTTAGCGTCGTCGCGGTCATCGCGTTCTTGGTGTAGTTCGATGGCAAAAGGCGGTGAGTGGCGGTGGCGATCCGGCGAGCTCAGCGACTCCGCCGGGCGCTCCATTGCGCACGTGAGCGCCGACGTCTTGGTCCTGGGATCCACCAGGTTTCTGTTGGAGCGCTCGACGTCCTCCCGGAAGTTTCGCATGCGGGCAACGTCGTCTTCGGGCGCTTATGGATTCATCCGCCAAGATGGATTCACGGTCAAGCGACTGTCGGCGCAGTGTGCGGAGCGGCCCTACCGCCTAGACCGGCCAAGTACCTTTCACCGGGTGCGGGAAATCCGCACCGCAGGCGCGGAGCTCGTCGCTACCGTCTCCTCGCAATTCGGCGGCACTGTGGTCGTCGAACCCGGCCCCGCGTTTGACGACGTCCCCGTGGCCGACGTCGCCTTTCTTACCTGGGGATGCGCGCTAATCGACGCACCCCCGACACCCACCCGCATGGGCGGACGGAATAGCTAGAAGGAGCCTCCGCGGAAGCCGCCGCCTCCGCCGCCCCCACTGAAGCCGCCACCCCCAAAGCCGCCACCGAATCCACCACCGAATCCGCCGCGGCCGCCACCGCTCAGCAGCGAGCCGATGACCATACCGGTAATCATGTCGCTTCCCTGGCTGCGCATCGTTTGATTGCGGTAGCGCTGCAGATCGTCGTTGGCCGCATCCGCGGCGCGTCGGGCAGCGACGGCTGCGCCACGAGCCGCGCTTGCAGCTCCTCGGGGATCACTGCGCCGCAGATGCTGCGCCTGGGCGAACAGGTTCTTGGCCTCTGCCAGGTGGGTGCGCGCAGCGGAACCAATGAGACGGCCGCGGGAGGCGATGAGGTCCTCAGCGCCTTGAATCTGGGCTGCTGCCGCGGCGAGCTGCTGGTCGACGATGGCGAGCTGGCGCTCGTGCGTCTGCACGGTGTCGCGCGCGGAATCTAGCTGCTCATCAAGCTCAGAGTCGATGTGCATCAGGTTGGCGTGGGCAGTCAGGGGATCGACCTCGGCATCTTGGCGCGCCTGCTCCAGTACGGAGACAGCCTCGTCGGCGACCTTCTGCAGAGCGCTCGTGTCCAATGGAGCGTCGCGTTGCGTGAGCTGACGAGCCTCGGCGATCTCTTGCTCCACCTCTTCGATGAGCTGGGGCAGGACCGCCCGTGCGTCGGAGATGTTGCGGTCCGCATGTTCAATACCAGCCAGCAGATCATCGCTGAGGCTGACTGCGCGCTCGGCGTCGGTGATGACGTCAACCAGCGCACCCTGCTGGCCAGCCGGGCGTTGCTCCAGCTGGCGGGCCTCATCCAGGAGCTGGTCGGCCTTGTCCAAAGCCTCGGCGGCGAGCTGGTCGTTCTCGTTGATGCTACTGAGCACATGCGCGTCGTAACGCTCTCGCAATTGAGCCAACATCTCAGCTGCCGGTGCCTGCCGCGCACGCAGGTCCACAACGCGCTGGGTGAGCTTATCCAAGGTGGATTCGGCATTGATGAGCAGATTGCGCAGCTCAGCAAAGTGTTGGGATTGTTCGTCCAAAGCCTGCTGGGCCTGGCCGCAGGAGGAGATGATGTCGGTGTGCATCGCCTGCTGCTGAGATTCCGTCTCGGGGATGGAGTCTCGTAGCTGTGCTTGGATCTGGTAGGCGTTCTGCAGTGCGTGGTTCGCGGTATTGACTGCCTTGAGGAACGGGCGAGTGCGCTCCGGGCCGAACTCCGCCGCGGCCAGATTCAGTTCTTCCTGGGCCTTACGCACCGATTCATCCGTCGCCACCAGAGTCTCCTCCGAGCGCGTGCGCAGTGTGGCCAGATCCAGCGACATGATGGAACGGGTATCTGCGGGATCAAGCTCCCGGGAACGCTCGAGCTGAGCAGCCGATCGCTTGTTCCTCTGGCGACGCGAGTACAGCCAGGTTCCGCCGCCGACCGCGGCTAATCCAGCAGCGCCCGCACCCAGCCAGGCTGCGTTGTCCCCGGCGTTGCCACCACCGGCGGGAGCAGAACTGGTCCCACCTGAGATCACGGCGTCCACTCCGTTGATCGGAGCCTGTGCCCATTGCTCCTGGCTCAGGGCCTCGAGCGCACCCTGGTCGAAGGCATCGAGCTGGGAACTGAACCAACGCTGTCCGCCGTACAGCCCGTACTGGCGTGCCTGCGGTGCAATCGCCAGCACGCCGGTGTTGCCTCCTCCGCTAGCCTGCACGGCCTGCTTGGCGTACTGCTGCGGAGAAAGGGATCCAAAGTCATCGAGGTACACCACGCGCAGGGTCAGTTGCTTCTCTCGCTGCAGTTGCGAGATCGCCTCCCTGATGCGCTCTTCATCGCCGGGGGTCAGCACGCCGGCCTCATCCGTGACGGGCTGCCTCAATTGCGTGCTCGGCTGGGCGAGAACGGTGGCGGGAATATCCGCTGCTGCGGTCGGCAGCGAGACCGGCGAGGCTAGGGCGATGAGTCCGGCGGCGGCAAGGCTGCCGGAGAGGGCGACAGGGACGCGGCGCACGAGATTCATACCGGTAACTGTACCTAGCGGGCCCTAGACTATGCGCGTGTTCTTTCCTCCTGCCTACCCATTGCGCATACTGGCTACTGCACGGCGGCGCCGTCGCCTCACCGCCGAGGTGGATTCGCTGGCGGTGATGGGCACTGCGCAGTACGACGGCCGGCCTTCCCCACAATTTGCTGCCCGCCTCGAGCACGTCGCCGACCTTGCTTCTCGGTTCCCAGATGCGCACGTGTACACACTGGGAGCTAACCTGCCGGGTGATCGCTTCACAGAGGCTGAGGTGGGCCGCAAGTTTCTGGTTGCCCGGGGCGTCGAAAAGCAACGCATCACCGCGCTGCCAGAGGGCAACGACTCCCGAGCGTCGCTGAAGGCTCTCTATCTGCAGCAACCGGGGCGGACGGTGGTGGTGACTGATCCTCATCACGTATTGCGCACCGAGATTCTGGCGCAACAGGAGGGGCTGCAGGCGATTGGTTCACCGGCGCCAGGTTGTCCGAGTCGCTTTCCCCGCAAATCCTGGTTTCGAACCCTGGCCCACGAGTGTGGAGGCTTGCTGGTCGCCGACGTGTCCGCCAGGTGGGGCAATGGTGCTGCCGATAGGGTGGAGGAATTGTTGCGAAACATCGAGTCGCGCCTGCGACCCTCCCGGCGCGCCCGGCATGACCATCTCCGGACTCTTAAAGGATAAGCAGACCGTGTACCCGTACTCCGATCACGACAGCCAGCGCAGAGTGCTGGAGGCCCCGAAGAGCAGCACGCTGGGGCCGCGCTCGGACGCGGACGAGGATCGCGGGGCATTCGCTCGGGACCGTGCGCGTGTGCTGCATAGCGCTGCGTTGCGACGTTTGGCTGACAAAACGCAAGTAGTAGGACCGCGCGATGGCGATACTCCGCGAACTCGGCTGACCCACTCGCTGGAAGTTGCCCAGATAGCGCGCGGGATCGGTACGGGCCTCGGGCTGGATGCGGATCTGTGCGAGATGGCTGGGCTGACACACGACCTGGGCCATCCGCCCTATGGGCACAACGGTGAGGTCGCGCTCAACGAGGTGGCTCAGGATTGCGGCGGGTTCGAGGGCAACGCCCAGACTCTGCGCATTCTGTCTAGGCTCGAGCCCAAGGTGGTTGATGAGAACGGGCAGTCGGTAGGGCTGAATCTCACCCGGGCAGCCTTGGACGCGGCCTGCAAGTACCCGGTTACGCGCACCAACGCGGATGGCTCGGTGAACCGCAAGTACTCGGCCTACGACGAGGACGCCGAGATTTTGGCGTGGGCGCGCGAGGGGCACACTGACCTGCGCCCACCAATGGAGGCGCAGGCCATGGATGTCTCCGATGACATCGCCTACTCGGTGCACGACGTGGAGGACGGCATCGTTTCCGGGCGCGTCCGGCTGGACGTGCTGTGGGATCTGGTGGAGCTGGCGTCTTTGGCGGAGAAGGGTGTGGTGGCCTTCGGCGGGTCGGTGGATGGGCTTATCGACGCCGCCGCGCGCCTGCGCGAGCTGCCCACCGTGGCTGCAGCTGCTGACTTTGACTATTCCCTGCGCGGATACACCGCTCTGAAGAAATTGACCTCAGAGCTGGTGGGCCGTTTTGTTGGTGCATGCGTGAGCGCGACGTTGGACGGGGCATCCGGTCAGCTGGGCCGCTATCACGGGCAGCTGGTGTTGCCTGAGACTGTGGCCAACGAGGTCACCTTGCTGAAAACCATCGCCGTGCTCTACGTCATGGACGACCCGGCGCATAAGGCCCGCCAGGACCGCCAGCGCGAGCGCATCTATCGGGTTTACGATTATCTGCAGGCGGCCGGCGCGGGCGGGCTGGATCCCATGTTCCGCGCGTGGTGGGAGGAAGCCGAGACGAACTCCCAGCGCGAGCGCGTGATCGTGGACTTCATGGCGTCTATGACGGAATCGCGCCTGGAGCGCATAGCCCAGCGGGCGGCCGGGTTGGCGCGTTACATCTAACAGTTACTTTTCTGCGTCGGGGATCTCGCAGAAGGACTCGTAGTGGTCGTCGGTGTAGTACCACACCTCCGGATCTGTTTCCGTTCCACCACCAGTGACAATTCGGCGCTCACCGCGATGGTTCAATCCAGGCGTTTCCACCGTGTACTCGCGGTAGTAGTTGGAATCCTGTTTGGGCAGGACTCCCTCGTAGTTACCAAAGTGCGAGTCGTCTTCACCAGGGAAATCGTAGGGGCCACCCGCGTTGATGTCCTTGGCCGTCTCGGAAGTCTCCCGGGGGAGCGTGTCCAACGGGCAGGTTTGGATAGAGCCCGGGCGGGTCTTGTCCTCGTGCTTGTGGTCCGGTGACTGTTGTCCTAGCGTCCCGGTCACGTCCGTGCCCAAGATCGCCATCGAGGTCAGCGCCACGATGGCTCCCACGAGAGTAAACAGCGTCTTTCCGCTCCGGGAAACGTTCGATGCCATGCGACTAATGGTCTCATGGGCTGTGCGCAGTGGGGGCGGTAGGGTAATGAAGCATGGCGAAGGGACGGATTCCAGCGAGCGATATCGAGGCGATTCGAGAACGTGCAGCTCTTGATGAGATCGTGGGGGAATACGTCCAGCTCAAACCAGCGGGATCAGACTCGTTGAAGGGGTTGAGCCCGTTCAAAGATGAGCGCACGCCCTCGTTCCATGTCCGCCCGGCGCGTGGCTACTATCACTGTTTTTCCACAGGCAAAGGCGGCGACGTCTTCTCCTTCCTCATGGAAATGGAGCAGCTGAGCTTCCCCGAAGCCGTCGAAGCTGTTGCCGAGAAGATCGGCTATCACATCAACTACCAGGGCGGAAGTACTGGTGGGCGCAAGCATGAACCGGGTACGCGCCAGCGCTTAATTGCGGCAAACAAGGCTGCGCATGCGTTCTACCGCGAGCAGCTGGAAACACCGGAGGCCGCCCCGGCTCGCGACTTCTTGCTGGATCGTGGATTCGATCAGGAGATCATCTACACCTTCGAGTGCGGTTACGCCCCGGCTGGCTGGGACACCCTGACCAAGTACCTCATGCGCAAGGGCTTCGAATTCAAAGAGCTCGAGCTCGCAGGCCTCTCCACTATGGGGCGCCGCGGTCCGATCGATAAGTTCCATCGCCGTCTGCTGTGGCCCATCAAGGACGTGGCGGGCAACGTCATCGGCTTCGGCGCGCGCAAGCTTTTCGACGATGACCGCATGGGCAAATACATGAACACCCAGGACACGCCGCTTTATCACAAGTCCAAGGTGCTCTTCGGCCTGGATCTGGCCAAGAAGAACATCGCCACCAAGCACCAAGCCGTGGTTGTTGAGGGCTACACCGACGTCATGGCCATGCACGCGGCCGGCATCCCCACCGCCGTGGCAGCTTGCGGAACGTCGTTTGGCGCCGACCACCTCCAGGTCCTGCGCCGTCTCATGTTGGACGATAACTACTTCCGCGGCGAGCTCATCTACACCTTCGATGGCGACGAGGCCGGGCAAAAAGCCGCCATGCGCGCCTTTGAAGGCGAGCAGAACTTCACTGGCCAGTCCTTTGTGGCGGTTGCTCCCGACGGGCAGGATCCGTGCGATCTTCGCCTGGCCAAAGGCAACGGCGCCGTGCGTTCCCTGGTGGCCTCGCGCGTGCCCATGTTTGAGTTCGTGGTCACCTCCTTGTTGCAGGAGTACTCCACCGACACCGCCGAGGGCCGTTTGCAGGCATTGCGTCGCACCGTCCCGGTGGTGGCGGGGATTCGTGATGAGACCCTGCGCGATGAGTACGCCCGCCAGCTTTCCGGCTGGGTTGGCTGGCATGATCCTGCGGACGTTGTTCGCATGGTGCGCGAGGAGGCACGCAAGCCGCGTCAGGCGAAGAAGGAAACCTTCCGTAAGGCAACGCGTTTCGACGACTCTAAGCAACCGAAGACCACAGACACGCCCATGGTGATCCCGCCGAATCCTAAGGATCCGCGCCTGTGGCCGGAGCGGGAAGCCATCAAGCTCGCGCTCCAGGAGCCCGCGAGCGTGGGTGCCTACTTTGACGGCTTGAGCGCCGATAGCTTTACCAACGACGCGTACCGCGCCATCCGAGATGCCATCTCTAAAGCCGGGGGAGCGGACGCTGCCGGGACCGGTGGCGTGGAGTGGATCGCCTCCGTCGCGGGAGAAATGCTCGACTATTCGGGGCGCAACTTTGTGTCTGAACTCGCTGTGGAGGAGTTCATTGGCGTTGACGATGTGACCACTTACGCTGACGCCGTGCTCTCTCGCTTGCAGGAGCAGCGAGTGGGAAATGAGATCGCCCAGCTCAAGGTGCAGCTGCAGCGCATGCGCCCGAGTGACGACGAAGAGGCCTACAACAACCTGTTTGCAGACCTCATTGCATTGGAGCAGGCGCGTCGCGAACTTAACGACCGAGCATTTCGCCCGAATCGCTCCTAGTCCGCGTCGCGCTCCAGGATCTCCTGGCCGTCCACCGTGTTCGAGCGGCGCAGATTCTTGACCTCACGCATGCGCGGCTGCGGGTCGAGCTTGTTGGCCACCGCGCGCCGGGCGGAGGTGACCACCTGTTTGGTCACTGGGGAGTTGGCTACCGCCTGCGCGCCCTTCTTGATCTGGTGGTAGCGCTTGCGACCTGCCTTCGTGCCCACGACGTAACCGGCCGCGGCACCAACAACAAATTGGATCATAAGAGTGTCTTCGTCCCTTGCACGCTTGGTAATGACTTGTGTTGCCAGACTACCTTTCCACGTTTTTCACGCAGGGGCTGGTTTATCGTGGGATGTGTTCAGCGCGAACCTTTCGCGGTCCCCACGTTGCAGAGGAGAGCCCAACATGCCCTCACGCCGCCAGCTCACCGGACTATTCGCAGGAATGGGTGCCTTGCACTTCATCAAACCGGAGCCTTTCGACGGCATCATTCCGCCGCAGCTTCCGGGCTCGCCGCGGACCTACACGTACGCTTCCGGGGTAGCGGAACTCGCCACTGCTGGGCTGTTGGCGCTTCCGCGCACGCGACGACTCGGCGGTCTGGCGACCTCGCTGCTGTCCTTGGCAGTGTGGCCGGGCAACATCTACATGGCGTATCAGTACCGTGACAAGACCCCGTTGAAGAAGGCGATCGCTTATGGGCGTTTACCTTTGCAGCTCCCGCTGATTCGCTCCGGCTGGGACATTTACCAGGGGAAGAAGAAGTAGCGCGGTTGGTCGGGGGTTCGACGCCGGGGTTTTCGGGGGAGTTTGGCTAAAGCTCTAAAGGAATCGGCGCAAAGGGCGCGCCCTTTAAAGCTTTAGAGCAAAAATAGGCGTGGTTTGTGCCTATTCCTTTAGAGGTTTGCGGGGGGCATGCTCAACTTCTTGCGATACCGAATTGCGCCGGCAAGCACAGTTCAGCTCCAGATGTGATTTAGGCCATGGTCAAACATACTACCTTTCGGATAAACTGGGGGACGTCGTAAAGCCCAGCTTCAGAAAGGATTCCCACAATGGGTCAATTCGACGGAAAAGTTGCATTTATCTCGGGTGGAGCCGGCGGCATTGGTTTTGCTACCGCTCAGCTTTTGGCGCAAGACGGAGCATCCGTTGTTCTTTCGGATATCAATGAGGAGGCCGTAAATGCGGCGGCTCAAAAACTCGTTGATCAAGGCTTCCAGGCCTTGCCGATCCAGGTTGACGTGAGCAAGCCGGAAGACTCCGAGAAAGCAGTGCGTTTTGCTGTGGAGAAGTTCGGTGGGCTCCACCTTGCGTTCAACAACGCCGGCATCGTAGGTGCAGAGCATCACACCGATGAGCTCACGCCAGAGCAGTGGCGCCAGGTTCTTTCCATCAATCTTGATGGTGTGTTCTACGGGATGCGTGCGGAGCTTCCGGAGATCGTAAAGTCTGGCGGTGGCGCAATCGTCAATACGTCATCGATCGCCGGGTTCGCCGGAATCGAAAACCTTGCTCCGTATGTCTCCTCCAAGCATGGCGTTGCAGGGCTGACCAAGGCCTCTGCCGTCGAATACGCGCGCCAGGGTGTCCGAATCAACTCTGTACATCCGGGATACATCGACACCCCTCTGATCAGTCAGTGGACCAACACTGAGCTGAAGGCTTCGCTGGAGGCTCTGCACCCGCTGGGACGCTTGGGCACGTCGGAGGAAATCGCCGAAGTTGTCGCGTTCCTTCTCTCGGACAAGGCATCCTTTGTCACCGGCGCCCAGATCGTTGCTGATGGAGGGTACCTCTCGGTTTAAAGTACGGAGCTCCTTTTTCCGGTTGGCTGCCGGAAAATCGGCAGCCAATGGTCTCAAGACCTCTTCGTGATGACAATTCAAAGAGGGCCCTGAAGTTGAGTCATCGTGACGCTAGAGGTTGTCGATTGCGTATTGGGCTTCCTCTGCAGTGAATTGATTTCCGTACTCACTGGTGAGCTGATCGTAGAGAGCAGCGTCAGACATTCCCATCAGCTCTTGGTAGCTTTTGGCTGCTTCTAGGGCCTCCTCTTTCCAATCGGCGCCCACGTTATCGACTGCGTACTGTGCGGCGTCTACCGGATACTGGCCGCCGTATTCGCTGGTGAGCTGATCCATGAGTTCTGCCTTGGAGAAGTTCATGAGCTTGATGTAGCTCTTTGCCTCGCGCAAAGCGTTTGAATATTCCCGAGGCACACTTTGGGAGTTGTTGGATTGGACTGGCAGTGGGGAAGTAGTACCGGCCGGAGCGGAACTGGGCGCGGAGTTTAGAGCTTGTTGGGCTTGAGGGCTGTGGGATGGGGTTGACGACGCTGGCGGCTGGTATTGGGAGTCTCCAGCGATCCCGCTAACTGCCGCCGAGCATGCCCCCACTATGCCGAGAAGTAAGACCGCGATGCCGCAACCGCAGCCTACTTTCTTACCTGTCGACGACTTTCGAGCTTCAGGAAATTCGTACGGCTGGGTCATTGGGCTGCTCACAGGAGATTCCTCTCTATCGGGCCTGACTTAGGGCAGTCAGAAAATATGGAGTGCGCCGTACGGGCTCAGCTCGTGTCCTTGGGCTGGAGCCGGTGACGGCAGTAACCTACTGGGCTTCAAGGCGAACCAGCTCGGTTGATGAAATGCACCCTAACAAGAGCTGTGTGCATCCTGTGGGCAAGATAGAAATAGTGTTCGAAAAAGGTGTTAGGTAGGCCGCTTATCGACGGTTGCGAAGCCGAACGACGTGGCAGTAGGAGATAAAGCCTGCCGCGCATGCTCCGGAAATGGGGGGCATGCGGCATGTTTGGTCTTGCCAACGAAAAGCACCCCGCCATCTGCGCGAACGCAGCTTAACGGGGTGTTTTATGTGCTCCTCCAACTGGGCTCGAGCCAGGAGCCTGTAACCCTGTGAACTGGGAAAACGGGCGAAATCTAGCTAATTTGACTGCAATTTGACTGCACCCTGAATAACTTCATCAACCCGAGCACCCACGGCATCCGATCCTCATCAAAGAGATCGGCGTAGGTATCGAGAGTCATTACAGCGCTGGTATGGCCGAGCTGACGCTGAACCACTTTTACGTTCGCGCCAGCATGGACCATCAACCCTGCCGCCACATGCCGCAAACCATGCGGAGTCACGCGAGGAAAGGTCTTGTCCTTAGCCATGCAACGATCCAAAGCGTTGTAGTACCACTTGCCATGAGTCGGTTGCGTAAAACGTTCACGTCACGTACCCGAAGTGCTGCAGCCTCACCCCAGCGCAGTCCAACAGTGCCGAGCACCCACACGAATTCCTCATACCGCGTGCACTCACCGACGAGCGTCGCCAGCTGATCGGAAATGAGATAGACTTTCACGTCTTGCTCTTGAGTGACAGGCGCACTCCACGAGCAGGATTCACCTTGAGTGCACGGTCACCCACGGCCACATCAAGGCTCTGCGACAGCACAGCATAAGCGTGAAGAACGAGGGAAATAGAACGGTCCAGGCCGCTGCCCCAGGCCTGCACCTCCGACGGAGCGATAGAAACAACCGAGCGTTCTGCCCACACTGGCTTCACGTGGTTCTTCTACACAGCTTCCATTTAATGCTTGGTCTTAGGTTTCAAGAGGGTGAGCGTGGGGAACCAGGCGTCAGCGATGTTACCCAGTGTGCGCTTGCGCTCATTGGGGTTGATCCAGTCGCTCTCACGAACAGCGGTGGCGTTTTGTCAGCCCAGGCTTGTGTCCCATTCTTCGTGCGGAAACCACGCTTATTGCGGTTAACTCCAGTTGCATCTCGGTACTGGATGCGCCACCTGCGGCCAGCCTTGGCCTGATAAGGCTTAATCGAGGACATTGCGATTCCTATTATGGCGCTATTTCGTCCCCTAATCCCGAAAATGCCCCGCTCCGGAAAGATCCAGAACGGGGCTCCTTGTGCCTACTGCTTACTTCTTGCCAAGGTCTTCAGTGGAAGCGTTGCAGGTAACCGATGCAAATTGGCCAGATCCAGTGTTTTCTGCGATCACGTTACCGTCGGACAGGATCTGGCAGGTTATGGTGCCGTAATCGTTCATGCCATTGGAGGCAGTAAAGTGCGGGGACCAGAATCCCTTGACCTTGACTTCCTTTTCCCAACCAGCCTGCACTCCGGTGTCCTGTGCGGTCTCCATTTCGTCTGAGGAGTAGGTCACGGTTGCGTCCTGGGCGTCGCCCTGGATTCGGTAGGTGACGGTGTGCTCTTCGTTCATCATCTTTTCGGTCTCGTTGATCGCGCTACCGAAGAGAGCGGTGCAGCTGCCGAGGAGGAGGAGCATGAGGAGGACGAGGATGAGGGGGATGATGCAGCCAGCCTTCTTGTACCAAGGCTTCTTTTGTCGCAGCTCGTAGCCCTGGGGGATGGAGGGCTGCTGCGGGTACTGGTTGCTGTTTGCTGGCTGCTGGTCGTGGGCTGGGGTACTCACACTGGTCTTTCTGGGGTGGAGCAGCGGTGTTGCTGCGGTTGCATTGCACCTGTCTTATCGGTGCGACTGTCAGGAGGTTACAGGCGTTGTATCGGTTTTACTCAGCTGGTTCCAAGTCGTTATTAAGTTTCTGGTAACGCCTAGCTCTTGTTTGATGTCTCCTGCATGTGACCCGTAGTGCTGTGTGGCTGCGGCGTATTCAACGGGGGAGCCGGCTCAGAAGGGCGGTGCTCGCATTGGGGTGCATTCGCCGCGCCGGTTCGTTGCCCACTACGGGGAGGGAATTAACCTTCCTGGTTTCGAGCCGGTGGGGGATGAGTACCCGATCATTGCTTTGGAGATTGGGCGCACTCATCTGCGTCTTATCGATGAGGAAGCAGTTTATTACTTCGGGATTGAGCGTAAGCCTGGTGATCCCCTCTGGTGGACGCAGAAAGCCTACCTTCATCCGCATAATTTGCCCTACATCGAGGCACGTCCCCATGACCTTGGCGTGACCCCAGTGGTTCGATACCAGGACCGCATGATGGCCGAGGGTGAGCAACAGTTCGGCATCGTCGAGCACCTGATCGGCCTGCAGGACCGAATCAATCGGACGAACTACGAGCAGGGTGTTGCCCAGTACTTCGCGGCGTTTAAGCAGCGTTATGTGATTGGCTGGATGCCAGAGAATGAGCTGGTTGCTTTAAAGCAGTCGGTGGCTACCACCCAGTTCTTCAAGGACCCAGACGTGAAGGTCGGCCAGTACGACGAGACTGACCTGACGCGGTATATCGACTCTCGCCAGGCAACGGTGCGTGATTTCGCCGCGGTCGCTCAGGTGCCGGCACAGGCGCTCGGTGCCAATGCGATTAGCAATATTTCTGCTGATGGTCTGGCTGCTTTGGAGACGTCGAAGGACCGTAAGGTGTCCGAGATTCAGACGAGCTTGGGCGAGTCTCATGAGCAGCTTCTGCGCCTGGCCGCGTATGTGACCGGCGATGATACTGGCGCCGGGGACTTCAGCTCGGAGGTCAAGTGGGCTGAGACGTCTGCGCGGTCGTTCGCGCAGACCGTGGACGGTCTTGGCAAGTTGGCGCAGATGTTGGGTATCCCGCCGGAGGAGCTGTGGTCGGACATTCCCGGGTGGACCCGGGAGCGTGTTGAGCGTGCTCAGCGTGCGCGCCGCACGGTTCAGGCCCCCGGGTTCTTCAGTGAGGAGCCTGGTGGTCTTGGCGCGTCTGGTACTGATACTGGGGTGATTACAAGCCCCTAATGATTTTGGGGGTTTTGTTTCGTGTCTGCTGGTCATCTTGTTGCGCACAATCAGTCGTTGCGGTGGATGTCAACCTGTTTGGAGTCACTGCACCCCCACAAGATTGATACCCACCTGCTCAGCAGGCCCAGCAGCAACCGGC
>NZ_VDHJ01000009.1 GCF_006334925.1 Corynebacterium tapiri | reverse complement strand
TCGCACCCTGCGGAACACCAACAACCTCAACCGGCGTCATCGCCGCACCCTCAACAGCAACCTGCTTATCCGGCGTCACACCCGAAACGGTCACCGTGACTGTATCAATCACATCACCGTTGCCGTTTTTGACCGACACAGTGATCTTGTCACCCGGTTTCGCATCCGCGTTCGGCGTTACCGTAATCGTGCCGTTATCAGCGATCTCAGCCTTACCCGGACCGTCAACAACAAGTCCAGGCTTCTCGTCCAGAGTTCCACTTTGCAGCGGTAGTTCAACTTTGCCTCCGGACATCACCGTGGCAGTGTCAGCCCAAGTCAATGCTACCGGCGCAGCCTTCACCGTCACCGGAACAGACACCGTATCCGTCGACCCATCCGGATACGTCACCAACACCGGAACCTGATACGACCCAGCCGGCGCCTTCGCATCCGGCTTCACCGTAATCGTGCCATCCGCATTCACCGTCGCCCACGACGGAACCGTCTGACCCGCACCAGGCACACCAGGCTCAAACTTCGTACCCGCAGGAGCAGCAGTCTTCTCCACCGCCTGCGTCGACGGATCATCAAACGTCGGCGCCGCCACCGTCACCGAACCACCCGGCTGCACCGCACCAGGCGCCACATACTTCGGATCCAACCCAGCCGTCGTCGCAGCCTTCACCGTAACTGTTGCTACAGCGGTGTCTTTAGACCCATCTGAGTAGGTCACAGCAACAGGCACCTGGTAATCACCCGGAGCAATACCCGCATCCGGAGTCACCGTCAACGCACCAGACTTCGAATCCACCTTCACCCACGACGGGAACTTAGACCCATCAGCAGGCACACCAGGTTCAAACTTCGTGTTTGCGGGAGCAGCGTTCGTTTCTACGACGTCTGTAGTTTTGGGGTTGTCGAAAGTGGGTGCTTTAACCGTTGTTGTACCACCCAAAGCAGCATTGGTCGGGGCGTAATTTGGGGTGTTGTCCGAAGTTATCTTCGGTGCTGGGTCAACCGTGAAGGAGTCGACTGCCACTGGCAATGTCGAAACCACTCCGTCGGGCGCGACGGAGTAAAGCCGTGCCGTGTAGGTGGTTTGTTTCGTCAGATCCGTGGGCGTCTTAAAGTCACATGACGGAATGGAACCGTCGGGCCGTACGTCGAAAGTGCACTGCGCACCGCCCTTAACTTCCTTTTCGTTTTGGTCAGTCCAGACCACCCGGAATCGAGTTCCGTTGTTTTGGGCGAAGGGGAGACCCGTTGTCCTGGTATTTACCGTGTCACCTGCGGTAGCAAAGTTCTTAAACGAGTCAAACGGTGTGACATCGAAAGTGATCTTCTCAGAGAAGAGGGCGAAATCAACTCCAGTGAACGACGAATTTCCGTATGTGAAAGTCGGGGGCACTTTACCTTCCGATACTCCTGGCCATCCTTTGCCCCCGGGATTGAAGTACTGATTATTCACATACGGCGTCATCAACCCCTGCCCCGGCTGATCCGGGATGGATACAAACGTCCAATCGAGGTTGATGTGTTTGGCGTCAAATGCCAACACATCGGTATCCGACCAGGTGCCCTCTGCTGGGCTTGATACCAGGGTGCCTAGCCGGTCTTTCTTGTTCTGCGGCCAGCCGACAACATTCAATCCGTTGGGGCTGAAATCCCACCTGGGACCCCACGTTCCATTGAAGTGGAGGGAGTATTTACCGTCGCTGCCAGTGGTCGTTTCCACCGTTTCGGCGATCCAAAACGCTTTACCGTCTTTCTTAATCTGTTGCTTAATCCAGTCTTGAAGCTGTAGCTCCTGCTGGCGATTCCACCCAGCCCCTCGAATGTTTCGGAATCCAAGTGCTTTAGGCGCCTCGGCGTAGATCTTCTTGATGGCTTTATCCGTTAGGTACGAGCCTCGCACCCGCATGTTGGGAATAGGCACGTCGCCGGGATTCCGTTCAGCGATACCGCTGTAGATTTGGTTTCCTTCAGGGACGTTGTAGTTCCAGTGGACAGATCCGTTGATCTGGCCGCCAGGACCTGATGCGGGGTCCGGGGAAGTCGCCACATACTTCGGGTTGTCCAGGTGCATTCCCGTATGGTCCTGGATTGGCACGTATTGGATGGCGACGTTCACATATTGGTTCGGACCAATGAGCTGTGCCGCACCACCAGTAGTGTCGGCGACAACTCCCTTGGGCCCAACTTGTCCGTTCATATAGTTGAACATGAGGTTCCACTTGGAAGGGTCTGGATTGTCAGACCACACCCGGATCTTCTCTTTTTCCGGCCAATTCGGGTCAGCATCGAAGCGCCTGGTTACCCCATTAGGATCTTTAAAGTCCAACATCTTGATGTGGTATTCACCGTTGGCATCGGTCACGGCCGTGTAAATCGGGGAGGTGGAGCCATCGCTCTCCACCCACTTGGCATAGACCCGAACACCCGCCATGGGGAGCTGAAAGTCTTTCTCCCGATCGCCAGGGTTACCACCCAGATAGCGAGTCACCTGTCCGTTAATCGTCTCGTTTTCAGCCGTCGCCACGCCACTCTCAATGACGTTGGTCCCATCCGCAGTCAACTCCGCCGCCTGCGCAGCCGGCTCAGCATGGAAAGCAACCGGCACTATGACAACGCCGGAGGCGGCGATTGCAACAGTCGCTCCTCCGGCGATGAGGAGTCGGGCTCGGTCTTTCATGGTCAGACCGAGGAGGGCCAAACCGGACGGAGAAGTAGCTCGGTGCTTGGGCTGATAGGAGCGACCCATTATGTTTCCTTTGCGCAAACAGTGAGAGGGCTGAGAAATCACTCAGCGTTTCCAGAGATGATCAGATGTCTCCTCTAGTGAGGCACAGGAATGTATCCCCGTCAAACGTAAAGAGAAATTTCTTTCAAGCCGCACGCTGCAGGTTTAGGAAACCGACTAACTCACCCCCATGTGTGGGGCCCGCTTCCAGTTGGTACTAACCCTTATCTTCTCCCCAATCAAGAAACCAATCCTTCCGCGCCGCTGGATTCGTAGAAGTGCTACGGGCGAAAAAGCCGCAGGCCCCGCCACCAACCAAGGTGACAGGGCCTGCAACTACCTAGCCGACGCTAGGAAATGCGTTATCCGCAGTGCCTAGCCCTTAGACTCCGCTTCTCGACGCCGCTTTGCAGCCAGAATGAGCAGCCCACCGACAGTCATCGCCAGCAAAGAACCACCAACGATCAGCATCAGGTCATCCACACCAGTATTCGCCAGTGCGCCACCCGGCTTAGAGCCCGGCTGCTGACCAGTGGCCTTCGGAGAACTCGGCGCCGGCGTCGTCACCGACTGACCCTGACCATCACCCGGTACAGAGTTACCAGCACCATTGTCCGGAGCCTGGTTCGCACCAGGTGCCTGGGAAGGCTGGCCAGTACCCGGTGTTTGGTTAGCGCCCGGTGCCGAAGGCGATGCGGTACCCGGCTTCGAACCACCATCAGCCGCACCACCTGGCACGTTCTGGCCCGGCTTCGAACCCTGGTTGTTCGAGGAACCACCGTTGCCCGGAACCGCAGCAGAAGAACCATTAGACGCCCCGTCAGAGGAACCCTGAGCACCCAGGATTGCCCCCAAGCCCAGACCGCCCAGCAGAGCACCGATCAGACCAGCGCCATTGGAGCTGCCGTTGCTTTGACCCGTGCCCGATGTGTCGCCGACCGTAATCGTGAACTTCTCGGTTGAGACAGGCTTTCCGTCGATCTTTGCCGTGACGGTGACCGGGTAGGAGCCCGGTACCAGCGGCGTGCCAGTAATCAAGCCCGTGACCGGATCAAAGTTCACACCAGCCGGCAGGCCGGTCACGTCAATCTCAGCCTTGGGGTTGCCCGTGGTCACCGTAATCGGGGTGATCGGCTCACCCTCATCCACCGTCACATCTCCGATCGGCGCGATGGTCGCGGTGGTGCCGTCTCCGTTATCGGTGACAGTGACATCAATCGTGTCGACGGTCTGACCATCCTTGTCCTTAACCGTCACCGTGATCTCGTCACCCGGCTTCGCATCCGCATTCGGGGTCACCGTAATCGTGCCATCCGGCCCAATCTCAGCAGTACCCGGACCCGTTGCCGTGACAGTCTCACCACCAGCAAGCGCACCAGCGATGATCGGCAGGCCAACCGCACCACCAATGATCGCGGTAGCCACATCACCCCAGTCCGGAGTCGTACCAGCACCCGGCTGCTGAACAGTCACGGTGACCGTATCGATCACCTTGCCGTCCTTGTCCTTAACCGTCACCGTGATCTCGTCACCCGGCTTCGCATCCGCATTCGGCGTCACCGTAATCGTGCCATCCGGAGCAATCGTCGCAATGCCCGGACCAGTGATCTCCAGCGTCGGTGCACCGTTCAGAGCACCTGAAGCAATCGGCACAGTAACCGGCTCGCCCGGCTTAGTCACAGCATCATTCCACTGGGCATCCGAAGATTGTGCCGGCTTGGAAGCCGGATCCTTCGGATTCGTACCCGCAATTGCCTCTTCAGCATCGGTGAAACCATCACCGTCGTCATCGGCATCGGTGACATCCGGAGTGCCATCGCCATCGGTATCACGCTGAACGGTGATCTCCACCGGCAGCTCGAACTTCGTGTCACCGCCAGCAGACACCGTCACGGTAGAGGTAACAACACGCTCCTCTTCCTCCGGCTTCCAATCCGTGACATCCGGCGAACCAGCAATCGTCTTAGACGCCTCATCGAAGGTGACGCCAGCCGGCAAGTTAGTAGCCGTCACCGTCGCACCCTCCGGAACACCAACAACCTCGACCGGCTTCATCGGCGTACCCTCAACCGCAACCTGCTTGTCAGGTGTTACGCCAAGTGGAACGCCAGCATCCGGCTTGGAATTCGGGTCCTTCGGATCCGTGTTCTTAGCCTTCTCCTGCTCATCGGTGAAGCCATCATTGTCATCATCTGCATCGGTGACATCCGGAATGCCATCACCATCTGTATCGCGCTGAACGGTGATCTCCACCGGAACATTCTCGGTCGAGCCGTCAGCCTGCGGCACAGCCACGATTGCAGTGAACGTCTTCTCCTCGTCAGTTCCCCAGTTGGCAACTGTCGGAATACCGGAAATGGTGTTGGTTGCCTTATCAAAAGTCAAACCCTCCGGCAGGTCAGTCACTGTGACGTCCTTGCCTGCAGGAATGCCAGTCACAGCGACCGGAACAATGTCCTTACCCGCCACCACGGTCTGCTGAGTAGGCGAAACGCTGGCTGCCACCGTCACCGTGATGGTGTCGATGACCTTGCCGTCCTTATCCTTGACCGCCACCGTGATGACATCACCCGGCTTCGCCCCTGCATTCGGAGTCACCGTGATCGTGCCATCCAAGCCAATTGTGGCAGTGCCTGGACCAGCAACATCGAGGCTCGGTTGTCCGTTCAGAGTTCCGCTTTCAAGCGGAATCTCGACCGCTTCGCCCGGCTTTGCAATAGCGGTATCCGCCCAACCGGCATCAGTGGCCAGAGCGGGCTTTGAGTTCGGATCCTTCGGATCCGTGTTAGCAGCCTTCTCCTGCTCGTCAGTAAAACCATCACCGTCGTCATCGGTATCGGTGACATCCGGAATGCCGTTGCCATCGGTGTCACGCTGAACAGTGATCGTCACGGGCAACGGTACCGCCGTCGTCTGGCCTGGGTACGTCACCTCCAACGCCACTGGTACCTCACGAGTCTCCTCGGTCTTCTCCCAATCTGTGATGTCCAGAGAACCGGTGACGGTGTTTGTCGCTTGATCGAAAGTCAAACCATTTGGCAGGCCGGTATCAGTGATCTTGGTATCGGCCGGAACACCAGTGACAACGATTGGGGTGATCTTCGCACCGTCAATAACCGTCTGCGTATCAGGGGTGACGGTCAGCGAGACAGGTGCAGCTGGCTTGGAGTTCGGGTCCTTCGGATCCGACTTAGCTGCGGCCTCAATTTCATCGGTGAATCCATCATTGTCGTCATCGGTGTCGGTGATATCCGGAATGCCATCGTTATCAGTGTCCCGCTGGACAGTGATGGTTACCGGGACCTCGGTGATCTGACCACCGTTATCCACCTTCACCGTCACCACAACATCGCGTGACTCCTCAGTAGGCGACCAATCGGAAATGTCAGGCGTTCCAGAGATGGTGTTCGTCGCAGTATCCAGCGTCGCCCCATTGGGCAGACCGGTCGCGGTGACCGTCGCACCAGCCGGAATGCCTGCTAGAGCCACTGCCTTCATCGGCTGGCCCTCTACCACCGTCTGGTTAGTCGGAGTTGCCAGCAACTTCTCCGGGACGGAGTCCTTGTTCTTAGGATCCGACTTGGCGATGATCTCTTCAGCATCGGTGAAACCATCACCGTCATCATCGGTGTCGGTGAGGTCCGGGATGCCATCGTTATCTGTATCCCGCTGAACGGTGATCGTGACCGGAATTTGAGTGGTCTGATCACCATTCGTCACCGTCACCACCGGTGCAAAAGCGCGAGCTTCCTCTGTCGCACCCCAATCGGTGACATCAGGCGTTCCAGAGATGGTGTTGGTCGCAGGATCAAACGTCACGCCAGCTGGCAGACCGGTCACCTCGACCTTTGCCCCGGCTGGTACGTTTTCCAACTTGATTGGAGTCAGTTGCTTGCCATCGATCACTGACTGATCAACCGGGGTGGCCACGGGCTCCTTAGTCACAGTCACGGTCGCTGTAGCTGGGTCTTTTGATCCATCCGGGTAGATGATCTGAACCGGAACCTGGTAATCGCCAGGAGCTGCATCGGCCGGCGGCTTCGCCGTGATGGTGCCATCAGTGTTCAGCTGGATCCAGCTCGGAACAACCTGCCCAGGCAGCGGAATTCCAGGCTCATACGTGGTCCCCTCAGGAGCCTTATTTGTCTCCTGCACGGTGGTCGTGGTCGGATCATCGAAGGTCGGCGCGGCGGTCGTTACCTCCTTACCCGGAGCGGTGGCCACCGGGGTGTAGGACGGAACGTTCGAGTCCCTGAGCAGCGGTTTAGGGGCCGCGGTGACCGTGATCGGAACGACCACCTCTTCGGTGGATTTATCCGGGTAAGTGACCACGACCGTGACGGAGTAATCACCCGGCTCAACATTTGCATCCGGGCTCACAGTCAGAGCGCCGGTGTTCGGGTCGACAGTTACCCACGGAACCGACTGATCCTTCGGGGCGAACGTCGTTCCCTGCGGGGCTGCGCCAGTCTCCCTTTCAGGAGTCACAACACCGTCGAAGGTCGGGGGCAGTACGGAGGCCGACGTGCCCGGAACCATCGGAGCAACCGGGGCGTACTCCGGAATCAACGTATCCGCGGTCTTAACCGGAGCAGGCGAGATTGTCACCAGCGCGCTGACGGTATCCTGCGTTCCATCCGGATACGTCACCAACACAGGAATCGTGTAGTTACCCGGCTGGGCATCCGCTGGCGGGTTCGCCGTGATGCTGCCATCTGGATTCATCTTGATCCACGGCGGCACAACCTGCCCCTCGGCCGGGGTGCCCGGTGCAAACGTCGTCCCCTGGGGGGCTTGGTTCGTCTCTACCACGTCTTTGGTCTGCGGGTTGTCAAACGTGGGAGTCGCAATAGTGACCTCGGTGCCCGGGGTCGTAACCGCAGTGGTGTAACTCGGGTCATTCTTGTCAGTCACAGGCAGCGGATCGACCGTGAACGAGTCGATGGCCACCGGCAGGTCCGAGCGCACGCCGTTAGGGGAAAGAGAGTAGAGCCGTGCAGAGTAGGTGGTCTGCTTGGTCAGATCCTTGGGAGTGGTGAAATCACACGAGGGGATCGAGCCATCTGGATTCACGGCGAAAGTGCAATCCGCACCCGACTTGACAACATTGCCGTCTTGGTCCGTCCACTCAACCTGGTACTTCGTTCCACCGTTCTGTTGGTAGGGGAGACCCGAGGCACTGGTGGTTACAGACTGACCAGCGGTGGCAAAGTTAGCGTAGGAGTCAAATGGGCTGACGTCGAAGACAATGTTCTCCGGGAAGAGAGCAAACTTCACGTCGGTTAGGTTAGAACGGCCCAGATCCAGGAGGCCCGGCCAGGCGCTTCCATCCACGGGGGAGAAGTACTGGTTGTTCACGTAGGGCGTGATCAGGCCCGTACCCGGCAGCTCGGTAATCGAGACGAAAGACCATTCCGTGTTGATGTGCTTGCTGGTGTTGCCTGCTGCGCCAGCAACCCTGTCCCACTTGCCGTCTTTCGGGCTACCAGCAACGGTACCCAGGCGGGCTTTCTGATCCTGGCTCCAGAATGTCTGGTCCCCGGTGTAATTAGCCCAAGGACCCCAGGTGCCGTTGAAGTACAGGGTGTAGTTGCCCTTATCGTCCGTCGTGGTCTCCACGGTCTCGGCAATCCAGAAGTCCTTGCCGTCCTTGGCAATCTGCTGCTTGATCCAGTCCTGCAGCAAGAGCTCCTGCTGGCGGTTCCAGCCAGCACCGCGGATGGTCTTTACTCCCAGTGCTGCCGGCGCCTCGGCATAGATCTTCTTGATTGCTTGATCAGAGAGGTAGGAGCCGCGCACCTGCATGTTGGGGACCGGGACGTCGCCCTTGTTCTGCTCGTAAATGCCACCATAGATCAGGTTGCCTGCGGGAACGTTATGGTTCCAGTACACCGAACCACTGATCTGGCCTCCATTGTCAAGAGGCGTCGGATCTGGGCTGCCCGGTACCTGCTTCGGAGCATCGCGGTGCATGCCCTGGTGGTCCTGGATGTCTACAAACTGAATCGGTACATCGTTGTACTGGTTCGGGCCGACGAGCTGACTCACGCCAGCAGTGGTGTCAGCGACAATTCCCTGGGGACCTACCTGTCCGTTCTGGTACAGGTACATGGCCTGCAGGTGGGCAGGATCCGGGTTTTCGGCCCACACACGAATCTTCTCGCCTTCCGGAAGGTTCGGGTCGGCATCAAAGCTGCGGGTGATTCCGTTCGGGTCCTTGAACGGCAGCATCTTAATGTGGTACTGACCGTTTGCATCGGTCACCGCGGTGTAGATCGGCGAGGACGAACCGTCCTTTTCCACCCACTTCGCGTAGACGCGCACACCCGCCAGCGGGAGCTGGGAGTTTGCATCGCGCGTCTGGGGGTTGTTGCCCAAGTAGCGGGAGACAACACCGTTGACGGTTTCTGTCTCCGCGGTGGCAACGCCACTCTCAATGACCTTCTTGCCGTCGATGGTGAGGTCAGCTGCCTGAGCCACCGACTCTGATTGGAAAGCAACCGGAACAATGACAACACCGGAGGCAGCGATTGCAACAGTCGCGCCTCCGGCGATGAGGAGTCGAGCCCGGTCCTTCATAGCCAGACCAAGAAGTGCCAGACCGGACGGGGAGGTAGCCCGGTGCTTAGGTTGGGCAGCATGCTTGGGTTTATAGGTTTGACCCATAGTGTTTCCTTTGCGCGAAGAGTGAGTGGGCTGAGAATTCACTCAGCGTTTCCAGCGGATAGACGAATGACTTCCTTAGTGAACCCCTAATTTGGGGGCGCGTCAACCGGAACGGAAAATAAATTTCACGCCGTACGCTGCAGATTTAGTCACACGAAACAATTCACCCCCGCGTGGGGGGTTGCTGTGGTTGGTTGGTCGGCACCCATCATTCCTCACGCTTCCAAGGAGCCATTAAGCTCAGTCTCATGATTGCCGTCGCTCTTGTACTTGGGGTCTTGGGCCTTGCCCTGGCCGTCATCAGCGGGCTTGCGCTGCTTAAGAAGCTGCCGGGCAACCCGATCGTGGGCATCCGCGTGGCAGAGGTGCGTAAGTCTCGTGAGATCTGGGACGCAGCTCACCACGTAGCAGGGGCAGCGTGGATGGTAGGTGCGGTAGCTCTGCTTATTGGGGCGCTGGTGGCCTCTCGCGCCGAAGGGTGGCTGTGGTTGATCCCGGTGGCAATGGTCATTGTCGCCCTCATCGCTCTGGGTGCTGGAGCCAACCTCGGAGCCCGGCTTGCGGCGTCCATCGACGTCGCCCAGGAGGTCGAGGCAGCACAGGCCCCCGCTCCAGCTCCCAAGGCTCAGGTGAATCTGGACGCGGTGCGGAAGGCCGCCCGCGATCAGAAGTAGGCAAGGCCCCGGGTAGGCAGGACCTCGAGTAGGCAAGACTTTATGTAGGCAAAGCGCAGCCGTCGAGAAGCGAATGATGTAAGATGTGAGCCTATGCGCAACGTGATGAATCGATGGTGGTGGCGGGCCAACCCGGCGCGCCACTGATTTGTTGCTTGCTCGAATACACGTAATCGACAGGGCCCGCCGGCTTCCTGCTCTCGCAGGTAGCGTGCGGGCCCTGCGGCGTTTCTAGCGCCCACCGCGCGCCCCTCGGGAGCAGACACGATCGGCAGGTCAGCCGTAAGATCGAATCCCACACCCCGAGAAAGGCTGCGAGACACTGTGAGTAGCACACCTCCTGGCGGGTATCGCCCCGTCGCACGCACCCGCGAGGTGACGTATCACCCCGACGCCTCCCGAGTGTTTGAGGCGCTCGGCGGCACCCAAGCAACCGATTCCGTGCTCTTGGAGTCCGCCGACATCACCACCAAGTCTGGCGTTAAGTCAGTGGCGGTCCTGTCCTCTTCCTTGCGCTTGACCTGCGAGGGGCAGCGCGTTCAGGTCGAGGTCTTGAGCCCTTCGGGCGCGGTGCTGGCGCAGCGGCTGCAGGAGCAACTCGGTGACTACGCGGTGGGGGAGAACCTTTACGAATTTCCCGTCGCCGCCGACCGCTTCGACGAGCGCTCCCGGTTGACGGCCATCTCCACCGTCGCTCCGCTGCGTGCACTCACCCTTGAGGCGGGCTTTACCCACGAGGCCCTGCCGATGCTTGCCGGCGGGTTCGCCTTCGATTACTTGGGCACTTTTGAGGAGCTTCCCGAGGTCGCAGAGTCCTCCAACACCTACCCGGACTACCAGTTCGTGCTGGCCGAGGCGCTGCTCACCATCGACCATTCCCACTCCACGGCCCATGTCAGCGCCGTCAACGCGTACGGCGATGAGACGGAGTTGGAGTCGCTTCTCGACGACGTGGCCAACCGCATCGCCAATGTTTCACGTGAAACATTGCCGGAGTCCACCCCAGCGGGGGACACGCTCGAGGTCCACGTGGACATCTCGGACGAGCAATTCCGTGGATACGTGGATGACATGAAGGAGGCGATCCGGCGGGGCGACATCTACCAGGTTGTGCCGGCGCGCACCTTCACGCTGCCGTGCCCGGATGCCTTTGCGGCCTACCGGCAACTGCGCAGCAGCAATCCGAGCCCGTACATGTTTTACGTGCGCGGCGTCGACCGGAAGGGCGAGCTCTACGAGCTCTTCGGCGCCTCCCCGGAGTCCAACCTCAAGCACGATCCCCAGACACGCCAACTGCAGCTGTACCCGATCGCTGGCACTCGACCACGCGGCCTCGACGAAGACGGCACCATCAACCACGAGTTAGACATTCGTCGCGAGCTCGAATTGCGCACGGATTCGAAGGAGATCGCCGAGCACACCATGCTTGTCGACCTCGCCCGCAACGACCTCGCCCGCGTGGCCAAGCCGGGTACGCGCTCGGTCGCCGACCTTCTCCAGGTGGATCGCTACTCCCGCGTCATGCATTTGGTCTCCCGCGTTACCGCGACCCTGGCCGATGGGCTCGACGCCTTTGATGCCTACCGCGCCTGCATGAACATGGGCACGCTGACCGGTGCACCCAAGCTGCGTGCCAGCGAGCTGCTCCGCGAGCTCGAAGGAACGCGGCGAGGCAGCTACGGCGGTGCCGTCGGATACGTCAGCGGAGACGGAACAATGGATAACTGCATCGTTATTCGCTCGGCCTACGTCAGCGGGGGAGTGGCCTCCGTGCAGGCCGGTGCCGGCGTCGTGCGCGACTCCAATCCGCAGGCCGAGGCCGACGAGACACTCCACAAGGCCTACGCCGTCCTCCACGCCATTGCCCTGGCCGCTGGTTCCGACTTGAAGGTGGTGCGCTCATGAGCCGCATAGTTCTCATCGATAATCACGACAGCTTCGTCTACAACCTCGTCGACGCCGTCGCCACCTCGGAGCACGAGCTCGTTGTGTACCGCAACAGCGTGCCAGCCTCCGAGGTGTTCGCCGCCCAACCGGATCTGCTGATCCTGTCGCCCGGGCCGGGACATCCGCGCGAGGCCGGAAGCCTCATGGAGGTCCTGGCCACCGCGCGCGAGCGCAACATTCCGGTGCTGGGAATCTGCCTGGGATTCCAGGCTCTTCTGGAGCACCTGGGTGGTTCAGTCGTTCCCTGTGGGCCCGAGCATGGCCGTTCCGTTGCTATGCAGCTCACCGAAGCCGGGCAGCAGCACCCCGTCTTTGCCGGGCTCGCCACTGGCGGGGACCCAACGCAGCCCGGGCATGAGGTTCCGGTGGCGCGCTACCACTCGCTCGGCTGCGCCGACGCCCCGGAGGGATTACGGGTGCTAGCCACCACGGAAACGGAGATCGGGGACGTCGTCATGGCCGCCGAAACCGAGGACCGCATGGCAGTTGGAGTGCAGTTCCACCCCGAATCCATTCTCACGCCCGCCGGCCCACTCATGCTCGAGCGCTGCTTCGCACAGCTTCTCACTCAATCACAGAAGGGATAAAACTATGACCAGCGACAACAGCCTGACCGCGCTCAAGCGCTTCATCTCCAACCCGGAGCCCTCTGTCGAGGAGTGCATCGAAGCCTTCACGCCGCTGACGGTCGGTGATTATGACGACATCCACATCGCCGCGCTACTCACTGCAGTGAAGGTCCGCGGGGAGACCGCCAACGACCTGCTCGGCGCCGCCCGCGCTTTCCTCAAGGCCGGTCGACCGTTCCCCATTACCGGTGAGGGAATCATGGACACCGCCGGCACAGGTGGCGACGGCAAGAACACCATCAACATCACCACCGCCGCTTCCCTTGTGGCCGCGGCCGGGGGAGTGAAGATGGTCAAGTGCGGTAACCGTTCCGTCTCCTCCAAGTCCGGTTCCGCAGACGTGCTGGAGGCCATGCAGATCCCGCTGGATCTCGACCCCGAACGCGCCGTGCGCCAGTTTGAGAACGCCAACTTCACCTTCCTTTTCGCCCCCGCCTACAACCCGGCTATCGGCCACGTGCAGCCGGTGCGCCGCGGGTTGAAGTTCCCCACCATCTTCAACACCCTTGGCCCCATCCTGTCCCCGGCACGGCCGGAGTTCCAGATCATGGGCATCGCCAACCCGGCCCAGGGCCCGATGATCGCGGAGACCTTCCGGGAGCTCGGTCGCGGGCGCGCTCTGGTGGTCCACGGCGACGGCTCCGACGAGCTTGCCGTATCCGGCACCACCAAGGTCTGGGAGCTAACCCGGGAGGGGAACATCGACTACTACGAGCTCGAACCCGAGGACTTCGGCATTCGCCGGTGGACCTTTGAGGACTTGGCCGGGGGCGACGGCGTAGAAAACGCCGAGCTGATCCGCGCCGTCTTCCGTGGCGAGGGCTCACCGGCCCACCATGACGCGATCGCTGCCTCCGCTGGCGCGATGTTCTACCTCTCCGGCCAGGGTGCCTCGTTTAAGGAAGGCACCGAGCGGGCCCGCACTCTGCTGGCCGACGGCACTGTCAACACCTGGCTCAAGCAGCACGAGGAGGCGAACTATGGCGAGCAGTAACTTACCCACGGTGCTCGAGGGGATCGTCGAGAAGCGAAGAGAGCACCTTCCCGGCATCCACGACCGTCTCAGCGGTGTGGACCCGGCCGGACTGCCGCGTTCGACACGCTCGCTATACCAGTCGTTGGCGCGCGGCGGCAATCCCCGCGGCGGCAATCAGTTCATCATGGAGTGCAAGTCTTCCTCGCCCTCACTCGGGCTGATCCGCGAGCATTACGAACCCGGGGCGATCGCGCGCGTCTATTCCCGCTACGCCGCAGGAATTTCGGTGCTGTGCGAGCCGGAACGCTTCGGCGGTGATTACGACCACCTGGCCATCGTCGCGGCGTCGACTCACCTGCCGGTGCTGTGCAAGGACTTCATCATCGATCCGGTGCAGGTCCACGCCGCGCGCTACTTCGGCGCGGACGCGATCTTGTTAATGCTCTCGGTGCTTGACGACGCCTCCTATACCCAGTTGTCTCAAGAAGCCGAGCGCCTTGGTCTTGACGTGTTGACGGAGGCGATCTCCGAGGAAGAGGTCTCGCGCGCCCTGCGCCTGGGCGCCAAGATCCTGGGGATCAACCATCGCAATCTGCACGACCTGTCGATCGACCTGACCCGCTCGCGCACGCTCACGCGCGATATTCCGGATGACGTGTTGGTGGTATCCGAGTCGGGAATCCGCGATGCTCAGGCGGTGCGCAGCCTGGGTGCCCACTCCAATGCCTTCCTGGTCGGCTCGCAACTGACCGGCCAGCCCGACATCGATCGCGCCGCCCGCGAGCTCGTCTACGGTCCTAACAAGGTCTGTGGGCTCACCTCGTGGAGTGCGGCGCAGGCCGCCCGAGCGTGCGGCGCCGTCTATGGTGGGTTGATCTTCGAGGAGGGATCGCCGCGCAATGTTTCACGTGAAACATCGGCCGACATCATCGCTCACGAACCGGACTTGGCCTATGTGGCGGTCTCCCGCCGAACCGAGGGGTACGGTGAACTCCTTCAACCCGGGATCCACGCTGTACAGGTCCACGCACCGTTTACCGGTTCGTTGGAGTCCGAGATCGAACTCCTCGAACGCGTGCGGACGGAAGTGGGCGAGGGGATCGAGGTCTGGCGCGCTATCTCCATGACCACTCCCGGTGCCACCGAGGTGCTGCCCGGGCTGCTGGATCACGCCGACCGCTTCGTACTCGATTCCGGCGACGGAGGAACCGGCCGCGCATTCGACTGGTCCACCATCCCCTCCGGGGTGAAAAGCCGCAGCCTGCTCGCCGGCGGTCTGAACGAGGACAATATCGAAGACGCCCTTAGTGTCGGGTGCCTCGGCGTGGACCTTAACTCGGGCGTGGAGTACCGCAACGCAGGCGAATACACCGGGCGCAAGGACGCGGGCGCTTTGCGACGCGTATTCGAGCGCATCAGGGCATTTAGTTACACAGAAAACACCGCAGACAACGAGGAGACACGATGAAACACGATGCGAACCAGGAGTCCGGATCGCTCCAGGACATCGCGACCCCGGCAGCCGAGGGAGACGCTACACCTGGTGGCTCCACGATCCTGCCGTCCTACTTTGGTGAGTTCGGCGGGCAGTACGTGCCCGAATCGCTCATTCCGGCACTGGATCAGCTGGAGAAGGCCTTTGTGGAGGCGTGGAACGACGACGCCTTCATGAAGGAGTACCGCGACCTGTTGCGCGATTACCTGGGTCGTCCCACCCCGCTCACCGAGGTGCGCAACGCCGTCCCCGGCACACACGTCCGCGTCTTTCTCAAGCGCGAGGACCTCGTCCACGGCGGTGCCCACAAGACCAATCAGGTCATCGGCCAGGCGCTGCTGGCCAAGAAGATGGGTAAGAAGCGCATCATCGCCGAGACCGGCGCCGGGCAGCACGGCACGGCGACCGCGCTGGTGTGCGCCCTGCTCGGCCTGGAATGCGTGATCTATATGGGTGCAAAGGACGTCGAAAGGCAGCAGCCCAACGTGTACCGCATGCGCCTGCACGGCGCGACGGTCGTTCCCGTGGATGCTGGCTCCGGCACCCTCAAGGACGCCGTGAATGAAGCACTGCGCGACTGGACCGCCACCTTCCACGAGTCGCACTACCTGCTCGGTACCGCGGCCGGCCCGCACCCGTTCCCGACCATCGTGCGCGACTTCCACCGCGTCATCGCTGAGGAGGCCAAGGCGCAGATGCTAGAGCGCACCGGTTCGCTGCCGGACGTTGTGATCGCCTCCGTCGGCGGGGGATCCAACGCCATCGGCATGTTCTCCGATTTCATCGACGACGAATCCGTCGAACTCGTAGGCACCGAGCCCGGTGGCGAGGGCATGGAGACGGGCAAGCACGGTGCCGCCATCGCCGCCGGCAACGTGGGAATCCTGCACGGGACGCGCTCATATCTAATGCGCAACAGCGACGGCCAGGTGGAGGAGTCCTACTCCATCTCCGCTGGCCTGGATTATCCCGCGGTTGGGCCTCAGCACGCGTATCTGGCCTACACCGGGCGTGCTAAGTACGTTCCGGTGACCGACGCAGAAGCATTGCGCGCCTTCCAGATCCTCAGCCTGAAGGAAGGCATCATCCCTGCCCTGGAAAGCTCGCATGCCTTTGCTTACGCGCTGGCACGCGCGGAGGAGGCCGAGAAGGCAGGGGAGGATCTCACCATCGTGGTGTGCCTGTCTGGTCGCGGAGACAAGGATGTTGACCACGTCCGGCGCACGCTCGACGAGCACCCCGAGTACGCCCTTAAGCCCTCGAACACGGAGGTTTCCTAGTGAAAGATCGCTATGCCGCTCTGTTTGAATCCCTCAAGAGCAGGGGAGAGGGAGCCTTCGTTCCCTTTGTCATGCTGGGAGACCCCACGTTTGAGGATTCCTTCCAGATCATCACCACGCTCATTGAGTCTGGCGCGGACGCCCTCGAGCTCGGCGTGCCTTTCTCTGATCCGGTTGCCGATGGTCCCACCATCCAGGCCTCCCACATCCGGGCGCTGGATGGGGGAGCAACGGTGGAGAAGAGCCTGCAGTTGATTAGGAAGATCCGCGACGCCTACCCGGAGCTGCCGATCGGCATGCTAATCTACGCCAACGTGCCCTTCGTGCGCGGTCTGGAGCGCTTCTACGCAGAGTTCCACGAGGCGGGTGCCGATTCCATCCTGATCCCGGATGTGCCGGTTCGCGAGGGCGGCCCCTTTGCCGAGGCAGCCGAGGCCGCCGGAATCAGCCCCATCTTTATCGCGCCCGCCCAAGCAGCTGAGGCAACCCTGCGGGGTGTCGCTGCTCGTTCGCGCGGTTACATCTACGCCATCTCCCGGGATGGCGTGACCGGTACCGAGCGCGCCTCCGAGACTCGCGGCCTGGATGAGGTTGTTGCTCACGTCCAACAGTTCGGGGGAGCACCGGTCCTTCTGGGCTTCGGCATCTCTACTCCGGAACACGTGGCAGACGCGATTCGCGCGGGCGCGGCCGGTGCGATCACCGGTTCAGCCATCACCCGCATCATCGAAAGCCACGTGGACCATGAGCACCCCCGCCCCGGAGTGGTGCGAGACCTTCCGGCACTGCAGAAGGAATTGGCTCAATTCGTATCGGAGATGAAGGCAGCTACCCGTCAGGGTTAATCGTCACAGTGACGTTTCTCGACGGGGTTCTGCCCCGTATCCAAAACGTCACTATTCATCACAACAGTGCCGGTAGTCGGGGAGTAGAGTTTGTGGGTATGAGCGAGTTTTCCTGCAACCGACGACTCTTCCTTCTCGGCACCGGTACCACTCTGGCGGGCGCACTCTTGGCCGCATGTGGCAGCGCCCCCTCCGAGGAAGTTGCTAAGACGGACATACCATTGGGCTCCGCCATCTTAGTGGGCGACTATATTGTGGCCCGACCAGACGAATCCAAGTACGTCGCTTACTCTCGATCGTGCCCCCACCAGCACCAGACTATCGATCAGGTCGACGGACACAAGGTGCGTTGTTCCGCCCACGGCTCCGTCTTCGACCTCAACGACGGTTCTGTTGTCGAGGGCCCCGCGCGCGAAGCTCTCGCGCCGGCCAAGCTTAAGGACGCCGGCGACAAGCTAGCGGTTCAGGCTTAGCGAGGATCCCGCGGCGCAGCCCGGTGATAGGAGGGTGGGTAGCCCAGCTTCCCACCGGCCATGCCTAGCGCACGGAATGCGTCGCGCGGCCAGGAAGGGTTACGCAACGCTTCTCGGCCGATAAGGACGGCGTCGCAACGCCCCTCCACGAGCAGCGCCTCTGCCTGCGCAGGTTCGGTGATCAGACCGACGGCAGCCGTCGGCACGCTCGCCCGAGCACGCACCTCATCCGCGAAACGCGCCTGATAGTTGGGGCCAACTGGAATGTCTGCGCTCACATTGCCGCCCGAGGTCACGTCGATCAGGTCTGCGCCGCGCTCCTGTGCCAGGGCAGAGACCCGCACGGTATCGTCCAGGCTCCAGCCGGCATCGACCCAATCCGTGGCCGAGAGTCGAAGTATTAGAGGCATGTCCTCGCCGATAGCAGCCCGCACCGCCTCGACCACCTCCAGCAGCAGTCGCGTGCGCGCCTCGAACGAGCCCCCGTAGGCGTCGTTACGCTCATTCGAAAGCGGTGAGAGGAACTGGTGAAGCAGGTAGCCGTGTGCCCCGTGGATCTCCACCGCGTCAAAGCCTGCTTCAACCGCGCGCCCTGCCGCTCTGGCGAACTGCTTGGGGATCTGCCGAACCTCCGCAGTGCTCAGCTCCCTAGGTGTGTTGTGTCCATCGGCCGCGATAGGGGAGGGCGCCACGGTCTCCCAGCCGCCCTCATTCACCGGAACCGTATTGGTGGGGTAGTGGGGTTGATCCGGCAAGGCGGGAACCGAGGACGCCTTGCGGCCGGCATGGTTGAGCTGAATCGCCATCTTCGCGCCCTGCGTGTGGGCGAAGTCGACCACCTTTCGCCAGGCCGCGACGTGCTCGTCCGACCACAGCCCCGTGCAGGCCGGCGAGATGCGCCCTTCGGGGACCACGCCCGTCGCCTCCGCGATGATCAGGCCGAAACCTCCCACCGCGCGCGCTCCATAGTGCACCAGGTGCCAATCGTTAGGCGTGCCGTCTACAGCCTGGTACTGGCACATGGGAGGTAGCCACACTCGGTTCGGGATCTCCAGCGATCGAACTGTTAAGGGTTCAGCAAGCTTGACCATGCCCCGAGGCTACGCTTCCACGTGACAAACCGGAGGTTTCACGTGAAACATCAACAGCGCGTCCTAGACTGGCTGACATGCTCGCCCGACTCCGCAATCATGACCCGCTCATCTTCCTTATTCTCTCCGCGGTCATTCTGGCAACGCTTTTCCCGGCTCGTGGATGGTTCGCCGACGCATTCTCGGTGGCGACAAACATCGCGATCGCCCTCCTCTTTTTCCTCTACGGTGCTCGCCTTTCAACCGCGGAAGCCCTTGATGGGCTAAGGAACATCCGCCTTCACACCACCATCCTGGCGTTCACCTTCCTGGTGTACCCACTGATCGGCCTGGCCCTGCAGCCCGTGCTCACTCACCTCGTCCCCGACGACCTGGCCCGCGGCATCCTCTTTCTCACCCTCGTGCCCTCAACGGTCCAATCATCGGTTGCCTTTACGTCCATCGCCCGCGGCAACGTGGCGGGCGCCATCGTGGCGGCCAGCGCGTCCTCTTTGGTCGGCGTCGTTGCCACGCCGCTGTTGGTGATGCTGTTGCTCTCTACAGGCTCCGCAGCGCGTATCGACGCCTCCGTCTTCCTCGATGTCGCACTGCTCCTCCTCGCGCCCTTCCTCGTTGGTCAGCTCACGCGGCAATGGTTCGGCACGCTGGCTAGGTCCAAGGCCACCAAGATCGTCGACCGCGGATCCATCACCATGGTCGTCTACTCGGCGTTCTCCGCCGGAGTGGTCGACGGAATTTGGTCGACCGTGTCCTTTGGCCAGGTCCTCTTCCTCATCGTCTTCTCACTCGCGCTGGTAGCGGCCATGCTGTGGCTCACACGAGTCATCTCGGCCCGCCTGGGGTTCAGCCGCGCCGACGTGATCGCAATCGAGTTCTGCGGCTCCAAGAAGTCTCTGGCCACCGGCTTGCCCATGGCCACCGTCATCTTCGGCGGGGGAGCGCTAGGCCTGCTGATCCTGCCTTTGATGGTCTATCACCAGGTGCAGCTCATGGTCTGCTCCTGGTTGGCGGCGCGCTACAGCCAGCAACCTTAGGTCTCCGGGTTGCCACGAGCACCCCGGATCAGCAACCATGTTTCACGTGAAACATCGCCTTTACATCCGCACTGAACTCACGATCCCCGGGGCAGGGGTTGCCGTCCATATCGCAGAATTGGAGGAGCGCGACGAGCGCACGTGCTCGATGCTCCGCCTCATCGAACTCGCGCCTGACGACACGATCATGGGCGCCGCGGGTAAGGGTAAGAAGGCTGGTGCGGTGACTGCGCCTAACGACGTCGTGCCGCACCCGTCCACCTATCACGAGTACGACGGGCTGCAAGCCACTCATCTCTCCGAGGCGGAATTCACCGCGCTCTGGTCCGAGGCGCAGGCGAAGTTCCCGGATCTGGGTTAACCCACCGAGCCGTTCACGAGCACCATGTACACCCCGGTGCCGCCAATGATGGCCAGCGCCGCGCGCCCGGTCCACCACTGCAAGGCACCAGTAACAGCGACTCCAATCAGGCCAGGCCATACCGCACCAGAGCCACCGGAGACGAGCGAGTAAACCACCAGAACGGTCATGACACCCACGGGCATCATGCCGCCCAGAAACGCCACAAAATCGGACTGCCCTAGCCTACGGCGCACCAGGAAAGGGATCCCGCGCAGAGCGACCGTCACTAACCCAATCGGCAGCAGCACGGCCAGCGCCTGGGACAGTTCTACACCCTCTGGCAGGCCCACTTATGCCCCCGCCTTCCACGTCATCCGGGCGTCCAGCTCGGGGGAGGCGAACCGCGCCACCAGTGTTGCCACGTACAGCGTCAGCGCCACCAGCAACATCTGCCCGGGAAGCAGCACTGCGGCAACCAACCCGCACACCACTGCGGTAACGGCCAGCGAGGTATCCCGGCTCTCCCGGAAGGCCTCCACGGCCAACACGGTGAACAACGCTGTGAGAGCGAACTCCATCCCCTTCACTGAGATGTCGAGCGCGCTACCACCCAAAGCGCCGACCACACCGGATCCCACCCAACCCAGCTGGCAGACTGCGGAGATGGTCACCAGGCGGGCACCGCTGACAGGGCGGCCGGCCTGCACGCCGTTAGCTCCGAACTTTCCAGTGAGGGCATAGACCTCGTCGATAAGCGCGTACACCGCATAGGCGCGTGCTACCGGATGAGAAATGCGGTGCAGGGGATAGGTGATGCCGTAGAAGATGTGCCGGAAGTTCACTGCCAGACCGGTCAGCGCCGCGGCAAACCAGCTTGTGCCACCGGTGACCAGACCCAGCGCCAGAAACTCCATGGAGCCGGCGTAGATCACGGTGGAGAAGATTGGTGTCCACCACCAGGAGAAGCCCATCTGCACCACGAGCACGCCCAGGGCAAGCCCAATGGGAATGAACCCAAGAAGAACGGTCCAGGAATCGCGGACGCCCTGGGCAATCTCAGAGCGAGTGCTCGCTTCCACTTAGTTGTCCTCGACGTGTGCTGGGTAGGTGGAAAACAGCGGCAGGGGCATCGGTTGGCGACGCATCACGTCGCTCCACAAGTCGGCACGCCCCGGCATGATCACGTCACCGGGCAGGGCGGGTACGACGTACCAGTCGCCGGCCTCGATCTCCTCGTCGAGCTGGCCGGGAGCCCACTCGCAGTAGCCGGCAAACAACCGCATGCCATCGACCGCCTCGGCCACTTCCTCGGGCTGCGCCTGCAGGTTAATGTGCACCAGCCGGGGAGCCAGACGCTTCAAGAACGGCGTGGCCGCGATGTCCACACCCTGGCGCGCCATGCCCAGGCCCACCACCGCCTGCTGATTCATCGGCCCACCGATGTACAGAGCCTGCGGCTTGGCCACCGCAGAAATCCAATCCGGCAGAACGTTAAACACGGCGATCTCGCTGCGACGGGTGAGGTTGACACCCAGGGTGATGGCCTCGTTGTGCTCCACCACCAGGATCACCGAACGGGTGTAATCCTCGTTCTGGATGTCGGGAGCGGAAACGAGCAGCATGCCGGGGGCGGGCTCTCCACGCTCGAGTGCAACAAACAAGCGATCGGCTGAAAAGTTATACACGTTTCCCATCCCACCTAGCTACTAATCTTTAACGCGGATCCTACGCGGACTCGCCGTTTTCGGCCCACCACGCCTTCAGCTCGGCTACAGCCTCCTCGTGCTCCAACGGGCCGCGCTCTAGGCGCAGCTCCTTGAGGAAGGCCCACGCCTTGCCCACCTCGGGCCCGGGCTTGAGGTCCAGGATCTCCATGATGGCGTTGCCGTCCAGATCCGGGCGCACGCGCGCGAGGTCTTCCTTCTCCGCGATCTCCGCGATTCGTTCCTCGAGCTGGTCGTAGGCGCGCTGAATGCGGCGGGCCTTCTTGGGATTGCGCGTCGTCGAATCGGCACGCACCAGCTTATGCAGGCGGGGGAGTAGCTCCCCGGCGTCCGTGACGTAGCGACGCACAGCAGAGTCGGTCCACTGGCCGTCGCCGAACCCGTGGAAGCGCATGTGCAAGAACACCAGCTGCGAGATGTCGCTAATCAGAGCCTTGGGGTACTTCAGCTGACGCAGGCGGCGCCGCACAATCTTGGCGCCCACGACCTCGTGGTGGTGAAAGCTCACACCTCCGCCGGGCTTCTGGGCGCGGGTGTCCGGCTTGCCTACGTCGTGAAGCAGCGCCGCCCACCGCAGCACCAGATCCGGCTCGCCGTCCTCGCGGTCGATGGCCTGGCGCATGACCTGCAGGGAGTGGGCGTAAACGTCCTTGTGCTGCATGTGCTCATCGGAGGTCATCTGCAGCGCACCGATCTCGGGGAAGACGTGCTCGCCCAGACCGGTGCGCACCAACACGTCGATGCCCGCGGTGGGGTCCTGGCCGAGGACGAGCTTGTTCAGCTCCACCTGGACGCGCTCGACGGTGATGCGCGTGATTTGCTCGCTCATCTGTCGCAGGGCCTTCTCCACGCGCGGGGCCAGCTCAAAGCCGAGTTGGCTGACGAATCGGGCGGCGCGCAGCATGCGCAGGGGGTCGTCGTTGAACGAGACCTCGGGCGCACTGGGGGTATCCAGCTGACGACGCGCTAACGCCCCCAAACCGTTCATGGGGTCGCGCAGCTCCTGGATGAGCCCACCCTGCTCGTCGACCTGCAGGCGCACAGCAATCGCGTTGACCGTGAAGTCGCGCCGGATCAGGTCGCCCTCCAGGGTGTCGCCAAACTCCACCTCGGGGTTGCGGGAATTCCCGTCATAGCTATCGGCCCTAAAGGTGGTGATCTCCACCTGCTGGCCCTGCTTCTGCGCGGACACGGTGCCAAAGTCGATACCGGTGTCCCAGACCACCTCGGCCCAGGCGTCGAGAAGCTCCTTGACCACCTCAGGGCGAGCATCGGTGGTGAAGTCCAGATCATTGCCGAGCCGGCCCAACAGGGCATCGCGCACACTTCCGCCAACCAGGTAGAGCTCGTGCCCGGCCGCGGTGAAGGCGGCGACAAGATCAGCCAGCACGTCTGTCAGCTCGTTGATGGCGCGCTCGGCGCGCACCAGCTGGGCAACTGCCTGGGGTTCTAGCGATTCATTCGGCTCCGTCACGCGTGACACCTTACCGTGCTGGCAAACTAGCGATAATCTTCTACGAACGCTCCCGGCGAGAATGCCGGCGTAGCACCTAAGGCGGGTTACGATACACAGAATGACGGATAACGGACAGCACCCCGATTCAGCGGGCGCGCGCTCACCACGCTCTGGCGGTTCAGGCGGCGCGTCGTCCGGCGATTCGGGGCACCAGGGTGCACACAAGCGACGTCGCCGACGTCGCTCCCGGCGCCGTGGTTCCCGTTCCGCACAGCCCCAATCCAACGCTCAGGCCAACTCGCAGGATCACTCCGGGCAAGGAGCAGACAACGGCTCCCGCTCCTCGGAGGGACAGACGCAGCAACGCTCGGAAGGCGGCAACGGTACGGGCAACGGCAATCGCCGTCGCCGTTCCGCACGCGGTCGCCGTGGGCGCTCCCGCAACCGCCAGCGTCCTGAGAACGCGAACAGCGCCCAGAATTCAGCCCAGAGCTCCGACAACGGTTCAGCAGGCGGCCAATCTGCGGGCGCCAACGACAAGCGCGAGACCAACTCCTCCACCGGCTCCAAGTCTCGGCAGCGCAAACGCTCGCGGGGCGGACGTGGCCGGCGAGGCAACGCGCGCAACCGCCAGCACGATCGCTACGGTCAGCATGCCCGGCAGCGCGCGCAGAGCTCGCGCATTGAGACTCGGGATGAGACCTCGGCCGGCGGCCTAGTCGTCTCCGGATTCGCGGAGGCGCTGAGCGCCGACGGTTCGGTGGACCTTGGTCGCGTGTATGTGGCGCTGATCGGTCGCCTCGATCGCCGCGGTCGCCTCTTGTGGTCCATGCCCAAGGGGCACGTCGAGCCCGGGGAGTCCCGTGCCGCCACGGCCGAGCGCGAGGTCTGGGAGGAGACAGGCCTGCACGGCAACGTGATTACCGAGCTAGGTGTCATCGACTACTGGTTCGTCTCCGAAGGCGTACGCATCCACAAGACAGTGCATCACTACCTACTGCGCTACGCCGATGGCGACCTCAACGATGAAGACCCCGAGGTCACTGAGGTCTCCTGGATCCCGGTGTCCGAGCTCATCGAGCACCTGGCCTACGCCGATGAACGCAAGCTCGCCCGCATCGCCCTTGATCTACTCCCGGAGCTGGTGCGAAAGGAGAACTCGGCACGCAAGGCGGAAACGCTGTGAGCCGTTCCCACAGATTGCGCCGCGCCCTGGCTACCGCCCTTGCCGGGGCTGTGAGCATTCCGGCCTTCCTGGGCCCGACCTCCGCTTATACGCAGGGAATCGCCACGCCCATCTCACCCACGGATGAGCAGACCCGTGAGCAGTGGATCAACGATCAGGCCCGGCCCGGGGAGGAGAACTCGCCGGTTCGCGTGGAACTGCTCAGCGCGCCGTCACTGGATAGCCCGGCCCCGCGGCCCCTCGAGCCGTTCACACTGCGCGTGCGAGTCACCAACACCACGCATTCGCCGGTGGAATCGGTGCAGCTTACTCCGCAACGGGCTGGACAGGCGGCGTCGACAAGCGCGGCGCGCAGCGCACTGGCACAGCCGCTGAGCACCTTCGGGTACTACGCCGAGCCCGTCACCGTGGACTCGCTCGATCCGGGCCAGTCGCGGGAGCTCACGCTCACGGTGAACACGGACCCCGCCCAGTCCAACACCCTGACCATCAGCGAACCCGGCGCGTACCCCGTGGCCCTGAGCCTGCTGGGAATGGACACGCAATCAGGGGAGTACCGCACCCTGACCAGCGAGCGCTTCATTCTGCCGGTGGCGCAAGCGGACAAGCCCGCCGATTCCGCCGATGCTCCCGAGAAACAGCCGCCCGGGCTGAGCGTGCTCTATCCCATCACGGCGCCAGTCGACGTGGTCCCCGGTGAAACCGGCCGCGCCCCACAGGAGCAGCCGCTGATTCTGAGCTCGGAGCGACTAGCCGGACAGCTGCGCGAAGGCGGGCGCTTGGATGCGCTTCTCGACGTCTATTCCTCCACCGCGCCCGAGAATTCCACCTGCATCGCCCTCGACCCGGAGTTGGTGTCGGTGGTCGACCGCATGTCGCGGGGCTACACCATCTCGGATACTCGGCCCCAGCCCCAGCGCCCCCAACGCCTGCGCGACTCCTGGGGATCGCAGTCCACCAACCTGGGCACACCAGGGGAGGGGTCCAAGGATGCGCAGGCCTGGATCGACCGCTTGCGCGAGATTGCCGTGCACAACTGTGTCGTTGCCTTGCCGTGGGCCAGCGCAGACCTCAACGCCGTGGCCGCCACCAACGATCCGTGGCTGATGCGCGAGGCCGTCCAGCGCGGACCAGCCACGCTGCAGCAGGTGCTGGGTACCTCCGGGCTGACCAATACCGTGATTTCTCCACGCGGATACGTGCAGCCGGCAACCACCCCGGGGCTGCACTGGGCCGACCAACCGGCCGACTTCCCAGGTGAAGATCCGGGTGAAGATCCGGGTGAGTCCATCGAGCAGGACTGGGAAGCCAGCGCCGGAACCACCCAGCCGAGCAAGGCCACCACGGAGCCCATCAGCGTGCTCGTGGCCGATAACACGGTGTGGAGCGATACCGGCACGGATCGTTTTTCCCGCCTGGATGGGCACGTCACCGCGGTGGGGTACGACTCCTCCCTGGCCGCCACACTGGCCGCCACCGGCACCTCGCCCTCCATCAGCGGGTATTCCAACCCGGCTACTCGCTACGGCTACCGCCAGGACTCCGCGGCGGCCCGCACCGTCACTGCCAATGCTGCGTTGTTGCTCGCTCTCGCGGACCAAGCCGCGGCCTCCCCAGACCCGCAGCCGGTCTTAGCCTCGCTGCCGCTCGACCTTGATCCCACGGTGGCCCGCAATGTCCTCGACACCGCACGCTCGGCCATTGAACGCAACGATGCCCGGGCTCTCTCCCTGACGGACTACCTCGCGCCTGCCCCGGATCAGCTCAACGATCCCGTGACCAGCACGCCGAGCAATCCCGGTTATGGAGCCCCGTTCCGCGACCCCTCCGTCATCTCGGACGCGGAGATCCTGCGCGCCGGGCAGCAGGGGCGCTACACCAATGACCTGACCCGGATCCTGAGCAACGATCCGGCCCTGGCTCTGACCCGCTACGACTTCACTTTGCCGCTGCGCCGCGATCAGCTGCGCGCGCTGACCACGTTGGGGCGGCAGTCGGTGGCCACGGCAGATTCAGCGATCTCGCGTAGCGACGCGATCTTGAGCGCCAACGGGCGAACCCTGCAGAATTTGCGCGATGCCATTCAATTGCTGCCGCCGGGCAATGTGTACACCCGGACGTCGGCAAGCTCGCCCCTGCTCATCGTCGCGGAGAATCGCCTCCCACTGCCGGTGAAGGCCAGCATCCAGTACGACGCCGCGGAGGGCGGGCAGCTCAATCTTCCGGAGAGCGTGCTCATTCCCGCGTCGGGTTCGATCACTGTTCCGATGACGGCGGATCTTCCCGCGCACAGCGGGCTGACCAACCTCACCCTGTGGCTGGCCACGCCTGATGGGACCGCGATCTCCTCCCCGGTGGACATCACGGTGCGTACCCGCGCCACCGCAGTCGTTGCGCTGACCGCGCTGGCTTTGCTGGCCATCGTCCTGGTCGTGGGGTTGGTGGGCAAGAAGCTCGTCGGGAGGCGCAAACGCCCCCGTCCACCGAACACGAGCTAGCGCATTCGCAGGCGGATGACCCCGCCCTGCTCATTCAGCCCAGCCCGTTTCGTACTTTCTCAAAGGACTCACGTCGTGCCCGAGCAGCCTCCGCACCACTTGCCGGGATTGCGTGGACGCATCATCGCGCCCATGCCTCCCGCGCCCGTACCGGTCAGCCGACCTGCGCCCACCCCGGCGGTCGACGAGGAGCCGGTCATCGATCGCTCCGCTTTGACCTCTGACCCGAGCGCTAGTGGGGCAGAGGCCGCCCAGCAGGCGGCAGCTGCCGCAAGCTCGGTCGCAGTGATGGAACGCTCCACCGCAGACGAGCCAGATGTGGCAGAGCCCGCCGGCTCCGGTGCCCATGAGCAGGTCACCGGGGACTCAGCCGGCGCGGAGAGCAACGAGCAGCCAGGCCAGACCAGCAAGGGGGGAGACCGCGACCTGTTGCGCTCGACCGGCTCCATGGCCGTGGCCACGCTGCTCTCGCGCATCACAGGTTTTGTGCGCACCGCCATGATCGGCGCGGCCCTGGGCGGGGCGGTGGCCGACGCCTTCAACACCGCGAACACCCTGCCGAACCTGATTACCGAGATCGTTCTCGGTTCGGTGCTCACCGCGCTGGTGGTGCCGGTGTTGGTGCGGGCGGAGAAGGAGGACGCTGATCACGGTGAGGCGTTCATCCGCCGCCTGTTCACGCTGACCTTTAGCCTGGTCACGGTGGTCACCATCGTGGCGGTAGTGGGAGCGCCGCTGCTGACCAGATTGATGCTGAAGAGCGAGGGCGCGGTCAACGTGTACCTCTCCACATCGTTTGCGTTCCTGCTGCTCCCGCAGATCTTCTTCTACGGGTTGTTCTCGCTGTTCATGGCGGTGCTCAATACCAAGGGATACTTCCGGCCCGGCGCATGGGCCCCGGTGGCTAACAACCTCATCGCCATCGCGGTGATGCTGCTGTACATGCTGCTTCCCAGCTCGCTGAGCGCAGCCGACCAGGCCCCGTTCTGGGATCCACACGTGTTGCTGCTGGGACTGGGAACCACGCTCGGTGTGGTCGCGCAGTGCCTCATCATGCTCCCGCCGCTGCGGCGAGCAGGCGTCAACCTGCGCCCACTCTGGGGTATCGACGATCGCCTCAAGCAGTTCGGTGGCATGGCCGTAGCCATCATTGTCTACGTGGCCATCAGCCAACTGGGCTACATCGTGAACAGCCGCGTTGCCTCCGATTCCAGCCAGGGTGCGATCACGATCTACTCGTATCACTGGCTGCTACTCCAGGTGCCCTACGGCATCATCGGCGTCACGCTGTTGACCGCGATCATGCCGCGCCTCTCGCGCAATGCCGCGGATGGCGATGACCGCGCCGTGGTCCGCGATCTGACCCTGGCCACCAAGCTGACCTTCATCGCACTCATCCCGATCATCGTGTTCTTCGTGGGCTTCGGTGAGCCGATCGCGATGGCACTTTTCCAATTCGGCCGATTCGATGAGGGCTCCGCCTCGATCCTGGGTCTGACGCTGAGCGTATCCGCCTTCACGCTGATTCCCTACGCGCTGGTGATGCTGCACCTGCGCGTGTTCTACGCCCGCGAGATGGCCTGGACTCCCACCTACATCATCGCTGGCATCACGCTGACCAAGATCGCGCTTGCCCTGGCCGCCCCGATGGTGACCACCTCGCCGCAGTACGTCGTGGTCCTGCTTGGTGCCGCCAACGGCTTTGGCTTCCTCTCGGGCGCGATCGTGGGTGCGTTCCTGCTCTCGCGCAAGCTCGGCTCTCTGAACTCCCGCAGTGTGGTGCACACCAGCCTCTGGGCGCTGGGTTCCTCCCTGGTGGGTGTGGCCGTGGCGCTACTCGTGCAGCTGGCCCTGCATGCCGTCCTGGAGGTCTGGCTGGAGACGCTGGGCAACATCGGACAGCTCATGCTGCTGGCAGTGTGCGGCGTCATCTTCCTGATCGTCACCGGCATCGTGCTCTCCCGCTCCGGTCTGCCGGAGGTGCAGAACCTGGGTCGCATGTTCGCCCGCATCCCAGGTCTGGGCCGCTTCATCCGCCCCGACGAGGGCAAGGCCATCCAGGTGGAGGCAGCAGACCCCCACGACCTCTCGGCGCAGCTGGCCGCCAACGACGCCTTCAACGCCTCCCCGGTTCCGCCGCCCATGTCCGCCGGCGTGGTCCGCGGCCCGCGCCTGGTCCCGGGTGCGCCGGTCTCCGACGGTCGCTTCCGCCTGCTGGCCGACCACGGCAACGTGCAGGGCGCACAGTTCTGGAAGGCCCGCGAGGTGGCCTCCGGCAAGGACGTCGCCCTGACCTTCGTGGACACCTCCGGGCAGGCCCCGCTGGCGCCGCGCACCCCGGCAGAGATGGCGCGCACCAGCGCCCTGGTGTCCAAGCGCACCCGTCAGCTCAGCGAGCTGAATCACCCAGGTGTGGCGGACAACGTGCGCATCCTGTCCTACCGCTCGGGCGCGCTCATCGTGGCCGACTGGGTCGACGGTTCCTCGCTGCGCAGCGTGGCCGAGACCGCCGCCGACCCGGACAACGACCTGCTGCTCAACCCCCACGCCGTGGCACTTGCTCTGGCCCCGATCGCCTCCGCGGCCGCCGACGCCGAGGCTGCCGGCACCCCGTTGGGCCTGGACAACGCCTCGCGCATTCGCATCAACCTCGACGGCGAGGCCGTGTTGGCCTTCCCGGCAGTGCTTCCCGACGCCTCGGTCAAGGAGGATGTCTCGTCTCTGGCCTCGGCGATCGAGATCCTGGCCGGAGGAACCTGCCACGAGGGCGACGAGGTCGACGAGGAGCTCGCGCAGATCGCCTACGACGCCCGCACGGTCGCCAACGAGACTGCCGCTGAGGTGGACGCCGACGAAGAGGACGGCACCACCCGCGACACCGTCACCGAAGGCAACGCCAAGGTGCGCGACCTCGCTGCCCGTTTGCACCGCTTCGGGTCCGGCCCGGTTGCGGTTGCCGACGCTGAACTGGAGGCCGGTGAACCCGCCCCTGAGGCAGCCGAGGTGGAGGGTGAGCAGGCGACGCCGCAGGCGTCGACAAGCACCGCCGCCCGAGCCGCACGCGTGGCCGGAGCGCGTCACCACACTGAGACGGACCAGGTCTCCGGCGTGGGCTTCGGCTCGCGCGGTTACACCGGTCGCGGCACTGCCTTCATCGTCGGCGCTGCCATGCTGTTCGTGGTGCTCGCTGCCGCGGCGACGGCGCTGGTGGTCTCGGTGGTTTCTGGCGACAGCGACACGGCACCGATTACTACCGACTCGATCCAAGGTGCAGAGACAAAGGCGGCTGCTCCGAAGCTGCCGATCATCCTCAAGCCGAAGCAAGCCAGCGTGTGGCAGGCTTCGCCGGACTTCTACGGTCAGGACAACCCGGACAAGGCGCCGTTGCTTATCGACGCCGACAATCACACCTCGTGGATCTCTGACTCATACCCGAACGGCCTGGGCGCCAAGCCCGGCGTGGGTATTGCGCTCACCCTCGACGAACCCGCTGTGCTCGAGCAGCTGCGCGCCGATGCCAACGCCGCCGGAGCTCGCCTGACGGTCTATGCAGTGCCGGCCGGTACCGACCCGGCCTCACTGACCCAGCTGGACGGGCTGACCCGCCTGGCCACCGCGGAGCTGTCACCCGGTCGCACCAGCATTGACCTGAAGTCACCCGATCCTGCGACCAAGAACGCCCCGGTGGGCGGGGTCATCGTGTGGTTCAGCGATCTGGGCAAGGACCAGGAGGCCTTCACCATCCACGAGCTTTCCCTGGTGGGAACTCGTTAGTTCACCGCCGTAGCGCCCCTGCAACTTCCCGTGTGCAGGGTTGCCAGGCAGTCTCGATCCCCCCGTGATGTCATGTGGTCCACCGCATGACTTTTCGGGGGGAATCTCATGGACGGGACCATTCAGTCGGGGGACTGTGCGCGCTCTGCGGCGCCATCTACGGAGGAACCGGATGACGACGAGTTGGTGCAGCAGTTTCTCAACGGCAACACGGCCGCCTTCGGGCAGATCGTGCAACGCCACCGTGACCGCTTGACCACGGTGGCCAAGCGCTACGCCCGCAACGAACACGATGCGGAAGACATCATGCAGGAGGCGTGGTTTAAGGCGTCGACAAGCATGGACACCTATCGCGCGGAGGCCAAGCTATCGACGTGGCTGCACCGGCTGGTGGCCAACAAGGCCTACGACTACAACCACGGCAGTCGGCACCGCGAGTCGCCGCTTCTCGACGAACCCACCACCTCATTGCGCCTGCACCCCGCCATGATTTCCCGCCCCTTCGAGCACGTAGAGCACACCCTGATCATCCGCTCCGTGCTCGCACAATTGCCCGCACATCACCGGGCCGCACTGGTGCTGGTGGACCTGCTGGGATATTCGGTCAGCGAGGCCGCCCAGCGCGAAGGCGTGCAGGCCGGCACCATGAAGTCCCGCCGGGCGCGGGCCCGGGAACGGGCAGCTGAGTGGCTGCGCGCACCCGTTGCGGCGGGCGCGCAAGTGGACGGCTCAGCCAAGCGGTCTACAATTGGCCAGACGTAACGTCGCCTTACTAAAGGAGAACCATGACCGACACCGTGCACGACCTCGCCATTGTGGGCTCCGGTCCCGCTGGCTACACCGCAGCGCTGTACGCAGCTCGCGCAGAGCTCAAGCCGCTGGTGTTCGAGGGTTATGAGTACGGCGGGGAACTGATGAACACCACTGAGGTGGAGAATTACCCCGGTTTCCAGAACGGCATCATGGGCCCCGAGCTCATGGAGGAGATGCGCGCCCAGGCCATTCGCTTCGGCGCCGACCTGCGCATGGAGCTGGTCGATTCCGTCGAGCTCGACGGTGAGATCAAGAAGATCCACGTGGGCGACGATGTGTACCAGGCCCGGGCCGTCATCCTGGCCACGGGCGCTGCCCCACGCCACCTCGGCGTGCCGGGCGAGCAGGAGCTCACGGGCCGCGGCGTGTCCACCTGCGCTACCTGCGATGGCTTCTTCTTCAAGGGCCACAACATCGCCGTGATCGGTGGCGGTGACTCCGCTATGGAGGAGGCCACCTTCCTGACCAAGTTCGCCGAGAAGGTCTACGTGGTGCACCGCCGTGAGGAGTTCCGCGCATCCGCCATCATGCTCGAGCGCGCCAAGGCCAACGAGAAGATCGAGATCCTGGTGAACAAGGCCGTGGACGAGGTCGTGGAGGAAGACGGCAAGGTTGCGCGCCTAAAGCTGCGCGACACCGTCAGCGGCGAGGTCTCCGACCTGGACGCCACCGCCATGTTCGTGGCCATCGGACACGATCCGCGCAGCGAGTTCGTCCGCGGCCAGGTCGAGCTCAACGAGGCCGGCTACGTGGTGGTGGATCAGCCGTCGACACGCACCTCCGTCGAGGGAGTGTTCGCCTGCGGCGACCTCGTGGATGATCACTACCGTCAGGCCATCACCGCCGCCGGCTCCGGCTGCAAGGCCGCCCTGGACGCCGAGCAGTACCTCGGTGGCCTCGTCGCGGCTTCCACCCCGAACGCTTAAGTAGGAGAAACCACAGTTATGGCTGCAGGCAACGTCATCACCGTCACCCAGGACACCTTCCGCTCCGAGGTGACGGAGTCAGAGGGCGTCGTACTCGTCGACTTCTGGGCCGAGTGGTGCGGCCCGTGCAAGAAGCTGGGTCCGATCGTCGAAGAGTTGGCCGAGGACTTCGCGGGCAAGGCTCGCGTGGCCAAGGTCGATGTGGATTCGGAACGCCTGATTGCCGCGATGTATCAGGTCATGAGCATCCCCACCCTGATGATCTTCAAGGATGGCCAGAAGGTCGACGAATTTGCCGGCCTGCGCAGCAAGGCAGAGCTGGCCGAGCGCCTGTCAGCTCACCTCTAGCCACACCCCGCGCGCACACGGTATTCCTGTGCGCAAGTGGTAATCTCATGACCATTCCAGGCCCGGACGAGCGAAGGTTTTCTAAGGCTTGTCGACGTCCCGTGGCCGACCCGGCAGCGCAGTCCCGCGCGCCGAGATATGCCTATGCGTAGTTACAGGAGGCCTCGTGGAGCAGAATCTTCACGTTGGTGATGTCAGCGCCCGAGTCGCAGAAGCGCGATCGACGCTCGCCCGACTCGGCTACCTCAACGGCGACGAGGCCGACATCTCCGAGTGGAAGTCCCGCCAGTTCGTCGAGGGTGACAAGCAGTTCACCGAGGAGCTGGCTGACGTTCTCAAGGCTTTCCAGCAGTCCCGCGGAATCTTCCCGTCCGGAGCACTGGATGCGGTTACCCTGCGCGAGCTGCGTCATGCCTCCTACGAGCTGGGTGCGCGCGTGCTCAACTACCAGCCCGGTGCGGAGCTGGTGGGTGACGACGTCGCTCAGCTGCAGACCCAACTCCAGGAGCTGGGCTTTTACGCTCATCGCCGCGACGGCCACTTCGGCGAGCACACCTACTCTGCGCTAATGAACTACCAGCTCAACTCCGGGCTGCAGGACGACGGCATCTGTGGCCCGAAGACCCTGCGGGCGTTGAGCCTGTTGGGTCGTCGCGTGCGCGGCGGCTCCCCCCAGGCCATCCGCGAGCGCGAGCGCGTGCGCAAGGCCGGCCCACAACTGGCCGGCAAGCGTGTGGTCATCGACCCCGCTCTCGGTGGCTCCAACAAGGGCCTGACCGTCTCTGGTCGCTACGGGGACGTCACCGAAGAGGAGCTGCTCTGGGATCTGGCGACCCGCGTCGAGGGGCGCATGATCGCCGCCGGCATGGAGACAATTCTGTCGCGCCCGCGTAACGACGATCCTCAGCCCCAGGAGCGCGCAGACATCGCTAATGCCTTCGACGCGGATGTGATGATCTCGCTGCACTGCGATCGTTACCCCAATGAGAAGGCCAACGGAGCCGCCACGTTCTACTTCGGCTCCGAGATGGGTGCGACCTCGCTGACCGGAGAGACCCTTGCGGGCTTTATCCAGCGCGAGATCGCCGCCCGCACCGACCTGGTCAACTGCGGCAACCACGCCCGCACCTGGCAGCTACTACGCCTGACTCAGATGCCCACGATCGAGGTGGTGCTCGGCTACCTGACCAACCCCTCCGACGTGGCCACCTTGACCGATCCGATGGCGCGCGACCGCATCGCCGAGGCCATCGTGGTGGCGGTCAAGCGCCTGTATCTGCTGGACGAGGATCACCAGCCCACCGGCACCTACGACTTCTCTGAGCTGATCGCCGCCGAGCGCTCCTAGCGTGCGTGCGCCATCTCGGCGCTGCGCAGCAGGCTCTCGGCTTCGGCTGCGGAGAGGATGTCGCTGGCCGGAGGAAGCTCCAGTCGCAGCCGGGGCATAACCGGGTGGTCCCGCACCAGCTCGAAGCCGGCTGACATGAGTTCCTCGGCACGCATGATGCCCGCGCGCCCATGCCGGTCGAAGGATTCCACCTCGGCCCCCTCGTAGACTCCAAAGGCTTCTACCGCCGGGAAACCCCGGTGGGTGAGGTTCATGACTGCCGCGTCCAGCAGAACCGCCTCCATGCCCTGAGAACGCAGCTGGGGGTCGATGAACAGCGAGGTGATGATCTGCGCGTCGTCGGAAACCGGCCCGGATTCTAGGGTCTGTGCGCGGGGCGCGTCGTGGGGTGCGCAGTAGAGCACGGTGGCGCGGGCACCCGTCGGAAAGCTCAGAGTGACCCCGCACTGGCCGTAGTCGGCGAAGCGCGCGAAGAACCACGCCTCCTTTTCCAGGCGGCTGTGGCCCATCGCTGCGATGTTGACCGCAATGTCGGGAGCGATCTCCCAGTAGACGCTGCGCAGGGCCTGCGGATGCAGGTTATCCAGGTCGTTTTCGATGCTGGAGTCGATAGGACGCAGCGGGGCGAACATGGAGGGGCTTACTTATCGCCCTCGATCAGGGACATGATGCGCTCAAAGTCATCCTGATCGCCGAATTCCACCACGATCTTGCCCTTGCGCTTGCCCATGGTCACCGACACGCGAGTATCCCAGGTATCGGCCAGACGCTCGGCTGCAGCGGTGGCAAACTCCGGCGGCGGCGTGGGCGTGCGCTTGCGTGGAGCCGGGGCGGAGCCATCCCGGTTGTACAGGGTGACGGCCTCCTCCGTGGCGCGCACCGAGAGGCCCTCGCGCACGACGCGGTCGGCAATCTGCTCCTGGGCAACGGCTACCTCATCGCCCTTCACACCCAGCAGCGCTCGGGCGTGGCCAGCCGAGAGGACGCCGGCCGCCACGCGCTTTTGCACGGGCACTGGGAGCTGAACCAGTCGAATGGTGTTGGTAATCACCGGGCGGGAGCGGCCCAGGCGGTCCGCGAGCTCGGCCTGGGTAACGCCAAACTCCTCGAGCAGCTGCTGGTAAGCAGCCGCCTCTTCCAGCGGGTTGAGCTGCACGCGGTGAATGTTCTCCAGGAGAGCATCGCGCAGCATGTCCTCGTCGGCGGTGTCCCGGATGATCGCGGGGATAGTCTTCAGCTTCGCCTTGGAGGCCGCACGCCAACGACGCTCGCCCATGATGAGCTCGTAACCGTCATCGTCCGGCGCACGCCGCACGACGATCGGCTGCAGCAAACCGAACTCCTTAATGGAGTGGATCAGCTCGCCCAGATCATCCTCGTCAAAGACCTGACGCGGGTTCTTGGAGTTGGGCACGATGGAGCCGATAGGTAGCTCGGCATAGCGCGCGCCGTAGTCCTCAGATTGCGCGGCCTGTGCAGCTGATGCGGCGGCGGACTTGTCGGCCACGGCCTTGCGCATGGACTTGGGTGGCTGCGTGCGGTTCGTGCCGTTGAAGGTGGGGGCTCCGGGAACCTGTGCCTTCTTCTTGCCGGCATCACCGAAAATCACATCGGCTGCGCCTGAGCCAATGGTGGGGCGCACCGCGTCCCCGGCATCCGGTCCGGGGCCAGAGGGGATGAGGGCTCCAAGACCGCGGCCCAGGCCGCCCTTTTTGGGCTTATCTGCCATCGTGCTTAGTTCTCCTTCTCATCCGTGACTGCTCCGGCCTCGCCGGGTTCCTCGATCCCGTTGTCCGGGTCGTCGAGAAGCGCCCGCGTGGCGGGGCTGACCCCGATCGGGCCAGTCGATGCATGGGGAGCATAGTCCCCACGGTTGGCAAACTCCTTGGCGGCATCGAGGTAGGCGAGTGCTCCGCGCGAACCCGGGTCGTAGTCGATGACAGTCTGGCCGTAGCCGGGTGCCTCGGAGATTTTCACGCTGCGTGGGATCACGTTCTTGAGCACCACGTCGCCGAACTGGCCGCGCACCTCGTCGACGACCTGCTCGGACAGCTTGGTGCGGCCGTCATACATGGTCATCAAGATGCCCGAGATGTGCAGCGAGGGGTTGAGGTGCTCGCGGATCATGGAGATGTTGCCCATGAGCTGACCCACACCCTCCAGCGCGTAGTACTCGCACTGGATCGGGATGAGGACTTCATCCACCGAGGTCATGGCGTTGATCGTGAGCAGACCCAGGGAGGGCGGGCAGTCGATGATGATGTAGTCGAAGCCCTGCTCGGCCACGTGCCCCTTGCGCAGCGCATCGGCCAGGCGGTACTCGCGGCGTACCAGCGAGACCAACTCGATCTCCGCGCCGGCCAGATCGATGGTGGCCGGGATGCAAAAGAGGTTCTCGTTGCTGCAGGCCTGGATGGCCTCCTCGGGCTTGGCCTCGCCGATGAGCAACTCGTAGGAACTCGTGGTTCCCGCGCGGTGTTCTGCACCCACCGCCGTGGACGCGTTGCCCTGTGGGTCCAGGTCCACCACCAGCACCTTCAGCCCGCACCGGGAGAGTGCCGCAGCCAGGTTCACCGAGGAGGTGGTTTTACCCACGCCGCCCTTTTGGTTGGCGACGGTAATCAGTCGCGTGGACTCGGGCTTGGGCAGCTCCAAGACACCGGGGGAGAGTACTTGCGCGGCGCGGCGGGCCGCGGCGGCGATGGGGGTGTCATCCCACTGCTGGTCATCCATGGACATGCGCGCTCACGCCTTCGATTCGTTCCGACATACCGCGACCTAGCTTAGTGGCCCGCAGCGCTACTTCACGCGCCGGATACTAATCAGCCGGGTCGGCTCAGCCAGCACGCTCTCACCTGCAAAGAAGATTTCGGCGTCGGCTCCGCCGGCCTTGCGCACGTCGTACTTGTCGCGCTCGAGTTCCTCGCTAATCGACGCTCCCTTCATGGCCACCATGCGACCACCCACATGAGCCAGGGGGAGGCACCAACGGGCCAGCTTGCCCAGGGGAGCCACGGCACGCGAGGTCACGGCATCCACGCGTCCGGCGCGGCGCACCTCCGGATCCTCGGCGCGACCACGAATGACCTCCACGTTGTCCAACCCCAGCTCGTCCACGACCTCGTTCAAAAACGTCGAACGCTTCAGCAGCGGCTCGATCAGCCGGATTTTCAGATCCTGGCGCGCGATCGCCAGTGGGATGCCCGGCAGCCCGGCTCCCGAGCCCACGTCGGCTACGCTGGCACCCTCCTCGAAGGCTTCCCCGATAACGGCGCAGTTGAGCACGTGGCGGTCCCACAGGCGGTCGATCTCCCGGGGGCCGATGAAGCCCCGCTCGCTGCCCACGGTGGCCAGCAGGCGGTGGTACTCAATTGCCAACGGCAGGCGATCACCAAAGATCGTCGCGGCGGCCTCTGGGGGCGGATTCAGGCTGACAGGGGTGGGCTGCTTGTCGGCTGACACGTTAGCTTCGAACTCCTCGTTGAGTGGGTTTGCTGCTCATTGACTTTAGCGCGTGGCCCGGACACCCCAATCGGAGAGCAGGCCAGCTACCCCCGGACACAGCAAAACCCCGGCTCCGGCACTTTCTCAGTGCGCGGTAGCCGGGGTCGTCGAGAAGCGAAAGAAAGTTACTTCTTTTTCTTCTTCTTAGCCTTGGTGCGGGCCTTCTCCGCTGCCTTGCGGTCTACGGGAGTTACCGCGGTGGAGGGGTTGGAGGCATCCGAGACCTTGTCCGAGTCGTCGGCGATCACCTGGCTGGCGTTGGTGCTGCCGGAGCGCTGGTTATCGAGCTTGCGCTGCTTCTTGGAGCGGCGATCCACGGTGCGCGCACCCGGGGCCGGAGCGGTAGCCTGAGCGGACTCGCGGCGGCGGGCGATCTCCTCGTCCTCTTCCTTGTCCATCTTGGCGTAGACCAGGCGGGTCTGGATGAACGTCCAGAAGGTGTTGGTGAAGAAGTAGAAGAGCAGACCGATGGGCCAGAGGTAACCGGTGAAGATGGTCATGGCCGGGATGAACCACAGCATCATCTTGCCCATCATGTCCTGCTGCATCTGCATCATCTCGGCGTTATCACCGGAGGGAGCAGCCTGCTTGCCGGAGGCGATGCGCGCCTTCTGGCGGTTCAGGGTGTAGCGAGCGTTGAGGTGGGTGAAGATGACGGTGGCGGCGATCAGCGGGACGGCCACCAGGGCGATATCCAGGCGGGCGAAGTCCACGGGCTGGAAGGCGCTGTACTGCTCGGCGGGCATGCCGATCGAGGTGGACAGCGGAACGCCGAAGATGCGGGCGTCCAGGAAGGACTGCACGTCCTGGGCAGAGAAGAAGTAGTTGCCGATCTGGCGGTTTTCCTCCGCGGTCAGCCCCAGGCCGCCGAACTGCTCGCCCGTGCGGTTGAAGGAGCGGATCACGTGGAACATGCCGATGAACACCGGGATCTGCACCAGCATGGGCAGGCAGCCGGCGATCGGGTTGAAGCCCGACTCCTTGTAGAGCTTCTGGGTTTCTTCCGCCTGCTTTTGCTTGTCGTTCTTGTAGCGCTGGCGGATCTCCTGCATCTTCGGCTGGAGTTCCTGCATCTTGCGCGTGGAGCGCAGGGACCTGATCGTCGGGTAGAGCAGGATCGCCTTCACGGTGGCCGTCAGCAGGATGATGGCGAGGGCCCAGGTGAGTCCGCCGTCGTGCGGCATTCCCAGCTTGGTCAGGACCTCACGCCAGAACCAGAGGACGGCGGAGATGGGGTAATAGATGAAATCGAGCACTGAGGTTCAAGGCTCCTTGGTCAGCGGTGGTCGTGTCGCGGGCTCACATCTGGGTGCCCTGGATACTTCGGTACGGGATCGTACCCGCCTGGATGCCATGGTCCGCACTTCAACAGACGAATCACACCCATTCCTATGCCGCGTACAAACCCGTATTCCTGCAACGCTTCGAGAGTGTAAGCACTGCAGGTGGGTTCAAAGCGACAGGTCGCGGCGGGTTTGAGCCCCGAGAGATGGCGCTGATAAAAGCGCACGGCAGCGATTGCCCAACGCTTTGGCCACTGGGTCATGAACGCTTCTGTAGCTTCTCGACGGCCCGTTCAAGCTGGCGCTGCAGCTCCGGCGTAGATGCTCCAGCGGCGGCCGGTAGGGCACGCAGAACGATGTCATAGCCAGTCGGCAGCGTCGGGATGAGCGCGTAGGCGGCGTGGCGCAAGCGCCGGGACGTGGCGTGACGGGTCACGGCATTGCCCACAGACTTGGATACAACAAGGCCGAACCGCGGGCCCTCCGTCAACGCGACGGGGGCAGGCGATTCGGCCTGGCGGTCACGCACGTGCGTGACAAAGTACTTGCCACCGGTCCGCTTACCCAGCTTGATTGTCCGCCGGAAGTCGACGGGCGAGCTCAGCTTATGCGAACGCGGCAGCACAGTAGCGCGACTTAAGCGGTGAGGCTTGCGCGGCCCTTCTTGCGACGCGCGGAAACGATGGCGCGCCCTGCACGGGTGCGCATACGGGTACGGAAGCCGTGCTTACGAGCACGACGACGGTTGTTCGGCTGGAACGTGCGCTTGCCCTTGGCCACGATTGTTCTCCTTTTGGTCGTACGCGGTCGGCTCTAGCGACCGGTGGGATCGGGCGCTGTGGTGAGCGCCGGTCTCGCCGGTGGCCTATTAAGCCCACCGCGCTGATGTGCGGTTAAGTGTGCACGTCGTATGGGTAACGACGAGCGCGACCTTCTAAACCGGGTGGGCGCCGAGGCGAATACTCGACGCAGCTGGGGCGTCCCGGTTCAGGCAATCGCTTGAAACGAGCACAGTCTCGCCGCGTGTAACTGGTGCGTTCGAGCTGTGGCAGACAGGCCTAGGTTACGGGACGTCCGCGGTGGGCAACAAATCGACACGCCCGGGCCGAAAGCGCTGAACGACGGGTACCCCCGTAATTACACGAATGTGTTTTTACGCAGGTCAACGGCGTGTCGCACCCCGAATCCACAGCACACTTGCGGTAAGCGGCGTCCTCCGACTGCCAGGAAAACACCAGACTCGAGGTTTGCGGTTTCACACATAAGGAGCGTGAATTTTTGTGAGTAGCCGGACCCGCCAGCCGTGGTGAACAATGTGCGCTATCGCTTTTTCCCACACCTGTGGACAACACTCGCCTGTGGATAACTCTCAAGTAATGCTTAAGACTTTGCTTGTTGAACTGCTGTTACCGCAGGTAAAAAGCCTTTTTCGGAAGTCCGCATTTTCTCCACAAGGCTGAGGACAAGTTGTGGAAAACTGTGGACGACACGTTCTCCACACCTGTGGATAAATGTGTGGAAGACGTGGTGAACGTGGTAAACCTATCCCACTGACGGCTGTGGATGAATTACATGTCATTCACAGACAGCTGTGCACGAAAATGACAACAACGACCAGACTGGATGATGTGAGTGACGGACACCAGCGCCGATCTCGAGGGCACCTGGAGCGGTGTCGTAGCGGAATTGCTCGAGCAATCCGAGCGATCTGACTCCGCCGTACCTACCTTTACGCATCTCCAGCGGGTTTACCTGCAGCTATCCCGCCCCGCCGTGCTTGTCGACGGTTACGTCGTCCTGACTACCCCCAACACTGAAGCCCGCAATTTTGTCGAGGAACAGCTGGGCCCACATATCTCTGCTGCCTTCGAGCGACGCATGGGCCGCCAATGCATCGTGGCCGTCACCGTGCAGCAAGATGCTCCGCAAGCCGCGCCGGCCCAATCAACTCCACCCGCTCAACCGGTGACCCCCGAGCCGGTTGTCCCGGCGACTGAGCCTCCCGCTCCAGCTCAGGACCCTGTTGTTTCTCTTCCGCAGGACCTCGATGAACTAGCGCGCCGACACAATCAGCCGGCCGCTAGTCACCCGACCGTGCCTGCCCCGCAACGCCTTCCCCGCGAGCGGCCGGCGCACGATCCCAACCGCGAGACCAGCCTTAACCCCAAGTACACCTTTGACACCTTCGTGGTTGGTTCGTCGAACCGGTTCGCCAACGGCGCAGCGGTGGCGGTGGCGGAATCGCCCGCCCGTGCTTACAACCCGTTGTTCATCTGGGGTGGCTCTGGCCTGGGCAAAACACACCTGCTGCACGCGGCCGGCCACTATGCCAGCCAGCTGCAACCGGGCTTGCGCATCAAGTACGTCTCCAGTGAGGAATTCACCAACGACTACATCAACTCGGTGCGTGACGACCGCCAGGAATCCTTCAAGCGGCGCTACCGCAACCTGGACATCCTGATGGTGGATGACATCCAGTTCCTCGAGGGCAAAGAGGGAACGCAGGAAGAGTTCTTCCACACCTTCAATGCGCTTCACCAGGCAAACAAGCAGATCATCCTGAGCTCCGACCGCCCTCCCAAGGAACTAACCACCCTGGAGGATCGCCTGCGCACGCGCTTTGAGGGTGGGTTGATCACGGATGTCCAGCCACCGGATCTGGAAACGCGCATTGCCATCCTGGAGAAGAAGGCAACCGCTGACGGCAATCGAGTCGACCGCCAGGTCCTGGAACTTATTGCTTCGCAGTTTCAATCGTCGATACGCGAGCTCGAAGGAGCTCTCATCCGCGTGACCGCGTATGCGTCGCTGACCAGCGAACCGATCACGATTCAGATCGCCGAGGTCGCGCTGCGCGACATCCTGCCGGACTCCGATGACATGGAGATCACCGCAGACGCGATCAAGGAGGCGACCGCCGAATTCTTCAACATCGACGTAAAGACCCTGACGGGTAAGGGCAAGATGCGCTCGGTCGCGCATGCTCGCCAGCTGGCGATGTACCTGTGCCGCGAGTTGACTGAGCTATCGCTGCCCAAGATCGGCCAGGAGTTTGGCGGTAAGGACCACACGACCGTCATGTACGCCGACAAGAAAATCCGCTCCGAGATGACGGAGAAGCGCGATACGTACGACGAGATCCAACACCTGACCCAAATCATCAAAAACCGCCACCGCCGCTAGCAGCAGCTCACCGGCCTAGCCGTCCACCGTATGACCTGGTGGGCGGCTTTTTTCGTGCGTTGTGCACATTGTCCACAGTGTTATCCACAGGTGTGTAATTACAAGAGTGTGATTACGAGTTCTTGCTCACAGAATGGCTTGGCATTTCACCGCCGGGGAGCTGTGGACAACCGCCCTGCAGCTGTGCATGGACGGTGGATAAAGAACCACACTTTTGTGAGTAACTTCGGGGGTCCGAAAATTATCCACACCCACCCCGAGTTATCCACAGAAATCACACATCGTTTCCCACACAGTGGAATCGCTGAGCAACCAGCAGCGAAAGGGCTTGTTCCACAGATTGAACAGGACTTACTGCTATTCCCACTCTTAACTTGTAATTTCTCTATAGAGACAGAGGATGTGCACAAACCCCGCTCCGACCTGTCGCGATGTCGCGACCGTCGGGAGCGAGCAACAACCGACCAAGCGAATTACATAAACGCGTGCCTGCGGTAGGTTGGTTTCTGTCATTCGCTCCCCGGTGAGTTACACAAAACGCACGCGAGGGGAGCATGTGTTTAGCCACCAACTTCGATGGAGAGCAACATGGAATCGCAAACGGTGTCGTTCCGCGTCGCCCGCGACGACCTCGCTAACGCGGTCGCCTGGGTAGCACGCAGCCTGCCTACGAAGGCGACTCAACCGGTTCTGCGTGCCATGGTCATCACTGCATCCGGTTCTGACCTGGAACTTGCTGGCTTTGATTACGAGATTTCCACGCGCGTAAAGCTCAACGCCGAGGTCGGCGACGAAGGACGCATTGCGGTCGCCGGTAAGTTGCTGGCAGACATCGTCAACACCCTGCCTAACAAGCCGGTCGAGTTGCAGGTGGAGGGCTCCAAGGCTCTGGTGGCGTGTGGTTCGTCCCGCTTCGAGCTTCCGCTCATCCCGCTGGATGACTATCCGCAGATGCCCACCCTGCCTGAGGTCACCGGCACCATCGACCCCTCACTGTTCGTAGAAGCTGTCACCCAGGTGGCTGCTGCAGCCGGACGCGATGACACGCTGCCCATGCTCACCGGCGTCAACGTGGAAATCGACGGTGAGGACATCAAGCTCGCCGCCACCGACCGCTTCCGTCTGGCAGTGCGCACGGTGTCCTGGGCACCGGCTTCTGCTGACGTGAAGGCCAAGTTGTTGGTCCCTGCCAAGTCCTTGCAGGACAACGCCCGCACGCTCGATACCTCCCTGGGCGACAACATCGAGATCGCTGTGGGCACCGGCGAGTCGGTCGGTGGAGAGGGCCTGTTCGGTCTGCACTCCGGTAGCCGGGAGACCACCACGCGCATGCTCGATGCGGAGTTTCCCAACATCGCCCCGCTGTTGCCCAAGACGCACACGTCCATGGCATCGGTGGCCATCGCCCCCCTGCAGGAGGCAATCCGCCGCGTCAGCCTGGTCACCGACCGCAACGCGCAGATCCGCATGGAGTTTTCCCCGGGCCAGGTGGTTCTTTCCGCTGGCGGGTCCGACTCTGGCCACGCCGAGGAAACGCTGGAGTGTGCCTTCACGGGGCGTGATTCCCTGATCATTGCCTTCAACCCGGGTTACCTCAAGGACGGGCTTTCCGTGGTTCGCACCGATCGCGTCGTTTTCGGATTCACCGAGCCCTCGCGCCCGGCCATTCTCATTCCGGAGCCGGAGGAGCTTCCGGAGGCCAATGCCGAAGGTGAGTTCCCCACACCGGAGACCAACTTCACCTACCTGCTCATGCCGGTTCGCCTGCCGGGCTAAGTTCTAGCTCGGTCACCGATTCGGTGTGACACGGCGTGGAGGTAGAAACGCAGTTCGATGTGAGGGGTGAAGTCCGCAGTGCACATTAGGCACCTTGAGCTGCGTGATTTCCGCTCCTGGCCCGAGCTGGACATCGACCTCGCCCCCGGTGTCACGGTGTTTGTCGGCCGCAATGGGTACGGCAAGACCAACATCGTCGAGGCCATCGGCTATCTTTCGCGCCTCGGATCGCACCGGGTCAGCGTCGATGCGCCGCTGGTTCGTACGAGTGCCAACGACGCGCGAATCTCTGCGACCACCGTCAACCAGGGCCGCGAGCTCACCAGCCACCTGCTGATCAAGCCGCATGCCGGCAATCAAGCTCAGATCAACCGCACGAGGCTGAAGTCCCCCCGGGAACTGCTGGGGGTCACGCACTCCGTGTTGTTCGCCCCGGAGGACCTCGCCCTGGTCAAAGGTGAGCCGGCGGAGCGTCGCCGCTACTTGGATGCAATCATTGCCGCGAAAACCCCTCGCCAGGCTGGGGTGAAGGCCGACTATGACAAGGTGCTCAAGCAGCGCAACGCCCTGCTGAAGAACGCCGGATTCTCCTTGCGCCGTGGTTATGACGACGCCGACGGAGCAAGTGCCCTGGCCACCCTGGACGTGTGGGATGGTCAGTTGGCACACCTCGGCGCCCAGGTCACGGCCGCCCGCCTGGAGCTGGTGCGTGAATTGCACGAGCGGATCCACGACGCCTACGCCTCGATCGCACCCGAGTCCCGCCCGGCGGGCGCGCAGTATCGCTCCAGTATTTTCCCGGAGGACCAAGACATCCCCGGCGACCCAGAGATTCTCGAGGCGGCGATGCTGAGCCAGCTTGGGGCTCGCCGCCAGCGCGAAATCGAGCGGGGCATGTCGCTGGTGGGGCCGCATCGAGACGACCTGCAGCTCAACCTCGGTGACCAGCCGGCCAAGGGTTTTGCTAGCCACGGCGAGACCTGGTCATTTGCCCTGTCCCTGCGCCTGGCGGAGTTTGAGGTCATGCGGGCCGCGGCCGGGTCCGATCCCGTCCTCATCCTGGACGATGTGTTCTCGGAGCTGGATGCCAAGCGCAGGGAGAAGCTAGTTGCGGTGGCAGCCCAGGCGGAGCAAACCCTGATCACCGCGGCAGTTGATGAGGATTTGCCGTCCAACCTCGCCGATGCCGTGATTCAGCGCCATAACGTGTCCGTGGTACAGACCGACGAGGGTCGCTGTTCCGTTCTTGAGGAACAATCGTGACGAGCGAGCAGGCTGGCCACGATCCCGTGGCTGATGCTTTCGAACACATTCGCGCGGAGGCGCGCAAGCGAGGACACAAGCTACCCCGCCTGGACAGGCCAGCGCGCAAGGTGAAGTTGGCGGACGTGCCAGAAGCCACGATTCCCGGAGTTTCTCCTGATCAGGATGTACTTTCAAATATCCAGCGTCCGCGGTATCGCGGCCCGGGTCGAATGACGGGGCCGGATGGGCGTCGACAAGCGAAATCCATGAACGTCCCAGCACTTGGTGCCGTGTTGGGCAAGGAGATCGCCCAGCGCGGGTGGAGCCACGAGCTTGCCGTGGGGTGGGTCTCCGGGCACTGGGAGGACCTGGTCGGGGAGCAGATCGCCGCGCACACCAAGGTGGAGATGGTCAAAGACGGCGCGTTGTTTATCACGTGCACCTCTACTGCGTGGGCGACGAATCTGAAATACATGCAGCGGACGATTCTGCAGTCGATTGCGGCCAAGATCGGCAACGATGTGATTACGCAGCTGAAAATCTTCGGGCCCTCAGCACCAAGCTGGCGTAAGGGCGCGTTGCACGTCAAAGGCCGGGGCCCGCGCGATACCTACGGATAGTCCTGCAAAACGCGACCTGGGGAAATGCCGTCAGCGGGGCACACACGGCCCTCTCGCGCCCGCGAGGCCTAACCCGGGTCTGGGGTAGGGCGGGTGTAGAATAAGGCGGTCTAAGCAAACGAATTTCTAATTTAGGGAGTGCACGCCCGGTGGCTACTGCTCAACCCCATTACGACGCCTCATCGATCACGATCCTGGAGGGCCTGGAAGCCGTCCGCAAGCGCCCAGGTATGTACATCGGTTCGACCGGCGTGCGTGGCCTCCACCACCTTGTGTGGGAGGTCGTGGACAACTCCGTCGACGAGGCCATGGCGGGATACGCCGACAAGGTCACCGTGACGCTGCTCAAGGACGGCGGCGTGGAGGTCGTGGATAACGGCCGCGGTATCCCGGTGGACATGCACGCCTCCGGCGCTCCGACCGTGCAGGTGGTTATGACTCAGCTGCACGCTGGCGGCAAGTTCGACTCCGATTCCTACGCGGTCTCCGGTGGTCTGCACGGCGTGGGTATCTCCGTGGTGAACGCGCTGTCGACGCGCATGGAGACGCACATCAAGCGTGACGGCAAGCACTGGTACCAGAACTTTGACAAGGCCGTTCCGGAGGAGCTCATCGAGGGTGAGAATGCCCGCGGTACCGGTACCTCCCAGCGCTTCTGGCCGGACCCGGACATCTTTGAGACGGTCGACTTCAACTTCGACACCATCGCCAAGCGCCTGCAGGAAATGGCCTTTTTGAACAAGGGCCTGACCATCACGTTGCGCGACGAGCGCGTGAGCGCCGAGGAGCTCGAGCTCGAGGCACTCGCGCAGGAGGGTGACACGGCTCAGGAGCTCGACGGCGATTCCTTCGACGATGCGGCCATCGGTGAGGTCGCGCTTAGCGACGACGCTTCTGACCAGGATGAAAAGTCCGAGCAGAAGAAGGCCCCGCGCGAGAAGTCGGTGACGTACCACTACCCGGAGGGGCTGGTGGACTACGTCCAGCACTTGAACAAGACCAAGACTGCCGTCCACCCGTCGGTCATCTCCCTGGAGGCCAAGGGCGAGGACCACGAGGTCGAGATCGCGATGCAGTGGAACTCCAGCTACCAGGAGTCCGTGCACACCTTTGCCAACACCATCAACACCCATGAGGGTGGTACGCACGAGGAGGGCTTCCGCTCCGCGCTGACCTCCCTGATGAACAAGTACGCGCGCGAGAACAAGCTGGTCAAGGAGAAGGACCCGAAGCTCAGCGGCGAGGACTGCCGTGAGGGCCTGGCCGCAGTCATCTCGGTGCGCGTGGGTGATCCCCAGTTCGAGGGTCAGACCAAGACCAAGCTGGGCAACACCGAGATCCGCTCGTTCGTGCAGAAGGCCGTCAACGAGCACCTCTCCTTCTGGTTCGACGCCAACCCAGCTGAGGCCAAGGCCGTGGTGAACAAGGCCGTGGCGTCCTCCCAGGCCCGCATCGCTGCCCGCAAGGCGCGCGACCTGGTGCGCCGCAAGTCCGCCACCGACATCGGCGGCCTGCCTGGCAAGCTCTCTGATTGCCGTACCAAGACCCCGGACCAGGCCGAGCTGTTCATCGTGGAGGGCGACTCCGCAGGTGGTTCCGCCAAGCAGGGCCGCGATTCCATGTACCAGGCCATCCTGCCGATTCGCGGCAAGATCCTGAACGTGGAGAAGGCCCGCATGGACAAGGTGCTCAAGAATGCCGAGGTCCAGGCGATCATCACGGCGCTGGGTACCGGTATACACGAGGAGTTCGACATCTCCAAGCTGCGTTATCACAAGTTTGTGCTCATGGCCGATGCGGATGTCGACGGCCAGCACATCGCCACCCTGCTGTTGACCTTGGTCTTCCGCTTCATGCCGCAGCTGATCGAGAACGGCCACGTCTACCTGGCTAACCCGCCGCTGTACAAGCTCAAGTGGAAGTCCGGCGAGCCCGGCTACGCCTACTCTGACGCGCAGCGCGACGAGCTGCTGGAAGAGGGCCTCAACGCTGGCCGCAAGATCAACACCGATGACGGCATCCAGCGTTACAAGGGTCTCGGCGAGATGAACCCCTCCGAGCTCTGGGAGACCACGCTTAACCCGGAGACGCGCATCCTGCGCCAGGTGGAGATGGAAGACGCCCAGCGTGCCGACGAGCTGTTCAGCGTCCTCATGGGCGACGACGTCGCAGCTCGCCGCTCCTTTATTACCCGCAAGGCTAAGGACGTGCGCTTCCTCGACGTCTAGGCCTTGTCTAGGCCTTAGCGCCCAGTGTGTACGGATGGGTCTATCCTCTATAGACTATGCTGTCTAGCAAAGTTTGAGGAGGAAGCTCACCGTGCCCACTATCGCTGATGTTTACCGTGCGATCCCCACACCCATCACCGCCGTGGCGGCCCGGGTGGGGGAGCAGGATATTGCGATGGTGCTCAGTTCCTTCGTCGCGCTTTCCGACGACCCCGCCCTCGTGGGAATCTCCGTCAAGCGCGGATCATCGACGTGGCCCCTCCTGCGTGAGGCCACCTCGCTGGGCATAAACATCCTGACCGGAGGACACTCCGGTTTGATCGACTCATATTCGCTGCCCTCTCACGAGCGCCTGGTCGGCTCGACCTACCGGGCGGATGCGGGTGCCATCATCATCGCTGATGCTCCGACGAGCCTGGTCTGCCACATCGAGCGTGAGATCGAGATGGGCGACCACATCTTTGTCGTTCTGGCAGTGGATAACGTCTTGCACGACCCCAAGATTGGTCGGCCCATTGTTCATCATCAGCGCCGCGTGACCGAGTTGATGGAATACCAGATTTGATGAGGCTTCCGGTCGTCACCAAAAGGCTTCTCGACGGTTAAAAACCCAGGTCACTGTGTGCAAACCCGGTTTTAGTGACGACCGGAAGCCAAAAACGCACCGGTAACACCAACGAGTGTCCTGCCCAAAAGCGGATCTGCCCCACTATTGATCAACACAATCAGGCGGCTGCCTACACCCTCGTCCACCACAGAGAGGGGATAGGCAACCGCCTGCACTTGTTGCAGCTCTTCCGCCACAGTAACCTCAGAAGCCACTGCAACCACAACGGCCCCAAAAGTAACATGGCTTTCACAACAGACGCTACTTACTCAACCGGAGGTTGAGAGTTCAGGTGTGCCAGGACGTCGATGAGCGCACTGACAAGAAGCCCGTTGCCCTCGCGCAGAGGCTCGAGACGATGCACGGTCTCGCGCACAGCGCGGGCCTGATCTTGCTGGCTGGAGTGCACCGGGATGCCCATGAGGTGCGGGTTGGTTACCGCCGCCACGGCAGCCAATCCGGAATATGAACGTATTTCCAGGCCCAGCGCATCACACACGACTACCAGGTCTTCGAGGTTGAGCCCCCTCACAGGCCTAAACGCTCCTCTGCGCGGCGGTAGCTAGCCAGCGTCGTTCGCGCAATTTGCGCAATGTCCTCGTGATGGACAGTCCGGGCGGCAGCGCCGACAATCGCCCGCACGGCCGCTTCGTGCTTACTCACACCCTGGGTGCGCGCCAGCATTTCCAGGGCGCGGTCTTGTTCTGCAGAGAGCCTTAGGGTCATCGCCATAGCCACTAGTGATACCAGAGTGGTAGCACGTCGAGAAGCGAAAAAGCCTTAAAAACCAGTAGAATCGAGGCAAACCTACACTCCATCAAGAATGAGGTACACGTGAGCGACGACAAGCCAGGATCTGGCGTCGGAACGGGAGATGGTGGCGGTTACGACCGCATCATGCCCATCGACCTAAATGAGGAGATGCAGACCAGCTACATCGATTACGCCATGAGCGTGATCGTGGGCCGCGCGCTGCCTGAGGTGCGTGACGGCATGAAGCCGGTGCACCGCCGCATCATCTACGCGATGTTTGACTCGGGCTACCGCCCGGAGCGTTCGTATGTGAAGTCGGCACGTCCGGTCTCGGACACGATGGGTCAGTTCCACCCGCACGGTGACGTGGCCATTTACGACACCCTGGTGCGCCTGGCGCAGCCGTGGTCCATGCGATACCCGCTTATCGACGGGCAAGGTAACTTCGGCTCCCGCGGTAATGACGGCCCGGCGGCCATGCGTTACACGGAGTGCCGCCTGACTCCGATCGCCATGGAGATGGTTCGCGACATCCGCGAGAACGCCGTCGACTTCTCCCCGAACTACGACGGCAAGACCCAAGAGCCGGACGTGCTGCCTTCGCGCGTGCCCAACCTGCTCATGAACGGCTCCAACGGCATCGCCGTGGGTATGGCCACCAACATCCCGCCGCACAACCTCACCGAGCTGGCCAACGCCATCTTCTGGATCCTGGACAACCACGAGTCCAGCGAGACAGAGCGCCTCGAGGCGTGCATGAAGTACGTCAAGGGCCCGGACTTCCCGACGGCCGCGCAGATCGTGGGCACCCAGGGCATTCACGATGCCTACACCACCGGTCGCGGATCCATCCGCATGCGCGGTGTGGCCGAGATGGAAGAGGTGGGCAACCGCCAGACCATCGTGATTACCGAGTTGCCGTACACGGTTAACCCGGACAACCTCATCTCCAACATCGCCGACCAGATCACGGCCGGCAAGCTGGCGGGCATCTCGCGCATTGAGGATGAGTCCTCGGATCGCGTGGGCATGCGCATTGTGGTCACGCTTAAGCGCGACGCCGTTCCGCGCGTGGTGCTCAACAACCTGTACAAGCACTCGCAGCTGGAGACGAACTTCTCCGCCAACATGCTCTCCATCGTCGATGGCGTGCCGCGCACCCTGCGCCTGGACCAGATGCTCACGTTCTACGTGCGCCACCAGATCGAGGTCATCGTCCGCCGTACCCAGTACCGTCTGGATGAGGCCGAGAAGCGCGCCCACATCCTGCGCGGTCTGGTCAAGGCGCTGGACATGCTCGACGAGGTCATCGCCCTGATTCGCCGCTCCCCGACGGTGGATGAGGCCCGCACCGGCTTGATGGAGCTTCTCGACGTCGACGAGATCCAGGCAGACGCCATCCTGGCCATGCAGCTGCGCCGCTTGGCCGCTCTGGAGCGCCAGAAGATCATCGACGAGTTGGCCGAGATCGAGAAGGAAATCGCCGATCTGAAGGACATCCTGGCTCGCCCCGAGCGTCAGCGCGCGATTGTGCGCGACGAGCTCCAGGAGATCGTGAACAAGTACGGCGACGAGCGTCGTACCAAGCTCATTGCCGATACCGGCGACGTCAACGCCGAGGACCTCATCGCCCGCGAGAACGTGGTGGTCACCATCACCCAGACCGGTTACGCCAAGCGCACCAAGGTGGATGCCTACAAGTCGCAGAAGCGCGGCGGCAAGGGCGTGCGCGGAGCGGAGCTGAAGCAGGATGACGTGGTCAAGAACTTCTTCATCTGCTCCACGCACGACTGGATCCTGTTCTTTACCAACTTCGGCCGCGTCTACCGCCTCAAGGCCTACGAGCTGCCCGAGGCCGGACGCGCCGCCCGCGGCCAGCACGTGGCCAACCTGCTGGAGCTGCAGCCGGAGGAGCGCATCGCGCAGGTCATCCAGATCGGTTCCTACGAGGACGCGCCGTACCTGGTCCTGGCCACCAAGCATGGCCGGGTGAAGAAGTCCCGCCTGACCGACTACGAGTCTGCACGCCACGCCGGCCTGATCGCCATCAACCTCAACGAGGATGACAGCCTGATCGGCGCTCAGCTGGTGGACGAAGGCGATGACATCCTGCTCGTCTCCGAGCAGGGCCAGGCCATCCGCTTCACGGCCGACGACGATCAGCTGCGCCCGATGGGTCGCGCTACCGCCGGCGTGAAGGGCATGCGCTTCAAGAACGACGACCAGCTGCTGGCCATGACCGTGGTCCACGATGGTGAGTTCCTGCTGGTGGCCACCTCGGGCGGCTACGGCAAGCGCACCGCGATCGAGGAGTACGCCACCCAGGGCCGTGGCGGCATGGGCGTGATGACCTTCAAGTACACCCCCAAGCGCGGCAAGCTCATCGGCGCACTGGCAGTGGAAGACGACACCCAGATCTTTGCCATCACCTCCGCTGGCGGTGTCATCCGCACCGAGGTCGCCCAGATCCGGCCGTCCTCGCGCGCCACGATGGGCGTGCGACTGGTCAATCTGGAGGACGGCGTGGACCTGCTCGCGATCGACAAGAACGTCGAGGACGAGGGTGAGGACGTCGCACACGCAGTGGCCAAGGGCGAAAAGTCCGTCGAGGAGGCCCGCAATGAGATCCCGGGTGTGCGCACCGAGGGAGCCGAGGCTCCTGAGGCTTCCGAAGGTGAGGAGTCCTAATGACTAGCCGCTACGTGGCCCTGACCCACGTTTCCCCCATCTCTGCCTTCAAGGTCGCTGCTGCGACCTCCCTGGTGGGCTTCATCGCGTGGATGATCGCCGTGATCCTGCTGTACCTGGGCATGGATCTCGCCGGCATCTGGGCGTCCGTCAACTCCGTGCTGGGAGGTGTCGGTGGCTCGCAGAAGATCGGATTCGGCCTCGTCGTGGGCCTTGGTGCCCTGATGGGAGCGATCCTGGCCGTGCTGCTGACGGTGCTCGCTCCGATCGGCGCGCTGATCTACAACGCCATCGTGGGGCTCGTGGGCGCCCTCGAGGTGGAGACGGCGGACGTCGTAGAAAACTAGCTTTACGACGTTCGTAGAAATCACCCGGTTAAGCAAGGCAGAAATGCGTTCTGACCGGGTGATTTGTTGCTTTGGGAGCTCATGAGTAAAGTAACTACTCGTTCCGAGGGCCTATAGCTCAGTCGGTTAGAGCGCATCGCTGATAACGATGAGGTCGCAAGTTCGATTCTTGCTAGGCCCACCACGGAACAAAAATGGGGCATTAGCTCAATTGGTAGAGCATCTGCTTTGCAAGCAGAAGGTCAGGAGTTCGATTCTCCTATGCTCCACAGATAAACCCCCGGCTTTCGGCCGGGGGGTTTTGTGGTGCTTGGGGTCGGGGGTTGAGGTGCAATCTGGCCCGAGCGTAGCTCGCGGGTGTTGACGGTGGTGGGTTAGAATCCGGCTCGACTGATTGTGGCAACTTTGTCGTACACCCGGGCCCGAAACTACGGTCGTCCGTACTGCATTGTTGCCAAACCACGCCTCGGTGGGTCTAGTCACTGGCACTGCTGGATACGGAGCTGCAAGTGGAAAGCATAAGTGAGCAGGTCAGACCCCCGGACGACATCAATAGACGACCTGCGCGGTAAAACCCGAGGTAGAGCCGTCGATCGACCGATTGAGTGTAGACCAGGACCACAACCCCGGTTAACCGCCGAAACCTAGTCGACGACGGCAGAATCCTCGATGCGCTGCACATCCACGTCCTTGATCTCCGCACCGGTGAAAGTGATTTCCCGATCATTGAGGTCGGTAGCGGTGACTGACCCATCGGAATCGACTGCCGTCTTGATCTGCTCCAGCAGCTCGTCGTTGTGCTTGAAGTACAGGGTCTCACCTACACCGAGGTTGACCACGATGGCGTTCATGCGCATTTCTTATTCCTCCAAAAAGACAAAAACGGTTGGCTACCAGGGAATCTAGTAGCCAACCGCGGTACTCGCAGGGCGAGTGAGAAGAAGCTCTGGGTTACTTGGAGCCGTCTCCGTACTTGGCGTCGAACTCACGCTGGGCCTTGGCGGCCTCCTCGCGCAGAGCCTCGGCTGCGTCGTCCGCACCGGTGGAGGCCTCGGCGACGGCGTCCTCGGAGCGACGGTGGGCTTCAAGCTGCTCGTCGATGGAACCCAGCAGTTCCTCATCGCGCTCGGCCGGGTCCTCGGCGAGCTCACCGGCCGGACGCGGAGTATCCTTCCGGGTCTCCTTCGGAGTGTCCTGGGAGTCGTTCTTCGCGGAATCGTCCTCGGTGGTGGAGGAGTAGACCAGCGTGGCGGACTTCTCGCCGGAGTGCTCCTCAACGCGCGGGGGAGTAGCGTCTGCCTCTTCGGCGGCGGGCTTGCGCAGGAGGAACCAGTAAATAGCACCGGCGATGGCTGCTAGCAGGCTGATCAGGCCAAACGTCTTGCCGGCTCCGAAGGAGGAGCGGGAGCGACGCTGGGCGCGCTTCTTGGCGGTAGCGGCCTGCTTGCGCACCTTCTTCTCGGCGCGCGCACGTGCCTTGTTGGCGGCCTTTTCCACGCGAGCCGAACGCTTCTTTGCCTTAGCGCGCAGCGGCTTGAGCTTCTTCACGGCCTTCTTGCGCTTCTCGTCCACATCTTCGGCCAGCAGGTTCAAGCGACGCTTGGCCTTGTCCAGGTCGAAGGAGTCGGCAGCCTCGGAGTCGTGACGCAGCTGGTCACGAGCGTTCTCCAGGCGCACGCGCACACCCTGGACAATCGGGCCGGCGGCGGCGCGGCGGGTGATGCGTGCCTCGGCCTCTTCCGGATCGCGCTCGGCACGATCCTTCGCATCCAGTGCGCGGAGGTAATCGCGAAGATCGGCGGTGTTGGCCGAAGACTCACGCAACTGGTCGTAGACGGTGCGCTGATTCTTCAGCTTGTTTTCCTTCATTGCGGAACGGATCTGGGAGGCGATGCTCAGACCCTGTTTGATCAGCATGGGATTCATAAGTTCCCACTCTAGTAAGCCCAGCGCACCCACGGCGGACAACTAATTTTATTCACTGCATGCATCGGCAAACGTACAGCTCACAGACATTTTCAAGGTACTACCAGACGAATGCGCTTCCACGCCCGACGTGGCCCGTCCTAGGTTTAGTCACCAACGCAGAGCCCTGCATCACAATTCCAGTACACACATCACGATTTCTTAGAAACGGATGGTTGAGGCCCAATGTGCGCATACGCACCGGCCGCTGGAAGGATCTCGGCCTCTGCGCCTGTGAATTCCTTCGAGCAGGCTACCCCCGAACACCACGCATGGGATCGCATCGCGCTGTCCTTTGAGGTTATTCCTCCCCGCTATGGGGTAGAGGCGGACGTCGCCAAGCTCGACGCTCTTCTGGCAGAAGTCGAGGCCTACCGGCCTGACTACATCGCCGTCACCAGCTCCCAGCGCTCGGGCTGGCTGGAGGGAACCACCGCCCTGATTCGCTACATCACCGAGACCACGCGACTGCGCCCGCTGGCCCACGTGGCCTGCACGACGGGCCCGGCCACCGAGATGGTGCGCGGCATCAACGAACTGGTCGACGCTGGCGTGCGCGGCATCCTCGCCCTGCGCGGAGACCTGCCGGTCGGCGAAACGTCGCTCCCGGCGGGTTACCTGCAGCATGCGACGGATCTTATCCGGGTGATTCGGGACGTCGAGAAGCGTCAAGCCGCGCGCTTTGCCGCCGGCTCCGTAGCCGTGGGCGTGGCCTGCTACCCCTCGGGGCACGCGGAAAGTCGCAGCGAGGACGAGGATTTCGACGTCCTGCTGGCCAAGCAGCGCCTGGGTGCGGATTTTGCCATCACCCAGCTGTTTTTCGAGGCAGAGGACTACTTGAACTTTGTGCGTAAGGCGCGCCTGGCGGGCGTGACCATTCCGCTCATTCCGGGCATCATGCCCATGACGTCGGTCTCTCGGCTGATGCGCATGGGCAAGCTGGCCGGAGTGAAGGTTCCGGAGCACATCATTGAGGAGCTGTCCGTAGCCGCTAAGTTCGGCCCCGATGTCGAACTCGAGACCGGTCTGGAGCTGAGCTCGCGTTTGGCGCGTGAGGTTCTGGCCGGAGGGGCAGGCGGACTGCACGTGTACACCCACAATGATGCGGTGGTCACCAAGGAGTTACTCGAACGCTCCGGGGTGAGACCATCGCGGCCCATCGAGGCGCCGAGCCCGTTCCGCCACTCGGCCTAAGAGCACACCACTTGCTTGCACCGGGAGCCCCCGCGAAAAGCGACACGATTCCAACAGTTAATTAAGGACTCCCCATGACTTCTTTTCCTGCTGTAACCATTGAGGGCTACCCCCGCATTGGCCCGAACCGTGAGCTCAAAAAGGCCCTCGAGGCCTACTGGGCGGGTCGCATCGACGAGCAGGCCTTCACCACGGCCACCCACGCCCTGCGCGTGGACACCTACGCTCGCCTGACTGACGCCGGACTCAACGAGGACTACGCCATCCCCGCAGACGTGGCTTACTACGACCAGGTCCTGCAGACCGCGCTGACCGTCGGCGTGGTGCGCGCCAACACCCTCGACGAGGAGTTCGCCCTCTGCCGCGGTAACGCCAACGAGGCTCCGCTGGAGATGACCAAGTGGTTTGACACCAACTACCACTACCTCGTGCCGGAGGTGGGCACCGAGGCCTTCACCCCGGATACTGAGCGCGTGCTCTCCATTGTGCGCGAGGCCCGCGAGGCTGGCTTCACGGTGCGCCCGGTCCTGGTCGGCCCCGTGACCCTGCTGGCTCTGGCCAAGGCCGCCGAGGGCGCAGGAGAGCCGCTCGAGCGTCTCGACGATCTGGTCACCGCCTATGCCGAGGTCCTCACCGCGCTGGCCGAAGACGGAGTGGATTGGGTCCAGCTGGTCGAGCCCGCGCTGGTTGCTGACCTGGGCCCGGGCGATGAGCGCCTGGCCGAGCTGGCCCGCGAGGCTCACACCCGCTTGCTCGAGCCGGCGGTGGGCGAGCAGCGCCCGAACGTGCTGATCACCACCCCGTACGGATCCCTGCGCGCCGGGCTGCAAGCTCTGGCAGATGCGGCTCCCGAGGCCCTGCACGTGGACCTGGCCCCGGCAACCCTGGCCGCCGATCCGGACTACCCCGAGCGCGTGGCTGCCGCCGTGGGCGAGGGAACCCACCTGGTTGCTGGTGTGATCGACGGCCGCAACGTGTGGGCCGCTAACCTCGCCGAGCGCGCAGAGGTCATCGGCCGCCTGGGTGAGCGCGAGGTCAGCATCTCCACCTCCGTGAGCCTGCAGCACGTGCCGCACACCCTGGACGCCGAGCCGGACCTGCCGGTGGACGTGGCCGGCTGGCTGGCCTTCGCCGACGAGAAGATCGCCGAGGTCGTTGCCCTGCACACCAAGGACGAGGCTGCCTTCGCACGTTCTGAGCGGGCAATTCGCACCCGTGCAGAGTCCGAGCGGACCCGCCGTACCGACGTGCAGGAGCGCACCGCCGCGTTGGGAACTGGCCAGGTGGCACGCCAGCCGGAGTTTGAGGGGCGTCGACAAGCACAGTCCTCCCTGGGACTGCCGCAGCTGCCCACCACGACCATCGGCTCCTTCCCGCAGACCACGGAGATCCGCACCGCGCGCGCGAAGCACCGTGCCGGCGAACTCACCGATGAGCAGTATGTCGAGGCACTGCGTCGCGAGATCGCGGATGTGATCAAGCTGCAGGAAGACCTGGGCGTGGACGTGCTGGTGCACGGTGAGGCCGAGCGCAATGACATGGTGCAGTACTTCGCCGAGCTTCTCGACGGCTTCGTGGCCACCCAGAACGGCTGGGTCCAGTCTTACGGCTCGCGCTGCACCCGTCCGCCGATCGTGGTGGGCGACGTCTCCCGCCCGGAGGCCATGACGGTGGAGTGGTCAGCCTACGCACAGTCGCTGACCGACAAGCCGGTCAAGGGCATGCTGACCGGCCCGGTGACCATTCTGGCGTGGTCGTTTACCCGCGACGACGTCGATCTTGCGGTCTCCGCCGATCAGATTGCGCTGGCGCTTGCCGACGAAGTCCGCGACCTGGAAGCCGCCGGGATCAACATCATTCAGATCGACGAGCCGGCCCTGCGCGAGTTGCTCCCGCTGCGCGAGGATGCCCGCCCGGCCTACCTGGATTGGTCCATTCGCTCCTTCCGCCTGGTGGCGCTGGATGCGAAGCCGGAGACGCAGATCCACACGCACCTTTGCTACTCCGAGTTCGGCCAGATCATCGACGCCGTGGCCGCTCTGGACGCGGACGTGACCTCCATCGAGGCCGCCCGCTCGCGCATGGAGCTCCTGGTGGATCTGAATGACAACTTCCACTCCGAGATCGGCCCGGGCATCTGGGACATCCACTCTCCGCGTGTGCCGAGTGTGGAGGAGCTGACCGGACTCATCGAGGCCGCCCTCGAGCACGTTCCCGCCGAGCGCCTGTGGATCAACCCGGACTGCGGTCTGAAGACCCGCGGTTACGAGGAGACCAAGGCGTCTTTGGGCAACCTCGTTGAGGCGCGCACGAAGGTGCTTGCCGCTCGCTCCTAGCAAGCATTCGATGGGCCCCGGAACGCTGTGGCGTCCCGGGGTTTTCCCGGCTTTAGCGTAGGGTTTGTCCAGTGAGCAGCATGGAAACACACCCTCGTATGGATAGCCTGAGCAGGCGTTCTCCTCGTAGACGCCGCGGTACCTTCCCCGGTTCTGTGATCGGCTGGGAGGGTGGCGTTTGGGCCGTCATCTTCGGGTTGGTCACCACCGTGTTGTGGAAGGATCGCCTGTTTGCCAACGACTGGCTCTCGCTTTGGGTAGCCGGAAAGATGGTGCGCGGAGGAGACACCGCGCACCTTTATGACTCCATCCCGGAGAACTTCTCCGCCATCGGGGGAGACGTCTGGCCACGCTATGTGGCGGACATTCTGGAACAGGAACACCTCGTTGACCTCACGGGGCACCCCTTCGTACACAGCCCGCTGGTGGCCTATGCGATTTCGCCGCTGACCACCATCATGAGCTACACCACAAGTACGCTGCTGCTCACGTTTGCCAGCGCTGTTGCTTTGGTGGTGCTTATTGCCTCCAGCTATTACCTCTGGTTCAAGCGACCCATGCCGTTTAAGTACCTGGCCCCGGCCAGCCTGGTGCTCTCCGTGTCCGAGCCGGCGCAGTTCATCTTCATTTATGGACAAACATCGTTGCTGATCTACGGCGGAGCCCTTTTCGCCCTGGCTGCTTCCAAGCGCTATCCGGTGTGGGCTGGGTTGACTCTGGCGGTGGTCGCGCTGGTTAAGCTGACCCCCGTTTCGCTGATTGTGTTGCTGGCGTTGTTCAAGGGGCGTCGAAAAGCGGCAATAGTGGCAGCGGTGGGCACCGTTGCGGGCGTCATTGCGGCATTTGTCCTGGGTGGTCCCGCGCTCTTTGCCGCGTGGGTGGACAACCTCAAGCGCATCTCCAGCGTGGGCTTGGTTAATCCCAATAACCTGTCCTTCGACTCGATCTTTATGGCCGACCGGCAAACCGATTACCTCACCGGCGTACTCACCATCGTGGACCCGCCGGCAATTTATGGCATTGCACAGTTCGCCTTGGTAGCGGCGGTTGCCCTGGTCGTGGTTGGGCTCGCTGTGTGGCGGCGCCACGGGGCCTTTGAGCTGTTGGCCACCGGTGCGGTGGTGCTGAGCTCGCTGTATTCCTCCATTGTGTGGACGCACTACTTTGTCATGGTCGTGGCCATCATCGCCGGCATCGCCGCCATGCGCTGCCACGAATACCTCAAGATCGGACTGCCCGTTCTTATTGCCCCACTGTACTTCCGGCCCTTCACCGGGTTTATTGACCCCATCCAGCCCGGCGTGTTGGTGGGCACCTACGTTCTGCTCGCAGCCCTGCTGGTGCTCTACGCCCTGGGCCGCTACCCGGGCCGCGAGGCGAATGAGCATGTCACTGATAAGGCGCGCGCAGGCGCGTATGATGGTGCGCCATGAGCAACAAAACTCAGACCGCAACGCTGAAGACCAACCACGGTGACATCGTCATCGATCTGTTTGGCAACCACGCCCCGGTGACCGTCGACAACTTCGTCGGCCTGGCCCAGGGCACCAAGGAGTACTCCGCACAGAACGCCAAGGGCGAGAGCACCGGCCCGTTCTACGACGGAGCGATCTTCCACCGCATTATCGACGGCTTCATGATCCAGGGCGGCGACCCGACCGGCACCGGCCGTGGTGGCCCGGGTTACCAGTTCCAGGATGAATTCCACCCGGAGCTCACCTTCGATCGCCCGTACCTGCTGGCCATGGCTAACGCCGGCCCGGGTACCAACGGTTCCCAGTTCTTCATCACTGTGGCGCCGACCCCGCACCTGAACAACCACCACACCATCTTCGGTGAGGTCACCGACGAGGCATCCCAGGCCGTTGTGGACAAGATTGCCAAGGTCCGCACTGGTCGCATGGATCGCCCGGTCGAGGACGTGAAGATCGAGTCCATCGAGATCGCTTAAGCGTCGCTTTTCGACGACGTCCCTCTTCCACACCCGTGGGAGGGGGACGTTTTTGCGCCTGAGGCCAGGCGAATTTTCCTGCTGCCTGCTGCGCGTTTTGGTTAGCTGGGGGCGTGAACATCGACGCATTCATTAAGATCCGCCAGGCCCCGGTGACCTTTGCCATCACCATGGTGTGCCTTGTGGTGTTCCTCGTTACCATCGGGCAATCCTCATCTGACGCCATTAATAGTCCGTTGGGCCAGCAGTTGATGCTGTGGGGGCCTGTTGCGGCCGGGCAACCGTGGGGCTGGACCCGCACTATTACCAGCGGGTTCCTTCATCTCAGTGCAGGGCATCTGATTGCGAACATGTTCATGCTGGCGTTGCTGGGCCGCGAGGTAGAACGCGACCTGGGCTGGCTGAGCTATGTGCTGGTTTATCTCGCAGGTCTGCTCGGCGCCTCCACGCTGGTGCTCCTGTTTAACCCGAACACGCCCACCGCCGGGGCCAGCGGAGCGGTCTATGCCGTTATGGCCGTGTTGGTGGGGGTGAGCGCACGGAGAGGTGCAGACCTGCGCGCTCCAATCGTGCTGGTGTTAGCCAACTTGGCGTACTCAGTCATCGTTCCCGGCATCAGTTTGATGGGGCATCTCGGGGGATTCCTGGTCGGGGCCGTTGCAGCCTGGCCGGTGACGTCACCGGAGCCTCGTCGACGCGTGCGGGCAGCGGTGATCATTGCGTTGTTAACCGCGGTCGCAGCGGGCTGGGCGGTCCATGTGAATAACACCCTGTAGTTGTCCACGGCGGCTTGTGGAATCTTGTTATCCCCAAGAGTTATCCACACTGTGGATAACCACATTCTTGTAATTCCCCGAACGTGTGAGTGAATGCAATCTGGTTTCCTGGGATTTTCGGGAATTACTCGAACACATCTCCTGGGTGGGGAAGTAGTGCACAGGTTTATCCACAGGCTGGGGAATTGTGGGAATCATGCACAGAAGAGAGATTCTTCCACACCCTGTGGATAAGTCTGTGGGATTTGTACACAAGGTGGGCATAACAAAACCGCGCCGCCGTTCAACACGGTGACGCGGCTAAGGGCCTGAACTAGGGAAAATTCCCAGGTAAAGAGCTATTTCCACCCCATGGTCATCAGCAGACCTGCGAGGAAGAAGCCAAAGCCAATGGCGTAGTTCCAGGGGCCGAGATCCACCATGAAGGGGATGTGGCTAGAGGCCAGGTAGAACACGATCAGCCAGGCCAGGCCGATGAGCATCAGGCCGAACATGATGATCTTGTACCACAGCGGTGTGCCCCCCGAATTGATTCGGACCGGGGTGCGGCTGACCGAGGTCGAGGACTGGGCGGTAGACGAGTGTGTCACCTTCGCCTTGGGCATCGCGGTCTCCTTTTAGATGGTGTGTACGGGAAGCGGATTCGCGCTAACTCTAGCAGGCCCTAGCGACCCGGCTTAGGTGCTAGCGCACCGAGGTCAAAGACCCACGGGTTGTAGGTAATGGTGGCGTCCTTGCGGATCGTCTGACCTGCAGCGGGCTGGCTTCCTCCGATCAGGCCGTTATCGATCAGCGACGGCGTGGCCACTGCATCACCGGCACGCAGCGAGCTTTGATCCCCCTTCCAACCGGCCTGGCGCAGCTTGCTTACTGCCTGCTCAGGCGTGGAGCGGGAGATATCCGGCATGGTCATGAGCATGCCATTGGATACGCGCACGATGATTTCCGAGCCCACAGGAGCTTGGTCACCTGCCCCACCCACAGCCAGGACGCGGTCCTTCTCCTCGGTGGAATCCACGTATTCCGGCGAGGGGCGGAAACCGAGCGAGGACAGTGTGGCCTGCGCCTCCTGCCAGGACATGTTGTCCAGGGAGGGGATGCGCGCGGTCTGCGGACCACTGGAGACGGTTACGGACACCTCGGTGCCCTTAGCGATGCGCGAGCCCTTTGGCGGGTTCTGGCCGGTGATCGAGCCTGCGGGAATGGAGTCAGAATGCTCCTCCTCCACCCGGCTGGATAGGCGCAGTCCGGCCTCCTCCAGAGCCTTGCCGGCATCCTGCGGGGACAAGCCGGTCAGATCCGGAACATCCGTGAGCTCCTTGCCGGTGGACACCACCAGGCGGATGGTGGCGCCCTTGGGCATCGAGGAACCGGCAGAGGGATTCGTGGAGATTGCCTGGCCGGCGGCAATGTCCGGGCTCGGGGCATCCTCACGCTCGACGGTCAGCCCCAGGGCCTCTAGTTGGCGCTCGGCATCATTCGCGGGCTTGCGGGCCACATCCGGCACGGTCACCGACGCTTGCTGTGGCTGGGCCTGCTTATCCGGGGAGGTGGAGGGGTTGGTAAAGAAGTCCCAGGCAAAGAGCCCTCCAGCCAGCAAGACCACCCCAGCCAGCACGGCGGCGAGGATCTTGACCACTCGGTTGTCTTCTTCCACCTTGCGCCTCTTGCCGCCCGAGGAGCGCGGCGCAGGGTTGCTCTCCGGGTAGGGCGCCGGTGCAGCAGCGGCCGGCCCGGCGGCCATGGTCGCGGCGGTTGCTGCGCTTCCACTGGCTACCGCCGGAGCGGTCATGGTTGCAGGGTGCGAGGTGGAATGCGTGGTTGGGTGGACATGGGAGCGCGCAGCCTGGGTGACGGCACCGCGCCCCAGCCGGGCAAGGTCCTCACCCAACTCGGCCGCGGACTGGTATCGATCCGCCGGATGCTTGGCCATGGCCGTCAGCGTCACGGCGTCAATGTTCACAGCCTCCGTTGGGGAGAGATCGGAGGTGTTCATGCGAGACGACGGGGCCTCAGCGTCCTCCTGCACATGCTGATACGCCACTGCGAACGGGGTCTCGCCCTCAAACGGGACGCGTCCCGTCAACACCTCATAGAGCACGCAGCCCAGGGCATAGACGTCGGAACGCGCATCGGCGTTCTTGCCGCGGGCCTGTTCGGGGGAAAGGTATTGCGCGGTGCCGATGACTGCGGACGTCTGGGTCATCGCCGAGGTGGAGTCATCCAAGGCTCGCGCGATGCCGAAGTCCATGACTTTCACCGCGCCGGTGGGGGTGACCATGATGTTGGCCGGCTTGATGTCGCGGTGAATGATGCCGGCATCGTGGCTGGCCTGCAGCGCGTGACACACCGGTTCCAGCAGGCGGGCGGCGTCTTGGTAGTGCAGGGGGCCGTCGTTACGCACGATGTCACGAACGGTTCGCCCCTGAATGAGCTCCATGACGATGAACGGCACGGAGACGTCGCTGACCAGGGTCTCGCCGGTGTCGAACACCGAGACAATGTTGGGGTGGTTCAGGCGCGCGGAGTTTTGCGCTTCTCGACGAAAGCGCTCACGGAAGCCCTGATCCCGAGCCATATCGAGCTTGAGCATCTTGATGGCCACGGTGCGACCAAGCAGCGTGTCCTCCGCGGCATACACATTCGACATGCCGCCGGAGCCGATGGTCTCAGCGAGGCGATAACGGTCAGCGATCAATGACATTTAGTTTCCTCCCGGCGCAGTGCCAGCACCGTTGAGCAGGGACTCGAAGGCGGCAGCCGGATCGTCGGCACCCTGGTTGCCCTGACCCGTGCCCGTGTTTCCACCCGCGCCATTGCCGCTGTTGCCACCACCGTTGCTGTGCGACGGTCGCTGCCCGCCCGGTTGTGCGGGGGCAAAGGGCGTGTCGGTCGTCGGCTCCGGGGTGTAAGTCTGGCGAGGCGTGGAGTACTCCTGGGTCGGAGTCGGGGTCACCGTGGTGGTCACGGGTTCCGGCGTACTCGTCGTGGACTCCTCGGTCGGTGTGACCCATTCAGTAACCACGGTGGGTTGCTGAGTGGTCGTCGGCTGCGGGTCGGTGATGCGGCTGATCAGCCCCGACTCTGCGGCCAGCCACACCAGGATGCCGGCGGCAGCGGCGGCGATCAGGGCGACCAAGAATCCGGCGCCACACCCAGAAGCAGCCGAACGCTTACGACGAGCAGGTGCTGCAGGAGCGACTGCGGGCTGCGGAACCTGGGCAGGCCGTGCCGGCATCGGCTGGCGCTGCGGGGCTGCCGGAGAGATCGTGGTCGGCTGGGTTGCCTGGGCCAACAGGTGTGTTGATGCCGTTGGCGACGGCTCCTGGGCCACCTGGTTCATCGCGGCCGATGCGGGCTGCGGGGGACGCTGCCCCAAGCGGACCGCGCTGACGGCCAGCGCCAGCTCGTTGCCGTCGGCAAAGCGTGTGCTGGGATCCTTGCGCAGCGCGATGCCAATGAGCTCGCGCGCCTCGGCGCTGATGCTGGTGGGCAGCGGCGGCGGGGCGTTGTTGACGTGCGCCAACGCCACGGACACACCGGAGTCACCGGTAAACGGACGGTGACCGGCCAGCATCTCGTAGCCCACCGCACCGAGGGAGTACACGTCGGTGGCAGCGGTGACCTCTAGGCCCTGCGCCTGCTCCGGAGAGACGTACTGAGCGGTTCCGACCACCATGCCCGTGCGGGTCAGGGGAACCGCGGCGGCTGCCTTGGCGATGCCAAAGTCGGTGATCTTGACCTGACCGTTCTGGGTGATCAGCAGGTTACCGGGCTTGATGTCGCGGTGAATCAGACCCATGCGGTGCGTGATGGAAAGGCCATGAGCGGCCTGTTCCAAAACGTCGAGGGCCACGTCCTCTTCAAGAGAGCCCTCGCGGGCCAACAGATCCGCCAGGGACTCACCCCGGACGTACTCCATAGCGATGAAGCAATTGGTGTAGCCGGAAGGGTCCGGGATCTCGCGGTAGTCGTAGGTGGCCACCACGTTGTCTGACACCACGGACTCAGCGGCAATCGCCTCGTTGCGGAAGCGGTCGAGGAACTCCTCGTTGTTGGAGAACTCGGGCTTGAGGAACTTGATGGCTACCTCGCGCTCGTGGCGCATGTCATCGGCCAGCCACACGGTGGACATGCCGCCGTGCCCGATGATCCACTGCAGGCGGTAGTCGTCACCGATCAGGTTCTGTAGTTGTTCACGAGAGTCCTGGTTCATCAGTTCTCCCTTCGCATCGCCGGGGCTGCGTTGAGCATTGCGCGGCCCAGTGGAGCAGCCACCTGTCCACCGGTTGCGCTCTGGCCGTGGTTTCCGCCGTTCTTAACCACCACGCCGACGGCAACGTCGTTGTTGGGGTCGTAGGCCACGTACCACGTGTGCGGAGCAAGACCATCGCCGTGCTCGGCGGTGCCCGTCTTGGAGGCAAAACGGTTGCCGTCGTAACCGGCGGTGTTGCGCTCGCTGGCGATCATGAGCTGCTCCAGGGTCTTGGCCTGGTCCTCGGTGACTGCCTGGGTGATCTTCTCGGGCTTGGTCGAGCTGACCTCGCTGAGATCGGGCTTGGTAACCCGATCCACGATTGTCGGCTGCATGCGCGAGCCCTTGTTGGCCACGGTTCCGGCCATGATGGCGGCCTGCAGCGCGGTCATGGTCACGTCGCGCTGGCCGATGGAGGATTGACCCAAGGCGGCGGCATCGGGCAGATCACCCAGAGAGCCTGCCGAGGTGGGAATCCCCAAATCGTAGTGCTCACCGATGCCGAAGGCCTTGGCCTTCTTTTCCACTTCGTCCTTGCCCACGTCGATGCCCATCTGGACGAACGCGGTGTTGCAGGAGAACTTGAAGGCCGTCTCCAGCGTGACCTGGTCAGAACCGTTACACGCCTGGCCGGCGTAGTTGGTCAGCTGAGTGTTGGTGTTGGGCAGGGTGATCTCTGATGCACCCGTCAGCGTGGACGAGGGCGAGTAGCCCTTCTGCAGACCCGCAGCCGTGGTGATGATCTTGAAGATCGAGCCCGGGGGGAGTGTTTCCTGCGTCGCCTTGTTGATCAACGGCTGTGCCGGATCATTGGTCAGCTCCGCCCAGGTCTGATCCGAGGTCGCGGGGTTGACCAACTGGTTCGGGTCGAAAGAGGGGCTCGATCCGAGGGCGAGGATCTCGCCTGTCGACGGCCGGATGGCCGCAATGGCGCCCTCGTACCCGTTGTTGCTCAGCTGCTCGTAGGCCAGGGCCTGCATCTGGGGATTCAGGGTGAGCTCGACGTTGTTGCCGTGCTTGTCCTCCTGGGCCAGGATGCGCAGAGCCTTATTAGCGCCGGTGTGGCCGGAAAGGACGTCGTTAAAACCGGCCTCGGCACCGGCGGCGCCGAACTGATTCGACAGATACCCCACGACCGGGCCAAATGAGACTGGCATGGAGGGGTAGGAACGCTCGAAGTTGCCCTCCTCGTTGGCGTTGGACTGAGCCAGCACCTGGCCGCCCGCGGAGATCTGGCCACGCGGAATCTGCTGAGCCTCGATGACACCGCGCGAGTTCAGCGGGTTGTTGGCGTACTTGTCGTCGCTAAAGGCCTGGATGATGGTGATGTTTACCAGCAACACCAGGATGAGCAGGAGCGCAAAGAGGGCACCCCACCTAATGGAGCGATTCATCGGCGTCCTCCTTTCGCTTGGTAGCGATCATGACCAGCCCGGGCAGCGTGTGCCCCACCGTCGAGTGCCGGAATGAATCCGGTCTCCGTCGAGGCCTGCTGACCTTGCGGCGCAGAAATTGGGGTCGGTGCGGCGGCAGCGCGATCCCCTGCCGGCTCCTCCTCCGCAGGACGACGCGCCGCGTGGGAGATGCGCAGCAGGAGGGCGACCAGAATGTAATTGGCCATCAGCGAGGAACCGCCAGCGGACATGAAGGGTGTGGTCAGGCCGGTCATGGGCATCATCGCGGTGATGCCTGCGGTGACCACGAAGACCTGGATGGCAATGGTCAACGAGAGACCCGAGGCGACGAGCTTGCCGTAGGAGTCGCGCACCATGAGTGCGGCGCGGAAACCGCGGGTTACCAGCAGGCCAAAGAGCACCAGCACGGCGGCCAGGCCGATCAGGCCGAGCTCCTCACCCACGGCGGCCAGGATGAAGTCCGAGTGCGCCACGGGGACGAGGTGCGGGTGACCCCCGCCAAGACCGGTTCCCGTGATGCCACCCCAGCTGAGGCCGAACAGCGACTGCGAGAGCTGATAGCCCGTGGACTCAATGTTGCCCACTGGGTCCAGGAAGTTAGTCACGCGGTCCTGAATCTTGCTGGAAACCTGGTACACCGCAGTGCCACCGAGGGCCACCAGGGCCACACCGATGATGAGCCAGGAGACGCGTCCGGTGGCCATGAACACCATGCCGAGCACAGTGGCGAACAGGAGCAGGGCAGGGCCGAAGTCGTTGGAGATTCCCATGATGAGGATGGCAATCGCCCACACCAGCATGATCGGAGCCAGGTCGCGCAAACGCGGGAACTCGAGCCCGAGGAAGCGGTAGCCAGCGACCGTGAACAGCGCACGCTTTTGGGCCAACAGCTGGGCGAAGAACAGCAGGAGGAGGATCTTGGAGAACTCGCCCGGCTGGACCGAGAACGGGCCGATGGTGATCCAGATGCGCGCGTCGGCATTGGCCGCAGACGGCCACACCAGCGGAAGCGCCAGGAATACCAGGCCAACCAGGCCCAACAGATAGGAGAACCGGGTGAGCGAGCGGTGATCGCGCACTACCACCAGGGTGATCACGAAAAGAATGACTGCTACAAGAGTCCACATGATCTGCCGGTTGACCAGGGCGTTGCCGTTGGCGATGTCCAGACGATAGATCATCACCAGGCCAATGGCATTCAGGGTTGCGGCAATCGGCAGGATGAGCTTGTCCGCGTAGGGAGCAAAGAAGCACAGAGCCAGGTGGGCGATGGCAAACACACCAATGAACCCTCCCAGCAGGTAACCCATCTCCGTGGTGATGGCGTTGCCTTGGCTTAGCTCAAAGCTGATGAGCAGGCCACCCAGCACCAGCGTGGTCAGGATGAGGAACGCGAGCTCTGCGCTGCGCGAGAAGAATCGCTTCATGTTTTGTTACACCTCCCGGCAGGTCACGCCAGGCTTGTTCACGTTGGCGGGCTTCTGGTCAACCGTCAGGCATACGGGCAACGCTTGATCAGCAAGGCGCTGCAGCTGCTGATTGACCTCGTCGAAAGAGCCCGAGTCCAGAGCGGTGACGGAGCTGCGGGCAGACTCTGGGACGCTGTTTAAGCCAAAGACTGTGCAGTCTTTCGGTGGCGTTGCGACGTCGAAAAGCCGCAGGTCACCCGCCTCGTTAATGCAGGCCTTTTGCTGAGGATGGTGGAGATCTCGACCAAAAATGGTCAGGTCCGCGCCCTGCTCGATGACGAATTCATCGTGCTCGTCCACCGCGAGGAAGTACGTGTCATCCAGGCGGGACAGGGCCCACCATCCCGCGCCCACGGCGGAGAGGACGAGGACGAGGGCCACGATCAACCCGACCCAGCGGCCTACGTTTGATCTGTCATCCTCGCCGTCGTCGGAGTCGGGGTCCTCGGGTTGGGCGAGACTCGGGGCTTCACGACGCGCCGGGACGCTGCGCAAGGCGGCAGCCCGCCCGGCAGAAGTGTCCGGGTGCGTGGGGTTATCGATGTCTCCCGCCAGCGCTCCCGCGACCAGGGCGGCAGTAGGCAGGTGGCGTCGATCGGTGTCCGTGAGCGTGGACTCGTCGAGTACGTCAGCAACCACGACGGTGACGTTGTCCGGGCCACCAGAACGCAGGGCGAGGTCGACGAGGCGCTGTGCGGCCTCCTGGGGTGTGCCCTCTGCCAGGGTGGCCTCGATGGTCGAGGCGGTTACCGGATCCGAAAGCCCGTCGGAGCACAACAGGAAGCGATCGCCGGGTTGCAGGGCAATGCGGGCTAAACCAGGCTCTACGCGGATGCCGGTGTAGGCCTTGAGGATCAGCGACTTCTTGGGGTGAGAAGACACCTCCTCCGGATCGAGCTTGCCTTCGTCGACAAGCGACTGGACGAAGGTGTCGTCCACGGTCAGCTGGGTGAGCTTGCCGTCGCGCAGACGGTAACCGCGCGAGTCGCCGACGTGGATCATGCCGGCCTCGTCGCCGTTAAACAGCAGGGCAGTCAGCGTGGTGCCCATGCCCTCGGTCTCGGGGTTTTCGCGCACATGCTGCGCAATGCCCCGGTTAGCGGCATCTGCGCTGTGAGCCAGAAGGTCGAGCATGTCGGCGTCAGCCGGGTCGCGGTCCAGCTCCTCGAGGTGCTTGACCATCATCTGGCTGGCGACTTCGCCTGCGGCGTGGCCGCCCATGCCGTCGGCAAGCACCAGAAGATTGGGGCCTGCGTAGGCAGAATCCTCGTTGTTTCCGCGCACCAGTCCGCGATCGGAGGCGGCGGTGAAGTTGAGGCGATAAGTATGCGTCACGGGGCGAGCCTCACAATCGTCGAGCCCATCTTCACGTCGGTTCCCACCTGGACACGTTCAGGCTGGTCGATGCGGTAACCACCGACGTAGGTGCCGTTGCGCGACTCCAGGTCCTCAATGAACCAATCGCCACCGCGCCGGAAGAAGCGCGCGTGACGGGAGGAAGCGTAGTCGTCGCCAAGCTCGAAGTCGCAGGCCTGGCTGCGCCCCACGATGACTTCCTCCAACTGGGAGACGTCCATGTGGGAGCCGGTGAGCGGGCCATCGACGACGGTGAGCAACCGAGCTTTCTCGCGCTTGGCTACGGGAGCCGCTGCCACGGGGGCAGCGGCCGCGGCGTAACCACCGGAACCGCGGTTGCGCCCCACACCGGCTGCGCGGTTAGCGTCTTTGCGCATCGCCAGAACCGCCAGCAGAATGAATGCCCACAACAACACAAGCAGTGCGATGCGAACGATGGTTAGAAGCGCTGCCTCCATGAAAACTCCTTGCTCCCCGGGTGAATACCGAGGGTGTGGCTAGCGGGACTGGGTACCCGTGATGCGGACCTCGATGTGCGAGTGGCCCACGGTGATCACATCGCCATCGGCGAGCAACCAGTTGTCGACCTGAGTGTCGTTGACATTCGTGCCGTTGGTGGACTCCAGGTCAACGAGGACAGCATCGGTTCCGTCCCACGTGATCTCTGCGTGCTGGCGGGATACCCCGGTATCTGGCAGGCGAAGATCAGAGTCATTGCTACGGCCAATGATGTTCGAGCCTTCGTGCACGTGGTACGTCCGCGAAGATCCGTCCTGCAGCAACAGGGTCACGGCCGGGCCGGACTCGCGGGCTGGCTCATCCTGCACTGGGTTGCGGGGAACGGCGCGGTGCGTGACCTCAGTCGGTGCGTAGGCCGAATAACTCTCGTCCATGCTGTCCTCTACTTCATAGTCGGTGCCCCGGACCTGGTCAGGGGCAGGTGTGGTGGGCGAGTCTTGGTGGCCGAGAAGCTCATGGTCAATGGCGTCAAAGCCACTGCCTTCCTCCGGGTGGGCGTCCACAAAAGACGACACCCGCATCTGGCCCGTATGTAGTCCAGACTCCTCGGCTATGCGCACGACCGGCGGGCTGGCGTACTCCCAACCCTGGTTGCGCCCAAAGCGAGCAAGCTGATCTGCAAAGCGCTCCGGCAGCTCACGGTTCTGCGACAGATTCTCCAAGTCCTTGGAAGAAACGCCGACGACGAACACGTTCGGAGCCAAGACTCGGTCGTGGCCATGAGAGGTGAGATTGTCCTGAGCTTCTTGCTTCAGGAGTTCCTCTACCTCTGCCGGCACGACCTTTCCGCCAAAGATGAGGGCGAAGCCATTGTCCAATCCGCGCTGCAGCGAACTGTCGAACCTGGCAAAGCGGTCCAGGAGAGACATCCGCGCCTCCTCTCGGTGGTTTCTCGTATCTGTATCGGTTTTCCTTTAGACGATCGTCGTAAGTATAGAGGCCCTACTGGGCATAGTTGTAGCCGCGCGCGCTGAAAAAGAGCCAAAAGTAGGGTTTCAACTGCGGATTTGTCTCTTAATGGCGCTCTCGTGCTATATTCATCAAGTCGCCCGCCCGGGTGGCGGAATTGGCAGACGCGCTGGCTTCAGGTGCCAGTGTCCGTAAGGACGTGGGGGTTCAAGTCCCCCCCCGGGCACAAAGTAAGTCCCGAGACATCACACACGGTGTCTCGGGACTTTTGTTTTCCCTAGAACACCCGGTGCTTCCAGAGCGAGGCTGTTACCCTACCCGCGTGAGCGAATCCCATGCAGTAAAGCAGGAAGAATCGAAGGACAAAGACCTCTGGGGCCCAACGCTCGCCGCGGCCGCGGCAATTCTAGTGTTTCCTCTCCTTGCCGCGTTCCTCCTAGCCGGGTCAGGCATAGCGGTGCTTGTTGCTTACGGCGTGATCGCAGTCGCACTGGGAATCGTCGATGCGCTGCGCTACCGTCCGAGCACCTCCCATGCGTTCTGGTTCGGAGGCGCAGTATTCCTTGCCTACCTCCTGTACTTCAACGACGGCGCCTGGATCTACGCAATCGGTTTCCCGGCCCTTTACCTCGCAGTCGCGCACGGGATAAAGAAGGTGCGTTCTTAACTTATGGAGACCTGGAAGCATCACCATCCTGAGCTCGGTCTCATCGAGGTCGACTACGGCTTTGCGCGCGAGTTCGTTCAGACCTATCCCGATTGGCCTGAGGAAGAGGCCTCCGCGCTCAAAGAGCTCGGCGCCCCGGACACCGTTGTGCGCCGTGCGACCCTGTCTGCCTATCAATCCCGCCGCCGCCTGCAGATCCGCGTCAACGGTGAGCCTCGATATCGCTATAAGCATCCCACCCGGGGAAATTATCCCATCCCGGACCGGATGGTGAGCAACAAACTCAATTCGGTGCGTGTCGGCGTGGATCGGTCCCGGCCCTTCATTCAGCTTCGGTTCAATGCGTTCAATGAGCTTATCGACGTCTATTTCCGCCGAGGCGAGGAAGTAGCCGAGTTGGATCCTCCCGCTGGGAGCAGGGCAGAGAAGCGTCGAGAAGCGATGGACGCCAACCCGATCAAGCGGGCAATTTATCCAATCCTCGGCGGGATGGGTCGTTCCGGCTGGGCCATCCTGTGGATCTTTTTCTTCCCGTGGCTCATGCGCAAAATCGAGCCCTATTTGCCGGCTTGGAACTTGCCAGACCTCCCGGAGCTACCCCCGGTGCCTAACCTGCCGATTTACCTTCCGGTACCGCAGTGGCCACAGATCTCCTTGCCAGTTCCTTCCTTTAACTTGCCACCGCTTCCACACATTCAGCTCCCGGGCTGGGTGGAGTGGATGATCGAGAACACCAATCTGTGGGTACCGATCGTGGCAGGAATCGTCGTGGGTTTCCTGGCGCTGCGCACCAAGCGCAAGGCTGATCAGCAGAAACGTCAGCGGCTTAATGCTCCTGCTCCAGCAGCTGTAGCAGGTGATGACGCAGCTGATCGGCATGCGACTCATTCTCCGGGGAGAGACTAAAGCGCGGGCGGGGGATGTCCACGCGGAGATCCTCGACCAGATGGGCCTGCGGTCCGTGGGACATCACCAGGATGCGGTCGGCCAACAGCACGGCCTCGTCGACGTCGTGGGTCACCATGAGGACGGTACGGGGGGAGTCGGTATGCGACCAGACCTCGAGTAATAGGGCCTGCAACTGCCGGCGGGTCAGGGCGTCGAGGGCGCCAAAGGGTTCGTCGAGAAGCAAGATCCTCGAGTCCACGGCGAAGGCGCGAGCTAGGCCCACGCGCTGTTGCATGCCGCCGGAGAGTTGCGACGGGCGCCGGTCGGCGGCGTGCTCCAGGCCTACCTTGCGTAGGTATTCCAGCGCACGAGTGCGTCGATCAGCAGCAGAAAGCCGACGGGCAGCGCGTAGGCCAAACTCGATGTTGCCGCGAGCGGTCTTCCACGGCAGCAGGGCGTGGTCCTGGAACACCAAACCGCGCTCAGGATCGGGGCCGGTAATCGTGTTTCCTAGGGCTTGGACCTCACCAGTGGTAGGAAAGTCCAGGCCCGCAATCATGTTGAGCAGCGTGGACTTACCCGATCCGGAGGGACCAAGCAGGCAGACGAACTCGCCCTCCGCGATGTCGATCGAGGTATCGGCGATGACGTGCGTGTCACCGTAGGACTTGGTCACGTGGTCAAAGCTCAAATGCTTAGTCATGGCGGACAACCTTGTGTAGAAGGGCAATGAGGTGATCGAGGAGTAGACCGATGGCGCCGATGAGCACGATCGCCACCACGATGGCGTCGACGTCCAGGCGGTTCCACATGTTCCACACAAAGAACCCGATGCCCTGGCCACCGACCAGCATCTCGGCGGCCACGATGACTAGCCAGGATGTGGAAAGCGAGAGCCGCATGCCGGTGACTATTCCCGGCAGAGCCGCGGGGAAGAGGACGTGGACCAGGCGCTGCCAGCCGGTGGCGCCCAACGTGGCGGCCACGTTGAGGTAGGTCGGGTGGATTCCGCGGACCGCGTCAATGGTGTTGATCAGCGTCGGCCACACCGCCGAGAGCACGATGACAAAGATGGCCGTGTTCTCCGCGTCGCGCAGTACCGCCAGGCCCAAAGGTAGCCAGGCCAGCGGGGAAACCGGGCGCAGAATCTGGACCATGGGATCCACCGCGCGGCGCATGAGTTCAGAGGTGCCCAGCCAAAAGCCGAGTGGGATGGCGATCAGCATGGCGATGCCAAAGCCCACCAGGACGCGCCGCAGGCTGGCCACGATGTGCCAGAAGATACCCACTGAGGCCGGGCCGTCGCGGTAAAAGGGATCAGACAGGATCTCTATTCCTCGAGATAGCGTGCGGGCTGGGGTGGGGGCGATGTCGCTAAGCCACCCCGCGCTGGCGGCAAGTTGCCACAATCCGCAGAGGACGGCAAAGATCACCAGGCCCAGGCCGGCGGCGCGCAGTGTGCGGTGCATGCGGTTGTCCAATCTGTCTCGGGTGGTCATGAGGCCAGGTAACGCGCCGGGTCGAAGACCTGGCCGTTGATAGTGGCGGGGCTGAGTGAGGTATCCGCATCCGCGGGCAACACGCTGCGGGCCGCGGCCCCGATGGCGTGGTCGGAGTTGAGCTGGCCGCCGTCGAGCTCAAAGCGGTGCAGCTGCGCAGCCATCCAGGTGATCGCGGTCGCCGAGGTGGGATCGCCAAAGCGCAGGTAGTCGGGGTCCACGACAGGTTCGTCGGCCCAGTTCACATACTTTCCGGTTAGGGCAGGTTCAATGAGCTTTGGCTTTTGGTTCAGGTACTTTTCCTTGCCCAGCTGCGCGGCCGACTCGCTGGCGTGTGCCGGATCGTTGAGCACTGCCGCCGCTTCTGTCAGCGCAGCGGTGAGCCCCCGAGCCTGCTGCGGGTGTTCGGTGCGGAAGTCCTTGGCCATGGCCACCGAACAACAGGGGTGACCTGCCCACATGTTCTTGGTCAGCTCGAAGATGCGTCCCGCACCGGTGGTGAGGGTGCGCTGGAGAAAGGGTTCGGGCCCGATGAACCCATCGATGGTTCCTACCTCGAGCTGCGCCACCATGTCTGGTGGGCGCAGCAGGCGAAGCTCGACGTCACGCACGGGATCGACCCCGTGGGATGCCAGGTAGTCGCGCAGCAAAAGGGCGTGCACCGAATACTCGAAGGGAATGCCCAAGACCATGCCGCGCAGGTCCTGCACCGATTGCACGTGTGGGTGATGCTGCGCTCCCAAAGTGAGTGCCTGGCCGTTGGTGTTCTGCGTGAACGCGATCTCGGTGGGGCGCGAGGCGTTGGTCAGCGCAGCATCCACGGCAATGGGCATGGGGGAGAGCATGTGAGCCACGGTGAGATCACCCGTGGCGTAGGCCGTCCAGAGGTCGGCCCATCCGGCGAACTTCTTCAGCTGCACCTTCACGCCGTGCTTCTCAAACAATCCGTTTGCATGCGCTAGCACCAACGGTGCAGCGCAAGCGATGGGCACAAAGCCGATGGTGATGGCCTCGCCCTGCGAAGGCTTGGAGGAGCACCCGGCCAACCCGGCAGTGCCCAGAGCACCGGCGAGAACCAGGCCCGAGCGCAGAATGTCGCGCCGGGTAAATGAGCGGGTCATGGGCTCGGGGCTCCTTTAGCAAAACAGACTATGCGGTCTACAGGTGGTGGAGATACAGAGTAGCGCTTCCTGTCGGGCGGGGGAAGATGGGGTGGATTCCCTGCCTCATCTAGAGCAGAGGTGCTGCTAGGAGGGGTGGAATTAGCGGGGTTGAAGGGGCGTCGATAAGCAATAAACAATAAGACCGCATTGTCTAGTTGTGGGAGCGCGAGTAGGGTGGCTGCATACAAAAGAACTCCAACGAAAGGACTCCCCATGTCTGACTTGACCCCCAACCACGAGGCCGGCCAGCCGATCGAGCCGATCGATAACCAGAAGCTCAGCGAGCTGGCGCAGAAGAACATCGACAACCCGGAGGGCGGCAAGAAGAAGATCCGCACCCACACCGAGGCCGATGGCTTCTTCCGCAACAACACCGAGGTGCGCGGCCACGTGATCAAGGTGGGCGAGCCCGAGAAGCTGCTGGGTGACGACTCCGCTCCGAACCCGACCGAGGTGGCGCAGGCCGGACTGGGCGCCTGCATTTCCGTGGGTATTCAGGCGATTGCGCAGCACCGCGGCGTTACCTTGACCAAGATCGCTATCGATATCGAGTCCGACATCGACATCTCCCCAACCTGGGGCGTGGGTGACCTGGGTGAGCACAAGCGCCCGGGTGTGTCCGACGTGCACGTCAAGATCGAGCTTGAGGGCGACGCGGACCGCGAGACCCTGGATCAGATCCAGAAGGATGCCATTGAGTGGTCCCCGGTGGTTAACACCTACACCCGCCCGGCCAACCTCACCAGCGAGCTCGTCTAATGGCACTGCTGAACGAGCAGCTGCGCGCCCAGATCGCAGACAATGCCTCGGCCGTGGACAAGGCGGAGCTGCCTGGTCGTCACGCTCTGCCGGAGCTCGGTCAGGCCGGCTTGATCGGCGCTGATCTAGCAACCTCCGCGCAAGTGGTGCGCGAGATCGCTGCGCTGGATCTGTCCGTGGGTTTCACCGCGTGGGCTACGCGCATGACCTACGAGTACCTGCGCCGCGCAAACACCCCTTATGCCTCCCAGCTGGCCGATCAGCTCGCCAGTGGTGCGCGCCCCGGTGTCACCGGAATGGCCGGCGCCTTCAAGGAGGCAGCTGGTGTGGGTTCGCTGGACTTGAGCGCTGAGCGCGTGGACGGCGGCTACCGCATCAACGGCAAGCTCGGCTGGGCCTCCAACCTGTACGAGGACGCCGTGGTGGTCACCGGTGCCAAGACCGCCGATGACCACAAGTTCCTCTTCGCCTTCGAGGCCGGCCACGAGGGCGTGACCTTTGGCAAGCCCTTCGGCCTGCTGGGACTCAACGCCACTGAGTCCGCGTGGGTGGACTTTGACAACGCCTTCATCCCGGATGAGCAGGTCGTCACCGAGGACTTCACCGAGTACATGGCCGGGGTGCGCCCCGTCTTCGTGCTCATGCAGGTCGCCGAGTGCCTGGGTGTGGCCGAGGCTGCCATCGCCGGCGCCGAGGGGCGTTTCGACGGCGTGAAGGTCACCTTCGAGCAGGATTGGCAGGAAGCCCGCGAGCGGGTGGCCGATGTTGCCCGCCGCCAGCAGGAGACCATTGAGGCGGTCACCGATGGCGGGTCCGTCGACCCGGTGGATCTGCTCACCCTGCGCCTGGATGCCGCCGACGCCGCTGTTCGCGCCGCCAACATCGAGGTGCGCGTGGCTGGTGGTGCCGGCTACGCCAAGTCTGCACCCGCCTCGCGTCGCTACCGGGAGGCCTCCTTCCTGCCCGTGCAGTCTCCCTCGGAGGCGCAGCTGCGCTACGAGCTGCAGGCCGCACAGGCCAAGCAGTAAGCCGTTGCCTGTGCAGCGCCGTCGCGGCGTCGGGCTCGACGCTCACGGCCGCTGCACGCACTACGCTTCGCTTCTCGACGTCGCCCTCAACCTCTGTGGCACCTGCGACGCCTATTTCTCCTGCCACCGCTGCCACGAGCAGCTGTGCGATCACCCGTTTGGCCGTCTCGAGGTCGAGCACCCCGCCGCAGTGGCCTGCGGGGTGTGTGGCCACACCATGTCGCTGGAGATCTACAGAAAGAAGGCCTGCCCGCAGTGCGGACAGGCCTTCAACCCTGCGTGCGCGGGGCACGAGCACCTGTACTGGCAGGTGGACGCGGACCCGCGCTAGCGGTTACTTCTTCACGTAACCGATGTCCTCGGTGGGGAGCACGGCGAAACCGCCGGGACCGTAGTTGGCCAGGTCTTCCTTAACGGCCACCATGTCGGCACCGTTGTACAGCGGAGCCAGGCCGTAGAACTTGAAGGCTTCCTTCTCCAGCTCGTTGCCGCGCTTGATCTGCTCGTCGGCGGTGGGCAGGTCCTGCAGCTCGTCGATCTTGGCGTCGAACTCAGCATTACCGGTCTGCGAGCGGTTCAGCTGGGAGCCAGAGCGGTACATCTGTCCAAAGTAGGCCACACCATACGGGTCGCCGGAGTTGAAGCCCATGGGGAAGACGTCGAAGTCGTAGGTGGTCACCACCTTGGAGAAGTCGGAGCTCGGGCGCTCCTGAACCTGCAGGTCGACGCCCAGATCCTTCATCATCGCCTGGATGGCCATCGCCATGGCGCGCGAGGTCTCGCTATCACCCATCAGGACGTAGCGCAGGGTCAGCGGCTTGCCGTCCTTCTCGCGGAACTGGGCGCCTTCGGCCTGGGTCCAACCGGCCTCGTCGAGAAGCTTCTTTGCGGCCTCCGGGTCGAACTTCTCCACCGCGGTCGAGAAGTTGTCCTCGTAGCTCTTCTGGAAGGGGTAGTTGGTCAGCGAGCCCGGAGGGGTTTCGGAGTACGGGATGCCATTGAAGATGATCTGGCCGATCTGGTCGCGGTTGATGCCGGTCATGATGGCCTGGCGGACCTTGGGGTCGCTCAGGTTATCGGCCTTGGCGTTGAGCGTCAGCAGCGACTTGCTGGTGCGAGCGGCAACGCGAATGTCTATGCCCTTCATGTTCTTCACAGTGGCGTAGCGGTTCTTGTTGGCCACACCGGTGGCGTTGATCTCGCCGTTGCGGAAGGCGTTGATGGAGGCGGAGTCCTCCATCTGGCGCATCACGCGGGCGTCGAGCTTGGCGGGGTCTCCCCACCACTTCTCATTACGCACGAACTTCACTTCACCCTTCTGCGGGTCGAAGTACTCCACCTTGAAGGGGCCGGCGCCCCACTCCGGGTGGACCTTGTTGATGAAGTCGTTGTAATTCGCCGGATCAGCCATGGCCGGGTGGGCAACCTGATTGAACAGGCCCTGCCAGAACGCGTAGGCGCCATCGAAGGTGACCTTGACCTGCTTGGGGCTATCGCCCTGCTCAACGGAGGTAATGCGCTCGTAGCCGTCAGTAGCGGCCGGGCTGTAGGCGGGGTTCGTGCCGTTGTTGATCTTCCAGGTGGTCTCGAAGGCCTTGACGTCGATCGGGGTGCCGTCGTTAAAGGTGGCCTTATCGACGATGTCGAAGGTGACCACGGTGTTGCCGTCTTTGGTTTCCTCCGAGGCGTTGGTCAGATAGTCCGGGTTGGGGGTGTAGTTGCCCTCGCCATCGAACAGCGCCAGGGTGGGCATGTAGTAGCGCGAAACATCCGAGCTGTAGCGGGTGCTGTCGGCATGGAATACGTTCTGCTGTTCCGAAATCTCAGCAATGGCGGTGGTCAGGGTGCCGCCGTCCTGGATCTCGTCGCGCGGCTTCTCGTTAAGGTCGGCCGCGGCGATGGAATCGGCGTTGTACTTCTCCTCATCGGATGCTCCGCCGGAGCAGGCACCCAGGATGAGAGAGAACGACGTGACGGATGCGACCAGTGCGGTGCGTAGTGGTGAGCGCATGATTTACAGCTCCTTGGGGTGAGTAGGGAACAAGCAGGCGTGACGGTGATCCAGGCTGGGGTCATTCGTCAGGGGTTCGAGCGGGGGCTCGACGGTCTCGCACGAGGTGCGTTCGTCCGGCGCCAGCTGTCGGTAGAGCGGGCAGCGGGCGCGGAAATGGCAGCCCACGGATTCGTCGACATCGGACAGCGGGAGCAGAGCCTTGTCCTTGTCGCTGCGTGGAGCGCGCGGATCCGGCAGCGGGATCGCGGACAGGAGAGCTCGGGTATAGGGGTGCGTCGGGGCGTCGAAAAGCGCGTCCGTATCCCCGATCTCCACGAACTTGCCGCGGTACATCACGGCGGCGCGATCGGAGATGTGGCGGATGACCGAGAGGTCGTGGGCCACGAAGAGGAAGCTGACGTTGAGCTTGGCTTTGAGCTCATCAAGCAGGTTGAGCACTCCGGCCTGGATGGAGACGTCGAGGGCGGAGACGGGCTCGTCGAGCACGATGAGCTTAGGCTCGGCGGCCAGCGCGCGAGCCAGCGAGATGCGCTGACGTTGGCCACCGGAGAAGGCACCCGGGAAGCGGTCGATGTGTGCGGGGTCTAACCCCACGAGGTCCATGAGCTCGCGCAGCCGGGCGTTGACGTCGCCCTTCCAGCCGAGGGCGTCGAGGGGTTCGCGCAGGATCTCGGCGACGGTCAGACGCGGGTTGAGCGCGCCCATCGGGTCCTGGAAGACGATCTGCAGATCCTTGCGGGCTAGCCGACGCTCGCGGGAATTGAACCCGGAGACGTCCTTGCCGCCGAGCACGATCGTGGAGCCATCGTCAGGGGCGAGGTCCATGATGTTGAGCAGGGTGGTGGTCTTGCCGGAGCCGGATTCACCCACGATGGCGAAGCACTCGCCCTGGCGAATATCAAAGTCCAATCCGGCAACCGCATCGACGGAACCGACCTTGCGCTTAAACAGTGCGCCCTTGGTGATGGGGAAGGTCTTGCGCAGGTTGCTGACCTCCAAGACGGTGGGGAGTTCCTCGCGGGGGACCTTGTCCACGATCGCCTCCGGAGCCGGTTGAGGCAGGAAGATGCGATCGCGCGAGACCTGATCCGTCTTGATGCAGGCGGCCTCGTGCCCCTCGCCGACGCGGATGAGCGGAGGCTCGGCGGCGGTGCACTCCTCGCTCGCGATCGGGCAGCGCGCGGCGAAGGGGCAGGCGTCCGGCAGGTTGACCAGGAGAGGAGGTGCTCCCTCGATGGTGGTCAGCGGGCCAGAACTGCGCTCTGCGGCCGAGGGGATGGAACCGAGCAGGCCCACGGTGTAGGGCATGCGCGGGGAATCGAAGAGGTCGTATACTCCGGCCTTTTCCACGGGGCGGCCGGCGTACATCACCATCACCTGGTCGGCGGTACCGGCGACCACGCCCATGTCGTGGGTAATCATGATGGTCGCCGTACCCAGCTCGCGCTGGACCTTCTCGATCACGTCCAGGATCTGCGCCTGAATGGTTACGTCCAGAGCGGTGGTGGGCTCATCGGCGATGAGCACGTCCGGGTTGTTGGCGATCGCGATGGCGATGACCACGCGCTGGCGCATGCCTCCCGAGAACTGGTGCGGGAAGGAACGCAGGCGCTCCTTGGGCTTTGGGATTCCCACCAGATCCAGCAGGTCGGCCGCGCGGTCCCAGGCCTCCTTCTTGGACATGCTGCTGTGCGCCTGCAGAGCCTCGACGATCTGCGTTCCCACGTCGAACACCGGGGTGAGGGCAGACAGCGGATCCTGGAAGATCATGCCGATGTCCTTGCCGCGGATGCCGGACAGCTCCTTGTCGCTCAAGCCCAGAAGCTCGCGGCCGCGCAGTTGGATGGAACCGCTGACGTCGGCATACTCCGGCAGCAGGCCCATGACCGAGGTGGCCGTGACGGACTTACCCGAACCGGACTCGCCCACAATCGCCAGGGTCTCCCCGCGATGCAGATCGAAGGAAACACCGCGCACGGCGTTGACGGTTCCCGCCTCTGTGGGGAAGGAAACGTCAAGGTCGCGCACGCTGAGGACGAGCTCGTCCTGATTGGCAGGGGTGGCGGAAGTGTGGTCTAGCGGCGTACTCATGCCTTACCTCCGGCGGACGAGTTGGGATCGAGAGCATCGCGCAGGCCGTCGGCCACGAATGCCATCGAAGTGGTCAAGAGAGTCAGGATGGCAGCGGGGGCGAAGAACAGCCACGGTGCGCTCTCGATGGAGTTGGCGCCCGAGGCCAGCAGAACGCCCAGGGAGACGTCCGGGATCTTCACACCCAGGCCCAGGAAGGACAGGCCGGTCTCGGACATCACGGCGCCGACCACGCCTAGGGTGAGGTTGAGCACCAAGAGCGAGCCGATGTTGGGGATGAGGTGGCGCAGCATGATGCGCCAGGAGGACACGCCCATGTAGCGCGCGGCCTGGACGTACTCGCGCTCACGCAGGGAGACGGTCAGGGACCAGACCACACGGGCGTAGGACATCCATCCGAAGACGATCAGCACGATGACCAGCAGGCGCCAGTCGCCACCCGAACCGGAGACGACCAGGGCGGTGAGCAGGAAGGAAGGAACCACAAAGAGGAAGTGGATCAGCGCCAGGATGAGGCGCTCCGGCCAGCCACCCAACAGCGCGGCAGCAGTGCCCACGATGGCAGCGATGACCGTTGTGGCGCCCGAGACCAGCACCGCGATGACCAGGGAGCGGCGCAGACCCTGCACGATCATGGCGTACAGGTCATTGCCCGAATCATTCGTGCCCAGCCAGTGCTCAGCCGACGGCGGCTCGGACAACGCCATGAAGTCTGGCTCGTTGAAGTCCCACTTCGCGGTCAGCGGGCCGATCAGTGCGAAGACGATGAGTCCCAGGAAAATGACGGAACCGATCACGGCTGCCTTGTTGCGCCGGAAACGGCGCCAGTACAGCGTGGATTTGCGCATGGGGGCAGCCACGGAAGTCAGCTGCTCAGCGGGGAGTTGTTGAGTGCTCATAGTGTCGTGGCTCCTCTAACTGATCTTGACGCGCGGGTCGAGGAAGGCGATGAGCAGGTCAGACAGGATGGCGCCGACGGCCACGGTCACCGCGCTGAAGGCGGCGAAACCGACCGTGCCATGAATGTCATTGCGGGCGATCGTTTCGATGAAGTAGCGGCCCATGCCGTTCCATCCGAAGATCTGCTCGGTCACGATCGCGCCGGTGAAAATGCCGGGGATGGAGAACGCGACCGAGGTGGCCACGGGGATGATCGAGGTGCGCAACGCGTGACGACGAATTGCCTGCGCCTTGGTCAATCCCTTGGCCCGAGCGGTGCGAACGTAGTCGGCATTGATGTTGTCCAGCAGCATGGAACGCTGCAGGAAATGGTAGCCGGCGTACGAGATGATGATCAGCGAGATGGTGGGCAGCACGAGGTGCTGCGCGGAATCGATCAACTTGGGCAGGAAGCCTTCCACACCCGTGGTGGACGCCCCGGTCACGTAAAAGACCGTGGTACCGGCGGCGTTGTTGATCTTGATGGCGCACCACACCACGACCAGGGAGGCGACGACCACGTGGGTGTTCATCGTGAAGATGGAAATGAACTGCCAGATGCGGTCGGTGCGCTTGTATTGGCGAGAAGCGGTCATCACGCCGATGGCCACACCGATAATGATGGACAGAATGGTCGCCAGGAGAACCAGTTGGGCGGAGACCCACATGCGGTAGGCGATTTCCTCGTTCACGCTCACACCGAGCGGGGACTTACCCCAGTCCCAGTGCAACAGAATGCCGGTAAGCCAGGTCCACCACCGCTCCATCAGCGGGGTGGTGTCGCTCAGGTTCAGCGGGGTGAGCATGGCGTCGATCTGCTCTTCGGGAACCGGCGGGCGTCGGCCCTGGTAGTTCGAGCGCGGATCGAGGAAGAAGTTGGAGAGGAAGTACGTCAGGTTGACGGCGACAAAGATCATCGCCACCCAACTGAGAATCTTTCTGGCGAGGAATTTCAGCATCGCGTCACATCAAGCCCTTCATTGGTCAAGGGTTCGCCTCAAACCTTCTGTGAGCAGGAGATTTGAGACCACACACAACCTATCTAGTGAGGTGAATCACCTGTAGTTGTATTGATACTAGACCTAACGCAGGGTTGCGCGAAGGCAAACGCCAAATAAAATTCAGGAATTTACATAAAATTTAGGGTATTGGCAGGTCAGGGCCAGTCAGCCCACGAGCTTGCGCACCACGGAGTCGTAGGCCTGCACCGTCAGATCCAGGTCCTCGAGGTACAAGTGCTCATCGTGCGAGTGCAGCTGCGAGTTCGCCTCTGCCAGATCCCGCTCGCGGGTGTGCAGAGCGAATCCGTATCCGTTTCCTCCCAATCGGCGGGCAAAGCGCAGGTCAGAGCCGCCGGTAGCGCACACAGGGACCACTTCGCGGCCCGGTGTTAAATCCCCATACGTATCCACGATCGCGTCCCACAGCGGGCCGCTGGTGGGCGAGAGGGTAGAAGGCTCCGAGATCAGGCGGGTGATCGTCACCTCGTCGGCCAAGTCGCCCAGCGCGGTGCGCAGCATCTCGTCGACCTCATCGTCGCTGGTGCCCGGGGTGGGGCGGATATCCAATTCCAGGTATGCAGTCGACGGCAGCACGTTAATAGCACTGCCGGCACGCAGCACGGTCTGCGAGAACGTGGTGTGGCTGAAGGCATGGGCGTAGGCGCTTAAACGACCGAAGTTGGTGTAGTCCCCGGTGCCGTCGATAAGCGAGCGCTCCGTGGCGTCATCAAAGCGGAACGAGCGCACGAAGTTGGACCACAGGTCGTCGCCAAGCACTGGCGCCTCGAAGGCCGCGAGACGACGCGCGACCTCCCCGATCTTGACCGTGGCAAAGTCCTTGCCAAACGGAGTCGATCCATGCCCGGCGTCCCCGTGGACGGTAAGCCGGCGCTGCGCAGCACCCTTCTCTCCGACGTTGACCCCCAGGCCGTCGACGCCTACGCGGGAGCCACCGGTCTCCGAGAGGCAGTTGCGCCAACTGAACGCGTCCGGCTGGTTCTCCGAGATCCACTTCGCGCCCAGGCCACCGCGCGCCTCCTCATCAGCGAGGCCGACAAAGGTGAGCGTGCCGCGGGTGCCGCGCCGGGCTGCCTCGCGCGTAGCCGCTGCCATGGAGGCGGTGATAAACAGCATGTCCACCGACCCGCGCCCATAGAGCTTGCCGTCCTTGATCTCGGCGCCGAAGGGATCGACCGACCACAGGGACTCGTCCACCGGCACCACGTCGGTATGTCCAAGCAGGGTCAACGGCTCGGCCTCCGGATCGCTGCCGTCGACCGTGAACGCGATGGACACCCGGGTGGGGTGCGGCTCGAAGCGCTGGATGCGGACGTTCGTTCCGGCAAAGAAGCGCTCGAGGGTGTCGGCGTTGCGGACCTCGTTGCCGGAATCGGGCGTGAAGTCGTTGACGCAGGCGTTGGAGATGAGTTCGCGGAGCAGGGACAGGGTGTCGTCGTACAGGGCCATATGGGCGAGCCTAGCGCTGCGTTTTCTTGAACGACGTTTAATAGTCTGCGATATCGTGTTACGCACCACGACTTGAACGGAGTTCAATCCATGACTCAAGACATCTCGACCCGCGCACTCGACGCGATGGCCCGCGCCCGCGAAACCACGCTCGTTACCGGTGAGCCGCTGGGCACCGAGGACCTCATTGCCATCCTGCACACCCCCGACGAGCACCTCGCCGAACTCAGCCAGCTCGCCCACGAGGTGCGCCTCAAGCACGCCGGTGACCTGGTGGAAGTCGAGGGCATCATCAGCCTCAAGACGGGCGGCTGCGGTGAAGACTGCTCCTTCTGCTCCCAGTCCGGCCTGTTCAAGGAGTCCCCGGTGCGCTCGGTCACCCTCGATCCGGCCGAACTCGTTGAGGCCGCCAAGCACTCCGCTAAGAACGGCGCCACCGAATTCTGCATTGTCGCCGCCGTGCGCGGCCCCGACGACCGCCTGCTCGACCAGGTCGCCGTTGCCATCGAGGCCATCCGACGCGAAGTGGACATCAACATCTCCGCCTCTCTCGGGCTTCTCGACGCCTCCCAGGCCCAGCGGCTTCGCGACATGGGCGTGCGTCGCTACAACCACAACCTAGAGACAGCCCGTTCCCACTTCCCGCAGATCGTGAGCACCCACGCCTGGGACGAGCGCCTGCGGACTTTGGAGCTCGTGCGCGAGCAGGGCATGGAGGTCTGCTCCGGCGGCATCATCGGCATGGGCGAGTCCCTCGAGCAGCGCGTGGAATTCGCTCAGCAGCTTGCCGCGCTCGAGCCCGCCGAGGTCCCCATCAACTTCCTGGACCCGCGCCCCGGCACCCCGCTGGCCAACTACCCGGTGCCCACCCGCGGTGAGGCGCTGCGCGCGATCGCGATGTTCCGACTCGCCATGCCCACAACGATTCTGCGCTTCGCCGGCGGCCGCGAGCTCTCGCTTGGCGACGACGGCACCGAAGCCGGCCTCCTCGGCGGCATGAACGCCATCATCGCTGGCAACTACCTGACCACTCTGGGCCGGCCTGCCGAGCGCGACCTGGACATGCTGGACAAGCTCCAGCTCCCGCTGAAGGTCCTGTAATGCCTTACGACCCGTTCACCGGCGCCGCGCTGGAAGGCTCCCCGGCCGCCCGGTTTTCGCTGGATGCGCCCTCGCCCTCGGCCCAGGCGGGTTTGGAGGCCCCACGGTTTTGCACCGAATGCGGACGGCGCATGGTGGTGCGCATTAACCCGATGGGCTGGGTGGCGACGTGCTCCCGCCACGGGGTGATTACCTCTGAGTAGGAGGGGCTGGGGTGCTTCCCGCGCTAAACCTCTTCTCGGGCTAGGTCTCTTTCCTGTGCTAGATCTCTGCCCGCGCTAAACCTCTAAAGGAATAGGACCAAAGGACACGCCCTTTAGAGCTTTATCGCCGATTTAGGGCTCCTTTGGTCCTATTCCTTTAGAGCTCTGGCCTCTCCCAGCAACCAAGCCATCTGCCCACCCAACAAGCCCCCCAACAAGCCCCACCCCGAAACGCAAAAAGAGCGCACCGGCCCAGAGAAGACCGGCACGCTCTGTGCGCCTAAAGCGCTGGCGCGAAAAGACTTAACGCACGTCGACGAACTTGCGCAGCACCCACTTGCGCAGCGCAATAACGATCACACCGAGAACGATCGAGGCGATGCCCACAATGGTGAAGAACGCACGCTCGGCAGTCGGGTCGCTCGGGTTGTAGTAGCTGCCCAGGGTGCCGGACAGAGCGGTACCCATCGAGACAGCGAGCAGCCACATAGCCATCGTGCGGGACTTGAAGGCCTCCGGGGCGACCTTGGTGGCCAGCGAGTTGCCCACCGGGGAGAGCAGCAGCTCACCCATGGTGAACAGGAACACAATCCAGATGACCACAAAGATCGGGGTGCCATTAGCGCCCGAGGTAGCAAACGGCAGGAAGAAGAACAGCGAGACACCGATGATGATGTTGGCCAGGCCGAACTTCATCGGGGTGGAGGGCTGGCGCTTGCCCAGCTTGGTCCACATCGTGGCAAAGACGCCGGCGAAGATCATGATGAACAAAGCGTTGAAGGACATGATCTGTCCGGGCGCGAGGTTGATGCCAAAGAAGTTGCGGTCCAGGCGCTGGTCGGCGTAGACGGCCAGGACGGTGAACTGGGACTGGAAGATCGCAAAGAAGGCGACTGCGGCCAGCATCATGGGGATGTAGCCGATCAGGCGGGACTTTTCCTCCGGGGTGGCGTGCGGCGAGCGCTGCATGTGCACCATCAGGTAAATGATCGCAGACAGGGACACGAGCACCACGATGTTGGAGAGCCAGTCGATCTTGATGACGCCGGTAGCTACCAGCAAGGCCACAAGCGCAAACAAGCCTACGATCGCGCCGATCCACTTGAACCACTGGTTGCGGGGCAGCGGGCTGGGGATCTCGGAGCCGGCAGCACCGATGGTGTCCTTGCGCATGAGGATGTACTGGATCAGGCCGATGGCCATACCCACGGCGGCGATGCCGAAGCCCCAGTGGAAGCCGCCCCAGCCGAAGAGGAATCCGGTGATCATCGGGCCAAAGAAGGCACCGATGTTGACGGCGAGGTAGAAGATGGAGAAACCTGCGTCGCGACGCGGGTCGGTCTGGGAGTAGAGCTGACCCAGGACGACGGACGCGGCAGTCTTCACGCCACCGGAACCAACACCAACGCACAGCAGACCCAGGGAAAGACCGAGGACGCCGGGGATGAAGGCCAGGACGATGTGACCGGTCATCACCAGAATGGCCGAGTAGAACAGGGTCCGCTCGGAGCCGATCATGCGGTCAGCGACCACGGAGGCGACCAGCGCCATCATGTAGACGAAGCCACCGTAGGCACCCACGATGGAAACAGCCTGCGCCTCGGTGAAGCCCAGTCCGCCTTCCGTCGCGGAGTAGTAGAGGTAGAAAGCGAGGATGGACTGCATGCCGTAGAAGCTGAAGCGCTCCCACAGCTCGATTCCGAAGAGGTTGGCCAGGCCCCAGGGCTGACCCAAGAACTTCTTCTCGGTTGCCGGTGATGTGCTCATGGTCACCTATTGTCACCCTTTGTGGGCTAACGGGCCTAATCGACCCGCCCATAAAATACTGACAGCAGCATTAAAATCCATCGACTGTGAGCGCATTCGACGATCCCGCAGTAGCCCAGGCGCATGCCTCAGCATTGCGCTCGATCGCCCGTGTGGTGGAGGAAAAGATCACGCCGGTTGAGGCTGAGGTGGCTGCTCAGGGCGTCGAGAAGCTCTTTGAACGCGGCCGCGCCATGGTGCTGACGGGTGCGGGCGTGTCCACGGATTCGGGAATCCCGGATTATCGCGGCGAGTCCGGCAAGTGGAAGACCACGCGCCCGATGACCTTCCAGGAGTTCAGACACGACCCCGCGGCGGTGCATCGCTATTGGGCGCGCGCGTTCGTGGGGTGGCGAGCCATGCGCACCGCGCAACCGAATCAGACGCACCACCTGCTGGCGGATCTGGAGCGCGCCGGGCGGATCACGGGCGTGGTCACGCAGAACGTCGACGGACTGCACCAGCAGGCGGGCTCGCGCAACCTGGTCACACTGCATGGGGATATGTCGCAGGTGGTGTGTCTGGATTGCGGTGCGCGGGAGGAAAGATCGCTTCTCGACGCCCGTTCGCAAGCCCTCAACCCCAACTTCCTGGAATCGATTCGCCTCGATGAGTCGATGGTCAACCCGGACGGTGACGTGGAGCTGCCGGCCGAAGCCGTGCAGCGCTTTGTGCAACCGGGGTGCCTGCGGTGCGGGAGCCTGAAGATCAAGCCGGACGTGACCTACTTTGGCGAGCCGGTCTCGCCCGAGCGCCGGCAGCGTGCCCGCGAACTGGCGGAAGAGGCGGATTTCCTGCTGGTCATGGGCTCATCCCTGGCGGTGATGAGTGGCTATCTGTTTGTGATCGAGGCGCGCCGGGCGGGCCGGCCCGTGGCCGTGATCAACGGCGGGCCGGGGCGCGCAGATGACAAGGTGGACGTGGTGTGGCGCACCGACCTCGCCGCGGCGACCCGAAGGCTACGGCGCACGCTCCTGCCAGGCTAGCTAGTGCTTCTTCTCCCATCGCTTCCTGCGGAAGACAAAGAAGGGAAGAACCAAGAGAAAGTAGAACCCGAGGTAGAGGGCTAGATGCACGAAGAGTCCCTCGGAGGTCACATCCTCCCAGGCGACGCCTTCTACATTCGACGAGGCGACGCCTCGCCAGCCGGTGACCTGGCTGATGTAGAAGCTGGCAATCACCATGAGTGGCAAAAGCACAAAGGAGAACCACCACGGTGGGACCCAAGGCCGACCGTCCCCGTCTCTCCTGTAGAGGGCTCCGCCAAATCCCATCTCGGACTGCCTCCCTGAATGTAGTGGCGCCTGCCAGCGTAACCGCGCGCGGCTAACCTGTGGGTATGGAACAGGTAGCTACGGCAGAACAGGGCGTCGAGAAGCTCATTTCCCTTTACGATGCAGCGTGTTCCACGGCCCGGGCGGCCATGCGCGGCGAGGGTGATTACTCCGCGGTGCGCTACCCGCGCCTGGTGGTGGACGTGCTGGAGTGGCGGCCGATCGATCGCACCGAACCTTTTGGGTATGTGGATCGACCGGGACGCTACAGCGCGGAAGTGTCGCGGCCGCGGCTCATGCGTGACTACCTGCTAGCGCAATTGGAGCGGCTGACCAGCAACTATCCCTGCCACATCTTTGTCGGCCCCTCCGAGACGAGCATTCCACCGGAGTACATCGATGGGATCGAGGCGACGGAAAATCGTCCGGCGGATGCCCCGCGACCCTCGCTGGATACGGTGCACGACGCGATCATTGACGGTGATTGGGAGGCCTTCCACGGCGAGGAGCTGCCGCTGTTTCACTTCGGCCCGCAGCGCTTCGACATCGCCTGCGCGCGAATCCGCCACTACACGGGCATCGACGTGGACAGCTGCCAGCGCTACATCCTGTTCACCAACTACGCCATGCACACCACCGAGTTCGTTCGCTTTGCGCTGCGGGAGTTGCGTTCGGGTGAGTCGCGCTACGAGCGGCTGGTCTTGCCGGTTGGGGAGTCACTGACCAGCGAGTCCACCGCGGAGATCGAGGACCTGACTCTCGAGTCGCCTTACCAGATGCCTCGCTACGACCTCGTGGCGCCGGACGGGCAAGGCATCACGATGATCAACATCGGCGTGGGGCCGTCGAACGCCAAGACCATCACGGACGCGCTGGCGGTGCTGCGACCGGAGGCGTGGGTGATGATCGGGCACTGCGCGGGCCTGGACGGGCGCATGCGCATCGGCGATCTCATTCTGGGCAACGCCTATCAGCGCAAGGATCACCTGCTAGATTCCCGCATTCCGCACTCGGTGCCCATTCCCGCCGTGCCCGAGGTGCAGCGCGCGCTGGAGAAGTCCGTGGCCCAGGTCTATGGCAACGATAATTCGCTCATGCGCACTGGCACGGTGATCTCCACCGACGACCGCAACTGGGAATGGCAATCTCCGCGTGAGCTGTGGGAGTGGCTGCGTGGCTCCACCGCGGCGGCCGTGGACATGGAGTCCAGCGCGCTGGCGGCCAACGGATACCGCTACCGCGTGCCCTACGGCACTCTGCTGAGCGTGTCCGACCTGCCGCTGCACTCCGTGCCCAAACTGCCCACGCAGGCGCAGGCCTTCTACGCGTCCTCGAAGGAGGCGCACATGATGTGCGCGGTCAAGGCCATGGAGTTTCTGGCGCGCGATCCGGAGCGTTTGCGTACCCGCAAGCTGCGTCGCTCGATTGCGGAGGTTCCCTTTAGGTAGGAAGTGGCCTAAAGAGGGTTGACAATTCCTCGGGAATTCTGCCTTGCGATAGGTACAGTTGCTGTTACGAGGTGCGGGGCAGTGTACGCTGCCCGATTGGCAAGCAATGACATGGAATAAAGGGGCGGATAAGTGCATCTTTTGCCCAGAGAGCAAGAAAAGCTCATGGTGGTCGTCGCGGCTGATCTAGCACGCCGTCGACAGGCCAGGGGATTGAAGCTTAACCATCCGGAAGCGGTGGCGATCATCACCTACGAGCTGATGGAGGGCGCGCGCGATGGGCGTTCGGTGTCAGACCTCATGAGCTGGGGATCCACGATCCTGACTCGTGATGACGTCATGGAAGGTGTCGCCGAAATGATTCCCACCGTGCAGGTAGAGGCCACGTTCCCGGACGGCACCAAGCTCGTCACCGTCCACGATCCGATCCGTTAGAGCGCAACAGGAAAGGCATGCCGTGATACCTGGAGAAATCATCACCGCCGACGAGCCTGTGGTGTGCAATCCCCGCCGGAAGTCAATCGAGATTGACGTGGTCAATACCGGCGACCGGCCGGTGCAGGTCGGTTCGCACTACCACTTTGCGGAGACGAACCCGGCCCTGGCTTTTGACCGATCCACCGCCTTGGGGCACCGCCTGGACATTCTGGCCGGCACCGCCGTGCGCTTCGAGCCGGGAGACAGGCGCACCGTCAAGCTGATCCCGTTGGGCGGAAAGCGCAAGGTCTACGGCTTCCACAACATGGTCAGTGGCTCGCTGGATCCGCGCGAGCCCGCCCCGGTGCACATGATGGCGCACGCCGGGTACGACTTCGATTCCCGCGAAACAGAATACGAGGAGTAAAGACCCATGAGTTTCAGCGTGGATCGCCGCACCTACAGCGCCCTCTATGGCCCCACCACCGGTGACTCGGTCCGGTTGGGTGATACGGAACTCTTTGCCACAGTCGAAAAAGACCTGACCTATCCGGGTGAGGAGGCGACCTTCGGCGGCGGCAAGGTGATTCGAGATGGCATGGGGCAAAACTCTCGTCTGGTGCGTGACGACGAAGTCCCCGACCTGGTCATCACCAACGTCCTGATCATTGACTGGACCGGCATCTACAAGGCCGACGTCGCGGTGCGCGACGGTCACATCATGAAGATCGGCAAAGCCGGCAACATGGACATCATGATGGGCGTGGACATCACCATCGGTGTGGCCACCGACATCATTTCGGGCGAGGGCAAGATCCTTACGGCCGGGGGCATCGATACGCACATCCACTTCATCAGCCCCGATCAGATCCCGACCGCCCTCTACTCCGGCATTACCACCATGATTGGTGGCGGCACGGGGCCGTCGGAAAGCACCAAAGCCACCACGATCACGCCGGGCAAGTGGAACATCGCCAACATGCTGCGGGCCTTTGAGGCCTTCCCCATGAACTTTGGCCTGCTGGGTAAGGGCCACGGCTCCCGCCTGGCGCCGATGGCCGAGCAGATCCGTGCCGGGGCGATCGGGCTTAAGGTCCACGAGGACTGGGGCGCAACACCCGCTGCCATCGACACCGCGCTGCGCGTTGCCGACAAGTACGACGTGCAGGTGGCCATCCACACGGACACGCTCAACGAGGCGGGCTTTGTGCAGGACACCAAGCGCGCGATCGGCGGGCGCGTCATCCACACCTTCCACACCGAGGGTGCGGGCGGCGGCCACGCCCCCGACATCATCGAGCTGGCCGGTGAGATCAACGTCCTGCCCGCCTCTACCAACCCCACGCTGCCGTACACGCGCAACACCATCGAAGAGCACCTGGACATGCTCATGGTGTGCCACCACCTCAACCCCGGGCTGCCGGAAGACGTGGCGTTCGCGGATTCGCGCATTCGGGCGGAGACGATCGCTGCGGAGGACGTGCTGCACGACATGGGCGTGTTCTCGATTACCTCCTCGGACTCGCAGGCCATGGGGCGCGTTGGCGAGGTCATCCTGCGCACGTGGCAGGTTGCGGACTCCATGAAGCGTCAGCGCGGCACCCTGCCGGAGGACGCGAAGATCTACGGCGACAACGAGCGCATCAAGCGCTACGTGTCCAAGTACACGATCAACCCCGCGATTGCGCAGGGCATCTCACATGCCGTGGGCAGCGTGGAAGAGGGAAAGTTCGCCGACCTCGTGTTGTGGGACCCCAAGTTCTTTGGCGTGCGCCCCGAGACGATTATCAAGGGTGGCCAGGTCGTGGGCGTGAACATGGGCGATCCCAACGCTTCGATTCCCACTCCGCAGCCCAGCATGTACCGTTCGTCGTTCGGCGCCTATGGCATGGCGGTGGCGGACTCGGCCATCACCTTCTTGCCCAAGATCGCTATTGATCACGACCTGAAGGCAACCCTGGGCCTGCGCAAGCACGTGCAGGCAGTCGGCAACATCCGGAACTTGCGCAAGCAGGACATGAAGTTCAACGGTTCTACCCCGCACATTGAGGTCGACCCGGAGACCTACGAGGTCACCGTCAACGGGAAGCCGATCACCGCCGAGCCCTGCGAGACCGTGCCGCTGGGTCAGCGCTACCACCTGTTCTAAGAAGGAGAAAAGCCATGATCGTGACCCAGCTAGTGGGCAATACCCGCGACATCGACCTGCAGGATCGCCACGTCGAGCGCATTTGGCTCAATGGCCAGCAGCTGGTCAAGCGCACCCAGCGGGTGGTCACCGATCACGGCACGGAGATTGGTCTGCGGCTGCCTACAGGAGCGCGCGACCTTAAGGACGGCGACATCGTGGCCATGGATGAGGCGAACGCCGTCATCGTCGCGGTGGAGGAGACCGACGTGCTGGTCATTACCCCGGAAAGCATCCACAGCATGGGGGTCACAGCCCACGCCCTGGGCAACCGCCACCTGCCGGCGCAATTCTTCGAGCCCAACGAGATGGTGGTGGCTTACGACCACACCGTGGAGCAGTACCTGCGCGCGCACGACATTCCCTTTGAGCGGACCCAGCGGTTGATGGACGAGCCCTTCCGCCACGCCGAGCACACCCACTAATGGCTCGCCTGGCAGCACTCTTAGGCGGCATGCAGCTGACTGATTCCGCCTTGCCGACGGGTGCCTTCGCCCACTCAATGGGTTTTGAGACCTACATGGCGGCTGGCCAGATCACCGATCACCACTCCTTTCAGCGGTGGCTGCAGGCTTTTACCGCCCAGCAGTTGACGTTCACCGACGCGCTGGCAGTGCGCATGGTCTATCGGGCGGACAGGTTTGCGGACATCGCGGACCTCGACCACATGCTCACCGCCCAGGCGCTTCCCGAGCAGGTGCGCACAGCCGGCATGACCATGGGTAAACGGTTGATCTCCATGGCAAGCGCCAACTACCAGGGTGAGTGGATCCAGCAGTACTCCCAGGAGGTCAGCGCGCAGAAGTTGTGGGGTCATCCTGCCTGCGCGTGGGCCCTGGTCGCTCGCGAGTTGGGGATTGACCAGGAGGAGGCCGTCGCCCAGCACGTCTATGCGACCATCATCGCGTTGACCCAGAACGCCGTCCGCGCGATTCCCCTGGGGCAAAACGCAGGCCAGGAGATCATTTTCCGGGCGCAGGAATGGGTAGAACGGGCTGTGGAAGTTTCTTGGGCGCTTGAGCGGGAAGACTTGGGAGCCATCTCACCTGGTTTAGAGATCGCCCAGATGAATCACGAGCGCCAACGTGCTCGCATGTTTATGAGTTAGGAAGTAATAGGTATGGATCCCGTCATTATTGGCATTGGTGGCCCGGTTGGGGCCGGAAAGACCCAGCTCATCGAGCGTATTTCCCGCGCAGTGGAGGGAGAGATCCCCATGGCTGCCATCACCAACGACATCTACACCATCGAGGACGCGAAGATCCTGGCGCGCAACTCCGTGCTCAGCGAGGACCGCATCATCGGCCTGGAGACCGGAGGGTGCCCGCACACCGCAATCCGCGAGGACACCTCCATGAACGAGGCCGCTATTGAGCAGCTCAAGGAGCGTTTCGACGATCTTTCGCTCATCTTCGTCGAGTCCGGCGGCGATAACCTCTCCGCCACGTTCTCCCCCGAGCTCGTTGACTTTTCCATCTACATCATCGACGTCGCCCAGGGCGAGAAAATCCCGCGCAAGGCGGGCCAGGGCATGATCAAGTCCGACCTGTTCATCATCAACAAGACGGACCTGGCCCCGTATGTGGGCGCAGATCTTGCGGTCATGGAAAGTGATTCCCGAGAGTTCCGCGGTGACAAGCCCTTCGTGTTCACCAACCTGAAGACGGACGAGGGATTGGACAAGGTCATGGAATGGATCCGCCACGACGTGCTCATGGTGGATCTCGCCTAATGGAGCACGCGGCGAGCGCCACGGGAAGCCTGCAGCTGAAGATCGCGCTCCAAAATCATGGGGGCGGCACCAGGTCTTACGCCGCCCAGCAATTCCACCAGGGCGCGTTGCGCGTGCTGCGGCCTTTGTATCTGGACTCCTCCGGCCAGGTGACCTATCACGTGATCAACCCGGGCGGGGCCTACTTCGGGGGCGATAACTACGAGCTCGACGTCACCATTTCCGCGGGTGCTTCCTTGCTGCTGACCACCCAATCGGCCACCAAGGTGTACAAGACCCCGGGTCAGCCGGCCGTGCAAACGATGCGCGTGCATGTGGGGGCGGAAGCGACCTTTGACTATCTGCCAGACCAGCTCATTGTGTACCGCGATGGCACCTATAAGCAGTCCACGGTGGTGGAGGTGGAGGAAACCTCGCAGGTGATCATGGGGGAGATCATCACCCCGGGATGGTCACCGGCCGGTGAGAGCTTTGCCTACGACGGTGCCTACCTGCGCACCGAGGTGCGGTTCCAGGGCGCGCCGTATGTGGTCGACCAGGTGCGCTTCTTGCCCCACGACGGGGACATGACAGGCATAGGCATGATGGAGGGCTATAGCCATGCCGGCCAGCTGCTCCTGCTGGGCACGCAGGTGCTCCAACACCGAGAAACGATTGCTGCACTAGCCCGAGAAAGCGATGCCCACGTGGGTTTGAGCTCCGCCGGTGCCCCGATCCCCGCGGCCCCGCCGTGCCTGGCGGTGCGCAGCCTGGCTCATTCCACCGAGGTGCTTATGGGTCTGCACAGCCAGATCGCGGAAGTCGTGCGCGGCCGACCCATTCCCTTAACGAGGTTCTAATGCACATCCTGCACGTCATCGGCCGCTCGATCGGCCAGATCTACTTTCTGCCCAATGCAATGAGCGGCTGGCTCATGCTGGGCGCAGTTCTTTTGTGGTCGCCTCCAGCAGCAGCCTTTTTGCTTCTCGGCGTGCTTACGCAAAACGCATGCGCATACGTGCTGCGGGCACCTGCGGAGGACGTGCACCAGGGTGTGTACGGGTTCAACGGTGCGCTGGTGGGCATTGCCGCCTACCTGCTGGCCGGGTTTGGTGTCCGCGGGGCGCTGTGCGCGATCCTGGGGTCTGCGGTGTGCGCTGGGCTGCAGTATTGGCTCGTGCCCGTGCTGGCGCGGATCAATCTTCCGGGAATGACCGCACCCTTTTGCCTGGTGGCAAGCGTGTTCTCGCTCTTTCCCGCCTCGTGGGGCATGCCGGCAGAATCTGCTGCCGTCGGCGGGGTGGCCGGCATTATGCGCGGAGCGCTGACGAGCTTCTCGCAGGTGATGCTGGCGGGTGCGCCTCTGACCGCCGCCATCATCGTGGCAGCGCTCGCGCTGGGCTCAGTGCGGCTATTGATCTTCGGGGCAGGTGGCGCAGCGGTAGGTATCGTCGGCGGCTTGGCAATCACCGCGGGCAGCGTCAGCGAGGGCCTGACGGGATATTGTGCCGTGCTGGCCGCGATGGCCTTGGGTGTGGCACTCCCGGTGGCTAGCAATCGGCGCACGCGAATCCTCACCGCCGCCGGGGCCGCCCTGCTCAGCGTGGTGATCTTGGCCGTTTTTCATTCGCTGCATTGGGCGGCCTTCACCTGGCCATTCGTGTTGTCTGTCTGGATTGTGGTGGGCGTTCACGGCTGGCTGGGCCAAGCTACCTCACAACGCCGGAGACTCTAATACAGTAAGGCTCATGACAACTTCTGCCCTCGATCGCGCCCAGGGGATTCTGTACGGCCAGTTCATCGGTGACAGCCTGGGAAGCCTCGTGGAGTTTCGGACGTCCGAGGAGATTGCGCAGGCCTATCCCGAGGGGGTTCGGGAACTAGCCGCCGGCGGTCCCTTCGACCTTGCCGCTGGCCAGCCCACCGATGATTCCGAGCTCGCCGTGACGCTGGCTCGCTCTATCGTGCGGGCAGGGGGCTATGAGGGGGCGGACGTCGTGCCGGCTTACGAGCGCTGGGCAGAGTCCGACCCGGTCTACATCGGCCCGGATAGCTCCATGGCGCTGGTCCACGGATCTCCCGACGCGGGCAGCCAAGAAAACGGCGCCCTGATGAGGGTGAGCCCGTTGGCTGTGGCCTTCCGTCCGGCGGAGGCCGCGGAGCATGCTCGTTATGACGCCGAAGTCACCCACCCAAACCCGCTGACCGTCGAGGTCAACGCAGTCTATGCCGGGGCACTCTCGGCTGTGCTGGAGCATGGGTTGGATGCCCAGGGGGCGCTAGACCAGCTCATCAGCCGGGCAACCGGGGAGCTGCGCGAGTTCATCGACCGCTCCCGCACCCATCTGCCGGGTGACTTCTTGCTGCAAATGGGCTCGGTAAACAAAGCCGTCGCTGCGCTGGTGTGGGAGCTTGAGCATGGCACCGAGTTTGAGGAGTCTCTCGTGCGCGTCATCGGACGCGGCGGCGACACCGACACCAACGCCGCCATCGCCGGTGCTTTCCTCGGCGGGGTGTACGGCGTGGAGGGCATCCCGCAGCGCTGGCGCACCGTCATCGACCGCGTGCGCCCGGCGGGACGTCCGGAGGAGTACTGGCCCGGGGACGTGGAGGCGCTGGCTCAGCAGCTTCTCGACGTCCGTTCCAGCACGTCCTAGGAGGTTCTACTCCGGCGTCGGCTCGCCCAGCTCGCGAGCGATGACCGGGTGGACCACGCGACCCTCGTGGGTGTTCAGGCCGGCGGCCAGGTGAGGATCGTTGGCCACGGCGTCTTCCCAGCCATTGGCTAGCGCGCGCACGAACGGAAGGGTCGCCGTGGTGAGCGCGGCCGTGGAGGTACGCGGCACCGCGCCGGGCATGTTGGCCACGCAGTAGAAGACCTTGCCGTCGATCTCGAAGGTCGGATCGTCGTGCGTGGTGGGGTGGGAGTAGGCGAAGCAGCCGCCCTGGTCGATGGCGACGTCGACAAGCACAGCGCCCTTCTTCATCGTCGCCACCATCTCCTCAGTGACCAGCTTCGGCGCGGCCTCACCCGGGATGAGCACGGTGCCGATGACGAGGTCGGCGTTGCGTACGGCCTCGGCGATGTGGGTGCTTGTCGACGCCAGCGTGCGCAGGCGGGAACCGTAGCGGGCAGACAGCTCGCGCAGGCGGGGGAGGTTGACGTCCAGGATGGTGACGTCTGCGCCGAGGCCCATGGCCATTTGTGCCGCGTGCTCGCCGGCAACGCCACCACCGATGATGGCTACCGACGCGGGAGGGGTGCCCGGCACACCGCCGAGCAGAACGCCCTCGCCGCCCTGGGAATGCATGAGGTGGTAGGCGCCGACCTGGGCCGAGAGACGACCAGCGACCTCACTCATGGGAGTCAGCAGCGGAAGACCGTGGTTGGAGGTGACGTTCTCGTAGGCGATGGAGGTGACCTTGTTGCGCTTGAGCGCTTCTGCCACCTCGGGCTCAGCAGCCAGGTGGAGATAGGTGAACAGGAGCTGCCCCTCCTGCATCAGGTCGAACTCGCTGGGCTGCGGCTCCTTGACCTTGAGTACCAGCTCGCTTTCCCAGGCCTCGGCGGCCGTATCGACGATCTGGGCGCCGGCCTTCTGGTAATCGGAGTCGGAGTATCCAGCACCTTCACCGGCGTGCGTTTCTACGCGTACAGTGTGCCCGCCCAAAGCGAGCTCGGTGACCGCGTTGGGGGTCAACGCGACGCGGTACTCGTGGTTCTTCACTTCACGTGGGCAGCCGATAATCATGTATTACACGCTCCTTCGAGGGGTTTAGTTGGGGGAAGAGTTCTGTGCCTGCCAGGCGGTTGTGACGACGTCGTGGATAAGGCGGGCCGCCACCTTGGCGGTGCGGGAATCGACGTCGAACTCGGGGTTGAGCTCGACGACGTCCACCAGCGCAAGCCGGCCGGTAGCCGCCACCGCCAAAGCGATAGCCCGCACCCGGTCCAGATCCACACCGAGTCCGGCGGGTGCTGAGACCCCGGGTGCCACCGCGGCGGGCAGCACGTCCAGGTCGATGCTCAGATGGATAGGTCTGTCACCCTGGCAGGCATCCGTAGCGCGCTGGGCGCACTCGGCGGGGCTTTGGGCCAGCAGCTCGTGGTCCAGGACAACGGTGGTTCCCAGCTGCTCAGCCGTGGCAAACAGCGCCGCAGTGTTGTTGGGCTCCGAGATGCCCAAGACCGTGTAGTCGAAGTCCTCGCCGACGAGGTCGGCGATATTGCGGAACGGGGTGCCAGAGGTCGGCTCGTCGGCCTCGCGCAGGTCAAAGTGGGCATCGATATTAACGATCCCGGCCGCCCCGCGGGCCTGGTACAGGCCTCGATGCGAGGCGAAGGCGGTTTCGTGCCCACCACCGAGGACCACGACCAGGTTGTTGCGCTGGGCCAGGTCGCTCACGCGTGCCGACAGCTCCGCCTGACCACTTTCCAGGTCAGTTCCGGGCGTGGTGACCGTGCCGGCGTCGACAAGCGAAATATCAGAGTGCACCGCCAGCGACCCCAGAGCAGAACGCAGAGCCTCAGGGCCCGCGGCTGCTCCCGGGCGACCGTGATTGCGGCGCACCCCCTCGTCGGAGGAGAAGCCGAGCAGAGCAACCGCGTTGGTGGCGTGGCCGTCATCGGGACGGATCACGCTGTGCCAGCGGGCGTGTTCGGGTCCGGGGCCGTCCGAGCGGCCCGACCAGTCGGGAGCGGGGGAGTAGAGGGAGGTCATCGCTTAAGAAGTCCTCGATCGACGGTAGATGGTGAAGTACAAGATGCTCATGATGGCCAGGAACGCGATGCCGACGCCCAACGCCAGGCGGAAGTCGGGGATCCACGCCATGATGAGGAACGTGGCCAGGATAAATCCGACGGCGAAATATTGCCCGAAGGGCCAGAACGGCACGCGGTACTCCAGCTTGGCCACGTCCGCCTTGGTCATGCCGCGGCGAGAGGCCAGGTGAGCCAGCAGGATCATCAGCCACACGTATACCGTGGCAAAGGTGGCCAGGCTGGCGACGATGGTGAACACCTTTTCCGGCAGGAAGGCGTTGAGCACGACGCCGATAACCAGCACTGCCAGCAGGATCACGGTGGTCATCACCGGCACGCCGCGCCGGGTCTTGGCCATGATGGCCGGGGCAAGGTTCTCACGGGCCAGGCCGGTGAGCACGCGGCCGGCGCCGAAGAGGTCGGCGTTGATGGCGCTCAGTGCCGCGGTGATCACCACGACGTTGAGCAGGGCGGCCGCCCAGGTCACGCCCAGGGCGTCGAAGATCTGGACGAAGGGGGATTCCTCGCCGGTAATCGTGTTCCACGGGTTGATCATCAGGATGATCAGGATGGCCAGCACGTAGAACAGCAGGATGCGGAAGGGCACCGTGTTGATGGCCCGGGGCACCGACTTCTCGGGGTTTTCTGCCTCCACGCCGGCCACGCCGATGATCTCGGTGCCACCGAAGGCGAAGAGCACCAGGATGAATGCAGAGATCATGCCGCCAATGCCGTTGGGGAAGAACCCGCCGTGAGCGACCAGGTTGTGGGGGCCGGTCTCGTGGGCGCCACTCAGCCCGAAGGCCAGGACCGCTGCACCGCCGATGATCATGGCCACCACCGCGCCGACCTTGATGATGGTGAAGCCAAACTCCAGCTCACCGAAAACCTTGACCGAGGCTAGGTTGGCCGCTCCCACGATCAGCAGAGTCGCAGCGACCCAGATCCACTGGGACACGTCGGGGAACCAGAACTTCATGTAGATGCCTACGGCAGTGAGGTCCGCTAAGCACACGATGATCATCTCGAAGGCGAACATCCAGCCGGTGATGTAACCGGCCCAGCCTCCGAGGTGTGCGCGGGCGTATTCCGCGAAGGACCCGGTGATGGGGTTGCGCACGGCCATCTCGCCAAGCGCGCGCAGCATGAAGTACACGACTGCGCCGCCGAGGAGGTAAACCAGCAGCACAGACGGGCCGGCCGCCTGGATCGCTTCTGCGGAACCATAGAAAAGGCCCGTGCCGATTGCCGACCCCAGCGCGATGAAATGCAGGTGACGGTGCTTCAGGCCGGGCGCTGCGGGCGCCGTCTGGGTCCTGGGTTCGCCTGTCATGGCTGCTCCTTAGGTGTGTGGTTGATCACGATTCATCGTGGTTGTGCCTGACGCTACGTCTGTCGAGCAATATTGTGCACTAGATCTCACTCACGGAGAGTCTGGCATGTGAGACTTTCCAGTTCGCACCCTACGCGTCGCGCTAGTGTGTGCACCGTGCAACCCTCATCAACCGGTCAAGTTCCTGCTGCGCGCAACACGCTGAGCATCTTGGCGTTGTTGTCCTCCATCGACGTGCCGATCTCCGCTGCCCGCATTCGGGCCGAACTCGACCTCCCGCGCTCCACCACCTATCACCTGCTTAAAGAGATGGTGGCAGCCGGTTTTGTGGTGCACCTTCCCGAACAGCAGACCTACGGTTTGGGCCTGCACGCCTATTCGATGGCCCAGGCCTACACCCGCCAGCAGCCCCTGGTGCGACTCAGTGCCAAGCCGCTGCAGGAGGCCGCCACCTTGGTGGGAGGTTCCGGGCATTTGTCGCACTTGTCGGGCTCCGAGATCGTCTACCTTCAGGAGATTCGTGCTCAGGGGGCCGTCTCGCTGATTACCGCAGTAGGGGTGCGCTTGCCGGCGGTCAAAACGGCTTCGGGCCGCATCATGCTCGCCCACCTTCCCGAGGTCGAAGCGCGCGCGCTCTACTCCACCTCCGGTGCCACGGGGAGTTTCCAAGACTTCCGGCGCTTGCTTATCGACGCCCGGCAACGTGGTTGGGCCAGCGAATCCGAAGAAGTTAGTCGCGGGCAAGAGTCTGTGGCAGTCGCCATCCTGGACCACCTGTCTCGGCCTGCCGCCGCGTTGGCCGTGACCTATCCGAGTGGAGTTGCCGGGACGGGAGCAGAGCAGGCCCGCGAGGTCTTGCATCGGGCCGCGCAAAGAATCGAGCGCCAAATGTACGGAGTGGGGGCCTAAGGCATGGCACTGGTGGATCTCCTCTGGAGCCTCGTGCTCATAACCGCGCCCAGCGTTCTGATCTCCGGGCCTCGCTCGCTGCGCGATGGCAAGCGCCGACGGTTGTTTCTGTTGGCCATTGCCGCTGGCCTGGGCAGCGCCGCCCTCTGGTTCAGCTGGAGTCCCGACCGTTCGGTCCTGGAGGTCTTCCGCCTGGGCATGTCCAACCAGCTGTCGTGGTGGCAGGTCCTCGCTTGTGGCTTCACCCTCATCGCGGCCAACACGGCCCTAGCCGTGCGGTACGTGCACCGGGCCGACCAGGTGCGCGCCTTGGCCGCTGGCCTGGCGACGGGTTTCGCCTCCTCCTACTGCATCTCGGACGCGATCACGAGCAACCCGCAGGCTGGCATCGGGGCACTCATGGCTTACGTGGGCACGCTGGTGTGCGCTTTGGTGTTCAACTGTCTGCTCTACGCGTGCTTACGCTTGTAGGCGCTCTTCGGCCGCTAGGCCTCTACCGCTAAACCTCTAAAGGAATAGGGCCAAAGGGGTCCGCTTTTGGCTCTAAACCTCTAAAGGGCGCCTGCTTTGGTCCTATTCCTTTAGAGGTTTAGCCAAACGAATCGAGCTTTAACCAAACGGGTAGAGCTCCGGCCGAAACGGGCGCCCCATCCACCTGCGGTGTCTCATATGCGAGACGACCAGCCCCGCGGGGATAGTGAGACGGGTCACGTGCCTCGCTAGCGTGGCCTCATGATCACTATCGGTATTGGCCCATTGAGCATCGAAGACGTCGTCGCCATCGCTCGTCACGGCGAGCAGGTCGAAGTAAGCAGCGAGGCGCTTGACGCCATCGCGGAAACCCGCGAGCGAGTCGAGGAACTCGCCAACAGCGATACCCCGGTATACGGAATCAGCACCGGATTTGGTGCCCTGGCCAACCGCCACATTCCGGATGAGATGCGCGCCCAGCTGCAGCTTTCCCTCGTTCGCTCTCATGCAGCCGGATCGGGTCCCGAGGTGGAAGAAGAAGTCATCCGCGCTTTGATGGCCCTTCGCTTGTCGACGCTGTGCACCGGCCGAACCGGTGTCCGCCCGATCGTGGCCAAGACCTATGCGGACGTCCTCAACGCAGGCATCACCCCGGTCGTGCGCGAGTACGGTTCGCTCGGTTGCTCCGGTGACCTGGCGCCGCTGGCGCACTGCGCCCTGGCACTTCTGGGCGAGGGCGAGGTGCGCGTCAACGGCGGAGAGATCGAGCCGGCCGGAGACGCCCTGAAGCGCGCCGGAATCGAGCCGCTGGCCCTGCGGGAGAAGGAGGGCCTGGCGCTGATCAACGGCACGGATGGCATGCTCGGCCAGCTGTGCCTGGCTATCACGGATCTGCGTGAGCTGGCGCGTCTGGCAGACGTCGCAACGGCGATGACGGTCGAGGGACTCACCGGAACGCTGACGGTGTTCGCTGATGACCTGCAGCAACTGCGCCCGCACCCGGGCCAGGCTGATGCGGCGGCCAACGTGCGCACCGTGGCTGCTGACTCGCCGATCCTGGAGGCAGCCCACGAGAACTTCAAGGCCAAGCAGGTGCAGGACGCCTACTCGGTGCGTTGCGCTCCGCAGGTAGCCGGCGGATTCCGCGACACCCTGGACCACGCTGCACTGGTGGCTGGTCGCGAGCTCGCCGCCGCGGTGGACAACCCGGTGGTGGCGCTCGACGGGCGCGTGAGTTCGAACGGAAACTTCCACGGCGCCCCGGTCGCTTACGTCCTCGACTTCCTGGCTGTAGTCACCGCCGATCTGGCCTCCATGTCGGAGCGCCGCACCGACCGCTTCCTGGATCCTGCCCGTAACCGCGGGCTCAGCGCCTTCCTGGCGGACGACCCGGGCGTGGACTCCGGCCACATGATCGCGCAGTACACCCAGGCCGGCATTGTTGCGGAGCTCAAGCGACTGGCTGTGCCGGCGTCGGCGGACTCCATTCCGTCCTCGGCAATGCAGGAAGACCACGTCTCGCTGGGCTGGTCGGGTGCCCGCAAGCTGCGTAAGTCCGTCGATGGCCTGCGCCGCGTGCTGGCTATTGAGCTGTTGACGGCGGCTCGTGCCGTCGATATGCGAGAGCAGAGCCCCGCAGCCGGCACCGGCGCTGCGATCTCGGCCATCCGCACCGTGGCAGAGGGCCCGGGCACGGACCGCTTCCTCTCGCCGGAAATCGAGAGCACGGTGGGCATCCTCGAGGATGGTTCGCTGCTGGCAGCTGTGGAAAAGGCCGTCGGAAAGCTTCGCTAAAAACACACCCCGTTTGAAAGGCAGGATCGAAAATGTCTAACCCCCGTGAAGTTCGCGCTCCCCGCGGCACCGAGCTCAACGCGAAGAGCTGGCAGACCGAGGCACCGCTGCGCATGCTCATGAACAACCTCGACCCCGAGGTCGCCGAGCGCCCGGAGGACCTGGTTGTTTATGGCGGCACTGGCCGTGCGGCGCGTAGCTGGGAGGCGTTCGACGCGATCGTCGATACGCTCAAGGACCTCGAGGAGGACGAGACCCTGCTGGTGCAGTCCGGCAAGCCTGTCGGCGTCTTCCGCACCAACGCCTGGGCACCGCGCGTGCTCATCGCTAACTCGAACCTGGTGGGCGACTGGGCCAACTGGCCGGAATTCCGCCGCCTCGAGGCCGAGGGCCTGATGATGTACGGCCAGATGACCGCCGGTTCCTGGATCTACATCGCTACCCAGGGCATCCTGCAGGGCACCTTCGAGACCTTCGCCGCTGTGGCCAAGAAGCGCTTCGGGGGCAGCCTGGCCGGCACCATCACCCTGACCGGTGGTTGTGGCGGCATGGGTGGTGCCCAGCCGCTGGCAGTGACCCTCAACGGCGGTGTGTGCATCATCGCGGACGTGGACCGCAGCCGCCTGGAGCGTCGTCAAGCCAAGCGCTACCTGCACGAGATCGCCGATGACCTCGACGCCGCCATTGCGCGCGCCAACGAGGCCAAGGCCAACAAGGAAGCCGTCTCCATCGGTGTGGTCGGCAACGCCGCCGACATCTTCCCCGCGCTGCTGGAGCGTCACCGCGCCGGCGACATCACCGTCGATGTGGTCACCGACCAGACCTCCGCGCACGACCCGCTGAGCTACCTGCCCAGCGAGATCACCGTGGATGACTGGGCACGCGAGGCCGAGGATGACCCGGAGACCTTTACCAAGAAGTCCCGCGAATCCATGGCCCGCCAGGTCCAGGCCATGGTGGAGTTCCAGGACGAGGGCGCTGAGGTCTTCGATTACGGCAACTCGATCCGCGACGAGGCTCGCCACGCTGGTTACAACCGCGCCTTCGAGTTCCCCGGCTTCGTGCCCGCCTACATTCGCCCGCTGTTCTGTGAGGGCCTCGGCCCGTTCCGCTGGGTGGCACTGTCCGGTGACCCGGAGGACATCCGCGTGACCGACGAGGCCATCAAGGAGCTCTTCCCCGACAACGAGCACCTGCACACCTGGATCGATGCCGCTGGCGAGTACGTCGAGTACGAGGGCCTGCCGGCTCGTATCGCCTGGCTGGGTTACGGTGAGCGCCACAAGGCTGGCCTGCTGTTTAACAAGCTCGTTGCCGAGGGCAAGGTCAAGGCCCCGATCGTTATTGGCCGCGACCACCTCGACTCCGGCTCCGTGGCCTCCCCGTACCGCGAGACTGAGTCCATGCTGGACGGCTCCGACGCCATCGCTGACTGGCCGCTGCTCAACGCCCTGACCTCTACCTCCTCTGGTGCCACCTGGGTGTCTATCCACCACGGCGGTGGCGTGGGCATCGGCCGCTCCATCCACGCCGGTCAGGTCACCGTGGCCGACGGCACCGAGCTGGCCGCCGCTAAACTGCAGGCCGTGCTCACCAACGATCCGGGCATGGGCGTGATCCGCCACGTCGATGCCGGTTACGAGCGCGCTCACGAGGTTGCCGAGGAGCGTGGTGTGCGCGTGCCCATGCAGTTCCACTCTCGAGAGAAGTAATAGATGACCACACTGCTGACCGGAATATCCCAGCTCCATACCGTCTCTGAGGCCGGGGTCATCGAGGATGCGGCCGTGGTCATCGACGGTTCCACCATCGCGTGGGTTGGCCGCGCCGCCGACGCCGGGGCCGCCGACGAGCGTGTTGACCTGGGAGGACGCGCAGTCCTTCCCGGCTGGGTGGACTCGCACACCCACATGGTCTTTGACGGCAACCGCGCCGAGGAGTTCGAGGCCCGCATGGCTGGCCAGGACTACGCGGCCGGTGGCATCGCCCTGACCATGGAGGCCACCCGTTCGGCTGGGCGGGAGCGACTGACGCAGCTGGTACGTGAGCGCCGTGCCGATGCCCGAGCCGGAGGCACAACCACCCTGGAGACCAAGACCGGCTACGGCCTGAACGTGGAGTCCGAGGTGGAGGCCGCGCAGATCGCGGCAACGCTTGTCGACGATGTCACCTTCCTGGGTGCTCATCTCGTCCCACCAGGCGAGGACGCAGAAACCTACCTCGACCTGGTCGTCGGGGACATGCTGGATGCGGTGGCCGAGCACGTGCAGTGGATCGACGTGTTCTGCGAGCGTGGAGCCTTCAGCGAGGAGCAGTCGCGCCGGGTGCTCGAGGCCGGCCAAGCCAAGGGCCTGGGCCTGCGCGTGCACGGCAACCAGCTTGGTGACGGGCCGGGAGTTCAGCTGGCGGTGGAGTATGGCGCCGCATCGGTGGACCACGTCAACTACCTGACGGACGAGGACGTCGAGGCGCTCGCTTCCTCCGAAACCGTTGCCACCGGCCTGCCCGCCTGCGACCTGTCTACGCGTCAGCCGCTGGCTCCGCTGCGCCGACTCATCGACGCAGGCGCCACGGTCGCCCTGGCCTCGAACCTCAACCCGGGTACGTCCTACACCTCGTCGATGAACTTCTGCGTGTCCACCGCCGTGCTGCAGCAGAAGCTCACGCTGGAGGAGGCCGTCCGCGCGGCGACCTTTGGAGGTGCGAAGGCTCTGCGCCGCCACGATGTGGGCCAGGGCCTCGACCCGCAGGGGCGCCCGGCCAAGGGCACCCTGGTTCCCGGGGCGGCAGCTGACCTGCACGTCCTGGATACCGCCCACGCGATCGACCTGGCCTACCGCCCGGGCATGCCCGCGACGTGGCGCACCTACGTCGGCGGGGAGGTCGTGTTCGGCTAGCTCCATGCGAGAATGGTGGGCATGCATCCCGTCATCATCGATACTGACACGGCGCAGGATGACTGCGTCACCATTCTCCTGGGGCTTCTCGATCCCGCCTGCGACCTGCGGGCGGTAACCATGGTGGCGGGCAACGTCACCTTCGAGCGCCAGGTGCACAATGCGGCCATGACCCTGAGCGTGGCCGGCAAGCTGGGCGAGGTTCCGCTGCACCTGGGCTGCGATCGTCCCATGATGCGCCCGTGGGTATCTGCCGAGGACGTTCATGGTGACGGCTCGGGCGGGCTGAGCATGGAGTTCGACGAGTCCGTGGTCGACCCCAAGCACGGGGTCGATGCCCTCATCGACGCCGTCAACGCCGAGCCCGGTGAGATCTCGATCGTGGCCATCGGCCCGCTGACCAACATCGCCACCGCCGTGGTCAAGGACCGCTCCTTCGCCTCCAAGGTGAAGTCGCTCTACGTCATGGGTGGCTCTAACAACGGCCGCGGCAACGTCACCCCGTCCGCCGAATTCAACTTCTACGTGGACCCCGAGGCCGCGCAGATCGTCATGGATGCGGGATTCAAGGATCTGAAGATTGTCACGTGGGATCCGGTGACGCTTGTCGACGCCACATACAGCCGCGAAGACTACAACAACCTGTGCCGCTTTAAGACCCCGATCGGCAAGTTCTTCCGTCGCGTCTGCGACGCCACCCTGGACTTCAACGAGTCCGTTGGCGTCATGGGCTCCACGCACCCGGACTCCATCACGCTGGGAGCCCTGCTCCACCCCGAACTGGTTCTGCAGGAGGGCAGCTACCGCGTGGACGTGGAGTGCCAGTCCACCCTCACCCGCGGCTTCAGCGCAATGGCCTGGGACAAGTACGACCTCGAGCCGAATGCCACCGTCTTTGAAAAGCTCGACGGCCAGGCCTTCTACCGCATTCTCGAGGGCATCCTGGCCACCGAGACGCAGCCGAGCCGCGAGATTGAGGGGTTATAGGGAGCGCACGGTCTCAGCGATGTCCTCTTCGCGTCGGTGATTGAAGGTTGCCACCAAGCGGCGCCGGGGTGCATCCGGCTTAAGGCCTACTGCCTCGTTAAGGGTGGCAAGACTGTTGCCTCGATCATCCATTCCGGCGTAATTCAAGACGTCGTCAAGCCCTGTCAATCCCTGAGAACGGCCCGTTGCTGGGGAGACGTTAAACGTGCCGTCTGGAGCGAAACTCAACCACACGCGATCCCCTTCGACAGCGCCGAGGTCCACCAGAAAGCGTCGGATCGTCCCGACAGTGACGTTCGTGCGTCCAAAAGTGATCACCTGTTCGCCCAGACGAGAGGTGAACGACCTCTTGCCCAAGAATGGGATGTCGAACATCGCGGCAAGGCAGCGGGGAACAGGAGATCCCGATCCGCGCAAATGGTCGTGAGTCAGGTCCACCAAGAATTGCCACTGGCCATCGCGCATATACATTCCTGCAGATTCCTCAGGAGTAGCTGTGACTTCTACCGTTTCGTCATTGTGAACGATATTGCCGTTCTTGATGCGGAATTCTCCGCTTGAGCAGTACGTGCGCAACGAGTTCACCGAGACTCCGAGTTCTTCGCACTCTTGGGCTAACTCGTCAAAGGGATATGAACCAGTGGCCTCGAGACGAGACTTTATGAGGTCAGATAGGGTAGTGAACTCCTCTCCGCCCCACTCCACCAGGGCCCAGGTGCCGCGTCCCACGCGGTGAACACGCTCGTCCTTAGACAGCGCGTTGTCGAGCGAGCGGGGTGAGCCTTTACCAATGAGGTCGATCAGCTCGTCGGCGGTCAGGGGGGTTTGCTGCACTGCCAATACGGCGACTGCTCGGTCCTGGGTAGATCGAGTTGCTGTGAACACGTTGCCATCAAGGATCACCCAATGCGGGGCAGCACTGCGCAACCAAGCGAGACGGGTCTGATCATCACTTGGGCCATATTCCTTGAGCTCGTCCAACGGCAAGACACCGTGGGGAGATTGATGGGCTTGGGCAAACTCCAGGAGCTCTTGCACCGCGGTCGTAGGTTCGACCCATCCATCGCGATCAACCAGGGAATCCGAAAACGTTAAAGCTGCGCCGAGGAGCGTCTTTTGACCAAGTACAGGGGTTCCCCAATACTCGTGAGCTGCCTTTAGATTTTCCGGGCGAACGGGCTCAGTGATCTGAGACTCTAGTGCTGCGATGTGGAACGACAGTGCATCGCGCACGCGGGTGCGCAGCGGCCGTTCCAGCTGCCGGATTCGTTCACGGGTGACGGAGTGGCGTTTGCCTAGTTCCTCGAGGCTCATGGGAGTGCTGGCCAGGATGCGCTCGCTGACGATGTCAGCGTGACGCGGATCCTCAGCACTAATCGACTTAAATTCGGAGATCACTTGATTAACCGATTGAGCTAGCCTTCCTGCAGCCTGTGCATCCAAACGCCGGGCAGCTAGGCGAACTGACTCGGGGGCCTCGGCGACCAAGGGAGCAAGTTGTTGGTTGGTGATGCTTAACCAGCTGAGAAGCACGTCCGCATCAGAAACAACTGATTCTGCGTCATCGACTTCGGAAACCTCAGCTTCAGCTTCTTCTAGGTACAGGGTGTCAGAACTGAGGTAGTCGTCCTCTTCGTCCAGCGCTGCGATAACCACGGCGTGGACAAATTCCTCCAGGGTCTTAGCGCCAACCCCCGGGATGTTCTTCAAATCTTCGACCGAGGCATCAAGCGGTGCTGGATACAGATTTAGCCACCGCTTTACGCATGTACGCGACGTGTCTATGCCTTCCGGAAGCAGGTTAGAACGCAGACAAGGCGACATTTCGGACAACTTGAGTGAACTCTTGTCCGCAATCCAGGAACGTGCCACGGAGCGAGGATCTTCCTGCCCATCCGTGAACCAGGGGAAATTGGCAGCTTCCAGATCAGGCGTTGATTCGACGGCTTCCACCGTCGCTTTCTGGTGCAACCGCGAAAGAAGCTGAGCGAGGTCAGTCTCGCTGATGATGGGAATCCCATTAGCTCGAGCCTTCTTGGCCTTACCGCTACGCGACTCGTTAACAGCGGCAACCAGCACGCAGTTCTTCTTAACCACGCCACCTACGGTGAAGCCAGCAGCACGTGCTCGCGCTTCCCATTCCTCACGGGGTAGCTCGAATTCACCGGTAAAGGCAATGCGGCCACCAGGGGGCAGCGTCACCGAAGGCTGAGGAGGCGTAAGCAAACGCTCCACATGCTGCTTATCTACCTTTAGTGCGTCCGCGGCCGCGGAGATCGAGCGCTGCTCGTCGGCCGTCACAGTTCCATCGGCCCAAGCCTGAACTGCCATCCGCTTTAACATTTCCAGATGTACTCGGTGAGCCTCATCGCGTGACAAACCCAGGCTCGAAGCCTTCTGTTCCAGATGCGAACGTTCGGCGTCGGTGATAACTCCGTCATCCAGAGCCTCGATGAGCACATGCTGGTAGGCATCAGTTTCGGCTTGCCCGGTAGCTATCGGACGGGGAAGAGCAGGTCCGGTTCCGTGCTGGAGGGCACCGGAGGGCATCTGAACGGGACGGGCCACGAATGTGGCACCAGCTTCGACCAGCGATCGGAAGAGTTGGGCGGTGGCTTCTGCGTCGGCCAACGCGGAGTGCGCCTGACGATTGGTAATTCCCACTGCAACCAGGGCGTCCTCCAAAGAGGAGGGTGATCCTGGGAGGTGTAGTTGAGACAACCGCATAGTGTCCACCGACCAGCTGCTTGCCTTAGGGAGATCGTGCCCAAGGCGGGAAAACTCCTGCATGAGCATTCGTGTATCAAAGGCCGCGTTATGGGCGACGAGGATGTGATCGTCGAGAAGCGATGCAATGCGCCCGGCAACTTCCCCAAATGTCGGAGCTGAGTCGAGATCCTTTGCGGTGATGCCATGGACGAAACTGTTGGGAATGTGCCGGTCAGGCTGGATGAGGGTGCTAAAGCGCTCCTCAGAAGAAAAATCCTGGTCGAAGGTGACTACCGCGATCTCAATGATGCGGTCCTGAGTGGAAAACCCGGTGGTTTCACAGTCGACAACAGCAACTTTGTGGGGAAGACGCATGGGAATAAATGCTAATAGTTCCCAGGAAACTTTGTCGTTGCCTTTTATTTAACAAACGGGTTCTGCTCATACTCCGCCAGCAGAGCGTCCCCGTCTGGCGCGGAAATCGTAGGCACACCGGCGCGAGAGGTGCGCGCCGGACCGGTTAACGAGGTCGTGGTGCCGTGCGAGAGCACGTGCTCAGCGGGAGTGAGCTCACGGATGGCTACGCCGCAGACCTTGGTTGCGTGTTCGGCGACCAAGTTTCCGTAGGTCAGCGGGTCGTGCTGTCCGTTGTCGCCCACCAGGATCCAGCAGATGTCCGGGTAGTCAATGATGAGGTTGCGCAGCTGAACCTTCTTGTGCTCGGTGCCGTTGCGGAAGAGACCTGTTGGGGTCGGTCCCCAGTCTGTCAGCAGCAGCGGTCCCTTGGGCAGGTCCTCCTCTTCGAGGAAGCGCACGAGGGTGTCGTAGGTGTTCCAGGCGCCGGTGGACAGGTAGAACACCGGGGCATCGGGGTGGTCTTCCAGGAGCTTCTTGTAAAAGCGGGACATGCCCTTGACCGGCTGGCGCTTGTCGGTGCGCTTGACCCACGAGTTGTAGGCAGCGTGCATCGCACGGGGCAGGTTGGTCACCAGCACCGTGTCGTCGACGTCGGACACCAGGCCGATCTTCACGTCGTCGCTGGTCACCAGGACCTCGGCTTCGGCGTCCTCAGCACCTTCGGCGCACACAGTCACGGTGTTCCACCCGGGTTCCAGGCCGTGGTTGTCCACCGTGACATCAAAGTATCCGTTGTCGTTGGTGAAGGTCTCCACAACGGAGTCGCCGATGTGTACACGCACCGGCACATCTCCCACCTGGACGGTGAAGAACTGGCGGTAGCCCCGCTGGGCCTCCTCCAGGGCCACGGTGCGTTTGCTGGCTTTCTGCTCAAAATCAGGATCTTCCATGAGCACGCGTCCGATCACGTGGATTCGCTGCTGCGTGCCATAACCGCGGTAGGGGTGGATGGTGGGAACCCATCCCTGGTTTTGTGTGCGGCGCACGCCGAACTCGTTGATTTTTTGCTCTGCGGTGCGAACGATGTCAGAAAGTCCCATGACGTAGAGCCTACTTTTTCAGCCCGATTCCTGAAGGGTTAAGCCACACCTACACTCACCTTTATGAGCACCTCTTTGGAAGACATCCCGGGCCTGTCTCGTCCGCTGCGTTCCGCGCTGGCGGAGGCTGGTTTTTCCACTTTGGAATCGCTCGACGAGGCATCCCATCCGGAGCTGCTCGTCATGCACGGGGTCGGGGCCCGCGGGCTCGAGCGGGTGCAGGCTGCGCTCGTGGAGCGGGGTATGACTTTGCGCGAGGTTCCGGGGTCTGCGCGTGCCCCTAAAAGTGGGCGCACAGACGCCTCGCCGGAGGAGTTTCTTCGGGGGTTGCAGGGGCGTCGACAAGCGCACGGAGAACTGCTGATGGAGCTGTTTCGCGTGGCGACGCGCACCTCTCCCGCCATGTGGGGCGACACCATGATCGGGTTTGGTGAGCGCCGCTTTAGCTACGCCGACGGGGCCGAGGGCGTGACCTTCGCCGTGGGATTCAGCCCACGCAAGGCCAAGATTTCCCTCTACGGTATTTCGCCGACTCCGGAGTTGGGCACGTACACCGCGGGGGCGAGCTGCGTGTACATCAATAAACCGGAGGACGTGGACCTGGATGTGCTCGCGCGTGCGGTGCGCGAGGCCTACGAAAATGCTGGGTGATAGGTGACGTCGCCAGCGGGGTAGCGGGAGTCGCAAAGCCGTAGGGCCGTGAAGTACTGCGCGGGCGCTCCGGGGTAGGTCAGGCGCTCCGCCTTGGCGAACCCGAAGCGCTGATAAAACCGCGGCTCGCCCAGCACCACCACGCCACCGGCCAGGCCCTCGCGTAGTGCCTGCAGTGCAGCCTCCACCAGCGCGGACCCGATTCCCTGATTCTGGTGCGTTGGGTGCACCGACACCGGCCCCAGGCCGAACCAGCCTCCGGTGCCGTCCTCGATGCGCACGGGAGACATTGCGACATGCCCCACGATGTCGGGCCCTGCCACTGCCACCAGAGAAACTGCCAGGTTGTCGCTGTCGCGTAGCTTCTCGACGATCTCCGCCTCCGTCCCGCTCGAGTACTCCACCTCAGCGAAAGCCGCGTTAGTGACCTGCGAGATGGCAGAGATATCCGCATCGGTTTCGCGGCGGATGGTCACGTTGTGCATGGCTGGAAGTGTAATGGGCTGGTTGGTGGCTCGCGGGTTGTGGGGACATGCGTAAACCTCTAAAGGAATCGGCACAAAGGACTCGCCCTTTAGAGGTTTAGGGCGATTTTCTGGATCCTTTGGCCCTATTCCTTTAGAGGTCTGTGGGCGGCGCAGGGTAGCGGGGTTTCTCGTTTGGGGTTTGCTGCGGTGGAGCGTCCGAGAGGCTTATCGACGGTGTGCACTCCCAAACCTCTAAAGGAATCGGCACAAAGGAGTCGCCCTTTAGAGGTTTAGAGCGATTTTCTAGGTCCTTTGGTCCTATTCCTTTAGAGCTCTGTGGGCGCGGAGGAGCTCTGCGCACGCAAAGCCCGCCTAGCAACCCGGCACCCGGCAACCCGGCACCCGGCAACCCGGCACCCGGCAACCCGGGCGGACGGGTTATCCGAAGACCGGGGCGTCGTCGATACGCAGCTCCGAGTAGCGAGCCTCCGGAACGGAGGACGTGTAGGCCTTGCCCACCGGCACCCACTGCTGGTCAGAGGAGCAGCGCACATCCTGGTTGTCGCTGTCCAGCATGGTGAAGCCCCACACGAGCTTGCCCTGGCGGTTGGCCGGCAGGGTGTAGGGGCCGACCACCTGGTCGAGCTTCCAGTACTGCTCGTGCACGTAGGAGAATCCGTACTGCTGGGTCAGGTACTTGGCCAGCTCACCCTTGGCCTTGATGGTGCCGGAGACCTCGGTGGTCTGCACGCGCTTCTCGGTAACCGTGTGGGTGACCGGGACGTCGTGGTCGTTGCGGTTGGCCACGCTGGCGGCGTCGGTCTGCTTGAACCAACGACGGGTCGCGTTCATGTACACACCGTTCTGGCCAGGGGTGGAGCAGTGAGTACCGGGCTGGTAGTCGCTGTTCCAACGCTGGGGCAGCTGGAAGTCACCGGGGAACGTGCCTGCGTTGGCCACGCTGACCGGGGCCAAGCAGGCCACGGCCGCCGCAGCGGCGCTAACAATCAGACGCAGCTTCATGGGTTAGCTCCACTTGATGTTGTCGCGGGTGGAGATCTCCACGTGGCGCTCAGCCGGCAGGGTGGCGGTGAAGGTCTGGCCGGTGCCCTGCCAGGTGTGGTCGTTGTTGCACACAGTCTTCTGGCCCTCGAAGTCGGAGACCACCCAGCCGGCGCGCAGCACACCGGTCTTGCCCGGGGCCAGGTCGTACGGGCCGATCTTCTCGCCGACCTCGTAGGTCTGGGAGTCGGTGTAGCTGGTGGAGATGGAGATGTGGATCAGCTCGAGGATCGGGAAGTCCACGCCGGCGGAGACGTTCCAGGTCTTGGTCTTGGTCTCGGTCACCGAGCGGGTGATCGGCAGGGGAGTGTCGTTGTAGTTGGACACGGTCCAGGAGCCTGCGGAGCTGTCGAAGTAGGTGCGCACGATCTTGATGGTCTGGCCGGTATCACCCGGGTTGGCGCAGCGCTCGCCGATGGTGGTCGGGTTAGCGGTGCCGAAGTTCTTGGCGGGCAGGGCGTCGGCGGGGGCAGCAGCGATGGTGGCCAGGGTGGCAACGGCACCGAGGGTGGCGGCGATCTTCTTGATCATGGGAACAGGCTCCTTGAAGTGAGAAATGAGGGGTTAGTTTGCAGACTGGGTAGGCACGGGCAGCTGTGCCCACTGATCCGGGGTGACGTCTTGCTTACGGACGGATCCGTCAGGCGAGGTGATGGTGGCCTCGGCCCAGAACCCGACCGGGGCAGAAGCCTGGTCGAAGGTGTGCTTCAAGCTGTAGGTGCCGTCCTTGCCGCAGGTCATCTCGGTGTAGTTGATGCGAGTCATCGTGGTGCCGTATTCGACACGCACGCGCTCACCCTTGGCAAGGACCACCGGCTTGAGCTCGGTGTTGACCGGCATGTAGGCGCGGTAGATGGCGCCCACCGACTCCAGCCAGCCGTCCGGGGCGTGGTGCGGTTTGACCACATAGGAGCTGGAGAAGCCGTCGTAACGCCCACCGACCACGAACTCCGTACGCGGAGTGAAGGTGTACTCACCCTCGGACCAGTTCAGGAAGTCGGTGGAGTAACCGGGCTTGCGGTACGTCGGGTTCACACCCTCGATGGAGTGCGGGTACCAGCGACGATCGCGGCACTTCTCGCCCTCCTTCGGCCAGGAGGGGTCGCGCTGGAAGCTGGCGTTCGGCGGGATGATCGTGTCCACGGTGGGGTTGGCGATCTTCTCCAGCGACGGGCCGGAAACCTCGGTGTAGGTGTCACCGGACGGCTTGGAGTTGGCGCCAGCGCTACGCGACGGGATCTCCATGGCCAGGTTGGACACGGTGCCATCGGCGCGGATGATGTAGGCGAAGGCGTAACGCTCGGCCGGGCCGGTGCCACGGATGACGTCGGCGCTAGCCTCGTTGGACAGAATGCCATTTTCACACTTGGTGAACATGGAGATGAAGTCCTTCTCCAGCACGCCGTACTCGACGCGGAAAGACTCACCCGGCTGCAGCTTGATGGGGCCAAAGGTCTCGTTGGTCAGCCAGCCGTTGGACTCCTTGAGGCCGATGTCCGACTTGGCGGTGGTGTTCCAACCGGACGGCAGGGAGGCCTTGGAGTTGGCACTGATCTCGTGGTTGGTGCCCGTCTCAATGGTGGCGGTGTAGTCGACAGCCTGGTCGGTGGTGTTGGCGAACTGCACGGTGCCGTCGCTCAAGTAGCGACGCCCGATCTCACCAAAGCGCCACTGCGGGGCCTGGGATCCGTCGCACTGCTCGTACAGGCCGGCGATGGGGTAGCCCTGGGGCATGGCCGGAATGGCCTGGGCAACGGGGCTGGCCGTTACGGCGATGGCTGCTGCTGCCGCCGCGGTCAGGAATCTCCGCATGTTCTTCTCCTTGCTGTCGTACCACTGGCTGCTAGGCCACTGGGGAATAACTTGACACTAAGGTGGAGAACACTGAATTCCCAAGCTCAGAAGGCGTTTTTCGGAGAACTCGGGACTTAAGTATCTTACTTAAATTTTACTATTGACTCGCGCGTCAGCCAGTGCTAGGCAAATGCAATCGGGTCATGGATCATGTGATCCAGAGCGGCCGCTCGCGCGATCGCCCGCACGACCTCGTCGTGGGTGGGAATGAGTCGCAGGGGCACATCGGTGTGCTCACGCACGGCGCGCGCGAAGCGAGATGGGGCCTGCGGGTCATCGATGAAGGCAGAGCCGGCGACCACCACCAGCTCGGGGGAGTGCTCTTCCACCAGTCCGGTCAGTAGCTCTGCTAACCCGCGGGCGCGGGCGTCGAGAAGCGATCGAGAATCCGCAGATTCATCCGCGACCAGCTCGCCGAAGGTGCGAAAGCCCGTTCCTTTGAGGAGGCCGGCGGTGGGCAGGATGGAATCGTCGGCAAGCGAAACGGGGAGGGGGCGCACGCCGGACGGGGCGGTGACGGCAGCACCCACGGAGTCGTCCGCAAAGAGTGCGAGGGAGTGCTCGTTGAGCTGGCGCGACTGCAGCTCGGCGCCGAGGATGGCCGGCACGGCGGCGGCAATAGTCACGGGCACCGAGAACTGGTAGCGCAGGCGGGCGGCGACGTCGACGTCGTGCCAGCCGATCGAGGGGGCGCTGATGACGTCCCCGCTGTCCACGCGGCCCGGGAACGTAATCCCCACAGTGCGCAGCGGGCGATCCAAGCCAATGGAGGTGCGGTGCAGGGCTGCGATGAGGTGCTCGACCACGTCGTCCGGGCTCATCTCGGCAATGGGCAGGTCGATGGAGCGGCTGCGCAGGGTGCGCCCGCGGGTATCGAAGAGCCCCAGGTAGGTCGAGTGTGTACCCACCGCGAAGCCGGCGTGCACCCAGTCCATGTCCACAACCTCGAGCGGGACGGTGGGTCGGCCTCGGCCAGTTGAGCGGGTCAGGTCGGTGCGCTGCTGGACTAGCCCATGATCGATCAGCGTGGACACCGCTCGGGTGACGGTGGGCTGGGAAAGCCCGGTGGCGTCGATGAGGTCGCGCCGGGTGGTGAGCTGCTGGTGGCGCATCACGTGCAGGCAGCGCGCCGCGGGCGTTGAGGGGGGCGCGAAAGCAGGCTCGAGGGTAAGCATGGTGAATATAATAGCGCGCCACTAGACTGCATGGTCTATAGGGTTACGTACTGCTTGGTCTATAGGGGTTTCGCTTCTCGACGCGCGCCTGCAGCCGTGATGCGTTAGAAAAGGGACACACCTTGTCCACGCGATTTTTGGGGGAACATCGCATGACTCATCACGCTGCGCGTCGCGTACCCGACCCACAATCAGTCAACCTCGTGCCGCCACCGGCCCTGGATCACAGCAACCTGCTCAATCCGGTGCGCCGAGCGCCGCGTTCCGGGTGGCGCAAGGCCGTGCACCGTCTAACCGGCGGCCGCATCAACCCGGGCGATAATCCGGATGCGGTGGCCCGCGAGGAGCTTTTGGAGCGAGTGCGCCGCCCGCTGCGCGGGGACTATCGCATTGCCGTCATGAGCCTGAAGGGCGGGGTAGGCAAGACCACTACCACGGTCGCGCTCGGCGGAACCTTCGCGTCTTTGCGCGGAGATCGCGTGATCGCCATTGATGCCAACCCGGACTTTGGAACCCTGGCGCAGCGGGTGGCCACACCCGATGCCGCGGCTCCGGCCACGATTCGCGACCTCCTGCAGGCACCGGAAACCACGCGGTACCCACAGGTGCGGGCGTTTACCACGCAGGCCCGATCGCGTCTCGAGGTCATCGGCTCAGAGCGCGATCCCGCCGTGTCGGAGGCGTTTAGCGAGTCGGACTATCGGCACGCGGTGGACATCCTGCAACACCACTACAACATCATGCTCACCGATTGCGGGACGGGATTGCTGCACTCCGCGATGGCCGGCGTGCTGGACCTGGCCAACACCCTGGTGCTGGTCACCTCACCCGCCCTGGACGGTGCGCAATCGGCCTCGGCCACGTTGGACTGGCTCGCGCTGCACGGCTACGAGCACCTCGCGGCGAACTCCGTGGTGGTGGTCTCCTCGGCCCAACCGGGGAAGTCCACGATCGACATGGAACAGCTGGTGGGCTACTTCCGCTCCCGGGCCCGTGCGGTGCACGTCATTCCCTACGACCGCCACCTAGCCGAAGGATCGGCGGTAGATCTCGACCTCCTTACTGCGGCGACCCGGGAGGCCTACGTCGAGTTAGCTGCCCTGGTGGCCGAGGACTTCGATTCTTGGCACAAGCACGCGCGGGATGCAGCGCCGGTGCGTGCTCGGGTGGAATAAGGCAGTAATAGCTGGTTAAGATACGCCGATATGAGTTCCGAGTTTATGGACGACAACCCCGAGCTGGGACAAGCTTGGGAAGCTGGTCGTCTGCCATCGCTTCTCGACGCGACCTGTGAGGGCTATGTCCACGACATGGCCAAGTTGAGTCCCACCTCCGCTACTGCCTGGGGGATCGAGGGATACGATGGCGAACTCGAAGACTTCTCGGTGGATTACTGGGACTCCCTGGCGGAACGTTCGCGTGAGATGATCGCCGACGTTGATGCCCTCAACGACGGCACCGACGACTGCGACGACGAGGACGACTTCGACGAGGTCGACCACGTCACCGCCGCTGTGCTGCTCGATCGTCTGGGCCTGGAGGTGGACCTCCACCACCGTGGCGAATACCTGCGACTGCTGAACAACATCGCCTCGCCGGTGCAGACCATTCGCGACTCCCTCACCCTTCTGCCCTCGGACACCGCGGAGCAGAAGGATGCGCTGCGCTCGCGCCTGTCCAAGGTGCCGGCTGCCCTTGCTGGCTACCGTGAGTCTCTGACCGAGGCCGCGTCCCAGGGCCAGGTTGCTCCGCACCGACAGATCGACGCGGTCATCGACCAGTGTGAGACCTTGGCCGATACCGGCTCCCTCCTCGAGGACCTGGGCGTAGACCCGGAGGGCACCGAGGTGGAAAAGGCCAAGGAGGCCTTCGCCTCGCTGGCCGACTGGCTCTCCACCGACCTGGCCAGCCACGCTCCGCACGAGGACGCAGTCGGGCGCAGCCGTTATGAGCTGCTGTCTCAGTACTGGGTAGGCGACGCCGTGGACCTCGACGAGGCCTACGAGTGGGGCCTGGAGCGCCTGCGCACCATCATCGCCGAGCAGGAGGCCATCGCCCACGAGCTCTACGGGCAGGATTGCTCGGTGCGCAGCGCCTACCGCAAGCTCAACCAGGAGGAGCGCTACACCCTTAACGGCACGGATGAGCTGCGCGAATGGATGCAGGGCGTGGCCGATGAGACCATCGCTAAGCTCAACGGCACCGAGTTCGACATTCCCGAGCCCATCCAGGAAATCCGCGCGCGCATCGACCCGGCCGGCTCCGGCGGAATCTTCTACACCCCGCCGGCCGACGGATTCTCCCGTCCTGGCCAGATGTGGTGGTCCGTGCCTCCGGGACAGACCACCTTCCACACCTGGCAGGAGCTAACCACCGTCTTCCACGAGTCCGTTCCGGGGCATCACCTGCAGCTCGGCCAGGCCATGTGCGAGCCCGACCTTAACCTGTGGCGCCGTGTGGCCTGCTGGAACTCCGGCCACGGCGAGGGCTGGGCGCTCTACGCTGAATCCCTCATGGACGAGTTGGGTTACTTCTCTGACCTAGGTAACCGCATGGGTTACCTGGATTCCCAGCGCCTGCGCGCTGCGCGTGTGGTCCTGGATATCGGCGTTCACCTGCAGAAGAAGGTCCCCGAGGGCACCGGAATCTGGGATGGCTCGTATGCCAAGAGTTTCCTGCGCGAGAACACCGCCATGGATGAGGCGAACCTGGCCTTCGAGCTGGATCGCTACCTGGGCTGGCCCGGTCAGGCGCCCTCCTACGCCCTGGGGCAGCGCCTCTGGGAGAGCACGCGCGAAGAGGCACTGGCGCAGGGGATGACCGCCCGCCAGTTCCATGCCCAGGCCCTCTCCTTGGGCAGCGTTCCCATGTCGGTGCTGCGCGCTGAGGTTCTGCATTCATGACCCAGTTCATGCTCGCGGTGGTCTACGACCCGGCAGACGATGCCCCCGCCGGCTCCTATGAGGCCGTCGCTGCGTTCAACGCGGATCTGCAGGAATCCGGGCGCTTCGTCTACGCCTGCGGGTTGATGCCACCGTCGGAGGCCGTTGCTGCCCTGCCCGAGGGGGTGCTTGGCGACGGCCCGGTGCGCACCGCCGGCCCTCAACTCGGAGGTTTCTGGGTGGTGGAGGCAACCACCCGGTCTGAGGCGGAGGCACTCGCGGTGCGGGCGGCCTCGGCGTGCGCGCGACCCATTGAGCTGCGCGAAGTGCAGGGCGCCTAGCCCAGGCGCTTGAGCAGCGGCTTGAGGTATCCAGCGAGAAGAAGCACGCTGACCAGGCGAATGAGTTGGACTGCCACGACTTCGTGCCCGGCACCGCCCTCTGCTCCCAGGGCTAGCACGGTCTCTAAGGCACCCGGGCTGGTGGCTAGGTAGGCCTCGAAGTAGGAGATGCTCAGCCAGTGGGTGAGCGGCCACGCTGAGGCGGCACATGCTGCAATGATGACCACGATGAAGATCACGGTGGTGAGCAGATTATCGGCGTACTCTTTGAGCGCGCGTAGCGAGAGCGAACCACCGCAGACCCAGCCGATGGACATCAGCGCCAACACACGCAGAACCATTGGAGGCACGAGGTTGAGCGAGCTAGGCAGTAGCAGAGAGACCAGGACGGTGAGCACGAGCGGCCCGAAGACCGACGGCACGGGCATGCGCAGTGACCGGGCGACATAGCCACCGCCTGACGCGATGGCAAGCACCACCGGAACCATGAACCAATGGTGCTGCACCGGGTGAGACATCTGCGAGTTCCCAGCGCCTGCTGGATCCATGAGCAGGTGTGCGACCAGCGGGAGTGACAGCGACACCGCTAAGAGGCGCAGGTATTGAGCCAGGGCGACATAGCGCACGTCAGCTCCCACATCGGAAGCGATGGCGGGCATGACGGAGGCCCCGCCTGCCAGCATGGACAACACGCCGGATTCCCGGCTTATCGAGGCCTGTGAGCGCGCCAGTAGCAACCCGCCCAGCACACCAATGCCTACGGTGATGGCGGTGGCAAACAACCCCGCGGGCACGACGCGCACCAGGGAGAGCACCGGGACGCCTACCAAAGGCAACGCGGCCAGTATGCCCACGATCCCGCGCCCGAAGGTGTACACGTGTTTGTTGACGGAGAGCTCTTCACCCGTCGTCAAGGCGACGGCTCCGGAGACAAGGATGGCTCCTAATATCCAGGCAGCGGGCACGTGCAAACGATCGAGGAGGTATCCCATAAGTGCGGATCCCGGGGCGACGATGAACCAGCGCAGAGCCATAATGCCCCTAGTTTAGGATGTGGTTATGGAGCCGCTGACCCTCGTACTTCTCGTTGGCGGAGCAGTGGCAGCTGGATGGGTGGATGCGGTCATCGGAGGGGGAGGACTCATCCTCATCCCGCTGATCCTGGCGAGCTTTCCGCACTTGGCGCCTGCGACCGCGCTGGGCACGAACAAGGTGGCCGGGGTGATGGGAACCTCGGCGGCGGCCGTGACCATGCTGCGCCGGATTCGTCCGAATCCCTACGTGGTGGGTTCCTATCTTCCGATTGCGCTGCTCGCAGCCGGAGCTGGGGCTGGGTGCGCGAGCCTGCTGAGCGCGGAGGTGATGCGCCCCGTCATCATCGTGTTAATGCTGGCAGTAGGCGTATTTGTCGCTTGCCGTCCGAGCTTTGGGGCTCAGGAGGCGCAGCGCGTGGTCACCCCACGCCGGATCGTTCTGGCGGGCATCGCCGTAGCGGTCGTCGGATTTTACGACGGAATCTTCGGTCCTGGCACCGGCATGTTCCTCATCATGGCATTTACCGTGGTTTTCTCCCAGAGCTTTGTGGAGTCGGCGGTGATGGCCAAGCTCATCAACGTTTCCACCAACCTCGGAGCCTTGGTTGTTTTTGCTGCCGGCGGGCACGTCTGGCTCACCCTTGGGTTGGCGTTGGCCGTGGCCAACATGGTGGGGGCCTACCTGGGCGCCCGCACGGTGCTCGGGGGCGGGGCCCGGTTGGTGCGCTACGCGGTGCTCACCGTGGTCGTGGTGATGTCTACCTACCTAATTTTCCAGGGCTAGCGGGTCCTCCGGCCACGAGTGCTTGGGGTAGCGCCCGCGCATGTCTTTGCGCACGCCCTGGTAAGGCCCGGCAAAGAAGCTCGCCAGGTCGTCGGTCACGGCCAGCGGTCTGCCGGCGGGCGAGAGTAGGTGGAACTGCACCGGGCGATCGCCAATCACGGGGGAAGCAGTCAGCCCAAAACAGTCCTGCAGCTTGGTGCTTACTACGGGGCGGCCGGTTTCGTAACTAATGCGGGCCCGCCGGCCCGAGGGCAGATCCAGATGAGTCGGCGCCAGAGCGTCCAGGTGGGCGGCCTCCGGCCAGGGCAGAGCGCGCTGGAGGGCAGGGTAGACGTCGATAGCCGAGAGCGCCTTACCCCGAGCCAGCGCGTCGAGCTCCACGCTGAGATCGATCGTCGCAGGATCCGGCCAGGGGCTGCCCACTGTGGTGTGCAGGAAGCGCAAACGTTCAAACAGCTGCCGAGCCTTCTCACCGAGCGTAAAGTCCTCCAACGTCACCTGCCCGCGCAGGGCCTCGGCGGCGTGCGCGGGATCGACCTGCACCGGGGTAGAGCTGAGCTCGATGGCACCCAACCGGCGAATCCGGCGCCCGCGGATCTTGCCCGCGTCCAGCGTGGCCTGCACCTGCTCGGTCACCCCCAGAATCTCCTCGGCGTCCTCCTGCGTCAGGCGAGCAGCCGCCCGAATGGTGGCGTGTTGTCCGGTACGCGAGGCTTCCGCGATTGCCAGCCAGGACGCGCCGTTAAGGCCCATATCGCCAGGCAGCCGGGCGCGCGTGCCGCTGGCCAGCAGGTAATCTTCCCCGCTGAGCTTGGCGATCTGCCCCGGGTACGCCGTCGCCGTCACCCGCGCAATATCGACGCTTGTCGACGCCGCGGCCAACCTCTCGAGTCGCTTCTTCTGCTGGTTATCCGGGCGCAGGCGGGTGAGATCACCGCGTGGGGAATCCGCCAGTACCGCGATTGCTCCGGCCGCCCCGCTGCCCAGTTTCTCCAGGGCGTGGCCGAGCTGGGGAGGCAGGGGCAGGGAGGCGATCCGGCGACCATGCTCGGTGATATGGCCATCGGCATCAACGGCCCCAATGCGCATGAGCGTGGTCTCGGCGTCAGCGATGGCCGACGGAGCCGGTGCACTGGGAAGGGGAAGGCCTTCCCCGCGTGGGGTCCCCCACGCTGCTAGCTGCAGGCAAGCATCGGTGAGGTCGGCTGTGGCGATCTCCGGGGTTATGTGCGGCTGCAGGCGGCGATAGTCGGCCTCGGAGTAGGCGCGAATGACCCGGCCGGGCCCCTCACGCCCCGCGCGTCCGGCTCGCTGATCCACCGTGGAGCGAGCCGCCGACAGCGTGACCAGGCCGCTCATTCCGCGGGCGGAGTCGCGCCGGGGTACGCGGGAGAGACCGGAATCCACCACGGTGCGCACGCCCGGGACGGTCAGGGAGGACTCGGCCAGGGAGGTCGAGACCACAATGCGGGGGTGCTGGGATGGAGCCAGTGCCGCGTCCTGTTCGGTGTTGCTGAGCTGGCCGTGAAGAGGCAGTCCAGCGCATGCAGCGGCCACGTGCTCGACCTCGCGCGCACCGGGGACGAAGACCAGGACGGATTCGTCATAACGCTGCCGGGCCTGGGCAGCCAGATTTGCTAGGTGATCCAGGAATTCTCGGGAGCACTCTGCTCTACCCGGATGAGGCGAGTAGGTCACGTCGACGGGGTGGGTGACGGCGGGCGTGCTGAGCACGGAGGCGTCGATAAGCTCGGCGAAGAAGGCCGCGTCGACGGTAGCGGACATGGCGAGGAGGCGGAAGTCATCGCGTAGCTGGGCGATTTCGGCGCACATGGCCAGCACGAGATCGGTATCGACTTGGCGCTCGTGCACCTCGTCGATGATCACGGCGGATACTCCCGCCAGCTCCGGGTCGTTTAGCAGGCGACGCAGCAAAACGCCCGGGGTGACAAACTCGACTTTGCTGCCTGGGCGCGTATCACCCCGCACTGCATAACCCACCGCTGCAGGCTCGCCGCTCAGATGTGAGAGCCTGCGCGCGGCAGCCCGAACGGCCACGCGACGCGGTGCGGTCACGATGACTTTGCCGGGAACCTCGTTGGCCACAGCCGGAGGAACAAGCGTGGTCTTACCGGTTCCGGGAGGTGCCTCGACCACCACGTTTCCGCTGCGCAGAAGGTCAGGTAGCTGGTCGATGACCCCGGCGACGGGCAGACCGCGGCCGATGGTGGTGAGGTTAAAAATCGATGTCATTGCGCTCGAGAGGGGCGTCGACAAGCGAACGAAGGATGCGACCGGGAACCCCAGCGACGAGGCTGTCATCGGGAACGTCTTTAGTAACAACGGTGCCGGCGGCGATGACGCAGCGGTCCCCAATGGTGACCCCGGGCATGACGTGGACGGAGGAACCGAACCAGCAGTCGTCGCCGATCGTGATGGGTTTGGCCAGCTCCCAGCCGACCATGCGCATCTCTACGTCGTTGACAGGGTGGCCCACCGTGATGAGCTCACAGTTGGGGCCGAAAAGGCTGCGGGCGCCGACGGTGACGGGGGCCGAGTCCAGGATGGTCATGCCTGCATTGACAAAGCAGCCCGGGCCGAAGCGGGTGTTGCAGCCGTATTCGATCCATACGGGGCTCCACCACTCCGGTACCTCGGAACCTTCGGCGAGCACTTGGCCGAGCAGCTCCCAGGCGCGGGGGAGGTCGGTATTAGCCAGCTCGTTAACCTGCTTGAGCAGTGGGCGGACGTGGTCGTGCTGTGCCTCCTGTTCCGGTCCGCCCGGCAGGTACCACTGGCCAGAAGTCATGCGCTCGAACGTGTAATACTTCGGGTCAGTGCTGTGAATATCCATGCCCACCATTGTGCGTGATCGCGAGTCGAAGGAGGGGAGACGCCATGCTCTTTCATTCCCTCGACCGCCCTGCTCGGCAGATTCAGCCCGGAGTTGCGCACCTGCCCAATTGGCTCAACGCTTCCACGCAGGCAGCGCTGGTGACCGAGGCGCGCGAGATTGCCCGATCTGTTGCGGGCACCGAGCTGGCGATGAAGCGGCCCTGGGTGCGCGGCGGGCAGATGAGCGCCTACATCCTCTCGCTGGGGCAGCACTGGCATGGTCGCGGGTACGTGCAGAGCCTGGGCGGCCAGCGCGTACCGCCGATTCCCGAGTCCCTGGTCACGCTCGCGCGCCGGGCTGTGCGAGAGGCTGCCGGGGTGGCGACTGAGTTAGTGCCTTGGGCTGGGGATTTTGATCCCGACGTGGCACTGATCAACTACTATCCGCCCGGTTCCGCCATGGGAATGCACGTGGATGCGCATGAGGAGTCGAGCGCGCCGATCGTGAGTTTTTCGCTTGGCGACGAAGCCCTCTTCCGGATCGGAAGCGACGAAGCACCCCGTGGTCCGTGGTCCGATCTGACCTTGCTGAGCGGGGATGTGGTGGTATTCGGCGGGCCGGCGCGCCGGGCCTATCACGGGGTGGTGGCGGTGCGCGAGGGGACAGGACCAGAGTTCACGGGCTTGAGCGAGGGCCGGATCAACATCACGGTGCGGCAGATGTGAGGTTGGTTTACGCAGGCTCACCCACTACTGGCGTCCAGGACATGAAAACGGAGATGGGCCATCCATTATCCAGAATTAATTCCCCCTGTCTGATTTGCAAAAAGGGGTATACATCGAGCTACTGGATGCTTGTTTAGAAGTTCGCCTTTTCGAATTTATCGAACCACTCCGGGTCGACAGTGGGACGGAGCTGCACGCCAGACTCGCCATCTATACGAATGAGCTCAGCCAATCGATCTCCACCAATGAGATCTACGGTAGGCACGGTGGAGGTTGCTGCCTTGCGTGCGGGCTTTGTAAAACGGCTAAGGGTGACGATGATGGCGCGTTCAGCACCCTTGGTTTGGGCATCACGCTGGAACAATGCGACTGTTTCACGTCCGATGGGTTTCCCCTCTGGTGCGTAGCGCTTAATTTGAACGGCTACACGGGAGGACAAGACAGGGCTCAAAGGCGCAGTGCCAATCGCGTCGACCCCTTCATCCCCAGACATCCCGGTGTGCTGAAGTTGGAGCCCTTGGCGGCGCAGTAGATAAATAATGAACTTTTCGAAGCCTTCGGGCGAGAGCTGATGGAGACGCGTGAGGAGCTGACTCTTCCAATCGTCGTCTTGAGTTTCTTCGTTGGAAGCCGACAGGATGTCGCCATCGGGTACATCCTCGGTGAGTTCGGTGGTATCAGGGGCGTTTTCTAGTTCCTTTTGCTTCCGCTTTGCACGGTACGCTTCGCGATCAAGATCTTTAACGCTGGCGAAAGCCTGATCAGCAGGAAGCTTGATTAATTCCTCGCCAACTTCGGTAAGTAGATACATCCCCTTGGCAGGTTGTTCGAGGGCCCCAATGCGCTTGGCGGTGGAACGCCCCCAGCCAAGTCGGCTGATCAAAACGGAAACATGCGGGCGTTTTGGGAAAAATACTTGAAGGAGTGCATCAGCGTTGGGGAGGTGCTCCAGGACTTCTTCGACGATCTCTTGGGTTTTTGCCGATCCGCCAAGACTGTCGACTGCCCTAAGAATGGGCAAGACTAGTTGCTGATGGGTTGGCATACCCTGCTCGGTAAATGAGGTGTTGCTTTCGTTGGTTTCCACGCAGCAATTATCCCAAACGACGCACGTGAATACTCCTAAGGGGCGAAGCATCCCCTAAAAACTGAGGGAATGAATCCCGTTCCATGCCTCCCGGGTTTCATGACTGAAACCGTTTCGGGAGATTCAATATCTTGTGGGGAAATGGAGATTGGTCACCTGGTCACGGGAGCCGGAACCACCACCGTGCGGCAGCTGCGAGCATCTACGCAGGCTCAGCAACAACGAAGATGTTGTCCTCGTAGCCGAGAGGCCCGCCCACGAACTTTCCGCCACAGGTGATGAGCACGATTCGGTTCGGCCCGGTCGCGTCGTTCACCTCAGCGGGGAGAGCGCCGCCCTTGGGTACGTGGGAGGAGGCCTTGGTCACCTTGAAAATGCGCGGCTGTCCGTTGACGGTGATAGAGAACTTCGTGCCTATGTCCATGTGGGTAAACCGGTTGGCAAACCCGGTGCCTTGGGCAGCGTCGTTGACATGCCCGGTAATGACGCTTGTCCCGGGCTGATCGGCTCCCGGGATTGTCGATTCCGCATACCAACCCACTCGCTGAATATCTTCAGGCGGTACGAGAGCACCCTCGTCGGTAAGCCCAAGCGCATCAATGGGGGCAGTTACGCCATCCACTGAAATTGCAGTAACGCCCCTATCACTCGCAGCTGTCACGGGGATGGGGAGATTTTCCTGCGCTCCGGTGTGATCAACGAATGCCGGCTGCTCGGGCTGCACAGGAAGAGCAGGAGCGATCGGCGCGGAAGAAGTTGCACTAGGTGTTTCGGAACGGGGGCTCGCGACGTCGCTAGGCGAATCGGTCATGGTGCGCCCGACCAGGAACACCAAAACTACAGCGAGGACGGTACAGGCCGCCGCAGCCAGCCACCACAGACGGGCGTATCGACGTGCTTCTGGCCGTGAAGTTTCATGATGCTGTGTCATTGGAGATTCTTTCTAAGTTTCAACTCTTGGGCCATAAATGACCTAGGCCGCCTCACCAAAGCGAGGCGGCCTTGACCCTTTTTCAGAACGAGCGACTACCCGATGTAGGCAGGTACGTTCTGGCCAGCGGTCAGGGAACCGGACGGCACGGACTTAATAGTCTGACGCCCAGAGCCGGAGTTCTCCGGCTGCGGTTGGTTCACCTTCGAGCTAGTGCCACCCTGCTCCTTCTTGGAGCTGGAGTTGTTCTGGTTGTTCGAGCTCGAGGAGTGGGACTCGTTGGAGTTAGAGCTGCCCGAGTGGCCGAACAGGTATCCCAACACCGGAATTGCACCAATCAGCGGGATGAGGGGCACGATCGAGGACATCCACGGGGTAGATCCACCCGGCACCTCTGCTGGCTTCTCCGATACGTGCACCATTTGATCACGGTCCGAGGCATCGGCATGGCGAGCAATCAGGTTCTCGCCCTCGGCAGACGGGTTGCCCTGAGCGTTTACCTCAGACGAAACCAGATCCTCAAACACCACAGCGGACTGGTTCATGGCCAGCTTTTCCTGCAGGGGAATGTCCACCACAACGTAGCCAGACACGGATCCATTCTGGTGGTGGGTCTTGGCAAGCATGTCCACGCTGGTGAACGTCTTGGATCCAGTGCCTAAAACCTTCTCGGTATCCGTGGTCGAACGGGCAGAAGCCTTCAGCTGGTACTCCGCTTCGGCATGGATGTTGTCTACAAAGACCAGGTCATGGATCGTCTGCTGCGCACCCTCGTCGACAGTCTTCACTGCGCCACGAGTTGCCTCGTTGACCTGAGAAGCGTCGGAATCAGCAGTCAGCGTGCTCCAAGCGTCATTCCACGCAGCGTGAGTACGCAGACCCGGCGTCAGCATGTACCGCTCTTGTTTGGGCTTCTCAGGGGCATGCACGATCTGATCTCGATCAGACGGGTCAGCGTGGTTGAGGACCACCTGGTCCCCGACCTTTAGCGTCTCAAACACCACTCCAGGTTCACCCTGGAGCTTCTTTCCACCGGAGATCTTGACCACGGCGTAGCCAGACACGGAACCATCGCCATTACGCGTCAGCCCAATGAGCTCGTCGGTATTCACCTTGGTGGAACCGGTGCCGAGGACTTCCTCGGGGGCTGCGTGGCGACGCAGAGATCCCTCCAAGGTGTAGTCAGCACCCGCCATGATGTGGTCGAGGTGAACCAGGTCGTACACGTCATCGGTCTGGTCAGCCTCAACCGTCTTTTCGACCTTCTGCGTAGCTGCGGCGATCTCGTCAGCGGTGGAGTTAACCCCCAGGTGGGACCACGGGTTGTTCCAGCCGGCAGTCGTGTTCATCGAGGCCGGGGTGATCTTGATCTCGCGGTCAGCGGCAATCACCGTCTGCTGGTGGTTGTAAGTACCCCGATCGTCGACCAGGGGAGGCGTGAGGATGATCGCGCTCTGTACCGATTCCAGTTCCTCAGGAGTTGCGTTGGCAGTGTCCTTGAGTAGTCCGTCGTAGACGTCAAAGACGCGCTGAGACAAGTCCAGGCTGGGATCCAGGTTGAAGTTATCCGAGATCGTCCAAATGGCTGCCTGCGTAGCGGTAACAGCCTCTTCCTGGGTCAAGCCAATCGCGTTGTACTTGGCAGCCAATTGCTCCAAGGCAACGTTGGGGTAGGAATTCAGAACGAGCCAGGAGACCTGTTGACGTGCCTTGTTAGCACCAGGGTTACTGTTGCTGAGGTTGTTCTCACCGGGGAACTGGTCCCAACCCTGGAGGCGAGACGTCCCCATACCGGCGACTTGCTGGTCATCGATGGGAACGTAGTACTCGATGCAGTACCCGCCGAAAGGCTTTCCGCCAATCTCCATCCCGAACAGGACTGGTGAAACTTCGAAACCATTGACAGTGCCAATAGGAGAACCAATCACAGTGTTACCAGTGAACGTTACGGCCTGTCCCCGCAGGGAATCGGCCCGGGCCACCCCATTCATTGAGGCAGAAGTAATTGCCAGAATAAAGGTCAGCAAAGTGACCAATACTCTACGCATGGTTTTCCCCATCATTTTCCTTTCACGATCGGGAAGTAAAGACAAAACTGCCGAGCGCAAGCGCTTCCCGAACTAACTGTGGTGGCCCTGGGCAAACGCTGCGCTGCGGTGCCATGATCTTAAATAGCGATATCGCGGGCTCCAATTGCATTCGGGTTTAATTATTGGTTCAGGTTCCTGGCAATTAGTCGTAAAGGTGTGAATTAGCTGGGGACGTACACGGAGGGGGATAAAAGTTGCGCTGTGGCTTATGGGACGTTTGTTGGTAGAAAAATTAAAAACTTGCTGGATAACAACTAGATGTTTGGGGAGTGTCGTCTGGGTGGTTCTAATTTCAAACATTCAATGGTGAAAAATGCAGAATTTAACCGATAGGTGAACCGGTATTAAGTGGCGGGCAAAAAGTGAGGAACAACACGGGTTCATGCATTAGAACTTTTGGTTTCTTTGGGCCGTGCCGGGCGTGTAGCAAGAGGAAAACAAGCGCAACATCGTCGAGAAGCGACCCCACTTAAACTGGCCACCATGACCAAAGTTGCAGTGATCACGGGTGCATCCAGTGGAATCGGCGCGGCGGCAGCGCGTGCGCTAGCCGGCGATGGCTTCCAGGTCATCCTGGGAGCGCGCCGCTTGTCCAAGCTCCAAGAAGTTGCCCAGGAATGCGGGGAAAACGCCCAAGCCCTCGAGCTCGACGTCACCGACGACGTCTCGGTTAAGGCCTTCGTGGAACAAATAAAGCGCTGCGACGTCCTGGTCAACAACGCCGGTGGCGCCAAGGGCCTAGACCCGCTCACCGAGACCACGATCGAGCAGTGGGAGTGGATGTACCAGACCAATGTGCTGGGCACCGTGCGCATGACCCAGGCACTGCTGCCTAAGCTGCGCGCCAGCGGCGACGGGTTGATCATCAACCTCGGATCCAAGGCAGCACTCGACCCTTACGTCGGCGGCTCTGGGTACAACGCGGCCAAGTTCGGTCTCAAGGCGCTGACTCGCGTGACCCGACTCGAGGAAATCGAGGCCGGTCATCCTGTGCGCGTCACCGAGATCGATCCGGGACGGGTGGCCACGGACTTCTCGCTCGTGCGGTTCGACGGCGATGAGCAGCGCGCCGCAGCCGTCTACGCCGACAAGCTCAACCTGACCGCCGAAGATGTGGCCGAGGCGATCCGCTGGGTGGCTAGCTTGCCGGCGCATATGAACGTGGACACGATGAATCTTATGCCCCGCGACCAGGCCTAATTCGCCTACCCTCAAACCGTGTCTGTTGCATCACTCGGCGCCCTGATCGTCACTTGGCTCGCGGCCCTGGCCTCGCCGGGGCCGGATTTGGTGCAGATTGTGCGGGTCGGGTCCCGCTCCCAACGCGCCGGCCTGGCCTGTGCGGTCGGGATCATGACGGGCAATTTCGGCTGGGCAGTGCTGTCTCTTGCTGGCCTGGCAGCCCTCATGAAGACGTACCCGCCCTTGCTCGGAGCATTACAACTGTGTGGCGGTGCGTACCTGATGTGGTTGGGGTGGGCGTCGATACGCGCCAGCGGAGCTGCCCCAGAAACCCGCAGCGAGGCGATCTCCGTGTCCCCGGGCAAGGCCTGGCGCATTGGGCTATCCACCAATCTGGCCAACCCCAAGGCCATCCTGTTCTTCGGGGCGATCTTTGCGCAGTTTGTGCAGCCGGGGATGGGGTGGCAGTGGTCGGCCGTCGTCCTGGTGATCCTGGTGAGCATCGGCTTGGCCTGGTTCTGCGGAGTAGCGATGGCGGTGGGCTCGATGGCGAGCTTTCTTGCTCGTCACGCCCGCGTGATCGATACGGTCACCGGTCTGCTGTTCCTGGCGCTGGGTGTGTGGATGCTCGTCTCGGGGGCGCGCGTACTGCTCGGCTAAGGTGGCACACATGACGCAACGCGTGCCCATTTCTGGGGAAGACATCAAGCTCGGCCAGTTCCTCAAGCTCGCCAACCTGGTGGAATCCGGTGGTCAGGCCAAGGAAGCCATTGCTTCTGCGGAGGTCACCGTGGACGGGGAAGCCTCCACCCAGCGCGGTCTGACGCTGCGCCCCGGGCAGATCGTCTGCCTGGGCGGACAGTGCGTTGAGGTAGCTGGCCCGGAGGAGGATGACTTCTTCGACGAGGCCACCGCCAACGACGACTTCGACCCCGAAAAGTGGAGGAACCTCTAAACCATGCCCGCTTTCGAGGCTATCGCCGGGATGCCGTACTGGATCGACTTGCGCACCACCGATGTGGCCAAGTCGCGTTACTTCTACTCCCACCTGCTGGGCTGGGAGATCTCGCAGGAGCCCTACGCCATCGCGCGTAAAGATGGCCTGCCCGTCGCCGGCATCCTGCCCGCCGAGAACGCCAACACCTGGGTCACGCACTTTCTCACCCACGACATCGAGCAGTCTCTGCGCGACGTGGTTACCGCCGGTGGCCGCGATCTCACCTCGCCGTTAAGCGCCACGCTGGGCACGATCGCACTGGCCAGCGATAGCGCCGGAGCAGTGTTCGGTTTGATTCAGCCCGCGGGTGAGGACGCCTTCGTCGCCGCCGGCGAGCCCGGCACGGTGGTGTGGCACGATTACAGCGCTACCAGCGGCTTTGCCCAGGCCCAGGAGTTCTACGGCGAGCTGTTTTCCTGGACCGTCGCCGAATCTGACGGTTTTGCTACCGCGCTTATCGACGGCTCCGCTTTCGCCGGGCTACGCGATGCTTCGGCCGCATTTGGTCCGGACGTGGATAACTTCTGGCAGTCCTTCATCGGTGTGTCCGATGTGGATGATGCCTGCCGCCGCGCTGCCGAGCTGGGCGGTGAGGTGGTCCGCGCCCCGCTGGATACCGAGTTCGGGCGCCTGGCCATCATCGCCGATTCCACCGGCGCGGTGGTGACCCTATGCGAGGTGGACGAGCCGGTCGACGAGTCGGCGCAGCACGAATCGGACGATCTGTTTCACCTTTAATGCCTGACGACCATCTCGCGCTGAGTGATCTGGCGGAACGGGTTCTTGCCGTTATCGATCGCCTGGAAAGCGACCAGGTGATGACCTACGGCGAAGTGGCCCAGGAGTGCGGCACCAGCGCCCGGGCGGTGGGAACCATCATGCGCAATCACGGCCACCTTGTTGAGTGGTGGCGCGTGGTGCATGCGGATGGGCGGGGACATCCGGGTGCAGAGAAGTTCTGGGACAACAACGGAATCAAGCATGCAAAGGGGCGTGTGGATTGGGCGTAAAAGGCTGGTTGGCCGTCGCGATCGCCTGCGAGGTGGCGGCGACGCTGAGCCTGAAGGCCGCGCTGTACTTCCCGGTGTTCTACGTGATCGTGGGGGCGGGGTACTTAAGCGCCTTCGTCTGCCTTGATCGCGTATTGCGCCTGGGTATGCCCATCGGTGTGGCCTACGGACTCTGGGGAGCGATTGGCGTGGTGGCTACCGCGGTGTTGTCCTGGTTGTTCTTTGGAGAGGCACTCTCGTGGACCATGGCGGCGGGAATCGTCCTGATTGTGGTCGGCGTGCTGTGCATCGAACTCGGGGGACGTGGACTGAAGGAGAAACGCGAATGAGCTGGCTGTTTCTGCTTATAGCGATCGCCTTCGAGGTCTGCGGCACCATGAGCCTGCGCCTGGCCTCTGCTGGTCAGCGCTGGCTCTACCTCGCGGTGGCGGCGGGTTACGTGCTTTCTTACGTGTGTCTTTCCCAGTCGCTGAGCCACGGCATGGGACTCGGGGTGGCTTATGGAATCTGGACCGCGGTGGGCGTGGCCGCGACCGCGATTCTGGGCAAAGTGCTGTTCAAAGAGCCCCTGACCTGGGTGATGAGCCTGGGAATCGTCCTGATCATGATCGGCGTGGTGGTCGTCGAGGTTGGTGCAGCGCACTAGGGCTAAGGGAGTGCTCGGAATATTTAGATGCATAGGGCGGTTATGTATCTCTGACATTGCGAAAGCTCACTACACGCACCAGGAGGCCAACCTATGCGCACCATCATGCACGACACCTTTGGTAAGCCCGAAGAGGTGCTCTACGTAGATAACCAGGAGATTCCGGAGCCGGAACAGGGACAGGTTCGACTCAAGGTGGTACTGTCCTCGATCCACAATCACGACCTGGAGACCATCCGTGGCCGCTACGGCTTCGTCCCGCCGCTGCCGGCACATGCGGGTACGGAGGCCGTGGGCATCGTCGATAAGCTCGGCGCCGGAGTCGAGGGCCTGTCCGAGGGGCAGCGCGTCGTCAGCGGCGGCTCCTTCGGCGTGTGGTCCGAGTACGCCGTGGTGGATGCCGCCAAGCTCATCCCGGTTCCGGACGCCTTGCCGGACGAGGTTGCTGCCCAGCTCGTGGCCATGCCGTTTAGTGCCATCAGCCTTCTGGACTCCCTGAACCTGGAGTCTGGCGACTGGCTCATCCTCAATGCAGCAAACGGCGCAGTGGGTCGTATCGCATCCCAGCTCGCCCAGGGCCGCGGAATCAACGTGGTGGGATTGGTGCGTCGCGACGCCGCCATTGACGAGCTGGCCGAGCACGGTGTGACCAAGGTGGTCTCCACCGAGGGCGAGAACTGGCGCGAGCGCGTCCAAGAGATCACCGGTGGTGCACCGATCAAGGCCGGCCTGGACTCTGTGGGTGGCCAGGCGACAGCGGATCTGGTCTCGCTGCTGGGCGATGGCGGCACGCTCGTGGCCTTCGGTGCCATGAACGACGCCACCCTCTCGGTCCCCGTGCAGGACGTGCTTTTCCGAGGTGTGAGCCTGCGCGGCTTCTGGGGTAGCAAGGTCAACGCCGAGATGACTGCCGAGAAGCGCGCCGAGCTCTTTGGCGAACTCATCGCGCGCATCAGTGACGGCACCGTGACCCTGCCGGTGGCAGGCACCTTTGATGTGGACAACATCCGTGAGGCAGTAGAGGCCTGCAAGCAGGCTGGTCGCAACGGTAAGGTGCTGCTTTCCTTCTAGCTGCGTCCGGGGCGGGTTTTAACCCTGCCCTGGCGGTCTATTTTTTTGCCTGCACAAGCGTGTTTATTGGCTTGCTGATCTAATCCAGGAGGTACGCACCATGATGGGGCATACCTCCGGTGAGACCACGCAGTGCACACCGTTTACCTCGGGAGAACTGATTAATTTGGTCAAAGCACGCCGTGAGACCAGTTCTTTAGAGCCGGTGACCGCGTAAACCAGTCACCGGGAAACTGCGTATTCACTATGAATGTGGATGAATTTCTACGCACGACCTTGTTCGGGGTGTAGTTGGCTCCACACGGTCCGGTGTTAGCAACGAGGATGGTGGCGTTCTCGATATGGATGTCTGCAACGTGCCAGGCCTAGCGTGTTTTCGACGAGAACTTTACGGAGTAGTCGAGGGATGCTCGCATTAGGAACATCACGTAAGAATCCTGTGATGCGTCGTTGAATAGGTTCATCGAGCCTGCGAAACGCTTTTGTTGCTCGGGACCTGAAGCTAAATGCTCCAGGCCTCACTCTGCCTCGCGTTCGTCTAACGACGTTTTGCCAAACTCACCCCGGAGAGCGCCCTCAACTTCTGTTTCCAAGGTGACGATGTACTCCAACTCAGCCAGGTGCGCATCGAGTGCATGTCGGAGGCAGAATGGTCCAGAGTGCCCGGTTCTCGTGCTAATGCGTCGAAGAAGGTGTTGTCCTTAAATATTGATACCCCTGCGTCCCCACTACACGGGCATGATCCGCAGCCAATTTGCATCAAGGAGACATCTCCCTATGAAAATCAGACGCCCGCTTGCTACAGCCACGTCTATACTTGGCTGCTTGGTCTCATTATCAGCACTGACGGCGTGCGGGAATCTTCTCAACGTTGATTCGGTCGGTTCTTCTGCTCTTACCCAGGATTCCCAGGGGAACGTGTTCTTGTTGGTGAACGCGTGTGGGCGCGGGGTAACAAAGATTAATGCTGAACTCGGTTCCAATTCTTCCGAGAATGGGTGGCAAGAATTAGACCAGCAGGAATTTGATACTCCGAAGCGAGGGAAGTTCACCGTGGATCTTCCACAGCTGAGTGAGGCGCTTAAACAGCCACGAAATGAGGATCTCTACATCCGAGTCACTGTGGATGTAAATAAAAGGCCACATGAATACCTCAAGGTCCTTGGCCAGGCCTATCTTGCAGGCCCTGCTCTTCCAGCTGATATGTTCCAAGAAGCTAAACCGGGTTCCCTCATGAAGGGGTATAGCCCAGAATCGCCAGGTAAACCGTCGGATTCTTTCGTCACTCAAGAAGACATAGACACCTGCCGGGTCTAATTCATCGGGACTCCAACGTCGTTAAAACAGAATCTCTCTGGACAGTTGAGTCCTTGAGGAACAACCCGAGGATCCAACTAATCTAAACCAGACCGTGAAAACAGGCATATGGCAAGCGAATAAAACGTCTGACGCCTACTGTCGGTGTATGTCTATAACAACCCCGTGTTCGCTGAAAGACTCAATGTTTCGGCCTATGCTGGGAGGATGAATGCAGGTCTGTCGAGCTGCCTATGGCTCGCCCAATGGTGTAGTGCCTTCGTCCAAGGCGCTTAGGGGGTCGTGCGCATATGCTAAGGCAGCAAGCATGCGCTTACGGACATTTAACAACGAGGTCAACATGCCATTTGGTGCCACTATTTCGCCCCGCCGCAAAATAGCAGCCGTCGCCCTAGCGATCATGACCGTGATCCCAGTGTCGGGGTGTGGATACTTTTCTGGGTGGATTGAGAAGGCCGAAACGTCCCCCTCAGGCAATACTGCAGTGTCTCTCGATGACTCCGGGGCGATAACAGTTCATATGGTTGCCTGTGACATCCAGGTCGAATCCATTGAAATAAATATTGAATCAGACACACCGGGAAAACCTCTTACTGAGCGTATTGACCTCGACGAACCAGCAGGTGGATATATCGCTAAAACACTCCCGCGTTCAACCTCTCATGAACCTCCCGTGTTGGACATCATCATGAATGATCCGCAGCAGCAGTTCTGGATCGCTCCGATTACCTACAAGGTAGATTCAGACGAAAAACGCTTCGTGCCGTGGATATACGGTTTGACGATGTCAGAATTGGAGAAATATCCACGCGGTTCGCTCATCGATCAAAAGTATGTGCCTCCATCTGAGGCTCGAACCCCAGGGGAAGTGCGTGTCAAGGAAGAAGTGTCTCTCGATCAGTTCAAGCACGGGGAATCATCCACCAGGCCTGAAAATTGCCACGTGGACTAAGGGGAACTGAAAACCATAGTAAATGGGCCTAGCCGCCCGGCCAGCGCAGAGCAGTAGGTCCCACACGGGACGTTGTCACACAACGAGTGCCCGGCATCGTAGAGGTGTCGGGCACTCGTTGCGTTAAGGCGCCTTTTGCACTAGAGGTTCTGTGGTGTTGGTGAATACCTGCACCCACGTGTGTTGCCACTCGGCTTGTCCCGAAGCGGGATACTGGTGGACTGGAGGACACCCCAGCAGGTTCCACAGACCGCGACGCGTTGCTTGCCCATCTCGGGCGCGAGGCACTGCACGCCAGCAAAAACCGCGACTTCTCCAGCGCCTACTACCTCGACGACACCGGCACTCGTTGCCCGCGTTTGTACCGCGTGGACTCCGTGGCTCTGGCCAAGTGCCAGTACGTCACCCTGACGAATAAGCAATACGCCGCTGTCTTGGTCATCGACATCGACCAACCCGGTGAACACGGGGGCCACCCCGCCAACCTGGCCGCTAGTGTGCGAGAAAAGTTTGCGAGCCTGATCGCCCGCAATATCGGCCCCTC
>NZ_VDHJ01000008.1 GCF_006334925.1 Corynebacterium tapiri | reverse complement strand
GACGCTTTTCTTCGGGTGTGAACATGATTGCCTCCTTGTTGCAGGGTGACTCACAACAAGGCTGGCACTACGGGTCGTGCAGAATCTTGCACTCGAAGGCCCGCGCCCAGCCCCGCGACCCCGTCCACCTACCGCCGCGCGGCGCGCACGAAGCGCTCGAAGAGCAGGTGGGTCTCCGGGGCGTTCGCCAGAGCCGCCTGCGAGAAGCGAATGACCTCCCAGCCCATGGCCTTGAGCTCAGCGTTGATGCGGGCATCGCGGTTGCGCTGGTCACGCGTCCAATGATGCGCGCCGTCGTACATCACACCGACGCGAGCCTGCGGATCGGCCAGGTCGAGCACCGTGACCAGGCGCTCGCCCGACCGCACGGGAACCTGCGGGACCAGATGAACGCCCAGGTCGCGGGCCTGCGGGGTGAGCATGAGGCGTAGAGAGGTCTCGGGAACGGAGTCGGCGAGCGAACTGCTGAGAGCGAGGTATTTGTGGAGCAGGCGGGCGTCGAAACGCGAGCGTGCAGCGGCCACGATCTCTGCCTCCGTGACCTCCGTGCGGCGTCGAAATTGGTCGATGAGCTGGACGGCGCGCACCGTGGACGCGGACAGGTGCGCCATCGCGGGCACGGGCCAGGTGTGCAATCCGTCGCTGAGTATGCGCAGGCACCGCACGAGCGCCATCGCGGGCGGCAGGCAGCGCAATGGGTGGTCGTGGTACCAGAGCGTCCAGGCGGTTAGACCCGCAGGTAGACGGTGAATGGTGGGGGTGAGAGGGTGGCTCGCTAATCGACGGTTCCCCTTACCCAGCACAAACACATCCGCACCCTCGCTGAACTCCGGGACTCCGAGGAGGCAAGCCGCGCTGAAGGAGTCGGCGACCCAGGTGGGGTGCTTGAGAAGCACGGCCACCGCGCGGGCAGCAGCGGGAGCGGGATAGGCGAGCTGGCGCGGGTGCAGCAGCGAAAGCTGGGCAGCGTGCGAGACAGCGTGCTCGGGGGCAACGCTGTAATGCCGGGAGACCGGGATACCCCGGCCCGCCCCTAGCAAAGGAGGGCAGGTGCCCGGCAAAAGAGGCAGTCCGGAGCGCAAAGCCATGGTGAGTCCTTCCGGTAGTAGCTGCTACTACCTGGGACGGCCCTGGGCCCGGATCGGTTCCCTTAAGGACGGCGGAAATCTTCGCGCATGCCGCGACGCAGCAGCTTGAGCCACTGCAGGAAGCCGCGCGGATCCTTGCGCTGCACCAGGAAGAACCAGCCGAATCGCCCGAGCTCCTGGATCACCAGTGCCCGGTTACCGGGCTGGGAGAGCAGGTAGCCGCGGTTGCGGTAGGTGAAGAAGCGCTTGCCTTCGCCCTCCGGGTACTGCGCGTGCATCTTGCCGCCCAGGATCGGTTGGAACTCGCTGGAACCGTCGGGGTGCAGGTAGAACGCGTTGAGCGCGGTGCCATAAGCCAGGCCCGAGCGCTTGAGGCGGCGGTGGTATTCGACCTCGTCGCCGCGGATGAAGAGGCGATAATCCGGCACGCCGATGCGCTCCATGGCGTGGGCCGAGATGAGCGCGCCGTTAAACAGGGAGGCGTAGGACTCCAGAAAGTCACCGGTGAGTTCGTCGCGGCGGCGGTGCCAGGTCGTGCCCTGGCGCAGGGGGAAGGCGAGCCGCTCGGGGTCCTCGAGGTTGCACACGGTCGGCGAGATCTGGTCGAGTCCGCGCCGGCGGGCGACGTCGATAAGCGTTTCCAGAGTGTCCACCGAACCGGGGCGGCCATCGTCGTCGGCGCACCACACCGCGTCGGCACCCAGCGCCAGCGCGTGGAGGAATCCGTAGGCGAACCCTCCCGCGCCGCCGAGGTTGGTGTGGGAGGGCAGGTAGATTCCGCGCTCGCCGGCAAGCTCTGCAACGAGCTTTTCGACGCCCTCCTCCGCCGCATTGTCCACCACAATCACCCAGTTCACGGGGTGTGTCTGGTTAACCACTATCTCCAGGGATGCCCGCAATAGCTCCACGCGGCGGTGGGTAACGATGACAGCGGCGATGGAATCCGAGGGGCTCAAAGGCATGGGCTCATTGTGGCACAAAGGGTGCGCACAACAGGCTCACGCAACGGTGGCGCTACTGTCCGGCCTCGAGCTCGCGGCGCATCTGGCGGACGCGGTCGCCGGCCTCCTTGCCCTCGTAGGCCTCCACCACGTCGCCCACCAGGCCGGCCTGGCGGATCTGCCCGTGGTCGACCCAGAGCGCGGTGGAGCACAGTTGCGCCAGGAAGTCGTTGGAGTGGGAGGCGAACACCAGGATGCCGGAGCGCTGCACCAGCTCCTCGAGGCGTCCGCGGGCCTTGGCCATGAAGGCGGCGTCGACGGCGCCGATGCCTTCGTCGAGCAGCAAGATCTCGGGCTCGATGGAGGTGACCACGCCGAGTGCCAGGCGCACGCGCATGCCGGTGGAGTAGGTGCGCAGGGGCATGGCCAGGTAGTCGCCGAGCTCGGAGAATTCCGCGATGTCGTCCATGCGCTTGCGCATCTGGGCGCGCGTCTGGCCGAGGAAGAGGCCGCGGATGATGATGTTCTCGTAACCCGAAATCTCCGGGTCCATGCCCACGCCAAGGTCGAAGACGGGCGCGACGCGTCCGCGCACGTCGGCGCTGCCGCGCGTCGGCTCGTAAATGCCCGAAAGCAGGCGCAACAGGGTGGACTTGCCGGCGCCGTTGTGGCCGACCAGGCCGACGCGATCGCCCTCGCGCAGGTGCAGGTTGATGTCCTTGAGCGCCTCCACAACCACGGTGTTGGAGGAGTTCTTGCCGATCGCCCCGCCAGCAGTGGTGAGGAAGGCCTTCTTCAGGGAGCGGGACTTGGCATCAAAGATGGGGAAGTCGACGCAGGCGTTGTAGGTGTCAATAGAAACCATGAGCGTTACCTTCCTAAACCCAGTAGCTCACGCGGAAGCGCCACTGGCGCATGGCCAAAGCGGCGAGCAGCAATCCGACGACGGTGACGATGGCGACGATGCCCCAGTGGTAGGCCGCAACGGGCTGGCCGATCATGGGCGCGCGCACGATCTCGAGGTAGTGGTACAGCGGATTGATCTCCGCGATGCGGGCGCGCTCGGCGACCTCTCCGCCCTGCTGCTTGAGCGTGTGCGTGGTCCACACGATGGGGGTGATGTAGAAGAGCAGCTGGACCAGGGACTCCAGCAGGGGGGCGACGTCACGGAAGCGCGTGGCCACGATGCCAAAGAGCATGGAGACCCAGACGCCGTTGACGATGAGCAGCAGCATGCCCGGGATCGCCCACAGCACGTTGAATCCCAGGTTGATGCGGAAGATCAGCACGAGCGCGATCCAGATGACCAGGTTGTGCGCCAGGAACAGCGCCTGGCGCCACACCAGGCGATAGACGTGCACGGATAGTGCCGAGGGGAGCTGCTTGATCAGGCCCTCGTTTTCGATGAAGACCTCCGCGCCCTCCTTAATGCATCCGCTTAAGAATCCCCAGATGATCAGGCCCACGGTGACGTGTGGCAAAAAGTCCCTCAGGGGCAGCTGGAAGAGCATGGAATACAGCAACCCCAGCGCCAAGGCCATCACGCCGGTGGCGATGGTGATCCACAGCGGGCCGAGGGTCGAGCGGCGGTAGCGCTGCTTGATGTCTTGCCATCCCAGTTGGAGCCAGAGCTCGTGTTGGCGGGCACCGCGGACGAGGTCGCCGAAGGCGGCCCCGAACGTGGTGGAGCGCGAGGAAGGCGCCTCCTCAGATGGGCTTGAGATCATGCGATTGACGTCGCTTTGTAACTTCTCCTGCACGGAGCACTAGCCTAGTCCGCTCACGCGCCTAAGCATTTTTGCGGCGCGCAGAGCACCCGGACCTGGGCTACTCTTAGGGCACTTGGACTAACCGGGTGGGGGTGGTTGAATAGCCGGAGACCGACCGCTAATTGCACCAAAGGAGAGCGCATGAGCAGCTACGATGTCTTTGGCGTTCGCGGTCTGTACACGTCATTGGGCGATGGCTGGACGTATCTCAATGCGCATTCCTGCCCGCAAGTGCCCGAACGCGTGGTCTCCGCTGTGGGCCGCTCCTTCCGCCTTTCGGCCGCAGTGACCGATCCGGAGGAGACAGGCCATCACGCCCGCCACTGGGGTGCCGGCACACCCGAGGGCGACCGCTTTGTCCACCAGGCCCGGGTGGCCGTGGCTGATCTTGCTGGTGTGCGACCAGAATGTGTGGTCCTCGGCCCCTCCCTCGAGGTGCTCTATGCCAACCTGGCGCGGGCACTGGGACCCCGCTTGCTCGGGGCGAGTTCCTCGGTGGTGCTACGCAGCTCTGACAGCCCGGCACTAACTGCGCCGTTTACCGGATGGAGATCGCAGGTGCGCTGGGCGCACGCGGATCTGGGCACGGGCGAGGTTCCCGGGTTCCAGTACGAGGAGCTTGTCGACGGCTCAACCCGCCTCGTTGCTCTCTCCGCCGCAGAAAAGGTTCTCGGGTCCGTCACGGATGTGGCCTCGGTCGTGGAGAAGGTCCGTGCTCGTTCGCGCGCGTGGGTGCTTGTCGACGCCTCGAGCTTTGTGCCCTACCGGCGTCTCGACATGGCGGCCTGGGGTGCGGACATCGTGAGCCTGGACCTGGCCGAGATGGGCGGACCGCAGGTTGCCGCTCTGATCTTCCGCGACCGCCTGATGTTCAATCGCCTGGCCGACTTCGCGGGGCGCTCCGGGGCAGCGGCCCTGGATTCGCCGATCTCGACGGGCCTGGCCGGTGGCGTGACCGCCGTGGTGGACCACATGGCCAGCCTGGTGGAATCCGCGGGCAACCGGCGCCACCAGCTGAGCACCTCGATGACTGCGCTGGAGCAGTACCTGGGTTCGCTGGCCGACGACATGTACTTGTTCCTCGGCTCGCTTCCGGCCGTCCACGTCATCGGCGTAACAGGTGAGGCGGCAGCGGGTGCGACCACGGACCGCTTGCCGCGATTGTCCTTTGCCGTGCAGGGAGTGCCGGCCGAGACGGTGCAGCGCCGGCTGGTGGCCAACCGGCTGATCACCACTCTCACTCCAATCACGCCGTTGACGGAGCACATGGGTGTGGCCGAGATTGGCGGCGCAGTGACCGTGGGCCTGGGGCCCTTTAACACCAACGCGGACCTGGAGCACCTGGTACGCGTGGTGGCCTCTCTGGCTTAAAACTGGCCTAGATCTCGAGGACTAGGGTGCCGGTCACGCTGCCGGAGTCGAGCAGTTCGTGCGCCTGGGCCGCCTCCCGCATGGGGAGTGTGGAGTGCAGGCGGTGAGTGACCTGCCCGGATTCGAGCAACGGCCATACATTTTTCACCGTCTCTGCCACGATGCGCGCCTTGTCCTCCAGGTCGCGCGCACGCAGCGTAGCCGCCGTGATGGATTGCCGGCGTGGCAGCATGCGCCCCAGATTCAGCTCGGCCTTCGGCCCGGACTGGACCGCGATGACCACCAGGTGTCCGTCGAGGGCCAGGCACCGCATGTTGTCGGCGAGGTAGTCGGCGCCGATGATGTCGAGGATGACATCGCACTGGTCCTTGAGCTCTTCGACGAACTTCTGCTCGCGGTAGTTGATCAGAATATCCGCGCCGAGCTCCCGGCACACGTCGAGCTTTTCCTGGCTACCGGCGGTGACGGCCACGCGTGCGCCCAGGGCCTTGGCGATCTGGATGGCCATCGTGCCGATCCCGCCAGCCCCGCCATGAATGAGCACCGTCTGCCCATCGCGCAGCCCGGCCGTCATCTTCAGCGTGGACCATACTGTGCAGGCCACCTCCACAACGGCGGCAGTCTGCGCCAGCGAGTAGCCCTTCGGGACGGGAGTGAGCTGTCCTTGGGGCACGGCAACGTACTCGCCATAGCCGCCTCCTGCCAGCAGACACCCGACCTCCGTGCCGGTTGCCCAGTCGGTGTCGCCGGAGTCCACGATGGTGCCGGCGCACTCGAGGCCGATGATCTCCGAGGCTCCCCGGGGCGGCGGATACATCCCCTTGGCCTGCATGAGGTCGCCGCGGTTGACCCCCGCCGCGGCTACTTTGACTAACACCTCACCAGGGCGCAGCTGAGGCGTGTCCACGTCCTGCCACTCCAGGGAGCGGGGGTTGTCCGGATCAGTCTGAATGATGGCTTTCATGCCACCACCCTAGTGATCCTGGGCGGAGAGCAAGTTAGAGAAGCGCTCCAGGGCATTCGGGCTGCCGGCAACCGTGATCAGGTCTCCGGGGCGCAGGTCGGCGGTGGAACGCACCGGCTGCCAGGCGCGCTCGCGCTTGACGGAGACGATCTGGACGCCGTATTCCGTGAACAGCTGATCGGGGGTTTTCGTTACCGCCTGAGGGGCAATCATGGCCACCACCGAGTAGTCGCGTGCGATCTCGGCGAACTCTCGAATCCGGCCGTCGAGCAGGTGTGCCACGCGTCGGCCCGTGTCGTACTCCGGGCGAACGACGTGGTGAACGCCGACCCTCTCCAGGATGCGGGCATGTGCCGCGGTGTCTGCGCGCGCCCAGATCGATTCGACCCCGCGCTCGGCCAGGGTGGCGGCGGTGAGGATTGAAACCTCCAGGTGATGTCCCACGGCCACGACCACGGTGGACAGGTCGAAGAAGCCGAGCTGCTCCAGGGCCTCCTCGTCTGTTCCGTCGGCGACAGCGGCCTCGGTCAACAGGGTGGCGTGCTCGCGGACGACCTTCGGATCCGTATCGATGCCCAGCACCTCCACGCCCTCCTCCGCCAGCGCGAGGGCCAGGGTGGAGCCGAAGCGGCCGAGCCCCACCACGCCGACCGGTTCCTGGCGCGGCTGACGAATGCGAGAAAACGGGTTATCCAATGTAGGGCCTTTCTTCTGGGTAACTGAATCGCTTGTCGACGTGCCTTAAGGCCAAGGACGCGACCAACGTGAATGGTCCCAAGCGCCCGAGGAACATGACTGCCGCCAGAATGAGCTGAGACGCAGCGCCAATCTTGCCGGTGATGCCGGTCGAAAGCCCGACCGTGCCGAAGGCCGAGACCACCTCGAAGACGATCGCGTCTCCGTCGAAGTGAGGTTCCAGCGCGCGGATGAGTGCCGTGGCTATGACCACGGTGAAGATGCCCGCGGCCATGACCGCCATGGCCTGGCGGACGGTGGAACTGGGGATCATCCGCCTGCCCACCGTGGTGTGCTCGCGGCCGCGATACTCGGCCAGCACGGCGGCGGCGAGTACCGCCACCGTGGTGACCTTGACGCCACCGGCCGTGCCGGCAGAGCCACCGCCAATGAACATAAGGGCGTCGGTCATCATCAAGGTGATGGGGGAGGCCTGCCCATAGTCGATGGAGTTGAACCCGGCCGTACGCGCGGTGACCGAGGCGAAGGTGCTGGCCGCAGCAAACGACGATGGTCCCAGGCCAGAGAAGGTATGGCGGTGTTCCGTCAGCGCAAAAACCAGCGCCCCACCTATGATGAGCGCGGCAGTGGAGAGCAACGTGATTCTGCTGGTCACCGACCACGGGCGCGCTGCTGTTCCCCGGCAGCGCCGCTGTACCTCGGCCAGAACCGGATACCCCAAGCCGCCCACGATGATGGCCAAGCTGATCGGCCCGATGATGAACCAGTCTCCAACAAAACCTATGAGGCTGTCGGACTGCAGGCTGAACCCAGCGTTGTTAAACGCCGAGATGGAATGAAACACACCGAGCCAGATGGCCTGCCCCCAGGAGTGGCCATAGGCCAGCGCAAAACGCAGCGCCAGCACCGCCGCGATGACGGACTCGACCACGAGGGTGAGCATCACCGTGGCCTGGAGGGTGCCCTTGATAGACCTGCTGGAGATGCCTCGTCCCTCGGCTTCCGCTACTCGACGATGGCGCAAGCTCAAACGATGCCGGAGCACCATGCCCAACAGCGATGCCAGCGACATCACTCCCAGGCCACTGATCTGGATGAGCGCCAGAATGACTATCTGCCCAAATAAATTGAAGTGGCTGCTCGTATCCACTGTGACCAAGCCAGTAAGTGAGGCTGCGGATACTGCGGTGAACAGGGCGTCGATAAGCGCCGTGGGGTGATGATCCGTCGAGGCCCACGGGGACGCCAGGGCCACAGTGCCTAAGGCGACGAGCCCAGTAAGGCCTGCGGCGGCGAGCCGGGCCGGGGCGAGAGCATGCCGATCCGTGGGATCGTGTCGAGTGCTGTGCACGCGGCAAGACTACTCCCGGTTGGCCGATTGTCTAGTCCTATCGGCTAGACTGACCGGGCGCTCACAAATGTGAGCGGGGAGACGTGGCAGAGCGGCCGAATGCACTGGTCTTGAAAACCAGCGAGGTTAAACCCTCCGCGGGTTCAAATCCCGCCGTCTCCGCGCAGTTAACCGAGTGACTTCCAGCGCTCGTAACCCCCACGCAGGCTCGCGGCCTCAAAGCCGCGGGCCTGCAGTGCTTCTGCTGCCTGGGCTGAGCGCACACCGGTGGCGCAGTAGGTAACCACCAGGCCAGAATCGCGCGCCGGGGTCCAGCCATTAAACACCGTGGCCAGCGGGACTTCCTGTGCGCCGGGGATGATGCCAAGGGTTGTCTCGGCGGGCTCGCGAACGTCGATAAGCACAGCAGCCTCGGGAACTGCGTCCACCTCGCGCACCTGGGGAAGTTCCTGGCGCGGGGGAGTGCCGGACAAGTCCATGTCGTTGGAACCCAGCGGAATGTACTCCCAGCGGCCGGTCAGCGAGTCGTAGTAGCCGAGCGTGCCGCGCAGTGGAGTTCCAATTCCGGTGATCAGCTTGATGGCCTCCATGGCCATGGCCGAGCCGACCACCCCCACCACCGGGCCGAGCACCCCGGCTTGGGCGCAGGAGGGCACCGCCCCGGGAGCGGGTGGGGCGGGGAAGAGGTCCTCGTAGACCGGCCCGTGACCGGCATGAAAGACGCTGAGCTGGGCCTCGAATCCCAGGATGGAACCGTAGACGTGGGGGATCCCTAACTGAGCGCAGGCATAGGAGACCACGTGGCGGGTGTCAAAGTTGTCGCTGCCATCGAGCACGACGTCCGCCCCGCGCAGCACGTCGATGGCCCCGGGCCAGGTCAAACGCGCCTCGACGGCATTCACCTCGACCTCGGGGTTGAGCGCAGCCATTGTGGTACGAGCGGAATTCACCTTGGGTTCACCCACGCGGTCGGTGGTGTGGATGACCTGGCGGTGCAGGTTGGATAGGGAGACGGTGTCGTCGTCGATGAGCGTGATGCGGCCGACGCCGGCCGCTGCCAGGTAGAGCAAAGCCGGGGAGCCCAGGCCGCCGGCCCCAATGACGGCAACGTGGGCGTGGGCAAGCGCGTCCTGGCCGGCCTGCCCGAACCCGTTCAACGTGACCTGGCGGCGATAGCGCTCGCTCATTCCAGACCTACCCAGGTGGCGGTGCCGTCGAGAAGCGTTTGCTCCTTCCAGATAGGGACCTCGGCCTTGACCCGATCGGCCATCTCGGAGCAGGCGGCGAAGGCATCACCGCGGTGGGCGGCGGCCGCGATGACCACAAAAGCGCTGTCCCCGATGCTCAGCGCGCCCACGCGATGCGCCGTGTACAGGCGGGTGCGGGGATGAGCTGCCGACACCTCGGCTGCGACTCGCTCGATCTCCGCCTGGGCGGTGGGGTGGCTGGTGTAGGTCAAAGACTTCACTCGCTGGCCGGAGTCGTGGTCGCGCACGATGCCGTCGAAGACCACGCAGGCCCCCATCGCAGCGGTGACCACGTCCGCTTTGGCCTCGGCTACCAGCGGCTCCAGTGGCTGATCGGTGATGATCGCAGCCAGGACCTGCCCGGTTTGCTCGGCCACGTAGGCCGGGTCCTTAGTGCTCATGGATGCCCTCCAACTGATCGACGATGTGCGTCAAGACGTCCTGCAACACGCTACAGCCATCCTTGACCCCTCCAGTGGATCCGGGCAGGGTCATTACAAAGGTGCGTTTGGTGACCCCGGCGACCGCGCGCGAGACGATGGCCGTGGGCACCTTCTGCCGGCCCAGCTCCCAGAAAGCATGGACGATCCCGGGAAGCTCTCGCTCCAGGTGGGGCTGCACCGCCTCGACGGTCTGGTCATCCGGGGTAATGCCGGTGCCTCCAGACGTCAGCAGGACCCGGGGCGGGTGGGGGTCTTGCAGAATGTCAGCCACGGTGGTGGTGATGTCCGCATCGGCGACCACCAGCGCATCCGGGGTGTCAAAGCCCTGTGAACGCAGAAAGTCCACGGCGATGGGACCGGAGCGGTCAGCGTAGGTACCGGCAGCGGCACGCGTGGAGGCGACCACGACCTGGGCACGGGGAGAAGACAAGGTGTGCACTCCTAGAGGGGATAGACGGTTACAAGATCGCCGGCCTTGAGCTCGGCCTGGCGGGGAACGCGCAGCAAACAATCGGCGTCCACGGCCTGGGTGATCAGGTGCGAACCAGCGCCACCGACCACGCTCACGCTCACCTGCGCCCCGGCGTAATCGAGGCGCCCGCGCAGCAGCTGGTCCTTGCCCTCGAGGCCACGCTGGTCCGCGACCACGTGTGCCGAGCGCTCGGCGGGAGTCCTACCCAGCAGGGGAGCGACGAACAATCGGAAGCTGACCAGGGTGGATACGGGATTGCCGGGCAAGCAGATGACGGGGCATCCGGCAAAGCGGGCAATACCCTGCGGGCCACCGGGCTGCATGCCCACGTGCCCGAACCAGGCGTGCGGGCCGTCGAGAACCTGGCGCACCACCTCGAAGGCCCCGGCAGAGATGCCTCCCGAGGTCACGATGACATCCGGGCACAACGCGTCCACGGCCGACTGCAGGTCGGCGCGCAACACATCTGGGTTGTCGTTGGTGCGCACGTGCCCCGCGACCTCCATGCAGTAGCGCTCGGCTGCGGCGGCGATCATGGGGCCGTTGGCGTCGGGGATCTGCGCGGGATGCTCAGCGGACGAGGAGATCTCCGCGCCGCCGGTGACCACCAACAGGCGCGCGCGCTGGTACACCTCCACCTGTGCAATGGACTGCGAGGCTATGGCAGCGACGCCCGCCGGGGTCAGCGCGGTACCGGCGCGCAGCAGTAGCTCACCCGCCGCAATGTCATTACCCTGCGCACGCACGAACGCGCCGACCGAGCTCTCAGGGAGAACAACCTCCTCGCCTTCGCCCAAAAAGCGCGCAGGCTGCGCCTTTTCCACCGGAATGATGCACTGGGCACCAACCGGCAGCGCGGCCCCCGTCATGATCGGAGCGGCGAGATCACCCACCCCGTCCGGATACAGCTGCGCAGGATCGGCCCCGGCAGCGATGGTCGGGCCCACCACGCGCGCGCCCGCTGCAGGATGCGCAACCGCGTACCCATCCATCTGCGAGTTGGCGAAGCGCGGTGAGTCCCACTCGGCGGAAATATCCCGGGCCAGCACACGTCCGCGAGCCGCTTCCAGGCGAACGCGCTCAGTTTCCCGCGGCGAGAGCTCGGCGCGGATGACTTGGCGATGTTCCTCAATACTGCGCACCGCTGTTCCTTTCGACTCGTCGTTTAAGGTCAATCACATGGAGATCCATTACTTTGCCGCTGCCCGCGCAGCCGCCGGATGCGCCAGCGAGACGGTCACGCCCCCAGCCACCCTCAAGGAGCTGCTCGTTGCCCTGGCTGCTGCCCACTCTGGCACCACCGATTCGGGGCTGAGCCTGGGGGAGATCTTTCACCGTTGTACCTTCCTCGCCGACGGCACGCGGGTGGAGCGCGAACATGACTTGACGGGGGTCTCGCGTATCGACGTCCTCCCGCCCTTCGCCGGCGGCTAACCCACCTGCTGCCAGGCGCGGAGGAATTGTTCGGCTTCCGTCCGGGTGGTCACACTTACCCGCAATCCCTCCGGAAAGGCGCGCGCTAGCACACCATGTTCCTGGAGCTGCGCCGCCAAGTCTGCGGCATTGTCGCAATCCAACCACACAAAGTTGCCCTGGCTGTGGGGTGCGCCAAGAGCGTCGGCGACTCTATCGCGCACAGCCACGGTTTCCTCCGTGCGCTCCAACAGCTCGTTGCGGGCTTCCAGGCTGGCCAGGGCCCCGGCCTGGGCAACGGAACTGACGCCGAAGGGGATAGCCACCTTGTTCAGGGCGTCGATAAGCTCCGGGGCGCCGAAGGCGTAGCCGACCCTCACCCCGGCGAGACCGTAGGCCTTGGAGAAGGTGCGCAGGGCGATGACGTTGGGATAGGCGCTGATTGCCTCGGTGCCGGTGATGGCGGATGGATCGCGGTTGAACTCGAAGTAGGCCTCATCGAGCACGACCACCACATGCGCGGGCACCGCCGCCATGAAGTCCGCGAACTCCTCGCGGCTAATCACCTGCCCCGACGGGTTGTTGGGGGAGCAGAGGAAGATCAACCGGGTGCGCTCCGTGATGCGTCGAGCCATCTCGGGCAGATCATGGTGGCCGTCGGGCAGGAGCGGAACCTGCACTGCCTTCGCACCCACGACCTGGGTGAAGATCGGGTAGGCCTCGAAGCTTCGCCAGGCAAAGAGCACCTCGTCCCCGGGTACACAGGTGATCTGGACGAGCTGCTGGCACAGGGCAGACGAGCCCGTTCCCACAGCAATGTTGTCTACCTGGAGGCCCAGGTGCTCGGCCAGGGCGTGCTTGAGCTCAGTAGCGCCCATGTCCGGGTAGCGGTTAGCCTGCACGGCCGCCTGCGTCATCGCCTCGACCGCGCTGGGTAGCGGGCCGGCGGCCACCTCATTGGAGGAAAGCTTGAGCGCGCCGGGCACGCGCGTGCCCGGGACGTAGGACGGCAGGGAGGACAAGTCGGGCCGGATCATAGGGGTAATGGTAGTGCTTGTGCCGGGGCGGTTTGGCGGGGGCCGTAGCCGACCGTTACGATGTTGGGCGATGCTTTAGCATCGGCTGGAGATGTGCCAGAGCGGCCGAATGGGGCTCCCTGCTAAGGAGTTGACCTCTCGCGAGGTCCGGAGGTTCGAATCCTCTCATCTCCGCACCGCAACTGCCCGCAGAACTCACAAGCTGAGTCTGCGGGCTTTGTTGTATTTGGCTGGCAACAATGCAGTACGGGCGCCCGCAATTTTGGGCGCGGGTGTACGACAAAGTTGCCACCAACGGTGGACTCGAGCCCAACCCGCCACCGACAACCCCCAGGCGACGCGCCGAGACAAGATGCACATTTTGCCACTTAACCCGACCTCCCAAGTCCTTTAAAGTCCAGTTAACCTGCCGTTTTGTTTACTTAAGGGGGCGGGTGTAAAGTTTCATTCCGTTGCCAAGGAAAACGGCACCAGCGCCCGTAGCTCAACGGATAGAGCATCTGACTACGGATCAGAAGGTTGGGGGTTCGAATCCCTCCGGGCGCACCATTTAGGCCCCTAGGAACAGTGAAACACTGCGCCTAGGGGCCTTTTCCGTTCCACGTCGATCGTAGGTGCGCGGTAAGCTAACGCTGAAAATTCTTGGGGAAGGTCAGGCACATGGATAACCAGCGGCTGAAGGCCGGCGACATCGCCGGAGCCCTCGCTGTCATGGCTCTCACGACCATCCCGTATTTCCTGATCGTGGTGTGCGCCGTGGTTCTTATACCTGCCGGGGAGTGGCGTTGGGACTTAAGCTTTTTCTCCCTGGTGTGCACGGTGCTGACTTTGCCTGGAGCGTTGATTTTGGTGGAGAAGCTGGCAGGAGGGATTGCTGCGTCCCCATACCTGCCCACATCGTCCGCCAAGCTAAGAAACGGTGTTGAGCTGGTCCTGCTCTTTATCGGAACGGTGATCATCACCGACTTCCTCGCCCGGCCGTTGTCCGTGGCGGTGGTAGCCAGCGCGCTGTATATGGCGCTGGGCTACCTCATCTCGCGTTTGCTGCGCCGGGTCGACGCCACGAACGCGAGCCCCGAGGAGAGCGCAGAGGCCTAGAAAATCTCGATGCGCCCGCCCAGATCCTCGGTCTGAGCTAGCTGCTGGACCCACCGAGGTCCACCCGGATGCAAGCGCAACACGGGGCGGGAGGAGATCTTCACCGGTGACACGGAATCCTGGCGTGCGCCCGAGCGTGCCTCCAGGCGGGTGCGTGTGCGGTGACCAGCCTCCACCAGCCCTCGAATGTCCGGTTGTTCCGCGGCCAGCGAATCCCGCGCCTGGGCCAGCTTGTCGATGAACTGATCCAACGCATCGACCAGCGCTGGCGCGTTGGACTCACACATTGCTCGCACCAGGGAGGGCTCGGTAGCGGCCACTCGCGTGGCGTCCTTGAATGAGCCCGCCGCCAGCGATTGCGCGAGCACACCGCCGTCGTCGCCGACAATCGACAGGGCCTCGGCCACGATGTGGGGAAGGTGGCTCACGCGCGCCACGGCGGCATCGTGGTTGGACACACGCGCCGGGACGGCCTCGGCCTGGACGCGGACGATCATCCGCACAACGTTAGAAAACAGGTCGATCCATTCGTTCGGCGTGTGCTCGCCGCGCTCGGCCAGCTCCGCGGCGTAGTCATAGGTGACCACCCACGCCGCCCGGGTGAACAATCCGGGCTGGGAGGCCTTCCAGCCCGACCTTTCCGTGCCGGCCATCGGGTGGCCACCCACGTAGCGCGATTCCAACCCGCGGGCGCGAATTTCCTCATACACCGGGGACTTCACGCTCACCACGTCCGTGATGCCGCAGCTGGGCGCCAGCTCCACCACGCGGTCGAGGACTTCGCCTATCGCATGCATGGGCACGGCGAGGACCAGGATCGCTTTCTCCTGCTCGGCGCGCTCAAGGGTGGCATCGAGGTTATCGGAGACGTCGAACCCCTCTTTGACCGCGGTGCGGGTGCCGGAGGTGGAGCGGTTGTACCCGAACACGGGCTGGTTCGCGGCGGCGAGGTCGCGCATGAGCGAACCACCAATGAGGCCGAGGCCAACGATGCAGATGGGGCGGGTTAGGTTTTGGAAGCTCACGGTGACAATTATGCCCCACCCCGACTACTCTGACTTTTTATGCGGGAAATGAGCTTCGCCGTCACGGTGACCAGCGATGACGGCCAGTGGCAGGTGCGGCGATTCGCGGACGACTTCACCGATCCGACGCGAGCTCTCAAGGCCGTACGCGCGCTGCGTTCCCCAGGCGCGGCCTTCGCGCTGTTGTGCGTAGAGGATGAATACTTCGTCATTTTGCGCCCCGCCCCGAGCCGCAACCTTGTGCTGTTGTCCGACGTCACCATGGCAGTCGACGACGACTACGCGCGCGACCTGGCCGAGGACGCCGGGATGGAGATCCCGGACATCGACCCCGACACTCTCGACGACATCGACGGCTGGCCCGAAGGTGACTTCGAGGTGCTGGAGGACCTGGGGCTCTCCGAGGAAATCCTGGGAGTGATTGCCGACGACCAGGACCTGTATCCCCACCAGGCGATCATGCGCATCGCGGACGAGCTGGGCTTTTCCGAGGAGCTCAGCGACGCCACCGACTACTCGTGAGCGCCCTGCCACGCCCGCGCGGCGTCGTCGAGGCCGAGCGCCGAATGCGGCGCGCGCTCGAGGTGGCCGCGCTGACCCCACCTGGCGATGTTCCGGTGGGGGCGGTGATCTACTCCGCGGAGGGCAGGGAATTGAGCTGGGGGGTGAATCGTCGAGAAGCAGACACAGACCCCCTGGGGCACGCTGAGATCGCGGCGATTCGTTCCGCGGTGGAGGCGCTTGGCGACGGATGGCGCCTGACTGGTTGCGAGCTCGTCGTCACCCTGGAGCCCTGTGCAATGTGCGCGGGCGCGGCAGTGGGCGCCCGCATTGATTCGATAGTCTTTGGCGCGTTTGAACCCCGCACGGGGGCCTGCGGGTCGTTGGTCGACGTGCCCCGGGCGCCAGGGGCCCTCCATGTTCCGCAGGTGCGTGGGGGCATTCTGGAGAGTGAGGCAGCAGCCCAGCTCAGGGAGTTTTTTCGCACCCTGCGTTAGGGCTGTGCCCGCGCTGCAACCCGGATCACAGTTAGGTATCGGTGTGGCGCCGAAGGTGGCGAAGCCCGCACACCGTGTCTAGCGTGGAACCCGCACGTTAAACGCATCGCATTTAGCAGGAGGTTAACTCATGGGAATCATGGATAAGGCTAAGGACGCAGCAGCCACCACTGGTGTGGATAAGGCGCAGGAGAAGTTCGTTAACAACGATAAGGTTAACGAGGGCATCGATAAGGCCCAGGAAAAGTTCGCCCCCAAGGGCGACGACGCTAACAACGAGGAGCAGTAAACATGGCTGACATTCAGGACGAGTTCAACGCCAAGAGCGACGAGCTGGGTGGCAAGGCCAAGGAAGTTTTCGGCGAGGCTACCGAGAACGACTCCCTCAAGAACGAGGGCAAGGCCGACCAGACCAAGGGTGACATCAAGGACGCCCTGAACAACGCTAAGGACGCTGTCAAGGAAGGCGCCGACAAGCTGCTCGGCAAGTTCCAGGACAACAAGTAGCGGCTGATTTGGTCGCCGGGCGCGCGCTCCGTTACTTTGGTTAGCGGTGGCGTGTCCGAGCGGCCGAAGGTGTTCGCCTCGAAAGCGAATGTGGGTAAAACCACCGCGGGTTCGAATCCCGCCGCCACCGCTCTTGAATAAAGACCCGGTTACCTCTCGTAGGTGCCGGGTCTTTTTCGGTTCTGCACCGCCTTAAGCAAATGCCCAGGGGCAACGTTTAGACTCGATGAGCCAACTAGGTTGCTTTAAAAATGAACCGACCGCCGACTACCGCAAAGGGGTAGCGCCTCCGTGGCTGAACTTCTCTATCGATTGGGATCGTGGTCCTTCCTGAACAAGTGGAAGGTCATCATCGCGTGGGTCATCATTCTGGGTGGAGTAGGCGGCGCGGCCGCCACCTTGATGAAGCCCTTTACCAGCGAGTTCGCCATCAGTGGTACCCCATCGATCGACGCCATCTCGCAGCTGGATGAAAAGTTCCCCGGTGCGGGGGAAACCGTCAATGCGGCCACGGTCAACCTCGTGTTCGAGGCCCCAGAGGGGCAGACCCTGAACACGCCGCAGAGTTCAGCCGCGATCGATCAGGTCGTCGGACATGTCGAGGACAACCTCACCGAGATCAGGGACACCGAGCGCTTTGGCAACCCACTCAAGATCTCTCCCGAGTTGCAGCGGATGGTCTTTGACCAGGAGACCAGCATGGGGCTGCCAGAGGAAACAGCCCGCAATGATGCGCAAAACCTGTCGATGGTGTCCGAGGACGGCACGATTGCGTACACCACCTTCACCATCGACGTGGAAAGCGCCCAGGCAGTCACGCAGGAGCAGCGCGACGTCATCAACGAGGCCCTGCAGATCGGGCGCGATCAAGGCCTGCGGGTCGAGGCCGGCGGCCCCGGATTTGGCGATCCGATCGTAGTCAACTCCACCAGTGAGATCATCGGTCTGGCGATCGCCTTCGTGGTCCTGGTGATCACTTTTGGCTCCTTGGCCGCCGCCGTAATGCCCGTGGTCACCGCCGTGGTGGGTGTGGGCCTGGGAATGGCGCTGCTGTTTACCGCCACCCACTGGGTGGAGCTCAACGACACGACCCCGGTCCTTGCAGTGATGATCGGCCTGGCCGTGGGTATCGACTACTCGCTGTTCATCCTCTCGCGCTACCGCGCAGAAAGGCAGCGGCTCAGTGGCCCCGAGGCAGCCGGCTTGGCCACCGGCACCGCCGGATCGTCCGTGGTGTTCGCGGGCGCCACGGTGTTTGTGGCGCTGGCGGCGTTGGTGATCGCCAACATCGAGTTCCTCACCTGGATGGGCCTGGCCGCCGCGGTCACCGTGTTGATCGCCGTGCTCGTCGCCCTGACGCTGACCCCGGCATTGCTGGGTCTATTCGGATCCAAGGCCTTTGCGGGCCGAGTCCCCGGAGTGGCCGGAAATCGCCGTGGCCGTGGCAAGCGTCGCCGCATGCCAGAGACCATGGGCGCGCGCTGGGTGAAGTTTGTGCACCGTGTTCCGGGCCTGGTCATCGCCGTGGTGATTTTGAGCCTCGGGGTGATGACGCTTCCGGTGTCCAAACTGGAGATGGCCTTGCCCTCGGACATGACCAGCAACTACGACACCACCCAGCGCCAATCGGCTGAGCTGATGGCAAAGGGCTTCGGCGAGGGCATCAACGCGCCCCTGCTGATGATTGTTAACGCCGAGAATGCGAATCCCGAGTCCCCGGCCCTGGCCCCGCTCATCGACGCCCAGACGTCGCGTCCGGAGTCCACCATCTCGCCCCAGGAGGCGGCCCAGACCTCCTCGTTCCTGTACACGGTGGGGCAGGTCAACTCGCTGGTGGATGTGAAGCATGCCCAGCTCATCGCCCAGAGCGAGGACGGCACGGCAGCGCAGATCGCTGTGTGGCCCCGCTCGGGCCCGGCGGACCAGCAGACCGTGGAGACGGCGCACTCTCTGCGTTCGCTCGGACAGCAGATCTCAGACGCCACCGGCGCCTCCATCGGTCTGACCGGCCTGACAGCGGTGCAGATGGACATCACCGAGCGCCTTGCCGGGGCGATGCCGCTGTACCTGGGCGTCGTGGTGGGCCTGGCCATCGTCCTGCTGCTGATTGTCTTCCGCTCCATCATGGTTCCGATCGTCGCCGGCCTGGGCTTCCTCCTGTCCGTCGGCGCCGCCTTTGGCCTCACCGTCCTGGTCTGGCAGGAGGGCCTGTGGGGCCTGGTGCCCACCCCGGCGCCGCTGATTTCCTTCATGCCGATCTTCCTGATCGGCGTGACCTTCGGCCTGGCCATGGACTACCAGGTATTCCTGGTCACCCGCATGCGCGAGCACTTTGTGCGAGGAGGAGGGCGCTCGCGCAGGGACTCGGTCTACAACGCCGTCGAGGAGTCCGTGATCGTGGGCTTCTCGCGGGCCGCTCGTGTGGTCACCGCCGCGGCGATCATCATGATCGCGGTGTTCGTGGCATTTATTAATCAGCCGCTGCCCTTCATTCAGATCTTCGGCTTTGCGCTGGGTCTGGGTGTGCTTTTCGACGCCTTCTTCATCCGCATGGCACTCGTCCCCGCCGCAATGTTCCTGCTGGGACGCGCAACCTGGTGGATGCCGCGCTGGATGGACAAGCTCCTGCCGGCCATCGACATCGAGGGCACCAAGCTGGAGGAGCGCTTTGAGCAATCTGGATCAACCCGGGCGTCGACAAGCGCCCCCAAGAAGGACTAGAACATGGATGATGTGAGTTTCAGCCTCGGCACCGAGATCTCCGATGCTGGCGTGGGGCGCCATGGGCGCACGGGCACGATTCACACCCCGCATGGGGATATTCAGACCCCGGCGTTCATTCCGGTGGCCACCAAGGCGACAGTGAAGACGCTGACCCCGGAGCAGATCCGCTCGACCGGCGCGCAGGCGATTCTGTCCAACGCGTATCACCTCTACCTGCAGCCGGGGCATGACATCGTCGATGAGGCTGGGGGAGTGGCCGCATTTGAAAACTGGCACGGCCCCACCTACACCGATTCGGGCGGCTTTCAGGTGATGAGCCTGGGCGCGGGCTTCCGGAAGGTGCTGGCGATGGACACCGCCAAGCTCAACCCCGAGGACATCAAGGCCAAGGACAAGGAACGCCTGGCCAAGGTGGACGAGGACGGGGTGGACTTCCGCTCTGTCATCGACGGGTCCAAGCACCGCTTCACCCCCGAGGTGAGCATGCAGATCCAGCATGGGCTGGGCGCGGACATCATGTTCGCCTTCGACGAGCTGACCACGCTCGTGGACACGCGTGCCTACCAGGAGGAGTCCGTCGAGCGGACCCGTCGCTGGGCGCAGCGCTGCCTGGTGGAGCACAACCGCCTGACCCAAGAGCGCACGCATCGCCCCAAGCAATCCCTATGGGGCGTGGTACAAGGCGCCAACTACGAGGACCTGCGCCGGCTGGCAGCTCGCCAGCTGGTCGAGATGTCCGAGCAAGCGCAAGAGAAGGGGATGCGCGGCTTCGGAGGCTTCGGCATCGGCGGGGCGATGGAGAAGAGCAACCTGGGCACGATCGTGGGCTGGGTATGCGATGAGCTGCCCGCTGAGAAGCCGCGTCATTTGCTGGGCATCTCGGAGCCGGACGACCTGTTTACCGCCGTCGCCGCAGGTGCAGACACCTTCGACTGCGTGGCGCCGACCCGCCTGGCCCGCCGCGGCGGGGTGTACACACTCGACGGGCGTATGAACCTGGTGGCATCTCGCTTCAAGCGCGATTTCCGCGGAGTGGATGAGGAGTTTGGGGGATACGTCTCCGAAAACTACTCGCGTGCTTACCTTCACCACCTGCTCAAGGCCAAGGAGTTCCTGGCTGGCACGCTGTGCACGATTCACAACGTGGCCTTCATGGTGACGCTGGTGGATAACATCCGTGCCTCTATCGCCGAGGGGCGTTTTGAGGAGTACCGCGCCGAATTTCTGGGGCGCTACTACGCCAATGGCGGGCGGGCCCCGGAAGGAAAATAAAGGGTTTCGGCGCCACGCTGCACAAATGTCATGGAGGCGTACTAATGTATGCCAGGAATATGTGCATTTGCTTAAAGAAGTGCACCGAGTAGATTGTCGACCTCTCCTCAAGGAGCCTGCCGCCGTGTCCTTGTCTTCAAAGATCGCAGCCACCGTGTGTGCTGCTTTTGCCTGTGTTGCTTCCGCCGTGAATACGCCCGCGATGGCGCAACAGTCCTCTCTTGGCTTGGCGACGGTCGACCTTGGCCCCCAGGGCAACTGCACGGCGCATACCCTCATCAACGTTCCCGGAGGCTTGAGCAGCGCCCAGGTCCTGCAGTCCAACGTGGGCATCGGCTGGGTGGCCCCGCAGGTTGTGTCCATGGCGCCCCAGATGCTCAGTGACACCTCGGTGATCACCGCGAATTACGACGCCACCCCCTTCCTCAACGACTCCTACGATTCGGCCTCGAACTCTGCACGCCACGTGGTGGCTGGCATCATGGCTGAGCGCGCGCAGGCTTGCCCCAACACCAAGTTCAGCATCGTGGGCTACTCCATGGGTGCGGATATCGCGGCGACTCTAACGTCGGAAATCGCTGCCGGGCGTGGGCCCATCTCGGCGGATAAGTTCGAGGCCGGCGTTTTCGTAGCCAACCCGCACCGCGGTGGTACCCCGAACCAGTCCGGCGCACCGGCTGGCCACGGCATCCTCGGGCCGGGCATGGGCTACGGCGAGCTCACCCCGCGCACCCTGGACATCTGCAACGCGGGAGATTTGGTGTGCGACCCGCAGGCCAACTGGCGCACTGTCGCCGAGACCGCGGGCACGGGCATCGGACTTGGCCAGGGTAAGTTCCCCGGCGCCGGTGAAATGAACCAGGCACTTGCCGCCGCTATGCCGCTGAACCCCTTTGAAGTCAGCCGGGCCCAAGCTCTACATAACGTCTACGGTGCCCCCCAGGTGGGTGAGGCACTGGGCTTCATCGCTGCCCACCAGCGCTAGAGCTCAGCAGCACTAAGCCGCCTGGTGGTACCCCTCCCGGCGCTTGACTGCCCGGACAACCGCGTAGGTGACCGGGAGGAGCATGGCTTCCAGGGCGGTCTTCCACACGAAGCCAACGATGACGTAGTTGGCAAAGTCCCCCATGGTGGTGATGCCGATGACCGGGGCGGCGATCGCGCAGAACAGCAGCGTATCGCCGAACTGGCCCACCACGGTGGAGCCGATCAGGCGCACCCACAGGGAGGACTCTCCGGTGCGCTTCTTCAGCACCACCAGCGACCAGGCATTCAGCAACTGACCCACGGCGTACCCCGCCAGGGAGGCCAGCACGATCTGCGGCACGAGCCCTAGGATCAGCGCGAACTCCGCCTGGTTCTCATAGAAGCTGGCCGGCGGCAGCCAGATGCCGATGTAGAAGCAGATCGTGGCGGCCAGCGTGATACCAAAGGCCGTAAAGATCGCCCGTCGCGCACCCCGGAACCCATAGACCTCGGCGAGGACGTCACCGACGATGTAAGAGATGGGGAAGAGGAAGAACGCCGCATCCAGAACGAGCGGCCCAATCTCCACTCCCTTCGAGGCGTTGATGTTGGATACCAAAAAGACAGCGGAGCTGATGGCCACCAAGACGGGGTAGATGCCAGAGCCCACAGGAACGTGGCGGGGTGCGGTAGTCATAAGCGACATTTTAGGCTGGAAAACTATGACTGGACCTGCAGGGCGCTATGCGCCGTCGCCAAGCGGAGACTTGCACCTAGGCAACCTCCGGACCGCCGCGCTGGCGTGGCTTTTCGCCCGCACCACAGGCAGGGACTTCTATCTGCGGGTCGAGGACATCGACTCCGGGCGCTCCTCTCTCGACTCCGCCCACCGGCAGATCGAGGACCTGCAGTCGATCGGCCTGGATTTCGACGGTGAGGTTGTCTACCAATCCCAGCGTTTCGATCGCTATCACGCAGTGCTCGACGAGCTTTCTGCCCGCGGCCTGACCTACGAGTGCTACTGCACCCGCCGCGACATCCAGCAGGCCGCCAGTGCGCCCCACTCCGCCCCCGGTTCCTACCCCGGAACCTGCCGGAGCCTAAGTGAGAGCGAGCGCGAACAGCGACGCGCGGAGGTGGCGGCTCAGGGGAGGGCGCCGTCGCTGCGCTTGCGTGTAGACGCCCCGGTGCACCGCATCCTTGACTACTACGCCGGTGAGTTTGAGGCGCCTATCGACGACTTTGTGCTCCAACGCGGAGGAAACATCGGCCAGGCGGGCGACTTCGCCTACAACTTTGTCGTGGTGATCGACGACGGCGACGCTGGGATTGATCAGGTCGTGCGCGGGGATGACCTGTTAAGTTCCGCGCCCCGGCAGGCCTATCTGGCGCAGCTGCTGGGTTACCCCGTGCCCGAGTACGTCCATGTTCCTTTGGTCCTGGGGCCGGAGGGCAAGCGCCTGGCCAAGCGCGACGGTGCGGTCACCCTCCGCGAACTTCAACAGCAAGGCGTCGACGTCCCGGCGCTGATCTGTCAGTCCCTGGGCTATCCGGAGGCGCACACGCTGGCGCAGCTGCGCGAGGTGTTCGATCCCGCGCACTTGTCCCGCGACCCCTGGACGTTTCGGCCTTAAATCTCCTGGGCGGCTTGGCTAAGCGCCCAAAAGTAAAAAGCAGCGGCCCGGTCTTTATCCTTTCGGACGAAAACCGAGCCGCTGCTCGTTGGCGGAGGATAGGGGATTTGAACCCCTGAGGGATGTGACTCCCGCACGCGTTCCAGGCGTGTGACATAGGCCGCTAGTCGAATCCTCCGTGGACAAACATTAGTGGATAACCCCTCATCCAACAAAATCGCTGGTCAGGAGTGCTTAGGGAGGAATGGGTGGACGTGGGTTTGGCGTGCGCCTGCTGACTGGATAGACTGACCGCCAGGACCTCATGCGGCGTCCATCTCGTGAACTCCCCCAGGGCAGGAATGCAGCAAGGGTCAGCGGGCTCTGGCGGGTGCGTGAGGTCCCCTTAGTTTTCTTGCAGGGGGAGCCCAGCGGTGACGCGGTAGGCTGAAAGGGATTCATACCCTGACCCCACCCTCGCAGGAGGTGCGAAGCGTAATGTCGCTGCTGGATTTGGACGCTGATCAGCGCGCGGAGCTGCTGGCTCGCGTACGGCAGGATTACGAGGAACTCAAGGCCTCGAACCTCAACCTGGATCTCACCCGCGGTAAGCCCTCGTCCGAGCAACTGGATGTTTCTCACGAGCTGCTGAGCCTGCCGGGGGAAGGCGACATTAAGGACGCCAGTGGTGCCGACGTGCGCAACTACGGCAACCTCAAGGGCATCACGGACATCCGCCAGATCTGGGCGGACCTGCTCGGGATCAAGCTGGAGCAGATCGTGGCCGGGGATGCTTCCTCGCTGAACATCATGTTCGACCTCATCTCCGCCTCGTACATCTGGGGAACGAACGACTCCGAGCGCCCGTGGTCCGCAGAGGAGAAGGTCAAATGGATCTGCCCGGTGCCGGGGTATGACCGGCACTTCACCATCACGGAGAAGTTTGGCTTTGAGATGATCACCGTGCCGTGGCTCGAAGACGGCCCGGACCTCAACGCCATTCGCGAGGCAGTCAAGGATCCCCAGGTCAAGGGCATGTGGGTCGTGCCGATGTTTGCCAACCCCACCGGCCAATCCGTGTCTGCAGACATCGCTCGTGGCTTGGCCGAGATGGAGACCGCGGCCCCGGACTTCCGCATCATCTGGGATAACGCCTACGCCGTCCATACGCTGAGCGAGTCTTTCCCGACCCCCATCAACGTCCTTGAGCTCGCCGAGCAGGCCGGTAACCCGAACCGCTTCTGGCACATGGCGTCGACCTCGAAGATTACCCATGCGGGTGCTGGCGTGAGCTTCTTCGCCTCCTCCGAGGCCAACCTCGCCTGGTACCTCGCAATCGCGGGTGTGCGCGGAATCGGGCCCAACAAGGTCAACCAGCTCGCGCATGCGCGCTTCTTCCACGACGCCGAGGGGGTGCGCGTGGTTATGCGTAAGCACGCCAGCCTGCTGGCGCCGAAGTTCCGTCGGGTGCTGGACATCCTCGAGTCCAACCTGGGTGAATACGACATCGCTCGCTGGACCACTCCGGAGGGTGGCTACTTCATCTCGGTGGACCTCATCGATGGAACCGCTGCCCGCGTTGTGGAGCTCGCGCGCGAGGCCGGAATCAAGCTCACCGAAGCAGGCTCATCCTTCCCGCTTCACGACGATCCCAACGACCGCAACCTGCGCCTTGCCCCTTCGATGCCGCCCATCAATGAGCTCGAGCAGGCCATGAAGGGCTTTACCACCTGCGCCTTGCTGGCCGCACTGGAAAAGCTGGAGGCCTAAGCTGAGCCCGGAGGAAACCGCGTATTGGCTGGATGGGGTCCTGCCCGGGGAGCTCTCGCTGCGCCAGGTAGGGCAGTGGCGAGTAGCCACCGGCAGTGCTCCGGAGGGCATTAGCTTTGCTGCCAGCATCGGCTTTGGCGACGTAGACACCGGGCTGGTCATGGAGCAAGACCCAGAGACCGAGATCCGGTGCGAGCTTCTCACCTTCACCAATGGCTCCCAGGCCGATGCAGCGGAGGCTGTCTTGGCAGCGGCGGACCTACTCAAGCAGGCGAACGGTGTGGTGCCGGCGCAACCGGGCACGTTGCTGCCGGACGTCGTCAAGCGCACTCAGCTGAGTACCACCTTGACGCACGGGGCGCTGGTGGCACCGACCCCGTGGGGTGGGCAGGTGCCGCAGGTTCAGGAGGATCGACGCATCACGCTGCTGGCGCAGTTGGTCCTGATCTCAGATGAGGAGTATCAGCTTGCGCGAGAAAAGGGCGTCGATGCGCTGCTGACGCGCCTGCGTCGGCGGGCGGTTAACCCCAACGATTGGCAGCGCCCACTCGACTGATCCGGCGGTGCGCACCCCGGCGGGTAGTCTGTGGGACGTGGCTTTGTACCGGAAGTATCGCCCCTCCACCTTTGGTGAGGTTGTGGGGCAGGAGCAGGTAACCGTCCCCCTGTCGAAGGCGCTCGACGCCGGGCGGATCAATCACGCCTATCTGTTTTCGGGTCCGCGCGGTTGCGGTAAGACCTCGTCCGCCCGCATCCTGGCGCGCTCGCTCAACTGTGTGCACGGGCCGACCTCGACTCCGTGCGGCAAGTGTGAATCGTGCGTGGCGCTCGCGCCGGGCGGTCCCGGCAACCTGGACGTCATGGAGCTGGATGCTGCCAGCCACAATGGCGTCGAGGACATGCGTGAGCTGCGCGACCGGGCGATCTATGCGCCGGCGGAGTCGCGATACCGCGTCTTTATCATCGACGAGGCGCACATGATCACCAACGCAGGTTCCAACGCCCTGCTGAAGGTGGTGGAGGAGCCGCCGGAGCACCTCATCTTTATCTTTGCGACGACGGAGCCGGAAAAGGTCATTGGCACCATTCGTTCGCGTACGCACCACTACCCGTTCCGCCTGGTGTCCCCGCCGGACATGCAGGGGCTCATGGAGCGGATCGTGGCCGAGGAGGGCGTCCAGGTTGAGCCCGCCGTCTACCCGCTGGCCATCGAGGCTGGTGGTGGCTCCCCGCGCGACACCCTGTCCATTCTGGACCAGCTGCTCGCCGGTGCCGGGGAGGGCGGTCTGACCTATGCGCAGGCGCTTCCGCTGCTGGGCGCGACCGATCTTTCGCTTCTCGACGCCGCCGTGACCGCCCTGGCGGACAGCAACGCCGCTGACTTGTTCCGCGTGGTGGGTCAGGTGGTCGACTCGGGCCACGAACCGCGTCGCTTTGCTCAGGATCTTCTGGCGCGCCTGCGCGACCTCATGGTCATCCAGGCAGTTCCCACCGCCATCGACCAGGGGTTGGTGGCGGCCCCGACCGACCGCGCCGAGCTCCTGCAGGGCCAGGCCGGGCAGTTCACTGGAGATAGCGTCGCCCGCCTGGCCAGTACGGTCAACCAGGCTCTCGACGACATGAAGGGGCCGACCTCGCAGCGACTCCTCCTGGAGATCGCGTGTGCGCGCATGCTCGTCGACTCCTCGCCGGCCCCGGCCCCGGTGGCCGAAACGTCGCGGGATGCGGCTGCTGCTGCGGCGGCTGCCAAGCTGGCGGCGACCCGCTCGGCTCCTAAGGCTCCCCAGGCAGCCCAGTCCCCGGCGACGAAGCAGGAACCGCAGGCTGCTGAGCCTAAAGAGCAGCCCCGCCCGTCTGCGCCGCAGCGCCCGGAGCCGCAGCGCCCGGAGCCACAGCGCCCCGATCCGAAGGCGGAAGAGCCTAAGACCGAGCGGCCCAAGGTCGACACGCCGCAACCCAATGAGGCTGCCGCGCAAAAGCCGGAGCCAAAGGCGGAAGAGCCTGCCCAGCCGGAAACGCAACAGTCGGAGTCCACTGGCCAGGCTGGCGAGGAGATCGTCGAGAAGCTGCGTGCGGACTGGGCCCAGATCCGACAGGAGGTGGGCAAGCACAATCGAATCGCCGAGATCATGCTCACCGAGGCTCGCGTGTTGGGAATCAAAGACGACACCCTCGTCCTGGGGCACAACACGGGTGCGTTGGCGCAGCGCATCAATGCGGGTTCCAACAATTCCGCGATCGCGCAGGTCGTGTCCTCGCGCACACAGAGGCAACTGAAGGTGACTTGCGTGGTGGGCACGGATCCCTCCGCAGCGGGTTTCTCCGCCGCGGCTGCCCCCAAGACCTGGAATCCGCAGGCCAACCAGCGCCAGGCGCGCACTGAGCAGTCCGGTGAGGCTACCGAGAGCTCCCGAGAAGACGACCAACCCCACCCCGCCGAGGAACCTCGGGGATGGAAGCGTCCCGCAGCGATCCCTGATCAGGAAGCAGCGCCAGCACCCTCTGCGGAACCGACACCGCCGCCGCGTCCCCACACTCGCCCGGAACCCGCGCCCGCCCAGCAACCACGGCAAACCCCAGATTGGCGCCAGGCTGCTCAGCGAGCAGCACAACAGGCGGCGCAACGCTCGGAGCGAGATTCGGCGATGTCGTTTTCCAACGGCGTCCCGCTGCCGCCCGAGCCGGGGCCCGAAGAGGAGTGGGAACCCGATCCAGCCTCGCTGCCACCGTCGGCACCACCTGCGGCAAGACCGGCAGCAGCGCCTACTGCACCTCCTGCGCCCAGCCGCGACGAGGAGGAGCAGATGATGGCGGACGAGGCCCGAGAACCAGGCACGCGTGATCACCGGGATGCCACCCAGGTGGCAGTCGATCTGCTCCAGACCGAGCTTGGAGCGCGCCGGGCGTAATCGCTTTTGCCGGTGGGCCCATGAATCCGAGCACGCGTAGAATCGTCCAGGCGAACTGCGTACCCAACAACGATAGGACGTTAAGCACACTATGACTTCCCCGCAGCCCGACATGAACGAGCTCATCGCCCGCGCTTCTGAGATGCAGGCACAGCTCCAGCAGGCCCAGCAGGAGATCCTGAACACCGAGGTCACCGGAACTGCCGGCAATGGCCTGGTGTCCGTGACCATGACCGGCGGCGCAGAGGTTAAGGCCGTCACGATCGACCCGCAGGTGGTTGATCCCGAGGATGTAGACACCCTCCAGGACCTGGTCCTGGGTGCTTTCCGCGACGCTCACCAGAAGGCTGGCGAAGTCGCCCAGGAAAAGATGGGCCCGTTCTCTGACGCTCAGGGTGGAGACCTGAGCGGCATGTTCGGCTAAGCAGCCCGCTTCCTTTTCATCCACCGCGGCGGGTTGGGTGCAACCTTAAGTTGTGCCTGCCTGCCGCGGGTTCTTTTTCGACGCATCCACGAGGTACACCACAGTGTTTGAAGGGCCCCTGCAGGACCTGATCGACGAGTTTTCGCGCCTTCCCGGTATCGGCCCAAAAAGCGCGCAACGCATCGCCTTTCATCTCATGCGCGTGGAGCCCGAGGACATCGATAGGCTTCGCGACGCCCTGGCCAGCGTCCGCGACGGCGTCACCTTCTGTCGCATTTGCTCTAACGTGTCCCGCCAGGAAGTCTGTCGGATTTGCGCGGATTCTGGGCGCGACGCCAGCCTGATCTGTGTGGTCGAGGAGGCCAAGGACATCCAGGTCATCGAGCGCACCGGCGAATACACCGGGCGCTACCACGTGCTCGGCGGAGCGCTGGATCCGCTGGCCAGCGTGGGCCCCAAGGATCTGACTATTGCTCAATTGCTGCAACGAATCGGCGGCGTGCTGCCTGATCGCGAACTCGCGGACTCCACCCCGGAGAACAGGCTTTACGACGACGCCCCCAACATCACCGAAGTCATCCTGGCCACCGACCCGAACACGGAGGGAGAGGCCACGGCCTCCTATCTGGGCCGCCTCTTGTGCGACTTCCCAGACCTTAAGGTGACCCGCCTGGCCTCGGGAATCCCGCTGGGCGGGGACTTGGAGTTCGTCGACGAGCTCACCCTGTCCCGGGCCCTAAGCGGGCGCCGGGCTCTGTAGCTTTAGTTACGCCAGGCGTTCGAGGCGCAGTCGGTCGACCACCGGCAGGGCCAGCGGCTCGAGGCTATCCAGGCTCACTCCCATGGCCTTGGCCAGCAGGAGATCGGCCAACTGGGGGTTACGCGCCAGGGCTGGACCGTGCATATAGGTAGCGATCACCGAGCCCTGGACCGCTCCCTCCGCCACGCGCTGCGCAGCACCGTCGGCGAGGTCCTCAGTCGCCGAGTTATCGGCGTTGCCCACGCCGGTGGTCACGGTGCCTAGCGGCTGCGCCTCTGGGCCGAGCACTGTAGCGCCCATGTGGTTTTCAAAGCCCGTGAGCGGCTCGGTGAGCTCGGCGGTCAGGCCTGCTCGGGTTGGGGTCGAGGCGACTTCTCCGATGGCTCGACGCTGCATGGATGCAGTGGTGGCGTCGATAAGCCCCACACCATCGACCACGCGACCCGAGGCACGGAAGGACTCTCCGAGAACCTGCAAGCCAGCACAGATCGCCAGGATCGGGCGCCCGGCCCAGGCAGCGCGCGTCAGCCCGCCATCTGCGATGAGGTGCTCTGCCGCCAAGATCTGGGCGGTGTCCTCGCCACCTCCCATGCAGTACACGTCCAAGGACTCGGGGACTGGTTCGCCCAGGTGAACGCGGTGAATTTCGGCGTCGATGCCGCGCATGCGGGCGCGCTGGCGCAGGACCAGGGCGTTGCCGTCGTCGCCATAGGTGCCCAAAACGTCGGGCAAGACCAGGCCAATGGTGAGTTGATCAGCCACGGTAATCCTCCTGCTTGGTCAGAGCCTTACGCAGATCACGGAAGGCGGTGTAGTTGGCCAGCACCTCGACTCGCCCGGGCGGGCAGGCACGAATGGCCTCTACCGGATCGGCGATGAGCTCGTGGGAAATATCGGCATACGTCAGGCGCACGGCCAGGTCCGTGCCGCGCTCTCCGGCCGCCTTGACCGCTAGATCGTCGAAGTCCTCGAACTTCACGTCCCAGAGCCAGGAGAGGTCCTCTCCGTCGGCGACCTGGCCGTTCACCGCCACCACCAAACCGTCGGCGGTGCGATCCACCATGGTCAGCGCCTCCTGCCAACCGGCCGGGTTCTTGGCCAGCAACAGGTGCACGCTGTGCTCACCCAGTTCGATGGTGGAGTAGCGACCCGCCACGTTGTCCACGGCCTCGGCAGCGGAGACTGCCGCGTCGAGCTCAACGTCGAAGGCCTCGACCGCTGCTGCGATGGCCTGGGTTGCGTTGCCGCGGTTGGCGCGCCCGGGCAGCGTGAGCGACATGGGGCGGCTACCGGCGGGGGAGGTGAGCTGTTCGGAGTTGACTTCCCACGTCGGGGTGGGGCGGCGGAACTGGCGGCCATCGGGCAGCGGCTTGACTGCGTACCAGTCGTCGTCGGTACGCACCACGTGCCCGCCCGTGCGCGGGCAGGTCACCGAGTCACCCAGCCAGCCGGCACCCGCGGACACCCACACCACGTTCTTGGCGTCGTAGGCCACCGAGGTCATGAGCACGTCGTCGCAGTTGGCGATCACCACCATGTCCGGGTGCGCCTCCACGCAGGAACGCAGGGCGCGCTCGATCTTGTTGATCTCACCCACCCGGTCGAGCTGGTCGCGCGACAAGTTGAGCAGCACGAGTGCCTTGGGCTCGAGCTTGTCCGCCACCGCGGGAACGTGCAGCTCGTCGACCTCCAATGCGATGGCGTCGGCATCGCGCCCCGCCATCAGCGCAGAGATGATGCCGGCGTCCATGTTGTCGCCGCCCTCGTTGGTGGCCACGCTGTAGCGGGTGCGCAGCGCGGCGGCCAGCATGCGGGTCGTGGTGGACTTGCCATTCGTGCCGGTCACCAGCACTGCCGGGCGCTGTCCGCCCAGCTGGCTCATGATCGTGGGGTCGATCGCTCCCGCCACGAGGCCGCCGATCATTCCGCCGGCGCCACGTCCAGAAACCTGGGAAGCCTTAGTGGCCAAGCGAGCGGCCGTGGTGGCCGCCTTCGAGCGCAAACGACGCAGCGGGCCTGACGAACCGAGCAGTGAAGCATTCATGACCCTCAACCCTAGCCGTCAGTCGCCCTCTCAGTTGCCTTCCACTCGCTGGACAGCCTCCATGAAGGCCACATCAGACATCAGCGGAATGTCCTTGCGCTGGGCATGCATCGCCTTGCCGTGCAGGTCAGTGGTCTCATTGCACACCACCAGCGAGGTCTGCCGGGTCAGCTTCTCCGAATACGCCAGCTCCGCCTTGACGATCGCCTCGACCACCTCATTCGGATCCATCTCGATCTCCGGTGCCACCACGATCTCCATACCGCGCTTGAGCTCGCTGCCCGGCCGGTACTGGCCCGGGTTGGGCACAGGACGAGGCGCCTCCACGGCGTCGATACGCACATGCGAACGCTGCAACCCGCAACGGTCCGCGCGCAACTCCTTCGGTCCACACTCGGCGAGGGCTCCGCGCCGGCGCTGCTCGAGGAACAGGTCCTTGACCATGTCGACAGGGGCCTGCTCCGTTACCCCGTAGTGCTTTGCGACGTGCGGGATTCGCGTATCGCTCAAACTCACCCCTTGGCGGCGAGCCGTTGCGAGGGTATCCACGATCGTCGCCGGGCGCGGTACATGGCCTACGCGCTGGCGGCCGCGTCCGCGGTTTCGCCCCCGGCCCCGAGAACGATTTGCCCGGGCAGCCGCGTTCATGGCCTTCCGCGCTTCGGAGACCACAAACCCCCAGGTAAGCGAGGTGCGGTGGGTGACCAATGTGCGATCGTCGAGGAGCGCGTCCAGTTTCTTCAGGCTGGAGGCGAAACGAGGTGCCTCCGCGACCTCCTCATGGGTCAACCCGTGCATGTGCCGGGGCCCGGGATCAGTGCCGGGGTTAAAACGCAGGTGAATGCGCTCGCCGGCCGAGCCGTGGTCGTCGAACGTGAGGGCATCGAGCGTGATCAGCCGAGACGTCGACGGGTGGATGCCACTGCCTCGGGCCACCAACGCGACGTAGGGGAAGTCACTCTCTTGGTTCATTGGCTCAAGTCTAGCCCAGGAGCGAGGTGTGGCTGATTAGCTGCGTGGTTCACCGTTCCAGACCTCTAAAGGAATGTTCGCAAAGGAGTCGTCCTTTAGAGGTTTAGGGGCAAAATTCGACCCCTTTGTGCCGATTCCTTTAGAGGTTTGTGCGGATATGGGGCCAACGCGGCCGGACCCGGTGGAAATCTACGCGGCGGATCGAGGACCGCGGGCACCGTAGGCGTCGAAAAGCGCGGCAATCTGGCGCAACATGGGGCGCGCTCCTTGAGGGCCATTGATGTCGGAATAGGAGAAGCGGGCAACGATGAAGCCGGCGTTTTGCAGCGCCTTCTCCCGGTCACGTTCGCGACGAATCGCTTCATCTGTGGTGCGGCCGAAGGTCTGTCCGTCGTACTTGATGGCCCCATCGACTTCTACGATGAGCCAACCGTTGAGGAGAAAATCGACCCGAATGAGGTGTGCGCTGAGTGTGCATTCCCACTGTTCTTCTACGGAGAAGAGGCGGGGATCGTCCCAGGTGGTCCACGCCAAGCGAGCGAGAGATTCCAGTGCACTCTCTGCTTTGCCCGTACTCAGTTTGGCTGCTTTCCGTGCCTGAGCAATGCCAGTCATATTCGAGCAATCGGCTAGGTATTGATCGAGGGATTCCGGCGAAGACCTGCTCCATTGCAGGGCCGAATCCATAGCTACGACGCCTTCGGTAACACCGTGGAAGCGAGCTACGTCGATGACGGTTCTTCCTAAGGTGGTGACGCGGGCGCCGTCGTAAAGCTGAGTCTCATCTTCGCGCAAGCGCGAGCCACGAAACCGTACCAAGCCGGGGATGCTGCGTCCGTACCCCGGGCGTCGGCTGCGGATGTAGGAGAGCTCGACCTCGGTAGATGTGCTGAGGCAAGAAAGCCCGTAGATGCGTGCTGCGGACAGCGACACCAAGACGGCCCGGTCGCTGGCTTTGGCGTATGCCCAGGCATATAAACGAGCGCGTTCCCACGGAGTGGCCGTATTAAGCGCTTCTTTGCGGATAGCGACTTCCGCGTTGAGCCTGACGAGTTCCCCGGTGGCGAGTTGGCGCTTGATTGCGTGGTCGTCGTGCTGAAGTTTTCGCAGTTCGATGAGTTGAGTTGTGAAATTTTCCCCCATGGTTGGGGAGTATGCCGAGGATCGGGGTTAGGCGCAGAGGTGCGGGGCTTAAACCTCTAAAGGAATCGGCACAAAGGACGCGAGAAAAGCTCACAGACCTCTAAAGGACGGCTTCTTTGTGCCCATTCCTTTAGAGGTCTGTCCAAAACTCCAGGGTCCCCGAAAACCAGCTAGGCCTCCGCGAGTGCGCGGTTGACAGCGCTGGCTACTGCGTCGAGCGAGGCGCGCGTCGTCGAGCCCGCGATGCCCACGCCCCAGACCTGGGTGCCATTGACGTCCGCGTAGATGTAGCAGGCGGCCTCGGCGTCGTCACCTGAGGAGCGCGAGCGCTGGGTGTAGTCGAGCACCTCGAGGTCGACCCCGATCTTCTCCAGCGCGTTGGCGTAGGCCGCAATCGGGCCGTTGCCGGTGCCGGAAATCTCCTGCTCGGAGCCCCGGAAAGTCACGGTGGCAGTCAGGGCAGCCTCGTCTTCTTCGGCACCATCGACGTGGATGTGGGTGTGCTCCAGGACTTCGTCGCGATCCAGGTACTCGCGGGCGAAGAGGTCGAACATGTTCTTGGAGTTGACCTCGCCACCCTCGGAGTCGGTGACAGCCTGTACGACCGAGGAGAACTCGGGCTGCATGCCGCGCGGCATGTTGATGCCGTGGTCGGTCTTCATAATGTAGGCCACGCCGCCCTTGCCGGACTGCGAGTTCACGCGAATGACGGCCTCGTAGTCGCGGCCGACGTCCTTGGGGTCGATCGGCAGGTAGGGGACCTCCCACGTGACGCCGCGCAGCTCGTCCCAGCTGACCTGGGTGTTGTCGGCGCCTTCCTTGATCTTGGCGGCCATGGCATCCAGGCCCTTGTTCACGGCGTCCTGGTGGGAGCCGGAGAACGCGGTGAAAACCAGGTCGCCGCCGTAGGGGTGGCGCTCGGGAACGCGCAGCTGGTTGCAGTATTCGACGGTGGAGCGGATCTTGTTGATGTCCGAGAAGTCGATCTGCGGGTCAACTCCCTGGGTCAGCATGTTCAGCCCGAGGGTGATCAGGTCGACGTTGCCGGTGCGCTCGCCGTTACCGAAGAGGCAGCCCTCGATGCGGTCGGCACCCGCGAGGTAGCCCAGCTCTGCAGCGGCGATGCCCTCGCCACGGTCGTTGTGGGGGTGCAGGGAGAGGATGATGGCGTCGCGACGCGCGAGGTTGCGGTGCATCCACTCGATGGAATCCGCGTAGACGTTGGGCGTGATCATCTCCACGGTCGACGGCAGGTTGATGATCATGGGATCTTCTGGGGTGGCACCCATGATGTCGACGACCTCGTTGCAGACCTCCAAAGCGAAGTCCAGCTCGGTGCCCGTGAAGGACTCCGGCGAGTACTCCCAGCGCCAGTGGGTATCGGGGTAGTCGGCTGCGATGGACTTGATCAGCTCGGCGGCGTCGGTGGCCAGCTTCTTGATGGCCGGGCGCTCCTTACGGAACACGACCTTGCGCTGCAGCTTCGAGGTGGAGTTGTAGAAGTGAACGATGACGTTCTTAGCTCCCGCGCAGGCCTCGAAGGTGCGGCGGATCAGATGCTCGCGCGCCTGGACCAGGACCTGGATGGTGACGTCGTCCGGGATCATGTTCTTCTCGATGATCTCGCGCACGAAGTTGAAGTCCGTTTGAGAGGCGGACGGGAAGCCGACCTCGATTTCCTTGTAGCCCATCTGCACCAGCAGTTCGAACATGCGGCGCTTGCGCTCGGGGCTCATGGGGTCGATCAAAGCCTGGTTGCCGTCGCGCAGGTCGACGGCACACCACTGCGGAGCGCGCGTGATCTTTTTGTCGGGCCAGGTCCGGTCCGGCAGCTGGATGTCCTCAACTTCCTGGGCGAAAGACAGGTAGCGGTTCACAGGCATGCTGGAAGCTCGCTGCTTGTTCCAGGAGGGCTGGTCGGCAGGGATCTCACCGTTGGGGGTGCGGATGTCGGCCGGTGCAGAGAAAAAAGAATCGTTGGAGCTCATAGTGTCCTTCTTACGTGAAGTGTGCTCACGGCCGGCGCGAGGAACTACGCGACGGGGTGCCGGCCGTGACATTCGGCTGAAGAAGAACTAGGCCCCGCCGCGGCGTAGAAGGAGCTGCGCCCTAGCGTTCATGCGAACCCACTGTAGTGATCCGCGTCTCTCCTGTCCACAGCGTGGCGAGTAAATCTCACGGCATGGAACGGATCTATATACCCCGACGAGACAAGAGGACGGTAGAGGCAATCATGACCACCAGGGAGACTGCCATCGCGCACCACCCGGCGATTGTCTTGACCTGAAACTGCTCACCGAGGACGGCATAACCCAAGCTGAAGGCGAAAACTGGCTCAGCCGCTGTCATGGCCGGCAAGCTATGGCGCAGCTGTCCGGCATTAAAGGAATACTGCTGCACAATGGTGCCCAGGGTGGCTCCGGCGATGAGCGCGTAGGTCTCCCAGGAGGTCAGAACACTAAAGACTCCCTGGTTGACTGCGATGTCCACGAATCCCTTCGACAGCACGGCGACGTAACCGAAGATTCCGCCGGTGACGATGCCCAGGGTCAAGGCGCGCGGCGGGCCCTGCATCCAGCGAGCCGCGATCCCCAGTCCGGTCATGACCAATAGGCCGAGGGCCAGCGCCCACATCCAGCGGCTAAGCGGGGGATGCGGATCTCCGGGGGCGGGGCGGCCGAGCAAGACCAGCACTGTTACGGCAATGGTGAGCAGGCAGGACCAGATGATTTCTTGGCTGTGCAGCCTTCGGCCGTCGTAACGCGCCGCCAGCGGCAGAGTAAACATGAGCGACAGCACCAGGATCGGCTGGACCACCAGCAGCGTGCCAAAGGCCAGGGCGATGATTTGGAAGCCATAACCCAACAGCGCCGTGGACGTTCCGGCCCACCAGAGAGGGCGGGTGATGGCGTTGATCAGCGGAGAGCCCTTGAGCGTTCCGTCGAGTGTGGCCTCACCGGCGATGCGGTGGCGTACGACGGTGCCCCACGCGATCGTGAGAGCAGAAGCGAGGGCGAAGATCACCGCCACGAGGTTGTTGTGCACGCGCGTTACTTTACCGGTAGCCACCCGGGCTTGATCTTGCAACTATGATGAACCGAGCAGTCTATTGTGGCTGTCAGAACTTAGTACCCGGCAATTGTTAGAGGGTGAACACAACGTGGCGTTAGTTGTTCAGAAATACGGTGGGTCTTCCCTGGAGTCCGCTGAGCGAATTCGTGCGGTAGCGCAGCGAATTGTCGCCACGAAGAAGGCCGGAAACGACGTCGTTGTGGTGTGTTCCGCCATGGGCGACACCACCGACGAGTTGCTGGATCTAGCCGAGCAGGTCAATCCCGTTCCGCCAGCCCGCGAGATGGATATGCTGCTCACCGCCGGTGAACGCATCTCCAATGCGCTGGTTGCCATGGCGATTTCCAGCCTGGGCGCAGAGGCCCGCTCGTTTACGGGTTCCCAGGCGGGCGTGCTTACGACGGAGCGCCATGGCAATGCGCGCATCGTCGACGTCACCCCGGGGCGCGTCCAGGAGGCCTTGGACGAGGGCAAGATCTGCATCGTCGCTGGCTTCCAGGGCGTGAACAAGGAAACCCGCGACGTGACCACCCTGGGGCGCGGCGGCTCGGATACCACCGCGGTCGCCCTCGCCGCGGCGCTCAACGCCGATGTGTGCGAAATATATTCCGATGTCGACGGCGTCTACACCGCCGATCCCCGCATCGTGCCCGATGCCCAAAAGCTGGAGAAACTCTCCTTCGACGAGATGTTGGAGCTGGCCGCATCGGGTAGCAAGATTCTCGTCCTGCGCAGCGTGGAATACGCCCGGGCGTTTAACGTCCCGCTGCGCGTCCGTTCGTCGTACAGCAACGATCCCGGCACCCTAGTGGCCGGCTCAATGGAGGATATTCCCGTGGAAGAAGCAGTCCTGTCCGGTGTGGCAACCGACCAGTCCGAGGCCAAGGTCACCGTCATTGGCATTAAGGATCACCCGGGGGAGGCTGCCAAGGTCTTCCGCGTGCTGGCCGACGCTGAGATCAACATCGACATGGTGCTGCAGAACATCTCGGCGGTCGACGACAACACCACCGACATCACCTTCACGTGCCCGCGTGCCGACGGCCCCCGCGCCGTCGAGCTGCTCTCGGCGCTGAAGGAAGAGGGGGAGTGGAAGGACGTGCTTTACGACGACCAGATCGGCAAGGTCTCATTGGTCGGCGCGGGCATGAAGTCCCACCCTGGGGTGACCGCAGACTTCTCCGAGGCGCTGCGCGACGAGGGAATCAACATCGAGATGTTCACCACCTCCGAGATCCGGATCACCGCTGTGTTGCGAGAGACCGAACTGCCCAAGGCCACCCGCGCGCTGCACAACAAGTTCCAGCTGGGCGGTGACGAGATCGCCGTCGTTTACGCCGGAACCGGACGCTAAAGACACGTAAGAGAGGAATACCCAGATGACTACCGTTGCCGTTGTCGGCGCAACCGGACAAGTAGGACGCGTCATGCGCGACATCCTGCTGGAGCGTAAGTTCCCCGCAGATCAGGTGCGCTTCTTCTCTTCCCCGCGTTCGGCCGGCAAGCAGCTGGAGTTCGGGGAGCAGACTGTGGAGGTCGAGGACCTTACCCAGCAGACCGAGGAGAGCCTGCGCGGGATTGATATTGCGCTGTTCTCCGCGGGAGGCGCGACCTCGAAGCAGTGGGCCCCGGTGTTTGCTGCGGCCGGCGCGACCGTGGTGGACAACTCCTCGGCCTGGCGCAAGGACCCGGAGGTTCCGCTGATCGTCTCCGAGGTCAACCCGGCGGAGGCCGCAAAGGCACAGGGGATTATCGCCAACCCGAATTGCACCACCATGGCGGCGATGCCGGTGATGAGTGCCCTGCACAAGGCCAAGGGGCTGAACACGCTGCGGGTGGCTAGCTACCAGGCGGTATCGGGTTCCGGGCTGGCCGGAGTGGAAACGCTGGCGCGCCAGACCGCGGAAATCGGGGACCACAACGTGGAGCTCGCGCACGATGGTTCCCTGCTGGCTCCGGAGGACCTGGGCCCCTACGTCGCTCCGATCGCGTTCAACGCGGTGCCCCTGGCAGGCTCCATCGTGGACGACGGTTCGCTGGAAACGGATGAGGAGCAGAAGCTGCGCAATGAGTCGCGCAAGATTCTGGGCATCCCCGAGCTGCGTGTGTCGGCCACCTGCGTGCGCATCCCCGTCTTTACCGGTCACACCATGGTGATCCACGCCGAGTTTGACCAGTCGATTACCCCGCAGGAGGCAGAGGATCTGCTCCGGGACGCGCCGGGAGTCTCGCTCGTCGACGTGCCGACTCCGCTCAACGCGGCCGGCAAGGACGATTCCCTGGTCGGACGCATCCGCCAGGATCAGGCCGTCGCCGACAACAAGGGCCTGGTGCTGGTGGTATCTGGCGACAACCTGCGTAAGGGTGCCGCGCTGAATACCATCCAGATTGCCGAACTCCTGGTCTAGGAGTTCTTCTTCTCCTCGCGAGCGGCCGGCTCCGAGTGAGTCACGTAGGTAACGCCTGCGGATTCCTCGGTGCGGTCGTAGTCGGGGAGTTCGTCGTCTGCCTCGAGTTTGTCGTGGATTTCGTCGGTCAGGGACTCGGTGAAGTCCTTGTCCTCGAGGTTGGAGGCGGCGGTGAGTTTGGCTAGTTCGCGTTCGTTGCGCTTGGAGAAGCGCATGCGCGGGTCCATTTTGCGTTCGGTGAGGGCGAGTGCGCGGGCGCGGCGGCGGCCTTCGGAACGCAGCTTTGCTCCACCGCGGATCCACGCGGTAGACAGCACGATGATCATGAGGATGCCCAGGTATCCCAGGGCCGGGTAGACGTAGGAGACCAGCGTCTTAAAGCCGGCGAAGGACAACGCGAAACCGATCAGGCACGTCACGATGAACACCGGACGGAACAGGTGACGGCGTGTGCGCGTCAGGCGCTTGCCCAGGGCGTAGAACATGCCGATGGCGGTGTTGAAGATCATGCCGTAGACCACGAAGGTCATGACCACGCCCATCCACGGGTGAATCTCATTGATGAGGGTGAGCACCGGCATGTCGGTGCCGTTGACAGTCTCGACCTGAAGGAAGAGCGCGGAGACCAGCAGCATGAGCATGACCAGGTAGAAGATTCCGCCCAGCAGGCCGCCGTAGCCGGCAGCCTTGGTGTCCATGAAGCTGCCGCCGATCACGATGGCCATGGACACGGCAGTCATGACGTTAAGCCCGGTGTAGTTCAGGGCGGAGATCCACCAGTTGGGCAGGGTGGTTTCCACGCTGCGCGAGGCCTCATCGAGAGCTGCCAGGTTCCAGTCGGAGGTCACCAGGGTGTACACGGTGACAAAGACGACGAAGATGATCACAAAGGGGGTCACGGCGCCGATGACGGCAGTGACCTTTTCCACGTCCATCATGCCGGTAATCAGCACCAGCACCAGCATGATCACAGCGCCAACCCACAGGGGTAGGCCGAACTGCTGTTGCAGGTTGGAGCCGCCGCCGGCGAACATGACGAAGCCGATGGAGAAGAGGGTCACGATGGTGGAGATGTCCAGAATCCACGCGACTACCTTGTTGGAGATGCGGCTGAGCACACTCATGTGCTCCTTGGCCTGGTAGTAGCTGCCAAGCTGCAGCAGGGCCACTGCAACAACGACCATGAGTAGTGAAGCAAAGACTGCGCCTACCAGACCCCACGTGCCAAAGGCGACGAAGAATTGCAGGGCCTCCTGGCCGGAAGCAAAGCCGGCGCCAACAACGACGCCAGTAAAAGCGAGCGCAATGCCGAGAGCTCGTTTAAGCATGGGAGTTCTTCCTGTGTATGTTCCCTCCGAGTATGGCCCTGTGGATAGAGAGTGTCGCGTCGGTCTGCGACGGTCGTATTCCAGGGATCGGCGATCGATGCTCACACACTCGGGGTAGAAACTTAGTTAACTCCATTGATAACGATTGCGCCATAAAAAACGCCTCCCCTGGGGGAGGCGTTTGTCCTAATTACTCGTTTTCCGTGACGTCGCGGTGGTGGTGTTCACCCTGGGCCACGGGTTCGGTGTGGGCCACGTAGGTGACGTCCGCGGGTTCCTCGGTGCGGTCGTAGTCGGGGAGTTCGTCGTCTGCTTCGAGTTTGTCGTGGACTTCGTCGGTGATGGATTCGGTGAAGTCTTTGTCTTCGAGGTTGGAGGCGGCGGTGAGCTTGGCCAGTTCGCGTTCGTTGCGCTTGGAGAAGCGCATGCGCGGGTCCATTTTGCGTTCGGTGAGGGCGAGTGCGCGGGCGCGGCGGCGGCCTTCGGAACGCAGCTTTGCTCCACCGCGGATCCAGGCGTAGGCCAGGACGGCGATCAGGAGAACGCCTAGGTAACCCAAAGCGGGGTAGACATAGGCGACTAGCGTCTTGAAGCCGACAAATGAGAGCACAAAACCCACCAAGCAGGTAACGATGAACACCACGCGGTAGCGGCTCGGGTTCTTGCGAGTCAGGCGCTTGCCCAGGGCGTAGAACATGCCGATAGCGGTATTAAAGATCATGCCGTAGACCACGATCGCCATGAATGCGCCCAGCCAGGGGTGGATGTCCGTCATCAAAGACAGCACTGGCATCGCGTCCCCGTTGACGGTCTCGACCTTGACAAACATGGCGGCCACCAACAGCACCAGCATGATGGTGAAGAACAGTCCACCGAGCAGGCCGCCGAAGCCCGCGGCCTTGGTGTCCATCATGTTGCCGCCGATCACGATGGCCATGGACACGCCGGTCATGATGCACAGGCCGATGTAGTTCAGGGCGGAGATCCACCAGTTGGGCAGGGTGGTGGCCACCTCAGCCTGGGAGTATTCGTTGAGGTGCGCGAAATTCCAGTCGGAGGTCACCAGGGTGTAGATGGTGACAAAGAGGATGGTCGCGATCACGAACGGGGTAATCGCACCGATCACGGCGGAGACCTTATTCACGTCCATCATGCCGGTGATCAGCACCAAGACGAGCATGAGGCCCGCGCCGGCCCAGAGGGGTAGGCCGAACTGCTGCTGCAGGTTGGATCCGCCGCCGGCGAACATGACAAAGCCGATGGAAAACAGCGTGATGATCGTGGAGATATCCAGGATCCAGGCAATCGCCTTGTTGGAGATGCGGCTGAGCACGCTCATGTGCTCGCGTGCCTGGTAGTAACTACCGAGCTGGAGGACGGCCACGCCCGAGATCAGCATGAGGGCGGAAGCCAGAAGAGCACCTGCCACGCCCCACACACCGAAGGCGACGTAGAACTGCAGGGCCTCCTGGCCGGAGGCAAAGCCGGCGCCGACGATGACGCCAGTAAAAGCTAGTGCGACTGATATGGCTCGCTGCCACATAATTTTGGCTTTCTATTTAGATAAAACAGGGCAATAGTCTTATCTAAACAGGTTGCTGCGCTTCTCGCTAATGCTCTCGGGAGGGGGTTGTCGAGCCGTCGATAAGCTCCTTGCGCGCGCGTGCCACCCGGGAGCGGATCGTGCCCACGCGTACGCCCGCGATGCGTGCGGCTTCGTCGTAGGAGTATCCCAGTACCTGGGTGAGGATGAGTGCTTCTCGACGATCCGGGTCCAGCTGGTCGATCATGGTGCGTGCGTCGATCCACGCGCTCCAGTCGGTGTCCGCCACGGTCGAGGTGGCGGCCGCGTCCTCGTATTCCGTGGCGGACTTGCGCGGTCGGGCCCGTTCGTGGCGAATGTTGTCGACCCAGGCGCGTCGCGCCAGTGAGAGCAGCCACGTGCGTGCCGAGGAGCGAGCGGCAAAGCGGGGGAGCGCGCCGAGGACGCGCAGGTAGGTCTCCTGGGTGAGGTCGTCGGCCGCCTCTGGGCCGGCCAGGTGTGCCAGGAGGCGCCACACGTCGCCATGGGTGAGCCGGATGAATTCGGCCAGCGCGCGCTTGTCGCCGCTGCCCGCGCGCAGGGCGAGTTCGGTTACTCGCTCGTCATCGCGCGGATCTTGGGGGGACACGAACATTGAGGGTAGCAGTGGAATGCTCAGGCACTGCGCGCTTGTCGACGCATGCATTCTGCTGCATGGAAATGATTTGTCCCTAAACTGGATACCGTTGCGTCCCCACGCAATTTCGCGGTAACCTATCAGTAGAAACGTTCTAATAGGAACTGTCTAACAATCGGAAGGTTAAAGCTATGACCGGCATCGATGACATCCTCAACCGGGGTGAGCGCACCAACGCGCACGCCCACACCACCAAGCTCAATGGTTCGCCCGTCCAGAGCGAAAACCACAGCGTCACCTCGGGCCAGCAGGGACCGGTGATCCTCAACGACATCCACCTCATTGAGAAGTTGGCTGCGTTTAACCGCCAGGTTGTTCCTGACCGCATCCCGCACGCCAAGGGCCTGGGGGCTTTCGGTGAGCTGCACATCACCGAGGACGTCTCTGCTTACACCAAGGCGTCCCTGTTCCAGAAGGGCACCGTCACCCCGATGGCTGCTCGCTTCTCCACCGTGGCAGGCGAGTCCGGCTCCCCGGATACCTGGCGTGACGTCCACGGCTTCGCCCTGCGCTTCTGGACGCAGGAGGGTAACTACGACATCGTCGGCAACAACACCCCCGTGTTCTTCATGCGCGACTCCGTGAAGTTCCCGGACTTCATTCAGTCCCAGAAGCGTCACCCGGCAACCGGCCTGCGCAGCGCCGACATGCAGTGGGATTTCTGGACCCGCACCCCGGAGTCCGCCCACCAGGTCACCTACCTCATGGGCGGCCGTGGAACTCCGCGCAGCGCTCGCGAGATGAACGGTTACGGCTCCCACACCTTCCAGTGGATCAATGCCGAAGGCGAGGCTTTCTGGGTCAAGTACCACTTCATCTCCGAGCAGGGCGTGCACAATCTCACCCAGGACGAGGCCACCAAGGCCGCCGGTGAGACCCCGGATCTGCACCGCCAGGACCTCTACGAAGCCATCGAGCGTGGCGACTTCCCGCGCTGGAGCGTCGAGGTTCAGATCATGCCGCTGGATGAGGCCGAGACCTACCGCTTCAACCCGTTCGACCTGACCAAGGTCTGGTCCAAGAAGGACTACCCGCGCAAGAAGATCGGCTACTTCGAGCTCAACCGCAACCCGGTGAACTTCCACGCGCAGATCGAGCAGATCGCCCTCGACCCCTCCAACCTGGTTCCGGGCGTGGGCTTCTCCCCGGACAAGATGCTGCAGGGGCGCATCTTCGCTTACTCCGATCAGCAGCGCTACCGCATCGGACCGAACTACCGTCAGCTGCCGATCAACCAGCCCGTCAACGGTGATGTGAACACCTACAGCCAGAACGGCCCGATGGCCTACCAGTTCAACGAGAACGGATCGCTGCCGTACTCCCCGAACAAGACCAACAAGGGCGCCGGCGTACTCGACAGCGGCGAGACCTCCGATCACTCCGCCGAGCACCCGGTGGTTGACGACGCCATGGTGGGCAACGACCAGCACGGTAACCAGCTCTACCGCGGCCAGTACGTCCAGCACGCCGAGGATGACAACTTCATCCAGGCCACCATCCTTTACCGCGACGTCATGAACGACGAGGAGAAGGAGGAGCTGGCCAACAACATCGCCGGCGCCATGGACGGTGTGAAGCCGGAGACTGAGCAGCGCTGCTACGAATACTGGACCAACGTGCACCCGGACCTGGGCGCACGCGTGAAGGAGATCTTCACCTCCTCCAAGTAGCGCGTAGACAATAAGAAACCCGCTGGCTTTTTACCAGCGGGTTTTCTTGTGCGACCTTAAGGCTTACTTGCCGGCACCCTCCGAGGCCGAGCCTTCGGGCGTTTCGTCGACGACGGTCACGCCGTAAATCGAGCGGGCCAGGTAGAAGGAACCCACCGAGGCGACGATCCAGGCGCCAGCAATGGCGAGCAGCGCGCGCAGGAAGTCGTGCAGGTCGAACCCGTGCTCGGCGATATCGTAGATGAGCTTGGCCACGATCAACACCGGAAACGCCACGGCGACGGTGGGGCCCATGAGGTTGGCCCGGGTCAGAGCATCCGGGGCACGCCACTGGGCGAAGACGGTGGCGACCACCATGAACGTGGCAAAGATGACCAGGATGGCCACGATAATTTCGACGAGGCTCATGCGATTTACCTCCGTCCTCGGGAAACGACGCGCGACATCGACAGGGTGGGCATCACGCCACCCACCAGGCCCGCCAGAATGGCGATCTCATAGGCGATGAAGGTGTCATTACGAATCGTCCAGATCAAGTAGAAGCACACCATGGCGTAGAACAGCATGTCCGACAGCACGGCGCGGCTGAGGATGTCCTTAGTAAGCAGGATCAAGGCCAGCCCGGCGAGCAGGCATAGGCCTACGGTGATCATGCACACCAGCAAAATCCACTCGAATGCACTCATGATCTACTCCTTCTCCTAATGCTCGAAGGGGCGGGTGAAGTCGTAGAGGCTCGGGTCGAGCTCTTCGGCGCTTCCTTGCCCGGGGACCCCATGGTCGATGCCCTTGACGTGTGGGGCGAGGCGCTCTTCCATCTCAGCCAAGCCACGAGTGGTCTCCGCGGGATCGACTCCGAAGGCATCCTGAACGAGCAGGATGCGCGGCTGACCCTCCCCGGCAGGCTCACGCAAACCCAGCGAGAGTGTCGACGGGGTGGCGGTGATCGACGTGGAGAACCAGAAGATGTGCCAGTCGCTGGTCACACGCAGCGGGTAGCGCACCACGATCGGGCTAAAACCCATGTCCGGGCGGATAGCCCGGATGGCAACCGACCAGCCGGCTGCGAAGATCTCCTTGATCAGCCACAGGGCATAGGTGAAGTAATGCATGCTCTAGCGTCCTTCCTGCAGGCCAGTCAGATCGGGCAGGCCCACTGCGTCGTCGCCCAACACCGCTGAGGTGTAGCTGTCGACGTCGAGAAGCGAATCCGTCGCCCCGTTGACGGCGTCCACGAGCGGGCCGGCCGCAACAAACATGAGCACCGAGATCGCCATCAGAGTCGCCGAGGGGGCGAGCAAGCGCCACCGCACGGTCAAGTTGTCGGGCACGCGCTGCATCGGGCGTCCCCAGAACACCTTGCGCCAGACGCGCAGCATGGACAGCAGCGCGCCGAAGGAAGCGATGATGATGGTGGTGATCACGACGATCGCCTTCACATCACCCGACTGCGCCGCCGCGACGACCAGCATGACCTTGCCCCAGAGTCCGGAGAACGGCGGGAATCCCAGCACCGAGAAGGAACCGGCGGCGAAGATAGCCGCGGTCCACTTGTCGCGGGAACCCAGGCCCGAGAGCTTGGACAGCTGGCCGGTGCCATAGGTCTCCTCGATCGCGCCGGAGTTCAGGATCAGCGCGCCGACGGTGATCATGTGATGCAGGGTGTACATCAGCGCCGCGGACAGGGCGACCCGCGGGTGCTCGGGGGCAAAGGCGAACATCACCAGGATGAACGGCATGCCCACGACCATCTGGTAAGCCAGAACCTTGCGGATCGAGTTCTCGGCAAGACCAGCGAAAGCGCCGATGATCATCGAGATCACCATGACGACGATGATCAGCCACTCGAAGCGCTTCTCGACGTCAAAGATGACCACGTAGATGCGCATGAGCATGTACACGGCGACCTTGGTGTGCAGGCCCGAGAACAATCCCATGACGGCCGCCGAGGTGTTGGGGTAAGTGCGCGGCAACCAGGTATGGACCGGGAACACGCCCGCCTTGACCACAATCGCGATGATGATTGCCCCCATGGCCACCGTCACCGGGCCGTTTCCGGCGGCCGCGGACTTGAGGGCCGCGATGTTAACCACACCGGTCACGCCGTAGACGATGCCCACGCCGACCACGAGCAGCGTTGAGGCTGCCAGGTTGACCAGGATGAACATGCGGCTGGCGCGGAGGCGATCTCGTCCGCCCGTCATGGCCATGAGGCCATAGGAGGGCAGGAGCATGACCTCGATCATGACGAAGAAGTTGAACAGATCCGCGGTGAGCAAGGCGCCGTTCACACCGGTGATCAGGATCAAGGTCAGAGACGGGTAATAGCGGGAGCGGGTTTCACCGGTGGCCGTGGCAAACCAGTTAGCGATCGTGGCCACCAGCATCGTGGTGAAAAGCATGATCGCCGAGAACTGATCCGCGGCGAAGGTGATGCCGACGTTGCCGGGGTACAGGCCGATGACATGCGCGACCGTGCCGTGGTCCTGGACGTGAGCAAAGAGCGCGACAGACGCGATCGCGAGGATCGCCGGAACAGCGATGTGTAAAGCATCGCGGATCCACTTGGCAGGGCTAAGAACTACGACCGCAGCCAGAATGAGCGGAGTGGCGACGAAGAGGGGGAGGGTGGCGTCGATGGTCACTTAGGCACCTGCCTTCTTCTGCGCACGGCTGGCCGTGCTGCCTTTCCGGGCTCGACGAGCCTGCTTTTCACTTGCTTTAACCTCCCGGGCGCGCTGGGAATCACGTCCCAGCGTGGAGAACGGGTCAGCGGTTTCGTGCACATCCGGTGTGCCGTCATCGATGCCGGGACCCTCGTGTCCGCCCTCATCCTCGGTGTCGTCGTCGGCGCCCAGCGCGGCGGTTGCCAGGAGGATGGTCGTGGTCGCCATGGCGATCACGATGGCGGTGAGTACAAAGGCCTGGGGGAGGGGATCGGCAGCCTGGTCTACGTCGCGCATGCCGACGAAGGCCTCGCCGCGCCAGGCACCCACGCCACCGGCGAGCAGCAGGAGGTTGGCGGCGTGAGACATCAGGGACATGCCAAAGATCACGCGCACCATCGAGCGCTGGAGCACCAGGTAGACCGCGCCCGCCACCAGAATGGCAATTGTGGTGGACAAAATCATTACGCGTCCTCCTTCGGGTTCGGGTGGTTGCCCGAGGTGGGATCGGCAGCCACGCCAAGCGGATTCTCCGCCGGGTTGATGGGACGCGGGAAGTCCTCATCCACATCTCCCGTGTACTCCACGTCGGGGACGTCGGGCAGCTCGCTCTTGAGGCGCGAGTAGTTGAGGTCGTCCACAGACGACACGCCCGGGCGCAGGTAGTCACCGAGGGCATTGATGGCCTCGGTGATCATGCCCAACACCGCCAGATAGATGCCGGCATCGAAGATCAGCGAGGTGGTCACGTGCTGCCCCAGGATGTGGCCGTGGATGGCGTAGAGGAAGCCACCCTCGAGCAGGCCAGCGAAACCGGAGGAGATGGCAACGATGATGCCCACTCCCGACAGGAACATCGGCGTCTTGCGCGAGACCACCGGAGAGTCCGACTTCTGCGAGAGGTAGGACAGCCCGAAGGCGGTCGAGAGCACGAGGGCGGCAACGAAGCCACCACCCGGAGCGGTGTGGCCGCGGAAGAAGATAAGCACGCTGAGCACGATGAGGACCGGCAAGACCAGCTTGAACACCATGCGCAGCGGCAGGGCGTTGAGTTCGGACTGGCCAAACGGGGCCGGGTGAGTACCGCGCAAGAAGGGGTAGCGCGGCATCGTGGTGACCATGGCAGCCAGCACGACTGCGCCCATGCCCAGCACGGACAGCTCGCCGAGGGTATCGAATCCACGGAACTCCACGATGATCACGGCGACAATGTTGTTGCCCCCGGTGATCTCCTTGCCGTGGTCCAGGAACCACATAGCCAGGTCGGAGCGGTCGCGTCGTCCCAGCAGGGCGTGGGAGGCCGCGAAAGCAACTACGCCGGAGAGCAGGGCGAGCACGATGCTGATCTTCTTGCGGGTCGGCCCGACGAGGAAGAAGGTCTTGGGCTGGTGGCGAACCACCAGCATGATCACGATGACGGTGAGCGACTCGACCAGGAACTGGGTAAGCGCTACGTCCGGTGCACCCAGCAGCAGCATCTGCAGGCTCATGCCCACGCCGACACCACCCAGGAGGATGGCAGCCGTCAAGCGGGTACGAGTGAGCACCAGGCCGGCGACCGAGCCCAGGATGATGGCCAGCGGGAGGAGGTCCCACGGGTTGTCCAGGCCGTCGGCACGCGGTGCCAGCGCCACGCCATCCACGCCGCCGGCGATCCAGGAGTTGACCAGGGTGGTACCACCCAGCACCACGATCAGCGCGATCATGCCCGACAGGTGGCGGGACGGATCGAGCGAGTCAGCGATCCAACCCAGCTTGCGGCCAGACCACTCGGCGCTGCGGGTGATGGAGTGCAGCGCGTCATTACCAGTGACCGGGGACAACGTGGTGTTTTCGAAGAAGTTCCACACTCGGCGGCGGTTGATGGCCACGAATACGCCGGCCACCAGCACGATGACGGTGATCAGCAGCGGGATGGTCAAGCCGTGCCACAGGGCCAGGTGGGAGTGGTGGTGAGTATCCGGGGCGATGGCCTTGACTGCCGCGTCGACGGGGGCGTCGAGAAGCGGAAGCAGGAACGCCAAGGGAAGCGAAAGCAATCCCGGAAGTGCCGCCGGCAGCCACAGACGCACCGGAGCCTCGTGCACGCCCGAGACGTCGCGCGGGCCGTCGAAGAATGCGCCAAAGATGATCTTGGCGGAGTAGCTGAAGGTCAGCAGCGCAGCCACGCCCGCGAGAGCAAGCAGCAACCAGGAGGCGGCCGGGGCCTCCTCGAACGCGGTGAGCATGCCCTCCTTGGACACGAATCCGAACAGCGGCGGAATCGAGGCCATGGACGCCGCGGCGATCGCGGTGGAGCCAAAGGTGAAGGGCATCTTGCGCCAGAGCGGGCCCAGGCGCGTCATGTCACGCGAACCGGCCTCGTGGTCGACGACGCCGATGAGCATGAACAGCGAGGACTTGAACAGCGCGTGTGCCAGGGTGTGCACCAGCGCGGCGGCCAGTGCAGCGGGAGTCCCCACGCCGATGGTGGCCACGATCCAGCCCAGGTGAGACACCGTGGAGTAGGCAGTCAGCTGCTTCAGGTCGGTTTTTTGCAGGGCGAAGGCAGCGCTGATGAGCGCCGTGAACATACCGACGATGATCAGCGTGGCATTCCACGCGGGCACATCATGAAAGACCGCGCTGAAACGCAGCAGGAGGTACACACCAGCCTTGACCACGGCGGCCGCGTGCAGGAACGCCGAGACCGGGGTGGCAGCGGCCATGGCCTCGGGCAGCCAGAAGTGGAAGGGGAACTGCGCGGCCTTGGTAAAGGCAGAGGCAGCAATCAGCAGCGCCACCAGCACGGTCATACCGGGGCGCTGATCCCAGACGTCGGAGGCGAGGATCTGCGTCAGGTTGGTCGTGCCCGCCGCCATGGTGGCAATCGCCAGGGCAGCCAGCAGCGTCAGACCACCCACGAAGGTGAGGATGAGGGTGCGCGAGGCACCGTCGGCACCCGAGAGTCCCGAGCGCGCGATCAGCATGAACGACGCGAGCGAGACCAGCTCCCAGCCAATGAAGAGCACGAGGACGTCATCCGCGGTGACCAGCAACAGCACCGACAAGGTGAAGGCGGTCATGATCAGGTAGAAGCTTAAGTTGCCGTCCTTCTTGGGCAGATACGCCGCGGAATAGACGAACACCGCAGCGCCGATAATCAGCGCAAGCAGGGCGAAGAACAAACTCAGGCCATCTGCCTTTAGCGAGAAGACCACGTCCGTCGTGGGGCCGAACACCCCCCGAGCCCACGTTATTGAATAGGTCAGCGCCTGACCGTTCCACACGGCTGACGCCTCTCGCGCCAGCGCTACAGCGCCTATGGCAAAGAGGGCGGCCAGCGGGTAGCCAGACGCCCGGTCCATCACGCGCACCGCCACTGGGGACAGGACGACAGCGGAGGCCACGGCGAGGATCGCTACTAGAAGCGCCATCGACTCCTCACTTCTGGTTGAGCTTTATGCATTAAGCCCGTATCACGTTACACGTTGCGAAAAGTTCGGAGTGCCTCGAGAGTTTCTTAGAGAACGCTGGATACCGTGAGAGGTTATGCGTCGCCAACTCCTCTTTCCCGCCCTCTGCGTGCTCATCCTGTTAGCCGCGGCCGGGGTGGCCGCTTTCGCCCACCTTGAACCCTCGAAGTCCTGGACCAACGAGGCGGGAGGCGCGCCGAGCGTGAGCGCTGCCGGACAGTCGCCCGAGGTGCAGCAGGCGCGCCGGGCTGCCGGCGAAGCAGCCAGCCAGTCCAGCCTTCTGACCAGCGGAACTACGCAGCTTCAGGATGGGGCCCGTGCGCTTGAGGGCGGCACGGCCAAGCTGGCCGAGGGAACCAACGACGCTGCGGAAGGCTCGCAGAAGCTTGCCGACGGCCTCACCCAGCTCCAGGCGGGAGTCGGCCAGCTCGGTGCTGGGGCCACCCAGCTTGCCGACGGCGTGGACGCAGCCACCGCCCCGCTCATCGGCGCCGGGGCAGTATCGGGTCAGCTGGTGGGCAAGCTGGATCGCACGATCGCCGCCCTGGAGGGCAACCCCGACCCGGAGGTGGCCAAGGTACGCGAGGACTTGCGGGCACTGCGAGATCAGGCCAACGCCCTGCCCACAGATGCCAACGCGACCGCGGAGCTGGAGCGCGTGCGCAGCGGGGCCCGCGAGCTGGCCAATCAGCTGAATGCTCCGGGCTATGCCTTCCACGACGGGATCTACTCGGCGCACAAGGGGGCTCACGATCTGGCCGCTGGGTTGGACGACCTTTCGACCGGAGCCGCTGACGCCCACGCGGGCAGCACCCAGCTGCGCGAGGGCAGCGAACGAGTCAACACCATGGCGCAGGAGACCAACGACCGGGTCGGTGCCGTGAACCGGGCCCTGCCGGCACCGGCGTGGGGAGCTGCGAACACCGTGCGTGCCCTTCCCCCGCAGGTGGCGCTCCTGGTGGCAACACTGGCGGGTCTGATTGGCATCGCCGGCGGTTACCTTCTGCTTTCAGCTGCGGGGGCTCAGCGGCGCCTGCTCACCCTTGCCGTTGCCTCGGCACTGGGAGCTGTAACTGGGTTGGTCTGTCTCTTCGTCTTTGCCTCTGGCATGCCTGCGGCCGCGGCCGCGCTCTCAGGTGCGGTGTTGTTCCTCACTACGGCCTCTTCGGCGGGCTTAACGACGCTCGCCGTCCGCCTGGGAGGTCCAACCCTGGGCGCAGTGATGGTCCTGCTGGGCGCTTTGGTGCAGCTGGGATTTGTGGGATGGGTCTGGCGAGCAGCTGCCACCAGCCAGCTGCCTGAGTGGTCGTGGATAGCCGCAGCTACCTCCCCATTGAACTGGGCGACGGCGGCACTCGCCGCCTTGGGCAATGCCGGAAATTCCCACCTGACGTGGATCGCACTGGCAGTACTGGCCGGGCTCGCGGCGGTGACGGCAGTGTTTGTGGCACGGAGATCCCCGCTTACTGTCGACCGGAAGCATTAAGGCGGCCTTCCGGTCGACACCACAGATGCGCCATGCATCGCGCTGCGCGCCGTAGGACGATGAACAAAAAACGGCCCCAGGCAAATAATCTTGCCTGGGGCCGTACTAGTTGGTCGGGATAACAGGATTTGAACCTGCGACCTCCTCGTCCCGAACGAGGCGCGCTACCAAGCTGCGCCATATCCCGGTGCGTTCAGCGTTCCCAACAGGGCTGCGCGAACATCCACATACCTTAGACCAATGCCGGAGCGCACAGCAAAACTGCAGGTTATTCGGCCTTCTCGGTGAGAGTGATGAGCGTGGCGGAGGGGCGGCAGAAGAATCGGAACGGCACGTACTTGGAGGTTCCCAGGCCGTTGGAGACGTGCAGGTGCATGCCATCGAAAGTGCTTAAGCCCTGCACGCGGGCGGTGTCGATGCCGCAGTTGGTCACGATCGCGCGGGACCCCGGCAGGCAGAATTGCCCGCCATGTGTGTGCCCAGCCAGCGCTAGCTGGTAGCCATCGGCGGCGAACTGACGCAGGATGCGTGGCTCAGGGGAATGGGTCAGCGCGAGTCGTAGGTCAGCGTCGGGATTGGGGGTTCCCGCGATGGTGGAGTAGTCATCCAGGTCGTGATGGGGGTCGTCGACACCCGCAGCCGCGAGCCGCAGCGGGCCGACCTTGATCTCAATGCGCTGGTGAGTCGCATCGTGCCATCCGCGCTCGATCATGCCGGCGCGCAGGTCCTTCCATGGCAGGTCCACATGCGACGGCTCGCGCTTGCGCCCCAACAGGTAATTGAAGGGATTGGCAGGGCGAGGGGCCCAGTAGTCGTTGGTGCCAAAAACCATCATTCCTGGGCGGTTCAGCAGCGGCCCCATGGCGGCCAGCGCGTCAGGTACCGCGCGCTCGTCCGAGAGGTTGTCTCCGGTGTTGATCACCAGGTCGGGATCAAGGGCGTCGAGTGCGGATACCCAGGCGATCTTGGTGTCCTGGCCGGGGATCATGTGCAGATCCGAGATGTGCAGAATGGTGAAGCGCTCGCCCTCGCCCAGCGTGCCGGGCTCGAGGACCGGCGCGGTGACCTTCTTGAGCTCAAAGCGGCGCAGCTCGGAGTTTCCCCACGCAAGAAACCCCGCCCCAGCGGCGGTAGCGGCGAGGGCGGGGGCAAGCAGATGGCGAGGCTTAATCACCCTCGCCAGCCTACTAGAGGCCGAAATTGCGGCGGAACTCCTCCAGCGTGTTGTTGAGGTCCTCCACGGCGCGATCGAGCTCACTGGGGCCGGCAGGCTGTTCCGGTCGCTGCGGCGTTCCGGTGGTGCCGGGGGAGGAGGGGCTTGGCGACGCTGGCCGGGACCCCGTGCCATCAGAAATCTGCAGGACGACCTTGCGGTCGCGCTCAGGGGCCACGCCCACCACGGTGCCGCGCGGGTAGCCCGAGCCGCTGACATAGCTGGTCGAGGTCACCGAGTATCCCTTGGAGCTCAGCCGGTTGCGGGCCTGGGCCTCGGACTGGCCGCGCACCTCGGAAGCGATGGACTCCAACTCACCCTTTTCGTAGGCACCGCTGCTGCCGGACAGGCCGCCGGCCATGGCGCGTGGTAGCTGGTTGACGGTGCCAAAGAAAGTGCGAGCGGGCTCCTTGCCGCCGAAGAGGGTGCCTTCGCCACACTGGCGCACCGGCGAGGTGCACAGCGGGGCGGTGGAGGTTCCGTCGTTGAAGATGTACGGAGCCGCGGCGATCGCGTTGTTAAAGCCCAGGAACGCGGCCGACTGGTGGGACTCGGTCGTACCCGTCTTTGCGGCGGCCGTTCCGCCGAAGCCCAAGGCCTTGGCGGCCTCGGAAGCCGTTCCTTCCTTAATGTCCAGGGTCATGGCCTGGGAAAGTGAACCGGCCAGCTGGGGGTCAACGACCTGCTCGCACTCCGGGCGCTCGAGAGCGAGCTCATCGCCTTGCGGGTTGAGTACCTTTTCGATCGGGCTGGGCTCGCACCACATGCCCTCAGAACCGAGGGTGGCGCCAACGTTGGACAGCTCAAGCGGGTTAACCGGGGTCGGACCCAGGGTGTAGGAGCCGAGGTTTGCCTCCTTGAAGTAGGAGGCAATCGAGTGATCTTCGTTGTAGGTCCCGGGGTCGTCATAGGAGCGCAGTCCCAGCTTGACCGACATATCCACGACCGCGGGCACGCCTACCTGCTCGATGAGCTGCACAAAGGTGGTGTTCGGGGAGTGAGCCAAGGCCTCGGCCATGGTCATCTGCGGCTTGTAGGTGCCAGCGTTCTCCACGCAGTAGCGGCCCGGCGGGCAGTTGTCCGCACCGCCATCACCCAGGCCTTGGGCTTCGTAGCGGGTCGGGACAGGGAGAACGTCGTTAAGCCCGCGCCCCTGCTCAAGCGCCGCAGCCGCCGTGAACACCTTGAACACGGAGCCGGCGCCGTTGCCAACCAGGGAGGTGGGCTGGGGTAGATAGGTCTCCCCGGCTTCAGCATCAAGGCCGTAGTTGCGCGAGGACGTCATGGCCAGGATCCGGCGAGAGTCCTTGCCGGGCTCCACCACGTTGAGCACCTGGGCCACACCGGGCTGGGTGGGGCTGACGTTGGAGACCACCGTCGAGTGTGCGGCCTCCTGGGCCTGCGGGTCGAGGGTGGTGTTGATGGTCAACGCCTCGGTACGCAGCTGTTCCTCGTCGATGCCCTTGGCCTGCAGGTAGGTCAGGGCATAGTCACAGAAGAATCCGGCGTTACCGGAACCGATGCAACCATTGGTGGGGATGTTGGGGGACTCCAACACTCCGAGCGGTTCGCCAGCGTGCAGGTCGGCAGTGGCCTGATCGATGGCGCCAAAATCCACCATCGACTGCAAGACGGTGTTGCGGCGCGCAATCACCTCGTCGGTGTTGGTGTACGGGTTGAGATACTCCGAGGACTGGACCATTCCGGCCAGCATCGCCGACTGGGGGACGGTGAGCTGGGCGGCATCGACACCAAAGTACGTCTGCGCGGCCGACTGGATGCCGTAGGCGTGATTGCCGAAGGGGACGAGGTTGAGGTAGCGGGTGAGAATCTCATCCTTGCTCAGCTGCTTGTCCAGCTCGGTGGCCATGCGCATTTCTCGCAGCTTGCGCGGGATCGACTGCTCGGTGGCCGCCTGCTGCTCCTCTTCGGAGTCGGCGGTGACCAGCAGCAGGTAGTTCTTCACGTATTGCTGGTTGAGCGTCGAGGCGCCCTGTTCCACGCCACCGGCGAAAAGATTGGTCAGCAGTGCTCGGGCGGTGGATTGGATATCCACGCCGTCGTGCTCGTAGAAGCGGCGATCCTCGATGGAGACGATCGCGTCCTTCATGGGCTGGGCGATCTGATCAGGATTAACCGAGGTGCGGTTCTGCTTGAACAACCGGGCAATGGGCTGCCCGGTTGAGTCGTTGATCGTGGTCACCCCGGGGGTCCACCCAGAGGTCATATCCGCCAGGTTCGACTCCATGGTCTTGGTAGTGCGGTGCGCGGCGGCACCGGCGAGGCCAGCGGCGGGGGTGAGTGCAAGTGCGATGAGCACACCGGCTGCCAACGTGGCCAGGAGGACGTGTCCCAGGGATTTCTGTGCATTCACTCTCGACACATTACGGCCTCTACCCCCGATGTGGAACTGACAGCTACCCCATAATGTGTGATCTGTTCGACAATGTGGAAATTGTGTGAAAACCTTAACCAACACTGACAGTAGTTGGGTTTCTATAAGAAACAACTTGCCGCGAGTTGTTGTACGACGAACACGACAAGGAGCAGTCGAAGCGAATGAGCACGATGGTCACCGAGGCACCTCGACGCGATACCAAGATTGATGAGGCTCCGGAGGAATTTCGTCGTTCTCAGTGGGTAACCAAGGCGCGCTGCCGCGGGGCGGATCCGGAGGCGCTGTTTGTGCGTGGCGCTGAGCAGCGGGGCGTGGCCACCAGCGTGTGCGGCTCCTGTGCGGTGGCACAACAGTGCCTGGCCGATGCCCTGGATAACCGCATCGAATTTGGCGTCTGGGGTGGTCTCACCGAGCGCCAGCGCCGTGCGCTTCTGCGGGCAAACCCCGACGTGACCAGCTGGGCCCGTTTCCTTGCCGAGGGTGGAGAGATCGTCGCCCCGGGCCGCGGCGCCGCCCACTGCATCGCTGCCACCGAGCGCCAGCGTCCTGCGTAGGTAGGGTTGGGGCATGACTACTTGGGAATACGCAACCGTTCCGCTGCTGAGCCACGCCACTACCCAGATTCTGAACACCTGGGGTGAAGACGGCTGGGAGCTCGTGACCGTGACCCCGGGCCCGAACCCGGAGAACTCCATCGCCTACTTGAAGCGGGAGCGTTCCTAATATGTCGGCAACCAGCGCATTGCAGAAGCTTGGACTCCAGCTTCCCCCGGTGGCCGCGCCAGTGGCGGCCTATGTGCCGGCGGTAACCGTAGGAAACCAGGTGCACACCTCGGGCCAGCTCCCCTTCGTGGATGGGCAGCTGCCCGCCACCGGCAAGGTAGGCGCAGAGATCTCGGAGAAAGAGGCCTACGAGTACGCCCGCACCAGCGCGCTGAACGCTCTTGCGGCTATCGACGCGCAGGTGGGCTTGGACAACGTCACGCGAGTGATCAAGGTGGTCGTGTTCGTGGCCTCCGCCCCTGACTTCTACGGCCAGCCGCAGGTGGCCAACGGCGCCTCCGAGCTCGTGGGCGACGTATTCGGCGAGGCCGGCATCCACGCCCGCTCCGCTGTGGGCGTGGCGGTGCTGCCGAAGAACTCCCCGGTTGAGGTTGAGGTCGTCGTCGAGGCGCGCGTCTAAGAGTTGCTGTGCATCGCCTGATGCGCGGTAGGCTTAATACCCATGGAGCACCCTGCTTATAGCCAGCTTCGTCAGGTCACGGATTCGGCAGCCGTTGTGCTGTGCCCGAACCCGAGCTACGCGGCCCTCGAGGGAACAAATTCCTGGGTCGTGCGCGCGCCTGAAGACGAGGTAAGCATCGTCGTTGATCCCGGCCCCGAAGATGAGGGGCACCTCAATGTGCTCGCCGCTCGGGGAGAGCGCGTGGGACTGGTCGTGCTGACTCACCGTCACTACGACCACGCGGACAGTGCCGAACGCTTCCGCCAGCTCACCGGCGCTCCCGTGCGCTCCTTCGATCCGCGTTACTGTGCTGGGGGAGAGGCGCTTGTCGACGGGGAAATTCTCACCGTGGAGGATGTCACGCCTCAGGTAGAGGTCGTGCACACCCCGGGCCATACCCGCGATTCCGTCAGCCTTTTCGTCTACGGCGGTGAGGCTAAGAACTCCCAGCTCGAGGGCATCATCACCGGCGATACGCTCGCCGGCCGCCACACCACTATGATCTCCGAAACCGATGGCGACCTCGGTGACTACCTGCGATCCCTCGAGATTTTGCAGGAGCGCGGCAAGGACATCACCCTGCTGCCCGGGCACGGTGCCGAGCAGCCGGATGTGTCTGCGGTGGCGAAGAAGTACATCGAGCGCCGTCTCTACCGTCTGCAGCAGATTAAGGAGCAGTGGGAGCTCAAGGGGCGCGACATCAGCGTCGGGGAATTGGTCGACGCCATGTACCAGGACGTCGACCCGGTGCTGCGAGGTGCCGCAGAGCAGTCCACGCGAGTGGCCCTGCGTTACCTCGCTGAGCAGGAGTAATTAGCGCGCGCGCTTGGCCAAGTGCTCGGTGTCCACGATGACTACCGACTTGCCCTCCAGGCGGATCCATCCGCGGTGGGCGAACGTGGCCAGCGCCTTGTTCACGGTCTCGCGCGAGGCGCCTACCAGCTGAGCGATCTCCTCCTGGGTGAGATCGTGGTTCACGCGCAGGGCGCCACCCTCCTGGGTGCCGAAGCGATTGGCCAGCTGCAGCAGGGTCTTAGCCACACGGCCTGGCACGTCGGTGAAGATGAGGTCGGCCAGGGCCGCGTTGGTGCGGCGCAGGCGTCGAGCCAGCACGCGCAGCAGCTGCTGGGAGATCTCCGGGTGATCAGAGATCCACTTACGCAGCAGCTCAGAATCCATAGTTGCCGCGTGAACTTCGGTGACGCAGACGGCCGAGGAGGTGCGCGGGCCCGGATCGAAGATGGACAGCTCGCCGAACATGTCGGAGGGGCCCATGACGGTCAGCAGGTTCTCGCGGCCGTCGTTGGCGTGGCGGGCGAGCTTCACCTTGCCCGAGGTAATGATGTAGAGGCGGTCGCCAGGGTCGCCCTCGTCGAAGATGGTGGTTCCGCGGGTGAAACGGACGGTCTCCAGCTCCTTGATCAGGTTGTTGACGGCCGTCGGGTCTACCCCGTGAAAAATTCCTGCGCGGGCGAGAATTTCCTGGACGTTTTCCATAAGCTCTTCCTCTTGGCTACATGTGCGTGCCGGATTCACCGTGAAAATGCGCTCCGAATGGCGAGGTAGTGGAGAGTCCGGCGCTAGCGATTGATGCTATGTAACTTTTACCCGGTCTACCTTACCGTGTTTTTGGTCACGCTGGAGAAAGTAAAAGTGCAATAGTCACAAAACCTTTAAAGATAGTATCATGCGCCGGGATCGGGCGGGGTCGTATCCGGGCGCCGCAACACGGCGGACTCCATCTTTTCCATCCACATCGTAAAGAGGGCGAGCGCGAGCGGGGCTGCCAGGACGAGTAGGACGATCATGCCCAACATCCTAACCTGCCGCGCCGCGCACTAATATTTGGAGATATGTCGCCAGCTGAAACAGCGTCCGGGAGCCTGACTCCAGCGAACCTGCCACGTGTGGGCTCCCACCGGGCAGCGCGCGGGAAGGAAACGGACCTGGGTGCTACCCGCCGGCTCCGCCGAATCAACCGCACGCTGGCAGCGGTGTACCCGGATGCCCACGCGGAGCTCGACTTTAACTCTGCCTTCGAGCTGCTGATTGCGACCGTACTGTCCGCCCAGACCACCGACGTGCGCGTCAACCAGGTCACCCCGCGCCTTTTCGCACGATTCCCCAACGCGGCGGCATTGGCCGGCGCCTCCCCGGCGGAGGTCGAGGAGATCATTCGACCCACTGGTTTCTACCGCGCCAAGGCGGCAAACATCATCAGCCTGGCGCAAAGCCTGGTCACCGAGCACGGCGGCCAGGTGCCGGAGGGACTGGATGACCTGGTTCGTCTTGCCGGAGTAGGTCGCAAGACCGCGCATGTTGTGCGCGGAAATGCTTTTGGCCAGCCCGGGCTGACCGTGGACACGCACTTTCAGCGCCTGATGGCACGCTTCCGGGTAATCGACGGGCTAGGACAAAAACCGACTCCGGAGCAGATTGAGAAGGAGGTGGGAAGGCGCGTCGAGAAGCGAGAGTGGACCGACTTTTCCCAGCGCATCATCTGGCACGGACGCAGGTACTGTCATGCCCGGAAAGCCGCGTGCGGGGTGTGCCCCTTGGCCGCGGACTGTCCCTCCTTTGGGATCGCCGGGCCGGCCGAACCAGGCGCAGCTCAGAGTTTGGTGAGTGAGGCGGATCTGGCGCGCCGAGACAATCTGGAGGCACTCCGATGAACAAGAAGTCCCTGATCGCCGGGATCGCGCTAGCACTGGTGTCCATCATCGCGGTGGTGGCAGCAGCCTTGTTTTTGACCTCGTCGGGAACCTCGAACGAGCAGAGCGCAGAAGCATCCCAACAGGCGGCCCCCGTTCCGCAGCGCCCTGATTGCCCCTCCCACGGTATAGGGGGCATTGACCTGGAGTGCCTCGGCGGTAATGCGGGGCAGCGACCGCAAAATGAGGGCGTGGTCATCGCCAACGTCTGGGCCTGGTGGTGCGGGCCGTGTCGCGAGGAGTTGCCGTTGCTCGAGCAGTACTCGCAGGCCCACCCAGAGCATCAGGTGGTTGGGGTGCATGCCGACAAGGCTGCCGGCAATGGCGCGGCCTTCCTCAATGACCTGGGGGTTGGATTGCCCAGCTACCAGGACAATGACAATCGCTTCGCCGGCTCCCTGGGCCTGCCGTCGGTTGTTCCCATCACTGTGGTGTTTGTCGACGGCGAGCCGGTCGCCCGCATCCCCGTCGCCTTCGAGAGCGTGGAGCAGATTGAAAGCAAGGTCGCAGAAGCGCTGGCAGGGAGGTCGTAGTGGACACGCTGAGGCCATCACGGGCGCCGGCGTGGCTGCGTCCCGCGGTGGCGCGCCTGCCCCAGGCGACCGCCTACGCCCGCAACCTGCTGGGGGTCGATGAGCAGAATCCGCCCCGCGGTAAGCGGGCCGCGGCTGTCCTCCTTCTTTTTGCCGGGGATAGCCGGGACGAGGCCCAGCTTCTCCTGACCCACCGCTCGCCGACGATGCGCTCGCACCCCGGTCAGATCGCGCTGCCGGGCGGGAGGGTCGACCCGGAGGATCGCTCCGTGGTGGCGTGCGCGCTGCGTGAAGCCTGGGAGGAAACTGCAGCCCGGGCCGAGGACATCACGCCCCTGGGCGTGTTGGGGGCTTTGCACGTCAGCGCCAACAACCACCCCGTCCACCCAGTGCTTGCCCATTGGCACTCACCCTCACCGGTTTTTCCGCACAGTGAGGTGGAGGTGGACGACGTATTCTCGGCTTCCGTCGACGAGCTGCTCGCGCAACGCATCCAGGTGGGTGCCGGCAATTACCGAGGCCCAGCCTTCTGGCACAACGGCTATCTGGTGTGGGGTTTTACGGCCAGCGTGATCGAGTCGGTGCTGGTCGCCGCGGAATGGGCCGAGGAGCTGGACCCACACGGTCCGGTCGAGGACCTGGCCGGCGCGCTGGATGCCTCCAGAAACCAGGAACGCCGGCGCTAGGGAGTAGACTTTCAGTTCATTTGCCCTGCTGTCTATACCCAGATGGGGAGCGTGCACACTGACGTGGCCAGCCTGATAGTTGACGTGATCCTCATCGGATTCGCGCTGAGCGCCTTCGCCGCGGGATGGCGCCATGGCGCGATCGGCTCGGTGCTCTCTGCCATTGGCGTAGTGGCCGGTTGCTTCCTGGGGCTTGCCATCGCGCCCGTCATCATGCGCTCCTCCCTGGAACAGGGCGTGAGCTTCATCCTGGCCTTGGTGGTGCTGGTCGTGGTGGTGTGGCTGTGCAGCTACCTCGGCGCCAACTTGGGATATTCGGTACACCGCCAGTTCCGTACGCGTGCTGCCATGCGTCTCAACTCCGTGCTGGGGGCGATTCTGCACGTGCCAGTCGTGCTCGTGGTGTGCTGGTTCGTGGCCCAACCCCTTGGGCGCGTCTTGGAGCAGCCCGCGCCGCCCGTCGCGCGCGGAATCGAGGACTCCCGCGTTCTCGGGGCGGTGGATTCGCTCGCCCCGAGGTGGCTGCACTCGGTGCCGTCTCGACTGTCCTCGCTTATCGACGACGCCGGCCTGCCCCATTTGGTCGATCACGACCCGAACCCGCTCGGACGCGAGGTAGCGGCACCTGACCAGGAACTGGCTAACCCGCAGGTCATCGCCGAGGTTCGTCCCTCCGTCATCCACGTTATGGGTGCCGCCGAAACCTGCCAGCGCCGCCTCATGGGATCCGGTTTTGTGACCGCTCCCGATTACGTGGTGACCAACGCCCACGTGGTGGCCGGAACAAATTCCGTGCGCCTGGACACCGTGCTCGGCGTCAAGGATGCCGACGTGGTCTACTTCGACCCGGAGCTGGACATCGCGGTCCTTTACAGCCCCGACCTGGGAATCTCTCCCTTGCCGTGGGCAGCCAAGCCCGCAGCGTCGGGAGATGACGCAGTCGTTCTGGGATACCCCGAGTCTGGTCCCTTCGAGGCCGCACCGGCCCGCATCGCAGACCGGCTACGTATCGCCGGGGCCGACATCTACGCCCAGGGCAGCATTGAGCGGGAGGCCTACAGCGTGCGCGGCACCATCCGTGAAGGCAACTCGGGTGGACCGCTGCTCACCCCGCAGGGCGAGGTTATGGGCGTGGTGTTCGGAGCCTCGCGCGACGTCGAAGGCATGGGCTTCGCCCTCACAGCCGAAGAGGTCCGCTCGCACATCGGAGATGTTACTGAGCTGACCCAGCTGGTGGACACGGCAGGCTGCGTACAAAGTCGCTGACCCGCTGCGTGAATTCCTCCGGGCGTTCCACGTGCGGCAGGTTCTTGGTACCAGCGATGTGGTCGTGGGCCAGCAAGGCAGGCTCCGCTACGCGTGTGCGCATGATTCGCAGCATGCGTGGCCAAAGCGACTGTGGCGGGTGGAGCAGCAGGACCGGGCAGCGTACCTGGCCGCGCGCCCTGCTTCCGGGAACATAAGACACAATCAGTCCGGCGATTCGGGACATGGCACCCGCAGCTGCATCCACGCGAATACCAGCGTGACGCTGCGCGAGGTGGCTCTGCACCCGCTCGCTGGGGGCGTTTTCCGGGGTGACGTTAAGGCGCTCGTGGCGGGCAGCCAACCAGTGAAGAAGCCGCTGATGGGAGGGAAGGGGCGCAGATAAGCGCAACATCATCTGACGTACCAGCAGAACCAGATAATCCCACGGGCGGGCGCGCATGGCCCGGCGCAGATCATGGGGATGGGCTGCGGAAATGGATGTTAGCGAGGTGACAAGGTGGGGATGGGTCGTGGCGAGCACCCACCCGATTGCGCCGCCGATGTCAGCTCCCACCAGGTGCGCCGACTCGTGGCCAAGGGCAGGTATCACCCCCGCTAGGTCGCTGGCGAGAGTACGGACGCTGAAGTCGGAGCCGAGCGGGGGCTTGTCGGAGAGTCCATACCCGCGCAGGTCCAGGGCTGCCACATGGAACCCCTGGGCGGCCAGGGGTGCGATGACGTGTGCGAAGTCAAACCAGGCGCCGAACCCGTCGTGCAGCAGAATGACCAGCTCGCCGGAGGGCTCTCCGGACTGTGCGACGTGCAAGCGGATACCCCGGGTGTACAGGTAGGTGTGTGCGAAGTCGCCCTCAAAGGCCACGGTGTTAGGAGATGCCATGCGTGCAAAAACGTCCTTTGAACGATAAAACCCCAGCCGCCAACCAGCGACTGGGGTTTCTTAGGGCCAGCTTAGGTGTACAGGCCGTGCTCGTTGCGGGCACCGATCTTCTTCTGCGCCTTGCCCGGCACCAGGTTCTTCATTTCCGATACCGAGTCGATCGTGGCCTTGGGCTTCTGGATCTTCTTAAAGCGGTTCCAACCGATCAGAGCGGCAACGGCCGCAATGACCAGCATGAGCAGGAAGACGATGAGGAAGGCAGCCCAGCGATCGAGCCAGAGGTCGAGCAGCTCAGCGAGGAAGAAGAAAAAGAAGAAGGAGCTGTACAGGGCAATGACGCCTGCCACAGCGAATAGGCCGCCGCCGATGGCGCCCTTCTTCACCTCACCAGCGATCTCGGTCTTGGCCAGCTCAATCTCGGAGCGGACCAGGGTGGAGATCTGCGAGGTGGCGTTGGAAACGAGGTCGCCCAGCGAGGTCTCGCCCGGGCGAGTCGAGTCGACGTCGCTCAGCGGGATGGAATTTACTTTGCCGGAGAACTTCTCCGGGCCTTCCGTGAAAAGGCCGTTTTCGTTCGCGGGGGTGCTCACGTTGTGTCCTACCTTATGGGTTTGTACTTGACTTGAGTTGATCTCATGGTCCCTGACTTCACCAATAGTGTGAGACCGATCCAGAACAACAGTGTACGTCTAAAACGTGCAATGCTGCTTGACAGCTTACTAGCGAGACGTTGCTATCTAGGGCTTAGGGTTGCGGTATGTCCACTTTTTCACTCCTGCAGGTGGGTGACCTTCAGGCGCTGCATGACCAGGCTCGGGCGGACATCGCCACCGTCCATCGTCGACCGCCCGTGCTCAGGCGGGGAGAAGTGATCGCCGCTGAGTCCGCCCTGCGCGGGGCTAGGTTGAGCGCGCGCATTGAACAGCGCGAGCTGGGTAAGACCGACCTGCGCGTCTACGGCCTCTTAGCGCCCAACTCCGTGGAGGCCGCTGCCCGGGTTGCGCTTCGGGAGCCAGCACATGCCTTGGCGCGGCTGAGCGTTTTGGCCGGTGGCCAGGCCACGCCTGCCCCGGGAGCAGCCGAGCGGGCGCGTCAGCTGAGCCGGACCATCGCGCAGAGCGAGCTCGAACCGTTGCTCCTGTGCGCGGTGGCCTACGGGGAAATCGCGGGACGCCAGCTGTGTGGACAGCACAGCGCGGTCGTGGCCCGCGTGTTCATGCGCCTACTTGCCCGAGCCAATGGTGCTGATCCCGCGGGCATCTGCGTGCCGGAGGTGTGGTTTTCGCGCCATCGCACCGAGGTCCACGGGTTGGCGAAGAGCTATGCGCAGGATCCGATTCCCTTGTTGGAAGGGGTGCTGTGTGCCTGGAGCGCAGGCGCTGCGGAAGCGGAATCTATCGTGGCGGCCTGCTAGGAGGCCGAGCTGTTGCGCCCGCGTTGGGCTATCCAGATGCTTCCGGCCGTGACCGCAGCGAGCCCGGCGAGCACGCCCGCGCCGATGCCGATGTCGCGGGCGGTGGGCAAAGTGACCAGGGGGACCGGGTCCTTAAAGGAACGAATGGTCCAGCCGCGCTCCAATGCAGCCTTTTTCAGGGCGCGATCCGGGTTCACGGCCACCGGGTTTCCGACCTGCTCCAACATGGGAACGTCAGTGGCCGAGTCGGAGTAGGCGTAGCTGCCTGCCATGTCATAACCACGGCGCTCGGCCATGGCGCGCATAGCTTCCGCCTTAGCCGGACCCTTGAGGTAGGCCAGGACCTCGCCCGTAAAGCGCCCCTGTTCCACTTCGAGCTCGGAGGCGATGACGTCCTCCGGCGCAATCCCCAGCTCGGCGGCGATGGGGTGCACCAGGTGCGTCACCGACGCAGAAACGATGACGACGTCACGGCCGGCCTCCCGGTGCTGGCGAATCAGGTCGCGGGCCTCGGCGTAAATAACCGGGGTAACCACGGAATGCATCGCCTCGGTGGTGATGCGCTGGACCTCATCGACGTCCCAGCCGGCGACCAGGGCGGTGAGCTGATCGCGGGTGGTATCCATCTGCTCGCTGGTTTGCCCGGAAACCAGATAACTGGCCTTGACCAGGGAGAAATGCATCGCTTCGGCGCGGGTGACCAGGCCGTTGTGCATGAATTCGCGCCCAAACGCGAGCGCAGAAGAGGTGGCGATGATGGTCTTGTCCAGGTCAAAAAATGCTGCCGTGGGCCGTGGGCTCATAGTGCTCGACTCTACGTGGTTTGGGGGAGGGGTTCTAGGGAGCTTATCGACGCCTTTGCTGACCATCGTTACGTAAGAATGAGCACCGTGAAAACACGCCCGCCAGGTATTTGGAGGCTTGACTTTTGGTGTGTCATACTCGCATGTGCCTGATCCCGTTTACCGGTTGATCGGCCCCGGCTCGCCCCCCGAGGCCGGGTTACGACGGCTCGCACATCCCCCCGAGGTGCGGGCCGTCTCTTAATTTCCCCACCTTGTTTGGGGATCCATCAACTAATTGGCGAGTTATCCCCAGCTTTTCCGTCGCGAGGCCTGGGTGGCCGACTTGTCCAGCACCATTCGAGGCATGAACGATGCCATGAACGATGCAGCACACAGGACCGAGGCCTTCGTGGTGGTCGCGGTGGGTGATCCGACGCTTCATCCTGAGGCAGTCCACATCGCTGCGGCTAGCACCCGTCCAGTGATCGATGTGTCCACCTCCCCGCACGATGTTGCCCGCCATTCTCACCGTGCCGCGGCGGTGCTGGTGGATGCGGAATTTGCGCCGCACCTTCCTGATTCTCCGGTGGGGCCTCCGAGGTTCTTCCTGACTCCCGATGGCGTACCCATGGCCTGGAACGCCGCGCTCGCTGCGCACGCACAGCAGGCTTTCTCGCTGCCCGCCGAATCGGCCGAACTGCTGCGAGCTTTGGCAAAGGTCTCGGCTACCGGTGCCTCACCTCGAGCTGCCATCGGAGGCAATGCCGTGTGCATCGCGGTCGTGGGCAGTGCCGGTGGAGCTGGCGCCTCGACCTTGGCGGCGGCGATCGCGCGGCGTGCCGGAGGGGCGGTCACCTTGGTGGATGCGGATCCGCGATCCGGGGGCATCGACTTGCTGCTCGGCGTGGAAGACGCCCCCGGCCTGCGCTGGCCGGACATCCCCGGCGGTGAGCAAGGGCTCAACCATGCTGACCTGCGGGCCGCGCTGATCCAGGGACCCGATCAGCTGGCGGTGTTATCGGCGGCACGCTCGACCATCGATGACCCCTTCCGGCTGACTGCCTCGGCGCTGGATGCCCTGCTGTCCAGCCTGCGCGGTGGGGGCGGCGTGATCGTGGTCGACGCCCCGCCCGAGCTCATTAACGCGGACTTGACCGTGATCGTGTGCCCCACCGAGGTGCGCGCCGCAGCTTCCGCGGCTCGCCTCGCGGCACGGCTGCGCGCCCAACGCCTGCCGCACGTGATCGTGGCTCGCAACCGCGGGTGGGCGGGGCTGGAGGAGTCCGAGGTAGAGCGCATTACTTCCAGCAGTGTTTTGGCCACCTTGCCAAGTGTGCGCGGTCTGGCCAAGGACACCGAGCTAGGGGGATTGCCGCGGCGACTGCCTGCAGCCCTGGCCCGCCTAGCCGATGACATTCTCAGCGAGGTCGGCGCATGAACATGTCCGATGACCTGCTCGACCGCGTGCAGCGACGCCTCCTAGACAACCCGATCGACGACCCGGCCGCACTCGCCCGGCTCATTCGCGACGAGGCCGGCGTCATCAGCGATCTCGAACTCCTCGACGTCCTCCGCCGCCTGCGAGATAACGTCACTGGCGCGGGTCCCCTCGAGCGGCTCTTGCTTCTCGACGGCCTCACCGACGTCATAGTCAACAGTCCCCAGGAAGTCTGGATCGACCGGGGACATGGTCTTGAGCTGACCGAGGTGCGCTTCGCCGAAGACGACGACGTCCGCCGGCTGGCCACACGTTTGGCCTCGGCCTGTGGGCGACGACTCGATGACGCCCAACCCTTCGTCGATGGGCGAATTCGGCGTGACGACGGCACCCTGGTTCGCCTGCACGCGGTATTGAGTCCTCCCGCGCGCAGCCATACGTTGCTCAGCCTACGAGTGCTGCGCCAGGCGACCACCCGCCTGGAAGACCTCGTGCGCTCAGCTAGCGTGCCAGCAGAGATTGCCGAACTGCTGCAGTCCATGATCGCCGCCCGGTTGTCCTTTTTGGTGGTGGGCGGAACCGGTACCGGGAAAACGACTTTGCTGAGCGCACTACTGGCCGAGGTGCCCGCCCACGAGCGCATCATCTGCATCGAGGACACCGCGGAACTCGATCCCGTCCACCCCCACGTCGTGGGCCTAACCACGCGGGCGCACAACACTGAGGGAACCGGTGCCATTTCGATGTCCGACCTCCTCGTGCAGGCGCTCCGCATGCGACCGGACCGACTTGTCGTCGGGGAGATCCGTGGACGCGAGGTGGTGGACCTTCTCGCGGCGCTCAACACCGGTCACGATGGGGGAGCGGGGACGTTGCATGCCAACACCGCCGCGGAGATCCCGGCCCGAATGGAAGCCCTCGCAGCCCTGGGCGGACTGGATCGCGCGGCCCTGCATTCCCAGCTTGCTGCGGCGGTAGACATCGCACTGGTCATGCGCAGGCGTCAGGACGGAACCCGCGAGCTTGCCCAAATCGCCGTGTTGGAGGGAAACCCTGTCCAAGTAAGAACCTTGTGGCGCAGCGGTGAACCGGCTTCAGCACGCCTGCGAGAGCAACTGACTGGGAAGGAATGGTAGATGCCTTCCGTAGTTATTCCCTTGCTCGCTGCGCTGGCTTGTCTCGTCGGTGTCCCACATCCGCGAAAGCGGATTGTTCCCAGTGAGCAGGCCGGAGTCCCCCGCACAGTGGCGTTGGTGTTACCCATTGTGGGTGCCCTCATTCTGAGCGCCGGTGGACAAGCGGGAGTGGTTGTCAGCGCAGTTTTGTTCGCCGCAACCGGAGTGCGCTTGGTTAGTCGCGGGGTTCGTGAGCGCCAGCGCCGGACCGCCCAACAGGTAACGGAAACCCTTTTGACTCACGTGGTTGCAGACGTGCGCTCCGGTGCACTCTTGGCTAACGCGTTTACCCGAGCCAGCGAGGACTTACCGGCGCACTGTCCCGAGGAACTTCGCACCGTCTTCGCCCAAACCTCCACCCACGTGCGCCGCGGAATTCCCGCTCACCTCGCGCTCCAGGAGCATCCGCAGCTAGCACCCCTGGCGAGTGTGTGGGCGCTGAGTGAATCGCATGGCCTGGCAGCAGCAGACCTTCTTGATCAAGTGCGAGCGCGCCTGGCCGCGCAGCGAGCCCATCGGGGAGCGACCTCTGCCAGCCTGCAAGGTCCTCGCGCCACGGCCGTGATCTTGAGCCTCCTGCCACTAGCAGGAATTCTGCTCGGAGCCAGCATGGGTGCGGATCCGCTCGGAGTTCTCTTGGGCCCCGGTGTCGGCGCGGCGCTGTTGGTCAGCGGTAGTGCGTTGATCTGCGCCGGGCTCATCATCTCCGATCTGATCATTGCGAGGGCAGCGGCATGATCCTCGCACTTGTCCTGCTTGCAGCGGTGTGCGCCCTGCCTTTCATATCTCCGGCTCGACGCTTGCCCCTCGGGCAGCGCACTGCCAAGAACCCAAGGGACGGCCCGGGGAAGATCAACTCCTTGGAATTTGCTGATGACCTCGATCTCTTTGCCCTCTGCCTAGCGGCGGGCCTCCCGCTCACCCATGCAGTGCGAGCGGTGGCAGACGCGGCTGGTTCCTCTACGAAGGCGGAATGGCGCCGCGCCGGCAGCCTCATGGCACTCGGCATTGGTGCTGATCGAGCGTTCGCGGATTCCGAGAGCCTCACCGGCTTCGACGAACTCAGTCGCATGCTGAGACGCTCATCCTCCTCGGGGTCATCCCTCGTGCAGGGCCTGCGCCAGCTGGCCATCCGACTGCGCGAACAAGCAAGCGACGACGCCGTGGCTCGGGCCGAGCGTGCCGGGGTCCTCATTTCCCTACCGCTTACCGGATGCTTTCTTCCCGCGTTCCTCGTCCTGGGGTTAGCACCCCTTCTCTACTCACTATTCACACACCTACCGTAGAAAGAAGTCTTTTGACCATGAATATCTACCTCCGCATCAAGTCCCTCGTTACCAATGATGGGGGAATGTCAACTGTTGAATACGCCATGGGTTCTTTGGCTGCAGCTGCTCTAGCTGCGGTTCTCTACACCGTCATTAATGGCGACGGTGTAGTCAACGCCATCGAGTCCATCATCACCGACGCCCTCTCGAACTCCCCGGCCTAGGATCATGCTTCGCGACGACCGCGGCTCCGTCACGATCGAAGCCGCCCTTAGCCTGGCCAGCCTCGTCATCGTGGCAGCTGCGATCGTCGCGGCCATGGCCACCTTGGCTGCCAAGATCACTGCCGTTGATATTGCCGCCGCTGCCGCCCGCGCCCATGCCGTGGGCCTGGACTACGAACCACCAATAGGCACGGTCAGCATCGAGCAGGACACAGACTTTGTGCGGGTCACCTCCTCGGTACCCGGCCCCATCAAGCCGATGGAAGCCCAGGCCGTGTTCCCCGTGGAGGTTCCGTGAGAAACGATCACGGCAATGCCACCATCGCAGCAGTTGGTATTATCGCCGCCCTCGCTGCCCTCACTGGCCTGGTGGCAGGGATAGCAACGCTTCGCCTGGATACTCACCAGGCACGCCTCGCCGCGGACCTCACCGCAGTAGCTGCTGCCGAACGTCACGTCCGAGGGGAGGACGGCTGCTCGACGGCTGTCAGAGTGGCCGAGCTCAACCACGCCCGCCTGGAGGAATGCGTGATACAAGAGCGCGATGTCCAGGTGACCGTCGCAGTTCGCGCTTCCCAGGTCAGCGCGCGGGCTGGCCCTCTGAACTCGTGAGGGTGTGCAGGGCGTCGAGAAGCCTCAATGCCGCTTGCTTGTCCAAGGGGTTATTCCCGTTGCCGCACTTGGGTGATTGCACACACGACGGGCACCCGGACTCGCACTCACAGGCGCGGACCGCTCGATAAGTGGCGGCGATCCACTCGGGGAAGCGCCGGAAACCTTCGTCGGCGAATCCAGCTCCACCGGGGTGCCCGTCGTAGACGAACACTGTGGGCAGCCCGGTGTCGGCGTGCAAAGCGGTGGACACTCCTCCGATGTCCCAGCGATCGCACGTAGCCAATAGAGGGAGCAAGCCTATGGCCGCGTGCTCGGCGGCGTGCAGCGCGCCGGGGATCTCACCGGCAGTAATGCCAGCAGCTGTGAGCACTAGGGGATCAACGGTGTAGGCAACTGCCCTGGTGACCAGCCTTTGCTCCGGCAAATCCAGGGGGATGTGCTCACCGACCGTGCCATCAGGGAAGCGCACGACGTACCCCGTGACGCGGTCGCTCACCTCGACCTCCACGTTGGCTACCCACAGCCCGGCTCCGTAGGAGATCAGCTGATCGGGCTCGCCCAGGATGCGGATGTCCGTCGTGGAGCGCGCACTCGTGGTGTATTCGGGCTCGTCAGGTCGGGCCAGGGCGAGATAGTTGTCTAGGTCGAGCTCCTCAATGACAAAGCTCTCTCCCTGGTGGAGGTACACGGCCCCGGTATGAACTTGAGCTGCTGCGCGGGCGGCGTCGACAGTTCCCAACAACCGCGAATCGGTCATGTCGACGATCATCACCTCCTGCCCCGCGCCCCCGCGGATAGCTACGGCGGAATGCGCGGTGTCCGGGGTGGGTAAGTCGCTGTCATCATGCGGCCGGGGAGCAGCAAAGTACCCCTGTGGGCGCTTGCGCAGCAATCCCATGTCCAGTAGCTCGCCTACCACCTGCTCACCCTGGAAAGCTGTGACCTCCTCTTGCGTCAACGGTGCTTCGACCGCAGCGCAGTAGAGATGGCCGCGCAGCAGGTAGGGGTTCGCCGGGTTGAACACACTGCGCTCGACCGGGCGCCCCAGCAAGGCTTCGGGGTGATGTACCAGGTAGGTGTCCATGGGGTCGTCGCGCGCCACCAGGGCTACCAGAGAACCCTGGCCACGCCGGCCCGCGCGACCGGCCTGCTGCCAGAAGCTCGCGACGGTGCCGGGAAAGCCCGCGGTAACCACCGCATCCAGGCCACCGACGTCAATCCCCATCTCCAGGGCATTGGTGGTGGCCACCCCTAGCAGGGAACCGTCGTCGAGCTTGCGTTCCAGTTCTCGCCGGTCGTCGGCAAGGTAACCTGCGCGATACGGCGCGACGCGATGAGCGAAGTCGAGCCGACCCATGGCAGATAGCTCTTCTTGGGTGCGAAGCGCCACGATTTCGGCGGCGCGCCGGGAGCGCACGAAGGTCAGGGTGCGTGCTCCCTCCCGGATAGCCACGGCCATTAAACCGGCGGCCTCGGTGGTGGCCGCTCGTCTGATCGGAGTTCCATCCGGGGTCTGGGCGCCCTCGATGAACCCAGGCTCCCAGAGGGCGACGGTCCTTTCCCCCTGGGCAGAACCGTCCTCGGTGACCGCCAGGATTTCGTCTCGGCCAGTAAGGCGGCGAGCCCCGTCGGCGGGATCGGCGACCGTGGCGGAGGCCAGGATAATCACCGGGTGGGCACCATATCGGGCGGCGATGCGCAGCAGGCGGCGAATAACCAGCGCGACATTCGCACCGAAAACACCGCGATAGCTGTGGCATTCGTCGATCACGATGTACTGCAGGTTTCGGAAGAACCGCCCCCAGCGTTCATGAGCCCCGAGCAGGGAGGAATGCACCATGTCGGGATTAGAAAAGACCAGGCGCGAATGATCGCGGATGGTGGAACGAGCCTCGGTGGGGGTATCGCCGTCGTAGGGAGCGGGGTGGACGTTAGCTAGCTCGTCGATCCCGCTAATCAGGCGCGTGAGCGCTTGTAACTGGTCCGAGCCCAGGGCCTTGGTGGGGGTGAGATACAGCGCGCAGGCTCGGGGGTGCGTGGCCAGCGTGGTCAGGATGGGCAGCTGGTATCCCAGCGACTTTCCAGAGGACGTGCCGGTGGAGACGATGACGTCGTGGCCGCCAAAGGCGGCCTCGGCCACCGCGACCTGGTGGATGTAGGGGCGGGAAATTCCGGCGTCGATGAGGCGCTGCTGAAGGGGGCCAAGGACCCAATCGGGCCAATCTCCATAGCGAGCTGCGCGGGGTTCGATGGTATGCGGATGGGTCAGATGGGACTCAGGAAAGCGTTTCTGAGCTGCCTCGATGAGCTCTTGTCCCAGTGTTTGACCTGCCACGATTACCCCCGGGTGTAGTGCTCCGCAATGGAAAATTTCAGTCTAAAGCAAGCTATTTCCCCTAAACCGTGCCACACTAGGCAGTGGTCGCGGATTTCTAGCGCAGTTACACGTAGGTGCTCGCAAGGACGTTTACGCGGGCACCAGGTTTCCTCTCTGAGGGGGCTTGGTGGTTCGGCCCGACCCAGGTTTGTCACCAACGTGGCAAGGCTGACCAATCCCACAGAAATCAGATTGAAGGAAACAACATGGCTACTGGCACCGTTAAGTGGTTCAACGCTGAAAAGGGCTTCGGCTTCATCGCTCCGGACGACGGCTCCTCCGACGTCTTCGTTCACTACTCCGAGATCCAGGGCAACGGCTTCCGCACCCTCGAGGAGAACCAGCAGGTTGAGTTCGAGGTCGGCGAGGGCGCTAAGGGCCCGCAGGCTCAGCAGGTGCGTGCTCTCTAAGCACCACTAAAGATGGCGCTTCACCAACTGATGGTGGGGCGCTTCTTTTATGCCTTCGATTGGCCTCGGCGCTCGTCCATCCACTCCAGGACGGCCAGCTGCAGGCGCTGGATGGCCAGGCCGACGGCCGTGCCGGCCACGATGCCTACTACCAGTGCTAGCAGGGGAGCGTCCTGGAAGAGCATGCCTCCCGCAAAGCCCACGCCCAGGCCGACTCCGGCCCAGAGGGCCAGGCCCAGGACGTCGTAAAGCACGAACAGCAACCAGGAGTAGCTCACCGACCCCAGCAACAGGGTTGTTACCCAGCGCCCCCAGGGGATAAAGCGAGCGATGATGATCGTGGCCCCGGCGTTCTTGCGCAGCGACCCCTTGACCCAGTTCACGGCACGCCCGGGCTTGGAGTTGGGGCGGAACTGGTTGATACGCGAACCATAGCGACGTCCCAAGAAGAACAGCACGTTGTCGCCGAGAATGCCACCGACCATCGCCGCCCAGAAGACTCCACCCAGATTCGGGCGTCCCGTGGCGCCGGCCCAGGCCCCGGCGAGGTTGAGGACGGTCTCGCTGGGGATCAGGGGAACAAGGGCGTCTATGGCAACAAAGAGTGAGACGAGCGGATATAACCAGGGCATCGTCATGACCGCTTCGACCCATTGGGTCAACTGATCCGTCATGGCCACTCCCTTCGCTTCTCCAGGCTGCCGAGCCACTGTTGGCGAGTGTAACGACGCCTAAAGGTACCTGGCATGCAGGGGACCCATTAGATACTGTGTACCGTCACAGGTGAAAACACCGTTCGCGAGGAAGGACAACGAGCACACTGTGGCTACTCACGCTCCCCACAGCGACTCCCCGGAGCCAGCCGGCAAGACCCTGGTGATCGTGGAGTCGGCAACGAAGGCGAAGAAGATCCAGAAGTACCTGGGCTCCAGCTACATCGTTGAGGCCTCCGTGGGTCACATCCGTGACCTTCCCCGCGGTGCCGCCGACGTCCCAGCGAAATACAAGAAGGAACCCTGGGCCCGTTTGGGTGTGGACATGGATCACGGTTTCAAGCCGCTCTACATCGTCAGCCCGGACAAGAAGAAGAAGGTCTCCGACCTCAAGGCCAAGCTCAAGCAGTGCGATCAGCTTTTCCTGGCCACAGACCCCGACCGCGAGGGCGAGGCCATCGCGTGGCACCTGCTGGAGGTGCTCAAGCCCAAGGTGCCGGTGCGGCGCATGGTGTTCAACGAGATCACCGAGTCCGCCATCCAGGAGGCGGCACGCAACACCCGCGACATCGACGACCACCTGGTCGACGCGCAGGAGACCCGCCGCATCTTGGACCGCCTCTACGGCTACGAGGTTTCCCCCGTGCTGTGGAAGAAGGTCATGCCCCGCCTGTCCGCCGGACGTGTGCAGTCGGTGGCTACCCGCGTCATCGTGGAGCGTGAACGCGAGCGGATGGCCTTCGTCTCAGCTGACTTCTGGGACCTGACCGCCGACCTGGACACCGGCAACACGCAGTCCGATGAGGAGAACCCGCGCACGTTCTCGGCTCGCCTGAGCGGCCTCGAGGGCAAGCGCGTGGCGCAGGGCCGGGACTTCGGTGACGACGGCCGCCTCAAGGGCTCCGCGTCGGATGTCACCGTGGTCGATGAAGCGGTGGCTAAGAAGCTGGCCGCCGGGCTCGACGGCGCGATGCTGCACGTGGCGTCCGTGGAGGAAAAGCCGTACTCCCGCAAGCCGCAGGCACCGTTTATGACCTCGACCCTGCAGCAAGAGGCCGGCCGGCGCCTGCACTTCACCTCCGAGCGCACGATGCGCATCGCCCAGCGCCTGTACGAAAACGGCCACATCACCTATATGCGTACCGACTCCACGGCCCTGTCCAAGCAGGGGCTAGACGCCGCGCGCAGCCAGGCCCGGCAGCTGTTCGGCGAGAAGTTCGTCTCCGAATCTCCTCGCCGCTATGAGCGCAAGGTGAAGAACTCGCAGGAGGCACACGAGGCTGTGCGTCCCGCCGGCGACCGCTTTGCCACCCCGGGCGAGCTGTCCGGCCAGCTCGATGCCGAGGAGTTCAAGCTCTACGAACTCATCTGGGCCCGCACCGTCGCCTCCCAGATGGCCGACGCCCGAGGCACCTCGATGAAGGTGCTCGTCACCGGCCAGGCCTCCTCGGGTGAGCAGGTGGAATTTAGCGCCACCGGTCGCACCATCACCTTCCCGGGCTTCATGCGTGCACTGAGCGCGGATGCGGGGGAGAAGAACGAGTCCCACCTGCCGCGGCTAACCAAGGGTGACGAGCTGACCGCTCTGCAGATCAGCGCCGATGGCCACTCCACCAACCCGCCGGCGCGCTACACCGAGGCAAGCCTGGTGAAGAAGATGGAGGATCTGGGCATCGGGCGCCCGTCGACGTACGCCTCGATCATCAAGACCATTCAGGACCGCGGATACGTCTACCCGCGCGGCAATGCCCTGGTGCCGAGTTGGGTCGCGTTTGCCGTCGTGGGCCTTATGGAGCGTAACTTCACCTCGCTGGTGGATTACGGCTTCACCTCCTCGATGGAGGACCAGCTGGATGCCATCGCAGCGGGCCTGGAGGACCGCACCGAGTGGCTCACCGGGTTCTACTTTGGCGATGCCGAGGCCGGCGACGATATGGCGGATTCGATCGCGGCTCGCGGTGGTTTGAAGACGCTTGTCGACGTCAATTTGGAAGCCATCGACGCCCGCGAGGTCAACTCCCTGGTGCTCTTCACGGACGACGAGGGTAGGGCCGTGACCGTGCGCGTGGGCCGTTATGGGCCCTACATCGAGCGCATCGTGGGCACCACCAGCGAGGGCGAGCCCGAGTACCAGCGTGCCAACCTCCCCGAGGCCACGACGCCGGATGAGCTCACCCTCGAGGTGGCCGAGAAGCTGTTTGCCACCCCGCAGGGCGGGCGCGAGCTGGGCGAAAACCCGGCCAACGGCCGCATGGTGATGGCTAAGGAGGGCCGCTACGGCCCCTACGTCACCGAGCAGGTGCGTGACGACGAGCGCGAGCGAGCAGAAGCCGAAGCCGAGCAGGTCGTCGCCGCCGAGCGCGAAGCCGAGGACAAGCAGCGGGCCGAAGAGGGCAAGCGCAAGAAGAACTGGGACACCAAGACCGCTGCGAAGCAGAAGGAAAAGCGGATCAACGAGTTTGTGGAGAACAAGCTCAAGCCCGGAACCGCATCGCTGCTCAGCTCGATGGATCCGGGGTCGGTGACCCTGGAGGAGGCACTGCAGCTGCTGGCCCTGCCGCGCGAGGTCGGTGTCGACCCGGCTGACGGTGAAATGATCACCGCCCAGAACGGTCGCTACGGCCCCTACCTGAAGAAGGGCTCCGACTCCCGATCGCTGGCCAGCGAGGAGGAGATCTTCACCGTGACCCTCGAGCAGGCCCGTCGCATCTACGCCGAGCCGAAGCGTCGCGGGCGCGCTGCCGCCAAGCCGCCGCTGAAGATGCTGGGCGACAACGACGTCTCGGGCAAGCCGATGAGCGTCAAGGACGGTCGCTTTGGCCCTTACGTCACCGATGGCGAGACCAACGCCTCGCTGCGCAAGGGCGATACCCCGGAGACGCTGACCGATGCCCGCGCCAACGAGCTGCTCTCCGAACGCCGGGCGAAGGAGGCCGCGGAGGGTGGCGCTAAGCCGAAGAAGAAAAAGTCCTCGGTCAAGCGCACCACCAAGCGCGTGGTTAAGGCAGGCAGCCGCCGCAAGTAAGTTCCCGTCCTAGAGGCCGGCCAGGAATGCCGCTGCCACCGTGAGGTGGGCGGCGGCGAGCCAATGCGCTGGCCGCGGATGGGCCCACAGGGCGGCGGTGACTACGGCCGCGAGTGCCAGCGTGGCGGCGTGCCAGGCACCGATTGTGAGGTCGATGGCTTGGCCGGTGGCTGCGCCGATGACCAGGACGACCGGGATGGTAAGCCCTACTACCGAGGTCAAAGCCCCGTGGGTGAGATTGGAGACGCGCTGCAAGTCACCGCGCTGGGCCGCTCGCAGCGTGGTCAGTCCCTCCGGCAGGAGCACTGTGGCAGCCACGATGACTCCCGCCCAGGCCCCGGGCGCACCGATGCTGGCTAGGGCGGGGGTGAGCAGCCCGGCCATGTGGTGGCTGAGCAGCACGATGGGCGCGGCGGTCAGCAAGAGCAGGCCCACGTGTACCCCGGTGGAGTGAGCACTGGTGTCTGGTGCGTCCACCTCTTTGCTGGCGAAGTCGTGCGGATGAGTGACCAGCTGACGGTACAAAAAGGCCGCATAGCTGAGCGCGGTCAGCGCAGCCACCCACAGGCTAGGAAGCAGATGCACCGCGCCAAAGGCCAGGATGCCCAGTGTGACCAGGGTGAAAAGGTACGTCGCCAAGCCGGAGCGGCGTAGCTGAGACGAGCGCGGGGATAGCCACAGCGACACCGGAATCAAGGCCCCGATGACCAGCGCAAGTGCGGCCATGGTGGAGTCGCGGGCAATGCTGGCGTGCTCGCCTGGGCCGAACAACACGGCGCTGAGCAGGATGACCTCCATGGCCACGATGGAGATCGTGAGGATGAGGGTGCCAAAAGGATCGGGAACCCGCTTGGCCAGGGTCTCGGCGTGGTGCAGTACTCCGGTAGAGGCATAGGCGATGGCCGCAAGCGTAAGCCCGAGGATGGCCCAGACTGCTAGGAGCGAATGGGTTGGAAGAATTCCAATTACCGCGGCAGCGGCGAGTGCGACGACAGTGGGCATTCTCTGACGAGAAATCCTTAATCGGGGTCGTCCCCGTCGATGACAGCTGTAGACCGCGTCGTCGCGGTGATCTCGACGCTAGATCAGACCGAGCGCCCCTGGCAAGGGTTAGGAGCGATCCGCCAGGGTGGCGCGAATTGGCCGGGCGAGCTGGGTCATGCTGTTGCGCCCACGCAACTCGATGGACTTCAGGGTGGTCCACCGCGCCTGCTCGGCCTCGTTGGCGCCGCGCAGGGTGGAGGAGTTGGTGAGCACACGCCCCGGGGTGTCCTTGGCTAGCTCGGTGAGTCGGGCGGCAAGGTTGACCGCGTCGCCAATCACGGTGTACTCGAAGCGGTCGTGGCCACCGATGTTGCCGGCGACCACGTGACCCGCGGCCACACCAATGCCCGCCTGGAGGCGCAGGTCGCGCAGCTCCTGGCGCAACTCACGGGCAGCGGACAAAGCCCAGCTGGTCGCGTCATTGACCTGCAGCGGAGCGCCGAAGATGGCCAGGGCGGCATCTCCCTGGAACTTGTTGATGATGCCCTTATTGCGGTGCACCACGGAGACGACGACCTCGAAGAACTTGTTGAGCTCCGTGACGACCTCCTCCGGGGAGTGATCGACCGCAAACGTCGTGGAGCCGATGACGTCGATAAAGAGCACCGCCACCTTGCGGTCCTCCCCGCCGAGCTCGGGCTGCTCCTCGAGGGCGCGCTCGGCCACCTCGGTGCCCACATAGGCGCCGAAGATGTCGCGCACGCGTTGACGCTCCTTGAGCCCGCGCATCATCTCGTTGAACCCGGCCTGGAGCACGCCGATCTCGGAGCCGTCGTAGATGTCTACCTGCACGTCGGCGTCGCCGCGGCGCACCCGGTTGATGGCCGCCTGCAGCTCGTGGATGGGATCCGTGACGCTGGCGGTGGACAACGTCGTGCCGATGTAGCCGGTGACGATAGCCATGATCGCCAGCGCGACGATCGCCGGAATCTCCTCACCGGGGTTGTTGCTCAGCAGGCCGTAGCGCTGACCCAACAGCGTCATGATGATGCCCAGGATCGGAACCGCCGAGGTGATAATCCAGGTGAGCAGCAACCGGTGGGTGATCGGCGGCTCCAAGGAAGCGTCCTCGAACTGGCGGGCCAGGGCCTCTGCCGCCACCGGACGCACGAGGCGCTCTGCCTGCAGGAAAGTGAGCAGCACGATCACGGCGGCCGCCAGCGCCATCGCCGCGCCTGAGGCGATCGCATTGACCGTGCTGGTGGTGGCGATGATGGCCACAGCTAACACGATTCCCACCAGCCACACGGCCGCGCACACCACCGCCTGGTACACGGGCAGGCGCATGACCAGGGAGCGGACCATGTTGGGGTCGTGTCGCTCCGGGTCGCGCTGCCAATCCAGCACCGGTCTGAAGAGCAGCAGGGTGACCAGGATGCCGACGACGATGGCGAAGACCACGTAGCTGACGCCGATCGCGCCCAGCTCCACCGACCCCAGGGTCGAGGTTGCCGGATCACGCAGCGGCAGGAGGTAGCGCACAAACAGCATGGTGGCTACCGCGCCGATGAGGTTGCAACTGAGCACGAGGGCGGCATAGAGGGGCCACGACGTCGACCACAGCCACTTCAGCTCTCGTACCAGTCTGCTCATGGTGTTTTACTTTAGACGCTAGGGTGTAGGGAGTGAGCGTCAAGAGCGTGGCTGAAGTGTTGGCCGATATGCCCCGCGTGCGCGACGCCGTATTCGCGGCCGTCGCAGCCGCCCGAGGAGAAGACGGGGCCGATGCCCACGCGATGACGCACTCGTGGGTCCTGACTGGTCCGCCCGGGGCTGGTCGCTCCGTCGCGGCGCGAGCCTTTGCGCAGGCGCTGGTGTGCTCCGACTCTGCAGAGATCGGGTGCGGACGCTGCCAGAACTGCATCGATGCCGCCACCGGTGCGCACACCGACATCGTCCAAATCATCCCGCAGGGCTCCGAGATCCTGGCCGCCCAGGCCCGCGATCACATCATCCCGGCGGCGCACTCGCTGCCGACGGTTGCCCAATGGCGCGTGGTCATCATCGAGGACGCGGATCGTCTTAACGCGCACGCGGCCAACTCCTTGCTCAAGACGATCGAGGAACCGCCAGCCTCCACCGCGATACTCATGTGCGCGCCCTCCTTAGCGCCCGATGACTTCATGCCCACCCTTCGTTCGCGCTGCCGGCACCTCTACATTCCGAGCCCCAGCACGCAGCACATCGTCCAGTTGCTTGTCGACGAGGACAAGGCCACCCCGCAGGACGCACACCTGGCGGCCGTGACCTCCTTGCATCACATCGGCCGGGCTCGGCGGCTGGTGAACATGCCCAGCATGCAGGCCCGCCGTGCGCAGGCCATCAACCTCGCGGAGCTAGTATTCCACGGCGATCAGGCCTTCCAGGCCGTTAACTCCCTGCTCAAGGCGGTGGACAAGGAAATCGCGGAGACCTATGAAGAGCAGGACGAAAAGGAGCTGCGCAAGCTCGAGGAGTCCCTCGGCTACGGGGCGAAGGGCAAGGGCGTGCACAAATCCACTCGCGGTAGTGCCGGTGACATCAAGGAGCTGCAGGCCAACCAGAAGCGGCGACGCACCCGTGCGCGCACCGACATCCTGGACCTGGCTTTGGTGGACTTCGCCGCGATTTACCGCGATGCCATGATGCTCGCAGCTGAAGCCGAAGAAGAACTCGTCCACCCGGACTTTGAGCCGCTGGCCCGCGAGCTCGCGGACAAGGGTGGGATGCCCGCGCTGGTCGAGGCCCAGGATGCGATTCGCCAATGCCGCGAGCGACTGCGAGCCAACGTCACCCCACAGCTGGCCTTCGACGGAATGCTCGGCCGCATCCGCCTCGCTTTTAAGGTGCGCTAACCTGGCGTTTTCTCTCTGACTGTGAGCTCGACTAAGATTGTCGCGTGTTGCCGCCTTAGCTCAGTCGGTAGAGCGCTTCACTCGTAATGAAAAGGTCGCGAGTTCGATTCTCGCAGGCGGCTCCAGGCAAACATCCGGTCTTACCCGCTGAGAACAGCAGGCAAGGCCGGATTTTGGCTTTGCAGGCAACGAGTGATCAGTCAAATTCTTGACAACCATTGCATTTGGCAACCTTCCATCGTGGCGCGCCGGATGGTTGCCTACTGTGCTCCTCGGGGGCGAGCCGGGGTCGCAGACACCGAAGAAGCGTTGGGGGACGCTCGGTGGGAACTGCGGCCTTCGGGGCATAATCGATAGCATGCAGAAAGCTTTTGCGTCAGTGGTGATCGTGGCGCTCATTCGAGTCCTCGTGGCAGCCAGCGGCTGGTTCTATATGGACGACCTGGTCCTGTTGGCGCAGGCGCGGGACAGCGACCTGGGAACCCTGCTATGGCAGGTGCGTGATGGTCACCTCATGCCCGGCGCCTGGCTGGTGATCTGGCTCTGGGCGCAGCTGAGCGAGGGCCTAACCTGGCCCGCAGCTGCCGTCGCTTTGGGGCTGGGCAACCTGTTGCTGTGTGCGAGCGTTGGATACGCTTTTTGGCGCATTGCCCCGACGAGGGCCTGGTGGTTGGTGCCGGTGGTGTTGCTTAACCCCGTCACGCTTCCTGCGGCGACCTGGGCAGCCGCCGCCGTGCAGGCGATTCCCTTGCTAGCACTCGCGGCCATCTGGTGTGCCCACGCGTGGAACGCCCAGCACCCGCGCGATCTCTTTGTCGTGGCCGCAGCCATCGGGCTGGCCGGGGCATTCAGCGAGCGGGTGATCATTCTGGCACCGTTCACGCTGATCTTCCTCGCAGTCGTCCGTCGCATCTCCCCGTGGTTGGTCTGCGCCGTCCTGGTTCCTTCGACTGCCTGGGCGGTGGTGTACATGCTGGTCGCCGGGAACCCCATTCATGCTTCCTTGACCACCTTTGGTGACTTCTTGCGCACCGGGTACCTGGATTCCTTCGTACCCGCGCTGGCCGGCGGGCCTGTGCTCTGGGAACGCTGGCACCCGGGCCCGCCGCTGGCCACCCCGCCGATTGTGTTGCTGCTCGCCGGGTTCATTGTGGTGGGGTTGCTTTTGTACCGACGGGTCGTTCCCACCATTGTGGCGCTGGCCTACCCCGCGTTGGTGTTTCTACTGTTGGCAATTGCTCGATCTGGTCCCAATACGGCCCCAGAAATTACACAGACACTTCGCCATTTCCCCGAGGTTGCCCTGCTGGTGGGTCTAAGCCTGGCAGCCCCCGCCGCCCGCCAGATTCCGCGGGGGCTGGGGAAGGGGCTGGTGGCTGCAGTGCTACTTGTGTCGCTGACGAGCATCGTTAACTACGCACGTGCGTGGTCAGATCAGCCGGCGCGCGATTACTTTGCGGCTTTTAACAACAGCGAGGAACAGGTGCTGGACCAGGCGGTATCCTTCCAGGTGCTGCTACCGATTACCCACCCGTACAACCGGCTATCGACGTTGGTCCCCGACCGGGTGAGCCCGGACGTCGAGAAGCCATATCTGGTGGGCCCAGATGGTGCGCTGGTGCCCGCCACCCTCATTCCCGCGCGGTCCACTGCTGCCCAGCCTGGGTGTGTGGAGGGATCACGCACGATTGCCCTCGATGGGCCGCTCATGAATGTGGAGTGGACGCTGCGGCTGAACTACCTGGCAGATGCTGAGGGGCAGCTCACGATCGAGCTGGAAGGCGGTGAGCCGGTGATCATCCCCGTGCATGAGGGCCTGCACCAGACTCACGTGCGGCTGCGCGGGGGAGGGGCGACCCTGACGCTGAATTCCCCAGACACCAAGGTGTGCCTGGGGCAGAGTGAGGTCGGAACCCTGGTTACAGCATCCGCGGCATAACCTTGCCGGTGGCGTTGCGGGGCAGCTCGTCGACGAAGTGCACGTCGCGCGGGATGGAGTGGTCCGCCAGGTGATCGGCCACCCAGGCGCGCACGGAATCCTCGCTCAAGTCCTGCCCGGCGGGGGTCTCGTCACGCACGACCCACACGGCGATGCGCTGGAAGGTGTCCGGATCGTCCACGCCCTTTGCGGTGAGGTCCTTGATGCCCGGCATGGGCTCCAGGATTTCTTCGACGCTGCGCGGGTAGACGTTCTCGCCGCCGACGATGATCATGTCATCGATGCGGCCGAGGACGTGGAGCATGTTGTTCTCATCGAGGTAACCCAGATCGCCCATCTGAATGAGGCCTTGCTCCTCGATGATCGGAATGTTCGGGTTGGTGTATCCGGTCAGTGACGTGTTGTTGCGCAGGAACACCCGGCCGATCTGCCCATTGGGGACCTCTTTGCCGTTCTTGTCCAGGATCTTCAGGCGGGTGCCGGTGGAGATGTGGCCAGCGATCGTGGGATCAGCGGCGATCTCCTCGGCGGTCGCGCTGGCGGCCAGGGTGAGCTCGGTAGACCCGTAGATGTTGCACAGGATGGGGCCGAAACGCTCGATGGTCTCTTCGACCAGGGCGGGGGTCAGCGCGTTGCCGGAGGAGGCAATGAAGTCCAGCGAGCTCGTGTCGTACTGCTCGTTGCCGGGCACCTGGAGCATCTGCTTGAAGAAGATGGGGGAGCTGACCAGTCCCTCGACGCGGTAGCGCTCGATCTGTCGCAGACAGTTCTCGGCGTCGAACACGCGCTGGGTGATCACAGTGGCGCGGGCTGCGAAGGCGATGTTGATCATGGACCAGCCCCAGGTGTGGAACATGGAGGCGGTCATCTGCACCCGGACGTCGGCACGCCAAGGAATCGCGCGCATCACTCCACCCAGCACGGTGGGCAGCTTGGGCTCGGGGCGGACCACGCCCTTGGGCACGCCGGAGGTGCCGGAGCTCATCAGGATGATGCCGCCATGGCGCGGGAAGGTTGGCAGCGAAACGCTGCGGTAATCCTCGGGGTGGCGAACGATGTGGTTGATGCCCACGTGGTCGTTGCGCTGCTGCGCCTGGTGGGCATAGATCACGTTAAGGCCCGGGCGCTGCGGGACGCGGTCGGCGAACTCGTCGTCCACGAAGAGGACGTTGATGTTGTTCTCCTCGATGCAGCCAAGCAGCTGCTCGGGGGAGGACCCCACGTTGAGCAGGTACAGGGTGGCGCCGGCGTACCCCTTGGCGGCCATGGGCAGAATGATGCCGCGCCCGTTACGCGCCATGATGCCGATGTGGAGCTCGTCTTCGCCCAGGCTCAAAAGGAAGCGGGCAATCGTGCGTGCCTGCTCGCGGAGCTGACGGTAGGTCAGGGTGCCGTCGTCGTCGATAAGCCCAATGCGATCAGGGCAGGTGGCGTAGGCCAGCTCGAATTCGCGGGCCAGGGTGAACCAATAACGAGCGAGTCCCGGTACGAGACTGAGCGTTGCCTTGGGTGGCGCAGACAGGTCGATCAAGCGGTTGCGGAAAAGGACGGGCAGGTTCTTTGCCACGGTGCTCGCGGTAAAGGCTGCGTCACTGATGGTGCTGCGCACTGGGCTCCTTAAAGCAAATGGAAAAGTTCTGAGCAAACGTTACGCCCCCGAAACTATTTAAGCGAGGAGACTGGCCGGGTTAAAAGTCTTATCTATTATGGATAAACATGACACATCAACCGCGCGTTACAAGCCGTCACAAAGAACTTCTGACCGTTGATGGGCACTCGTTCCGTGATTTGGACGGAGATGGAAAGCTTACCCCCTACGAGGACTGGCGCCTGAGTCCACAGGAACGCGCGGCTGATCTGCTCACCCGGATGCGCCCAGAGGAGAAGATCGGCCTGATGATCATCGGGTCGCACTACCCCGGGTACTCCGAGTTTCTCGACCACGCCGAAGAAGGTCAACTCCTTAACCCCAAGGACGTCTGGCGCGACTCCAACCCGATTACCTCCCAGGCCTACCCCGAGCCGGTCCTGGTCACCTCGGCGACGGACACCGCCATCAACGAGCGGCACCAGCGCTACCTGATCTGCCGCGATAACCTGGCGCCGCGCGATCTGGCTGTGTGGACCAACGCCGTTCAGGAGGTTGCCGAGCAATCGCGACTGGGCATCCCGGTGGTTTTTGCCTCTAACCCTCGTAACCACGTGGCGCTGGTGGCCACGTTCGGCGTGAATGAGTCCTCCGGTGTGTTCTCCGAGTGGCCCGCCGAGATTGGCCTGGCGGCGCTGGACGATGCCGAGCGCATGGAGGACTATGGTCGCCGCATCGCCCAGGAGTGGCGTGCGGCTGGCATACACAAGCTGTACGGGTACATGGCCGATGTGGCCTCTGAGCCGCGGTGGTCGCGCTTCAACGGCACCTTTGGCGAGGATCCCGATCTGGCCTCGGCCTACCTGGGGGCGTTGGTGCGCGGCATGCAGGGCGCGAAGCTGAGCGAGGAGTCGGTGGCGCTGACGGTGAAGCACTTCCCGGGTGGAGGAGTGCGTTACGACGGCCACGATCCCCACTTTGAGTGGGGCCAGACCAATGAGTACCCCACCGAGTCGGCCCTCGGGCGCTATCATCTGCCGCCTTTCCAGGCGGCGATCGACGCGGGCGTGGCCTCGGTCATGCCCTACTACGCTAAGCCCGTCAACGAGTCTGCACCCCAGCTGGAGGAGCAGTTCTGGCAGGGCCCGACCACGCAGTTCGAGGAGGTGGCCTTTGCTTACAACACCACCTTCATCCAGCGCCTGCTGCGCGAGACGATGGGGCACACCGGCTACGTCAACTCCGACTCCGGAATCATCGACGCCATGCCGTGGGGAGTGGAAGAACTGAGCAAGCCGGAGCGCTTTGCGGCGGCGGTGAAGGCAGGCACGGACATCTTCTCGGACATGGCGGATCCCCGCCAGCTGCTCGCTGCTTATGAGCAGGGGTTGTTGGAGGACGCCGACCTGGATCAGGCCTGCGGTCGCCTCCTGAAGGAGATGTTCGAGCTGGGGCTGTTTGACAACCCCTACGTGGATGAGGCCGCTGCCGAGCGCATTGTCGGCGGCGACGAGGTGGCCGAGCTGGGCCGCGCAGCCCAGCGTGACAGTGTGACTCTGCTGCGCCAGGGTGAGACGCTGCCGCTGAATGCCCGCAAGATCTTTGTGTACGTCACCGGTCGCACGCAGCCGGAGCGGGTGCAGGAGAAGCTTGTCGACGCCGTATCCCGCCAACTCCCCGACGCCGAGCTGGTCGACAGCGCGGCCGAGGCCGACCTGGCCATCGTGTGGGCCCGCCCGGAGATCAACCTCTTCGCCGACGACAAGGAGGGCACATCGCTGTCCATCGACCCGCGCGACAATGGCGTGGATGTGGACCGCATTCTGCGCATCGAGCAGGACGTGCCCACGGTGCTGTGCGTCAATCTCATCAACCCCTGGCTGCTTGGCGAGCTAGAGCCAGCCGCCGACTCGGTGGTGGCCACCTTTGAGATCACCCCGGATGAGCTGCTGGCCTCCCTGGCTGGTGTCGACGGTGGCCCGAAGGGCAAGCTGCCCATGAGCCTGCCGGCATCGGTGGCCGTGGTGGAGAACTCTGCGCGCGATGTTCCGGGCAAGTTCCAGGAGTCTGGATACGCGTACTTGGACCGCGACGGTGTGAGCTACGAATACGGTTACGGAAAGCGTTTTCAATAAAAAGCGCCTATTGAATATGACAGGTAGGCTCGCGATGGTTCAACGAAAGGAATCATTATGCCTACCACTGTCAAGGGAATCATCGCCCGCGAAAAGGGTGCCGAGGTCGAGCTAACGGACATCGTTATCCCCGATCCCGGCCCGAACGACGTCATCGTCGCGGTAAAGACCTGCGGCGTGTGCCATACCGACCTGGCGTACCGCGAGGGCGATATCGCCGATGATTACCCCTTCCTCCTGGGCCACGAGTCTGCCGGCATTGTGGAAACGGTGGGTGAGAACGTCACCCATGTCGCGCCCGGCGACACGGTGGTGCTCAACTGGCGTGCCGTGTGTGGCGAGTGCCGCGCCTGCAAGAAGGGGGAGCCAAAGTACTGCTTTGCCACGCACAACGCGTCGAAGCCCATGACGCTTACCGACGGCACGGAGCTGACCGCCGCACTGGGCATCGGATCGTTTGCAGAGAAGACCCTGGTCCACGAGGGCCAGTGCACCAAGATCAACCCGGATACCAACCTGGCCGCCGCCGGCCTGCTGGGCTGCGGCATCATGGCCGGCCTGGGCGCTGCGGTGAATACCGGCGAGATCCAGATCGGCGAGTCCGTCGCCGTCTTCGGCCTGGGCGGCGTGGGCATGGCCGCCGTGGCGGGAGCCAAGCTGGCAGGCGCGGCCAAGATCATCGCCGTTGACCTGGATGAGCGCAAGATCGAGCAGGCCAAGGACTTCGGGGCGACCCACACCATCAACTCCACCGACTTGAGCGTGGAGGAGGTTGCCGAGAAGATCCGCGACCTGACCGATGGCTTTGGCACCGACGTGGCCATCGACGCGGTGGGTATCATGCCTACCTTCCAGCAGGCCTTCTACTCGCGCGATCACGCTGGCCGCCTGGTCCTGGTGGGCGTGCCCAACCTCACCGACAAGATTGAACTGCCTGCCATCGACTTCTTCGGTCGCGGTGGATCCCTGCGCCCCTCCTGGTATGGCGACTGCCTGCCGGAGCGTGACTTCCCGGCCTACGTGCAGCTGTTCAACAACGGACAGTTGCCGCTGGATGCCTTTGTGACCGAGCGCATCGGCCTTAAGGACGTGGAGCGCGCCTTCGCGACCATGAAGAAGGGTGACGTCCTGCGATCGGTGGTGGAGGTCTAATGCTGCGCATCGATCACGTAGAAACCAACGGCACCTTCGCCCTCGATGGTGGAGAGTGGAACGTGGACAACAACATCTGGCTCGTGGGCGATGACTCCGAGGTCTACATCATCGACGCCGCCCACAACGCTGCGCCCATCATCGAGGCGGTCGGGGATCGTACGGTCCGGGGCATCATCTGCACCCACGGACACAACGACCACGTGACCGTGGCCCCGGAGCTTTCCGCACGCCTATCCGCCCCGATCTACCTGCACGGCGGCGACCGCATGCTGTGGGAGATGACGCACGGTGACACGACCTTCATCGAGATGCACGGCATGCAGACCTTCACGATCGCCGGCACTGACATGCAGGTGCTCAACACCCCAGGTCACTCGCCGGGCTCCTGCTGCCTCTACCTGCCCGAAGCCAACGAGCTCTTCTCTGGCGACACCCTCTTCCAGGGCGGTCCAGGTGCGACTGGCCGTTCTTTCTCCTCCTTCGACACGATCATCGACTCCATCCAGAAGTCGATCCTCACCCTGCCGGCCGAGACCAAGGTGCGCACCGGTCACGGTCCGCACACCTACGTCAAGGACGAGGCGCCTCACCTCGAGGAGTGGATCAGGCGCGGGCACTAACTCGCTGCGTCTAAGAGGTAGCGCCCGTACCCCGACTTCATCAGCGGCTCGGCCAGCGCTTTCAGCTGCTCGGCATTGATGAATCCGGCCTCGTAGGCGGCCACCTCCGGCGATCCAATCACCTGCCCGGTGCGCTTCTGGATCACCTCCACATACGCGGCCGCCTCCGCCATGGAGTCGATCGTCCCGGTATCCAGCCACACATCGCCCCGGTGCATGGTGTGTACCGCGAGCTCCCCGGAGCGAAGATATGCCTCGTTCACGGCGGTGATTTCGAGTTCCCCGCGGTCGCTGGGGCTTATCGACGATGCGATGTCCACCACCCGGTTGTCATAGAAATACAGCCCGACGACCGCGTGATTCGACTTCGGCTGGTTTGGTTTTTCCTCGATGGAGATTGCGCGCCCGGTCTCATCGAACTCCACCACGCCATAGCGCTGCGGGTCCGAGACCTCGTAGGCGAACACGATTCCGCCCTCCGGGTGCTGGCATTGCGGCAAAGCGGTGCTGAAGCCGTGACCGTCGAAGATGTTGTCGCCGAGCACGAGGGCCACGGAATCATCGCCGATGAAGTCGGCGCCGATCACAAACGCCTGGGCCAGGCCCTCCGGGCGGGGTTGCACGGCGTAGTCGAGCATGATGCCCAGGTGGGAACCGTCGCCAAGCAATCTCTGGAATGCCGGCTGGTCCTCGGGCGTGGTGATGATCAGAATGTCGCGAATACCCGCCTGGATCAGGGTGGTGAGCGGGTAGTAGATCATGGGCTTGTCGTAGATCGGCATGAGCTGCTTAGAGATCCCCTGGGTGATGGGGTACAGCCGTGTGCCGGAACCGCCGGCCAGGATGATGCCTCTCATGCCAGATATAGTGCCAGGCCCACGCGCCAGTTTTCGGGTGTGAAACCGGTCGCCTCGATTTTGCTGGTCGACAACACAGCGCGGTGGGGGCGGCGTGCCAGCTCCTTGCCCTGCGCGTAGTCCGCGGTGCTTACCGGGCGGACCTCAGACGGGTCGTGGCCCACGGCGATAAAGGTCGCCATGGCCAGCTCGTCGCGGCCTACGGGGTCTCCACCGGAGGTGAGGTGGTAGAGGCCATAGTCGCATTTCTTATCCAGCAGGTGCACGATCCCGCGGGCCAGTTCGGAGGCCATCGTCGGGGTGCCTACCTGGTCATGGACCACGCTGGGTTTTACTCCCCGTTCTGCCAAAGAACGCATCGTGTCCACGAAGTTGGCGCCGTCGCCGATGACCCAGGACGTGCGCACGACGTAATGGCGTCGGCTGCGCTGAGCTGCGATCTCACCTGCGGCCTTGGAGGCGCCGTAGGTCGAGAGCGGTGTGACCTCAGCGTCCTCGGTGTAATCCTGGTCGCTGCCGGCGAAAACGAAATCGGTGGACACGTGTACAAGGGTGAGGTCGTGCTGGGTGGCGATGTCCGCCAGCTTTCCCGGAGCTTGCGCATTGACGGCCCAGGCGTTGGCCGCGTCGCATTCCGCTTTGTCCACCGCGTTGTAGGCGGCAGTGTTGATGATCGCGGAATAGTTGCGATAGCGCAGTTCAGGCGGGTTACAGACGTCGAACTCTTTGTGGGAAAAGTAGTCGGCTCGATCGCCGAGCTGCTTTCTGAGCGCGCGTCCTAGCTGGCCGTTCGCGCCGGTCACAAGGATTTTCTTCGGTGGAACCGGGGTGGGCTCTGGGGAGTGGTGCTGGTCCTTGTCTGACACGTTGGTGGGCTCGAGAGGCCAGTCGATGACTCGGTAGGAGACATTGGCGTAGGTGGCGTTGGGGGAGTAGTGGTCGTTGACCAGGTACAGGTACGCGACTTCATCTTCGAGCGCCTGGAAGCCATTGGCCACGCCCCGGGGCACAAAAACCGCTGTGTCTGGCGTGATGGTGGTGGTGAAGGTCTCTCCAAAGGTGGGGGAGCCTTCTCGCAGGTCCATCCAGGCACCGAAGACCGAGCCGGTAGCCACGGAGACCAGCTTGTCCCACGGCTCAGCGTGGAGGCCTCGGGTGGTTCCGCGTTCGACGTTGAGGGATACATTCTGCTGGACCGGATGGAAGTCCAACCAGTCAATGCGCCAGTTCTCCTTGAAGTACCCGCGTGCGTCGGGGTGCACGGTCAGGTCGATGACGTGTAGGCCGTCGATGCTCATCTACTGCCCCTTCTGTGCGTAGGCACTTTCCACATGGTCTTTGACTGGCCGCCACCAGTCTTCATTCTCGCGATACCAGGCAATCGTATTCTCCAGACCGGAGCGCATGCCGGTTTCGGTGTCGGTGAACCGGGGGCGCCATCCCAGCTCTTCGCGAATCTTGCTGGAATCGATAGCGTAGCGCTGATCATGCCCCGCTCGGTCCGCCACGTGCTCGTATCCGGGGGCGCCCATGAGCTCGCAGATCAGCTCGATGACCTGCAGGTTATTGACGTGATCGTTGTCAGCTCCGATGGCGTACGTCTGCCCGATTCGTCCGCGCTCGAGAATGTCCAGGACAGCCTCATTGTGGTCGTCTACGTGGATCCAATCGCGAACCTGTAAGCCAGAGCCGTAGAGCTTGGGCGTTCGTCCGCTGAGGATGTTGGTGATTTGCCGGGGGATGAACTTCTCCACATGCTGGCGAGGGCCGTAGTTGTTCGAGCAGTTGGACATGGTGGCTGCGAGTCCGAAGGAGCGAATCCACGCGTTGACCAGGTGGTCCGAACCGGCCTTAGTGGCGGAGTACGGGCTCGATGGGTGGTAGGCGGTGTCCTCGTTGAACTTTCGAGGCTCGTCGATCTCCAGGTCGCCAAAGACTTCGTCTGTGGATATGTGGTGGAAACGGACGTCGTTACGCAGCGCCGCCTGCAGCAGCTCAAACGTTCCCAGAATGTTGGTGCGTACGAACGGGGAGGGGTCCTTCAGGGAGTTGTCGTTGTGGCTCTCCGCGGCGAAGTGCACGATCGTGTCCCCTCGCTGTGCTGCGCGCCGAGCGATGTCCGGATCCGCCACATCCCCCTCGATGACCTCGACATCTAGACCCTCGAGGTTCGCTCGATTGCCGGCGTAAGTGAATGCATCGACCACAGTGATGTCGTAGCCGCGGTTGAGCGCAGAACGAACGAAGTTGGAACCGATGAATCCGGCGCCGCCGGTAATCGTGAGTCGTGTCATGGGGGAGAGTATAGCGTCTTGATGTGATTCGAACAAGTGTGTGAAAATGGGGTTGCGGTGCGTGTGGTTTTCGCTATTATGTTCTACGAAAGCGCGTCGGGGTAGATCGCGCGCTTCGTCTTAGGGGGAGAAACATGACGGTGCTGGAAAATGTGTACGAAAAGACTCACGAGCAGCTTATTAGCGATCTTTCGGGAGCTCATCGAGAGATTTCGCGGAGCCAGGCACGCTTCTTGGAGTGTCTTGGCGACTTCGATGAACGTCAGGTTTACCGCTACTGCGGTGCCGTTTCGACGGCTGCCTGGCTCGCACGTTATTTCGATATGGCCGACAACACTGCTTACGAATATGTCCGCGTCGCCCGGCTACTCAAGCAATACGTCTACTGCGCCGACGAATATATGGCTGGCCGGATCTCCTATTCGCAAGTTCGCTTGCTGGCGAGGTATCTCACCACGGACAACGAGTTGGACCTCGTCGAACTGGCGGTATCCCTGTCCTACCGAGAGCTCGAGCGAGCGCTCGCCGGCCGTGACCAGCCAGGAAGCAAAGACAATGACGAGGAAAACCGCCTCCGGATTTGGACGAACAAAGCTACCGGCCGGCTCCATATCTCCGGGAACTTCGACCCACTCACCGGTGAGAAGATCAAGGCGGCACTGAAGGTGGGAGAGCTCTCCATGCTTATCGACGCCTCTGACATACCAGATCCCCACAACACCCAGGATGTGGATGAGAAGCTGGAGGAGACGGCTACGCAGCCGGAGCCTGTGGAAACTACCCGGATACGCAGCGCCTCCGGATACGGCGTACCTGCCGGCAAGAATCTCGTTCCAGCCTTCTTGGGTCTAGTCGGCATTGCGCATTGCCAGCCAATGAACCGGAGGAGAGCTCCCGGGACCCAGGTTCACGTGATGTTCTCGGAGGACGGGCACGCATTCCTACCGGGGAATCCAGCCTGCCCCTCTCGACGTTTGACCGGGGATATCCTCAACGCGGAAATGCGCGGGCACTTGCTCGATTCGGCAGGCAGACACTTGTACTACGGTCGCTCGCGTCGCCTAGTCAGCGATGGCCTGGCCGAAGCCGTCCTCGCTCGTTGGGGATTCATGTGCGCGACTCCAGGGTGCAAGCACACACAGTTCATGGAGTTTCACCACATCGAGGAATGGGTGACCGGAGGATTGACTGATCCCAACAACATTCTTCCCCTGTGTTCCCATTGCCATGCGCGGGTCTCGGATGGGGTGTTCAGTATCGGCTTCGCGCACAATGACACATCCACAGTCGTATTCCGGTTCCGCGATGGAAGCGAGTATCACTCCCACAATCGTTCTCTGCCGGTGCGGGTGGTGCCGGCGTGTGCAGAAGAATGGGTCGATGAACTTTCGTTCGACGACCACGCACGTGCGTGGTCAGCGCCAGGCATGGATAGTTCCGCCGATAACGGGTCCGGCGATGAGGGCCGAAATCACGGCGACTTCGAGGGGGAGGGGTAGGCAGAGCACTAGAGCCGAGGCGAGCGTCGCGCTCAACCAGCCGAGAACGTATCGGCGATGCTGCGCGCGCGCCAGGCTCGCTGCGCCGGTGATGAGCAGGACCCCGGTGAAAGCCGAGGCGAACGTCAGAAGAGCGAGCACCACACCCGGGGCCACCAGCGCCGGATTGCCGGTGATTGCCAACATCAAACGCGGTCCTATGGCGCCGGCAAGTATTGCACCGATCAGCCCCACTCCCAGGACTATCCCGACGGGAATCGCCAGAGCACGCACGTGCGTGGTGTGGGCGAAGCGGACGATCAACGCGGATTGGAACCTTTGTAGTGGAACAACGATGGGGGCGCGAGTGAACGTCACCGCGGTCATGATTGCGCCGATGGTTACTCCGGTGAGCGAGTCCGCGCCATGCGTGGTCAGATGCAGCACAAAGGGAAAACCTGGGATCATCGCCGCCGACGAACCGGCGGCTGCCATGGCCGCCGCACTGCGCCGGTTGAAAGTGCGCTGATCGGCGTCAACAACGATGTCGATGTGCCTGTAGATCAAAATCCAGCTCAGGGCCCCGATCACGGTGATGATCCAGAAGCTCGTCAGCCCCCAGTTCAACCACCAGGCCAAACCTGCGAGGACAACCCGGATACCGGAATCGAAAGCGATGAGGCCGGCATACCTCCGCCACCGGCCAGTCCCCGCCAGCGAACCTGCAGCCACTGCCTGGAAGCTATAGGAAGCAATGCCAAGCGCCAGCAAGGCGCCGGCGGGACCACCAAGAACGAGCGCCAACAGTGCCCCTACAACGCCGACGCCAATAGCCAGCTTCCAGGGGCGTGCCTGGCCGGGAGCGGAGGCGCGTCGAGAAGCGTTGACGCTACGGGTGGTCTCATGCGTGAGGCCGTCGATGATTCCCGTGCCGGCAAAGAATGCTCCCCACGCTGCGAAGAAGCGCTCGTAATCGGCGACGGAAAGAGTGCGCGAGGCTGCGATGAGAATGCCGAAGCCAGCCAGAGCGGCAAAAAGCGTGGCCGCGGTCAGTGACCTCATTGCGGGAACGGCGGCAGCACCGGAGAGTCGAGCCAACGAGCGAGCACGGCGTCAACCTCGGGGGAGTCGAAAGCCGCCGCAAGCGTTGGCCGGGTAACCACTGAGTGACGGCCCGCGGCAACATAGCGCTGCACCGCTGAGAAGAAAGCCTCATCACCCACGCACGTGCGCAGGGCATGGATGGTCAGAGCGCCACGCTTGTACACGCGGTCGTCGAACATGTCGCGGGCGCCGGGGTCGGCAAGCAACAGATCCTGCGGTTCTTGGGCGAGCACGCGGTAATGCGCCAGCGCGCTGTCGGCGGCCGGTCGTCCCCGGTGCTCGAACCACAGCCACTCGCAGTAGCAGGCAAAACCCTCATTGAGCCAGATGTCTTGCCATCGGCCGATTCCCACGGAGTTGCCGAACCACTGATGCGCCAGCTCGTGGGCAATGAGACGCTCATACACCGCGGGTTGGCGCGCATGGTTGGCACCAAAAATCGACAACCCCTGCGCCTCGAGGGGAATCTCCAGCACGTCGCGGGTGATCACCACCCGGTAATCGTCGAACGGGTAGGGGCCAAACAACCGTTCGTAGAGCTCGAGCATCTCCTGCTGGTCCACGAAAGAGGCAGAAACCGTCGAGGCCAGCTCCGCCGGGGCAAAGGCGGTACACCGCGACCCCAGCTCGACGTGCGTGAACTCGCCGACCTGCACCGTGGCCAGGTACGTAGCCAGCGGGGTGTCGCTGACGTAGCGCCAGGTGCTTGTCGACGCCCCCGGGGTGCGGGAAACAAGGTTGCCGTGGCAGATGACGGTGAAGGGGTTATCGGCGGTGACCACCAGATCGAAGGTGGCCTTTGCGCCGGGGGCGTCATCACACGGGAACCAGGTGGAGGCTCCATTGGGCTGCGAGGCCACAAGTGCACCGTTGTCGGTCTCCTCCCAGCCGATTTCCCCCCAGGTGGTTCGGCGTGGGCGCGGGGTTCCTCCATAGCGAACGTCCAGTGTGAAGGGCTCGGTTGTGGGCTCGAGCGTTACCCGCAGCTTGCCGCCTGACTGCTTGAATTTGCGGACCGTGGCCCCGGTGGCGCTGACGCGCCGCACCGCCATCGAGGGCTGCAAATCCAAGGTGAAGTGCTCGAGCACACCGGTGGGCTCGATGCTGACGCCCGCGCGGGCATCGAGGCGGTTCGGCAACACGCGATAATTCAAATCCACGGCGTAGTGGTTGACGCGGATGCCGAGGTTTGGCTCATCACCGGTATAAGAAGCAGTCATAACCGGCTCAATGCTAGCCCAGGTGGTGCCAGAGCCACTCAAAGGTCAGCGCCTCGACGTGGGCAATCTGCTCGTTGTCGCTAGCGCCCGCGTGACCGCCCACGGAGTTCTCGTAGTAGTCCACCGGCTGCCCGGCGGCCGACAAAGCGTGGGCGAAGAGGCGAGCGTGGGCGGGATGAACGCGGTCGTCCCGTGTGGAGGTGGTCACCAAGGTCGGCGGATAGGCCTGCGCGGAGCTGACGTTATGCAGCGGGGACCACTTTTCGATCGCTGCCCGATCCTGCGGGTCGTCTGGGTCGCCATACTCCGCCATCCAGGAAGCTCCCGCGCTCCAGGTGTGATAGCGCAGCATGTCCGTCAGGGGCACATTGACCACGACGGCACCCAACAATTCCGGATAGCGGGTAACCGCACCCGAGGTCAACAGGCCACCGTTGGAGCCACCGCGGATTCCCGTCTGGTGCGCATCGGCGTACCCGCGGGACTGCACATCGCGCAGCACCGCCTCGTGGTCTTCCCATACCTTGTGGCGATTCCGGCCCGTGACCTGCGAATGCCACTGCGGGCCAAACTCGCCACCACCCCGCAGGTTGGGCTGCACCAGATACCCGCCGCGTTCCAGCCAGGCCAGTCCCTGCACCGGGGAATACGAGGGGGTCAGTGAAACCTCAAATCCGCCATAGCCACCCACGAGCGTTGGGCGCTTGCCCTCGAAACGCCCGGTGATGAAGTACGGGATGCGTGTCCCGTCTGCGGACACTGCCCAGTGCTGGCGGGTTTCCACCCCCCGGTCATCGAAGCGCTTGGGCATGGCCTTGATGGGTTCGGGCTGAAGCGACGTCGACAAGTCCACCCGATACAGCGTGGGAGCAACCGCGAAGGAGGAAGCAGAGATCCACAGCTCATCGGAGTCGTCGTCGGTGGCCACCACGGTGGCCGTAAGCATGTCCGGCAGCGCCAGGGGAGTGGCCGGCTTAGAAGGCACGTCCCGGGAGACAAACAGCACCCGGGTACGCACCGTATCCAGCACGGTGAGCACGAGGTAGTTACGGGTGAGGCTCAAGCCTCGCAGCGCGGTCGACTCGCTCGGACGGAAGACCACGCGAAAATCGCGCTGGCCGGCAAGGAAGTCGTCGATACGCATAACTCCCAAACCACCCGCCGGAACCCCCGCGAACTCGGTGCGCGGCTCGATGAAGAGCTGTTCGCCATCAATCGTGGCATGGCAATCCTCGGGCAGGGCAAGCTGGGTCATTCCGCCGCCTGAGGAGACGCTGTAGCGGGTGGAATAGAAATCCAACAGTCGCACCACACTCACGCGGCCCGACTGGTGGTCGTAGTCACCCGCGATGAGCACATCGTCGCGGCTGGCCGTCGCCAGGACCTCGCTGTTGTCCACCCTGTCCCCGCGGTGCCACAGACGCACCTGCCGGGGATAACCAGACGAGGTGAGGGAATCCTCTCCCAGGTCAGTGCCCACCAGCACGGAATCCTCGCCGGCCCAGGAAATCTCTGTCTTAGCCTCGGGAAGAACAAATCCTTCGGGGAGGAAACAACGCTTCTCGACGTCGTACTCGCGCACCACGACCGCATCCGCCCCGCCGCGGGAGAGGCGAACCAGCGCGCGGTCCGCATTGGGTCGGCGCAGCGAAACGCCCTTGAACACCCAGTCCTCGGCTTCGTCTTGTGCCAGCGCGTCGATGTCGAGGAGCACGTCCCACTGGGGATCGTCCGCGGTGTAGCTCTCCAGCGTGGTTCGGCGCCACAGCCCACGGGGATGAGTGCTATCGCGCCAGAAGTTATAGAGGTAGTCCCCGCGCCGGGAGACATACGGGATGCGATCTTGAGCGTTGAGGGCCTCGAGAAGCTGGGCAGATAGCAAAGAGTGGTCGCGGGCAGTTTCGGTTGCCTGCGACCACTCATGGGCCCAGCTCAGAGCCTCGGGGTTATCGATAGTCTCCAGAACGACGGGATCGATATCGTGGCGTGCCATGCTGGCCAGGGTAGACCAGAATGGCTTCAGCGTTTAGCGGAAAAGGCCACGCTCGAGCACCGGCCAGGACTTCTCCTGGTCATCGCGCCAGGACGGCCACGAGTGGGTGCCCTTGTTGCGGAAGTTGAAGGTGGCCGGGATGCCGAGCGACTTCAGCTTCTCATCAAGCAAGTGGGTGGAGGCGTTGGTACCGGCCTCGATAACGCCGCCTTCGACCTGCAGCTGAGCAGAACCGATGGTGGCAGCGGCCGGGTTGATGCCCTGCTCGAGGTAGTAGCCCGCCTGGTCGGTGCGATCAGCCAGGCCGGAGCCGTTGGAGAAGTACAGCTCGGTGCCGCGCAGGCCCTCGGCGTTGCGGACCACGTCGGCGTGGCGAGCGGAGGGGGAGCCCGGGGCGCCCAGCATCTGATCCGGGGTGGCGTTGCCACGCTGCAGGGTCAGGCCGTGGACTGCGTGGGCCGGCTGGTCCACGAAGTTGTAGAAGCCGGAGAAGCCAGCCACAGCGTCGTAGAAGCCCGGGTTGTGGGCAGCCAGGATGGCGGCGGAGGAAGCGGACATGGACATGCCGGCGATGGCGCGGTTGTTGTTCGCCTGGGCGTGTGCCTCGATCGGGCCGGGCAGCTCCTTGGTCAAGAAGGTCTCCCAGCGCTGCGGGCCGTTGTCCAGGTACTTGTTGCCGGTCGGCTGACCAACCCAGTCGATGTAGTAGGAGAAAGCGCCGTCCATCGGGATGACCACGTTGATGCCCTTGGAGTGGTAGAAGTCCACCACATTGTCACCGGAGGTGATCCAGTCCATGTTCTGCTCGGCGCCACCAGCGCCGTTGAGCAGGTAGAGGGTCGGAGCGCCCGGCTTATCAGCCTTAATTAGCGCCACCGGGATGTTGCGGTTCATCGAAGGGGAGAAGACGTTGAGGTGCTGAACGCGCTTGTCACCCTCGGTCTTCTGGCGCCACTTGGGGGACTCAGGGGTGATCGGATCAGTAATCGGGGACACCGCGCCCACCTGGACGTTTCCGGCCACCTGTGCCGGGGTCTTCTCGGCGGCGTGGGCAGCTGGTGCGAGGGAGAAAGCGAGAGCCGCAGCCAGCGCGGGGGCGGCTACGAGGTGGGCATACTTCTTCACTAGGGCAATCCTTAAGCTACGGGGTTTAGGGGCATGCAACTGCCTTAATCGTGTCTGACGACGATAGCGTTAACGTGCCAATTAAAGGAAAATGCTAGGCCTGTTTCAGGTGGTGTGCAAGTGTTTCCTAGTGCATAATCAGGCACCGTAACGCTGCGCCCTTCGGCCACGCTAACACCTAAGACAAGTCAATTATCACCAGACGGGAATCCCTATGCTCGATCAGTTCCAGCTCTTCATCAACGAGTTCCTCGGCGGCGGCCTGCACGGCCTCTCTTCCCAGGCGGCCAACCTCGGAATCCTGGCAGGCCTGTTCAACTAAGGCCTTCTGCGAACGCGCACCCACCTGTCGGTATCGGCACGGTGGGTGTTCCTTTTTAGTACGATTGGGCACCGTGACTAACGAACATTTTGACGTTGTTGTACTCGGCGCCGGCCCTGGTGGCTACGTCGCCGCCATCCGCGCTGCACAGCTGGGCAAGAAGGTTGCCGTTGTGGAGAAGCAGTACTGGGGAGGCGTCTGCCTCAACGTGGGCTGCATTCCCTCCAAGGCCCTGATTAAGAACGCAGAGGTTGCCCACCTGTTCACCCACGAGAAGAAGACCTTCGGTATCGAGGGCGACGTCTCGTTCAAGTTTGAGGATGCCCACAAGCGCTCCCGCAAGGTCTCCGAAAAGATCGTCGGCGGCGTGCATTACCTCATGAAGAAGAACAAGATCACCGAGATCAACGGCCTGGGTTCCTTCAAGGACGCCAAGACCCTGGAGATCACCGAGGGTGATGACAAGGGCAAGACCATCACCTTTGATAACTGCATCATCGCCACCGGTTCCGTGGTCCGCACCCTGCCGGGCGTGGAGTTCTCGGACAACGTTGTCTCCTACGAGGAGCAGATCCTCAACCCCGAGGCTCCGAAGAAGATGGTCATCGTCGGCGCCGGCGCCATCGGCATGGAGTTCGCCTACGTCCTGTCCAACTACGGCGTGGACGTCACCGTCATCGAGTTCATGGACCGCGTTCTGCCGAACGAGGACGCCGAGGTCTCCAAGGCCATCGCTAAGGCCTACAAGAAGTTGGGCGTGAAGATCCTCACCGGCCACGCCACCACTGCTGTCCGCGACAACGGGGACAGCGTCGAGGTGGATTACCAGAAGAAGGGCTCGGACAAGACCGAGACCGTCACCGTCGATCGCGTCATGGTCTCCGTGGGCTTTGCTCCCCGCGTGGAAGGCTTCGGCCTGGAGAACACCGGCGTCAAGCTCACCGAGCGCGGCGCTATTGAGATCGACGACTTCATGCGCACCAACGTCGAGGGCATTTACGCCATCGGTGATGTCACCGCCAAGCTGCAGCTCGCTCACGTTGCGGAGGCGCAGGGCGTGGTGGCCGCCGAGACCATCGCGGGTGCCGAAACCCAGGAGCTGGGCGACTACATGATGATGCCGCGCGCCACCTTCTGTAACCCGCAGGTCGCCTCCTTCGGCTACACCGAGGCACAGGCGAAGGAGAAGTGGCCGGAGAAGAACATCAAGGTCGCCACCTTCCCGTTCTCCGCGAACGGTAAGGCCGTGGGCCTGGCTGAGACCGATGGCTTTGCCAAGATCGTGGCCGACGAGGAGTACGGCGAGCTGCTCGGTGCCCACCTCGTTGGCGCAAACGTCTCCGAGCTCCTGCCGGAGCTGACCCTGGCGCAGCGCTTCGACCTGACCGCCGGGGAGATCGCTCGCAACGTGCACATCCACCCGACCCTGTCCGAGGCGCTGAAGGAAGCCGCCCACGGCATCGAGGGTCACATGATCAACCTCTAGGAAGGAGCCCGTTATTTTCCGCATCATTGCGGACAGCGGCCTTCCCTTAGCGGACACCCGCACTGCGCTTTCGCTTATCGACGCCCCTGTGCAGCCCGAGGAGCACACCCTTCCACTGGGAGCTCCGGACGGCTGGACGGAGGCGGCCGAATTCGCTGAGCAGTGCGGGTCTCGGCTTTTCTACGTTACGGACCAACCACTGGTCGGTAACGAGGGCGAGCCGTTGGCCATCGTGGAGCAGGGGAAGCTGACTGTCATTTCCACCGTCGCTCTGGGGTATACGCGGATTCCTCAGAAACTGGCCGCGATATTCGAGGGGAACGGCACTGAGCTGAGCGCTGTTCCTCAGCCTCGACTGTTGGCTGGCATGATCCGTTCCAACCAACCCGGACGCCTGGCGCTGGTGCTCATGAGCGCCTTCATCGCCATTCTGGCCACCGGCGGCTTTGGAGTGTTCTACGGATCAATCTGGACCATGGCTGCAGAGCTCACACCCGTCCGTCTGAGCGTGATCAGCGTGCTGGGGGTGGCGGCGGTGACCGTTTCCCTGGTGGTGGGAAACGGTCTGTGGGAGCATTCGCACGAGCGAGAGCCGCGCTGGCTGGGCCGGCTGGATAACTTGTCGACCCTTATTACGGTAGGGATCAGTACCGCGCTCATCTTCGTGGCCAGTGTCTTAGCTCTATGGTTGCTGGGGCTCGTGGTGGTTCCGCCGGGTTACCTGCGAGAGCAAGTAGGGTCGACGCCTTATTTCCGGATCGGTTGGTTTGCCGCGTGTCTGGGAACTCTGGGCGGAGCGGTGGCCTCCAACTTCGATCGCTCACCTCGAATACGGTCAGCGACGTATAACCCGCGCGAGAACGCTCGGCGCGACTAAAAGTCCATCATCCATAAGTTTGACGCCGATCGGGGTGACGAGCGTGTAGCCTGCGACCTTGTATGGCCAAGGTCACATTTGCGGGGATTCTTGCAATTTCATGGCGAAAGAATGCGAAATCCCCGGGTGCGCCACCGCAAAACAGTACGCCTGGCTGGTTAAGCCTGGCGGGCGGGGCCTACAGTGTAAAAGACACTGGAGGTGCCATGACTGTTAACAACGTTGACCGTGAATCGATCCGTCACGGCAAGATTACTGAGCAGCCGCTTCGTCAGCGGCCGGCCTACCCGACGTGGGCCATCAAACTTGTAATGGCCATCACTGGCCTGATCTTCGCCCTGTTCGTGCTCGTGCACATGGTGGGCAACCTGAAGATCTTCCTGCCCGCTCACGACGGTGAGCCGGCCATCGATGTTTACGGAGAGTTCCTGCGCTCGGCTGGCGAGCCCCTGCTGCCTCACGAGGGCTTGCTGTGGATCGCTCGAATCGTGCTGCTGGTAGCCGTGATCGCGCACATCCACGGTGCCATCACTCTGATCAGCCGCTCTAAGCAGTCGCGCGGTAAGTTCCGTCGCACCAACCTCATGGGCGGCCTGGATTCCACGGCTACCCGTTCGATGCTGATCACCGGCGTTTTGCTGTTGGCCTTCATCATCTTCCACATCCTGGACCTGACCCTCGGTGTGCAGCCTGCAGCCTCCGCCGCCTTCCAGCACGGCGAGGTTTACAGCAACATGATCGCCACCTTCTCTCGCTGGCCGGTGACCATCTTCTACGTCATCGCCATGCTGTGCCTGTTCCTGCACCTGTTCCACGGCATTCGCCTGGCAGCGTCGGACCTGGGCATCACCGGTAAGAAGTGGCTGTCGCTGTTCACGTTCCTCGCGGCCGTGATCCCGGCGATCGTTGTCATCGGCAACATCGTCATGCCCCTGTCCATTGCCCTCGGCCTGCTGAGCTAGGAGTTCTTTAGACCATGAGCACAACCGCTTCTGCATCCACTGCTTTTAACGCTCCGCAGTCGTCCGTTGCCGGCGTCAGCGTGGGCACGGTGCTCGATAGCGCCGAGCCCAAGGGTGTTCCCACCAAGGACATGTGGGAGTACCACAAGGAGCACATGAACCTGGTGTCTCCGCTGAACCGTCGTAAGTTCACCATCCTGGTGGTGGGCACGGGCCTGTCCGGCGGCGCTGCCGCTGCTGCTCTCGGCGAGCTCGGTTACAACGTGAAGGTTTTCACCTACCACGACGCTCCGCGCCGTGCGCACTCCATCGCTGCGCAGGGTGGCGTTAACTCCGCCCGCGGCAAGAAGGTGGACAACGACGGTGCTTACCGCCACGTCAAGGACACCGTCAAGGGTGGCGACTACCGCTGCCGTGAGTCCGACTGCTGGCGCCTGGCGGTCGAGTCCGTCCGAGTCATCGACCACATGTCGGCCATCGGCGCTCCGTTCGCCCGCGAGTACGGCGGAACCCTGGCTACCCGTTCCTTCGGTGGTGTCCAGGTCTCGCGTACCTACTACACCCGTGGCCAAACAGGTCAGCAGCTGCAGCTGTCCACCGCCTCTGCTCTGCAGCGCCAGATCCACCTGGGCAATGTGGAGATCTTCACCCACAACGACCTGCAGGAACTGATCGTTACCGAGCAGGACGGTGAGCGTCGCTGCCAGGGTATCGTCACCCGCAACCTGATCACGGGTGAGCTCGAGCCGCATACCGGCCACGCCGTCATCCTGGCGACCGGCGGTTACGGCAACGTCTATCACATGTCCACGCTGGCCAAGAACTCCAACGCCGGCGGCATGATGCGTGCCTACGAGCAGGGTGCTTACCTGGCTTCCCCGGCGTTCGTGCAGTTCCACCCGACCGGTCTGCCGGTCAACTCGGTGTGGCAGTCCAAGACCACCCTGATGTCGGAGTCCCTGCGTAACGACGGTCGTATCTGGACCCCGAAGAACAAGGAAGACGATCGCGATCCCAACTCCATCCCGGAGGAGGAGCGCGACTACTTCCTGGAGCGCCGCTACCCGGCCTTCGGCAACCTGGTGCCGCGTGACGTGGCCTCCCGCGCCATCTCCCAGCAGATCAACGCCGGATACGGCGTGGGCCCGATGCGCAACGCCGCCTACCTGGACTTCCGCGATGCCTTTGAGCGTTTGGGCCGAGAGACCATCGACTCTCGCTACTCCAACCTCTTCAAGATGTACGAGGAGTCCATCGGCGAGGATCCGCACGACACCCCGATGCGTATCGCGCCGACCGTCCACTTCACCATGGGTGGCCTGTGGACGGACTTCAACGAGATGACCTCCCTGCCGGGGCTCTTCGCCGCTGGTGAGTGCTCCTGGACCTACCACGGTGCTAACCGCCTGGGTGCGAACTCCCTGCTGTCCGCTTCTGTCGACGGCTGGTTCACCCTCCCGTTCACGGTGCCTCACTACTTGGCTAACCACCTGGGCGCCGAGGTCCTGGACCTGGATCACGCCGACGTGAAGGCCGCGGTCCAGCGTGCAGAGGATCGCATCAACCGCCTGATGACGGTGCAGGGCCCGAACCCGCGTCCGGCAGAGGACTACCACCGCGAGCTGGGCGAGCTGCTCTACTGGGGCTGTGGTGTGTCGCGCAACGTGGAGGATCTGACCACCGCGATCGAGAAGATCCGCGCCCTGCGCGCCGACTTCTGGGCCAACGTCCGCGTGCCGGGCGAGGCCAACTACATGAACCAGGCCCTCGAGTATGCCGCCCGCGTGGCCGACTACATCGACCTGGCCGAGCTGATGTGCGTGGACGCCCTGGACCGCGATGAGTCCTGTGGTGCCCACTACCGCGACGATCACCTCTCTGAAGACGGCGAGGCTGAGCGTGACGACGAGAACTGGTGCTTCGTCTCCGCCTGGGAGCCCAACGGGGAGAACCAGTTCATCCGCCACGCAGAGCCGCTGACCTTCGAATCGATCCCGCTGCAGACAAGGAACTACAAGTAATGAAGCTGACTGTAGAAATCTGGCGTCAGGCCGGACCGAATCACGACGGCGCGTTTGAGACCGTGGAGGTCCCCGACGCAGAGGAGCAGATGTCCATCCTGGAGCTGCTCGATCACATCAACTCCGGCATCGTTGCGCGTGGCGAGGAGCCCTACGCTTTCGCCTCCGACTGCCGCGAGGGCATCTGCGGTACCTGTGGCCTGATGGTCAACGGCCGCCCGCACGGCCCCGACCAGCACGCTCCGGCCTGCCAGCAGCGCCTGACGTCGTTTAGCGATGGCGACCACATCAAGCTCGAGCCGCTGCGTTCCGCTGCGTACCCGGTGATCAAGGACATGGTCGTCGACCGTTCCGCGCTGGACCGCGTCATGCAGCAGGGCGGATACGTCTCCATCAACGCTGGCACGGCTCCGGATGCAGACACCCTGCACCAGAACTCCGAGCAGGCCGAGCTGGCGCTGGACCACGCCGCCTGCATCGGCTGCGGCGCCTGCGTGGCAGCCTGCCCGAACGGTGCTGCCCACCTGTTCACCGGCGCCAAGCTGACCCACCTCTCCCTGATGCCGCTGGGCAAGGAGGAGCGTGGCAAGCGTGCCCGTCAGATGGTGGATGAGCTGGAGACCAACTTCGGTCACTGCAGCCTTTACGGCGAGTGCGCCGATGTCTGCCCGGCCGGCATTCCGCTGACCGCCGTGTCGTCGGTCACCCGCGAGCGTGCGCGTGCCGCGTTCCGTGGCAAGGACGACTAAAGTCTCTTAGGTAAATACGGAAAGGACCATTACCAGCCATGAGCTCCCACAGCGCGTCGCTCGACCGCACCCGTGAGAACGGACACCCGGTCTACACTCACGGAAACGCGGAAGACAACTACATCGAGGGTTACGAGCCGTCGTCGCTCGGCGCCTCCCACTCCTCTCTGCTAGTGACCACCACGTGGGTGGGCATGGGCCTGGTAATGGCCTCGCTAGTCGGTTTCGGCACCATGATCTGGGCTGCCGGGCAGAGCCTGGTCGGCACCGGATCGGTGGATCACAGCCCGTCGCTGTTCCTGATTATCGGAGCGATCATCGGCTTCGGCCTGCTGATCGTCGGCTTCGGCCTGATCTTCTCCGGCCGTAAGGGCTACAAGGAGTACGTCCGCCGATCGGGACGAACCCAGTAGCAACCTAGCTGCCCTCGAGCCCGCTTCCCGTTGGGGAGCGGGCTTTTGTGGTGTACAAGGGAAAGCATTATGAGTTTTCAGTTTGCGCAGTCCTCGGTGACTGATGAACAGCGGCGCCGCGCTCTGCGCCGGCACAAGGCGGGGGTCACAGCCCTGCTTATCCTTGCCGCCGTGATTTTCTTGGGATGTTCCTGGTGGCAGAGCCAGGGGCCGGTGCCGGGCTGGGTAGGCTACGTGCGCGCCGCGGCCGAGGCCGGCATGGTCGGCGGCCTGGCTGACTGGTTCGCGGTCACCGCGCTGTTTCGCCACCCGCTGGGCCTGCCGATCCCGCACACCGCGCTGGTACCCAAGAAGAAGGATCAGCTGGGCGACTCCCTGAGCGGGTTTGTGGGGGAGAACTTCCTCAACCCCCAGCTGATCACGGAGAAGGTCGCCCAGGCGGAGATTCCACAGCGCGTGGGTGGGTGGCTGGCACAGCCTGATAATGCGCGGACCGTCTCGCGCGAGGTGGGCACCTTTACCGAACGCGCGATAACGGCGATGGACGACGATGAGGCGGCCGCGCTGATCCAGACGCACATCGTGGGACGCTTCGCTGAGCCCGAATGGGGCCCACCCGCCGGCACGATGCTGGAGTCGCTGATTCGCGATGGCAAGACGGAGCCGCTCATCGACTCCGCGATCACGTGGGCGAAGGAGCGCATCTATCGCTCAGAATTCACCATCGTGAATGCAATCGACGAGCGCATGCCCACCTGGGCCCCGCAATTCGCCCGCGAGTTGGTGGGCGCGCGCGTTTACCGCGAGATCGTCTCCTTCGTCGAGGACGTGGAAGCTGACCCGCAGCATGAGGCTCGCGAGTCGCTGCGCAGGTTCATCGCTCAGCTGGCCCAAGACTTGCAAAGCGACCCCACCATGATCGCGCGCGTGGAGGAGATTAAGAGCGACATCATGGGATCGGCGGCCGTGCGTCAGGCAGGAGGAACGCTGTGGCGCGCTGCCTCGGAGGCGCTTGTCGACGCCGCCCGCGACCCCGAATCCGTGCTGCGCCGCAAGGTCACGGAGATCGCGCAGGAATGGGGCGAGCGAATTCAGACTGATGAGCAGCTGCGGGCCAGCCTGGACCGCCGACTCACCGGGGCCGTCCGGTTCCTGGCGGAGAACTACTCCGGAGAGATCACTGCGATCATTTCCGAGACGGTGCACCAGTGGGATGCGGAAGAGGCCAGCGACAAGATCGAGCTGATGGTGGGCAAGGATCTGCAGTTCATTCGCCTCAACGGCACCATCGTGGGCGCGCTGGCGGGCCTGGCCATTTACACTGTGAGCACTGCGCTTTTCGGCGCCTAAGAGAAGGGGAGATCTGGATGCATCCGATTGAAATCCTGAACTGGTACAGCTTCGTGGAGGCTGGCCTGTTCCTGCTCGTTGCCGTGGCCGGGCTGGTCGGCGCGGTGCTGGCTGCAATGACCCGCGAAGATGCCTTCCCGGCGGGTGATCGTCAAGGAAAGTGGGTGTGGGTCGGCCTGCTGGTGCTCTCGGCACTGGTGGTGGCCACCCACTTCCCGTTCCTGTCCTGGGCGGGCATGGTGGTCATCGGCGTGTACTTCTTCGATGTCCGCCCGCAGCTCAAGGACATTATCTCCGGTAACTACGGCTGGTAATTACTGCAGCTGCTTGAGCGGGATCTGTGATCCGCTCAAGTCCAGGTGCACCCCGGGGGCCTGTACATCGACGGCGTCGATGCGCAGGCCCTCTTGCTGTGCGGTGGAGTCCTCGACCGCCGATTGCATGCCCGCCGTCAGCGCCTGGGACACGGAGTCGGGAAGGGAAATGCCCAGCACCTGAGAGTCGATCACGGTGAACGCGAGCTGGCCATCACGGGCCTCTGGCTGCACGGTGAGGGTGGCCGCGCCGTTGACCAGTTCGACACCTATGGCGTCCTGCTCAGGCAGGGTGGTCATGTCGGTGACGGTCAGGTACTTGGTCAGCGGACCGAGGTCGGCGGGCGGATTTTGGGCGATCTGATCCTGCACGATGCGCAGCAGCATGTCGGTGGGCAGCTGGGTGCTCACGTGGACGTTGTCGGCGACGTTGTCGCCGCGCAGCTCCATGCCCTCCAGGGAGACATCGGAGGCCGGCACGCCGGTGATGTTGGCCCCGTCCAGGTTGAGGGTGGAGGGAACCCCGAGGTCGAGGTGGTGAACCTTGCCGGTGATCAGGGACGTCAGTAGCGGAACCGTACCGAAGGAGACGTGCGGTTCTTCCACCGAGGTAGCGCCTTCGGCCTTTGCTTGCTCCACAAATCCTTCGCGGATCTGATCAGCAACGAACATGCGCGCCAGGATCTCTCCCACGACGATGAGAATGAGCAGTATGAGCAGGGTGATGGCCACAATCTTGGCCAGCACGCTTCCGATAGAAGAACGAGCCATGGCATACAAGCTTAGGGCTTGACGTGTTCCCAGTCGATGGTGAGGAAGCAATCGCGGGTGCGCCGGCGCGAACGCGGATAGATGGGAACCCCGGCAGCGCGGAGGGAGTCATGTGCCTTCTCCCACCTCACACGCGGCCCGTAGGGCGCGAATGCGGCGGCGCGTCGATAAGCCTCATCGGCCGCAAGCAGTAGTTCGTAGATCTTCTCGCCTGGGCGATTGCGGTGGATGAGCACCTTGGGCAGGCGCTCGGCCACGTCTGAGGGCTGCTCGATGTCGAAGGCGTCCCAGGCCATGGTGAGGGTGCGGGGGCCGGAGGCGTCGATAAGCAACCAACACGAGCGCCGGCCGATCTCGTCGCAGGTCCCTTCCACGAACATCCCACCGGGCTTGAGGCGTGACGTCACCGACTCCCAGGCGGCGGGCACCTGGTCGACATCGTATTGACGCAGCACATTAAAGGCGCGGACCAGATGAGGGGAGTGGCCGGCCAGCTCGAAGCCGCCGAGTTCGAAGCGCACTCCATCGCGGGGAGCGAGGACGCGTTCGGGGTCAATCTCTAGGCCGATGACCTCGACGGACGGGTTGACGCGGCGCATCCACCGAGCCCATTCGACCGTGGTGGTGTGCGAGGCGCCGTAGCCCACGTCCAGGGCTAGGGGCGCAGGGTGCGCGCGCAGGAGAGAGGAAATGTCGGGGTGGTGGGTCATCCAGCGATCGCAACGCCGGAGGCGGTTGACGCCGGTCGTGCCGCGGGTAATCACCCCAAAGGGACGAAAACGCCCACCCTCGGCGCGGAGGTTGTGGGCGTGATCGGCCATACGGAGTTAGAGGTTCTCCGAGATCCAGGTAGCGGTGAGGTCGCCTTCCTTCTGGAAGAGCTCCTCCAGGGCCTCAGCGACCTTCGGCTCAATGGCCGGACCCATGAACGGGATGTTCACAGAGACCTCGTTGTCGTAGGCCAGGGTGGTGTTCTCGCCTGCGTCAGCCAGCTTGGCCTCACCGGAGAAGTCCACCGGGGTGCCCTTGACGTCAGCGGTGTAGTTGTAGTTTTCACCCTCGATGGTGACCACGCGCTTGACCTTCAGGGACTGCGAAACCATGGAGCGCACGGCCTCGGGCAGCAGGTCGAGCGGCAGCACCTCGTACAGGGTGACGGAGCCGGGGTTGAACTCAGCAACCTCGCCGGGCTCGGGGGACAGGTTGGCAGCGATGTAACGCCAGTAGTCCTCGTTCGCGTAGGCCTGCTGGACCTTATCCAGCGGCTGATTGATGGTGACAGTGTTCTCGCTACGGGTAGCCATGGGCAACAGACTACCGTGGTACGGGTGAACGAGTTTCTTGTACCCCGTGAGATTCCCGGCGCCACCGTCGAGCACGACACCACCCTGAGCGAGCTGACCACGCTCCGGGTTGGGGGACGCCCCCGCGCGCTCGTGCGGTGCCAGACCCAGGAGGCCATCACCGAGGTGGTGTCGCTTCTCGACGATGCCGCCGTGCCCACCCTCATCCTCGGCGGTGGCTCCAACCTGGTCATCGCCGAGGGCGAGGTGGACGTCGTGGTGGTCAAGCTCGAGAACTCCGGGATCGAGTTCTTCGACGGCGGGCTCGTGCGCGTGCAGGCCGGCATGGTGTGGGACGACGTTGTGGCAGCCTGCGTGGACAAGGGGCTGGGAGGCATCGAGTGCCTGTCCGGAATTCCTGGGTCCGCGGGTGCGACTCCGGTGCAAAACGTGGGTGCTTACGGTGTTGAAATCTCCGACGTACTCACCCGGGTCAAGCTGTACGACCGGCGCAGCGGCGAGACCTCCTGGGTCCAGGCCAGCGAGCTGGATCTGGCGTATCGCTACTCCAACCTGAAGTTCACCCAGCGCGCAGTGGTCCTGGAGATGGAGATGCAGTTGCGTGACGACGCCCTCTCTGCCCCCCTGCGCTTCGGCCAGCTAGCCGGCGCTCCGGGAGACCGGCGACCGGCCGCCGAGGTGCGTGCGGAGGTTCTCGCGCTGCGCAGCTCTAAGGGCATGGTCAGCGACCCGGATGATCCGGATACCTGGTCCGCCGGTTCCTTCTTTACCAACCCTATTGTCGACGCCGCGGTCGCCGATCGCGTGTACGAGAAAGTCGGTGAGGAGCGCATGCCGCGCTGGGACGTCGATGCAGGAGTGAAGCTTTCGGCGGCCTGGCTCATCGAGCGTGCCGGATTCCCGCGCGGTTTCCCCGGAGAAGATGCGGCAGCTCGACTATCGACCAAGCACACCCTTGCGCTGACCAATCGTGGGTCGGCCACCACGGACGACATTGTGCAGCTCGCACGCACCGTGCGTGACGGGGTGAGCGCGAAGTTTGGCATCACTCTGGAGCCCGAGCCGGTGTGGATCGGCGTGAGTATTTAGGTGGTAAACCCATGACAGGAACGACTCCCGCGGTTTCCGTCTTTGCACGCAAGCCCATTTCTCGAGTCATCGAGGACACTGAAGAAGACGGTGGCCTCAGACGCTCCATGGGCGTGGTCCACCTCACGGCTTTGTCCGTGGGTGCCTCGCTGGGCACGGGAATCTTCGTCGTACTGGGAGAGGCGGCACCGCTGGCCGGGCCAGCCCTGGTGTTGTCCTTCGTCTTGGCAGCGCTAACCGCCGGATTTTCGGCGCTCTCCTATGCCGAGATGGCCAGTCGCGTGCCGGTATCTGGCTCCTCCTATTCCTATGCCTACGCCACGGTCGGAGAGATCGTCGCCTGGGTGTGTGGTTGGTGCCTCATGCTCGAGTACGCCGTTTCGGTGGCCGCAGTTGCGGTGGGTTGGGGGCAGTACATCAACGAGCTGCTCACCGGCATGTTTAACGTCGCGCTTCCCGACGTTCTGAATGCCGGCCCCGGTTCAGGTGGGCTCATCAACCTGCCGGCTGCGGTCGTGGTGATCTTGGCGACGCTCGTGCTGCTGACCGGTGGCAAGGAGTCCGCCGTGGTCAACACGGTCATGGTGGGGCTCAAGATCGCCGTGCTGGCATTCTTCTGTGTGGTGGCCTTTACGGCGTTTAAGGCCGGTAACTTTGCGCCCTTCGCGCCCTTGGGAGCGGTGGGAGTGACGGTGGCGGCCTCCCAGGTGTTTTTCTCCTATGTGGGCTTCGACGCCGCGTCGACAGCCGCGAACGAGGCGAAGAACCCGCAGCGCGACCTGCCGCGAGCGATCATCTGGTCGCTCGGCATCGTTACCGCCGTCTATTGCCTGGTCGCCGTTGCCGCGTTGGGCGCGCTGAACTGGACCCAGTTGGGGGAGTCCGAGGCCTCTCTGGCACGTGTGATGAAGGAAGCGACGCAGGGCAACTGGGCCGCGCTGATCCTCTCGGCGGGAGCGGTGATCGCCATCTCCTCGGTGGTGCTGTCTGTCATGTACGGCCAGACGCGCATCCTGTTCACCATGTCGCGCGATCGGCTGATTCCCCCGATCTTCGGGCGAGTTAACCCGAAGACGAATGTGCCCAGCGCCAACATCATCATCGTCGGCGCATTTGTGGCCATCCTGGCTGCGCTCATCCCGCTAGGCGAGCTCGCCGATGCCACCAGCATCGGTGCGTTGGTGGCGTTCACCATCGTCAACGTCTCGGTCATTGTGCTGCGCCGCAAGGCCCCCGAGGGCGTGAACGAGGGCTTTCGGACTCCACTGTTTCCCCTCGTTCCCATGCTCGGTATCGCCTTTTGCGCGTTGCTGATGCTGGGGCTGGGGCCAGAGACCTGGCTGACCTTTATTATCTGGCTAGCGGTGGGGCTGGCCGTGTACTTCGGCTACAGCCGGAAGCACTCGGCCCTACGCTCCTAGTAGTGTCCGTCGGCGGAGAGGCGAGCAGAGGCGTCGAGAAGCATCGCGATCTCCGCCTCGTGTGCGTTGTCCGCGGGCAGACGACGTCCCTCGATGGGAACAAAGAGCGGTGCCCTACCCAGCATGCCCGCCTGCAGGCGAGCCGCCCCTCGGCGCAGACGCTCGGTTGCCCGCTTACGCCACTGTTCCACGCTGCGCCCAGCAGCGCGCAGGGCGGCCTCAAAGACTCCCGGGTGGGCGTAGACGACCAGAGCTCCCACATGGCCGAAGCCGAGCGAGGTGAGCGCGGCCGCCTTGACCTCGCCTAGGTGCAGAGGCGAGCGCAGCCACACCAGGCTGGTGGCCTTGGGCTCAATGAGCGGATCCACGGTGTCCAACGAGGCGTTGGCGGGGAGCTTTCCGGTACGCAGGGCGTCGATAAGCCCTCCCGTCTGGAACAGCGCCGCACCCGCCTTGGCGTGGCCGGTCAGGCTCTTTTGCGAGATCACAAACATGGGCGCGTCCGGGTCGCGTCCGATGGCCGGCCAGAGCAGCGAGTGCAGCTCGGCCTCGTTCGGGTCGTTGGCGTTGGTGGAGGTGTCATGCTTGGACAACACGCGCACGTCGTTCGGACTCAGACCCAGGCTGCGCAGCGAGCGAGCCAGGCGGGAATTCTCGCCGCCACGAGCTGCGCCGAGCACGCCGATGCCCGGCGCGGGGATGGACGTGTGGGCACCGTCGCCATACGAGGCGGCGTGGACAAGCACCGCGTGGACCGGCAGTCCGAGGTCTGCCGCCACAGAGGCGCGTGCCAGCAGCACGGTTCCGCCTCCTTCGGCCTCGAGGAAGCCGCCGCGGCGGCGATCGTTGGCACGAGAGATAAAGCGATCAGCGATGCCCTTGTTACGCATGGCCTGGGTCTGCGCGGTGGCATTCATGTCGCCGAAACCGGTGAGGGACTCCACCTGGACGTCGTCGATACCACCGGCGACCACAAAGTCCGCCTTACCCAGGGCGATCTTGTCGGCAGCCTCCTCGATGGAAACCGCGGCCGTGGCGCAGGCGCCGATGGGGTGGATCATCGAACCATAGCCACCCACCAGCGACTGCATCGTGTGCGCGGCCACCACGTTGGGCAGCGCCTCCTGGAGGATGTCGCTGGGGCGATCCTCGCCCAGGAAGCGGGAGACGAACACCTTGTGCAGGCTCTCCATGCCACCGATGCCGGTGCCCTGGGTGGTGGCCACGTCGAGAGGATGCACGGCCTGCAGCAGCTCAGCCGGGCTGAATCCCGCGTTGATGAACGCGTCGACCGCAGTGACCAGGTTCCATACCGCCATGCGGTCGAGCGAATCCACCATGTGCTCGGGAATGCCCCACGCGCCGGGGTCGAAGCCCTCGGGCATCTGACCGGCCACCGTGCGGCTCAGCGTGGCCTTGCGCGGGACGTGCGCGGTCGCGCCCTTGAGGCGGGTGACCTGCCACTCTCCGTCGACCTGAGCAATGCGCGTCATGTCCGGGTCCGCGGCAGCGATGTCGCGAGCTTGGGCCTCGGAGTCCACCGGGAAGGTGATGTCCCGGTCCAAGAAGACGGTGGTCAGGTCGATGGATCCCTGGTCAACCAGGTGATACTTGTCGCTGAGCTCGCGGATGCCGGAGCGGGCCAGCACCTCGTCGCGGAAGCGATCGTAGATGTCCTCCTCCGCCACCAGCTCGCCGGAGGCGTCGTACCAGCCCGGAGTGGGGTCCTCGCTCCAGCGCACCAGGCCGGTCATCCACGCCAGCTCGAGCACACCGGCGGCGGTCAGATCCACGGTGCCGTCGCGCTGGATGCCGTACTCGGCCTCGAACCGGGTACGCCCAGAGCCCCAAGAGGAGGCTTCCCCAATGCCGACGACGACGACCATGTCCTCCAGGGACCGCGTCACCTCGCCGACCTCCACGCCAGCGACCTGGTGAGGATTCGGCGTGTTGGGCAGAGCACGCACGTGCGTGGTCGCGCGGGGCTCCTCGGCGCTTGGAGAAGCAGCTGCAGCGTGGGCCAGCTCGGCGATGGAGAACTCGCGCTCGCCCAACCCACCGGTGAGGTCGGCCTCAAGCGGGCGCTCGCAGGCGCGCTCGCGAGCCTGCGGGGTGGCCAGCTGCAGGAGATGCGCAGAGATCTCGTCTGGGGTCCAGACGCGGATGCCCGCCTCCTGGGCGGCCGGGACCAGGACGTCGTTGCCTGCCATCAGGTGGGTGCCGGCAACCCAGCCGATCTTGGCCTGTGCCAGCGTGACCGCCTCCGGCCAGCCGGACTCCGAGCTCCACTTGGCCAGGATCGCATCCAAGGCGTTTTTGACCTCGGCGTATGCTCCGTCGCCGCCGAACATTCCGCGGTTGGGGCTGCCCGGCAGCACGATGTGCGTGCGGGTATCGGCGCTCCGCGCTGCCACCTCCGCGAGGCCGGCGATGGTGCGCTCGACCGACCACAACAGCAGTCGGGCCTGATTCTCTGTTTGAGGGCCAGCATCGGCCACCGAACCGGAGACTCCGGGGGCGGCAAAGGGGAAGGCCAGCGTGGGCACCAGCGCAGGCTTGAGCACCTTGACTTCCGAACCGACCGTCTCCACCTGCTCGGTGGAGATCCACGCAATCAGCGAGTCCACGTCCCGGAAGCTGGAGAGGTTGGCCGGAACCAGCCAGAGCGCGGAGCCGGCCACGCCGTGCTCGGCAAAGAGCTGGCGGGCAAACTCCTTGCGCTGCTGGCTGATGCGCGAGGCGGTCATGATCACCGTGGCGCCCTCGGCCAGCAAGCCAGCCACCAGCGCCTCGGCGATGGATCCCGGAGCGGCACCGGTAACCAGGGCAATATCCTCGGCAAACTCGCGCTTTGGCGAAGACTGCGCCTGGTCAGCGATGGCGCCCAGCAGCTGCGGGTCGGCACCGCCGTTATCTGCCCACCAGCGCGCCTGGTTGGCCACGACTGCCCCATCTCCGGCAAAGCGGTGGGCAGGCAACGTGATCTCGCCGAGTGCAACGCGCGCGAGATCTTCGCGGGCGTAGGCGAAGCGGTCGTCGAAAAGCACGGCCTGGCGCTCGTCGAAGGCAGGAGAGACCATGTCCAGCCAGCCGCTGCCCAGTTCGGCCTCGATGGTGCTTAAGACGGCTGCCTGGGAGTCGGTCTCCGCGGCGGGCGCGGGTTCGGGCTGCAGGCCCAGGTGCTCGAGAACAGTGCGGGCCGTGGCTGCCAAGACTCCGTCGGGGCCGGTGACTGAATCGGCGAAGGCGTTCAGCGCGGCGGAGTCGACCATGGCCGCCCCCGGTTGCGCGGAGGCATTATCCAGGGAAACAGCGACTCCGTGGCGGGAGGCGAGGGCGTTGACGGCGGCGTCGATAAGCGCATGCGCCTCGGCCTTGTTCGACGCGCTCGTCGGAAGCGTAGCCAGCTGCCCACCGCGTACCGAGTCGCCTTCGCGGGTGCCCAGGAGAATCTCGCACTCCACGTGCGGGACCCAGGAGCCGGGCAGGCCCCAGGTGCTGGTGACGCGCTCACCGATCGCAGAGGACTTCACTCCGGAGGCTCCGAGGAGTGTGCGCAGGCGGGAAGTCAGCGCCTCGCTGAGTACGGGGCCAAACGGAGAGTACCCCGCAACTGAGGCATCCACGCGCTCGCGCAGCTGCGTCATCGTGGCCTCGGCGGCACCGTCGATGGCGGGCACCCCCAGCTCGGCGGACATGTCCATGAGCAGCTGATTTCTGCGCGAGGACACACCATTAGTCAGCTCCTCCACCGTGTCGGTGTCGCTGATCTGCTCCAGGCGCAGCTTGTTGCTATAAGCGCACAGGTTCATGATCGCGTCCGCGGCACGGAAGGACAGCTCGGGCGCGGCGGTGTGGCGCTTGTCGACGCTCACTTCCACCGGCTTAACCGGCTCCTCCGGGCTTTCCTCCACCGCAGCCGGGACAGGAGTGTCCGCTTCTTCTTCGACCGGGGCGCTGGCCACGTCGCTGAGCATGACCTGCTCCTGATCGCGCTCCACATTGAGTACTGGCATGTCCTTGCCCAGGATCTTCAGGGAACGCTGAGCCATGGTGCTCAGCGTCGGGGAGGAGGCGAGGCCGACCTCGATGATCTGTTCGGCGCTGTCGAATAACACATCCTGGGTCTCGATCCAGCGCACCGGGGAGGCGAACTGCCAGCTCAGCAGCTCGATCATGAGGACGCGGGCGAGCTCGTGCTCACTGGCGAAGTCGGCAACCTTCTTGCCCGCCAGTCGCTGCGATGGGGCGGCAGCACGCACGGCGTCGATAAAGTCGTCATCGAGAGCGAACGGACGAGCCACCAGGTTCGGGATGTAACGCCCCACCAGGGCATCCAGGTCGAGCTGGGCAGGCAGCAACGCGTCGAGCTTCTCCGCAAAGTCCGCCACGCCGGGGCGCAGCACACTGGAGTGGAAGGGCACGTCGATGCCGGGCACGGTCACCACGGCCCGGGGGTGGACCGCGGTGGCCTGCTGGGTGAGCGCCGCCAGGCCGGCCTTGGTGCCGGCGACCGAGTACTGCTGGCCCGCGATGTTGTAGTTGACGATCTCCAGGAATTCCCCGGTGCGCTGCGCAATCTCGGCCACATAGTCGGTGACCTGCGCGTCACTGACGGCGATCAGGTTGGGGCGCAGGGCCGCCATGGCGTAGTTGGAATTGCCCTGCTCATCGCGTTCGACCAGGGAACCCATGGCGGTGCCGCGGGAGTAGACCACGTCGATGACCGATTCCAGGTCGAAGATATTGGCCTGTGAGGCCAAAGCGGTGTACTCGCCCAGGGAATGGCCGGCATAGAGCGCGTTGGAGCCCAGGGCGTTGGCCTCGCGCAGGCGCTCGGTTTGCGCATAGGCCACCACGGCCAGCGCGACCTGCGTGAACTGGGTCAGATGCAGCACACCCTGCGGATGGGTGAACAGGGTGCCACGGACGGAAAGCTCCACCGGGTTGTCGTCGATGATGTGCTGGATGGAAAAGCCGTGCTGGGTGCGAGTATGGGCGTCGGCGCGGGCAAAGACCTCGCGGGCAGCGGGGCTGGCGGCGCGATCGGCCGCTCCCATGCCCTCAGTCTGAATTCCCTGGCCGGGGTAGACGTAGGCCGTGCGCGGCTGGGCCAGCAGCGCTTGGCCTACCGAGACCACCTCGCCGTCGATGCGGCACGTCACCTCGAGGGCCGGGTGAATGCCCTTACGTCCCACGCGCTCGACGGTGATCTCCACGGCATCGCGCAGCTGCACCATGCCGTACATCGAGTAGGTCCAGCCCACCACGCACCCGTGGCGGCCCGCCAGGTGCTGAGCGGTGGCGGACAGCCACATGCCGTGCACCAGGGCGTCCTCCAAGCCGACCAGCTGGGCGGCGTGCGCGGAGGTGTGAATCGGATTGTAATCACCCGAGACCAGCGCGAACGGGGTCATGTCCGCCGGGGCGTGGACGGTGGCGCGTTCCAGGAAGGAGCGCGGTGTGCTCACGACCTTGGTCGAGGACTTTCCGCCACCCCACTCCGGTGCGGGGGAGGGGGCCGAGCTGCCGTGGGCGCGGCCGCGGATGGCAAAGCGCTGCATCTGCGTGGCCACGATTTCTCCGGCATCGAACAGTTCCAGCTCCACGGTGACGATGCGCCCGGAGGCGGACTCCTCGATGGCGGTGCAGCGGCTGGTCACGTCGATCGTGCGGCCGTCGGCCAGCTCGGAGAGATCCTTGCGCAGGTCAATGACGTGATTGAGGTGTACGGCGTTGAGCAGTCCCTCGATGACGGGGAAACCGTCGCTCAAGCGGCCCGAACCTAGCGCGGTGTAGATGGCCGGCCAGCAGGGGCCAACCAGCACGTCCGGGGTTCCGGGGCGCACGCTGCCCAGCGCTGCGCCGGTGACCGCGGTGTGCGCCTGCAACAGGTCGGGAGTGAAGGTAAACGAGTCGTGGACCACGCCATAGGGGGACTCATCGCTGGGTTCCAGGGCCGGCAGCTTGTCGATGCGGTCACCGCTGGCCGACGTAGACCCCACACCTGCCAGGCCACTGAGCAGGTCAAAGACTGCCCGGGGAAGGCGATCGTCGCTGACCACGGGGTGTGCTCCCGTGGCCGCGCCAGCGGGAAGCTGCACCGGAATGCTCACGCTGTGGACGTAGAAGGGGCGCTCAGCAGGATCGAGTTCATCCCACGCCGAGTCGGTATGGACCCGCAGGGCCCAGCCGTCCTCGTCGTGGACGACCTCGCAGACCTCGGGAGCCATCGTGTGTGCCGGGTTATCGATGAGGTGCCCATGCCACACCAGGTACGGGGCGCTGCGCAGGTACTCCTCCGCGGAGCGGGCTGAGTGCAAACGAGCAAAGACGCTTTCCGGCTGCACCCCCAGCTCGGAAAGGCGCTGCGTGGCTGCCTGCTCAAAGCGAGCCAGCAGCTCGGCAATGGGTTCGTCCTGACGGGCAATGCCGGCCACGGCAACCGGTCCCGGGATGATGCGGACCTGGTCGGCGGTGTAGCGCTCGTCCTGGGCCTGCCACAGGGTGTCCTTGCCAAACCAGGTGGCCAGATCGCCGTCGATAGCCGGGACCCAGGGCATGGGCTTGGGGTGCTTGTAGTGCAGGGCGATCCACCAGGCGGCATCACGGGGAGACACCGTGGTGGTCTGCGCGCTGGGGTAGGCCTCAAGGAGTTGGCGTGTCGCAGCAACTGGGTCGGCGGGTGTAACAGGAAAGAGCGTCTCGATCTCGCCGTGGTCGGCCGGGTTAAGCCGGGCCTCGATGCGGTGGAGTAGGTCCAGGAAGCGATCGTCCCAGGAGGAGTCGACGAACGGGTGGGCCAGCTCCACAAAGCGATTGATCCACTCGGCATACGTCATGGCTTCCACGTCGCCGAAATAGGGCTTGCAGGTGTGGTTGAGATGCTCGATGATCTCGTCGCGACGCTGCGCGTACTCTTCCAGCGACAACGAGGTGATCAGGCGCGAGGCGCGGGCAAAGGAGTTGTCCACCTCGTGGATGTCCGCCAGCAAGTGCGACTGCGAGGAGGCGGCACCACCCGACCCCGTGCCGCGGGCGACCCAGCCGCCGTTGGTCTGGTAATCGATGCCCGGTGTGTCCACGAGCAGCTGTTTAACGGAGTCGGTGGCCTGCGCCTCCCGGCAGGCCATGGCGACCGTTCCCACAAAGACCCCGTCAACCGGCATCGGTGGGACCTGATAACGCTTGGACCACTCGCCGGTCAGCAGCGCGCTCGCCCGTTCCGGAGCATGTACGCCACCTCCCACGGTCAGCACCAGGTTGGGGCTGCGGCGAATCTCCGCATAGGTTTCCAGCAGCATCTCGTCCAGGTCGGTCCACGAGTGATGCCCGCCGGCGTGCCCGTCCTCCACCATCATCACCAGATCGACATCGGGGTACTCCTGGGCGATGGCCACCACATCCCGGATCTGCGACGGAGTTCCGGGCTTGAACGCCACGTAGGTGAAGCCCTCTTTATGCAGGCGCTGGATGAGCTCTCCCGCCTCGTCGATCTCCGGAATGCCGGCGGAGATCACCACGCCGGAGAACGGGGCCCCAGCGGCACGCGCCTTGGGCACGATGCCGGCCGGTCCAAAGTGGAGGTTCCACAAGAACCGATCCATGAACATCGTGTTGAACTGCGCGGTGCGACCCGGCTGCAGGCTCTCCTCGAGGCGCACGACCTGCTCGTTGAATACCTCGTCGGAGTACATGCCGCCGCCTGCCAGCTCCGTCCAGTACCCCGCGTTGGCGGCGGCAGCCACAATGCCGGCGTCCGCGGTGGTGGGGGTCATGCCTCCCAAAAGGATCGGCGACAAACCGGTGAGCTCGGAGAATCGGGTTTGGGTGTAGGTGCGGCCGTCGTCGAGCGTGACCAGGCGCGGGGCGAAGGAGGAGTAATCCAGAGGCTCGGGCAGCGTCGCGCCGGGGGTTGCCAGCAGATCGCGCGCGGCCGCCGTAGCTGCGTTGATGACGGCGGTGCCACGGCCTTCGACGAGCTTTTCGACGATGCGTCCTACCCCCTCGTCCAAGCTCAGCACGTAGCGCGCGGCGATGGGACGAGAGGCAAACTCGTCCGGCTCCACCAGAATCTGCTCGGCCAGCTCGTGTGCGCTCGTGCCGCTAAAGCTCAATCCGCATTCGTCGGCCCAGCGGACCGCCAGGTCAGCCGCTGCTTGGTTGGTCGAATGGTGGAAGGGATAGGCCACCGCCAACCGGGTGCATCGCAGGTCAACTCCGGCACCGCCTCGACGGGCAGCAGAGATCTCGTCGTTGCTGCGCTCGGCTGCGGTCTCGAGTGCTCGCTGGGCCGCTGCGAGCTCAGCGGGGGTTCCCGAGAGCGTGACATGGCGCGGGCCGTTGACCACGGCGACCTCCGCCCCGGTTCCGGCAATGATCTCGTGGAGGGCTTCCCGGTTGATTCCCTGCACGCTGAGCAGGTGAGAATCGCTATCTGCGCTGCCGTGCACCTGGTTGGCGGCTGCGCCCAGCAGCAGAGCGAAGGCGAGGGCGGTTTCCGGTTCAGCCACCGCGGCCACACCGAGGCGGCCTTGGGAGTGTGCGATGAGCTCGCAGGAGTCCACCGGCAGGCCGATCTCGCGCAGGTGATCGGTAGCCGCGATCTGGCCCAGCGTGATGCCGGGGATGCTTACCGCGGGGTGGACGTCGAGGGGCTGGTTCGTCACTTTCGTAGCTTCGGCCCCGATGAGCTCGGCCAGGCGGTCGGCCGCGCCGGGCAGGGTGGCAGTGAGCTCGCGGGCAAGAGGGGCAAGGCGTGCCCGGGCCGAACGCAGGAGGTCGCGCAGGCGGGCAGCGCTATGCGGGGTGCTGGATGCGTCGGCCAGCGCTTTTTGCCAGGCACTTGCCTGGCCGGCGAAGAGGATCGCAGGGGGATGATTCCCGGTGAGTTCGGACAAGGGGGTCAAGCTCATGATTGATCCTGTTCTTTCCCATAGAAAACTATACGGCTACGTAACCGTAACTTACGGCAGAGTAAAAAGAAACGCCCACCACTCGGTGGGCGTGTTGCCGGGGCGATGCAGGAGGTGCTTACTTGTCCTTTTCCAGCAGCGAAAGCAGTTCGGCCTGGACGTCCTTGCGGACGACCTTGCCCATGATGTTCGTGGGCAGCTCCTCGAAGTGGTAGAAGGTGCGCGGGACCTTGTAGCGGGTCAGGCGCTCGCGGGCGAAGTCCTTGAGGCCCTCCGGGTCGAGCGCGGCGCCGTCGTTAAGCACAACGCAGGCCACGACGTCCTCGGAGCCGTCGGGGCGCGGGCGACCCACCACGGCCACGTCGGCCACGTCGCGATGCTCGCGCAGAGCGGATTCGACCTCCGGCGGGAAGACGTTAAAGCCACCGGTGATGATGACCTCCTTGATGCGGGCCACGAGTTTGACGAATCCATCCGGGTCCATCACTCCCACGTCACCGGTTCGGAAGTATCCCTTGTGGAAGGCCGCCTCAGTCGCCTCCGGGTTGTTGAGGTAGCCAGAGAACACCTGCGGGGCCTTGACCAGGATCTCGCCCTCTTGGCCGTCCGGCATGATCTCGTCCAAGTTGTCCGGGTTGGCGATTTTGACGTGGGTGTCGGGGAAGGGGAGGCCGATGTAACCGCGCTTGCGGGAATCGTTCATGGGCGTGCCGATCACGATCGGGGAGGTTTCCGTAAGACCGTAACCCTCCACCATCATTCCGGAAGTGTGGCGCTCCCATTCAGCGGTGATGTCGGCCGGCATGTTGGCGGCTCCGCAGAAGGCGGCGCGCACCGACTCCAGGGACATCTTCTTGTTCTCTTCGGCAGCCTTGATCGTCTTCTCAAACAGCAGGGGAACGCCGGAGAAGAGGGTCGGCTTGCGCTTGATCACGGCGTCGCTGATCAGCTCGATCTTAGGAGTGGGCACCAGGACCATCTCCCCCTTGAGAAAGATCGTGAGTGTGAGTGCCATCGTCATGCCGTAGGCGTGGAAGAACGGAAGTGCGGCCAGGATGCGCTCCTCCTTCTCGCCCATACCGGGCACCCACTGCTTGCCCTGCAGGAGGTTGGCGTAGAGGTTCCCGTGAGTGAGCACCGCACCCTTCGGGGTGCCGGTCGTACCCGAGGTGTACATGATCACTGCGGGGGAATCCGGGGTGATCGAATCGAGCGGTTCAAGATCAGCACCGGTACCGCCAATTTCCTTGCTCACCAGCGATTCCCAGGTAACCGTGTCCTTAGCCGGGGCGTGCAGCTGCTCGCGTGCGGCCCGGATCTTAGGGATGGGCAGGCTCAGCGCAAACTGCTTGGAGCGCGGCATCGCGAGGATCATGTTGACCGAGACGATCGTCTCCAGGCTGGTGTTAGCGCGCAGCGTCTCAAAGGTAGGCACGGCCTTGTCCCACACAATGGCGACCCGGGCCTCGTGGTTATCCATCGGGGCGGTGAGCTCATGCGCGGTGTAGAGCGGGTTGTGTTCGACCACGACGGCTCCGAGCGAAAGAATCGCGTAGTAGGCGGCCACGTGTTGCGGGCAGTTGGGCATGGCCAGCACAACCCGGTCGCCTGTGCGCACGCCCAGCGCACGTAGGCCGGCTGCTGCGCCCTTGACCTGCTTGTCCAGTTCGCCATAGGTGGTGGTGCGCCCGAAGAACCATGTTGCGGGCTTGTCCAGGTGTTCCTCGAGTCGGTGGCGGTAGACGTCGTTAAGCGTCATCGAACCGTAGTCCAGCGACGCGGGGGTCCACTCGCTGTAGGAGGAAAGCCAGGCCTTGGTCTCTGCTGCGCTCATGAAAAACTCCTCAACTCAACAGGTTTTCGGGGGACTCAGTTAGTTTCGCGGCTGTAAGCATAACCTACGAGAGCGTAACCCTGCGGAATGCCGGCGCGGTTAGACTTGCCTCATGTTTGTCGCGATGATCTCCATGCACACCTCCCCGCTCGAACAGCCCGGGATGGGGGACGCCGGGGGAATGAACGTGTACGTTCTGGCCATCGCGCGACAACTCGCTCGCCGGGGAGTGAGCGTAGACGTCTTTACCCGTGCCACGCGACCGAGCCAAGGCGAGATCGTCGAGGTGGAGCCGGGGCTGCGCGTTATCAACATCGTGGCCGGGCCGTACGAGGGGCTGAGCAAGGACGAGCTGTCCACCCAGCTGGCAGCCTTTACCGGAGGCATAGTGCAGTTCCAGCGCTGCCATAACCTGCACTACGACCTGATCCACTCCCACTACTGGCTTTCTGGGCAGGTGGGCTGGCTGTTGCGCGATCTTTGGCGCGTCCCGCTGGTGCACACCGCCCACACCCTGGCGGCGGTCAAGAATGCTTATCTCGCGGAGGGGGATGCCCCGGAATCCGAGGCCCGGCGGATCTGCGAGCAGCAGGTCACCGACAATGCAGATGCCCTGGTGGTCAATACCGAGGCGGAGGTGGCGGACCTCATCGAGCACTATGACGCCGAGCAGCAGCGGGTGCACGTGGTCTCTCCCGGCGCCGACATCGAGGTGTTTACCCCGGGTACTGATCGCAACACGGAGCGCTCCCGCCGCCACCTGGGCGTGCCGCTGCATGCCAAGGTCATCGCGTTTGTGGGGCGTATGCAGGAGCTCAAGGGGCCCCAGGTGCTCATTCGCGCGGTCGGCGAGCTCATTCGCCGCGACCCGCAGCGCAACCTGCGCGTACTCATCTGCGGAGGGGCGTCGGGAAGCACCTCCACCCTGGAGCGCTACCGCCAGCTGGCGCAGGAGGAGGGGGTGGCTGGCCGCATCCGCTTCATCGACCCCCGTCCGCCAGAGGAGCTGGTGGCCGTCTATCAGGCCGCCGACATCGTGGCCGTGCCCAGCTACAACGAGTCCTTCGGCCTGGTGGCCGTGGAAGCCCAGGCCACGGGCACACCGGTGGTGGCCTCGCGCGTGGGCGGTTTGCCGATCGCCGTGCGTGACAATGAGACGGGCGTGCTGGTCAGCGGGCACGATACCGACGCGTGGGCGGATGCTCTGGCGTCGCTTCTCGACGACGACCCCCGCCGAATCGCCATGGGCGAAGCAGCCGCCGAACACGCCAAGACCTTCAGCTGGGCCTCGTCTGCCGAGCGTCTCGCGGAGCTCTACGAGCGGGTTATGCAGCGCGAGGTCAACGACTGCGGGCATCGCCAGGCGCAGGGCTAGCTGGCACCGGAGAAAAGTGGCAAAGTAGTACGTATGACTGAAGGTAAGCTAATCCTCCTGCGCCACGGACAGAGCGTATGGAACGAGTCCAATCAGTTCACCGGCTGGGTAGACGTCGATCTCACCGAGAAGGGTGTCGCCGAGGCAAAGAACGCCGGCGCCCTCCTGAAGGAAAAGAACGTCCTGCCGGAGGTGGTCTACACCTCCCTGCTGCGCCGTGCCATCAACACCGCCAACCTGAGCCTGGATGCGGCTGATCGCCACTGGATCCCGGTCATCCGTGACTGGCGACTCAACGAGCGTCACTACGGCAAGCTCCAGGGTCTGAACAAGGCGGAGATCCGCGAGCAGTTCGGTGAGGAGCAGTTCATGGAGTGGCGTCGCTCCTACGGCACCCCGCCGCCGGAGATCGACCCGGACAACGAGTACTCCCAGTCCGGTGACCCGCGCTACGCAAACCTCAATGAGGTCCCGCTGACCGAGTGCCTGAAGGACGTCGTCGAGCGCTTCGTTCCCTACTTCACCGAGGAGATCCTGCCGCGTGCCCAGAAGGGCGAGACGGTCATGATCGCCGCTCACGGCAACTCGCTGCGTGCCCTGGTGAAGTACCTGGACAACATCTCGGATGAGGAGATCGCGGGCCTCAACATCCCGACCGGTATGCCGCTGGTCTACGAGATCGCTGCCGATGGTTCTGTGAAGAACCCGGGTGGCACCTACCTTGACCCCGAGGCAGCTGCCGCTGGCGCCGCTGCGGTGGCCAACCAAGGTAAGTAAAAGGGTGCGTTTGCCCTGAACGTCGTCATCGCTTTCATCGCGGGAGCGCTGCTGGTTGCAGCGGCGTTCCCGCTGTTTTCGCGCCTGAAAGCTCGCATCCGCTCGGCGCGTTCGCAGGCAAACCTGGAAGACAACCAGGTCACCACGGTGAGCCAAGTGCTGCATCTGGCGATGCAGGGCTCACCGACCGCGGTGACGGTGGTGGACCGGCAGGGAGAAATCATCCTGTCGAACACCCGGGCCCACGAGATGGCGATCGTGCATAATCGCACCCTCAACCCTGAGGTGTTAGAAAATGTGCACCGGGTGGGCGAGGACCGCGAGGCACGCGAGATCGAGCTGTCCGTGCCCAAGCGGCGCACCGGCAATCGCGTGACCCAGGTCCGGGCGTTGATCAAGCCGCTCACGCTTGTCGACGACCGCTACCTCATCGTCTACGGCACCGACGAGAGCGAATACGTGCGCATGGAGAATGCGCGCCGCGACTTCGTGGCCAACGTCTCCCACGAGCTAAAAACCCCTGTCGGCGGCATGAGCCTGTTGGCGGAGGCGCTGCTCGACTCGCCCGAGGACGTCGAGCATGTGGAGTACTTTGGCACCAAGCTGCTCGACGAGTCCCACCGAATGGGCGAAATGATCACCGAGCTAATCTCCCTGTCCAAGCTGCAGGGAGCAGAGGCCTTGCCGGAGATGGCCCCGGTATCCGTCGACGATGTGGTGCAGGAGGCGATCGGGCGCAACCAGTTCACCGCCGAGGGCGCCGGCATCAACCTCACGGTGGGTGCTCCCAGCGGAGTGCAGGTCAATGGCGACCGGGCTCTGCTGGTGACGGCTTTGTCCAACCTCATCTCCAACGCCATCAACTACTCCCCGAAGGCGAAGCCGGTGTCTGTATCCCAGAGGGTGGCGGGCGATGTGGTCCATATCCGCGTGACCGACCGCGGCCTGGGCATCGCCCCGGAGGACCAGCAACGAGTTTTCGAGCGCTTCTACCGCGTGGATAAGGCGCGCTCGCGGGCCACCGGCGGGACCGGGCTGGGTTTGGCGATAGTCAAGCATGTGGTGGCAAACCACGGGGGTAATGTAAAGCTATGGTCTCGGCTGGGAACAGGATCGACGTTCACCTTGGAACTGCCGATCTATCGCCCCGAGGCCGAGCTGCACACCGATAACCTTCCGGCCAAGCGAGGCGGAGGAATGCGCAGAAAGGATACGGCGATATGACCAGGATTTTGATCGTAGAGGACGAGGAATCTCTCGCAGATCCGCTGGCTTTCTTGCTGCGCAAGGAGGGGTTTGAGGTCACCGCCGTGACGGATGGTCCGAGCGCCTTGCAGGAGTTCGATAAGGGAGAGACCGACATCGTGCTCCTCGACCTCATGCTGCCGGGCATGTCGGGAACGGACGTGGCCAAGCAGATCCGTACCACCTCCAACGTCCCGATCATCATGGTCACCGCGCGTGACTCCGAGATCGACAAGGTCGTTGGCCTCGAGCTCGGTGCCGACGACTACGTGACCAAGCCCTACTCCTCACGCGAGCTCATCGCCCGCATCCGGGCTGTGCTTCGCCGCGGCGGTGAGACAGAGGAGGCTGCCGACTCCGCCGGCCAGATCCTGCAGGGCGGTCGAGTGCGCATGGACATCAGCCGCCACACCGTCACCGTCGATGGCGAGCCGGTGCCGATGCCGCTCAAGGAGTTCGACCTGCTCGAGTACCTGCTCTCCAACGCCGGGCGCGTGCTTACCCGCGGCCAGCTCATCGACCGCATTTGGGGTGCCGACTACGTGGGCGACACCAAGACCTTGGATGTGCACGTTAAGCGCCTGCGCTCCAAGATCGAGGCCGAGCCGTCGCGCCCGCGCCACCTGGTGACGGTGCGCGGCCTGGGCTACAAGTTCGAGGCCTAGTTCCGCGCTTGCGCCGTGGCCGGGTGCTCCAGCTGCCCGCCCTGGCGCTCACGCTGGGCCAGGCGCTGGCTCAGGACCTCGTATGCGGCCTCGCCCATGATCGCCACCAGCTCGGTGCGATGAGACTTCCATAGTGGCTGCGCGTTCGCGTGGCAGGCCGGGTCCGTCGAGCAGTACCAGTCGAAGTCCTCTCCGCCCTCGCCCCAGCCGCGGCGGTCGTATTCTCCGACCTCGGTGAGCAGGATTTCTGCTCCGTCGGTGCGCTCGATGTAGGACTCGTGGCGCCGGATGGGCAGCTGCCAACACACCTCAGGCTTGACGACGGTCAATTCCTCGCCGGCCTCTAGTGCCCACTGGTGCAGGGCGCACCCAGCGCCGGTTTCCCAGCCGGCCCGGTTGGCAAAGATGCAGGCGCCGTCGACAAGCACCGTCTTGAGTGCGGGCTCCGGTTCGCCGTCGTCGCCATCGAGCTCGTCCCAGGTCAGCCATGGCTCCAGCTGGTCTTCATCGTCGCGGGTCACGCGGTGCTGCCAGAAGCGCGCGGGCATGCGAGCGACGGCATCGGCCAGTTCCTGTCGGTCCTGGTCATCGGCCAGGTAGGCGCCATGAGTGCAGCAGCCGACATCGGGTTGCGAGGCGTCGATACCCGGGCACCTTTCGGTGCCAAACGCGCAGCCATAATGAGACTCCATCCACGTCAGATCCACCTTGAACAGGTGCTCTGGATCATGGGGGTCGTAAAACTCGAAGAACTCGCGCGGGTAATTCGGCGCAAGCTCCCGCCCGGCGCGGATCTGCGCCGCAGCCGGAGAGGAGGCCGGGAATCCAAGGTGAACGGGGTTAGTGCGCGAGTTATTCACACCTGCCCAACCTAGACCGTCTACCCTGGAGCCCGTGCGTTTAGGTGTATTGGACGTGGGCAGCAACACTGTCCACCTCGTAGCAGTGGATGCTCGAGTGGGCGGCCGACCGACCCCCATGAGCGACTGGAAAACCAGCCTGCGCTTGGTCGAGCATCTCGACGACGATGGGGCGATCACCGACAAGGGCAAGAAGAAGCTCGTCGCCGCCGTCGCGGAGGCCGCAGAACTGGCCGACAAGCTCAATTGCACGGAGCTGCTAGCTTTTGCGACCTCGGCGATTCGCTCCGCATCGAACGGAGACGAGGTCCTGGCTCACGTGGCCAAGCACACCGGAGTGGAGCTGGAGGTCTTGAGCGGGGAGGAGGAAGCCCGCCTGACGTTTCTGGCCGTGCGCCGCTGGTATGGCTGGTCGGCCGGTCGCATCACCAACCTGGACATTGGAGGCGGATCGCTGGAGCTGTCCACCGGATCCGATGAGCACCCTGACCTGGCGCTCTCGCTGGACTTGGGGGCCGGGCGCCTGACCCACCAGTGGTTTGATGCTGATCCCCCGGAGCGCAAGCGAGTCAACGCGCTGCGCGATTACATCGACGCTGAGCTGACGGAACCAGCCCGCCAGTTTGCCCAGTTTGGTGAACCGGGCGTGGCAGTGGGAACCTCAAAGACCTTCCGAACTCTTGCTCGGCTCACCGGAGCCGCACCCAGCTCGGCTGGCCCGTACGTCAAGCGCAGGCTGACTGCTCCGGGTCTGCGCCAACTCATTGCTTTCATCTCTCGCATGACTGCTGCGGACAGAGCGGAGCTCGAGGGGATAAGCTCTGATAGATCACATCAGATTGTGGCCGGTGCCCTGGTCGCCGAGGCGAGTATGCGAGCCTTGGGGATAGAAGAACTGGAAATCTGCCCGTGGGCTCTGCGGGAAGGCGTGATTTTGCGCCGGATCGATAAGGGCTTGGCCTAGGCCACTCCAGAGACACGACGAAGTAAAGGAAAGACGCCACCATGTCGGATAAGGACCAGCTGACTGTCGCCGAGCTGCTGGCTCGCGCGCGTAAGGATGATCCCGACAAAGCGGAAGCTCCCAAGCGCCGCCGTCGTCGCAGCCTGGAGGACGGCGGAGTGTCGGTGGCCGAGCTGACGGGCTCCTTCAAGGCAGTCAAGGCTGCCCCGGCGGAGTCGCGCCACTCGGCAGTGCCGCTTGATGAGGACAAAAAGCCGGCCCCGTCCGACGAGGACACCGGCGTCATCGAGAAGGTCAAGGACGTTCCGGAAGTGAAGCCGGAAGCTAAGCCGGAAGCGAAGCCTGAGCCAGAGCCGAAGGTTGAGGCAAAGCCGGAAGCCAAGGCGGAGGCACAGCCTGCCACCGCCCCAGACGAGACCGGCGTCATGCCGCGTGTAGAGGGACACTCTGCTGGTAGCGCTCTGGTTAATGCTCCCCAGCCGCAGCCTGCGGAGGAGCCCTCCGCTCCGGTCGAACCCGTGAACTCTGACTGGAGGGGCGAGGCAGAGGAAGATAACCCCTCCTCTGGGATCCTGCCGGTCATCGGTCTCGCTGCTGTGGGCATCATCCTGGGCGCGGTCGTGTTCCTCGCCTTCCAATTCCTGTGGAACGCGCTGCCGGCCCTGGTGGTTGCCCTGCTGGCTCTGGTCGTCGTGGCCATCATGGTCTTCGGTGTGCGTGCCCTGCGCACTTCCAGCGACGGACTTTCGATGACGCTGGCCGGGTTGGTTGGCCTCGTGGTCACCTTTGGCCCGGCGCTTCTGGTCCTCTAAGGCCCCGGGTGAATACTCCGCTGGTGCAGACTTCTGGCACCATCGGAGGGCATGAGTGACATTGCAATCATCGGAGCAGGCAATATCGGTGAGGCCCTGATCGCGGGACTGGTCAAGGCTGGGCGGGATCCGCAGTCCATTATTGCCACCAACCGCACCCCAGAGCGCAGCGAGTTTCTCGAGCGCGAGTATGGGGTGCGCACGACCTCAGACAATGTCCAGGCAGTGGACAAGGCCGAGTTCGTATTCATCTGCGTGAAGCCGCAGTACGTCGTCGAGATGCTGGGGGAGCTGTCCGACGCCATCGATAACAACGACTCCACCACCGTCGTCTCTCTCGCAGCTGGCATTTCCGTGGCCGCAATGGAGGACGCCCTGGCTGCGGGAACCCCGGTGGTGCGCGCTATGCCCAACACCCCGATGCTGGTGGGCAAAGGAATGAACTCCTGCAGCCCCGGGCGATTCGTCAGCACCGAGCAACTAGGAGCTGTGCGGGAACTGCTGGGCACGGTTGGTGACACGGTCGTCGTTAGCGAATCCGACATGGACGCGGTCTGCGCGCTCTCCGGGTCCGCCCCCGCGTACTACTTCCTCGTCACGGAGGCGCTTATCGACGCCGGTGTGCAGATGGGGTTGCCCCGCGACCTGGCTACCACCCTGGCGCGTAACTCCGCAGCCGGGGCAGGCGCGCTCATCGAGTCCAGCGAGGACGATCCCGTACAGCTGCGTGCCAACATCTCTTCCCCGGCGGGAACCACCGTGGCCGCTTTGCGTGAGCTTGAAGAGTCCGGAATCCGGGGTGCGTTCTACCGCGCAGTCGAGGCGTGTGCCCTGCGCTCCAAGGAATTAGGCGCACAGGATTAACCCCCGTTGCGCTGGGCACTTGAAGCTCAGGGGTACACCTCCCACTCTTTAGTCGCACAAGTCACAGGTTTCACGCTAGACTTACACAGGCAGGTGCGTGTTGGTCCTGCGGGAGGGGAAGCCTGCAGCGCGCCACTTGCTGAAGGGTTAAAGGAAAAGTATGGCTAACGAAGACAAAGGAACGTTCCTCACCGTTGCGGAGGTTGCGGAAATCATGCGCGTTTCCAAGATGACCGTTTACCGTCTGGTTCACTCCGGTGAGCTGCCGGCGGTTCGCGTGGGGCGCTCGTTCCGAGTCCACGAGAAGGCCGTGAACGAGTACCTGGATTCCTCGTACTACGAGGTCGGGTAATTGCTCGATCGCGTGCTCACACCCCCGTTGCTGTAAAAAGCGACGGGGGTTTTCTCGTTTTATCCCGGGTTCTGGTCGACCGGAAGCGCGCTGGGGATCTTCCGGTCGACCACGGGAGCTCGTCGAGAAGCCGTGACCTGGGCTTTTAGGCTTGGAGGTGCCGCTTACTGACGACCGGAAGCGACCACCCCGCCTTCCGGTCGACTCCAAAACCAGGTTCGAGAACCGTGACCTGGGCTTTTGCGCTTGGAGGTGCTGCTTACTGACGACCGGAAGCGCGCTGGAATGCTTCTGGTCGACCCTAAAAATCAAGGCGGGTAAATCGGGTGATATGCCGAAAAGGACGTGAGCGGAGCGCGAACAAGCCTGACTTTTTGGCCTTGCCCATGAAGGCGGCTAGACTCGCTGGGTAATCGTGTTAGCGATGTGTCCGTGCTTGCTCCACATCATTGTGAGCCCGCGAGTGCACCGCGGACGGACTGCGCTAACAGATCTAGTACGTACTTGAATAGAAGTGAGGTAACTGATGGGTTCCGTCATCAAGAAGCGCCGCAAGCGCATGTCCAAGAAGAAGCACCGCAAGATGCTGCGTCGTACCCGCGTGCAGCGTCGTAAGCTGGGCAAGTAAGCCCTAGCGCTGTTAAGGAGGATGCCACCACTTCGGTGGGCATCCTCCTTTTCTTAATGCGTGAAGCGTCGGCGCACGTTGTAACCGGCGAGCGAAACCCCCGCCGCCGCCAGGGCAGGAACCCCGTAGGTGCGCACGGCCCGGCGCACGTTGCGATAGTCGCGGATCACCCATCCGCGCTTAGCTGCCTCTGCCTTGAGGGTCTTGTCCGGGTTAATAGCCACGGCTGTGCCCACCATGGACAACAGGGGGATGTCGTTGGCGGAATCCGAATACGCGGTGCAGCGCGCCAGGTCCAACCCCTCCAGGGAAGACAGCGCAGCCACCGCGTGCTTCTTACCCGGGCCATGCAGGATGTCGCCGACCAGGCGGCCTGTGAACACCCCGTCGATCTGCTCAGGCACCGTTCCCAGCGCGCCGGTAAAGCCGAGCCGCTCGGCCAGGATCTGAGCCAGCTGAACCGGGGTAGCGGTGACCAGCCAGACCTGCTGGCCGGCGTCGAGATGCATGTGCGCTAGGTCGCGGGTGCCGGCGTAGACCTTGTTGATCATGCGCTTGTCGACGATTGCCTCACCCAACTCGACGAGTTCATCCACGCGACGGCCCTTGATGAACTCCAGGGCCTGGATGCGGCCTGAGGCCACGTCGGCGGCGTTCTCGGAGCCGGTGAGTCGGAACTTGGCCTGCTTCCAGGCGATGGGGGCGACGTCGCGGGCGGTGAAGAACTTGTGCTTGGCCATGCCCATGGCCAGCTGCACCAGGGAGGAACCCTGGATCAGGGTGTTGTCCACGTCGAAGAACGCGGCGGCGCCGGGATCCACCGGAATGTCCGGGTCTGGTGCGGTGAGCTTGGCGGTGCCGGCGGCGGCAAAGGAGCCACGCACGGAGTCCAGCCCGGCGGAGTAATCCTCCAGCTGCAGCCCAAAGACCTCCTGGATGGCGGCCGCGGCGGCGGCCTCACCGGCCTCGCGCTGGTGCTCGCTGTCAATGGGAGGGACCGCGATGTCCTCCATGAAATGGCGCACGTTGCCCCTGCTCGCGGTCCAGGAGCTTAAGAATTCGCGAGCACTGGGCGGGAAATGATCGGGGTGAGGGTTAGTGTCCACGGTGCGGTCCATTCAGTAGTATCTCTAGCGCAATCGTAGAGTGCCACAACCGAGAGTAGGAGGCCCGCCCAATGGACAATCATGTGGTTGAACTGATGGTGCGGCCGAGTTGTGGGTCGTGCGCGCGGGTGGCTGCGCAGATCGAGCCGATTGTCCAGGAGGCTGGGTGGGCCCTGGAGATCGTCAACGTTGACGAAGACTCTGAGCTGGCCATGGAGTTCGGCGACCGGGTGCCCGTGACCGTGGTGGATGGGGAAGAATTCTCCTGTTGGGAAGTCGATAGCGACCAGCTGCGGGCGCGACTTTCCGCCCCGATGTGACATGGGGTGACGGGCCGGGGTTATCCTTTCGGTTGATATTCGCCAACCCTGGGAGGCCCGTTCGTTGTGAGTGTGCTCGTCGTCGGTATGTCGCATCGTTGCGCACCGGTAGCGCTCTTGGAGCGCCTGAGCATGGACGGGGCCGGAGTGGATGCGGCCACCGTTGAGTTGGTGGGGCGTCCAGCGCTGACCGAGGCCATGGTGGTCTCCACCTGCAACCGCCTCGAGGTTTATGCCGTCACCACCTCCTTCCATGCCGGCGTGCGTGACGTCGTGGACGTGCTCAAGGACATGTCGGGGGTGGACGCGGACACGCTGCGCAGCTACCTTTACGTGCGCTATGCCGATGCCGCTGCCGAGCACATGATGGTGGTGGCCTCTGGCCTGGACTCCATGGTGGTAGGGGAGCAGCAGATCATTGGCCAGGTGCGCTCGGCCTACCAAAGCGCCAGCGAAAAGGGCACGGTGGGACCGGGCCTGCATGCGTTATCCCAGTCCGCCCTGCGGGCAGGCAAGCGGGTGCACGCTGAGACTGGCATCGACGACGCCGGGTCCTCGATGGTGAGTTTTGCTCTCGACGAGGCTCTGCACGCGCGCGGGGAGGACGGCCTGGAAGGCCGCACCGCGCTGGTGCTGGGGGCAGGCGCTATGGCATCGCTGGCTGCGACCCAGCTGGGCAAGCTGGGGGTCTCCGAGATCGTCGTGGCCAACCGCACCTACGAGCGTGCCCAGCGCCTAGCCGACCACTCCCGCGAGGCCGGGGTGCCAGCCCGGGCAATCCGTTTCGAGGAGCGCGCAGCCGGTTTGGGTGAGGTGGACATCGTCGTCTCCGCCACCGGAGCCGACGAGTTCACAGTGACGGGAGCCGAGGTAGGGGATCGGTCGAAGCGAAAGCTGACCCTGGTTGATCTCTCCCTGCCCCGCGACATCGAGGACGCCGCAGGTCAACAGCCCGGCGCGCATTTGGTCAACATTGAGTCCCTGCACGCCTCTGTAACGGCCCGCGAGTCCAGCTCGCCGGCGCATCGCAAGGCCCAAAGCATCGTGGCTGAGGAGCTAGCGGCCTACTCCTCCGCGCAGCGCGTGCGCGATGTGGCCCCCGCGGTGGCGGCCTTGCGGCAGGCGGCCACCGCCATTGCGGATGCCGAGTTGGCCCGTTTGCGCGGGAAACTCGATTCCGCAAACTCGGTGGATGAAGACGCCTTTAGGGAAGTCACGCGAACGGTAAGAAGGGTCGTCGATAAGCTTCTGCATGAACCAACCGTGCAGGCCAAGCGATTGGCGGCCGAGTCGGGGACGCTGAGCTACGAGACGGCCCTCCAGCAACTCTTCGGCCTGGATGCCGGGCAAGCACCGGCTGTGGCCGTGGACGCGACGGAGCTGCCCGCCGAGGACGTGGGCGTGGAGAAAGACCTGTGCACACTCGAGGAAGGACCCAACCGATGATGCGAATTGGTACTCGCGGATCAAAGCTCGCCACCACGCAGTCCGGCCACGTCCGCGACGCGTTGATCGCGGGTGGGGTGCAGGCGGAGCTGAAGATCATCACCACGGCCGGGGACGTCAACATGTCTCCGGTGGAGCGCATAGGCGTGGGCGTGTTTACCCAGGCCTTGCGCGACGCTTTGGAGCGCGGCGAGTGCGACATCGCCGTCCACTCCTTCAAGGACCTGCCGACCGCCCCCGATGAGCGCTTTCGACTGGTGGTTCCGCAGCGCGAGGACAACCGTGAGGCCCTGATCGCTCGCGATGGCCTGACGTTGGACACGCTTCCGGCCGGGGCCCGCGTGGGCACCTCCGCCCCGCGTCGAGTCTCGCAGCTGCGCGCTCTGCGCCCTGACCTGGAGATCGTCCCCTTGCGTGGCAACATCGACACGCGCATGGGGCGAGTAACTGACGGGGAACTGGACGCGGTCGTCCTGGCTTACGCCGGGCTTAACCGTGTGGGGCTCGGGGAGCGCGCCACCCAGGTCTTTGCCTCGGAGCAGCTGTACCCAGCGCCCGCCCAAGGGGCGTTGGCCATCGAGTGCCGCGCCGATGATGCTGATGCGGTTGCGGCGATTACCGCGCTTGCCGACGCCCAAGCCACTACGTGTGCGCTGGCGGAGCGAACTGTGTTGGCCTCCCTGGAAGCGGGTTGTACGGCCCCCGTCGCCGCCTGGGCAACTGTGGACGAGGATGCGCATATTGACCTGCGCGCGGGGGTTTTCGCACTCGACGGCAGCCGCCGCCTGGTGGAGCGGGCACAGGGTACGGATCCGCAGGCACTGGGGCAGCAGTTGGCGCAGCGTCTGCTGGATGCGGGGGCAGCCGAGGTCATGAGCGACGCGAAATAGTTGAATCCGGCTTTTTTGGAATTTAGGCCGGCTGGCTTAAGGTTGGGGATACCATACGGTCGCTCCCGCCTGAACTCGCGGGTCCCCTTTTAGCAAAACCCGCCGGGACACACGCGCCCGGCACACGCGACTGTGCTCAAGCTACGCCCGAGATTTCGCTTTACCGATTCCTAGAAAAGATCCGAATGACCCAGGCTTTAACGACTCCCCAGCCGGGGACCATCGTCTTCGTGGGCGCCGGGCCGGGAAACCCCGACCTGCTCACGGTTCGTGCCCGCGACGTGCTGGCAACCAACGCCATTGCAGTTGCCGATAGTGACGTCAGCGCTGGTGTGCGCGAGGTCGTCGCCGAGCACCTCCCGGTTCCCCAGGCGCTTCTCGACGCCGCAGAGGCCGAGTACCAAAGGCTGTGCGCAGAAGCTAAAGAGGCCGGCGCGCGCCGTAAGCCTGCTCGCCCAGCGCCCCCGCGGGCAGCTGACGTACGCGATGCAGGTGCGGATACCGCCGCTACCGTGGAGATCCTGCAAGCTGCGCTCGCCGACGCCGCAAAGTCCCCGGAGACCACCGGGGGCTGCGTGGTCCGTCTCGTCTCGGGCAACCCGCTGACTCGTGACGACATCAAGGAAGAAATCGCCGCAGTCGCCGCCGCAGGCCTGGAGTTTCAGGTGGTCCCGGGCATGTCCCTGCCGTCGACCGTGCCGTCATTCGCCGGAATCGCCTTGGGATCGACCTACACGGAAACCGACGTCACGGGCGGCCAGGCGGACTGGGCGCAGCTTGCCCAGGCTCCCAAGCCGCTGGTGTTGCAGGCAACCGCCGAGGACATCCCGACGATCACTGCCGAGCTCATTGAGCACGGGCTGGAGAAGAACACCCCGGCCTCGGTGACGATCAACGGCACCACGCGTTTGCAGCGCACCTATGACGCGACCCTGGCCACCCTGCCCAAGCTGGGCGTGGACCTGCCGGGCAATGTCGTGATCACCCTGGGCACCGGCGTCGATGAACGCACTAAGTACTCCTGGTGGGAGAACCGTGCTCTCTACGGTTGGCGCGTGTTGGTCCCGCGCACCAAGGAGCAGGCCGCCTCGATGAGCGCGCGACTGGCCACGCACGGCGCAATCCCGCAGTCCGTGCCCACGATCTCGGTGGAGCCGCCGCGCAACCCGGCTCAGATGGACCGTGCGATCAAGGGCATTGTCGAGGGCCGCTACCAGTGGATCGTGTTCACCTCGGTCAACGCTGTAACCGCGGTGTGGGACAAGATCTCCGAGCTGGGCTTGGACGCGCGATCCTTCGCCGGCGTGCACCTCGCTGCGGTGGGGGAGAAGACCGCCGCCGCCGTTGTGGAAAAGGGCCTCATCCCCGAGCTGGTCCCGCCGCGCCATAAGCAGAACGCCCAGGGCCTACTGGAGATCTTCCCCAATTACGTGGACGAGATCGATCCTGTCTCGCGTGTGCTTTTGCCGCGCGCGGACATCGCCGCGGACACGCTTGTCGACGGCCTTGCCGACCTCGAATGGGAAGTCGACGACGTGGTCGCCTACCGCACCGTGCGCGCTTCGCCGCCGCCGGCGGAGACCCGCGACATGATCAAGACCGGTGGCTTCGATGCCGTGTGCTTCACGTCGTCCTCGACGGTGAAGAACCTGGTGGGCATTGCTGGCAAGCCGCATCAGCGCACCATCATCGCGTGCATTGGCCCGATGGCCGCTGCTACGGCCAAGGAGATGGGCCTGCGGGTCGACGTCGTTCCCGAGGTGGCAGACGTAGAGCACCTGGTGGATGCGCTGGCAGACCACGTGGCGCACCTGCGGGCTGCTGGTCAGCTGCCTCCGGCGCGCAAGAAGCGTCGGGCTCGCAAGAAGGCGGCGGAGGCCTCCGGCGACTCGCCAGAGGAAACGAAGAGCGCCTAGGCTGGCGTTCTACTGCCCTAATGGACGTCACACATTGAGGATGAGCTCAGCACAATGATCAACCGTCGCCCCCGTCGACTTCGCACCACCCCGGCCATGCGCGAGCTCACCGCCGAGTTCCGCTTGGACCCCGCTGACTTCATCCTGCCGGCCTTCGTGGCCGATGGCCTAGACCAACCGCGTGAGATCAGCTCCATGCCGGGGGTGTACCAGCACACGATGGACTCGCTCAAGGCGCACGTCCACGATGCGCTCGTGGCGGGGGTGCGCTCGATCGACCTGTTCGGCGTCCCGCAGGATGAGGATAAGGACCCAACTGGCTCGCAGTCCTGGGCTGAGGAGGGAATCCTCAACCGCGGGCTCGCCGCGTTGCGCGAGGAATTCGGCGACGACGTGGTGATCATCGCGGACACCTGCCTCGATGAGTTCACCGATCACGGCCACTGCGGTGTCCTGGGCACCGATCACCGGGGCAACCCGGTCGTCGATAACGATGCGACCCTGCCGCTCTATCAGAAGATGGCCGTGGCCCAGGCGGCGGCCGGAGCGCACGTGGTGAGCCCCTCCGGGATGATGGACGGCCAGGTCGCCGAGATCCGCGAGGCCCTGGACGAGGCCGGCTACCAGGACGTTTCCATCATGGCGTACTCCGCCAAGTACGCCTCGGCGTTCTTTGGACCCTTCCGGGAGGCCGTGGGGTCCTCGCTGCAGGGCGATCGTCGCACCTACCAGCAGGATCCGGCCAACTTCCGGGAGTCCCTGCTGGAGACGCAGCTGGACATCGAAGAGGGCGCGGACTTTGTGATGGTCAAGCCCGCCCTGCCGTACCTCGACGTACTCAGCGCGGTGGCCGAGATGTCGCCGGTTCCGGTGGCGGCTTATCAGGTCTCGGGCGAGTACGCGATGATCCAGGCCGCCGGCCGTAATGGCTGGGTGGACGCCCACGCGGTGATGATGGAGTCGCTGACCTCCATCAAGCGGGCCGGTGCGAATCAGATCCTCACCTACTACGCCATCGAGGCAGCGCGGGCTCTGCGCGGGTAATGGCCATGGCAAAGAGCGAGTCGAGCGTTCCCGAGTCATTTGTCCTCGCGGTCTACTGTTGGGCGGCGGTGATCGGTGGGGAGCTGCTCCACCAGATTCTGCAGACCGTAACCAGTTTCATCGATCCCTCCGAGCTGCTCGCCGTGGCCAAGGATTCGGCCAACTCCACGATTGCGGAGGCCGGGGATCACCTGTTGAACGCCTCGGTGTACGTGAGCATTGTGATGATGGCGCTGCTGAATATCGCCGTTGTTATCGCGCTCGGGGTTGCGCTGCGCTTTTACGCTCGGCTGCACAGGTACGGGCCGACGTCGCAACGCCTTCTCACGATCTTCTCCGCCTTCCTGGTGATGCGCGGCCTGTTAATCTTCGGAGCGTTCCCCGCCGGCACGAAGGTGCCCACCTGGCTTCCGCTTCTCGACGGCAGCGTGCAAATACTCATCGCTGTCGCGGCTGTGCTGGCGATTATTTTTGCTAACCGCTCCAGCTCAATCGAGCACGTGAACTCCGCGCACAAAGAGGCCTAACATGTCGATGTTTCCCACGCCTTTTTCCCCTGGCGACCCCAACCGCTCCTGGCGAGACGACTACGCCGAGGGCGATGGCGTGCCTAACTCGTTGACCATCGCGTGGGTGCTGACGGTGGGTGCGGCGGCGCTCATGCTCATTTCGGCGATCATTATGCTGACCGCCGGATTCCAGGGCGGCGACGCCCCCTTGGAGGTCATCGCCGCGTTTGAGCGCAGTCAGCGAGTAGTGGCGGTGTCCAACATCCTCGGTGCGGTGGCGCTGGGGTGGACCGTGGCTGCCATGCGACGCGGGGTGCGCCACTCGCGCCGGTGGTATACAGCGCTGAGTGCGCTGGTGATTGCCGTTAACGTGGCTGGATTTGTGGTCACGGTGGCGTCGTTTGCGGCGATTGTCATCGTGGGCCTGCTGGCGTTCGCGCTGGTGTACGCCTTCCGTCCCTCGGCTACGGCCTATCTGCGCTAAGCTTTCCGGCCATGTCCAGCCCCTTCCACTCCGAGATCAGTGATCTCGCGGACTCTGTCGACCCCGTCGTCAATGCTGATCGCGCCATCAACGAGGCGTGGTCGGCCGCACGTTCTGTCGGCCTGAGCCCCGGGGGCGAGGAGGCCCGCGGGGAGGATGGAGCGAACGTCTCCTACGCCTTTGACATCACGGGGCTGCGCTCGGCACCCGACTGCGCGGACATCGAGGCGGCACTCGAGGACGTCCCGGGAGTGCGCGCGCGACTGATCTATTCCTCCTCTACCGCGTGGATTACCGCGCCGGAGACGGTCAAGCCCGCCCAGTTGGCCGAGATCATTGAGTCCTTTGGGGTGCAGGCGACGCTGACCGATTCCTCGCTGCGGCGGCGCACGCTGGCAGCGCGCCGGGGTCCCAGCGGGGCGAGCAAGAAGATGCACAAGGTGCCGTGGGCTACGCGCCGGCACCATGAGGAAGAAAAGCGTGCCCTCGAGCGCGCCCAGGCCGCGGGATTCTTCGGGGAGGACTCGCATGCCGTGTTGGCCGAGTCCAACCATGACCGCGACGTGCTGTACACCGCGCGCGAGCTGATCTCGCTGCCGCGCCTGATTCTGGCTGCCGCACTCACTCTGCCTGTCGTGGTGATGTTCTCGGTGTCGTCCGCGCAGTTCTCCGGCTGGCAGTGGCTCAGCCTCGCGTTAGCTACACCGGTGGTCACCTGGTGCGCCTGGCCCTTCCATCGAGCCCTGGCCGGCGGTATCCGGAGGGGGTTGACCGCCCTGGATGGGGCAAGCGCCTTGGCCGTCATCGTGGCCTACCTCTGGTCCTTCGCGGTGATGCTGTTTACCCGGGCCGGGGACCTGGGGTGGCACACCCAGCCCACGTGGTTCTCTTTCGACCATGGGCCGATCGCGGACGGAGCTTTGTTCCTCGACGTCGCCTGCGTAATGACGACCCTTCTGCTCGCCGGTCGCCTAGCCACCACCCGCCATCGGGGCAGCCTGCTGCGCGAGATGGAGCTGCGGCGCCCCGATCCGCACGCGGAGGTGCTCACAGTGGGGCAACGTGGGCACAAGGGGGCCACGTCCAAGGAGCCACGCGAGCCTCGTCCTGTTGCTCTGGGTGAGGTCAACGTGGGCGATGACATCATCATCCTCGCTGGCGAGCTCATTCCCGTCGACGGCCAAGTTGTCGGCGGATCCTGTCACCTCAGCCCCGGGCTGGTGGCTGCGGGCATCGAGCATGGCACCGAGGTCAAGGTCGGTTCCTACGTCTACGCCGGCACCCGCAATCTCGACGGCCGGATCAAGGTGCGCGTCGAGCGCACGGGGCACCGCACGCGCCTAGCGTCGGTGCATGCCTGGGTGACGGAGGCTAATCGACGCCAAAACCACGCCACCATGCTTTCCACCAAGGCGGCCTCCGTCCTCATCCCCGCGGCGATCGGCGTGGCCGTCATTGACTTCGCGCTGTGGTACTTGGTGTCCCAGAACCTCAACATCGCCATTGCCACGGCCATCGCGGTCCTGGCCTCAATCGCGCCCGTGGCGCTCGCGCTGTCCCCGACCTTGGCTATCCGCCATGGAGTGGAGGCCGCAGCTCGCCACGGAGTGCTCTTTCGCGATGGCGCCACGGTGCGCCAGATCGACGCTGTGGATACGGTCATATTCAATCGCCTGGGTACGTTGACCACCAACGCCATGACGCTGGAAAACGTGGTTGCCGAGCGCGGCGAGAACCCCGAGGTGATCCTGCGCGTGGCAGCCGCGCTGATGATGGAGTCGGACCACCCGGCTTCGCAGGCCATCGTCAAGGCGGCACGCGCCTCACGCGACCGCGACCACACCACCGTGAGCGAAGTCCCGCACTGGATCGACGTGTCTCGCCTGCGCATCACGGAGGAGGGCTCGTTCGTCGGCATCATCGAGCTCAACCGCAAGGATGGCAACGGCACCCGACAGGTCGAGGCGGAGCTGTGGCGCCCGCGCACGATGTCCAACCTGTCGGGACGCCTGGCGGCTGCGGTCGTGTCCGGAGGAACACCGCTGATCGTGCGTTGGCAGGGGGTGGACCGCGGTGTGATCACGCTTTTGGACTCCGTCCGCGAGGACGCCAGCGAGGGCGTGGAATCCCTGGAAGAGCACGGTATTGAGACGGTCATGCTCTCGCGCGATGCCTACCCGGTTTCCCGCCGCCTGGCCGACCGAATCGGCATCGACAAGGTTTTGGCGGGCATCGCCCCGGGTGACAAGCTCAAGGCCGTGCGTGGCGTGCACACCCGCGGCGGCACCGTCGCCTTGGTGGGGGACCAGACCGTTATGCACGCCATGCCGGCAGCCGACGTGGGCATCCTGGCCGGTTCCACGCAGGCTCTCGAAGCGGCCGCGCACGGCGATCGCACCGGGGTGGGCGTGGTGGTGCTTGACGAGTCGGTCGGGACGATCGCCAAGCTGGTAGCTCACTCGCGCCGGGTCTGTCGCATTATTGACCGCAACTTCCTCATCAGCTGGACCTACAACGTTGTCGCAGTGCTTTTGGCGGTGGCGGGCGTGCTCAACCCCATGGGCGCGACCGTGTTGATGTTGTGCTCCTCCCTGTTGGTGGAGGCACGCTCGAACTCGGCGGGGTACTTCCCGCGTTAGGCGCAGCGCTCGATTGGCCCGGAGTACAACTTTTGGACCATAATCATGGGCTATGAACCGACGTGAGCTAGTACACGCCCCCCTGCTGCAGGCCGCCCAGGGCCACCAGCCCGACCGCACCCCAGTGTGGTTCATGCGCCAGGCCGGGCGCTCACTTCCGGAATACAAGCGGGTGCGCGAGGGCATCGCGATGCTCGATAGCTGCTTCATGCCCGAGCTCCTCGCTGAGATCACCCTCCAGCCCGTGCGCCGCCACGACGTTGACGCCGCAATCCTGTTCTCTGACATCGTGGTCCCGCTCAAGGCCGCCGGCGTGGATGTGGAGATCGTTCCAGGGCGCGGTCCGGTCGTGGCCAACCCGGTGCGCACGCGTGCTGACATCGACGCCTTACCCATCCTCGAGCATGACGTGGACGAGGTCGCGCAGGGTATTTCCCACATCCTGGCCGAACTCAGCGATACCCAGGCGTTGATCGGTTTCGTTGGTGCTCCGTTTACCCTGGCCAGCTACCTGGTCGAGGGTGGGCCAAGCAAGAACCACGAGCGCACCAAAGCACTCATGCACGCCGACCCACAGTCCTGGCACGCGTTGATGGAGCGCCTGACGCCTACGATCGCCGCCTTCCTGCGCACCCAGGTGAATGCCGGCATCGACGCGATGCAGCTGTTCGACTCCTGGGCCGGATTCCTCACGCAGAAGGACTACCGCGAGTTTGTTCTGCCGTACTCCACGCAGATCCTTGCTGAGGTGGAGGGTGAGATCCCGCGCATCCACTTCGGTGTGTCCACCGGAGAGCTGCTGGGCGCGATGTCGCTTGCCGGCTCCGAGGTCATGGGGGTTGATTGGCGCGTGCCGCTGGATGAGGCAGCGCGTCGTATAGCGCAAGAATCCGCACCGCGTGTGCTGCAGGGCAACCTTGATCCCGCCATGCTCTTCGCAGGAGCGGATGTGGTGCGCTCCGAGGTGCAGCGGATCAAAGCGGAGGCCGCCCGGGCACGCGCGGAGGGCAACGCCACGGGCCACATCTTTAACCTGGGCCATGGAGTGCTGCCCACCACCGATCCGGATGCGGTGACCGAGGCAGTGGCCATCATTCACGAGGAGGTCAACTAACCATGCGAGTAGCCATCATCGGTGCGGGTCTGGCCGGGCTGGTCGCGGCCCACGAGCTGAATTCGGTCGAGCCAGAGGCGAAAATCGAGGTCTTCGAGGCCACCGGGCGCATCGGCGGCAAGCTCTACACCGCGGCCTTCGAGTCTGGTCCGACGGATGTGGGGGCGGAGGCGCTGCTGTATCGGCGTCGCGACGCCATCGAGTACCTGGAGTCCCTGGGACTCGGGGATGACCTGGTGTTCCCCTCCAACGCGCCGTCGTTGATCTACTCCCAGGGGCGCGCTCACACCATGCCGCGCAACACTGTGATGGGTATTCCGGCCTCCTCTGCTGAGGTGGCCAACCTGGTGGGGGAGCAGGCCGCACAGCGCATTGATGCCGAGCGCACTCTTGAGCCCCTCGATTGGCAGGTCGGACAGGACGTCAACCTCGGTCAACTCGTGCGCACGCGCCTGGGGGATGCGGTGGCTGACCGCCTGGTCTCCGCACTGCTGGGAGGCGTGTACTCCTGCGCCGCCGATGACCTGGGACTGCGCGCCACGGTGCCGCAGCTGGCAGGGGCGCTCGACGCGCTGGCCAACGAGGGCGAGCCAGTCACGCTGACCGGGGCCGCGGATCGAATGCTCTCTGCGCGCCAGCCCAGCCACGATCCAGTCTTTTCCACCCTCCGGGGAGGATACGCCCAGCTCTACGAGCTGCTGGCGGACAAGAGTGGCGCGGACATCTACCTCGATGCCTTCGTCTCCGGCCTCCAGCGCGTGCAGGGCGGATTCCAGCTCACCGGGGCGGGCGAGGGGACCTATGACCGCGTCATTCTGGCCACCCCGGCACCGACGACCGCTCTGCTGCTCAAGTCCGTTGCCCCCGAAACCTCGGCCGCGCTCAAGGCCGTCAAGCTGGCCGATAGCGTCGTGGTGGCCATGCGATTCGACTCCGCCGAGGGCCTGCCGGAGAACTCCGGGGTGTTGGTGGCCGCCGACGAGCCGGAGCTGAATGCCAAAGCCTTCACCTTCTCCTCAAAGAAGTGGCCGCACCTGCAGCAGCGTGGCGGCGCGATCGTGCGGGCCAGCTTCGGCCGCTTCGGCGAGCGCACCGCGCTCACTATGGACGAAGACACTCTGGTCGACCAGGCGCTGGACGACCTGCAGACCATTACCGGCTTCGATGGCCGCGCGGCGGGCTTAAGCGAAATCTTCACCCAGCGCTGGTTCGGTGGCCTGCCACGTTATGACCACACCCATCTGGCCACCGTCGATACGGTCCTCGAGGGGGTGGCGCAGGTTCCGGGGCTGGAAGTCACCGGAGCCTGGGCGGGTGGCGTGGGCGTGCCCGCGGTCATCGCCGATGCGCGGGCGACGGCGCGGCGCGTGATCTAGTTAGCGGTACACCGCCACCGACGAGAAATCCTGCTCGCCGCGGCCCGCCTCCTGTTGTGCGCTCAGCGAGTCCAGCGCGGCGCGGGTGGCGGGCAGGGACTCCTCGGCGGTATCCAGCATCAGGCGCACATCCTTCGCGATCGCATTGACGCTGAAGTCGCCCGGATCCGTCTCGCGTTCGCCCAGGATGAAGGGCGCCTTCATGTTCTTCATAAACTCCAGGCCCGTGAAGTTGAGCATCTTCAGGGTGGCCTCTGCCTCCAGGCCTTCGGCGGCGCCGAGGTACAGCGCCTCCTTCACCCCCTGGATGCTTACGGCCAGGGCCAGGTTGGCCAGCAGCTTGCCGGTCGCTGCCTGGGCGGCACTGTCGACCACCACGAGGCGCTCCACATTCGCCTCGGCCCAGGGCTTTACCAGCTCAGCTGCCTGCTGGCGACGCTCCTCATCAGCACCGCCGACATAAACCCCCAGCGCACCCTTGCGCGCCGGGCCGAGCGTGCCCACGACGGGGGCATGAACGTAGGTGTCCACGGCGGAGGCGAACTCGCGGGCGTCGTCCGGCGAGATCGTGGTGGTGTCCACCCAGGTCACTCCCGCGGGGATAAGGCCGGGAGTCACAACGACCTCGCGAACGGTGTCGGGGCCGAAGAGGCTGGTGACCACGATTTCGGCTGCGGATACGGCCTCCTCGGGGGTGTCCGCGACCTTGGCTCCGGCCTCAGCCAGGCGCGCGGTCTTGTCCTTGGTGCGGTTGTACACGGTCAGTTCGTGCCCGGCGTTGATGAGGTGGAGGGCGAGCTCGGTACCCATGCGGCCGGTTCCCAGGAATGCAATCTTCATGGCTGCCAGTGTGCGTGAATCCGGCACCGGCCTCCAACCTATGGACTACCCCGAGGGGTGGCATACAATGGCGCACTATGACTTCCTCGCCTGTGACGTCCGAGAACACCTCCCGCTCCGCCGAGCTCTTCCAGCGTGCACAGCGCGTCACCCCCGGTGGGGTGAACTCCCCGGTGCGCGCTTTCGGCTCCGTGGGTGGACAGACACGCTTTATCGAACGCGCCCAGGGCTCGACGCTTATCGACGTCGACGGCAACCGCTACGTCGATCTCGTCGACTCCTGGGGACCCATGCTTATGGGCAACGCGCGGGAAGAGATCGTTCAGGCCGTAACGGAGACTGCCACCCGCGGCCTGTCCTTCGGCGCGCCCACCGAGGGTGAGATCGCGTTGGCAGAGGAGATCGTGGCGCGCACCTCCGTGGAGCAGGTGCGCCTGGTCAACTCTGGAACCGAGGCGACCATGTCGGCCGTGCGCTTGGCTCGCGGGTTCACCTCCCGCGCCAAGATCATCAAGTTTGAGGGTTGCTACCACGGGCATGTCGACGCGCTGCTGGCCTCGGCCGGCTCGGGCGTGGCGACGTTCGCCCTGCCAGAAACCCCGGGTGTCACCGGCGCCCAGGCCGCCGACACCATCGTCGTTCCCTATAACGACCTCGACGCAGTGCGCGCCGCCTTTGCCGCTCACCCGGGAGAGATTGCCGCCATCATCACCGAGGCCGCAGCAGGCAACATGGGCACGGTCGCGCCCGAACCCGGGTTCAACCAGGCGCTCAAGGACATCGCCCACGCCGAGGGTGCGCTGCTCATCATCGACGAGGTCATGACCGGATTCCGGACCTCATACCAGGGCTGGTACGGCGTCGACGGCGTGGCGGGTGACCTGACCACCTTTGGCAAGGTCGTCTCGGGCGGTCTGCCGGCGGCTGCCTTCGGCGGACGCGCGGACATCATGGAGCACCTGGCACCTAACGGCCCCGTCTACCAGGCCGGCACGCTGTCCGGTAACCCGGTCGCCGTGGCTGCAGGACTGGCGTCGCTACGCGCGGCCGACGAATCCATTTACCCGACCCTGCACGCCCACGCCGACCGCCTGGAATCCCTGATCTCGGAGGCGTTGACGCGTGAGTCGGTGCCGCACCACATCCAGCGCGCCTCCACGATGCTCTCGATCCGCTTTGCTGAGGGGGAAGGCAAGAACTTCGCCGACATGAAGGCCGCCGATACCTTCCGCTTCCCGGCCTTCTACCACGCCCTTTTGGACCACGGCGTCTACGGGCCGCCGAGCGTATTTGAGACGTGGTTTGTGTCTACCGCACTCGGCGACGAAGATTTTGAGGCGATTGAGGCCGCCCTGGCCCCCGCCGCGCGCGCTGCCGCGGCTGCCCACGCGTAGGAAGGACAGCTATGACCACCACGATCGTTCACCTCGTGCGCCACGGAGAAGTCCATAACCCCTCGCAGGTGCTCTACGGGCGCATGCCGGGCTTCAACCTCTCCTCCCGCGGGCGTAGCCAGGCAGCTCGTACCGCTGAGTCTTTCACCGGGCACGACGTCACAGCCCTGATCGCCAGCCCGCTCGACCGCGCGCAGCAGACTGCCGAGCCGATTGCGCGTGTGACCGGCCTGGACGTGCAGACTGATGCGGACGTCATCGAGTCGGACAATCGCTTCGAGGGCCTGCGCACCAAGGGCTGGCGCTCCCAGCTGCTCAACCCGGTGCGCTGGCGGTTTATGACCAACCCCCTGACTCCGTCCTGGGGCGAGGAATACGAGGCGATTGCTGCCCGCATGATGAACGCCGTCGAGCGCGCCCGCGTGCAGGCTGAGGGCCACGAGGCCATCATCGTCAGCCACCAGCTTCCGATCGTGATGGTGCAGCGCAGCGTGGCCGGCAAGCGCCTGCCGCACAGCCCCACCCAGCGCCGTTGTGACCTGGCAAGTGTGACCTCCCTGATCTTCCGCGACGGGGAGATCGTGGACTACCGCTACAGCGAGCCCGCGAGGGACATCTAAATGCGTGTCGTACGAGGGGCCGGCCTGGCGCTGGCCGCGGCACTGAGTGTTGGCCTGCTGAGTGCCTGCGGCGTTGATAGCGAGGATGCACAAAATGCGGTGGCCACCGGTGGGGACTTCCAGTTCCATTCCCCCGGCGGACAGACCGAGATCTTCTACGAGCCGGGCGATCGCAAGAAGGTGGCCAACTTCAGCGGCGAAAGCCTGATGGAGCCCGGCAAAACGATCTCGCTGGATGACTACGCCGGCCAGGTCGTGGTGCTCAACTCGTGGGGCCAGTGGTGTGCTCCCTGCCGCGCAGAGGTCGACGACCTGCAGCAGGTCCAGGAAGCCTTAGGCCAGGACGGCACCGTCTTGGGTATCAACGTGCGCGACTACAACCCGGCCGTGGCGCGCGACTTTGTTAAGGACAACGGGGTGACCTACCCCTCGATCTACGATCCGCCCTTCCGCACGGCGGCCGCGCTTGGTGGTGTGCCCAGCTCGGTGGTGCCCACCACCATCGTTCTGGACAAACAACACCGCCCGGCGGCCGTGTTCCTTCGGGCTATCACCGCGGATGAGCTCATCGAGGTCACAGAGAAGCTGAAAGCTGAGGCCTAAACTTTCGTGCTTGTAGCTGCAGGAACATCTCTCGGTCACACCTTTGCCGACGTCGTCGCCACCGGCCCGCTTCTCCTCGGCATCCTGGCCGCCGCGCTCGCCGGGGTGGTCTCCTTCGCCTCGCCGTGCGTAGTGCCGCTGGTGCCCGGATACATTTCCTATCTAGCGGGGGTGGTCGGCGCGCAGATGCGTCCGGATGCCGAGCACGGTGTGGTCGTGGACAAGAAGCGTCAATGGGCCGTGGCCGGCGCGGCGGGGTTCTTCGTCCTCGGATTCACCGTGGTGTTCCTGCTGGCCACCGTGAGTGTCTTCGGGCTGATTAGCGTGCTGGCGCTCAATGCCGATGTGCTCATGCGCGCCGGGGGAGTAATCACCATCCTCATGGGCGTGGTGTTCATGGGGCTGATCCCCGCACTGCAGCGCGACACCCGAATGCACCCGAAGAAGTGGACCGGGCTGATCGGCGCCCCGCTGCTGGGCGGGGTGTTCGCGCTGGGGTGGACGCCTTGCCTGGGCCCGACTCTGGCCGCGATCATTTCGGTGTCGGCGGGCACCGAGGGCATGACAGCGGCTCGCGGGGCCTTACTGATCATCGGCTACTGCCTAGGGCTCGGATTGCCCTTCATCCTCATTGCCCTGGGGTCAGCCCGGGCCTTGAGCGCGGTGAGCTTCCTGCGGCGTCACTCCCGCGCCATACAGATCACCGGGGGAGTGCTCATGATCCTGGTGGGCCTGGCTCTGGTTACCGGGATGTGGAATCACGTCATCGCTTTCACCCGGCAATGGACTGTCGAGTACGGCGCCACCCTGATTTAGACCACGTGAAGGACGCATAAGAGATGAAGATTTGGGTACTGCGGGCATGGCGCTGGCTCACCAGCATGCGCACGGCCCTGGCCTTGCTGTTCCTGCTCGCCCTGGCCGCCATCCCGGGTGCCCTGTTGCCGCAGCGCAGTCTGAACAAGCAAAACGTCGACGACTACATCGCGGCCAACGGCAAGCTCGCTGAAATCTACGACAAGCTCCAGCTTTTCGACGTCTTCGAGTCCGTCTGGTTCAGCGCCATCTTCCTGCTGTTGATGGCCTCCCTGATCGGGTGCATCATCCCGCGCTCTCTCGATCACTGGCGGGCGTATAAGACCCCGCCAACCCGCGCACCGCGCTACCTGCACAAGCTGCCGCTGCATGCTGAGGGAAGCGTCGACAAGCCCCTGGAGCAGGTGGAGCGCGAGGTCACCGACAAGCTCAAGGGCTGGCGAGTGCAGCGCTACACCCCGGAACAGGACCGCGCCGGGGCAGTGTCGCTGTCTGCGGAGCGGGGATACACCCGTGAGCTGGCCAACCTGATCTTCCACATGGGCATCGTCGCGTTGCTGCTGGCTGTGGCCGCTGGGCGGATGGTGTATTACGAGGGCCAGGCCGTGGTGGTCACCGAGTCCGAGGCACCCACCGCCGTCCCGGTCGAGCGCTCCAGCGAGCTGTGCAACACCTCCACCGCCAACTACGACTCCTTCCGCGCCGGTCCGCTTTTCGACGGCACTGGCCTGCACCCCTTCTGCCTCCAGGTACATAACTTCCATGCCGACTACCTGCCCAACGGCCAGGCGGAGATGTTCACCTCGGACGTTTCCTACGCCACCGGCCAGGACATCTTCAGTGATCCGAGCACGTGGAAGGACTACACCCTGCGCGTGAACCACCCGCTGCGACTGGCGGGCGACCGCGTGTACCTGCAGGGACACGGGTACGCGCCCCAGTTCACCATCGAATGGCCCAACGGGGAGAAGCGCACGCAGATGATGCAGTGGGCGCCCACGGATCCCACGTTCTTCCTCTCCTCCGGCGTTTTCCGCTTCGATCCGCCGGCGGGCATGTACCCGGACCTGTATGAGCGCCGCCAGAATCAGATCGCCATTCAGGGACTGTTCGCCCCGACCGCGCAGTGGTCCGGCGAGACTGGCCAGCTGCTGACCTCGGCGTACCCGGAGATGCGCGACCCGGCCGTGGCCATCGACATCTACCGCGGCGACGCGGGCCTGGACACCGGCCGCGGACAGTCGATCTACCAGCTAGATAGCTCCCTGCTCCACTCCGGCGCGCTGCAGCGCATGGAGCGCGTAAATCTACAGCAGGGCGAATCTGTCACGCTCGACGACGGCACGACGGTCACCTTCGACGGCGCCGCGGAGTTCGGCAACTACCAGGTCTCGCATGATCCCTTCCAGAAGTGGGTGCTGGTCGCCTCCCTGGTCATGCTCGTCGCTCTGGTGGGTTCGCTGACCATCCGCCGGCGCCGCGTGTGGGTGCGCCTGCGTCCCGCCGATGACGGCACCCACGTGGAGTTCGGTGGCCTGGCCCGCACCGACCGCGCCGGCTGGGGCCCGGAATTCGATGAGCTCGTGCGCGAGATCATGGGGTGGGAGGATCCGGACGAGGTCGAAGAGGACTCGCTTGTCGACGACGACGTTCTCGGCCGCTAGATCAATCAAAGGTTGGAGGGTTAAGGACCGCGGCGGTATGGTCTAGCCATGCCCGTGGACCAGACCCTCTCTAACTACTCGGACCTTGCTTTTCAGTCCGCCTTCGTGCTGTACGTGGTAGCACTTGCCGCCTCGGCAGTGCTGTACACCCGCATGCAAACCGTGGTGGAGTCCCACCGTGCTCGTACCGCTGAGCGCACCCCGGTATTAGTAGGTGCCGGTGGCCCGGACATCCCGGCTGATTCTCCGGCGCTACCCGAGGTTGACGGTGCAGGCCAGAAGGCCCAGCGCCAGGCCACCAAGGCAGCCGGTATAACGCAGGCCCTGGTGTGGCTCGCGATCGTCTTTCACACCGCCGCGGTGATCCTGCGCGGCCTGGCCACGCAGCGCTTCCCGCTGGGCAACCTCTACGAGTACGTCCTGACCATCACCCTGGGCGTCATGATCATCATCGCCGTAGCGCTCACCCGCACCTCCTGGCGCGTGCTGTGGCCGTGGGTGCTCACTCCCATGCTGGCCTTGATGTTCTACGGGGGCACCAAGCTCTATGCGGAATCCGCTCCCGTCGTGCCTGCGCTGCAGTCGCACTGGCTGCCGATTCACGTCTCCACCGTCTCGATCGGTGCCTCCATCGGCATCGTCTCCGGTGTGTTCTCGCTGCTCTATTTGCTGCGCATGTGGCAGACGCCCGGGCAGGAAAAGGGTGTCTTTGGCTTCTTGGCCAAGCCGCTGCCGTCGGCGAAGCGTCTCGACGCGCTGGCATACAAGTCGGCGATCTTCACGCTTCCGGTCTTTGGCCTGGGCGTGGTGCTGGGCGCCATCTGGGCCGAGTCCGCGTGGGGCCGCTTCTGGGGCTGGGACCCGAAGGAGACCATGGCCTTTGTCACCTGGATCCTCTATGCGGCCTACCTCCATGCCCGCGCCACCGCGGGATGGAAGGACTACCGCGCTGCCATCATCAACATCGTGGCGCTGGCCTCGATGATCTTCAACCTGTTCTTTATCAACCTTGTGGTCTCAGGCCTGCACTCCTACGCCGGGCTGAACTAGAACTTCAGCTCCTCGCCACTGCGCAGCACGCCGTGCTCGCCTGCCACCTCGACGTCCACTGGGCCCGCAAACGAGCGTGGCATGGACAGCGTGGTGGAGGAGCCGTCGAAGTGGAAGTGCACAGGTGCTCCGCGGAAGCGCACCACGAAGGTGATGTGGTCGACGGCCTCAGGCAGGCGGGGATCAAAGCACAACGTGTCCCCGCGCACGGCGAGGCCACCGAAGCAGCGCATCACCATGTCTGCCGTGCCGCCCATCACGCCGCAGTGCACGCCCTCGGAGGTGGACGAGCCCTTGTCGTTGTCCAGGTCTGCCTCGAGCGCTTGGCGGTAGAGCTCGTAGCCCTCGTCCAGGTCGAACTGGGAGATTGCCCAGGAATGCACGAACTGGCTCAAAGTGGAGCCATCTGAGGTGCGCGCCCGGTAGTAGTCCACGGTCTTCTGCGCGTCCTCGCGGCTGAGCTCATAACCCATGTGGGCCAGCGTCTCGTCCAGCTCCTCCGGGTTGAACAGGTAGAAGAGCATGAGGGTGTCGGCCTGCTTGGACAGCTTGTATCGGTTGGTCTGATCTCCCTCGGAGGCCAGGATCAGGTCAAGCCGCCCAATGTTGCCGTACTTCTCGCGGTAACCCTCCCAGTCGAACTCCTTCAGTTGCTCGTAGCCGTCGAACTGGCTGAGCACGCCATCAGCATGGAAGTGCAGGGTGAGGTTGCGAGACACGTCGTCGAAAAGCGCCAACTCCTCGTCGGTGACCGCAAGACGGCGACGCAGAGCAACCGACTCCAGCTCGTCGATGTGATCGAAGACGCGGGCCGCGCGACGCAGCACCCACGAGGCCATGACGTTGTTGTAGGCGTTGTCTTTAAGGCCCGAGCCCGGGTTATCCGGGTAGCCGTCGTGGAACTCATCGGGGCCCATAACGTGCTCGATGGAGTAGCGGCCATTCTCCCCGCGCTGGGCCATGGAGCTGAAGGCCCGGGCGGTTTCGATCATGAGCTCGGCGCCGGTATCGCGCAGGAAGTCGCGATCCCCGGTGTACTGGAACAGGCGCCAGGCGCTGTAGGCCACCTCGAGGGCAACGTGGCGCTGGTTATGGGAGTTATCCGGCATCCAGGATTCGGTGCGCGGGTTGTACAGCTTGTAGGGGGTCTCCTCCCGGCCCGTGGAGCCGGACTGCCAGGCGAACAGGGCGCCACGGAAACCATCGGCCTGTGCGATCTCGCGGGAGGCCTCCAGGCGGCGATGGCGGTAGCGCAGCAGCGCCTTGGTCAGCTCGGGCTGGTGGGTGGTCAGCAGCGGGTAAACGTAGACCTCATCCCAGAAGATGTGTCCGCGGTAGCCCTCACCGGTGATGCCGCGGGCGGGCAGGCCCACATCCAGATCCTCGCCTACCAGGGCGACGGCTTGCAGCACGTGGAAGATGTTGACCTGCATGGCCAGCTCCTCCAGGCGGGTGCCGCCGAGGTTGATGTCAAAGACGCGCCACCAGTCGGTCCACGCATCGGCGTGCTTCTGCGCAAGCTCGTCGAACGAACCCAGGCGACCCAGCTTCCACAGCGCTTGGTCTTCCGGGGTGCTCACCGCGCGATCGCGCGAGGTGTAGCAGGTGGCCAACTTTTCAAAGCTGGCGGGCTGGCCGTCCGCGGCATGCGCCCGGAAGCGGTGGCCGACCAGCTCCGAGTCCAGCATCTCGCCACCCTCACCACTGACCGCACCGGCCACGCAGGTGGTCTGGGTCGCCACCGCCACGGTCACGCGCGACTGGCGGGTTTCTGCGGATACGAGTGCGGTGCGCGCGTCCACGTGCTTACCGCGCGGAGTATCAAAGTGGCGGGTATCCAGCATCCGGTCGTCGGCCACGTTGCGGTTACGCACGTGCGGATTAATCGCCGACTCGATGGTGACCTCACCAGACCAATTCTCCGGCTCCACGGTCACCTTCATGCCGGCGACATGCCGGTCGGTCAGGCTGGTCAGCTGGTTCACGCTCACGCGGGTGATGCGCCCGTCGGTGTCACGCACGCGCATGTGGGTCACCGAGATGCCATCGCCCAGGTCGATCTCACGGCGGAAGTCCAGCACCTCGTCGGTAAAAGGCAGCACCTGTCGGCCCTGCTCATCCACGATGCGCAGGTAGGTCCAGTCGAAGACGTTGGGCACGTGCTCCGACTCGAGGTCAATGTTCTCGGTATAGACCCGGTTGAAGATGCCAGCCACGTAGGTGCCGGGGTAGTTCTGCCCGTCGTCCTTGGTGCCAGGCAGGCTGGCGCGCGTGCCCCAATACCCGTTAGCGGTGCCAAAGAGTGTCTCGCGGTCGCTGAGGTGTTTCGGCGACCAGCCATCCACACCGAACACGTCGACCTGGCGCACCTTGGACTTATCCGACCAGCCGATGCCCCAGTCGATCTCCGCGATGGAGCGCAGCGTGCGATCGGCCCCGGCGTCGAGCAGCGCGTCGGCAACCTCGTCGCCCTCCTCGGAGCGGTCCACACCCACGATGAGGCCGAACTTGGCCTTGGACAGCGCCTCCACACCACTGCGGGCATCCTCGAAGCCGGCGCACTTGGCCGGATCAACACCCAGCCGGCGCGCGGCCAGCAGGAAAGGGTCGGGGGCGGGCTTGCCGGCAATGTTCTCGTTTTCCACGTCGTTGCCGTCGACGAGGACGTCGAAAAGCTGCGTGAGCTCGGCCTTGTCCAACACCGCACGAGCGTTGCGCGAAGACGTCACCAGCGCGCGCGGAATCCCGGCCTCAGCTGCTCGCTCCAGCAGTCGCACCGCGTCGTCGAATACCTCGACACCGTCGGCCTCCAGGGCCTCCAGAAAGTAGCCCTGTTTCTGGTCGCCGAGCTTAACGACGTCTTCCTGCGCCAACTCCACGCCCCGCGAGGCCAAAAAGCTTATGACCCCGTCGAGGCGCGGCTTGCCGTCCACGTGCTCGGGGTAATCCGTATCGACGTCGAACTCGGCGGCGTCGGGTGCGTAGTGGGCAAGGGCGGCGTCGAAAAGCTTCTTCCACGCACGTGCGTGGACAGAGGCGGTGTTAGTAATCACCCCGTCCATGTCGAAGACAACGGCGGCGGGCAGGGCTCGGCAATTCACGCAGTGCGGGCCTTTCTTGATTGCTTTTACTGAGTTAATAACGCTCCACTGTAGAGGCACTCACAGGTAGGCTGCATTCCTATGACAAGGAGCGATTCGGCTACCCCGCGCCACAAATCAGGTAAGCCGGCTAGCGACAACCCCGTTCTGCAGTCACTCGGGGAGCAGCTGGCTGACCGACGTCGTGAGCTCGGGCGGCTACAACAAGACGTCGCAGATGCTGCCGGAGTCTCGCGATCAACCCTGCACACCATCGAGCACGGAGGAACCGGGGTGCGCTGGGAAAAGGTATTCGCGGTGGCAGCAGAATTGGGGCTGCGCCCCAGCTTCCAGGAGGCCTAGCTTTCTGTTCCTTTGTCGCCTTCGTCGCGGCGCTGCTGGCGCTTGCGACGCTCCTCTTCGGCCCGGCGCTGCTTAAAGCGCTCCTTCTCGATGTTCCACAGAAAGTCCGGGTCATCATCCGGCCCCTTGATGGCCGGCGGCTGCTCCTTTGGCCGTGACTGGGGCCCGAACGCACGCCACAACAAGTAGATGGCAAGGACAACGAGGAGCAAGAGCAGCAGGCGACCCATAAGCAGCCAGCCTACTCGGCTAGGGTTGGCCAGGTGAACGAGAACCAGAACGCTCCCGAACTCGACCCAGCCGTGGCCTCCCGTGCGCGTCGCGCCGCGGTGATCTACGGACTCGCACGCCTGGGGCTTTTTATCGCACTGACAGTTCTCATCGAGCTGATTGCCGTGCTGATCGGCGCGCCCGTGCCGCTAGTCATGGCCGCACTGTTGGCGCTGATTGTGGCTTTCCCGCTGTCCATGCTGATCTTCTCGGGTTTGCGTCGCGACGCCACGCAGGCCGTCGCGGAGTTCTCCCGCCAACGAGCTGCCCGCAAGCAGTGGGTGCGTGACGAGCTCTCGTCTCGCTAGCGCCCAAACAAAAACGCGATGACCAGGATCGCGGGTAGAGACAAAAACGTGGTGAGGAACACCGTGTCGCGCGCGATGGTCTCGCCCTGGCGGTAGGTCGCCGCGTAGTTGTAGATGTTCTGCGCAGTCGGCAGAGCAGCCAACACGACTGCTGCGTACAGCACGTCGCCACTGAGGCCGATGGCTTTGGCGATGAGGAACGCGCAGGCCGGCATCACCGCGACCTTGAGGGCGGTGGCCGTGAGCGTGCCGGCTCGTTCGGACTTGAGTACCGAACCCGCCGTCAGTGAGGCTCCGAAGCTCATGAGGATCATGGGCACAGACGCCCCGCCGAGAATGCGGATGGGCTCCAGGATTGGGGTCGGGATCGTGATGCCGGACAGCGAGATCAACAAAGCGCTGACGGCAGACAGCACGATCGGAGAGAAAACGGCCTGGCGCACAGATCGCCACACGCCAGACGAGCCAATGAGCGCCAAGATGATGGGCGTGAACAGGGACATCTGCACCAACAGCGTGGGAATCACATGTGCTGCGTCTCCGAGGACGTAAAGCGACACCGGCAGCCCGATGTTGACCGAGTTGTAGTAGCTCGATGCGCCCGCGCCCATCGTGGTGGTCGCGCGGTTCTGTGGGAAGAACAAGCGCGAGATGACCACATAGATCAGCGAGGTGGCCACCGTGGCCAGCGATACGGCCAGGACGACTGGGGAGGCAAACGTTCCCGGGTCTGTGGTCGTGACCGAGGAGAAAATGAGCGCAGGCGTGGATGCATAGAAAGCCACGCGGTTGAACATCAACCGGTTTTTGCCCTCGATGACTCCGCGGCGGGCCAATAACCAGCCCACTGCCACGACCGCGAAAATGATGGCAAAACCTGTGAGCACTCCCTGCATGGTGTGAGAGTTTAGGCGCTTCAGGCCGTGGGGCTGGGTGAGGGCTGATCGGGGCCGCAGCCACAGAGCTCTAAAGGAATCGCTCTAAAGGGCTCGATTTTCGGCCCTAAACCTCTAAAGGGCTACTGCTTTGTGCCGATTCCTTTAGAGCTCTGGCGTATAGGACTCCCAGCGCTTTGGCGCATAGCGCGCTGGCAGGCGAAGGAACCAGGCAAAGGAACCAGGCGAATAAAGCGTCGTTAAGCGGAGCCGAGCCCGAGCAGCAGCGCGGTCACCACGCTCCAGATGAGCATCGCGCGCCCATTGCCTCCCAGTACCGGGATCAGCGCAGGCCCGCGGGCGCCCGACAGCACGGTGCGCACGCCGGGAAGCACCAGCACGGCGCTGAGCACGCCGACGGCCAGCGGCCACCACGCACAGATCAGAATCAGCGACGCCACCGCGGGCAGGAACGACAAGACGGCGAACAGCGAACGCGAGCGCTGCTGCCCTAAGCGCACGGCCAAGGTGATCTTGCCGGCCTCGTTATCTGAGGGGATGTCGCGAATGTTGTTGGCCAGGTTGACCGCGGCGGAGATCCCACCGATGGCGATTGCGCACACCAGGCCCAACCAGCTCACCACACCGGCCTGGGTGTATTGCGTGCCCAGGACGGCGACGAGCCCGAAGAAGATGAACACGGCGACCTCGCCCAGCCCGCGATAGCCGTAGGGGTTCTTGCCCCCGGTGTAAAACCACGCGGCGGCGATGCACAGCGCGCCAAGCAGGATGAACCACCAGGCGCTCAACAAAGACAACGCCACCCCGGCCACGCCCGCAACCCCGAACGCCAAGAACGCCGCGCGCTTCACATGCGCCGGTCGAGCCAGGCCTGAACCGGTAAGTCGCACCGGGCCAGAGCGGTCGTCATCGGTACCGCGGATACCGTCGGAGTAGTCATTGGCGTAGTTCACGCCCACGATCAACGCCCACGCCACCACCAACGCCAGGAAGGCCCGGAACAGGTTGGCGCCGCTCGACCAGCTGGCCGCGCCGGTGCCCACGATGACGGGAGCGAAAGCATTGGCCCAGGTGTGGGGGCGGGCGCCGCGAAGCCAGTCGCGGGCGGTTGCGGGGTACGTCGATACTGCCATGCGACTCATTGTGCCTTGGGCGGTAGGGTGATTCTTCATGTGGATCGACTACGTGGCCAAACAGGTCGTCGTAGCTGTTCCTAACCTGCTGCGTTCGGTGCCGTTGATGGTGGCTAACCGTCTGTCGCGTGTGCGGATTCCCCAAAAGAGCCCGCACAACGTGGTGATTTCGCTGACCAGTCACGGTGGGCGGCTGCGGCATGTGCATTTGACGCTGGAATCTATTGCGCGCGGCAATCTCCAGGCCCCGGTGGTGCTGTGGCTGGATGAGAAGGACTTCCACGCCCCTTGGCCGCGCTCGCTGCAGCGCCTGGTGGATCGTGGGCTGCAGGTCCGCTGTTCCGACGGCTCCTATGGCCCGCACACCAAGTATTGGTCCACCTTCCGTGAGCTGGCCGGCACGGGCACCCGCGTGGTCACGATCGACGACGACATGATCTACCCGGAGTGGCTCCTCGAGCGCATGCTGTTCATCGGGCAGCTGCGCCCCGACTGCGTGGTGCCTTATCGCGCGCACCGCATCGAGCTGCGCGCCGGGCGCATCATGCCGTACAAGAAGTGGTCGCCGGCCAATACCTCGGATGCCTCGCTCCTGCACTTTGCCACGGGTGTTTCGGGCGTGCTCTACCCAGCGAGCTTTGTGGACTTCGTGGTCGCACAGGGCGACGCTTTTATGGAGCTCTCCCCGCGTGCCGACGACGTCTGGCTCCACCTATGCGCCCTCCGCTCCGGCCACCAGATCCGCCAGGTGTTCTCCCGCCCGCGCAGCTTTGCCGTCAATCCGCCGGCTCAGCGCGAGGCGCTCGTGCGTGGCAACACCATGGGGGGCGGCAACGACGCCCAAATCGCCCAGGCTTACACGCCCGAGGACGTCGCGCACTTGGTGCGCATCAGTCAGCTCGAGGATTAAAGAGCTTCTCGACGCCCGTTCTATCCACCTTGCCCGGACCAATCCGCGGAATCTCTGCCAACCGGCGCAGGTCCTTCGGCAGCTGCCAGCGGGGGAGGTGATCCAGGGCGTCGAAAACCTCATCGACCTCTGCGCTGCCTTCGTAGACTGCGCAGACCGCCTGCCCGAAGCGGGGGTGAGGAACGCCCACCACGCAGGCCGAATCGACTCCGGCGATGGTGGTCAGTTCGCGCTCCAGGACCTCCGGGTGCAGCTTGAGGCCCCCGGTGATGATGACCGAGTCGAGCCTTCCCGTGATGGTGAGCAGGTCATTGTCCAGCACGCCGCAGTCCGTGGTGGCAAACCAGCCCTCTTCGGCAAAGGCCTCGTGGTCCGGGTGGTTGCGATACCCGTGCGCAATCATCGGTCCTCCCAGGTAGATGCGGCCGTCCTGCACCCGCACCTGGGCGCCTGGGAGCGCGCGTCCGTCGTACACGCATCCACCGGCGGTTTCTGAAGAGCCATAGCTGGTGACCACCGAGATTCCCAGCTTGGAGCACGCCTCGAGGTCCTTGGGGTGCACGGCTGCCCCGCCAACCAGGATGGCGTCATAGAGACGCAGTGCCTCGATGCCGGTAACCCGCTCCAGGGCCTTGGTCAGCTGCATGGGAGAGATGGAGGTGTAGATGCGATCGCCTGTCTCTTTAAGCTCGCGGCTGGCGGTGAGGAAGGCATCGACATCAAAACCTGCGCTCAGATCGAGAGCGAGTGGCTCGACCCCAGCCACCAGGTTGCGGGTGATCACCTGGAGGCCAGCAATGTGATGCGCGGGTAGGGCGAGCAGCCACTGTCCGGGCCCGCCGAGGTGCTGGTGGGTGGCATCCGCGCTAGAAATGAGATTTGCCGCGGTGAGCTGGGCTCCCTTGGGGGTTCCGGTGGACCCGGACGTCGACATGATGACGCTGATCTCGTCGTCGATGGGGTCGTTGATGCGCATGGCATTGCGCAGGATCTCCGTGCGGGCCCGGTCGTGGGCGGGAACCGGCAGGAGGGCCGAACCTCCCGCGATGGCACGCTCGACTGCGGGCACTAACGCCGTGGGGTTGGCCAGATCAACGGGGACGACCTCGATGCTTTTCACGTCATACATTTAAACCCCCGCTTGGCGCTGGGTGCCTGGCGGGGGTGACGTGGGGCAGTGGCTACTAGGCAGTGACGGCCGTGCTGCCAGCGGTTTCGGTGTGGTCATTTGCGTTGCGACGCTTACCCAGGATGGCGTCGATGCTCAGTGCACCCGCACCGGTGCCGGCCAACAGAAGAGCGCTGGTGCCAATCGCGCCGACCAGCTCCCAACCGCCATTCTGGGCAAAGATGCCGTTGGGCAGGTGGGCGAAGATCGCTGCCCCCAGCATCACCAGGGCGACGATGATGCCGACGATGCGGGTCCCCAGGCCGAGGATGAGCAGGATGCCGCCAACGAGCTCGACGGTGGCCACCGCAGGGGCGGCCAGGCCAGCGGCCGGAACTCCCATCTGCTCGAAGCCGGTGACGGTGTTGCCAATGCCGGCAGAAAACTTCTGCCAGCCGTGGGCGACGAGGATGACACCGAGGATGATGCGGGCGATGAGCTGGGACACGGAGGAGATTGCGGTCATGGCCACAAAAGTAGGCGGGGAGGGGCAGTGGGTCAAGTTGAAAATTCAAATACTGTGGTGGGTGTGTGCCAAACCTCTAAAGGAATCGGACCAAAGGGCGCCAAAAATGACCACAGAGCTCTAAAGGGCGGGTGGTTTGGTCCGATTCCTTTAGAGCTCTGTGGAGCAGTCCCAAGACGAGCCCCTAGTAGTAGAAGGGGAACTGCTCCCAGTTGGGATCGCGCTTGTGCAGGAACGAGTCGCGCCCCTCGACGGCCTCGTCGGTCATGTAAGCCAGGCGCGTCGCCTCGCCGGCAAAGACCTGCTGGCCCATCAGGCCGTCGTCGACCAGGTTGAACGCAAACTTGAGCATGCGCTGGGCAGTCGGGGACTTCCCGTTGATCTCGCGCGCAGCCTGGATAGCCTCAGCTTCCAGTTCATCGTGAGAAGCAACGATGTTCACCGCACCCATGCGGTGCATGTCCTCGGCGGTATAGGTGCGGCCTAGGAAGAAGATCTCCCGGGCGTTCTTCTGGCCCACCATGCGTGCCAGGTAGGCGGAGCCGTAACCGGCATCGAAGGATCCCACGTCAGCATCAGTCTGCTTGAAACGGGCGTGTTCGCGGGACGCGATGGTCATATCGCAGACGACGTGCAGCGAGTGTCCGCCGCCGGCAGCCCAGCCGCCCACGACGGCAATGACCACCTTGGGCATGGTGCGGATCAAGCGCTGGACCTCGAGGATGTGCAGGCGCCCACCCTCGGCCTTAGCGCGGGCGGTGTCTACTGTCTCGGCGGTGTCCCCAGAGGCGTACTGGTAGCCGGAGCGTCCGCGGATGCGCTGGTCGCCACCCGAGCAGAAGGCCCACCCGCCGTCCTTCGGCGACGGTCCGTTACCGGTCAGCAGCACCACACCCACACTGGGGTCGCGCCGGGCATGGTCGAGCGCGCGGTAGAGCTCGTCCACGGTGTGGGGGCGGAAGGCATTGCGGACTTCGGGGCGGTCGAAAGCGATGCGGACGATTCCGTCGGCACGCGAGGTACCCACGTGCCGGTGGTAGGTGATGTCGGTCAGGTCAGCGAAGCCGTCGACAAGCGTCCATTGCGAGGGGTCGAAGGTCATAGCGCGGAGTGTAGTTCGGTGATGGTGCGGGCCATGCGGTGGTCGCGGGACGTGATGGCGTCCACGTCGTGACTCTTGAGCGTCACGGTCACGGAGTTGTAGGCCAAAAGGACGTCGGGGTGGTGATCCGCCTTGTCCGCGGCCTCGCCGATGGCGACGACGAACTTCACGCCCTGGTTGAAGTCGGTGGTCTCAAAATCGGCGACCAGCAGGCCGTCGACCTCTTCGAATGCGCCTAAATCTTCAGCAGTCATGCCCCGTAGTCTAGGGGGCATGGTTCCAGCTGTGGAAGAGATCATCGAGCGCGCGCACGTTGTTGCTTTGCCAATGGCTGTGCGCTTCCGGGGCGTCGACACACGCGAGGCCGTGCTGATTGAAGGACCGCGCGGCTGGGGTGAGTTTGCCCCGTTTGAGGATTATTCCCCGCGCGAGGCAGCTGCGTGGCTGCGCAGTGGAATTGAGGCTGCCTGGGAGGGCTTCCCGGATCCGGTGCGTAGCTCAGTAGAGGTCAATGGCACGATTCCCGCGGTGCCGGCGGAGAAGGTCGCCGAGGTGGCAGCGCGTTTTCCCGGCTGCCAGACCTTCAAGGTCAAGGTGGCCGAGAAGGGCCAGACCCTGGCAGACGATATTGCCCGCGTCGCGGCGCTGCGAGAAGCCGTGCCTAACGCAATCGTCCGCGTCGATGCGAACCGCGGGTGGAACGTGGACGAGGCCGTCGAGGCGGCCAAGGCCCTAGGCCCGCTGGATTACCTGGAACAGCCGTGTCACTCTGCCGAGGAGCTCGCGCAGGTGCGCATGCAGCTGCAGCGTGCAGGCATCTTCTGTCGCGTCGCCGCCGATGAGTCGATTCGCCGCAGTGAGGATCCCTACCGTGTGGCTGAGCTCAGGGCAGCCGACGTTGCGGTGGTCAAGGTCGCACCGCTGGGCGGGGTACGTCGTACGCTGCAGTTGGCCAGCGACCTCAACGCCCGCCACATGGACATCACGGTGGCCTCGGCGCTCGATACCGCCGTGGGGCTGAACGCCGGGCTCGCCGCCGTCGCCGCGCTGGGCAGCGTGGAGGACGACGAGGGGATCGACGTTCACCCCAACCCCGCTGGACTAGCCACCCAGGCCCTGTTCGTGGAGGACGTCTGCGAACCCCGCCAGATCGTCGACGGGCATCTGGACGTCACGCCCCAGGCGCCAGACCCTGCCCGGTTGGAGGATCTATCTGCGGAGGCAGGGCGTCGAGAAGCATGGCTGGAGCGGTTGCGCGCGGCATACGCGTATCTTTGATGGGTATGACTGAGGACAACGAGACTCGCTACCTCGGGCCCACCGGGCGGCGGCCGGAACCCCAGCCCGAGCCGCAGCCGGCGCACCAGCCCCGAGCACGCCAGTACTACCCGGGTGAATACGACCCCAACTACCAGCCGGAATACCGTGCTGGCTACTCCGGATACGCGGCACCTGCCCCGCAGCCCGCACCGGAGCCTGAACCGCAGCGTTCGTCGAATGCCGGAGTGACTGTGCTCGGCGTGCTCTTGGCGCTAGCGCTCATCTCCGCCGGCGTGCTGTTTTTCATGTGGAAGGCCGCCTCTGACCGGGCCAATCAGCCGCCACCACCGCCGGTGACGCAGACGGTGACGGAAACCGCCCCGCCGGTGACCGTGACCGAGACCAAGCGGGATCTGCCCATCCCGTCCGAGCTGCCAACCCAGGACCTGCCGAATAGTCGCGACGTGGAGTCCTTCCTGGATAGCCTGCTGGGCAACACGGGTGCTGGTCAGGAACCGGCAACCGCTCGCTAAACCAGGCGGGATAAACTCGCGGGCATGTCCGCCTCACCTGAACTTGCCCGCATTGTTGCGCAACAGCTCGCCCAGCACGTCACCGACGTCGTTCTGTGCCCAGGGTCGCGCAACTCTCCGCTGTCGCTGGCTCTGCTGGCGCGACGTGACCTGCGAGTGCACACGCGTATCGACGAGCGAAGCGCTGCCTTCCTAGCACTAGGCATCGGACGTGCCAGTGGGCGACACGCAGCGGTGGTCACCACCTCGGGAACCGCGGTAGCCAACTGTGCCCCGGCCATCACTGAGGCGGCGCACGCCCATGTTCCGCTGATCGTTCTCTCTGCAGATCGCCCGCGTCGCCTGGTGGGAACGGGCGCGTCGCAGACCATCGAGCAGGTGGGTATCTTTTCCACGGTCGTAGAGACCACTCAAATCGCCGCGCCCGAGGACATCGCCCTGATCGCGGAGGCAGTCAAGCGCCCAGCGGTCCACCTGAACGTGGCCCTGGATACGCCCCTGGTCGATTCCGAGCTTCCCGAGCCGGAGGGACAGCCCGTGGCCGCGACCCGACGCAGCCCGGTGTCGCTGCACGTGGATCACGGCGAGGCCACCCTGGATATTTCGAAAGACACCCTGGTCATCGCAGGCGACGAAGCCTGGGAAGTTGAGGGGCTCGAATACGTTCCCACCCTGGCTGAGCCGAGCGCTCCGGCTCCCTTCGAACCCGTGCATCCGCTGGCCGCTGGCCTGTTCGCACGCGGAGAGATCTCGGTCGACGGTTCCAGCGACTACGCCGAGTACGTCGCACGCACCAAGCCGGAGCAGATCGTGGTGGTCGGCCATCCCACGCTGCACCGTTCGGTGCTGGCACTGATGTCCGATCCCTCCATCGACGTCACTACTCTCACCCGGTCCGAGACGGTGACCGACCCGGCTGGGGTGTCGCGCCGGGTGGCCAGCCGCGTCAAGGTCACCGGCCAGCCGCGCAAGCAATGGCTCAATGTCTGCCGGGGCTTGAGCGAGACAGCGGCCGAGGCGGTGCGCACCGTACTGGCGGATGAGCAGTTCGGTTTCACCGGGGTGCACGCCGCGGCCGCTGTGGCCGACGGGCTGGGAGTGGGCGACAGCTTCGTGCTCGGCGCATCGAACCCGGTGCGCGATGCCGCGTTGGTGGGCCTGCCTTTCGGCGGTGTGGATGTTTATGCCCCGCGTGGGGCAGCGGGTATCGACGGCACAGTGTCGCAGGCCATCGGTATCGCCCTAGCCACGCAGTCCGCGGACCCCGAAGCCGTGCGCGCACCCCGCACCATCGCCCTCATGGGGGATGTGACGTTCCTGCACGACATTGGCGGCCTGCTCGTCAGCCCGGATCAACCGGCTCCAGAAAACTTGACCATCGTGGTCGCCAACGACGATGGCTGCGGGATCTTCGAGTCGCTGGAGGTGGGCCAGGACAGCCTGCGGCCCAGCTTCGAGCGGGCCTTTGGCACTCCGCATGGAGTGGACCTGGAAGCAGCCTGCGCGGCGTATGGGGTGAACTACGTGCTGGCAGGGGATCTGAAGGAACTGATCACGGCGGTAGAACAAGCAGCGGAGGAACCCGTCGGTATCCAGGTCATCGAGGCTAAGACCACCAGAACCACTCGGCGCGCTCTGGATGGCGCACTCAAGAAGGCCATGGGGCTGTGAGTGCGCTGCCACGCCCTAGCCGGGCGACCGTTCGCCGTCGCTTGCGCCAGCTCGTCTTGGCGCTGGCAGCCTGCGCGCTGCTTGGGTGCGTGAGCATGGTGGGCGGGGCGGCGATTAACGATTCCACCATTCATCGCAATCCCGGGCGCGCCCTGGCCACGGTGACTGGGCAGTCGTGGCTGCGGACCTCGGTGAGCTACCAGGACGAAACCGGGGTGTACCATTCCCCGCCAGCGGGTCTGCTCTATCCCGTCGGGCTCGGGGAGGGGCAGAACGTGTGGGTCACTTACGCCAAGACCAACCCCGAGATAGTCAAGGTGGAGGGACGTGGCTGGAGTTTGGCGATCATTCCTGCGTTAAGCGTGGCGGTGGTCAGCTTGCTCATCGCAGGATTATGCTTAGCCGGCGTGAACTGGGCTACGCGGCCGAGAACCACGGATTCAAGCGTGACCAAGGTTTAGCGAAATCGAAACCGGGACTTCACACGAAGTTTCCTTGAGTTTGCAAAGGTGTGGCGCATGCGAGTTGCAATCGTGGCGGAATCGTTTCTTCCCAACATCAACGGGGTAACCAATTCCGTGCTCCGCGTGCTCGAACACCTCAAGGAGCACGGGCACGACGCCGTTGTGATCGCTCCGGGCGCGCGTGACTTTCAGGAAGAGATCCCTGATTACCTCGGCTTCCCGATTCGGCGCGTGCCTACCGTCCGCGTCCCGCTTATCGATTCGCTGCCCATCGGCGTGCCCAACTCCATCGTCGCGGAGACTCTGCACGAGTTCCGCCCCGACGTCGTTCACCTGGCAAGCCCATTCGTGCTGGGTGCTTCCGGTGCCTTTGCCGCCCGTCAGCTCCGCATCCCGGCGGTGGCCTTGTATCAGACCGACGTGGCGGGTTTTGCCTCCAAGTACCACCTGACGCCGCTGGCCACCGCGGCCTGGGACTGGACGCGCACCATTCACAACCAGTGCCAGCTCACGCTCGCTCCCTCGTCGCTAACCATCGCGCAGCTGGAACGCCACGGCATCAACAACGTGCACCATTGGGGCCGTGGGGTGGACACTGTGCGCTTCGATCCCGCCAAGCGCGACGACGCTTTGCGACGTTCCTGGGACCCCACCGGTAAGAAGAAGATCGTCGGATTCGTTGGCCGCCTGGCTCCGGAGAAGGGCGTCCATCGTCTTGCCAGCCTGGGCGGGCGCGATGACATCCAGCTCGTGATCGTGGGCGATGGACCGTCCCGCGGAGAGCTGGCCTCGCGCATTCCCTCCGCGGTCTTTACCGGAGCCCTGGGTGGAGATGATCTGGCCCGGGCCTACGCCTCGCTGGATCTCTTCGTCCACGCCGGGGAATTCGAGACGTTCTGTCAGGCCATTCAGGAGGCCCAAGCCTCTGGCGTGCCCACGATCGGTCCGCGCGCAGGCGGTCCGGTGGACTTGGTCCAGGACGGTGTCAACGGCCTGCTGCTCGATGTGGACACTTTCAGTGTCGATCTGCCCGCCGCTGCGGAGTGGCTTCTCGACGACTCCCGGCTTGACCAGTTGAAGCGGCAGGCCCGCCAGTCCGTTGCCAACAAGACCTGGTCTGCGCTCGGCGATCAGCTGTTGAGCTACTACGCCACTGCGATCGAGCGGGAAAAGTCGACCTCCCGCGGCCCTTTCGGGCTGCGTCTGGAGCTTCCGGAGTGGGCCACGCGGGGCCTGGGCGGCCGCGTAGCCTAGACTCGACTCCCGTGGGACGAGCAGACCTGGACAAACAGCCCTTTGACGTAGCGTCGATGTTTGACGCGGTGGGGAAGAACTACGACCTCACTAACACCGTGATCTCCTTTGGGCAGGATCGCTACTGGCGCTCGCGCGCCACGCGCCGCCTAGCCCCCCAGCCGGGCGAGCGCGTCCTGGACGTGGCGGCCGGAACCGCTGTGTCCACCGTGTCCCTGGCCGAAACAGGTGCGTGGTGCGTGGCCTGCGACTTCTCCACCGGCATGCTGGCCGCGGGCGAGAAGCGGGAGGTGCCCAAGGTGGTAGGCGACGGCATGCATCTCCCGTTCGCCGATGAGTCCTTCGACGCGGTGACCATCAGCTACGGGCTGCGTAACATCCACGACTTTCGTGCGGCTCTGCGCGAATTCGCCCGCGTGACCAAACCCGGGGGCCGGCTGCTGGTCAACGAGTTCTCCACGCCTACGGTTCCTCTGCTGAGCACGGTGTACAAGGAATACCTCATGCGCTTGCTGCCCAAGGTGGCGCGCGTGGTGTCCTCTAACCCGGAGAGCTACGAGTACCTCGCAGAGTCCATCCGCGCCTGGCCCACTCAGGAGGAGCTAGCCGCCGAGATCAACGCCAATGGCTGGCGCGAAGCGGGTTGGCAAAACCTCACCTTTGGCATCGTTGCGCTGCACTCTGCCGTAAAGCGCTAGCTCCACAGCGGGCTGGAGCGACGGACAACCCGGGCTCCTCGTCCAGCGAGGCGCCAGGCGCGCGCCAGTAAGTCCTTGTCCTCCTCGGTAACGATGTTGGCCATCAGTCGTGCTGCGGCCGGCATGAGAAGCGGACCGAGCGGGGAACGCAAGGCCACGGGCCCGACCAGCGGTAGGAACTGCGGGTAGGTCAGCAGCCGGGCGGCGGTTCGGGCGAGCGTGAAGGCCTCCCCGTAGGTTTCGCGCAGCAGTGCCGGCCAGGCTTCGGTGGCATCGCCGGCCTCCAGGACGTCCAGGCATAAGCGCGCCATCTCCAGGCCGTAATCGATGCCCTCGCCGTTGAGGGGATTAACCCCGGCGGCGGCATCGCCGATGAGCACATAGTTTTTCCCGGCAACACCAGACACCGCTCCCCCCATGGGTAGAAGTGCGCTGGTGACCTTGGTCGGTTCGCCCAGGCCAAACTCCGCGCGGTAGGTGTCTGCGTAGTGCTTGAGCAGCTTCTTGGTATTCACCTGAGCGGGCCGAGCCTGCGTGGACAGCGCGCCACACCCCAGGTTCATCTCGCCGTTGCCCAGCGGGAACATCCACCCGTACCCAGGCAGGATCTCGCCCTCGGTGCCGCGCAGCTCGACGTGCGAGTGCATCCACTCATCGCGCGAACGCTCAGACGTGACGTAGGAGCGGGCAGCCACGCCGAAAACCTCTTCGCGGTGCCAGGTACGCCCCAATTCTTTTCCTAGTGGGGAGCGCACTCCGTCGGCGACCACCACGTGGCGGGGCTGGAGATCGTAGGAGCCGTCGGGCCCGGTGACCTGGAGGCGAACGATCTTGCCGTCCTCTACGTCGGGGGCGTGCGCGGTCGATGAGGAGCGCAGGTCAGCGCCGGAGTCGCGGGCGGTTCGGGCCAGCAGGGCGTCGAAAAGCGTGCGGGGCATGGCCGAGCCCTCGGCGCCGAAGGCGGACTGTGGCCAGGGCGCGGTCACTGAACCGCCGTACCCATGGAGTTTGAGGCCCCGGTTGCGGTGCGTACGCAGAATCTGCTCGGCCAGGCCGAGGTGGCGCAGCTCGTGGATGGCGCGCGGAGTGAGTCCGTCGCCGCAGGTTTTGTCGCGGCCCAGCTCTCCCGATTCCAGCAGAATGACCTCGCGGCCCCGCCTTGCTGCCGCGATCGCCGCCGCGGAGCCAGCCGGGCCAGCTCCCACCACCACCAGGTCCACGTGTGCAGTCATGGGCGTCATTGTCGCACCTCGCTGACCCTGGCGTGTAGCTGGCATGGACTTTGGACTACGGTTAGGGAGACATTTGCCCCGGCCGAATATAGGCCCGAGAACGAGGAACGCCACGAGAATGACCCACGGCCAGAACCCGCCACAGCAGCACGCCGGTTCCGTCGATCTCGGTGACCCCGAGCTCAACGCCCGCGTCGCCACCGGCATGGAGGCCGTGGAGCAGCGCCTGGCCGATGAGCTGGCGGTGGGGGAGGACTTCGTCCTGGAGAAGGCGGCGCACCTCGTGCACGCCGGAGGCAAGCGCTTCCGCCCGATGATGACGCTGCTGGCCTCCGAGTTCGGCAAGCACCCGGGGTGCGAGGACGTGATCAAGGCCGCGACTGTCGTCGAGCTGGTTCACGTGGCCACGTTGTACCACGACGATGTGATGGACGAGGCCGACCGCCGCCGCGGGGTGGAATCCGCCAACTCGCGGTGGGGAAACTCCGTGGCCATCTTGTCCGGCGACATTCTGCTTTCCCACGCCTCGGCCCTGATGGCTCAGCTCGACGTGGAGACCGTCGCGCACTTCGCCGACACCTTCCGCATGCTGGTCACCGGCCAGATGCGCGAAACCATTGGCCCGCGTGATGGCGATGACGTCGTGGAGCACTACCTCAAGGTCATCGAAGAAAAGACCGCAGTGTTGATCGCCTCGGCCGGCCACCTGGGCGCCATCCACTCCGGCGCGAGTTCCGAGCACGTCGACGCGCTGCGCACGCTCGGCAGCCTGATCGGCATGATCTTCCAGATCGTTGACGACGTCATCGACATCTTCTCCACCTCCGAAGAGTCCGGCAAGACGCCCGGAACCGATTTGCGCGAAGGCGTGCTCACCCTGCCGGTGTTGCTGGCGATGGAGGGCGACGGTGAGGTGGCTCAGGAGCTGCGCTCGCTTCTCGACGGTCCCCTGCACTCCGACGATGACGTTAACCATGCCCTCGATCTGCTGAGCCGCTCAAACGGCCGTGAGCGCACCCTCGAGGTGGTCAATGACTACCTCGCTCGTGCAGAGGAGCAGTTTGACCGCCTGCCCGACATCCCGGCCAAGGCCGCGCTGCGCAGCCTGTGCCACTACACGGTCAGCCGAGTCGGATAGGGCGATTTATGGGGTTTATGCTGGCGATTTGCCGGGGACCCCAGTTTTCGTAGTAAAGTCATATCCCGCACGCCAGGTTGCCCGAGCGGCCAAAGGGAGCGGACTGTAAATCCGCCGGCATTGCCTTCAGAAGTTCGAATCTTCTACCTGGCACCATGTGCTTGAAAGTCCCCGTCACTTATGTGGCGGGGACTTTTCGTGTTCCGGTTAACCCTCGCCACGACCGCGCCTGGCAACTTTGCAGTACACCCTGGCCCCAAAAGTTGGCTGTCCGTTATGCATTGTTGCCAGCCGGCGCGCCGGGTGAGGCTGTTGTGAGCACCTTGCGCGGGGCGCTCCCTAACGGCCCAATTCCCTCGGCTCGACACCTGGAGCACTTAGTGAAGGTAAAACCCCAGGTCGCGCTGTGCGAAATGCTTCCAGGTGTCGAGCCGAAAGATTTTGCAGGGGCACGTCCTCATTTCGTGTTGCAGGTCGTGCTGGTGTGGGACGATCGTTAAGAAAACGAAAAACAGCAGAAAAAGTGCCACTGAACTGGCGATTTGTGTGTTTGCGGCCTGCCGGGTTAATCTTTCCAAGGCTTCAGCGAGAAGGCGCAAGCACTTCGAGTGAAAAGTCGATGCCCCCTTAGCTCAGTCGGCAGAGCGTCTCCATGGTAAGGAGAAGGTCAACAGTTCGATTCTGTTAGGGGGCTCTGTTGTTGCCAGGCATTGTTTGGTGGCAGCCCTGGCGGTGTAGCTCAGCTGGTGAGAGCGCGCGACTCATAATCGCGAGGTCGAGAGTTCGAGTCTCTCCACCGCTACGACTCACCTTTGATAAGGTGGTCCGTATTGTTCCCAGCGAACGATGCATAGGGGCGTGGCGCAATTGGTAGCGCAACGGTCTCCAAAACCGTAGGTTGCAGGTTCGAGTCCTGTCGCCCCTGCCACGTACTTCCATTTCCGAGGAGTTCATGTTGAGCGAGAACCAGACCGCAGGATCGGGTTCCGCCCGTCCTACTGGCAAGCGTCAGCTGTCGGGATCGAGCACCGTCTCCACCTCCTCCTACCAGGCTAAGAACGCCCAGGCGGTCCGCGCGGCGGACAAGAATGAGAAGCCGGGCGGCGGCCCCACGAAGTTCCTGCCAGAGGTAGTTACCGAGATCCGCAAGGTGATCTGGCCTACTGGTCGCGAGATGGTCACCTACACCATCGTCGTGTTCTCCTTCCTCATCCTGCTGACTGCCCTGGTGTGGGGCATCGATCAGCTGGTTCGCCTGGGAGTTGAAGCGGTACTCACGCCGTAGTAGCCTCATAAACAACATGATTTCCCGCCTAGCCGCCCCGGCTAAGGCGGGATAATTTTTCCCAAAACCCACTAAGTACACGAGGAGTCGAAAAAGATGAGCGACGAGCAGGATTCCAACCTCGAGGTTGAGTACGTAGCCGAGCAGGAGGCTGAGGCTAACGAGGCCGTCAACGCTGATAACCCGGATGGCGCTGTCGCTGACGCTGCCGCCGCTTTGGGCGACACCTCCGAGGCCGATGCGGACAGCGAGTACCGCCGTCGTTTGCGCGAATTCACCCGTGAGCTGAAGAAGCAGCCGGGCCAGTGGTACATCATCCAGACCTACGCCTCGTACGAGAACAAGGTGAAGACGAACCTGGACATGCGTGCTCAGACCCTGGAGGTTGAGGAGTACATCCACGAGGTCGTCGTCCCGATCGAGCAGGTTGTGGAGATGAAGGACGGCAAGAAGAAGATCGTCAAGCGCAAGCTGCTTCCGGGTTACGTTCTCGTCCGCATGGAGCTCAACGACCGCGCTTGGTCGGTTGTGCGCGACACCCCGGGTGTGACCAGCTTCGTGGGCAACGAGGGCAACGCTACCGTGGTGCGCCACCGGGACGTCTCCAAGTTCCTCATGCCTAAGACTGCCCCGACGGAGGAGGGCCAGCAGGCTCAGGCCAACTCCGAGGGCGAGATGGTTATCGCAATGCCGGAGGAGCAGGAGGCTCCGAAGTTCGCTCACGACTTCCAGGTCGGCGACGCAGTTACCATCCTGTCCGGTGCACTGGCCAGCGTCTCGGCGTCGATCTCCGAGATTGACCCGTCCACGGGCAAGATCCAGGCTCTGGTGTCCATCTTCGGTCGCGAGACCCCGGTGGAGCTGACCCCGGATCAGATCGAGAAGATCAACTAACCAGGTTTGCGGCAGCGATTTGGGTTGAACCTGGCTGCTGCCGTATTCTGAACAGTCGCGTGTGCTTGCCATCGTGTAAGCGGCGCGACTCATTTACTTTTTCACGTCCCCGGTGGCCCGCTTGAGGCGAGCATCCGGTCGGGGAGAAGTTTTCCCCGTTACCTAGGAGGTACAAAACTATGGCCAAGAAGAAGGTTTCTGGCTTTATCAAGCTCCAGATCGAGGCTGGCGCCGCTAACCCGGCTCCGCCGGTTGGCCCGGCGCTCGGTGCGCACGGCGTCAACATCATGGAATTCTGCAAGGCTTACAACGCTGCTACCGAGAACCAGCGCGGCAACGTTATCCCGGTGGAGATCACGGTCTACGAGGACCGCTCCTTCGACTTCAAGCTGAAGTCCCCGCCGGCTGCCAAGCTGCTGCTCAAGGCTGCAGGCCTGCAGAAGGGTTCCGGCGTTCCGCACACCGACAAGGTCGGTTCCGTGACCTGGGATCAGTGCAAGGAGATCGCCGAGACCAAGAAGGCTGACCTCAACGCACGCGACATCGAGGCTGCCGCCAAGATCATCGCCGGTACCGCCCGCTCCATGGGCATCACCGTCGAGAACTAAACACTCCATCCGTGGGAGGGCCCGGGCACTGTGACCCGGCCCGAACTACTTACACACCACAAAGGAATTCACCATGGCAAAGAAGTCCAAGGCTTACCTGGAAGCCAAGTCCAAGATCGACTCCTCCAAGCTGTACCACCCGCTCGAGGCTGTGAAGCTGGCTCAGGAGACCTCCTCCAAGAACTACGACGCCACCATCGACGTCGCTGTGCGCCTGGGCGTTGACCCGCGCAAGGCTGACCAGCTGGTTCGAGGCACCGTCTCCCTGCCCAACGGCACCGGTAAGACCGTCCGCGTGGCAGTCTTCGCTGAGGGCGAGAAGGCTACCGAGGCTGAGGCCGCTGGCGCTGACATCGTCGGCACCGAGCAGCTGGTCGAGCAGATCACCGCTGGCAACATCGACTTCGACGTCGCCATCGCTACCCCGGACCAGATGGCCAAGGTTGGCCGCGTCGCTCGCGTCCTGGGCCCGCGCGGTCTGATGCCGAACCCGAAGACCGGCACCGTGACCGCTGACGTCACCAAGGCCATCCAGGAAGTCAAGGGCGGCAAGATCGCCTTCCGCGTCGACAAGGCTGCTAACCTGCACGCCCTGATCGGCAAGGCTTCCTTCTCCGCTGAGAAGCTGGCCGAGAACTACGGTGCGCTTCTCGACGAGATCCAGCGCCTCAAGCCCTCCTCCGCCAAGGGCATCTACCTGAAGAAGGTCACCGTGTCCTCCACGTCCGGCCCGGGCGTCCCGGTTGATCCTTCCGTGCAGAAGAACTACGCTCAGCAGGCATAAGTTCGCGTCACGACGCTAAGCCCCGTTCCACCGTTACAGTGTGGAGCGGGGCTTTGTTGTGGGCTGGTTGGATCTCTGGGCCTGGTCGACCGGAAGCGTCTAACTCAGCATCCCCTCGACCTCGTCCGCACTTGGCGGCTGCGCACCCGTTCGCGAACAGGTGATTGCCGCTGCGGTAACGGCGTAGCGCCCGATCCTCTCCCAGCCCTGTTCGAGCAGATTTCCTGGAGTGGCCTCGGCTTGGTCGAGTTGTGCGCAGATGGCGCCAAAGATGGTGTCGCCTGCCCCGATGGTGTCCTTCACGGTGGTGGGTACGCCTGGGATCTCAATTCGGTTTCCGCCTACCGCAATAACCAGACCGTCCTCTCCGCGGGTGGTCACCACCACGGGAACGTCCAAGGAAATGTCTGAGAAGAACTCCAGCTCCTCTTCCGAGAGCTTCAAAATGCTGACGTGCTGGAGCATACCGGCCAGGCGCGCGCGATGCTCCGCGGTATCCGAAAGCGGACGGATGTTGGGGTCCAGCGCCACGATGCAGCCCTGAGCTGCGAGTTCTTTAGCTGCCTCTACGTAGCGGTCGGCAGCTGGGGGCAGAGCAAGCGAGAGAGTTCCAAAGGCTGCTACGCGGGGCTCGGCAAGAACCGGGCTATGAAGGCGATCAGCGGTGCCCTCGACATAAAACGAATAGGTAGCCGAGCCAGTGTCGTCGATGGAGGTGACGGCCAGGGTCGTGGGTTCTGGGCCGCGCTCCAGGTAATCGAGGTTGACTCCTTCGTCGGTGAGGGCGTTAGCCAACTGTTGGCCGAAATGATCCGTCGATAAGCGAGAGTGAAATTGCACGGAGCTTCCCAACCGAGCCGCAGAGATGGCGGCGTTAAAGGGGCCGCCGCCTAGGGCGGGCTGCAGCGGGGCGAGCGGGGAGTGGTCGGTGGGCACGAGGTCGACGAGTCCCTCGCCGTACACGCTGATCATGGAGTTTTCATCCTTTCGTGTCTGTTCGGGCATGAAAACCGGGCATAAAACAACAGAAATATCTTATTCTTAGAGTATGTCTCGTGACTTCTTGCGGCCACAATGGCATCTCACCGCTCCTGCAGGCAGGCTCAATGATCCGAACGGACTGTTCCTAAGCGGAGATAAGCTCCACGTCTTCTACCAACACGATCCAGTCTTTCCTACGAGGCCCAAACGTACAGGCTGGGGGCACGCCACGATCGACCTTGGCGGCGATCTCATTCCCCGCCACCTGCCCGATGCCCTGTACCCGCATTTGCCTTATGACCTTGACGGTTGCTATTCCGGTTGCGCGGTGCCGCAAAACGAAGGCGTTCGCCTGTTCTACACCGGAAACGTCAAGGTCAATGGTGAGCGCTACACTTCGCAAAATCAGGTTCACCTCTCCGATCCAGACGGTCCCCATGGGGGAATCTTCAGGCCAGACCCGGCTAATCCGCTCATCGATGGCCCTGCTCCAGGCTTTACCGCCCACTTCCGTGATCCCCACGTCACGTGCGATGAACAGGGGTGGCGCATGGTTATCGGAGCGCAGAACGACGCCCTGGAGGGACAGGTTGTGCTCTACCGTTCCCAGGACTTGGATTCCTGGGAATTCCAGGGACCACTAAACTTCGACCGGCCTGCACCTCGTGGGTACATGTATGAATGCCCGAATCTGCTTACCATGACTGATACGCAGACGGGGGAGCAGCGGGATGTTTTGGTTATCTGCCCACAAAGTGACGTCGACACGTGCGTTTATGCTGTGGGGCTTCTCGACGGAACGAGCTTCCACATCGAGACAGACTTCGCACCGCTGGATTTCGGCCACGAGTTCTACGCGCCGCACCTGGTTTCCCGCGATGGGCGTGCCCTGATGATGGCCTGGATGGGGTTGCCTGGCCGTGATGAGACCCCGACCGAGGGGTGGGTCCATTGCCTCACTGCGGTGCGTGAATTGGTCTTGGAAAACGGACGGATCAAACAAGAGATCCTGCTTCCTGAACAGGCGCTACAGACGCGAGTCGACCTTGCAGACGAAGAACGTGTCTTGACGGTCTTCGACTCGCATGGCAATCCCGGCCCGAGGGTGCATTACGAGCCTGAAAAGGGGACATTGACGCTCTCGCGGGAAGGGGACATTCGATCCATGGCGTGCGGTTCGGGCGAACTGCACCTGACTGTTGATGGATGCGCCCTGGAGCTGACCGCGGAAGATGGCCTAGTGGCGGCTGCCAGCATGGCGTATGGCGACTGGACGGAAATTACAGAAGAAAGGCTATAACTGTGGACCACTCACTTGTTGCCGATCGGGTGCTGAAGGCTCTCGGCGGCGAGGACAACATCGTGGCTGCCGCCCACTGCGCAACGCGTCTGCGACTGGTGCTCAAGGATGCTGATCGCGTAGATCGAGCAGCCCTCGATAACGACGAGGACCTGAAAGGCACCTTCGAATCGGGAGGTATGTTCCAGGTCATCGTTGGTCCGGGTGACGTTGACACCGTCTTCGCGGAACTCGATAAGAAGACCAGCAAGAACATCGCGGTGAGCACGGATGAACTGAAGAATGTCGCCGCTAAGTCCGGCAACCGCTTCACCCGGGCGGTCAAGGTGCTGGCGGATATCTTCGTGCCGTTGATCCCCATCCTGGTCGGCGGCGGTCTGCTCATGGCGATCAACAACGTGCTGGTCGCCGGTGGTTTATTCGGTGAGCAATCTCTGGTTGAGCGCTTCCCGCAGATCGCCGGTTTGGCCGAGATGATCAACGTCCTCGCGTCCGCCCCGTTCGCCTTCCTGCCCGTTCTGGTTGGTTTTACAGCTACTAAGCGATTCGGCGGTAACGAGTTCCTGGGCGCGGGCATGGCCATGGCCATGGTCTCACCAGCACTTGTCTCGGGTTATGAGGTTGCCCAGACCATCACAGAAGGCGAGATGCCTTACTGGGATCTCTTTGGTCTGAATGTTGCGCAGGCTGGGTACCAGGGAACCGTGCTGCCGATTCTGGTGGTCTCGTGGTTGATCGCCACGGTGGAAAAGTTCCTGCGTCGTCGCCTTAAAGGGACAGTTGACTTCCTGGTCACGCCAGTGCTCACCCTGCTGGTGACAGGCTTCATCACTTTCATCGCAGTGGGACCGGCCATGCGCTGGGTCGGTGACATGCTGGGCTTGGGTCTGGCGCGCGGGTATGAACTCGCCGGTCCGCTGGGCGGCCTGATCTTCGGTTTGGTCTACTCGCCGATCGTGATTACCGGCCTGCACCAGTCGTTCCCGCCCTTTGAGATCCAGCTGTGGAATCAAGGCGGTTCATTCATCTTCGCCATCGCTTCGATGGCCAACATCGCACAGGGCGCTGCCACCCTTGCTGTGTACACGCTTGCTCGAAGTCCCAAACTCAAGGGACTTGCGGGAGCGTCGGGCATTTCAGCGATTTTCGGCATCACTGAGCCTGCGATCTTCGGCGTGAACCTGCGGTTGCGCTGGCCCTTCTTCGTCGCGATGGCCGGTGGTGCGCTGGGCGGAATGCTCGTCGCTCTCTTCGGCGTGACAGCATCGGCTCTCGGTGCTGCTGGCTTCATCGGCGTGGTATCGATCTCCGAGGGCGACTGGATCCCCTTCCTCATTGCCGCCGGTGTCGTCTTCGTAGTTACCTTTGCAGTCGCCTGGATTTATGGACGCACTCTGGTCAAACGCAATGGCTCCATCGATCCGGACGCAGTCGAAGCGGTTCAGCCAGTGGCTGCCGCGCCGTCGTCTACCGCTGTTCGAGTGAATTCACCTTTGACGGGGGAAGCCGTTGACCTTTCCACGGTCGAGGATGCGATGTTCGCTTCGGGCAAACTCGGCGCTGGTGTCGCCGTCATTCCCACCGATGGCCGCCTGGTCGCTCCCGTCGATGGAACGGTGACTGTCGCATTCCCGTCGGGGCATGCATTCGCTGTGCGTGGGGAATCCTCGGACGGCCAGCGTATCGACGTTCTCATGCACATCGGCTTCGATACCGTCCAGCTGAAGGGGCAGCACTTCACCCCGCACGTTTCCAAGGGGGACACCGTCAAGGCTGGGGATCTGCTCTGCGAGTTCGACATCGCAGGAATCGAAGCCGCCGGATACCAGGTCACAACCCCCGTGGTGGTGAGCAACTCCAAGAAGACCGGCCCGGTCGCTCCTGTGCTTGAGCTACCCGCTCAAGTGGCAGGCGGGGATGAGCTACTTGCGGTTGAGCCCGCGCCCGTGACTACGGGGGCATGAGAAAACCCGGCTGAGCATCTCTGCATTGCTCGCCGGGTTTTAATTTTTAACAGCGCCTACCGCTGCACGGGCTCGCGGTTGCCCAGGCGGACCTTCTTCACCTCGCGCCCGGAGTCGACATCCGAGTCCTTGAACCCGAAGAGGTAGGTCAGCACGAAGGCGACGACCAGGGCGGTGGCCGAGGCGATGAGGAAGCCCCAGAAGCTGAAGTCCAGACCCTCGGGGTTGATAAACGAGCTGAAGCCGATGAGCGATCCGGTAAAGCCCCACATGTTCACGTTGAACAGGCCGGTCAGCAGGCCGCCGGCGGCACCGCCGATGGAGGCCATGGCGAACACGCGGCCGTACTTGAGGTTCACGCCGTACATCGCCGGCTCGGTAATGCCACAGAACGCGGCGATGGCGGCCGGGCCGGACAGCCCCTTGATCTTCTCGCGGCGGGTCTTTACAAACACGGCCAGCACAGCACCACCCTGGGCGACCATGGTGGCCGAGATGATGGCGTTCAGCGAGGAGTTGCCAGTGGCCGCGATGTCCTGCGCTACCAGCGGGATCACGGCCCAGTGCAGACCGAAGATGACCAGGCACTGGTAGAAGCCGCCAATGATCAGGCCGGAGATGGTGGGGGAGAAGTCGTAGACGCTCTGGATACCGTTGGCGATGCCGGTGGAGATGAACGTAATCACCGGGCCGAGGACCAGCAGGATCGCCAGGGAGACCACCACGACCTCGATAAGCGGCACAAAGATCATGCGCACCATATTCGGGATGACCTTCTTCAGCCAGGGCTCGATGCGCGAGGCTAGCCATGCTGCCACGATGATTGGGAAGATGGAGTAGGAGTAGCTGGCCATGTGGAAAGGCAGCCCAAAGAAATCCGCATTCAGCGACATACCCGCGATCGAGCGTGCACCCTCACCTTCGGACATCTCCAGGATGGAGGGGTAGGTGAGCACACCACCGATAATCGCCACAATAACCGGGTCCGCTCCCAGCCTGCGCGCAGCGGTGAAGCCGACGAAGATCGGCAGGAAGTAGAAGACCGCGTCGCTCATCGCGTTGATGATCTCGTAGGTCTGCGAGTCACCCGTGATTACCTCGAAGGTGGTCAGCAGCGACAAGATTCCCTTGATGATGCCGGCCGCAGCCAGCAGACCGATCACCGGAATCATCGAGCCGGTGATTACGCCGATCAGCTCCGAGAATCCGTGCTTGGCCCAGCCGAGCGCCGACGTCGGCCGCTCCTTCTGGGCACTCGCATCCGCTGCCACCTCACCGCCAGCGGCCTGCTCACCCAGCTGCGCGATGAGCGCGTCGTAGACGTCCTCGACGTCTGGACCAATGACCACCTGGTACTGGCCGCCTGCGCGCATCACCTGCAGCACCCCGTCGAGCTCGCTGATTGCGGCATCGTCAGCCTTCGACTCATCGTGCAGGTAGAAGCGCTCACGCGTGATGCAATGCGTCAGGCTGCGCACGTTCTCCTTGCCACCGACCAGACGAATGATGTCCGCGGCCAGCGCGTCAAAGCCGGTCAGCTCCGTTTTTTCGCTTCTCGACGCAACAACGCCCGCCAAGTTAGGAGTAGCTTCCGCGGCTACTTCGCCGGCACGCACATGGCCGTCGACAAGCGAAATTCCCGACATGGTCTTGGCGTAGTTGGAAATCACCACCACGATGGTGGCGTCTTTGCCAGCCTTGGCGATGGTGGTCGTGTCCATCGTGGCGATCTGCTGGCCCGCCGAGACGGTGTCCCCGCGCTGAACGTCGAGGGTAAACGGAGCGCCGTCGAGCTCCACTGTGTCGATGCCGAGGTGGACCAGGACCTGCGTTCCGTCGGCGGTTTCGATGCCCACCGCGTGCTTGGTCTTGGCCACCATGATGACGGTGCCCGCGACCGGGGCGACCACCGCGCCACCTGGGGTGTCGGTAACGGCGAATCCCTCGCCCATTTTCTTGGAAGCAAACACGTCGTCGCGAACATGTTTGAGGTCGACGACGGTGCCTGCTGTCGGGGACAGCAGGCTCAGCCGTGCCTGCTCAGATTGGGGCATGAGCTAACTCCTAGCGAGAAAACTGGACAATGTCAGTGGCTATTAATCTAACCCGAACTATGGGCATAAACAGGCAGTTTGTGTGTCTTTGCTCCCCTAACAGGGGTGGAGGCGTTTGTCCACAGTCGGCGATTTGGAATGCACGTGGACGGGCTGTAGTGTTTCCGGATGAAGTTTGATCGCCCTCGTGGCGATTTCAAGTTTCACCGAAGACCGTCGGTCATCCCGGTAAGCGGGATCGAAGGAACTCCGAGTATGGAGTTGGCCCACGCAGGAGACACTTGTTCGCATTGATGTGCGCCCTGTGCCTGCTGCACGGGGCTTTTCTCATTCGTGGGAAGGGCTCCGGCGGATCACATGTACGACACAAGGGAAAGGAGGCGTTGGTCAATGGCGAACCCGAAGAACACCGCAGAACTCGCCGTTCTGAAGGAGAAGTTCTCTGAGGCTTCTTCCGTTTTTCTGACGGAGTACCGCGGCCTGACCGTCTCGCAGCTGCAGGAGCTGCGTAACGATCTCGGCTTCGACGTCGAGTACCACGTCGCCAAGAACACCCTCCTCAAGATCGCTGCCGCTGAGCAGGGAATTGAGGGCCTTGACGAGCACCTCACCGGCCCCACCGCCGTCGCCTTCATCAAGGGCGAGGCAGTGGACGCTGCCAAGGTGTTCAAGAAGTTCGCCGAGGGCAACGACAAGCTCGTTGTCAAGGGCGGCTACATGGACGGCAACGCTCTGTCTGCTGACCAGGTCAAGGCCATCGCCGAGCTGGACAACCGCGAGACCACCCTCGCAAAGCTGGCTGGCGCCATGAAGGGCAATCTGGCAAAGGCAGCCGCTGTGTTCAACGCACCGGCAACCAAGATGGCGCGCCTCGCCGTCGCTCTGCAGGAGAAGCAGGAAAACGCCTAAGGCGTTTTACCCGCTACCAACACCACATACATATCGCTGCTTAATCCCTGAAGGATTAAGCGCACAACAGAAAGGATGCCACCATGGCTAAGCTTTCCAAGGATGAGCTCATTGAGGCCTTCAAGGAGATGACCCTGATCGAGCTCTCCGAGTTCGTCAAGGAGTTCGAGGACGTCTTCGAGGTTGAGGCTGCTGCTCCGGTTGCTGCCGTCGCCGCTGCTCCGGGTGCTGAGGGCGCTGCCCCGGCCGAGGAGAAGGACGAGTTCGACGTCGTTCTGACCGACGCTGGCGCCAAGAAGATCGGCGTCATCAAGGCTGTCCGCGAGATCGTCTCCGGCCTGGGCCTGAAGGAAGCCAAGGAGCTCGTTGAGTCCGCTCCGAAGGCCATCCTCGAGGGCGCCAACAAGGACGACGCTGAGGCTGCTAAGACCAAGCTGGAGGAGGCTGGCGCCTCCGTCGAGCTCAAGTAAGCTCGCCGCTTAAGCGTCTTTACGCTTTCAACCCCCGCCAAGCTGATGCTGGCGGGGGTTTTGCCATGCCCGGACTACTGGCGCGCGTGGGTGGGGCGCTGCCGAGTGCAAATGTTTACAGGACCCGTAGTGCCAGCCTTGTTGTGAGTCACCCTGCAACAAGGAGGCAATCATGTTCACACCCGAAGAAAAGCGTCAAGCAGT
>NZ_VDHJ01000007.1 GCF_006334925.1 Corynebacterium tapiri | reverse complement strand
AGAGATGATGGGGTTGATAGGCCGGATCTGTAAGCATTGTGAGGTGTTGAGGTGACCGGTACTAATAAACCGACTTCAAACACGCTTGATTGTGTGCCGCACGAGATAAACACATGAGAATATGTTGTTCGCGTTCATTATGCAGTGTCTGACACGACACAGCACCTGGTCCTTGTGTGACGGGGTTGTTGTTCTGTGGTTGTGTCGGTGGTTGATGGTGGTGGGGAAACGCCCGGTCCCGTTCCGAACCCGGAAGCTAAGCCTGTCCACGCTGATGGTACTGCACTCGGGAGGGTGTGGGAGAGTAGGTTACCGCCGACCAAAAAGTAAAAAAATAATTTCACAGTGAAGTAATTATGAAGAGGGACGTGATCGTAGGAGTCGTTTAGTGATGACTTCAGCGATCACGTCCCTTTTTCTTTTGCTTGTAAAGTGGCTTCACGCGTGTTTACACGGCTGAGAGGACGTTAGTTATGAGCGATCACAAAAAGGGTCTTTACTCCCGCGATGGCGGCAAAGGTAAGCGAGTCCGTTCTGGCCGAAATGCGGGGCATCAGGGGCGCAAGGGAGACGTCGAGAAGCGAGAGCGTAGCTCCAATCGCCGTTACGGTCCCTCTCGTCCGCGCTACCGGGAAGAGCGCATGGAACGCCGGAATAATGAGCCGGATTTGCCGGAGGGCATCGATATCAAGGACCTAGATCCTTTGGTGCTCCAAGATCTTCAGGTTTTGGCAATGGACAACGCTGATGCCGTCGCCAAGCATATGATTACGGCCATCGACCTCCTAGAAGATGATCCCAAGCTGGCGCTTCGGCACGCGCGCGCTGCTAAGGAGCGTGCTGGTCGTGTGGGCGTCGCTCGAGAGGTCAATGGCATCGTGGCTTACCGTGCAGGTGAGTGGAAGGAAGCCTTGGCGGAGTTGCGTGCCGCTCGTCGTATTTCAGGCGGTCCTGGAATGCTCGCGGTCATGGCAGATTGCGAGCGAGGGCTTGGTCGTCCTGAGAAGGCTATCGAGTTAGGGCGGTCAGAGGAAGCGCGTTTGCTCGATCAGGACTCGCATAGAGAGCTAGCTATCGTTGTGGCCGGGGCTCGATTGGACATGGACCAGGCCGAGTCGGCCGTTGTGACTTTGGAACGGCTTGATCCACAGGAAAGCGATGCCAGCGAGTCAGGCGTGCGCTTGAACTACGCGTATGCGGATGCGCTGTTGCAGGCTGGTCGTGTCGACGACGCCCGACGGTGGTTTGAAGTTGTTTTGCAGGCGGATGCGTTGGAGACCACGGATGCAGCCAGTCGTCTAGCAGCACTGGACGAGGGCCATTCTTCTAACGCGGCAGAGTAGGAGCCATTATTATGACGCTGCTTGAGCAACACGACGCCCTGCTCTTGGACCTGGACGGAACAGTCTGGGAGTCTGGGCAGCTGATTGACGGAGCGCTTGACGTGCTTGGATCGACGGACACCACGCTGATGTACGTCACCAATAACGCATCGCGTAGTCCCGAAACGGTCGCCGAAATGTTGAGCAATGTCGGGTTAGCGACCTCTGCATCTGCCGTGTTGAACTCAGCTCAAGCCGCGGTTAACCTCGCCCGGAATGTCGTTGCCAAGGGCTCTCGCGTGCTTGTTTTGGGCACCGAGGCGTTCTCTGCTGCAGCCCAGACCGCTGGGTTCGAGGTGGTCGGATCTGCTGAGGAAGATCCAGCTGTGGTGTTGCATGGGCACAATCCGGCTACGGGATGGGCAGAATTGTCAGAGGCGGCCCTAGCCATTCAAGCTGGTGCTCGCTACATCGCCTCAAACGTGGACACTACGCTTCCTACTCCCCGTGGTCTTTGCGTCGGCAATGGCTCAATGGTCGCGGCCGTGACTTCTGCGACTGGTGTAACTCCGCAGTCCGCTGGTAAGCCTGAACCAGCCATGTTTGTTCAGGCTGCGTCGTCGTGTCAGGCTAGGCGTCCACTGGCGGTTGGGGATCGTTTGGATACTGACATTAAGGGAGCCGTAGCTGCGGGTATGTCCTCATTGCACGTCCTCACCGGTGTCTCCCAACACCACGCCCTGGTCAAGGCGCCCGTGGAACAGCGTCCTACTTATGTTGCCGAGGACCTGCGAGGCCTGCTTCAACCCGCCGAGGCTCTTCTTCCCGGAGCGCAGGGTGGTTTCTCCGCCCGCCGAGTAGGAGAAGACATAGTGCTGGACGGCGGCACTAACGCTTCTACCGCGACGCATGCGCTGCGCACGGTGCTAGCTGTTGCTTGGAATAGTCCGCAGCCGCCGCGAGGCGTTCAAGCTGGTTCACCCCACGCTGAACGTGTCATGGAGCAATGGCTATGAGTAGGCCGATCCCACGAGATCCGAATGCGCCCCAGGTCGACCCTGAGCAGCTGCGGGCGGACGTCACAGAGGTCTTAACGCAACAGTCTGGCTCGCTCCAGGAAGAAGCAGATATTCTGGAGCGCGCTCATGACTTGTTGGCACATGCTCTAAAGCTCGACTAGTTAGAACTTATTCACCACTTCGAAAGCACGTATTTGCCATGGCTCCAACCCGACGGCGTCTCGATGCCGAACTCGTCCGGCGTAAGATTGCTCGCTCACGTGAGCAAGCTACTGCCATGATCAAGGCCAACCGCGTGACGGTGAATGGGCTTCCGGCAGTGAAACCAGCTACGGTCGTTGAGCCCGAGGCCTCAATTAAGGTCGCAAGCGTCGAAAACGACGATTACGCCTCGCGCGGAGCCCACAAACTACTCGGTGCTCTCGAGGCGTTCGAGCCACACGGATTGCAGGTAAAGGGCAGGCGTGCACTGGATGCAGGTGCCTCGACCGGGGGTTTTACAGATGTTCTTCTCCGCCGGGGAGTACGTGAGGTTGTCGCTGTTGACGTGGGTTACGGCCAACTCGACTGGCGGCTGCAAAGCGATGAGCGAGTACGAGTATTGGACCGAACCAACATCCGGCACCTTACTCCAGAGATGGCCGGTGGCCTGTGCGATCTGATGGTGGGTGACTTGTCCTTCATCTCGCTCAAGCTGACACTTCCGGCAATCGCGGAGTGCATGGCCGAAGGCGCGGACCTTTTGCCCATGGTGAAGCCTCAGTTTGAGGTTGGAAAAGATCGTTTGGGCTCGGGCGGCGTTGTGCGCGATCCCGGCCTGCGGGCTGAAGTGACGCAAGATGTTGCTGACTTCGCGCTGAGCCTGGGCCTAAGCTGCAAGCAGGTGGTCGCCTCACCTCTGCCAGGTCCGAGCGGCAACGTGGAATTCTTCTTGTGGCTGGTCAAGGATGGCGGTGCATCCGCACCAAGCAAGCAGCAGTGCGCGGACATGATCAAGCACGCCGTAGCGGAGGGCCCACAATGACTCAGCCAGGATCAGAGATCAACGCCTACCCACAGGCGCTTAGCCCCCGGCCACGCGAGGTGCTGCTCGTCCCGCATACCGGAAGGCCCGCTAACGTAGCTGCGGCCTCGAGCGCGGCTCGCCAACTTCAGGAATCCGGGGTTGGTGTTCGCGTGGTGTCGCATCATGACCCAACACCACTCAACGAGGACGAGGTGCTCGGTGCACTGCCACGCGTTCCCCATGATCGCCGGGCAGCGGTTGACTGCGACTTCGTCCTAGTTCTGGGCGGCGATGGAACGTTTCTGCGAGCCGCTGACCTGGCCTATGCGCAGGACCTACCGGTGCTGGGAATCAACCTGGGCCATGTCGGCTTTCTCGCGGAATGGGAGGCGGAGTCACTGGACGTTGCCGTTCAACGGGTGATCGATGGCAAGTATGGCATCGAGGACCGCATGACTATCGATGTCCGGATCTTGGACGCCTCGGGACGCGAGCTCGGCAGTGGTTGGGCATTAAACGAGGTCAGCGTGGAAAACAGCAATCGGCGTGGGGTTCTCGACGCCATTCTCGAGGTCGACTATCGCCCGGTGAGTTCTTTCGGGTGCGACGGTGTACTCATATCCACTCCTACGGGGTCGACGGCATACGCCTTTTCTGCTGGCGGGCCAGTGCTGTGGCCAGAGCTGGATGCCATCCTGGTCGTTCCTAACAACGCCCACGCATTGTTCACCAAGCCGTTGGTGGTTTCGCCAAAATCCACCGTGGCTTTCGAGCTCGCCACCGAGACCTCGACTGCAAGCGCGGTGATGGACGGATTTCGATCGATTGAGATGCCTCCCGGATCACGGGTTGAGGTGGTGCGCGGCCAGCGGCCGGTGCGGTGGGTGCGTATCGACGACCGCCCGTTTACCGATCGCCTCGTAAACAAACTGCGCTTGCCGGTCTCTGGTTGGCGAGGCCCGTCGAAAAGCGCTACCTAAGCCACTAGGATCGAACATATGCTCGCAGACCTCTCGATCAGTAACCTGGGCGTCATCACTTCTGCCTCCGCGGAACTATCTAGCGGTTTGACGGTGCTCACGGGTGAGACCGGCGCAGGTAAGACCATGGTTGTCACGGGCCTACGTCTGCTGTCAGGGGGACGTGCTGATGCCTCACGCGTTCGAAGTGGAGCAGAGCGTGCCCTCGTGGAAGGAAGTTTCGTCTCGGCTGACTTGGGGCCGGGTCAGCACCGGAAAGTAGCGGACCTAGTGGAGGCGGCGGGCGGTGTTCCTGATGACAATGGTGAGTTCCTCGTCGCGCGCTCGGTCACTGCGGGTGGACGATCAAAGGCCTACCTGGGTGGTAAGGCTGTTCCTGCCGCTACTCTCAAGGAGTTCTCCGAACACCTGCTGACGATCCATGGTCAAAATGATCAATTGCGCCTCTTGGCTCCCGAACAGCAACTAGCTGCCATTGATCGTTTCGACGAGTCCATCGCACCCCTGGTGCAGGAATACCGCGAGGCGTATAAGAAATATCGCGCGTTGGCTAAGGATCTGCGCGAGCGGACCAAGTCGAAAAGAGAATTGGCGCAGGAAGTCGACCGTCTGACGTTTGCCGTCAATGAGATTGAGGCCGTTGATCCCCGAGAGGGAGAGGACGAAGAACTTCTCGCGCAGATTCGCCGTTTGCAGAGCGTCGATACGCTGCGTGAACAGGCGACAGAGGCACTCACGTGCATAGACGGGCCCGAGGCTCTTGGCGGCTATGGCGAGGAGGACCCGGCCTCGACTTTGCTCGGGCGGGCAGCGGAAACTCTCCGTTCCTCGTCAGATGTAACTCTTCGGGAGCTGGGAGAAGAGCTGACCGAGGTCTCGCAGAGACTGTCCACGGTCAGTGGGGAGCTAGGCAGCTACCTAGCAGGCTTGCCCGTGGATCCGGGGGAGTTGGACACGCTCTTGCACCGACAGCAGGATCTTAAGTCCCTGACCCGCAAGTACGCACCCGATGCCACGGGAGTTGTGCGATGGCTGGAAAAGGCGAAGCTGCGGCTATCCAAAATCGACACGTCGACGGAAGCGCTGGAAAAGCTTGCCAAGCAGGTCGCTAGCGCGCAGGCTGATATGGAGAAAAAGGCAGCGCGCCTGTCTAAAGCCCGCGGGCGAGCAGCGGGCACGCTTGCGCAGGAGGCCACCAAAGAGATCCGAGGGCTGGCGATGCCCAAGGCGCGGTTGGAGGTTTCCATCGAGCAGACCGACTGTGGTCCGTACGGAGCAGACAGCGTGGAGATTCTTCTTGCCCCGAACGACTCCACGCCAGGCCGTCCCTTGGCAGCCTCGGCCTCAGGCGGTGAGCTCTCACGCGTGATGCTCGCGTTGGAAGTCATCTTGTCATCCACGACTACCGGGGAGACCTTGGTTTTTGACGAGGTTGATGCCGGCGTAGGCGGGCGCGCGGCCGTGGAGATTGGTCGTCGGCTCGCTCGCTTGGCCCAGCGGCACCAGGTCATCGTGGTCACACACCTCCCGCAGGTGGCCGCCTACGCAGATACTCACCTGCACGTGGCCAAGCACGTGGGGGATGACGAGGTCACCTCGGGAGTGCTGACTTTGAGCGCGGATCAGCGCGTCGAAGAATTGGCTCGCATGCTCGCGGGCCTGGATGACACTGAAACTGGACGGGCGCACGCCCAGGAGCTCTTCGATCGCGCGCGGGCTGAGGTCGAGGCAGAACGCAGTGCGGCCAGAGCATGACCAAAAGTTCAACCTGACCTTCACACTTGGGCGCGCCTTGTCACTTCACGGTTCGTTATAAGGAAGAATGCAGCGCATGAGCCTGACCTCTGCATCCTCCGACGACTTGACGCTCTGCTCTGGAACCCTGCGCGATTGCACCGCGGGGAGCAAAGGCCGTCGCAAGGTGCGATCCGGCGACATTGCCGTGATCGACACCGCCAACCTCAGCCGACGCGAGGCGCAATTTCTCATCGACGCTGGTCCCTCCGCGGTCGTCAATGTGGACACGTTTAGCATGTCTGGAGTTCCGCATTACGGCCCCTTGATGCTTCTCGACGCCGGCATCCAGCTCATCGAGGGAGCCGGCGCGGAGTTCCGTGCCTCGTTCCGTGACGGCTCCAAGAAGGGGCGAGTTACCACAGACGGGCGGATCTACAACGGAGAAAAGCTGCTGTCTGAGGGTCGTGTGCTGACCCGAGAGGCAGCCGAGCAGACGTTTGCCACCTCGCAGAAGGGCTTGGTCAAGCGCATGGAAACCTACTACGACGACACCATCTCCTTCCTGCACACCGAGGGTCCGCTCCTCATCGACGGACTGGGAATCCCCGAGATCGGCGAGGACCTGGCAGGTAAGACAGTCCTCGTGCTGAGCCCGCACGCGGGCCTTGCCGAGCAGTTGCGGAGCCTGCGCCACTTCATTCGCGAGTTCGACCCGGTAATCATCGGCGTGGAATCCGCGGCCAACACTGCTGAATCTGCCGGCTACCGTCCCGACGTTGTCGTCGGTGATCCGGCCGAGGTGGATGCCGATCTGCTGCGTTCCGGAGCGCAGGTCATCCTGCCAGCGGATGCGGATGGATCTGCGATTGGGCTGGATCGCATCCACGATTTGGGGGTGGGGGCGATGACGTTCCCCACCACCGTTGAGTCCTCTACGGATCTAGCGTTGCTGTTGGCTGATCACCATGGGGCTGACCTGATCGTCTCTGCCGCGCCCTCCGTGGACTTGGACGGAGTCTTGCATGATCGCCCGGAGGCCGCACCGGCCTCAAGCCTGGTGCGCCAGAAGCTGGGGGCCAAGTTGGTTAATGCCCGGGCCATCGAGCGCCTGTACACCTCGAGCAGCTCTGGTGCTGGAGCCTGGCTATGGGCCATTTTCGGCCTCTTGGTTGCTCTGGCAGCGATTGTTGCTGTCGTTGGGTTCAGCGGAGACGGTTCGTTCACGCAAAACCTGATTGATACGTGGAACTCCATCGCTCTGTGGTTCCAAGGACTGTTCAAGTAATCGGCCTGAAGATTCGGCGTCGATAAGCACACCGAACACACCCGAGAGAGTGAGGAATACACATGCGTTCTAGCGTGGCGGGATACGTCATCGCCGGCCTGGGCCTAGGAACGGCAATCGGAGTGGGGCTGGGTGCGTTGGTCATTGCTCCCCATACCCCGGGGTTCGGAGGCACGCCAGAATCAGGCTGGACGATGGAGAATCCGGAAGCGTCGCAGCCCAAGGCGAAGCCAGAAAAGGTTGATGCGCCCGTCGATGAGCGCGTGCAGCGAGCCCAGCGCGCGAACGAGGAAATGGTCGCGATGCTGGGAGCGGCTGCCGTCAAGGACGAGCTAAAGAATCGTCCGGTGATAACTCTGACTGCTCCCGGAGCGCCGGGAGTCCAGGAGACGCGTGAGCTTCTGCAGGGTACTGAGGCAATCGACGCCGGGACTATTGAGCTGACGTCAAAATTCTTTGAGCAGAAGCACGCCGAGGAGCTCAGCTCTGTGGTGGGAGAAGCAATCAAGGATTCAGAAAAGCTCGATACGCCGCAGAAGAAGCTCGGTGCACTTCTGGGTACGGCACTAATGCTCAACCCAGAAAGCGGGGAGCCGCTGGTCTCCGTGGATGAGCGTGCCCAGGTTCTCCAGGGGCTGCGGCAAGCGGGATTCATTATGTATGAGGACGATACGATTCGCCCCGCCCAGGGCGTGGTGCTATTTGCTGAAGGCGGGGGACAGTTCGCAGCCGACGTGGCCGCCGATACTGCCCGCGGTATCAAGTCCACCGGAAACGCAGTTGTGATAGCAGGCGGAAACGGGGCGGAGCAGGTCGACGCCGTAGGCGTCTTGCGTGGCAGCGACGCTGCGGTCAGTACCGTGGACAACGTGGACCAGAAGGCTGGGCAGGTCGCGGTTGTGCTGTCCCTGGCCGAGCAAATGCGTAAGAAGCATGGCCATTACGGTGTTGGCGAATCTGCCCAGTCCGTCGCACCAGGGCAGTAGGAGGGTTCAATGTTCAAAAATCATGAGTTCTCTGTAGTCTCCTCGGAATACCTGGTGGAATCGCCGATTCTGGGGCTGCGCCGCGACACCGTGGTCATGCCCGGAGGAACACAAGCCAGCAGGGAGGTCGTTGAGCACTTCGGTGCAGTGGCGGTCGCGGCTGTCGACGAAGAAGGGCGAGTGGCGATGGTGCGCCAGTATCGCCACAGCGTAGGCCAACGTCTGCTCGAGCTGCCGGCTGGTTTGCTCGACATTGCAGGCGAGGATCCCTTAGAGGCCGCACAGCGTGAGCTCGTTGAGGAAGCGGGTTTGGCCGCCGCATCCTGGACGGTCTTGACAGACGTGATGAACTCTCCCGGTTATTGCGACGAGGCCTGCCGCATCTTTCTTGCCACCGGACTGCGCTCCGTCGAGCGCCCCGAGAGCGAGGATGATGAAGAGGCGGACATGTCCAATCAATGGGTATCGCTAGCCGAGGCCCGTGCGCAGATCCTGCGATCCGAAATCATGAACTCGATTGCGGTGGCAGGCATCTTCGCTGCAAGCGAGGTGTTGGCTGGGCGGGGATCCGGCCGCCCCGCCGATTGCCCATTTCCCGCTCGCCCGATGCGCCTGGCTCAGCGCCGGGAAGCCGCCGGCATTGCGCCCGACATGAAGCGTTTGCCTAGCCAGCCCTAGGAAGCGTCATGACTGTCGAAGACCTCTCCCGGTCGTGGCTAGATCACCTCGCAGTAGAGCGAGGATTGAGCGCAAACACGCTGAGCAACTACCGCCGCGACGTCCAACGTTACGTTGATTGGCTATCCGCTGTCGGGATTGACAGCCTCCAAGACGTGACCGAAAAGCACGTCGAGAGTTACGTTGCCGATCTGCGATCAGGTCGTTCTTGTGGAACGCCCCTGGCCGCCTCATCAGCGGGGCGAGCGTTGGTGGTTGCTCGTGGGCTGCACCGCTTCGCATTGGCCGAGGGCGCTATCGCGGTGGATGTGACGGCAGAAATTTCCCCGCCGGCGACAGGGCAGCACCTTCCGGACACTTTGAGCATCGCCGAAGTCGAAAAGCTACTCACAGCGGTGGGCGAGGGGGAGTCCGCGGGACCGCTGGAGATTCGAGATCGCGCATTGCTTGAGCTTCTGTATGGAACGGGCGCGCGTATCTCTGAGGTCATCGGATTGACCGTCGACGATGTGGCAGAGATGGATGGCTACATTCGAGTGCGTGGCAAGGGCAATAAGGAGAGGATCGTTCCTGTGGGCGGAGCGGCGACTGAAGCGTTGGAAGCCTACGTGGTTCGTGCTCGTCCAGTCTTGGCGACAGGTGCCAGTCACGCGCTGTTCCTGAACACCCGCGGCAACACTCTGTCTAGGCAGAGCGCGTGGGCCGTGATTAAGAGTGCAGCCCAACGGGCCGGGATCTCCAAAGACATCTCGCCTCACACTCTGCGCCATAGCTACGCCACCCATCTACTAGAGGGCGGGGCGGACGTACGATCGGTGCAGGAATTGCTGGGGCACTCCTCGGTGACCACCACCCAGATCTATACTCACGTAACCGCCGACAACTTGCGCAGCGTGTGGAGGGAGTCCCATCCGCGAGCATAGGTCAAGGTGTATGACTTGACTTTCGCTTCTCGACGTCCCCTCTTACCTAAAGACTCTCGACAGTCCCGGGCGTATTCCGTGCAGGGGTTGGCACTCCAGGTAGTATCTGGCATTGAGTAAGTAACAGCGGTGTTATTCGCTGCTGGCGCCAATGCAAGACGTGAGAAGCCTAGGGATCGCTCACGTAGTCAAGGAAGAGGCGATGACTGTGGGAGACAACGGGCTGTTTGATAAGCCGGAGATGGGGTTGACCGGCCGACCCAAGCGCGAGCTTCCTCAGCCCCCTGCCTTGGATAGGCACGGCCCCGCCAAGATCATCTCAATGGTGAACCAGAAGGGCGGGGTGGGAAAGACCACGACGACCATCAACCTGGGAGCGTGCCTAGCAGAGCAAGGGCGCAAGGTGCTGCTCGTTGACCTTGACCCACAGGGTGCATTGTCGGCTGGGTTAGGCGTGGGGCATGACGAGGAACTCACCACTGTCTACGACCTCATGCTGGATAACACCAGCTCGATCCACTCGGCCATTCGCCACACCAACGTGTCTGGCCTTGATCTGGTGACGGCCAACATTGATCTATCCGCCGCCGAGATCCAACTGGTCAATGAAGTCGGCCGCGAGCAAACCCTCGGGCGTGCGCTACGACCTGTGCGTCGAGACTACGACTACATCATCATCGACTGCGGACCATCCCTGGGCCTGTTGGCGGTCAATGCGCTAGCCTGCTCGCACGGCGTGATCATTCCCATGGAGTGCGAGTTTTTCTCCCTGCGTGGACTCGCACTGCTGACGGACACGGTGGAGAAGGTGCGTGATCGCATCAACTTCGACCTCGAGATCGTGGGCATCCTCGTCACGATGTTTGATCGCCGAACCACCCATGCCCGCGAAGTCATGGACCGGGTCGTTGAGGTCTTTGGCGACCGAGTATTCGATACCGTGATTACCCGCACCGTTCGATTCCCGGAAACGTCAGTCGCCGGCGAGCCCATCACCACCTGGGCGCCTAGTTCGCAGGGTGCTGCACAGTACCGCAACCTGGCACTCGAAGTCATCGAGCGCACAGGGTAGGTCTCGGTGGCCAGCACGCGCGCTCGGCCGATCGCGATTGGGCCCCGTCGATCCCAAAGCACGGCGGTATCACCTGACCATTCGGAGCAGCCTCAGATCACGGGGTTCACCCTGGCATTGGGCAACTTCGAGGGGCCGTTCGACTTGCTTTTGCAACTCATCAACGCGAAGAAGATGGATATCACAGATGTCGCGTTGGCGCAGGTGACGGACGAATTCATCTCCTATGTCAGGGCACTCGACGTATCGGACGCCTTGGAGGAGACCACAGAGTTTCTTGTGGTGGCGGCAACTCTGGTGGATCTAAAGGCTGCCCGCCTTGTTCCTCGCGGCGAGGTAGAGAATGAGGACGATCTTGCGCTCTTAGAATCGCGCGACCTGCTGTTTGCCCGGCTTCTGCAGTACAGGGCCTACAAGGAAGTTGCCTCCGTATTCGCTCAGTGGCAGCGCGATGCCCGCCGGAGGTATCCCCGAGCGGTAGGGGTGGAGGATCGGTTTACCGATTTGCTCCCACCCCTGAAATTGGACCTCGATGCCGCCTCCTTTGCGCACATCGCGGCGGGAGCTTTCCGCCCTCGCCCGCCCGAAGAGGTGTCCACAGGGCACATCCATCAGGTCGCGGTCTCGGTACCTGAGCAGGCTGGAAAGATGCTGGACATACTGCGCATCGTCGGCCCGGGGCAATGGCTGAACTTTGCGGCGCTTACCCGGGACTGCACGCTCAGTATTGAGGTCGTTGGCCGCTTCTTGGCTCTCCTTGAGTTGTATAAGGCGAAGGCTGTTGAGGCGTCGCAGGCGGAGTCGCTGGGAGAACTGAATGTGCAGTGGACTGGCCTGGAGGTGGATCCTGCCGTAGTAGCGGCAAGCAACTGGGATTGAACACTGTTCAATTATGCTCGGTTGGGTGACGTTATCTCTGAACACGAGCGCCATTGAACAGTTCGACTCCGCCCACCTATGGCATCCCTATGCGCCTGCACATGCGGGCTCCCGGGTTGTGACCAGTGCAGAAGGGGTTCACATCACGCTCGGCAGCGGCGAAAAGGTCATCGATGCCATGAGCTCTTGGTGGTGTGCGATCCACGGGCACCGCCATCCACACCTGATGGCAGCTGCCCATGCGCAGCTCGACATCCTGCCTCACGTCATGTTCGGTGGCTTAACTCACGAACCCGCTGTTCGAGCCGGGGATTTGTTGCTGCAACTCACCGACCATGCCTTCTCTTCAGTGTTTTTCGCGGACTCTGGCTCGGTTTCCGTGGAGGTAGCCATAAAGATGGCGTTGCAGTATGCGCGTGCGACCGGGCATCCGGAACGCACCAAACTCATGACCTGGAGGTCCGGGTATCACGGTGACACTTTTGGCGCGATGGGGGTGTGCGACCCCATCAACGGGATGCACCACCTTTTTAGCGGAACTCTGGCCCAGGCTACGTTTGCCCCCGCTCCACCAGTCTGGGATGCGCCCGAAGAAGAGGTCGCAGCATATCTGCGTCAATGTGAACTCGAGGTCACTGACGATGTAGCGGCGGTGATTATCGAACCCGTCGTGCAAGGCGCTGGAGGTATGCGGTTTCATCACCCACGACTGGTTGCTGGTATTCGTCAGCTGTGTACCCGGCGCGGAATCCTCATGATCGCCGATGAGATCGCCACCGGATTCGGCAGGAGTGGTTCGCTCTTTGCCACCCTCGATCACGGAGTGGTTCCGGACATCATGTGTGTGGGCAAAGCGCTCACCGGGGGAACGATGACGCTGGCAGCAGTAATGGCAACCTCTGAAATCACCGATGGGGTGGGAACCCTCATGCACGGGCCTACGTTTATGGCTAACCCCTTAGCCTGTGCGGTGGCTGCTGCCTCCTTGGAGCTTATTCAACGTGGAGATTGGCGCACTCAAGTTGCCCAGATTGAGGAGTGGTTACGCCAAGGTTTGGCGGGAATCGAGGGCAGCGCTGCAGTGGCTGATGTTCGAGTTTTGGGTGCTATCGGAGTCATCGAGATGCGCGAGGACGTCGATATGGCACGGGCGACCGAGGCTGCAATTTCCTACGGGGTGTGGTTGCGCCCCTTCGGGCGACTGGTCTACACCATGCCACCTTTCATCTGCACACGCAGCGACATCGCGGCCATCTGCGACGCCATGCGCGCTATCGTCGCGGCTCACGAGTAGCAAAGGACCACGAATTGTTCATCTGCATAACCGGCACCGGCACGGATGTGGGAAAGACATGGGTCACGGCTGCCCTGGCAGCTGGTCTGGTTCAGTCCGGGCTAGAGGTCGGAGTGATCAAACCCATGCAGACGGGGACGAATCCGGGGGAGGGCGACGCTGCTGAGGTTGCGCGGCTAAGCGGCGTCGATACGCAAGAACTCCACGTATATCCGGAACCCCTTGCCCCGAATGTATCGGCTCGGCGGGCGGGCATTTCACAGCCCAGCCTGGCTGAGTTGTGTCACAGCATCAAAAAGCAAGCCTGTCCCGTAACCCTCATTGAGGGCGCTGGGGGCCTGCTCGTGCGGTTGGCCGAGGATTACACTCTCGCAGACGTTGCCCGCGAATTGGGTGCTCCGCTGGTTGTGGTTACCTCACTTGGATTAGGCAGCCTGAACTCTGCGGAGTTAACGGTGGAGGTTGCGCGTAACCGAGGTTTGTCAGTTATTGGGCTGGTCGGGGGAAGTCTCCCAGAGACCAACGACGCCGCGACTTTGACCAACCTTGAGGAGCTCGAGCGTGTGTGCTCTGTTCCCCTGTTGGGGTGCTTGCCGGAGGCACTGTCGCCCAATGCGGAGAGCCTGCCAGTCGCAGTGAGTCGGATCGCGGAGATGTGTCAAGCAGTAGAATCCGAGTAATGGCGCTCGATCTCCCTCTTATCTCCCAAGTCCGCTCTCGTCTTGAGTCGGTTCTGCTGGTCGTGGATTCTCCTGTCTCAGCGGAACAACTTGCCACCGTGGTGGAGGTAGATGAGCAGGAGATCACGCGGATTTTGGAGGAAATTGCTGCGGAATATGACTCTCGAGGTAGTGGCATTGATTTACGCCGTACCGACGAGGGATGGCGGCTGTATACCCGGCCAGACAACGCGGACGCGGTGGAAAAGTTCCTGCTTCACGGTTCCCACTCCCGTTTGTCGCGGGCCGCGCTGGAGACCTTGGCAGTAGTGGCTTATCGTCAACCGGTGACGCGCGCGCAGGTAGCAGCTGTTCGCGGAGTTAACGTCGACGGCGTCATGCGCACGTTGCATCTGCGGGGTTTGGTAACAGAGGTAGACCCCGATCCCACAACGGGAGCTCACCGCTACGCCACCACGGAATTGCTTTTGGAACTGCTGGGTATAGATTCTCTGGATCGTTTGCCGGAGTTGGCGCCGCTATTGCCTGACGTTGATTCCATCGACGAGGAGTTTTAACGCTACGATTGGCGCTGTAATAGACCCGCGGCTTCGCCTCGGGCAATAACCCAATACCGATGAAAAGGACGCGTACCCAACGTGACCCCACCCGCTCGCCGAGATGGCACACCGGACCCTGGCTACCGCCACTCCCACGCCAAGCCCGCTAAGAAGCAACACGCTGCCCACCCGCTTGCCGATAAGTGGTGGGAAGACGACGCACCCGCCGCAGCCAACAGCGGTCAGCCGCAGGCCCGAGAGGGGGAACGCCTCCAGAAGGTGCTGGCCCGTGCCGGTGTCGCTTCTCGACGCCATGCCGAGGTGATGATTGAGGCGGGCCGCGTCGAGGTCAACGGGGACATTGTGAAGACACAGGGTATGCGCGTCGATGCGGAGCGAGACGTGATCCGCGTGGATGGCGTCCGCGTGAACGCCAACGAGAACAATGAATACTTCATCCTGAACAAGCCTCGCGGTGTTCTGTCCACCATGTCGGATGAAGAGGGGCGTCCTTGCGTGGGCGATCTCATCGCAGACCGACTTGCTGCAGGCAACCGCCTCTTCCACGTTGGCCGGCTCGATGCCGACACGGAGGGCCTGCTCCTGCTTACCAACGATGGAGAGCTGGCTAATCGCTTGACCCACCCGCGTTACGGTGTGCGCAAGACCTACCTGGCCACCGTGTTGGGTGAGGCTCCCAACTCGATTGTTCGTGACTTGAAAAGCGGCGTGGAACTCGAAGACGGTGTAGCCAAGGCGGATCACGTCCAGGTCGTGGACCGCCATAACGGTTACTCCCTTATTCGCGTGGAGCTGCATGAGGGCCGTAAGCACATCGTGCGCCGCATGCTCAAGGCAGCTGGCTTCCCGGTGCAGCGTCTCGTGCGTACCAAGATGCACACCGTCCAGCTGGGAGAGCAAAAACCCGGCACGATGCGCGCTTTGAACGATTCCGAGCTGACCAGTCTGTACAAGGCGGTGAAGATGTAATGATTTCTAATACTGCTGATAACGGCTTGATTCTGGCCGTTGATGGCCCGTCTGGAACAGGCAAGTCGACCACGTGCAGAGCATTGGCCAAGGAGCTGAACGCCAAGTACGTGGACACAGGCGCCATGTACCGCGTAGCCACTCTGGCCGTCCTCCGTGCCGGGGTGGATCCGGCCGATACTGCAGGCGTGATTGCCGTGACCGAACATCTGCCGCTCGAGGTCAATGACGACCCGGACGCCACCGCAGTCATGTTTGATGGCGAAGACGTATCCGCAGAGATTCGCGGGCCTGAGGTCACGCAGAATGTCTCCGCTGTCTCCGCTATCCCGGAGGTACGGCGCAACCTGGTGGAGTTGCAGCGTCGTCTAGCGGCGCAGGCGCATCGCGCGATCGTCGAGGGGCGCGACATCGGAACCGTCGTCCTCGCCGATGCTCCGGCTAAGGCCTTCCTCACCGCCAGCGCGGAGGTACGCGCCCGACGCCGATTCGACCAAGACCAGGCCGCTGGTCGCACCGTTGATTTCGCTGCCGTTCTGGCCGATGTGCAGCGCCGCGACGCGCTCGACTCTTCCCGCGCCACCAGCCCGCTGAAGCCTGCCGATGATGCTGTGGTCATTGACACCTCTGAGCTCTCGCGCGACGAGGTACAGCGTCGGCTGATCGACCTGATTAAGGAGTCCGCCCGATGAGCTCACACGAAAACGAGCACAACCCTGAGGTTGAGGAGACCCAGTTCGTCTATCACGACGCGCACGGCGGCGAGATGGATGCAGAAGGCGTCTTCAGCGACGAAGACGAACTGAACCCGGGCCACGGTTGGGCGCCGGTTGATTTTGACGAGTCGGAATTCGACTACGAGTTCTCTGAGGAAGAGAACACCGACGAGTTCACCGAGTCTGACTGGGAGCGCGTCGAGGAAGCACTGGGCATTAGTCGCCCGGACACGGTCGAGGAAGCACTGTGCACCGTGGCGATCGTGGGCCGGCCCAATGTGGGCAAGTCCAGCCTGGTCAATCGATTCCTCGGTCGCCGCGAAGCCGTCGTGGAGGACTTCCCAGGTGTAACCCGCGACCGCATCCGCTACCTGGCTGAGTGGTCCGGTCAGCGATTCTGGGTTCAGGACACCGGTGGATGGGACCCCAACGTTAAGGGCATCCACGCGGCTATTGCTCACCAGGCGGAGGTCGCCATGGCCGAGGCGGATGTGATCATCATGGTGGTGGATACCAACGTGGGTATCACCGAAACTGACTCCGTCATGGCGCAGCGTCTGCAGCGTTCCGAGGTCCCTGTCATCTTGGTGGCCAATAAGTTCGACTCCGACTCCCAGTTTGCCGACATGACCGAGTTCTACTCGCTCGGCCTCGGCGATCCTTGGCCGGTCTCCGCTCTGCACGGACGCGGTGGCGCCGACGTGCTGGATAAGACTCTGAGCCTGTTCCCGGAGGTGCCGCGTGCTACCTCGATTACCGAGGGGCCGCGCCGAGTGGCCCTGGTGGGCCGACCCAACGTGGGTAAGTCCTCTCTGCTGAATAAGTTTGCCCGTGAAGAGCGCTCGGTGGTCGACAACGTGGCAGGCACCACGGTGGACCCGGTCGACTCCATCATCGAGCTGGATGAGAAGACCTGGCGCTTCATTGATACCGCCGGGCTGCGCAAGAAGGTCAAAAATGCCCAGGGGCATGAGTACTACGCCAGCCTGCGTACGCGCGGTGTCATCGACGCTGCCGAGGTCTGCGTTTTGCTTATCGACGCCTCCGAACCCATCTCGGAGCAGGATCAGCGTGTGCTCGCTCTCGTCCTGGAAGCTGGAAAAGCCCTAGTGGTGGCTTTCAATAAGTGGGACCTGATGGAGGAGGATCGCCGCTACTTCTTCGACCGCGAATTCGAGGAGCAGCTCGCCCACATTCCCTGGGTGAAAAAGGTCAACATCTCGGCCAAGACCGGTCGCGCCCTGCACCGCCTTGAGCCCGCCATGATGGAGGCTCTGGACAACTGGGACAAGCGCATCTCCACCGGTCAGTTGAATAACTGGCTGCGCGAGGCCATCGCGGCTAACCCGCCGCCGATGAAGAACAACCGTCTGCCCAAGGTGCTCTTTGCCACCCAGGCTTCGACTCGACCGCCGACAATCGTGCTGTTTACCACTGGCTTCCTCGATGCTGGCTACCGGCGCTACCTGGAGCGCAAGTTCCGCGAACGCTTCGGCTTTGAGGGCAGCCCGATTCGAATCGCTGTGCGCGTGCGCGAGCGTCGCGATCGCCGCAAGAAGTAACCGCTCGTGTCTAGGCCTGCGCCCACTCATAAAGGGCGCGAATGGCCTCGGCGTGCGTGTCGTACTCGGTGAGCGAACCGTCGATAAGCACTGAGCCACCGCCGGGGGTGGAGAGCTCCACCTGGGCTGAGGCCTCGTCTCGGTCCCGGATGAAGAAGGTGCGGCTGACCACATGGTCATCGTTGCCAACGAAGCCGCCTTCTTGTCCAGCGATGGGGAACTCGGAAGTAGCAACATCGATGAGATCGAGCGAGTTGGGTTCTCCGTAGTTAGCCCACAGAAGAGTTTGTGCTAGAGCCTCATCAATGCGATTCGCTTGTGCCATATTCCCGCATTTTAGCTTCGTTCCAGAACGAACGCGTCTGTGCGGTAGGGGATGGGAAGCAGCTGACCAGGTTGGAATTCCAAGCGTTCATGCAGATACCAGTTGAGGTTATCCGTAACGCGTTGGCGCACTTTTTCCGAGGACTTCAGCCAGTAAGAGCGTGTGTGAGCCAGCAGATGGAGCTGATCTGTCCGTAGGTGTGTGACCCAGCGGGTTCGTACCTCCCGGCTAATGGTCCAGGGGTAATGCACCTCAGGAACAAACCCCTCGCGGTGAATGTCTCCGGAATGAATAATGCGGGCTAGACGCAGGATCCACGGATGCGAAACGTCCAACGTATTCCACGCCAGCACCACCTTTCCGCCAGGGGAGAGGATGCGGTCAAGCTCCTGACATACCGCGGATGCATCCAGCCAGTGCCACGTTTGTGCAATGACGGCACCGTCCACACTGTTATCGGCCAGGCCCGTTGACTCAGCGACTGCCTGCCACACGTGCGCAATGGATTTGGAAGCGGCGATCGAGACCATAGCGGGAGAAGGATCGAGTGCACCTAGGAAAGAGGCGTTGAGCTTTTCGACGAACTTTCCTGTGCCTGCACCAATGTCCACGATCTGGTCGCAGCCGTTGAGCAGAGAAGTCACTTCCGGGGGGTACGAGGGACGCACAGCATCGTAGACGTCTGCATCTCGAACAAAGGCTCCAGCAGAATGCTGGCGATGTTGAGTAGACCGAAACGTCGGGGTGGACTTGGCCGAAGGCGGACGATGGAGTGACGGGCGCTGCACAACTCACCACTGTACAAAGCGCGATCTCACGGCCGGTGCTCTGACCATACCTAGTAAGCACCGCTAAAGTAGTGGGCATGTCACACAACAACCAGCGAGCCGTCATCGTTTTCAATCCGGTCAAGATTGAACGCGAGGAACTCGAGCCGCTCGTCAAGGCGGCCGCCTCCAAACACGGTTGGCAGGAGCCCGAATGGGTCGAGACCACCGAAGATGATCCCGGCGAGGGGCAAGCGAAAGAGGCTGCTGCCGATGGCGCAGACATGGTCTTGGCCTGTGGCGGTGATGGGACGGTGCGTGCCGTGTCCACTGGCCTGCGGGATACTGAAGCTGCAATGGGCATCATCCCGCAGGGAACTGGCAATCTGCTTGCACGCAATTTGGGATTGCCACTGGGCATGGAAAAGGCCATTGACGTCGCTTTTGGCGGCGCAGACCGAGTGATCGACTTCTGTGCTGCAGACGTGGTTGATGAAAGCGGCGAGGAACGCACCATCCCATTCGCTGTCATGGCTGGCGTGGGTATCGATGCTCAAATGATTGAGAACACCGACGATGACCTGAAGAAGAAGACCGGTGTGTTCGCCTATGCAGTGGCTGTGATCAAGTCACTCGGCGGAGGAAACCGCTTGAATCTCACCTACCGAATTGATGAGGGGGAGGAGACAAAGACCCGGGCTCATTCCGTGATCGTGGGCAATTGTGGCGAATTGATCGGGGCGATCGAGCTCATTCCGGATGCAGAACCCGACGACGGGCTTATCGACCTCTTAATTATGCGCCCCAAGGGAGTCTTTGGCTGGATCCCCATTATCTGCCGCATCGCTGGTCAAATTGCCTGGAAGTACCTAGGCCGTGGGAAGCGTTTCGACGGTGCCAAGCACACTTCAGACGATGTTCACTACGCCACAGGACACACTGTCTCTGTCGAGCTTTCGCAGCCTGAAGTCTTTGAAGTTGACGGCGATACCGTGGGTAAAGTTCGTTCTTTCGCCATCAGGTTGGATCCCCTGTCGCTTTCGGTGCGGGTTCCACAGGACGCCTGAGAGGAGATAATACGTCTGTGACTTCGACGGATTCAGCACAATCGGCTCAGGCTTCGCGCTGCTCCGACTTCGCTATCGAGCCGTTGCCCGGCACGGCTAAGACGGAGCGGGTGTACGTAGTTTTCGAGCATCCGAACGGGTGGAGCCATGATGTCTTAGACGGAGATACCTTTGGCTCTGATCTCACTGCAAAGATTGCCGCTCACTTGGACGGCAAAGCCGGGCTCCAGCTGATCCGCCAGCCTGGAAGAGAAGGGCGGCAGGTAAGACGGTCGCACTGCTTTATCGTGTGGGCCGAGCTAGCGATCACTGAGCTGGTGTGGATGAATGGTCCGGAGGAAATTCTCAACCTCGATCTGAGTGGGCCAGGAAAGAACGACGCAGAGATCGTTGAGCATCCCTTGGTCTTAGTGTGTACTCACGGCAAGCGGGACGTGTGCTGTGCGATTAAGGGGCGTCCGTTGGCCTCCTCCCTGCACCAGGCCTTCTGCGCACATGGTGGAACGGACAGCGTATGGGAGACCAGCCACACCAAGGGGCACCGCTTCGCCCCGTCCGTTCTGCTTATGCCCTGGGGGTATAGCTTTGGTCGACTGAATTACTTGGCGGCCACAGATTTGGTCCGGCGGGCGAATAAGGGCGAGATGTTTCTGGCCAGCAATCGCGGCCGAGGTATTTATGACCAGCACGGGCAAGTTACCGAAATTGCCGTGGCCACCCAGCTGGCTAAGGTCGGGGAGACGGTTTACTACGGCGATCTCTCTGTGCACGGTTCTGTCGTAGAGCACCGTGACGGGCGACGCTTTGTTGTCGAAACGCGTAGCCGCGAAGTAGACGGGGTCCTAGCCTCCTGCGGCAAGGCCCCAGGCGTGCAAACGGTCGTGGAGGCGACGAGCGTGAGTGAGCTCTAACCCTCGTTCTTTGCGGCAATGGCTCCGGACAACACGGTCGCAAACGTCGTCCACGCTGCATAGAGGCTCAAAACCGCTCCGCGTTCCGGGCTGGACTTCCAGGTCCGGCGAGTGAGATCTAGGCTGCTCAGGGCTAGGGCCCCGGCACCCGCGGTGGATAGCCAGGGGCGTCGAGCCCTAAAGAACAACCCACACCATCCGGCGTTCAGCACGAGGTTTGCCCCCAAAGCAGTGGCATAGCTACGCGCCTGGGTGGTCTGTTCTTTCTCTAGGTGGTCCGCGATGACGAGCGAGCTCATGCCCGCGATGTCCAAGTACAGCGCGCTCCACGCCTCGGGGAAAACCCATGCAGGCGGCTGGAAGGCGGGTTTGCGCAAGCGCTTGTACCACCTGTTGTCGGGCTTGGTCAGGACGCTGCCTGCTACCGCGGTCGCAGCCACTGCGGATCCCACACCTGCAACGACCTTGAACCATCGGCGGGTATCAGTGTGCTCGGTGGCTTTAGCAATAGCTTCTGCAAAGGCGGTGTTTCCGCCTTCGGGTTGGCCAACCAGGCCTTCCAGGTCGCGCTCTTTGACCACTGTGTGGTGAAGTAGCGATCCCATAAGCGCGTTGATGAGGCCGAGGTCAATTGGGGTCACAAGCGCCAGACCGCGGGCAGCGATTTGCTGATTAAGAATTGGCGCGGTTACCACCGGGTGGGTGGGCAGCTTGGTCACGCGCGAATAGGTCTTCAGCATATCCGAATAGGCCAGCGTGTCAGGTCCACCGATATCGAAAGTGCGGTTGAGTTCGGCCGGCAGATTGGCTGCGCGGGTGAGATAGAAGATGGCGTCGTCTACGGCGATGGGGGTGATCTGGTTGCGGATCCAATCTGGTCCGATGACGCCAGGCAGACGTTCGGCAGCATGGCGCAGCATGGTGAACGACGAGGAACCTTCGCCAATTACCACGCCCGCCTGCAGGCATGCGGCGGGTACGGACGACTCCAAAAAGACCTGTCCTACTTTGACCCGCGACACCAAGTGGGCGGATAGCTCCTGATCGTCCGGGTGGAGGCCTCCCAGGTAGACCACCCGGGAGATCTGAGCGTCTTCGGCGGCCGAAATGAAGCGTTGCGCCATGTTTCGCTCGGCGGTGACAAAGTCTTCTTCGCTATCACCCATGGAGTGCAGGAGGTACCACGCGACATCGACGTCTTCTAACGCGTGACGTAGGTCGTCCTGCGAGGAAGCATCACCGACAAAGACCTCAACTTCACCGGCGTGCGCGGTGTCGTGCTCGGGCACGATGCGCTCGCTATACGGCATGGACTCGGCCTTGTCGCGACTCCGGGAAAAGGCACGGACTGCCCACCCCTGTTCGATGAGGGCTGAGACCACCTTGCTGCCGATGTATCCGGTGGCGCCGGTGACCAGGGCGTGGCGGGTAGCGTCTTCCCGCTTAGGCTCGTTCATCTCGGGGGATCCTCTTCCATCGCGTTAGACTTCCACTGGTTACCCTGCTCAGTGTAGGTGTTATGTCACACTGAGGAGTATGACTGCAACGGCGTCGTTTCCCACCGCCCCTCCACAAACCCGGCCCTGGGCAGCAGTTGTCGCGCCCGCCGTTTTGGTAGCTGCGTTACTGCTGGCATCCGCGCTGGCTAGCCCCGCCTCGCCGACGTTCTATAAGGCAACCTTGGCTTCTGCCGCAGTCCTCTTTGCCACCTGGTGGTGGCAGGGCGACAGGGGAGTTTTCAAAGCGGATCAGCTGGCTACCCACGTCCTGCGTGGTGCAATCTTCGGCGCTGGTTTGGCGCTGTTGTTCTTCCTCGGGGCAGTAGCCGTGTCCTATATCCCGGTGTTGGCAGGACCAGTGGAAAGGCTCCTGGTCAATGCGCAGGGGCCGGCTGTGGGACTGACCTTGCTAGTCACCTTGGTAAATGGAGTCGGGGAGGAACTGTTCTTCCGTAACACCGTCGTCCGTCACCTCCGCCCACGGTGTGGGCGCTGGGTGTACTTTGCAGCGCTTGGACTCTACGTTGCGGTCACCGCCACCATGCTGGTCCCGCTATTGGCAGTGGCCGCGATCGCCGTGGGCGCTCTGGCCCACTATGAAGCCCACCGCACCGGGGCTTTGACGTCCGCGATAGTCATGCACGCGGTATGGGCGGTGATGCTGATTGGACTGATGCCGATCGTTCTTTAACGGTCAGATAGGCAAAAACGCACAACCAGCGGTTGTGCGTTATTTCTGTCGGGCTAACAGGATTTGAACCTGCGACCCCTACACCCCCAGTGTAGTGCGCTACCAAACTGCGCCATAGCCCGTCCGTCGCGCGGTGTATCGTGCGACTCGCACAGCTTACAACACTGTGATCTTCTGCTCCGAATCGGCAGGTCAAGGGCAGTGATCTAGGGCCGAGGTCAACTAGTCTGCAATGACCCCATCGGCGTAATACCAGCAGTTATCACTTCCGCGTTCGAACCGGGAGCGCTCGCGCTGGGATCCACGCTCTGCTCCCTTGTAGAACGCTTCGAACTCCACAATGCCGGTGTCGTCAGTAAGCCCGCCATTGACGACATCCAGGATGTCGAGCCGGTAGAACCGGATCGGAAATTCGCTTAAGTCCAGCGAATCCGGACGAGTGGCCGGGGCCCAAGTCCGCAGCAAGTAGTCCTCGTTACGCACTGCGAATGCGCTGAATCGAGACCGCATGAGGGCGAGGGCGGTCGGGGCTGGCTGTCCCTCGTGATAACGCTGACAGCACTCGTCGAAGGGCAGTCCGGTGCTACACGGGCAACGCACTAGCGATCCTGAACAGTGATGCCAGAGAATAGGCCGTCAACGTCGCTGGACTTAGCGACGGCGAGCAACGATTCCTTCTCCTCTGCGCTCAAGTCACCGATCAGCTCGATGCGGCGCTCGAAGGTGGTGGAATCAACTTGGCGGACATCTACTCGCACATCGTCCAGGTCCATCTTCGAGCCAGCCTTGCGGATGGCTTGAGACGCTGTCACCGCGACAGCAGCCATCAGCAAATCGGCTGCCGAGTGGCCCTGATCTTTACCGCCGTCCCGTTTGGTGCGATCGGTCTGGATCTCACCGAAGGTCGTGGACACCACATCGCCATAACGCAGACCCCGGGCGCTGTGGGAGAATACGTGATCCTTCTCGGGGGTCTCGACCGCGGACTCATCGCGGAGGTAGAACTGTACCCAATCGCCGATGATGTCAGCTGCGCGCTGTGCCGTGCCCTGCCTGGTCAGCAGGTGGTCGGCCTTGTCTAGGGCCACCAAAGACTTGGGGTAGCGGGTGAGCGAGAAGATGGTCTGAGCGTTGTCCACGCCGACGGTCTGATCGATCGGGGAGTGCACGAGTAGAAGGGGCTTGCGCAGGCGGGGGAGATAGGCCTCTGGGTTGGTTTCCGCCAGATCTTCGAGGAAGCCACGGGAAATCACAAGCTCGCGCCCACCCAGCGTGACGGTGACCTCTCCGTTGGCATCAACCTCGCTGATCTTGTCGGCATAATGCAGAACGGAGTGGGCGGGATCGAAGGGAGCGCCAATCGTGGCGACGGCCTTCAGACCTTTCAGCTCGGTGGCGGCTTTGAGAGTGGCAGCTCCACCCAGCGAGTGCCCCATGATCAACTGCGGAGCCTGGTAGTTTTCCTCCAACCAGGCGTAGGCAGCCTTGATGTCGGCGACATTCTGCGAGAACGAAGTGTCCTGGAACTTGCCTTCGGACTGGCCTAGGCCGGGGAAGTCGAAACGCAATGTGGCGATTCCGTAATCAGTGAGGCGCTTGGACACGCGCGAAGCGCCAGGGGTATGGCGAGATCCCGCGAAACAATGCGCGAAGATCGCAAACGCCTTAGGGCGCGTCGACGGAAAATCGATGGTGGCTGCGAGCTTGACGCCTGTAGATGAGGGCAGGGACACGTTGACGGATTGCACTGACGGCCTTTCTTTCCGGTCGAAGTCTGCCTTACTTTATCGCAGCCGAGTCCCCATCCCCGCTGGGGAGGTGGTGCACTAGTATGGCAGCGTTAACGACCCGGGCCGACCGGTCCCTGCTCATCCAAGCGGAAGGACAAGACATGGCAGCTTTTGGATGGTTCTGGAGGGCAATGGGAGCGCAGTCCGAGCGCAACCAGAAGAAATCCCTCAAGACCGTCGCAGCCGCCCGAGCTGCGATGGAAGAGATGCGGGGTTGGTCAGACGCGCAGGTAGCACAACGGGGGCGTGAGGCTGCCAACACGCAGGGTGAAGGCAAACACCCTGTTGTTTTGGCGTCTTTGGCGCTTGCCGCAGAGCGCACGATGGGGTTGCAGCCTTTCGACGTGCAGCTGCAAGGTGTGCAGCGACTCTTGGCTGGTGACGTTATCCACATGGCCACAGGTGAGGGCAAGACTTTGGTGGGCGCGATGGCAGCAACAGGCTTCGCGATGTCCGGCAAGCGCGTCCATGTGGTGACTGTGAATGACTATCTGGCGGCCCGAGACGCTCAGTGGATGCGTCCGCTTGTGGAGTTTTTCGGGGTGAGTGTTTCCCACGTCATCGATGAAATGGACGCACCGCAGCGTCGTCACGCCTACGCCTGCGACGTCGTGTATGCACCGGTCACTGAGATCGGCTTCGACCACCTGCGCGACAATCAGGTAACCCGCCGCGAGGACGAGGTTCAGGTGCACGCTGATGTGGCGCTTGTCGACGAAGCCGATTCCGTCCTCGTAGACGAAGCACTCGTACCGCTTGTTCTGGCGGGAAGTGTGAGCGCACAACAGTCGACAGGTGAGATCACCGCGGCTGTTTCTCATCTGCGCGAGGGGCGCCACTACACGGTTGATGCGGATCGGCGAAACGTGTTCCTGACAGACGAGGGTGCAGCGGAGATCGAGCGACGCTTGGGCATCGATTCGTTGTATTCGGAGGACGCTATCGGCTCGGTTCTGGTGCGGGTGAACCTGGCGTTGCATGCACAGGCGCTGTTGACCAGGGATGTCCACTACCTGGTGCAGGACGGCAAGGTGCAGCTCATCGACGCTTCTCGGGGCCGTGTGGCCGACCTGCAGCGTTGGCCCGATGGCTTGCAGGCCGCGGTCGAGGCTAAGGAGGGCCTTGCGGTATCCGACGGGGGACGCATCCTGGACCAGATCACTCTGCAGGCGTTGATGTCGCGCTATCCCACGGTGTGCGGCATGACGGGTACCGCAGTAGAAGCGGTGGATCAGCTGCGGCAATTCTATGGGCTTACGGTTTCCGTCATCGAGCCCAACGTCCCGAGCCAGCGCATCGACCATAGCGATGCCGTCTATGCCACTGCGCAATTGCGTAACCGGGCAGTCGTCGAGGAGATTGCTCAGGCCCACGCGAAGGGACAGCCGGTACTGGTGGGTACACATGACGTTGCTGAATCGGAGGCATTAGCCGCTGCGCTCGAGAAACGTGGAATCTCAGTAGCGGTACTGAACGCGAAAAACGACGAACAGGAGGCAGCGATTGTCGCCGAAGCCGGAAAGGCCTCCCGCGTGACCGTGTCCACGCAGATGGCCGGGCGCGGAACCGACATCACTCTGGGCGAAGGCGTGGCAGAGCTGGGTGGACTCAAGGTCATCGGCACCTCGCGTCACCGTTCCTCACGTCTAGATCACCAGCTGCGCGGACGTAGTGGTCGCCAGGGAGACCCGGGAGAGAGTCTGTTCTTTGTCAGCTTGGAAGATGACCTCATCACCACCGGAAGCGACGGTGCACAGGTCAGTGCGCAGCCTGATCAAGCGGGCCGTATCGAGGAAAAGCGCGTGCATGACTTCATTGCCCACTGCCAGCGAGTGACTGAAGGGCAGCTGCTCACCATTCACGCCCAGACCTGGAAATACAACAAGCTGCTGGCTGATCAGCGTGAGATCATCGACGAACGACGCGCGAGCCTCCTGGACACAGATGCCGCCTGGCAGCAGCTTGCCCAGGCCGCCCCAGAGAGAGCCGCAGAGCTAGAGCATTTGAATGCGGAGACGAAGCAACAGGCTGCGCGCGAGATCATGCTCTTTCACTTGGACGATGAGTGGGCAGAGCACCTTGCCATCATGGACGACGTGCGCGAATCGATTCATTTGCGCGCGATTGCCAAGGAAACCCCGATCGACGAGTTTCATCGCATTGCGGTTCGCGAGTTTAAAGATCTTGCCCAACGAGCGGTAGAGAAGTCGGTGGAGACGTTCCGCTCTGTGCTTATCGACGATTCGGGGGCACACCTGGAAGACGCCGGACGCTCTCGCCCATCCGCCACGTGGACGTACATGGTCTCGGACAATCCCCTGTCCGGTGGCGGTGGCGGAGCCCTTTCGACATTCGAAAGCTTTATCAGTTGATAGTGACGGGGCATGAGCATCGTCGCGCTAGTATGATTACCAATAAATCGAAACCACTCGGAGGTAAATAATGAGTGAGAACACGGGCACCCCGGAGGCTCAGATCGAGACCACCTCGGTCTTCCGCTCGGATCTGCTGAAGGAAATGGAGTCCCAGGCAGCTGCCGCTCCAGCCGACAGTGCTGAAGGCGTGCCGAGCGGGCAGGCTCTCCTGGTGGTTAAGCGTGGACCCAATGCTGGGGCACGTTTCCTTCTCGACCAGACCTCCACCTCGGCGGGTCGCCACCCGGAGTCCGACATCTTCCTGGATGACGTGACGGTGTCGCGTCGCCACGCTGAGTTCCGCATGAGCGAGGGCGACTTCGAGGTCGTAGATGTGGGATCTCTGAACGGAACCTACGTCAACCGGGAGCCACGCAACGCTCAGGTCTTGTCCAACGGCGACGAGATCCAGATCGGCAAGTTCCGCCTGGTTTTCATCCTCGGCGATAAGTAAGAACTATCGCCCGGTCCGGCCACGAACAGTAGGGCGGAACCGGTAGCTTTTCGGCATGAGAATCGCTATCGGGTCCGTGCTCCGTATTCGTGGTTGCACTTTTATGTACCCAATTCCTCGGTAGTAAGAAATCTCTTTGACTGTGAACGCACTCCGTAAACCGCAGGCTTCCCGCCAGACTAAGAAGACGATGTCCATTGGTGTGGTCTTGGAACGTGTCCGGGAAGAGTTTCCTGAGGTCACCGTTTCTAAGATTCGCTTCTTGGAATCAGAAGGCCTGATCACCCCTCAGCGGACCGCTTCCGGATACCGTCGTTTCACCGATGACGATGTAGAGCGCCTGCGTTTCATCTTGACTACACAGCGGGACAATTACCTGCCGTTGAAGGTGATCCGAGAGCAGCTCGACGCCATGGATGCGGGGCACGTCGCAGCAGTGATGACCCCGGCAGCTCAGGCGGCTGCATCAAGTCCGGTTTCCTTGGCTGTTCAGCAAACCCGCGTGACTGCAGCAGATCTAGCCGCTCAGGCGCAGTGCGAGGAGACTTTCCTGGCCGAGTTGGTCAAGGCTGGAATCATCACGCCCGATGCCTCCGGATTTTTTACCGCCGACGACGTTGCTTCCGCATCAGCGGCCCACAAGCTTCACGAGTCGGGGTTGAGCGTTTCCCACCTCAAGCGTGTCAAGACCGCTGCGCAGCGCCAGGCGGACGTTATCACCAGCGCAGCAGGTGCACAGTCCGGGCATGGACGCAGCGCGGACGCCAAGCAGGCAGCTGAGGAGAGCGCGGCTCACCTGACGTCCTTGGTCATCAACCTGCATTCAGTGTTGGTGAAGGCTGCAGTACGTGCGGATGTGCAGTCCTCATGATCGAGCTGGAACTTGCCGGGATTCAGCGCATCGGGCCCGAGCCTTTTCATTGCGCACTCTTGCTGTGGCGCGAAGAAGCTCGGATACTGCCCATTTGGGTATCTGCGCACGATGCCGATGAGCTTGAGCGCAGGATAGAGGATGACGAGGACGTCGATACGCAGCGTCGCCCCAACACTTACGATCTCTTAGCGGAGACTCTGGAGCATGTCGAAGGAGGCGTCCGGCAACTCGCGCTGACCAGCTACTTTGAAGGTGTTTACATAGGGGAGATCACTCTCGGGTCATCGCAGGTGATCGATGCTCGGCCAAGCGATGTCTTGATCCTTGCGCAGCTGATGAAGCGAGAAGTGATGGCTGACGAGGAGGCTTTGAGTCAGGCCTTCCTCAAGCTCAATGACGATGAGCTGGAGGAGTACTTGGGCTTCCGTTTTGGCGAGGACTCGGAGCCCTCCAGCCCGTCTGGTGAGGTCGATGAAATCTTGCGTCACCTGGACTTTGACCTTGAAGTTGATAGCAATGATTCTTCTGAGGCCAATGATTCAGATGAAGGCCCTGGGGCAGAGGGTGACAAACGGGAAAATCGTTCCTAAACTTAAAGTTGAGGTTGAGGGTTCGGCGTGTCGGACCGAGATGTATTGACGAGCGTCTAACCTTGCCTTTTAATGGCAGATACGTGCTACAGACGCATCTGTGGACCTAAACCCCAACGGAGTAATTACGTGATCGAGCACAACACCCTCAACGGCGCCTACGTCCAGGAATCGCTTTTCGACGTCGGCCCGGGCGATGAAGTCGGCTACCGAGTGCCCATTGCATGCCAGGTAGCGGGGATCACCTACCGTCAGCTCGACTACTGGGCGCGTACTGATCTGGTTAAGCCGTCGATTCGGAACGCCCGTGGCTCTGGCTCCCAGCGTCTTTATTCCTTCCGCGACATTCTGGTGCTCAAGATTGTCAAGCGTCTGCTGGATACGGGCATCTCCCTGCAGAACATCCGCTTGGCCGTTGATCGTCTGCGCGACCGGGGTGTGAACGACATTGCCGAGATCACCCTGGTATCCGACGGCACCACCGTGTACGAGTGCCGTTCCGCAGACGAGGTTATTGACCTGCTCGGTGGCGGCCAGGGCGTGTTCGGAATTGCTGTACCGGGCATTGTGAAGGAACTCTCGGGCACCATCGCGTCGTTCCCGTCGGAGCGCGTAGACCTGGACGACGCAGTCATCGGCATCGATGAGCTGGCTGCCCGTCGCGCACGCAAGAGCTCCTAGTAAGAATTAAGCTCCCCTTGCCCGTTCTCGGGAAGGGGAGCTTTGCCTTCATCGACTAAACACCACTGGTCTGTGCAATGGCTTGCGGCAAGTCGGAGGGGTTCGCATGTGTGGTGGTAGTAGCGACCGAGGCCAATTCCTGGTCTGCTGGTTGATCACCGACATGCACGATGGCGAGCTCAACTGCGGAGTCAGCAAGCTGCTGGCGCACGGCCTCGATGTTGCCTTGGTCGCTGGTGCCCGAGGTGATCAACACGACGTGAGCCGGCTGGCCCGTAGCACGAGAGCGATCGGCAGCGTTGGCTACAGCTGCAGCCACCGCTTCGCGAGTAAGTGGTTGGCCACCAATTCCCAGCAGATTCGCTGACTTTCCGATAGCTCCACCGTCGGTGCTAAAGCCGATATTGACGCGGAAACCCTCAGTTACGCCTGGGTTCAAGGGAGACGAGTAGTTCCACAGGGCTACCTGCTTACCTTGCTGAGTGAGATGAGTAGCTGCATCGCCAATGCCCTGCGCAGCGGCGTCCTTAGCCGATTGCATAGCGGTTGAGGTATCAAGCAGGAACAACGTATCTGCTGGAGCAAGCTGTGGCGACTGAGACTCAGTCTGCGTAGCCGGGCTCTCTTGGTAGTTTTCGGCAGCTGAACTGACCACCTTTTCAGCGGCCTCAGTCTGGGCGGGACCGACGCCTCCATGCGGCTGCAACACGTGCGCGACAAGAGTCTTTCCATCAACGTTCGCGACCGGCTGGGGACTTGCCTGTGCAGCCAAGGAATGCTCGTCGAGCTGGGCACTGATGTCCTCGCCCTCAGGCGCAATCAGCACAACGGCATCTGAGACTGAATCTACTGCTTCCACCCGGTTGCAACCGCCGGAAGCCGAGAGGATGCCAGCCACCTCTGAGGAGGTACTGCCATCCGTGGCGGCAACCGGGATCAACGCGCACTCATCGGCCTGGGCAGATGCACTGCTAGAGGCCGATGCGGAGGACGTGGTCGGGGAGGCCGGCTCGGGCGTGCCCGAATCTCGGAGAAACCACCACAACAATAAGACCACGATTGTCAGGAGTGCGATGATCGCCAGGATCAGGCCGACTGGTTTCCGAGCACTGCTAGAGGCAAGCTCTTCCGGGCGGGAATGGCGTCCCATAGATACGTTCTCCTACCGCGTTGATCGAGAAAGGACTAAATGTCCTCATCGTAGTCTTTCAGGACGCGCTCGACGCTGCGGACAAGCCGCGTGCGCAGTGCTCGTCCTGATTCCGCCAGACTGCGCTGCTGCGCGACGTACTCCGCCTTGCCGTCTGGAGTTTCTATGGCAATGACTCCCAGCCCAAGCGAGCGACAATCGTATGGTGAAGCCTCCATATCGATGATGCGGGCGCGAGTAGCTAGGTCGAAGGCCTCGAGCATGAGCTCGCTGCCGACCAGAGGAGCCAACTTGGCGGCCCATTTATACAAATCCATCGTGGCGTGAATGCACCCGGCTTGGTCGAAGCGGGGCTGGTCCTCGCGTTCCAGGATGGTGAGGTTAAGCGGGCGGGCAGCAGGGGTGAAGAATCGGAAGGCGTCGTAGTGGGTGCACTTAATGCGATGGGTTTCTACGACTTTGTTGGTCTCCTCTGCGGAGAGCCGGAGGGGCAGGTCATGACGCGGGCGGTCTGTTCGATACACCATGGCCCACTCGTGCAGGCCGAAGCAATCGAACGACGCCGGGTTGGCTTCGGTGGACTTTTGCAAATGGACGACGTAATCGATCAATCCTCGTTGGCGTTCCACAAAGGCGGGGACATCGAAATACGTCACACCGTCCTGGCAAAGATAGCCGCGGGGAAAATGGTCAACTGGGGCGTCGAGAAGCCCAATCCCTGCCCCGGGGTGCCAGCGCTTGAGATGTGCGGGCCGGAAGGGGTAGTACTCAAAAAGAAAGTCGAACACTGGGTGTTTTTGGCCGTGGGAGCGTCGCTGGAGATGGCTCTGCGTGCGCTCTTCTGCCGCGGCGTAATGCCGCTGGGCGCGTTGGCTCCATTCCGAATAGGGGAGAACCTGCGTGAGCTGCATTGGTTAGCCTCGACGACGGCGTGCGATCGGCTCTTGCTTCTTTTTGCGACGTGGTCGCTGCGGTCGCTGTCCAGGCTTCTTATCTGACTGCCTGCCGCCAGCGTGCTGAGCAGAACCCTTCGCAGCGTTCTTTGCCTGCTGCTGTACCGGAGGGGGCAGGGGAGCACCAGCGAACTTTCGCGCACCTGTGAGCTTGGCCAAGACGGGCGAATCGGCATCGACGCGGACCTCGTCAGCGGACACCCCGGCTTTGCGCATGAGCGTCTCCACCTCTTTGGTCTGCTCGTCCATGACTAGGGTGACCACCATTCCTGCGGTGCCGGCGCGTGCGGTTCGCCCGGCGCGGTGGAGATAGGCCTTGTGCTCTGCGGGCGGGTCGACGTGCACCACCAGAGAGACATCGTGGACGTCGATGCCACGAGCAGCGATGTCGGTGGCTACCAGGACAGGGATGCTTCCGTCATGGAACCCGGAGATCGCGCGAGTGCGAGCCCCCTGGGACTTGTCACCGTGGAGGCCGTGGGCGTCAATGCCGATGCGACGCAGCTTTTTAACCTGCCGATCAACTCCATGCTTAGTACGCATGAACATGATCGTCTTACCCTCCCGGGCCGCGATCCGGGCCACAACCTCGTTTTTGCTTTCACGCGTTCCGACCAGCAGGCGCTTGTGGGTCATGGTGTCGACCGCAGCCTGGGCGGGCGCGGTGGAATGCGTGCGCGGATTAGTCAGGTATCGCTCAACGAGCTTGTTGACCTCGCCATCCAAGGTGGCAGAAAACAGAAGGCGCTGTCCGTCGCGCGGGGTGAGATCAAGCAGCTTGCGGACCTGCGGCAAGAAGCCCATGTCGGCCATCTGGTCGGCCTCATCAAGTGCGGTAATGCACACCTCGTCGAGGTGCAGCTTCTTCTGGTTGATCAGATCCTGTGCACGGCCTGGGGTGGCCACGAGTAGGTCAACGGACTGGGTTAGAGCCCGCAGGTGGTGATTGATGTTGACGCCACCGACCACCTCAATGACGCGCAAGCCCACTGCGGCGGCTGGATCTTCCAGGCGCTCGCGGATCTGGCTAGCGAGCTCGCGGGTGGGAGTGAGGATGAGCCCGCGGGGGTGGCCCGGGCGAGACAGGCCTCGGCCGGTGAGGCGCGCAAGCATGGGCAGACCGAAGGTGAAGGTCTTGCCGGAACCTGTCGGGCCGCGGCCGAGTACGTCGCGCCCGACCAGTGCATCGGGGATGGCGGCGGCCTGGATAGGGAAGGGCTCGATGATCCCTTGCTTCGTGAGTACCTGAGTGATGGGTACGGGCAGGCCGAGATCAGCGAAGGTTGTCATTGCCTCAACCCTAGCGGGCACAACACAAACCCCCGCAATCCTGCCGCGCATAATGGGCGACTGGTGTGCGGGGGAGCGTCGAAAAGCGAAAAAGACTTAGCTCTCGACCGCGATTTCAGAGCGGTCCGCGGACCACAGCGTGTGGAAGGAGCCTTCTTTGTCGATGCGGCGGTAGGTGTGAGCACCGAAGAAGTCGCGCTGGCCCTGGATGATGGCGGCGGGCAGACGCTCGGCACGCAAGGAGTCGTAGTACGCCAGCGAAGAAGTAAACACCGGAGCCGGCAGACCAAGCTGGGTGGCAACGATCACGATGCGACGCCAGGAGTCGATGAGGTCCTTGAGCTCGCCGTTGAAGTACGGGTCGAGCAGCAGCGACGGCAGCTCAGGGTTGGCGTCGTAGGCCTCGCGGATGCGGTTGAGGAACTTCGCGCGGATGATGCAGCCGCCACGCCAGATGGTGGCCAGATCGCGCGGGTCGACGTCCCAGTCGTGCTCGGCGGAGCCGGCCTGGATCTCGTCGAAGCCCTGGGCGTAGGCGACCAGCTTGGAGGCGTACAGCGCGCGGCGGACGTCCTCGATGAACTCCTCGCGGCTGATGCCCAGGTCCTCGAAGGTCTTCAGTGCGCCGGTCGGCAGATTGCCCTGAGCGGCGGCACGCTGGTCCAGAGAGGAAGACAGTGCGCGGGCGAAGACAGCTTCGCCGATGCCGGTGGTGGGGATGCCCAGGTCCAGGGCCTCCTTCACCGTCCAGCGTCCGGTGCCCTTCTGTCCGGCGGCGTCCAGGATGACGTCCACGAGCGGCTTGCCGGTCTCGGCGTCCACCTGTCGAAGGACCTCGGCAGTGATCTCGATGAGGTAGGAGTCCAGATCGCCCTTGTTCCACTCGGCGAAGATGTCGGCGATCTCGGCGGGCTCGAGGCCAGCGCCGAAACGAAGCAGCTGGTAGGCCTCGCCGATAACCTGCATGTCGGCGTACTCAATGCCGTTGTGAACCATCTTGACAAAGTGGCCAGCCCCATCGGGCCCGATGTGCGTCACGCAGGGGACACCGTCGACCTTGGCGGCAATCGACTCCAGCAGCGGTCCCAGGGACTCCCAGGACTCCACCGGGCCACCGGGCATGATCGAGGGGCCGTTGAGGGCACCTTCCTCGCCGCCCGAGATGCCAGCTCCAACGAAGTGACGGCCGCGCAGAGCCATCTCCTTTTCGCGGCGGATGGTATCAGTAAACAGGGCGTTACCACCGTCAATGATGACGTCGCCCTCCTCCATGGCGTCGGCCAACTGGTTGATCACGGCATCGGTGGCGGCACCGGCCTGGACCATAATGATGGCCTTGCGCGGACGCTCGAGAGAAGCAACAAACTCCTCAATGGTCTCGGACGAGATGAAGTTACCCGTCTCACCGAAAGCGGCCATGAAGGCCTCGGTTTTACCGGCGGAGCGGTTGTACACGGCGACGGTGTGGCCGCGGGATGCGAAGTTACGTGCCAGATTGGACCCCATAACGGCAAGTCCAACGACGCCGATCTGGGCGAGATTCTGCTCATTGGTCATAGCTGCCAGTCTACGGTGGTGCGGCGCCGGAATAAAGACGAAACGCAAAAAAGATAACACCAATTTTTGTTCGGCTAGGATCAGCGGTCATGACGCTTCTCGACGCCCTCGGCAACCTCCCGCTCACGCAACCTCTCACGCCCGAGCAGCTGGAGACGCTCAATGCTCACAACGGGGGACTGGATCAGACGATTCACCTGCGGTACTGCCATATTGCTCCGCGCTGCGTGCGAGCACGATTAAGCGTTGACGATTCACACCTGCAGCCGGCTGGGCTCGTCCACGGTGGGGTGTACGCCAGCATGGCGGAGTCGGTGGGCTCGCTGGCATCCGTAGTAACGCTGGGGGAGCCGGTCGTGGGCGCGAACAACTCCACTGACTTTCTCGCAGCGGTGAGCTCGGGGGACATCGAGGCAGAAGCCACACCGATCCACGTGGGCCGGCGTACCCAGCTCTGGAGGATTGAGTGCACCCAGAATGGCCGTGTCGTTGCAGTGACGACCCTGCGCACTCTGGCGGTCAACAGCAAGTAGCCATCTACAACCAGTGGTTCTTGCGGAACCACCAGAAGAGCGCCCCCATGATCGAAAACATCATTGCCAAGGCGAAATAGTAGCCAAAGCGGAGCTGCAGCTCGGGCATGTTGTCAAAGTTCATGCCGTAAATTCCGGCGATGAGGGTGGGCACGGCTGCCAGACCAACGAATGCTGAGATCGCGCGCATGTCCTGATTCTGTTGGAGCGTCACCTTGGCCACTGAGGCGTCGAGAAGCGACGTTAGGCGCTGGTCGTATCCATCGATGTGATCCTTGACCACAGCCTCGTGATCGAGCACGTCGCGGAAGTACGACCGGATCTTCTTGGGAATCAGGTCCTTGTGGTCCTTGATCAACGAGTTCAGGGCCCCAGCGAGCGGGTCAGTAGCGTGGCGCATTTCCAGGATCTCTCGCTTGAACAGGTAGATCTTGTCGATGCTGAAATCTGAACCAGGAGTAAATACCTCCTCCTCGAGTTCATCGACCTCGTTGCCGAGCAAGCCGGCGATGCGGACGTACTGGTCCACGAGGAAGTCAGACACGCGATATGCGATGGCCGAGGGGCCGGCACTGTAGTGCTCAGGATCACTGTCAATGTCCGCGAATAGCTGAGGCAGGCGGGCGTTGTGGCGAACCGTAATGATGAAGTCCGGGCCAAGCAGCATCTGCACCTCGCCGGTGCTGATCACGTCGCGTGTGTTGGTCACTTCTTCGTCGTCCCGGAAAAGCACGGAACGCACCACGATGAAAAGCTGGTCGTCGTAGCGCTCTACCTTCGGGCGCTGATGGGCGGCCACGGCGTCCTCAACAATGAGCTCGTGGATATTGAAGTGCTCCGCCACACGGGTCATTTGCTCCTCAGAGGGCTGGTTGAGCGCAAGCCAGACGTAGGCGCCGGACCGCCCCCGCACTTCTTGGACCGCGGAGCTGACGTGGTACTCACCCGGCAAGCGCTCGCCGTTGTGGATAATGCGGCAATGCTCGATGCAGCCTTCCACGGGAACACTTAGCCGAGAGGTGCGGCCAGGGGAGTGCGATGCCATAGGGGATTTCCTCACGATCTAAGGCTGAGCGAGTTCACAGCGGTCTTATACTATGTCCTATGCCGACCTGGAAAGAACTTATCGCCCGTAACCCGCAGCATTCCGAGAATTACGCACAGCGATGGCGCCGTCTCCAGGAACAGGGCCACGATATCCACGGGGAAGCGCGGCTTATCGACGCTCTTGCCGAGCGCAATTCCACCATCCTCGATGCCGGGTGCGGAACCGGACGAGTGGCCGGGTACTTGTCCGAGCAAGGCCACAACGTGGTGGGCACCGATGTGGACCCGGTGCTCATCGGTTATGCCCGAGACGACTTTCCGCGCGCTCGCTTCGTCGTCGGAGACCTGTGCCGAGACGCGATCCCGGATGGTCCCTATGACCTGGCAGTCTCAGCAGGCAACGTCGTCGGTTTTATCCCAGTCGATGATATTCCGCTAGCCCTGGGTCACGTCCACGCGGCCCTGCACGCGGGTGGGCGCTGGATCGTGGGCTTCGGTGCCGGCCGCGGACTCGAGTTTGAGCAATTCTTGCAGATGGCGCGGGAGGCCGGCTTTACGGTGGAGAACACCTTTGAGTCCTGGGACCTCAAGCCGTTCACTCAGGACTCGACCTTCCTGGTCGCCTTCCTGCGCAAGTAAAAAGCGGGTGCTGGTCCTCCCACAGGGAGGAGGCCAACACCCGCGTTTCTTTCGCCCCGCCTCTGTCTAGTTGGATAGCGGGGCAGAGCCGGTTTCTACTTAGCAGAGTCCTTCGGCAGCTTCTCGTTGAGCTGGCGGCGCGTGGTCGCCAGGTTGATGCGGTCACGAGAAAGCACGTTCAGGCCCCAGTTCACGGCCGAGACGAAACGGTTGCGGAAGCCAACCAGGAACATCACGTGGACGGCTAGCCACATGACCCAGCCGATGAATCCGGTGAATTCGACCTTGCCCAGCTTCACCACGGCGGAGAAGCGGGAAATGATGGCCATGGAGCCCTTATCGAAGTACTCGAAGTCCTCGCGCTGCTCCGGAGCACGCTCCTCTTCCACACCGGCGATGATCTGCTCTGCGGCGTACTCACCGGTCTGGATGGCGGTCTGCGCCACGCCCGGCAAGCGGTTGAGGCTCATCATGTCGCCCACCACGAAGACGTTGCGGTACTCGCCAACCGTCAGGTCGTTGTTGACCGAGACCTTGCCAGCGCGGTCGGTTTCCACACCGGCCTGGTCAGCGATCATCTTGCCCAGCGGGGAGGCGGCAACACCGGCAGACCAGATCTTGGTCTTGGAGCTGATGGTGTGGACGGAGTCGTCCTTCATGTTCTTGTAGGTGACCGTGTCCTCGGTGACGTCGGTGACCATGGCGTTGAGCTTGACGGTCACGCCCAGGCGCTCGAGCTGGCGCTGGGTAACGCGACCCAGGCGCTTGCCAAACGGTGGCAGAACCTGCGGTGCGCCATCCATGAGCACGATCTTTGCGGAGGACGGGTTGAAGTTGGAGTATTCGTCCTTCAGGGTGCGCGAGGACATCTCGGCGAGCTGTCCGGCCAGCTCCACACCGGTCGGGCCAGCACCCACGACCACGAAGGTCAAAAGGCGCTCACGCTCGGCGGGATCGTCGGTAAGCTCAGCGCGCTCGAAGGCGCCGATCACGCGGGCGCGAATCTCGAGAGCGTCGTCCAGGCTCTTCATGCCAGGTGCAAACTCGGCAAAGTGGTCGTTGCCAAAGTAGGACTGGCCAGCACCGGCAGCGACAATAAGGGAGTCGTAGCTGTAGGTGCGCTCGTACTCACCCAGGGAAGCAGTGACGGTCTGCTCCTTAATGTCGATGTTGGTGACGTCGCCCTTAATCACGTCCACGTTGTCCTGCTTGCGCAGGATCTGGCGGGTCTGCGGAGCGATCTCACCGGTGGACAGAATGCCCGTGGCCACCTGGTACAGCAGAGGCTGGAAAAGGTGGTGGTTGGTGCGGTCGATCAACGTCACGTCGACGTTGGAGCCCGCAAACTTCTTGGCAGCGAAGAGGCCGCCGAATCCGGAACCAATAATGACTACGTGGTGGCGTCCGCCCTCGGGACGGAAGCTGTTGTTGCTCATGCGCGAACAGTCCTTATCTAACAAATGGGAAGTCATAAGTTACTTCGCCACTATAGACGTCGATTGGATTATGGTCAGATCTTGCCGGCGTGGGCATCGAGGCAACAGCGCCCGGGAGCGTTAGGGTTGCTGGGTGACCAAGGATCATCTTGAGCTTATCGACGCGGTGCAGTGGCCGGCTGTCGCAGAAGTTCCCTCGGTAGCTTTCGGGGCCGCTCGGGCCCGCGCCGCTGAGGCCTATTTCGCCTTGACCTGCGAAAAGGCTGGAATTGAGTTGGATCCCCAGCGAGGCGCTGATCTGGAGGTCAAGCATCCGGAGTTGTTTTTGCGCTTGGCGCTGGCCGGCTGGACCGGTCTGGCGGAGTCCTACATGGCGGGCGAATGGCATGCGGACGACCTTGTCGATGTGTTGGAAAAGTTGATCCGCGCAAAGTTTCGCCCACGTCACATTTTCAGACACAAACGGGCAGAAACGGGTGTGGGGGAGCTGCCCGTGGAACTCACGAGCCTCTACTCCGGAGACGGCACGAACGCCTGTATGGCGGTGTTCTCTTCCGCAGTGCCCACGACCGTACGCAAGCAGGTTCCCAGCTACGTCGACAGGGCTGGCCGGGGGAGCGAACCAGCGCACCATTTCGTGGACGTCACCACCTACGCCCAGCCAACCAAAGTGGAACGAGCCGACTTAGGCGATGGTCAACAACGGGCGATGGATGTGCTTCTCGACGCAGCTCGCGTTACCCGCGGCACCCATCTGCTGGAGTTTCCGTCCTCTGGTGGGGGTGTGGCTATCCGCGCAGCCTTGCGAAGGGCCAGCGTGGACTGCCTCACTGGTGATATCGACTTCGCGAGTGCCGTTAAGGAGCGACTAACTCTGGCAGGAGTGTCGGACTCTGTCCGAACGGCGGTGCGCGATTCCCTGTACTCCGGCGCGCGTGACTGGCGCGAGCATTACGACGCCGTGGTGGGTGTCGAACGCCTCGAAACTCTCGCGCCGTCCCAGCGGCGGGCTTACGTTCGCAGCATCGATCGGATGCTGGACGTGGGGGGTCGAGCCGGCCTGCAAACGATGGTCGCTACAGACACACTTTCCTCGACGGCGCGCGACGCGCTACGGGTAGCCAATCACTACCTGTGGCCAGGTCTGGAGTACTCGAGAGTAGAAGATCTACACCGGCTGGTGGATAAATACACCGGATTGAGGATTATTGGTCAGACCCACTTTGGTTCCCATGCGCAGCTGAGTCTGCGCCTGCAACGTGAACTATTGCAAGCGCATGAGCGCGAGGCCGCCGCCGAGGGATTCGACGCGGTCTATCGTCGACTCTTTGATTATCAGCTCGCGCTACGGGAAGCTCTCATGGAATTGGGAATGCTCGATTGCGTGCAGCTAACCCTCACGCACCGCAATCGAGGCGGTCGGCGTTAGCCGGTAATGCTGTTCATGTCCGTGTTCTTGGACTCCCTGGTGAACAGGATCGACGCCAAGGACAGGATGGACACCGTCGCCAGGTACCACCCCACGGCCTGCACGCCGTAGCTGTGAGCCAAAGCTGTGGCAATGAATGGGGCAACGGCCGCGCCCAGGATCGACGCCACATTGTAGGAGATTCCAGATCCGGTGTAACGGACATTAGTGGGGAACAGCTCCGGCAAAACAGCAGCCATCGGCCCAAAGTTCATTCCCATCAGCAACATGCCAATAGTCAGGAACGTCAATACTCCAGGTAGGGTCGCCTGGGCTGGATCCAGGAAGAACTTGAAGGTGAAGGCGTAAACACAGATTGCGGAAAAAGTGCCGATGAGGGTGGGGCGACGACCCACCGTGTCTGCCAACCAGGCTGCAATGGGGATGCCCACCATGAAGGCGACGATGGAGACGAGCTGGATCTCGAGGAACTTGATGTAGGGGATACCCAGGCCCAGGCCGGCGGACGCATCCGCAATACCAAAGGAAAGGATCCAGGTGGTGACCAGGTAGAAGAGGGTATAGGTTCCCACCATGACCAAGGTTCCTACTACCAGTGGGCGCAGCGCAGATTTAAATACCTGCGAGACCGGAGACTTCACCTTCTCGCCCTGATTTAGGGCCTGCTGGAATACCGGGGTCTCTTCCAGCTGGAATCGCACATACAGTCCGATGGCCACCATCAGTGCGGAGAGCAGGAAGGGGATGCGCCAGCCCCACGTCATGAAGGCGCCGGTGGTGTCACCCAGCTCGTAGCCGAGCGTGGCGACGAGGATGAGGAACAAGCCGTTAGCTAAGAAGAAGCCGAATGGCGCGCCCAGCTGTGGCCACATGGCCGCGCGTGCGCGCTTGCCGGGGGCGGCATACTCGCTAGACAGCAGCGCCGCGCCCGACCATTCACCGCCCAGTCCGAGGCCTTGGCAGAAGCGCATGAGAGCGAGCAGAGCCGGAGCGATGATTCCGACCTGGTCGTACGTAGGCAGGATGCCGATGATGAAGGTGGCAATTCCCATCGTTAACAAGGCTCCAACCAGGGTGGCCTTGCGGCCGACACGGTCGCCGAAGTGTCCGAATACGACGGACCCCAGCGGACGGGCGATGAAGGCCAAGCCGAAGGTGGCAAAGGACTGCAGGAGAGCGACCGTAGGCGAGTTGGACTCGGCAAAGAACAGGTAGGGGAATACGGCGACAGCTGCTGTGGCGTACGCATAGAAGTCATAAAACTCAACCGTCGTGCCAATAGTGGATGCGAAGTTCACCTTCGCGCGATCACGCGAACTAATGGTTAACGTCGGCGATGCTGACGGGGTTTGGGTAGCTGTCTGAGTGCTCACCGTGCGCCTTTCTCCAGTGGAATAGCTGTTTCATCTGTTAAGACGAGTATCCTAGCCCATGAGACGCGCGTATCACAATATGAGAAAAGGGCTGCGGAATAATCCGCAGCCCCGGGCGAAATTCCCTAGTCTTCAATGTTGAAGTACCAGGACAGGCCGTACTTGTCGTTGACGATTCCGAAATGAGCGCCCCACGGGGCACGCTCGAGGGGCATGGCTACCTCGCCGTCAGCGGCGAGAGCATTGAAATAGGTGGTGTACCGCTCGGCGTGGGCGGAGTTAGTAACCAGCGAAAGCTGAATGGCATCACCGTACGTCGGTGTCTTGCCTGGTTGGCCGTCTGAGGCGAAGAGCATTGGCTCGCCGTCAACGGTCAGCTCGCCGTGCATCACCTTGTCCAGATGGTCTTCTCCGACCTGTTCTGCGGTCATCAGATCGCGAAATACTGAGATAGTCGTGCTTCCGCCAAAAATGTCGGCGTAGAACTCGAGGGCCTCTTTGGTCCGGCCATTGAAGTCGATGTAGGGAATTGGGTGGAGGGCCATGGGAGTCCTTTCGGTGGGGGGATGTCCACTCGATTATGTAGGATTTTTCTGTAGAGCGTCCTTAACGGCGCTGATGAAGTCGTCTATATCGCCAGCGGAATGATCGGCCATAACGGTTGCGCGAATGATCGCCTTCCCTTTGGTAACGGTGGGGTATCGAATTGCTGGCGCTATAAAGCCGTGGTCAGAGAGGTAATTCGCTACCGATAGTGCACGTTGCTCACTGCCAATGTGAATGGGAATGATCGGGGCTTGCCCAGTGGGTGCGTCGAGACCCGAGCGCAAGTGTGCGACATTGCGGTGCAGGCGAGTAATTCGTTCCTGTCCTTCGGCAGATCTTAGGATGCGCACGGCTGCGAGTGTCGCCGCAATGACGGGAGCGGGGTTAGAGGTAGTGAAAACGTACGGGCGACCCTGATTACGCAAGATTTCTGCCTGGGTATGGTCGCACGCCACAAATGCCCCTTCAGATCCGAGAGCTTTGCTGGCGGTGCCGATAAGAATGTCGGGTGCTCGGCCGCTGTCGATGAGCGGTGCGCAGCAGCCACGCCCGTCGAAAAGCGTACCGATGCCATGGGCATCGTCCACGACGAGCATCGCGTCGTGATTCTCTCGGACCGTACTCAGGTGGTCTACGTCGGCGACAGTCCCGTCCATGGAAAACACTCCATCGGTCACGATGAGAGAAGGTTGAGGGGGTAGCTTGCCGAGCTGTCGGTGTGGGTAGACCTTGACGTCAGCGCGGGCGAGGCGGCATCCATCAATGAGGCTGGCGTGGTTGCGTTCGTCAGATGATATCGTCACTGACGAATCTCCGAATGTGCTCAACACCGCGAGATTGGCTATGAAACCGGAGCTGAAGAGGACGCAATCCTCGTAACCAAGCCATTCGGCGATTTCCGCCTCGAGTTCGCGGTGTAGGTCGAGGGTGCCGGTGGTGAGGCGGGAACCGCCTGATCCGCATCCATATCGGTCCAGGGCTCGGTGGGCTGCCTCCACAAGTTTCGGGTGCGTGCTTAGGGAGAGGTAGTTGGAAGAAGCGAAGAGGAATCCGTCTTTGACGTGCGGGTCCTGCGCGGAAGAAAACGTGTGTGGGTAACGGCGAAGACCGGCGTTATCCCAGGCGATGAGTCGCTCGCTAAGGCGCTGGCGGAAGTTCATTCCATCAGCTTAGGGGGGGACGGGGTCTAGCCTGGGCCCGTTTTTAAAATGACATAATGTACATTATCGGACAATGAACAAAGTGCTGGGTATCACGCCTGAGTTGGTGCTACTGAGCTTCCTGGCGGTCTTGACGTCGATACAGCGTCACGAGCTGCCAGGCTGTAAGCAGCCCTAACAGCGCGGCGATCCCCAAGAAGATCCATGCTCGATCGATCGCCATCACAATCATGAGCACCACGATGGCTGCCAGGCGCAGCCACACCGCGATCTTCATCTAGGACTCCTTCTCAAAGGACAGCAAGATGTTGACCTCACCTTCGTCCGCGATCTTCGCGGCGATCATCTCGGGCGACTCCACGCCAAAGGAATTGCGATCCACGAGAAGGTCCCCGGAGACGATCAGCTTGTCGCCGTCGCGCAGGACCTGAAACTCGCCAATGACTGGCTCAGTGTGTCCCTTGATAGTCAGCTCACCCGTCAGCTCCACCATGCCCGGCTTTCCATCGGTCGGAACGGTAGACAGGTCCACAGGCTTAGTTACGCGGAATCGAGACTCAGGGTACTTCTCCGATTCGAAGAGCTTGTTACGAACATTTACGTCACGAACGTTTTTATCGGTGGTGATGGTATTCATGTCAACGGTTACTTCACCGGCCGTCAGCGTATCGTTCTCGACCAGAATTTCCCCCGACACGTCCTGAGTAGATCCGGAGGTCCGGCGAGCGTCGCTAGGCAAGAGCTCCTCGAACGTGAACCCAACCGAGGTGAAGTTTGGGTGCGATCCCCGAGCGACCTCCCACGTGCCGTTGAGTTCCGTCGAAGCCTCGTGGGCCTTCGTGGCGTCTAAGGGCTCAGTCTTCACGCCTGGTCCCAGAGCCAATGCGAAGATCACCGGTCCGATGGCCGCAGCGACCAAGCCGACGATCAGCACCACAAAAACGCTGATGACTACCTTGGGATTCAGCGACTCCAAAGCCTTCTTCATTTACCTCAACTTCTCCATCTTGCGTGCTAACGAGACTAGCTCGTCACACAGAACGCGCAGGTCATCCGACGATGCGCCCTCATCTGCGGCGGTGGCAATATCTTCTGCAGCGCAACGTAGTTCGAACAGACCATCGTGAAAGTCTCGCACCTTTTCAGGGCGCATGATAACTGCTTCCGGCGAGATCGAGGAACCAGCAAGGCGGGCCCTCTGCTCATATGCTCGCTGGCGACAGGCAGCTCGGCAGTACTTTCGAGGACGCCCGCGTGGGGACTCAGGTACTTCCCCGCCGCACCACTCACACGTTGCTCGATTCGCTGACACAGTAGAAAAGACTAGCCGACGGCATTTCCTACCGGGCACGGGAACACAGTCAACGATTGCAGCGTTATACTAAGGCGCTAGTGCTTGTAAAGCCCCCGCTTGTTGAGAGAGGATGATCGCGCATGGCAGATCGCGTGCTTCGTGGCAGCCGCATGGGAGCCGTCAGCTATGAGACGGACCGCGACCACGACCTGGCCCCGCGCCAGATGATCAAATACCGCACGCCGGACGGCGAAATCTTCGACGTCCCCTTCGCTGATGACGCGGAGATCCCCGAAGAGTGGATGTGCAAGAACGGCCAGCTTGGTGTTCTGGTTGAGGGTGAGGGCGTGGAATCCAAGCCCGTGAAGCCGCCGCGTACCCACTGGGACATGCTGTGCGAGCGTCGCACCATTGAAGAGCTGGATCAGCTCCTCGAGGAGCGTCTTGAGATCCTGCGCAAGCGTCGTCGCAATGCGGCAAAGTTGCTCAAGGAGCAGCAGGAAGCTCAGGCCCAGAGCTAAAGCGGGCCGCAAAGGTAAATAAAGCCCCGGTCAAGCGGAGAAAAGTCCGCTCGACCGGGGCTTTTTGCGTGGGTGGCTTAACGACGCTTCTTCAGCTCATACTCAATGAGCTCGCGAGTAGAGACTGCGAAGTCGCCGGCGTTGCGCAGCGACTGGGCGATGCGGGAAGGTACGCCCGGCAAGGAAGACTTACGGTACTGGTACATTCCCAGATCACCGAGCGCTACCGCCAGGTTACGGACCTGTTCGGTGCGGTGGGACACACCCCACTTGGTGACCTCAAGCAGTGAGTCCTTGACAAAAGATCCGTCGAGCTTGGACTCGCCGTATTCACGCTCCGTAAAGGTGATTGGAACCTCGCGCACATCAAAGCCATTCTGTACCGCGCGGAAGGCCATATCTACCTGGAAGATGTACCCGGCGTTGGATAGCTCGTCGAGGCCAATGGTCTCAAGAACCTCGCGACGCATCGCACGGTAGCCAGCGGTCATGTCGGACAAACCAGCGCCCAGAGCAGCAGAGATGTAAAGGTTGCCGCCCTTGGACAAAACGAAGCGCTGAGTAGGCCAGTTGACTACTTCCCCACCGTCGACATAGCGCGAGCCAATGACCATGTCGGCGCCTTCATCAATCTGGTCCAGAAGCCGGTGCAACTGCTCGGGAGCATGGGAGCCGTCGGCGTCCATCTCGACGAGCACGTCGTACTCTCGCTCCAGGCCCCATCGGAAACCTGCAAGGTACGCGCCCAGGAGTCCAGTCTTCTCGGTGCGGTGCAGAACGTGTACCCGCTCGTTCTCAGCAGCGAGCTTGTCGGCTGCTTCGCCAGTTCCGTCCGGGCTGGAGTCATCCACAATCAGAAGATCGACGGCGGTTGCCTCGAGCACGCGCTTGCTAATGCGAGGCAGGTTCTCGATCTCGTTGTAAGTGGGGATGATGACGAGGGTGGACTCGCTCGGGTTTGCCATGTGTCTTAATCCTTGATCCGTTTCCTATTGGCCACAAGTGCGATAAATGCCGTAAGGGCTCCCATGATAGTCAGGCCCCACTCCAGCAGCTGCCCGAAGTGTACCGCGGGTGTAACTGTGCTTTTGAGCGGGAGGGTCTCTACCAAGCTACCGGGCTCGAAAATTCCGGTTTGCTGGCTGACGCTGCCATCTGGATGCACAATCGCCGAGACCCCGGAAGTTGCGGCCACCACCACGGCACGATCGAGTTCGATGGCTCGCAGCCGGCTCATCGCGAGCTGTTGGTAGGTCATGTCGCTGAACCCGAAGGTCGCGTTGTTGGTGGGCGTAGCAAGAATCTGGGCTCCGTTCTCGACCGCTGTGCGATAGGAATCATCAACGATGACCTCGTAGCAGGTGGCTACGCCCACGCGGATTCCGTCCATAAGCACGGTGGAGTTCCCGGTTCCAGGCTTGAAGTCTCCCGCGAGATCCACATAGGAGGAAAACATGCGGAAGAAATCTCGCATAGGCATGTACTCGCCAAAGGGCTGCAGGTACTTCTTGTGGTGGAAGTCCCCCGCACCGGTCTCGGGGTCGAAGACTTGCATGGTGTTGCGCTCCCCGACCTCATCCTCTGTCAGCGTGCCGACGAGCACCGGAGCCCCAATGTCCTGCACGGCGGACTCAATTGTTGTGCGAGCTTGATCGTCGGCGAAGGGATTGACGTCAGACGAGTTTTCCGGCCAGATCACCAGATCTGGCTGTGCGCCTGCCTGGGCGAGCTGGTGGGTTACCCGCGCATGGTTGTTCAATACAGCTCGGCGCTGTGCGTTGAAATCAAGCCCCAATCGCGGAACATTGCCTTGGATCGCTGCGACGGTGGCCTCACCAGCAGTTTCCTCAGCCATTGAGCGATGAAAGACCCCGCTTGCGACCCCTGCCACCAGACAGAGGACCAGCGCTATTCCTCCAGCCTTGCGTGGTTTGCACAAGACGGCCACCAGTGCGCATCCAGCCAACGCCGCGCTAAAACTAACCAGGACCGGACCCCCTAACGCAGCCAGAGGCGCGAGGGGGCCGTCTATCTGGCCCCATGCCAGACGCAGCCAGGCAAAGCCGCCAAAGGGAAAGGAGCTACGCAGGTGCTCGACTGCGACATAGAGGAAGGGAAAGAGCACAAACCCATAGCGCCAACGCCCGATTGCCGTTCCCCCCAGGCCGGTGAGCAGCGCATAGATCGCACACGAGATGGCAAGCGCGACGTAGGGGAACCGCCCAACCAACTCACCGATCCATGGCAAGGTGAACAAATACATGGTGACGGCATGGACAAAGCCCAGAAGCGCTCCGAGACGCAGGCTGGGGCGTCGCCACACCAGCAAGAAATACAGAAGGCCTACCCCGATGATCCCCGCGGGCCACAGACCGTGTGGCTCGTAGGACAGGTAGGTAAGCCACCCGGAGAGGGCGGCCAAGGCAAGCTGAAGTGCGATCATTGTTTAGGCGCGGGGATCCTCGTCGATCACGAACGAGCCGTAGGAGGTGTGGCGCTGAGCCATGGGTGAGGCCGAGTAGGCGCGCGCACCGAAATCCTGCACCCGGCGGGTCAGCGAGTTCGCTGCGGACTTGCGAACGAGGCTGCGCGTGAAAGGAATGATCAGGAAGAACCCCGGGATGGCCGTGATAAAACCGGGGCTGGCAGCCAAGATTGTGCCCGCAAAGAGCAGGCCGATGTCACCTGCCAGCTGCCCCGGACCAATGCGACCCTGCGCGGCGCGGGCGCTTACGCGTCGAACCTGGCTCATGCCCGCCAGACCGCCGACAACCATGAGAGCAAAGAGGGCCAATAGGGCCCAGCCAATGCCGAGCCAAGTAGCAACGGCATAAAAGGCGACGGCTTCAATGGCGATGTAAAGAAAGACAAGTACGAGCGGCATGTTCGCCACGTTACCGGAGCTTGCCGAGCAGCCAGGAAGCATCCTCGGCAAGGTGGTAAAAATACGGCCCAAAGTGCCCCAGGCCGGTACGTCCTGGCAGGCGCGGACCGGTGCGTTCAACAAACTCGGTTGTAGGCCATTTCCGCGCGAGTTCGGCTGCCTGGTTGAAGGGAACAATATCGTCGTTACGCGAACCCCAGAGGCGCACCGGACACGAGGGTTGGTTCTCGGGCTTCTCCCCGACGACGCGACGCAGAATTTCGGCACGCGTGGCAGGTAGAAGATCTGCGAGTTCCCCCAGCGATTGGCCTGTGGTGGACCAACGGTTTGTCCTGCGCCAGCCTGAGGTAAGAAGCGATCCGGCCGTGCAGGTGGTGAGGTTTTCGGTGAGTTCGGCGAGGCCGTCGTCGGTAAGCACACCCACAATCTCAGCGCGAATTTTTGGGCTGGAGACCATCAATCCAGCCAGGGTGTAGGCGATGACTCCGGTGGCAAGTGAGCCATCCACGTGGTCGAGGACGTCGTCAAGGCGTATCGGGGGCGCGCCCACAACCGCAGCAGTTGGGTATTTCCCATCCCGATCAACGTCCTCCAGGTAGGCCGCGACGGTCGCGCCACCTTGGGAGAAGCCCCAGAGTCCCAATACGCCACGACAGCCCAGGGTGCGCGCTGCGGTGATGGCATCGCGCAGCGCGAGGGCTCCGGATTGATGATCACAGTACAGCTGGATTCCGCTCTTGGGGTCGCGCGGATAGTCGATGACTACCACGTCCGCGCCGGCGTCGAGGAGCCAGTTGATGGCAGGTTGTTCGTAGGCCGCGATGAGGTCGTCGGCGCCGGCCTGGCGAAGTCCCACCGTAGAGGTATATGAGGGATCGCAGTGCCTGGCTACGCCCTGTGTCGAGGGAGCGAAACCAATGAGCGGAGCGTTGGGCTGTCCGCAATGAAACAATGCTCCCGTGGCGCTGAGGAGTTGCCCGCGAGACGTTTCGGTGAGGTATTCCAGCTGCGTGGCCGACTCTCTCCTGCGCAATCCCACCGCTCGAACAGGTCGGGTGTGCACCAGATCCCCTGGCCTCCCGGAGGGCGAGCTGACGTAGCGGGAGGCGCCGGGGCCGGCGGGCTCCTCACGCAGGAAAGCACGCATCGAATGCACCACCATTGGTCCTAGCGTGCGGGCGGTCCGGGAGACGATTCCGGAGCGGAATGTGTGCATGCCTTTAGCCTAACTAGAATTGCCCACTATGGATTTGATCAGCTCCGCCGATGGTACGACTGCGCGAGTAGCCATTCCAGGTGGCAGGCTTAGCGCTAAAGAATGGGCTCACCTGGTGCGAATGGCGCAGGCTGGGGACGGCCGGTTGCATATCACGTCCCGGGGCAACGTCCAGATCCGTGGGGTCGACACGGCTGAGCTCGCCGAGCCAATGTGGCCGGAGGCTGCTGTCATCGCTTCGCCTCACTCCCCTGTCTGTGCCCAGTTGGCGCGTGAGGTAGCGAAGCGCTTGCCGGTGGGAGCTCCCCTCGTCGCGCTTGACGACGGCTCCGGGGACGCTCTTGGCCACGGCGCGGCACACGCCATGACCGTTCGCGGCGAGTGTGCGACGGTACACGGAGTATCCGGTGAGCTGAATCACTCGTCGGCTGTGGAGAGCCTAAGCCGGTTGGAAGGCGCTGCCGATTCTGCGCCGACGTCGCCGGTTCGTCTGGGGTGGATTGAGCAACCAGACGGGCGAGTCAGCATTGCTGGAATGCCCCCGTTAGGCACGCTAAGCGAGCAGATCATTCAGATGATCCAGGCGTTAGAAACGGACGTCAGCGTGACGCATACGCGCGCGATCGTCCTTCATGACCTGGAGGAGGGTGTGGCCGAGGCGGTGGTGCGCGTTCTGGCTCCGCTGGGCATTAGCTTTGATCAGAACAGCACGCTTTCCTTGGTCACTGCCTGCGTGGGCTCTGGCTGCAGGTTTAGTGTGAGTGACGTGCGTAGGGATGCACTGCAACTAGCGGCTACCGGAGTGGATGAGCGCACCCACTTCGTGGGTTGTTCCATCGGTTGTGGCCGGCCGCATGGCGCTTACGTGGACTATGAGGCCACTGGCGAGGGAGAATACGAGGTGTCTCAGCGCGGCATGTGACGCCAGATGGGGCGCGGCACAACACGCATGACTGCAGCCAGAACGGCTAGGCGGCGCGGGATCCAAATGGTCCCAGGCTTGCCCAAACGGTCGACGATGGCCTCGGCCACGTCGCGGGGGCGCACCGAAAGAGGCGCAGGGCTCATTCCCTCAGTCATGGACCCGATGACAAATCCGGGGCGGGCGATGTAGAGCTCGAGCTCGCTGCCGTGCAGCCGGTCAGCCAGGCCTTGGCAAAACGCATCCAGGCCAGCCTTGGTTGAGCCGTACACATAGTTGGCCCTGCGTGCGCGCCACCCGGCGATCGATGAGAAAGCAATGATTCGCCCGGAGATCATGGTGTCTGCCAGGACGGTCAGCATTGAGATCTGCGCCGTGTAGTCGACGGTGGCGATCTCTACTGCATGCGCTTCGTCGCTTTCCGCACGAGTCTGGTCCCCCAAGATGCCGAAAGCCACGATTGCGGTGGTGATGGGACCGGCCAGGCGCTCGGCCTCCTCCACAACTTGCCGGTGCGAGGCCAGATCCGTGGCCTCAAAGGCGATGCGATGCGAGCTGCGTGCCCGTTTAGGCTCCGGAATTGCCTCGGGGTTTCGGGCGGCGAGGACGACGTCCTCTCCCGGCGCTAATAGGTCGAGCAGCTGAGTGCCGATGTCACTGGTTGCGCCGAGGAGGAGAATGCTCATGCTGTTACACGGTACCCCGTCATCGACAGCGATCCCATCGTTCTTTCCTCGTTAAAGGTGGAAATGTCGGCAGATTCCGTTGCTGCCGACACACCCGCAACGTAGGCCAGCGGGAGGAAGTGATCCGGAGTCGGCACAGCGCGTTCGAACGCTTCGTGACTCATCAGAGCTGGTAGGCGCGACGGGTCGGTCACCATGATGTCGCGTGCTGCCTCATCGAAAGATTCGGCCCAGGAATAGCCCTGGTTCTCTGCGTGCCAGTCCATGAGTGAGAGATTGTGCACGACGTTTCCGGAGCCGACGATGAGCACGTTGTTGTCCGTCGCTAGCTTGGCCAGACGGGTCCCCAACGCCACGTGCTCCTCGAAGGGCTTGGTGGCATCGATGGAAACCTGGATTACCGGGATCTTTGCCTCGGGAAACATGTGTTTGAGCACGGACCACGTTCCGTGGTCCAGTCCCCACTCATGGTCAGAATGCACGAGTGTGGGCTTGGCTACATCCTTGACGAGCTCTGCAATCTCCGGATCACCAGGAGCCTCGTACTGGACTGCGTTGAGCTCAGCGGGAAAGCCCCAGAAGTCGTGGATCGTCTTCGGGTTGGTCATGGCAGTGACACCCGTGCCACGGGTGTACCAGTGGGCTGAAACGGAGACAATTGCGCGCGGAGCAAGCGATTGCCCGATGTTGTTCCAGGTACGGGTGAATTCGTTGTCCTGAATGGCGTTCATCGGGCTGCCGTGGCCGACAAAGAGCGCGGTAGTGTTCATGTCAACATACTAGCGCTTGGTTGGTTGAAGATTCAAGCGAATGGCCTCATCTGCTACCACGACGATGTCTTCGATCCGCACGCCCCACTCCCCTGGCACGTACACTCCAGGCTCAATAGAGAACGCCATGTTGCGGGCGATCTCCTGCTCATTGCCAGAAAGAAGGTAGGGCTCCTCGTGCGTTGACATACCAATGCCGTGGCCCAAACGGTGAGTGAAATACTCTCCAAGGCCGTAGCTTTCGATGATCTCGCGCGCTACCGCGTCGAGTTCTTCTGCGCGGATACCAGGGCGAACGGCGTCAATGGCCGCCCGGTAGGCCTTGTGCACAGCCTCATATGCGCGTTCAAACTCAGCAGGGGGATTTCCACCCGGGACAACGTGCGTACGGGTGCAGTCCGAGCGATATCCAGAGGGCATGCGCCCTCCCAAATCGATGACCACGGGATCGCCGGGTTGGAGCACTCGATCGGAGAAAGAATGGTGGGGATCCGCACCGTTGGGGCCCGAGCCAACGATGACGAAGTCGACCTCAACGTGCTCCTTCAGGATGAGTTCGTGCAGCTCGTCGGCGATTTCCCGCTCCGTACGACCTGCTCGTAGCAGCGCCGGAACCTGGGCGTGTACTGCGTCGATAGCCTCTGCGGCCTCCCGCAAAAAGGCAATTTCCTCATCCTCTTTGACCTGGAACAGTCCGGCCGGCAACAGACTGGTCTCCCCTGCGACGGCACGCTGGATGCCCAAAACGTGCGGTGCGCTGAGGGAGGATCCGAGCCCAATCTGGCCACGGCCCACGAGTTCCGCGACCATAGCGTATGGGTCTTGTCCGTCGCGGAAGCTCCTGATCTCCACATCCGAACCCACTTCGCGCTCCAACTGAGCCACATCGGTTATGGGGGCGATCACCACTGCCGAGCTAGCCGAAATAACCAGGGCAGTTAGTCGCTCATGCGAGCTGGTCCAGCTATTGATGAAGTAGGCCAGCTCCGGCCCGGTACCAACGACGAGTCCGCCCCATTCCTGGTTAGCGACGAGTTCCTGGGCGCGGCGAATACGTTCTGCAAACTTCTTTTCCATACCCGCCAGTGTAGGAGCACCGTAAAATGCTTAGGCACTTACCGCGACGACTCCGCGGGAGATCGCGCCGATAGCTTTGCGCGCGTTTCGACGTACCTCATCCGTGTAAGCAGTTTTAGCAACCTGCTCGAGCGCATCATTGAGCTGAAGGCAGGAACGGACAAAGTCTCCAGGAGTGAGCTCGGCGCCTCCGTGCGCCGCCGCTTGCAGGCAATACCCCAGTGGAGCACCGGCGGCCCACTGGTGCGCGGCAGTAGCAAAGGCCGGATCAGGTTCCCGGCTAAGTGGTAGCCGGTGGCGTCGTTCGTCTGAGGCCAACTCGCCCCAGACACGCTGGGTGTGGGTAATCGCTGCCGCCATTGCGTCGGTGGGGACATCAACCTCGCCTTCTGCCAGGGCCTTGCGGTTTTCGAATACACAAGTCGACACCGCGCCCGCGAGCTCCGCAGGGTCGAGATTGTCCCAAACCCCCCGCTTGAGGCATTGAGCGATGAGCAGGTCTGAGCCTGCGTGGATTCGCGCTAGCCTCTCCCCTTCCTCGGTGACCTGGTACTCGCCTGCTTCAACCTCGACATAATCCATCTCGCTGAGCAAACCGAGGATGCGGTCAAAGTGGGATCCGAGCGTGTCTTTGGCCCGAGAGACCGTGGCCTTGCGCGCGTCCAGGGTGGACTTTGCCTGGGAGTATTCCAGCGCCAGCCGGGCGAGTTCCTCCCGGTCCGAGACCGGCCACGCATGCACCGGGTGTTCCCGGATCTGATTCTTGATCTTGGAGGAGACGCGAGAACGAGCCTTCATCGACTTGGGGCGCTCGAAGTGTCCGCGGCGCAACTCTGCGGTAATCATGCGTGTATTACGCCGCGGGTGATTGCGCACGTTCTTGGGCACCCGAATGCGACCAATGGTGATCGGCGGGATTGCGATGCCACTGGCGTCGATCCGACCGGACCATCCCTTTTCAGTAGTGATCCAGGGGCGGGGGTCATGGGGCTGGGATGCTGGTGTGACCACCGCTGCGAGCTGGGGGCGCTTTGGCCCCGCTAGGGCAATCACATCACCCACCTGGAGCTTGCCCAGGACAGCCACGACCTCCTTCTTACGCTCGGTGCTGGCACGTTGCTTGGCTTCGCGCTCCTCTCGGCTGAGGCGTTGCCGCAGTTGCACGTAGTCCACGATGTCGGCACGGCCACCTGGGACGGCCAGTTCACGGATCCGGTTATCCAGGGCATCCTCTAGCGAGTCAACGACCTGGCTTTCCTTCTCTATCGCGCGTACGTCGCCGACCACGGAGGCGTCCGCCTGGAACTGTGCGAAGGACTTCTCAATCAAGCGCAGAGACTCTTCACGACCGTTCATCTTCACCATGTTGATCGCCATGTTGTATCCCGGGGCGAAAGTAGAAACCAAGGGATACGTCCTGGTCGAAGCCAATCCTGCCACCGCCCGGGGGTCGAGCGCGGGTGCCCACTGCACGACGGCATTACCCATGTGGTCGATGCCGCGTCGCCCAGCACGCCCAGTGAGCTGGGTGTATTGCCCTGGAGTGAGGTCGGCGTGAGTTTCTCCGTTGAACTTCACCAGCTTTTCCAACACGACGGTGCGCGCCGGCATGTTGATCCCCAAGGCCAGAGTTTCCGTGGCGAAAACTGCCTTGAGCAGGCCGCGAACAAAGAGCCTCTCGACGATGTGTCGAAAAGCAGGCAGCATGCCCGCGTGGTGAGCCGCGAACCCCCGCATAAGAGCTGCCCTCCACTGCGTAAAGCGCAGGACCTGCAGATCTTCCGGGTCAATGTCGGCGACTGCGTCGTCGACAAGCTCCTTAATTAATGCCGACTCCTCCGAGGTAGTGAGGACTAGCTGCGAGCGCAGGCACTGGAAGAGCGCGCCGTCGCAGCCTGCACGCGAAAAGATGAACGTGATGGCCGGCAGCATGTCCCGATCGCGCAACACGCTAATGACCTCGGGGCGGCCAAGGGGACGAAAACGATCTTCTGCACGTTCGACCCGTTCAATCTTGCTGAGCAACTGGCCGTTGACCCGGTCGCTGCCGGGCTCAAAGAGTTCGTAGACGCGTCGACCTACCATCATGTGCTGGTCGAGCGGAATGGGACGGTGATCAGATACGACGATGTCGGTGTCACCACGAACGGTCCGCAACCACTCGCCAAACTCCTCCGAGTTCGACACAGTCGCCGACAACCCGATCAGTTGGACGTGATCCTCCAATCCGAGGATCACCTCCTCCCACACAGCTCCCCGGTCTCGGTCAGCAAGGAAGTGGATCTCGTCCATCACCACATGCGTAAGGCGATCCAGAGACCCGGAGGACGCGTAGATCATGTTGCGCAAGACCTCGGTGGTCATGACCACGATCGGTGCGGAGGGGTTGATGGAAACATCCCCGGTAAGCAGCCCCACCGCGTCCTCGCCGTGATCCGTGACGAGATCATGGAACTTCTGATTGCTCAGTGCCTTAATCGGAGTGGTGTAAAAACACCGGGTTCCCTGGCGCAAAGCAACTGCGGCGGCAAACTCTCCCACGATCGTCTTACCTGCACCGGTTGGCGCGCAGACGAGCACAGAGCGCTCGTCTTGCACGCTACGGCAACCTTGGAGCTGGAAATCATCCAGCTCAAAAGACAAGTGAGATACGAACTCGTCGAGAAGGGACATGCCCTCTAGAGTACGTCGTCGAAGTTAGCCTTAGTCACCGGTGCCGTGGGATTAGCCGGCTCGATCGGTTCGGGCTGGTAGTCCAGCTCGGAGGCCTTCTCGTCGTCGAGGTCGGCAAGATCGTCGTCAAGCGAGACTCCCCTACGCTTGTCGTTCCACTTGCAGAATTGGAAGGCGAGCTCGATGAGTAGGCCAACGCTCGTGCCCAGTGCGAGCATGGAGAACGGATCGCCGCCTGGGCTAATGGGAGCTGCGATCACGTAGGTGATGACCCAAATGATCCGGCGCTTTCCGCGCACTGAGCGGTACTCCAGGATCCCCAGAATGTTGAGCATCACGATGATCAAGGGCACCTCGAAACAAGCGCCGAAGATCACCACGAAGGCCAGAACGAAGCCGTAATACTCCTTACCGGTGAGAGCCGCGACCTGGGCCTCTTCACCGATAGTAAGCAGGAAGTACAGGCCCATGTCGATGACGAAGTAGGCCATCACCGCGCCCGTGACAAAGAGGATGACGGCCAGGGAAACGAAGGTGAACGTCCACCGACGCTCGTTCTTATGCAAGCCAGGAGTGATAAATGCCCAGATCTGATACAGCCAGATGGGCGAGGACAAAATGATGCCCACCAGGGCGCTCACGCGCAGGCGAAGTAGGAACATCTCAAATGGACTCGTCGCCAATAGGCGGCATTCCCCATCACCGGTGAAGTCGGCGCGGAACTCTGGGGGCAGGCTGCAATAAGGCCCACGCATGATCTCTCCGAGCGGAGCAATCCCAGGAGGTGCGGTTTGATACCAGATAAAGCCCAATACTCCCGCTGCGAAGAACGCGAGTACCGAGTAGATGAGGCGGAGACGTAGCTCTTTAAGGTGCTCCACCAGGGGCATGTCCCCGGTGGGATTTGCTTTTCGACGCGCCCGGGCGCTCGGCGCCTTGGCAGCTGCCGATCGCGAACGTTTGGCAGACATAAAAGCAGCAGAACCCTACGTATTTCTTAGCGAGCCTGCGGGTTCTCGTTGTGCTGCTGCGGCTGGTAGCGCACTTCGGTCGTTGGGTTTGCCGGGCGGTTATCGATTGCGCGCGGCTGGTTCTCCGGACGGTCCCAGAAGTCCTCAGACTGTGCCTGAGGTGCAGCAGGCTTGTTCTCGTTGTTCATCTCCTTCATCTCCGACTTGAAGATGCGGGCGGAACGTCCCACGGAACGAGCCAGGTTAGGAAGCTTGGTAGCTCCGAAAAGAAGCAGGATGATCAGCAGGATCAGACCGATTTCCATAGGCCCGAGGTTCATGAGTTAACTACCTTTCCTAACGTTGCTCAGAGATTGATTCAGCATATCGGGAAAGTCTCTCTTTTGCTCGACGAGAGACCTCTTGGGCGAGTGATGTTGGAGACACCAATCGGAGTCGGTCGGCGTTGCTCAGGCAGAACCGTACCAGCCACTCATCACTGCCGTACGACAGCGTGCCCGGTACCATGGGAGCAGCAGGATCATCGTCTGCGGAATGCAGCGTGATGGGATGGTAATCCGCCAGCCACGTCGCCGTCCGGGCAACCTCGACCTCAGCCTGATTGTGAAAGCTGAAGGGGCCATTTTCACCCTTCACCCCGGAAGGCTTTTTGGGCGCTGGGTGGCGGGAGACTTTGTCGTCGAGAAGCACCGCCTCCTGGATGCGATCCAGGCGGAAAGTACGGTGGTCGTCCCGTTCGAGGTCCCATGCGAGTAGGTAGCTGAAGCCGGAGGCAAAGAAGAGGCGAACGGGATCGATCGTGCGCTCGGTGACCGAACCGGAGGACTCCGAATAGTAGGCAATCTTCAGGCGTCGTTTAGTCAGCAGCGCGGTATTGACGGTGCGGACCTGCGCAGTTGTTGACTGATCCGATACGGTGGCCTCTCCCCCTTCACCTACTTCGGAGGTGACCACGCCGCGCGCAGCACCGCCGAGCAGAGTGCGCAGAGTCTGGGCAGCAGAATCCACTGCTGCGCGATCGTCCACATAGGGTGCCAACTGTTCCAGGGACAGCAACAACGCTGCTGCCTCCACCTGCGTCAGTCGCAGCGGCTTGGTCAACCCCTGATCCTCGGTGATCTCTACTGACGTGCGATTGGCGTTGAACGTGAGGTCAATGAGCTCTTCGGTGTGCGTGCCCACGCCCGAGGTATGCAGTCGCTGGAGGTCCCTGACCATCTGCTTGTGGTCCATACCCAAGTTCGTTGCTGCCTCCAGCAGCGTGTGGTCCGGGTGCGAACGGAAATACGGAATGAGGTTGAGGGCACGTACGAGGTCGGCTCGACGGTCAGTCATGGACTGCCTCCTGCAAAAGCGCAATGACGTCCTGTTTTACATCTTCGGGTGCGTTCACGGTGACGTCGACATCCGTACTGGCTACCGCGCGGATGAGCGCCTCGCGGTCGACATCTCGTAGCTCGACGACCCCATCAACCGCTGGCCCAAACTGATCGTGATAGTCCTCGCCCACCAGCAGTCGAGCGTCCGTGCGAGCCTTAGACAGCGAGCCCCGAACGACGTCGAAAAGATCTTCAACCGGCGGGTGCTGGATGGGGTTTTCGCTGAGCTCGACGGCGGAAACCTTGGTTGCACGGAAGCTGCGCGGAGCGTCGCGCTCGAGGTCGAATCCCACCAAGTACACGCGCCCGCTAAGCGGGACAAAACCCCACGGATCAAGCGAGCGCCGCTGCGGTTCGTCTACCGGTGATCGACGGTAATCAAGCGTGACACTGCGACTACGCCTAATCGCTTTGAGCACAGTCGTGAGCGTGGCGGGGTCGAGAATGGTGGAATCGTCGAAAGACGCGTAGGGGTCGCGCAACTCAAGATTCTTCTGGGCTCCGGCAGCCGCTAACTTTGTCCAGCCCGAGCGTGCGAATGCGGCCAGCTGCCCGGCGCGGCCAAGATCTCCGGCGAGGCCGACCACTGTTGCCTCGGCAGGAGTGAAGCGGACGGGGGCAAGCTCGTAGTCATCATGGCGAATAGCCACACCTCCGTCCCGTTTGACCAGCGGAACTCCTGCCTCGTGGAGTTGTTGGACGTCGCGCTGGATCGTTCGACGATCGAGCTTTTGGTAGCCGTCAACGTGGGTGCGAATCCACTCCCAACTACGGGCGCGTGGATCATCAAGCAGCGCGAATGCGAGATTTGTCTGGCGGTAGAGGATGTCGGCGTTGTGTTGCTCCACCTACAGCTCCTTTAACAGCCCGGCGATGTGTTCCTCGTCCGTAGCAAATGGATCGAGAAGTTCTACCTGAGTTTCTCCCGCCCGCATCCGAACCCAGTCCACGGTGACTGGTTTGCCAGCTTCCCGAGCCTGCGCCAGGATGCGCCCGCGCAGCGCGGCTCGCGTTGTCGCCGGCGGGTGGGCAACCGCGTGGGCAATGTCCTCCTCGTCGGTATGGCGTCGGACGAGTCCGCGGCGCTGTAGAACGTAGAAAAGGCCGCGATCAGGTCGGATGTCGTGGTACGCCAGATCCAGCTGGCGCAACTTATCTTCACTGGCGCGTCCGGCGTATCGCTGGAGCAGATTCCGCTTAATCACCCAGTCAATCTCAGTGCTCACTGCCGCAAAATCCTGCGTTTCCACGGCCGTGATCACGCGTTCCCATAGGTCAACCACGTACTCCAGGTCTGGGTCGGGTTCTCGTTCGCTCAGGAAGGCTTGGGCGCGCTCGCACAGGTGCTTTTGCACCGCAAGTGCCGTAATGGTTCCCCCGGCCTTCAAGTCCAAGAGCGTTTGGCCAGTGGGGTCGAGAGCGATGTCGCGGATGTGGGCAATGGGATTGTCCAACTCGACGTTGTCCAGCGGCCAGCCTTCGTCGATCATGTCCAGGACTAGCTGCGTAGAACCTACCTTCAATAGGAAGGTGGACTCGGCCATGTTGGAGTCTCCGACGATGACGTGCATGCGTCGGTACTTGGTGGAGTCTCCGTGCGGCTCGTCGCGGGTATTGATGATCGGGCGTGAACGGGTGGTGGCCGAAGAGATTCCCTCCCACACCTGGTCTGCTCGTTGAGATAGGCGGAATTGCCCGTTCTTGTACAACCCCGCTCCGGCGATGAGCTGGCGGGTGATCATAAAAGGCAGTAGTTGTTTTCCCAGAGCCTTCAACGCCACCGCGCGGCTGATCAGGTAGTTCTCGTGGCAGCCGTACGAATTACCGACGGAGTCCACATTGTTCTTAAACAAATACACCTGGCCGCCGATCCCCTCAGCTGCCAGTGCCTGCTCAGCCTGGAGAGCAAGCTCGTTGAGCTGATGGTCGCCGGCGCGCTCGTAGCGCAAGAGCTGTCCGATGGAATCGCACTCAGCGGTGGCGACCTCCGGATGCGCGCCTACGTCGAGGTAAAGGCGCCCGGCGTTGGGAGTAAAGACGTTGGTTGAGGAATACTCCGCGACAACCGGGCGGAAGAGATAGCGTGCGGTCTCGTCAGGGCTCAAGGCGCCGGAGATGCCGTATTCGGTCTCCACGCCCATTATCCGACGCGTCACTGGCCGCCCTTTTGCACGTAGGAGCGAACGAATTCTTCTGCGTTGCTTTCCAGCAGGCCGTCGATCTCGTCGAGCAAGTCATCGGCTCCCGAGATCTGAACCTGGCCAGCCTCGGGGAGGACGTCGTCGTTGTCGTCCGATCCCCCATGACCGTGAATGCTGTGTTGTGCCATCGTGGTCGCCTCCTTAACGGTGAGTTAGTGCGGGTGCGGGTGATTGATGTGCTCGCGCTCGTGATGAGTGTGATAGTACATCGGCGCGTGGCCGGCCTTTTCTAAATTTGCCACGAGCTCATCGGCGGTGGTGGAGCCTTCCAGGATCTCTCCCAGCTCAGCGCGGTCGAACTCGTCCACCGTATCCAAATGGAATTTCGCGGTGCCGGAGGAATACTTCAACACGACGGTCTGCCACGACGCGGCGATGATGTCGTCACCGAACTTTTCGCAGACCCGTCCACGGAAGTAGGCACGGGAATCCTCAGGGGGATTCGCCGCCGCGTGGGCAATAGTCTCCTCTGAAACCAGCGTCTTCATCCGACCTGAGCGAACGAGGGCATGGTACAAGCTCTTGGTCGGATCGATGTCGCTGTATTGCAGATCGATGAGCTTGAGCTTGGCGTCCGACCAGCTGGCACCCTTGTCTACGTAGCGCTTGAGCAACGCATATTTTGCGGTCCAGTCCAAGCGGTCGGCGGTACTCAGCGGGTCCCGGCCGAGGTCATCAAGGATCTCTCCCCACAGCGTGAGCACGCGCTCATCCACCTGATCTTTAGCTCTCACGCGCTGCCGGTACTCCGCTAGGATCTCCAGGGCGGTGAGCATGCGTCCGTCGACAAGCGAGAGTTGATGCGTCAGGGTCGTGTCGTGGGAGACCGCCTTGAGCTCGGCTACCGAATCCTTTAACCGCAAATCCGAGAAATCCACGCCGGCTTCAATCGCGTCGAGGACCAGTTTGGTCATCCCCAGCTTGAGGAACGTGGAGTACTGGGACAGGTTGGCATCGCCGATGATGGTGTGGAGCCGGCAGAAGTGCACGGCATTGGCGTGGGGCTCGTCACGGGTGTTCACGATTCCGCGGTTCAGCGTGGTTTCCAGCGACACTTCCTGGAAGAAGTAGTCGGCGCGCTGCGAGATTTGGAAGGCATCTACCTCACCTGCCTCTCCCACTCCCATGCGTCCAGCGCCGATAATGACCTGGCGGGTGACAAAGAAAGGCAAAAGCGCCTGGGTGAGCGTGCCAAAGTCCGTGTGACGGGAGTACTGGTAGTTTTCGTGGCTGCCGTAGGAGGCGCCCTTGCCGTCCACGTTGTTCTTGTAGATCTTCAGCGGCGGGCACGGGTCGTGAGACCGCAACACCGAGATCTGGTCCTCCCAAAGATCGCCAATGTCCGCGATCGATTGCCGGAGGATGTAGTCCCCCGCTGCGTCGTAAATCATCGCGTCCCAGGCATTCGAGCACTCCGGACTGGAGTACTCGGGGTGGGCATGGTCGACGTAGTAGCGCGCGCCATTGGGCGTGATCACGTTCGCGATGCCCACCGTATCTGGCTCGATAATCGGCACGGTGTGGTGACGGCGCAGATCAAAGCCACGCGAATCAGCCAGCGGCTTCTCGTCCTCATAATCCCAGCGCGAACGCGCGCCGGTACGCAGCGCCGCGTAAGACACGACTGCATGAGTCGAGGTAATTATCGAGCTGACCTCGGGGTGGCTGGGGGTGGCGATGCCATATTCCGTCTCCGTGCCCATGAACCTGCTCATGGGTTAGAGCCTAACTGAGGATGCGCGCCGAGATGACCCGTTCTCCATGCCGACCACTGATTCGGCTCCACTCGTCCGGGTTGGCCGTATTGGGCAAGTCCTCACTCTCGTCCTGCTCGGCGCGAATTGCGTCGGCAAGATGTTCAGCGGTAACTCCTGCCTGGCTAACCTGCGAGAGATGATCCTTGATGGCGGCCTTCTTCGCCCTATCGACGACGTTGGCGATCATGGCACCGGAAATAAAGTCCGCATACGTCAAGGTCTCGGTGCGGCGGCTTTCCAGGGTGAGTTCGACGAAAGGACGGGGTTCAAAAAGCTTATCGACGGCCTGATCAAGCAGATCCTCGATGTCTCCCACATGGGGTACATCGCTGGTCAGGTAGCGAGCAAGAATGTCGCGAGCTGCTTCCCTATCCGGTCGTTCCACGCGGATTTTCACGTCCAGGCGGCCAGGGCGAAGAATGGCGGGATCGATGAGCTCTTCGCGGTTGGTTGCTCCCACGATGATGACGTTGCTGAGGTCTTCCACGCCGTCCATCTCCGTGAGCAGCTGGGGAACGATCGTGGTCTCCATGTCAGAGCTGACACCCGAGCCGCGGGTACGGAAGAGCGACTCCATCTCGTCGAAAAAAATGACGACCGGTTTGCCGCCCTCGGACAGCTCGCGGGCTCGCTCGAAGATCAGGCGAATTCGGCGCTCGGTCTCACCCACAAACTTGTTGAGCAGCTCAGGTCCTTTGACGTTGAGGAAGTAAGACCCATCTCCGCCCAGCGAATGGGCGATGGCCTTGGCGATCATGGTCTTACCGCACCCGGGAGGGCCGTAGAGCAGCACGCCCTTGGGCGGCGCTAGACGGTACTCCCGGAAGAGCTCGGGGTGAGCGAACGGAAGCTCCACCGAGTCGCGAATATTTTCAATCTGCGAGTCAAGACCACCGATATCCGAGAACGTCACGTCCGGCACCTCTTCCAGAGCCAGCTGCATGACCTCGGTCTTTGGGATGACCTCGTAGGCGACCGCTGCCTTAAGGTCCACGAGTACGGCATCACCCGCGCGGGCTGAATCTCTGAGAGGTTCAGCCATCCACACCAGAGTCTCATCGCCCTGAGTGGTAGTCACAAGCGCTCGATTCTCGTCGATTTTTTCGACGATCGAGGTCACCGTCCCCGCTTCCTCGAAACCGCAGTCTTCGACTACGACGAGCCCTTCACCCAGGCGAACTCGAGCGCCGACAGGTACATCGTGTACATGGGGAGAAACCTTCACCCGCATACGACGCCCCGAAGTAAACACCTCGGCTTCACGGCCGGAATAACCGAGGAAGACACCGTAGGTCGACGATGGCTCGGCCAAAAACTCCAGCTGAGCGTTCAAGTCTTTCAGCTTGTCTCGGGAGGCCTTAAGCATCTCCGTGAGCTTGAGATTGCGTGCTGAAAGGTTGCGTACCTGGCGCTCGAGATCGGTTGACATGCCTTTTAAGTTTAGCGACGTGCGCGCCGCTGGGGGCGAGGCGGCGTAACGCCGTCGGCGAGACGACGAGTCCATACCAAGAAGGCAGTGTGGGCGTTCATGCGGTGCTCCGGACGCGTCGCCAAACCTTCAACCTTCCACTCTCGCACCAAGGACTCCCAGGCCCGCGGCTCAGTGAAACACTTCTGGGCACGAATGCCCTCCATGATGTTCATCAACTGCGGAACGGTGGCCACGTAGGTCATGAACACACCACCCGGGATGAGGATCTCGCGCACCGTATCCAGGAACTGCCACGGTTCAACCATATCCAGGATCACGCGATCCACCGGACCACCGAGGTCCTCGGGCGTAACTTCACCGAAGTCGCCTAAACGGGGTGACCAGTGTTTGGGCGTCTCACCAAAATATTCCTTGACGTTGTCGCGGGCGTATTCCAGGTGGTCCTCTCGCAACTCATAGGAGTAAACGTGCCCCTTCTCCCCCACAGCTCGCAGCAGGGACATGGATAAGGCACCAGAACCCGCGCCAGCTTCGAGCACTCGAGCACCGGCGAAAATATCGCCCTCCACCAAGATTTGAGCAGCGTCCTTGGGGTAGATCACCGCAGCACCCCGGGGCATAGACAACACGTGGTCGACCAAAAGGTGGCGGAAGCAGAGGAAGTCCGTACCGAGCGTCGAGGTGACGACGGATCCTTCGTCGGAGCCGATGATGTCATCGTGGGCCACCATGCCCTTGTGCGTGTGAAAGTTCGCGCCGGGCACGAGCTCGATCGTGAAATGGCGACGCTTCGGGTCAGTGAGCTGCACCTTGTCGCCGGGCTGAAATGGGCCGGAATAGGCCATGATGAGTCCTCCCTTTAAGATCCGATCAAGTATGCCTCAAGGGCGTCGGTGAGCCACAGCTGGTCCTGGGTACCGACGAGCTCGCGGGCCGAGTGCATGCTCAGCAGCGGTACTCCCACATCCACGGTCGAAATACCCAACCGCGTGGCAGTCAGCGGACCAATCGTCGTGCCGCACGGGACAGCATTATTGCCCACAAAGGTCTGGTGCGGGATACCTGCACAGGCCCGCTCCCACATGGCGATGCTGACCGCATCCGAGGCATATCGCTGTTTGGCATTGATTTTGGTCACCGGACCCCCATTAAGAATCGGCTGGTGGTGCGGGTCATGCTTAGCCGCATAGTTCGGGTGCACCGAGTGGGCGGCATCTGCGGACACACAGCTCGAGGCAGCAAACATTTCCCGCGGATTACGGCCTAGCCCCTCGGCGACACGCGTGAGCACATCCTCCAAGAACGGTCCGGCGGCTCCCTGGGCGGTGGAAGAACCGACCTCCTCGTGATTGAAAGCGGCGAAGACGAGAATGTCTTCGGCGTCCTTCGCGGCGCGCTCGAAGGCACACAGCCCGGCGTGTACCGAGCTCAAATTGTCGAGCCGGCCTGCAGAGAGAAAGCCCCCGAGGACTTCTGCGGGCTGAGCATCGGTGGTGATCAGTTCGTGGCCCGCTATATCTGCCACATCGACGCCCAGCTGGGCAGCCACCGCATCCATGATGGGGCCGATACCCGAGATGGGCTGGACATGAGTTTGCTTATCCAGTTCGGTCTGGCCGAGGTGAATAGCCAGGTTGGGAATGCGCACGCAGGGTCCAAGGTCGACCAGGTGCTCGGTGCCGTCGATAAGCACCACGCGTCCGGCCACCGTGAGATCCCGATCGAACCAGGAGCTGATGATGGGTCCGCCGTAAATTTCGACCCCGACTTGGTCGAAGCCGTGCGCCTGGAAGTCCGGCTGAGGTTTGAGCATGAAGCCTGGGGAATCCGTGTGCGTCCCGATGATGCGGAATCCCCGCGGGTTCTCCGGGATTACGTAGCTAATGACGGCACCACCACGCACAACGGTGTGGCCGCCTTCGGATACCGGAAGTGGCCGCGTCTCGTCGTGGACATCGAATCCGAGGCGGTCCGCGACGATGCGGGCCGCGTGATACGCGCTCGGCGAAGCAGAGAGGAAGGAGATGAGATCGTGCGTCTGATTCATAGGTTCTACTGTGCCACGATTGACAACTCCACATCCCGCAAATTCGCGGGTTGACTCGTGGTCGATAGGCTAGGCGCATGGCTGTTTCCCCGCTCGCGCTCTCGCCCTCCCGGGCAAATGACTACCAGCAATGTCCGCTGAAATATCGCTTCCGAGCCATCGACAAGTTGCCTGAGCCAAAGACGGTCGCCCAGGTCAAAGGCACCTTGGTCCATGCCGTTTTGGAGACGATGCACGGCTGGCCACGTCCTGAGCGAACCTTTCCCGCTGCAGTCAAGATGCTCAAACCTCACTGGGCACAGATGACCGAAAAGGATGAGGAGCTCAACGACCTCATTGAGGATGAGTACGCCTTCTTCGTCGAGTGCCGCGATCTCTTAAGGGGATACTTCATGATGGAGAATCCACAGGGGTTCGATGCGGACGGGATTGAGAAATACGTCAACACCGTACTGCCCAACGGTGTTCCAGTGCGTGGGTTTATCGATCGAGTCGACGTCGCTCCGACCGGGGAGATCCGTGTCGTCGACTACAAGACGGGCAAGAAACCACTTCCCCGTTTTAGTGCTGAGGCACAGTTTCAGATGCGCTTCTATGCGCTCGTGTATTGGCGACTTTGGGGAACCATCCCTCACCAATTGCGACTGATGTACCTCAAAGTCGCCGACTCGCTATTCCTCTCCCCGTCGAAGGAGGAGCTGGAGTACTTCGAGCACGATCTTGCCGAGCTGTGGCACAAGATCCAGGCGGATGGTGCCTCGGGCACGTTTGCCCCGCGGCAGTCCAAGCTGTGCGATTGGTGCAGCTTCCAGGAACTGTGCCCGGCCTTTGGCGGTACACCACCGGAGTACCCTGGCTGGCCAGGTTCAGCGGCAGACTCCTCACACGCAGAGGGCTCGTCTGCCGCTGAAGGCTAGGCGTTAGAACAGCCCCGAAATGGTCCCCGACTCGTCCACATCAATGTGGTTGGCAGACGGGACCTTAGGCAGGCCCGGCATGGTCATCACCGCACCGGTGAGGGCCACGACGAAACCGGCGCCCGTGCGTGGGACCAGCTCGCGCACGTGCAGGGTGTGCCCTTCCGGAGCGCCGAGCTGACTCGGGTCGTCAGAGAACGAATACTGGGTCTTAGATACGCATACTGGCATCGTGTCCCAACCATTCGCCTTGATCTGTGCCAGGGCCTTCTGCGCCTGGGCACTGTATTCCACGCCATTTGCGCGGTAGATCGTGGTGGCGATCTTCTCCAGCGAGGCCTCGATGCCATCGGCTGGGTCGTAGATGGGCTGGGATTGTCCCTCAACCAGGTTGTCCAGCACGGCGTCGGCAAGCTCGAGAGCGCCTTCACCACCCTTGGCCCACACCTCGGACTCTGCTAGGGCAACGCCCTTCTCCTCGGCCCAGGAACGCAGCCAGGCACGTTCCTCGTCGGAATCAGAGGTAAACAGGTTGACGGCTACGACTGGCTTGACGCCAAACTTCTTCAGGTTGTCCACGTGGCGTTCGAGGTTAGAAATACCATCGCGGACCGCGTCGACGTTGTCCTTGGTCAACTCCTCGCGGGCAATACCGGCGTTGTACTTGATGGATCGAATCGTGGTCACTACCACGGCGCCGGCCACATCGAGCTCACCGAAGCGGGCTTTGATGTCAAAGAACTTCTCGGCGCCCAGGTCGGAGCCGAATCCGGCCTCGGTCAGAACGATGTCGCCGAAGCGGCGGGCCAGGGAGGTAGCCAGAACAGAGTTGCAGCCGTGGGCGATGTTGGCAAAGGGCCCGCCATGGACGAACGCGGGCGCACCACCCAGGGTCTGCACCAGGTTGGGGTTGATCGCGTCCTTGAGCAGGGCAGTTAGCGCACCTTGGGCCTCGAGCTGGTGAGCAAATACCGGCTCACCGCTGTAGGTGTAACCGATCGTGATGCGTCCCAGACGCTCCTTCAAGTCCTCGAGAGAGGTGGCCAGGCACACGATCGCCATGATCTCGGAGGCCGCGGTGATGGTGAAGCCGGTTTCCCGAGGAACTCCATGGGCCTTGCCGCCGAGGCCGATGACAACGTTACGCAAGGCGCGATCGTTGACGTCCAGGCAGCGCTGCCAGGTGATCTGGCGAGGATCGATGCCCAGGGAATTTCCCTGCTGTAGATGGTTGTCGATCAGCGCCGCTAGGGTGTTGTTGGCTGCGGCGATCGCGTGGAAGTCTCCGGTGAAGTGGAGGTTAATGTCTTCCATCGGCACGATCTGGGAGTAACCACCTCCTGCTGCCCCGCCCTTGATTCCCATGACAGGGCCCTGGGAGGGCTCGCGCAGCGCAACGACTGCGCGCTTGCCCTTGAGCTTGAGCGCGTCGGTAAGGCCGATCAGTGTCGTGGACTTACCCTCGCCTGCCGGAGTAGGCGAAACGCCGGTCACCAGGATGACCTTGCCCTCTCGGTGAGACTCACCGACCTTGGTGATGTCTACCTTCGCCTTAGTTGTGCCAAAGGGAATAAGGGCGTCATCCGGGATCCCGGCGTCGCGAGCAATCTGATCGATGGGTTGGAGCTGGTGGGCTTGCGCAATTTCAACGTCACTGAGCATGCCCCCAGTTTAATGAAGTCCCTAGCTCTCGTCTGTGGATTCGAGGTACAGACGTCCCCGGAACTGGGGGTGGATCAGATTGCTGTTGGAGAGCACCTCGTTGAGAGTGTCTTCGTCCATGAGCCCCCGCTCAAGCACGATCTCGCGCACGCTGCGACCAGAGGACAGAGCCTCGCGAGCAACCTCGTCACCGTTGTGGTGGCCGATGAACGGGTTGAGGTAGGTCACGATACCGACGGAGTGCTCCACATAACCGCGGCACACGTCGGCGTTGGCCGTGATGTCCTGCACGCACTTTTCACGCAGCGTATCGGCGCCGGCGCCCAGAATGCGGATGGACTCGAACAGAGCCTGGGAGATCACCGGCTCCATGACGTTGAGCTGAAGCTGACCAGCTTCTGCAGCCATGGTGACGGTGTGGTCGTTGCCGAAGACCTTGAAGCAGATCTGGTTGACCACCTCGGGGATGACCGGGTTGACCTTGCCCGGCATGATCGACGAGCCTGCCTGGCGCGGCGGCAGGTTGATCTCATTGAAGCCAGCGCGCGGTCCCGAGGACAGAAGACGCAGGTCGTTACAGATCTTGGAAAGCTTCATTGCCGCACGCTTGATGGCGGAATGGATGTGCACGTAGGCGCCGGTGTCGCTCGTGGCTTCGATGAGATCGCGTGACGACGTCACGTTCAACCCGGTAATTTCACGCAGCGCAGAGGTCACGTGGTCGCGGTAGCGCGGAGCCGTATTCACACCTGTGCCGATGGCGGTCGCACCCAGGTTGATTTCCAGAAGGCGCTCCTGTGCCCACTCCAGAACGGCCTGCTCCTCGGCGAGGTTGGAGGCGAATGCACCAAACTCCTCCCCCAGGGTCATCGGAACCGCATCTTGCAGCTGCGTGCGCCCCATCTTGATGACGTCGGAGAACTCGTCGCCCTTGACCCGGAATGCTGCCTGGAGCTCGTCGAACTGGCGGATCAAGGTTCCCAAAGCCGCGTGCAGGCCCAGGCGGAATCCCGTGGGGTACGCATCGTTGGTGGACTGGGAAAGATTGACGTGGTCGTTGGGGTTGACGATGTCATAGGAGCCCTTCTCGTGGCCCAGGTACTCCAGCGCCAGGTTGGCGATGACCTCATTGGTGTTCATGTTCGTGGAGGTGCCCGCACCACCCTGGAACACGTCGATGGGGAACTGATCCATGCAGCGCCCCTCCTCCAGCACCTGGTCACAAGCCCAGATGATGGCCTCGGCGATGTCAGCCGGAAGGGCGTGAGCGCGTCGATTAGCGATGGCTGCCGCCTTCTTTACGGTGACCATGCCGCGCACGAACTCCGGAATAGAGGACGTTTGGGTACGCGAGATCTGGAAGTTGTCGACGGCGCGCTGAGTATGAATTCCGTAGTAAGCGTCTGCCGGGATCTCCATGGAGCCCAACAGATCCGATTCAGTTCGGGTAGACATGCCTACCAAGGTAACGACTACCGCGACTAAATTCGCGCAATCCTCAATTCCGAAGCCAGTATCGCTTTCGCTCCGAGAGAAGCTAACTCGTCCATGATGGCGTTTGCCCTGCTCTTTGGAACGAGGGCACTCACCGCGACCCAATCATCGAGTGCCAGCGGTGAGACAGTCGGCCCCGACAATCCGGGGGTAACCTCCGTGGCTTCGGAGAGGCGATCCCGCTCGATGTTGTAGGCGATCATCAGGTAGTTATGAGCCGTGAGAATTCCGCGGATGCGTTCCAGCACCACGCGGTGGTCGGGCGAAAGCTCCCTGTCCGCGGCCTTAATGACGACTGCCTCGGAATCAATGATGGGCTCCCCGAAAGGAACCAGGCCCTGCTGGCGCAGCGTGTTGCCGGTAGAAACAACGTCCGCGATGACATCGGCCACGCCCAACTTGATAGAGATTTCTACTGCTCCATCGAGGCGAATGACCTTTGCCTCCATGTTGCGGGCGCGAAGGTCGTTGCGCACCAAGTTGGGGTACGAGGTGGCAATGCGCTTGCCAGCAAGCTGCTCGACCGACCAGCTCTGGCCAGCCGGAGCTGCGTAACGGAAGGTGGAGGACCCAAACCCGAGGGAGAGCACCTCCTCCACCTTGGCGCCGGAGTCTCCGGCCAGGTCGCGTCCGGTAATGCCGAGGTCGAGGTGCCCGGCGGCGACGTAAATTGCGATGTCCTTGGGGCGCAGGAAATAGAATTCGACGCCATTTGCCTCGTCGACGACGCTGAGTGCCTTATCCCGCCGAGGCTTGTACCCCGCCTCGCGCAGGATCTCATTTGCGGCTTCTGAGAGTGCGCCCTTGTTGGGCACAGCGATGCTAATCATGCGGATGACCTCCGGTGAGCTAAAGGTTGCGCTTGACGTCGTCCAGGCTCAAACCACGCTTAACCATGAGCACCTGAGTCCAATAGATGAGTTGCGAGATTTCCTCCGCGAGCTCTTCATCAGACTGGTACTCAGCGGCAATCCATACTTCGCCCGCCTCCTCAATGATCTTCTTGCCGATGGCATGCACGCCCTTGTCCAAGGCAGCCACGGTTCCAGATCCCGCGGGGCGCTCGGCGGCGCGTTGGGTCAACTCGGCAAAAAGCTCATCAAAGTTCTTCACGGTTCCCTAGCCTATCGAACCATCGATATAAAGTGTGGGAGTTCACCCCCTCAAGGCTGATGCGATCCTTCAAGTCCAGAATGGAGGTCGCTCCCTCCGGGACCTTTTCAGCCAAGCCAATAACGACACAGCCTGCGCTTACTCCCGCGGACATGCCGTGCCAAGAATCCTCGAAGACCATGCAGTTCGCGGGAGCTACGCCGATTCGCTGTGCCGCGGTGAGATACATCTGAGGATCCGGCTTGGGGCGGTCAACCTCGTCACCGGCTACGGAATCGACAAAGTATTGTCTCCCGACTGCATCGATGCACGGATCAGCCAATTCGCGGGCCGTGTTGGTTACCACCATCATCGGCAGGGGTACAAGATCGTCGAGAAGTTCTCGAACCCCTGACATCGGTTGAATTCCGCCGAGCAAAGTGGCCATCCGGTCAAACATCAAGCGGCGTAGGGAATCGACGTCGATGTCTTCGAGAGTCTTGCCGGCATTGGCAGCACACACCTCAAGGGTGGAGAGGAAGCTGCCTCCCACAGTTTTTGCTCTGAGCTCAGGTGTGAGCGGGTTGCCGAGGATCTCGGCGAGTTCGTAGGTGGCTTTTCCCCATAGCGGTTCTGAATCCACCAAGGTGCCATCCATATCCCACAGGACTGCCTGCAGGGTGCGTGCGGGGTTACTCAAAGTCTGGCAGCTCCCCCAGAGCCTCGTCGTCTGCGCCGGTTGCTGCGGCGGCGTCGTAGACAAGTTCCTCAATTGCTGCACGCTCCTCGGGCTCGATCACCGCATCCTCAAAGGAGCGATTGATTTTCTCGAGTTCCGTGTAAGCGGAGGCAACTACCTTCTTAAGGACGTCACCTGTGGGGTCTGCCGGAACCGCGTCAAAAGCGTCCAGCAGCTTTTCCAGAGTCTTTTTCACCTTGGGCAAGGCCGCTACATCAAAAGGGGCCTCCCACAGGTCGGTCTCCCCCTCTTGCAGGTAAGACCCGGTGGCGAAATCATTCAGGTCAGATATGAACTCATCGACCCTCGGTTGGAAATCGGCGCGAATGCTCATAGGCGCCATTGTGGCCTAGAACAGTTAAAGGTGCACCCCAAGGAGCGCATTGAGTGCTGTTGCCATCAGCTTCGTGGCCTCCGGATCAGCTCCCGGGCCTTGCGCCCACGCATCCACGATCTCCAGCGCCTTCGGGGTGTCCAAGTCATTGGCAAGGGCTTTGCGCAGTTCAGCGACAGCTGCGGTAGTGGCAGCCCAGTCAGAACCGCCAGAACGCCAGCGTGCGAGACGATCTTCCGCTTCTTTCAGAACGGCGTCGGACCAGTCGCGATCGCTGCGATAGTGGCCGGCGAAGACACCGAGGCGAATAGCGGAGGCCTCATGACCAGCAGCTGTGAGCTTATGCACAAAGACCAAGTTGCCCAAAGACTTGGACATCTTTGTGCCCTCTAAACCGATCATTCCGGTATGGACGTAGTGCCCCGCCATGCGGGGGATGTCACCAGCAGCTTCTGCGTGGGCGGCTGAGAACTCGTGATGTGGGAAAGCGAGGTCGCTTCCCCCGCCTTGGATAGCAAACGGTGTACCCAGGTAGTGCTCTGCGATGCTGGAACATTCCACATGCCACCCAGGTCGCCCTGGCCCGAAGGGGGACTCCCAGGCCGGTTCGCCCTCGCGTTGGGCGCGCCACAACAGCGGGTCAAGTGGGTTGAGCTTCCCCGGTCGATCGGGATCGCCGCCGCGTTCTGCGAAGGCACTAGCCATCTCGTCCGGGGTGTAGTTGGAGGCGTAGCCAAACTGCTTCGTGGCATCAACGTGGGCGTAGACATCTGGGTAGTCGGCATCGTCGACAACATAGGCCGCACCGGCTTCAAGCAAGCGGGAGACCAGGCCGATGACGTCGTCAATCGCCTCCATGGCACCGATATAGTGCTGCGGCGGGATGACGGAAAGCTCGGCCATATCTGAGCGGAAGAGATCGATCTGGCTGGTCCCAAGCTCTCGCCAGTCGACTCCATCACGTTGAGCGCGCTCAAAGAGCGGATCGTCAACATCGGTGATGTTCTGGGCGTATGTGACGTCTTGGCCGTTATCCAGAAGCTGGCGATAAACCAGGTCGAAAGTCAGGTAGGTAGCGGCATGTCCCAAGTGAGTGGAGTCATACGGGGTGATGCCGCACACATACATGCCCGCTCCCTCGACTTCGCGGACACACTGATCCGCGGTGTCATAGAGGGAAAGCGGGACAGAAGTTCCGTCTAACGTAGGTACTTCGGGCACGGGCCAAGAACGCATGGCGCCTACCTTAGTACGGCTGCAGGACTCCCAGTGCCAGCAGGATCATGACAAGCACGCCAACTGGGATGCGGTAAGCCGCGAACCAGCTAAACGAGTGATGCGCGACAAAGCGCAACAACCAGGCAATGGAGACGTAACCGAGAACGAAGCAGATGGCCACGCCGACAATCAGCATCGGAGCTGTCGCAGCCTGGCCGGCCTCAGGGTTAAAGGCATCCGGGAGAGAGAAAAGACCAGAGGCGAGAACTGCAGGGATGGCCAGCAGGAAGCTGAAGCGAGTAGCCACTTCCCGGTCCAGATTGCGGAATAGGCCGCCTGAGATCGTCGCCCCCGAACGGGATACCCCGGGGATAAGCGAGAGGCACTGGCACAGGCCCATGATGATGGCGTCCTTCATCGTGAGCTCGTCATAGCCTCGGGCCTTCTTGCCCATGCGCTCAGCGGCGATGAACACGAAGGAGAAGAGAATCAGGACGGTTGCGGTGATCCACAAATTGCGCAGACCCTCGCGGATGAGGTCCTTGAAAAGGACACCCACGAGAGCGACGGGGATGGTGCCGACGATGACCATCCAACCCATGCGATAGTCAAAACCGCGCTGGTCCTTGTTAAACACTCCACGGAACCAACCAGTGAGAATCTGCCAGATTTCCTTTGCAAAGTAGACCAGCACCGCGGCCTCTGTTCCCAGCTGGATAACGGCAGTAAACGAGGCGCCGGCGTCTGCTCCCCAGAAGAGCTCGGAGATGATGCGCAAGTGGCCCGAAGAGCTCACGGGCAGGAACTCGGTGAGGCCCTGAACGATGGACAGCACGATGACTTGCGACCAACTCATAGTGTCGGGCGCAGCGGCAGCGAGGGTGATCATGGGGCGATACCTTAGCCCCTTGAGTGGCAAAAGCGCGTAGCCACCCGGTTAAGCACGGACAACTCCTGCCGTTTCTGTTGTGTATTCCAATGGCCGGTAAAGTTAGTGGTCGTGATTCGCCGTGCTCTCGTAACGTTCGCTTCCCTTGGCCTTGCAACAGGTTTGGCTGCATGCCAGATCGGGCCCACGCATATGACCGAGGGGCAGGATGGGCAGGGCCCAGAGCCAATGGGCAACGCCACCGCGGTGGCGTCTCCCCCTGCGCAGGATCCCGCCGGAGAGATACTTGGCATTGGAGGGGTAACCGACCTCGCGGTCGACGGCCAGCACATAGCCGCCCGGGTCGCTGATGACGTGTTGGTAGGCACCCTCGATCAACTCCGTGACGGCACTGCCCGTCGTATCGATGCGACGGGTTGTACAGATTTGACTGGCGCTCCATTCGTTCTTGCCTGCGGCGAGACGGTGCGGCTGATTGATGCTAAAGGTAGCCAGGACGAATCCATCGACATAGGTCATCCAATACACAGCGCTGTTCAAGCCAGTAGCGGTGAAGTAATTGCCGCCTCTGGGGAGGAAAACCTCGTGTGGGTTCACCGGGCGGGAGAGGACGCCACCCAGATTGAGGTGGACAAGCCCACGGACGAACTTCTACTCACGCAGGGTGACCACGTACTCCGGATCAACCGCGAGACCACCACGATTCAAGATGTGCAGTGGCGGGATGCTCGCCAAGGCGGAACCTTGCGGGTTGGCCTTGGCGTCGGCACGCTCAACGCCGGCCCTGAGGAAACCGCCGTTGTGTCCGACACCCGAGGCAATCAGCTCTTCCTCTACACCGCGGGCGACGTCGTTCGCCTGCATCAGACCGCACCAACCGAACCGTCGCCATACGCAACTGCCTGGTATAACGATCGCGCCTGGATTGCGTCCACGGCAAACAATGTTGCGCAGAGTTTTGATGTCTCGGGTGGAGTGCCCGTGGAAGACACGCGGTTTAACACCATTGCCAACGTTCGAGTGATGGCATCCACCTCAGAGGGACTGATTCTGGGCGGGCCTGCAGGTCTACAAGTCGTCAAGCCATAATCGCTTTCAAGAAGGAAAAGAACATGGGTATCTACCAGCTTGCGCTCAAGGCAATGTTCCGTGTTGAGGCGGAGAAGATTCACACCGCTATGGTCAGCGGCCTGAACGTTCTCCAAAACCTTCCCCCAGCGCGGTTCGTGCTCAATCAGGTGCTCCCGGTGAAGGATCCGGCCCTTAGCCAGGAGCTTTTCGGGGTCACCTTCCCGCGACCCCTCGGCCTGGCAGCAGGCTTTGATAAGAACGCCGTGGCACCGGATGTGTGGTCGTGCCTTGGATTTGGCCATGCCGAATTGGGCACCGTCACTGCGTCGCCTCAGCCGGGAAACCCAGCTCCTCGCCTTTTCCGTTTGCCGGAGGACAAGGCGATTTTGAACCGCATGGGATTCAACAACGCCGGCGCCAGCGACGTGGCCCGCAATCTCTACCGGCGCAACAAGAGCAACATTGTGGGCATCAACATCGGAAAGACGAAGCTGGCAGACGACGCCGTCGCAGATTACCGGTCATCCGCCCGGTTGCTCGGATCGCACGCGGACTACCTCGTGGTCAACGTCTCCTCCCCCAACACTCCTGGTTTGCGCGACTTACAGGCAGTCGAGTCCCTGCGCCCCATTCTGGAGACTGTACGGGATGCAACGACCACGCCAGTTCTGGTCAAGATCGCTCCCGACCTCAGCAACGAGGACGTGGATGCAGTGGCGGACCTCGCAATTGACCTGGGCATTGCCGGCATCGTGGCCACCAACACGACCATTTCCCGCCAGGGTTTGAAGACTAAGAACGTGGAAGAGCTCGGCGCCGGTGGCGTTTCCGGTGCTCCGGTTGCCGCGCGCTCCCTAGAGGTGCTCCGTCGCCTGCACGAGCGTGCTGGTGACAAGCTCGTTCTGGTGTCTGTCGGCGGCATTTTCACGGGCGAGCAGGCCTGGGAGCGCATTACCGCAGGCGCGAGCCTGCTCGAGGGCTATACCCCCATGATTTACGGCGGTCCTGGCTGGATCCGCGGAATCCACCGCGATATTGCCGCTCAAATCCGGGCACACGGCCTGAACTCGATCTCCGAGGCTGTCGGTTCAGGCCTGCCGTGGATCGCGGGGGCACAGTAGCTGCGATCTAGACAGCCTGCCCCTCGCTTTTAGTTTTCGTACCAGCCCCACACGAGGGTGCGCGCGAGGGAATGGAAGTACAGGTTGAATCCGAGGACTGTGGCGGTGGACTCGGGGTCAATGTCCAGCTTCTCGACGTCCACTGCGTGTACCGCAAAGAGATAGCGATGCGGTCCGTGTCCCTCCGGGGGCTGGGCTCCGTAGTATTCGCGTTGCCCGGCGTCGTTACGCAGCGAGACGGCGCCAATGCCCAGATCTTCCTGGGCACCAGCGTTGGTCGGCAGCTGCGTTACCTCCACTGGAATGTTGAACGCGGCCCAGTGCCAGAAGCCTGATCCGGTTGGAGCGTCGGGATCCAAGCACGTCACCGCCAGGGACTTGGTCCCCTCGGGCAGATCCGACCATGCAAGCTGTGGCGAGACATTGGCTGGAGCGCACTGCTCTTCCGCCAGTTTGTCCCCCGCAACGATGTCGGTGGAACTCAAAGTGAAGGTTGGAAGGTCCTTGAGCGCTGCGTAAGGATCTGGGCCAGGGAAACGGGAGTCGTTGTAGGTGTTCATGGATCCCGTTGTACCAAAACGCACGTCCGCGCGGGCGAGACTCTGGCTCAGTGTTAGGGGGATTTTGCCGCCGCGACGTGGGGATTTGTTGCCCCGTGTTGGGGCGGCTAAGGTATTCGACGTGCCAAGGCGAGCATCGCCTGGAACCACCTGCCCGGGTGGCGGAATGGCAGACGCGCTAGCTTGAGGTGCTAGTGTCCTATTAACGGACGTGGGGGTTCAAGTCCCCCTCCGGGCACACAGTAACCGCCTGTGATCGCATGGATCACAGGCGGTTTTTGTTTTACCTAGTGTTGCTCGTTCGGATCGTTGTCCGCGTCTTGCTTGGTCAAGTGGACCGTTCCGGGCACATGGTCCGGAGCAGCGTAGATGGAGTAGAGCTTTACTGGCTGGTCCGATTCATTGACCAGGTTGTGCCACTTTCCTGCTGGAACAAACACGGCTTCGTCCGGGCCAAGCTCCCGGTCCAGGTCTAGGTTGTCAGGATCCTCGCCCACCATGATGTGGCCCGTGCCGGATTCCACCCGCAGGAACTGGTCGTGGTCGTCGTGGACCTCTGCTCCGATTTCACCTCCGGCCGGAATAGACATCACAGTCATCTGGAGGTGGCTGCCGGTCCACAGCGTGTCGCGGAATGCGTCGTTGGCGTTGGTCACCTCTTCCAGGTTCAAAGCGTACGGATTAGGGCCATGGTCAGTTCGTAGATCGTTCATAGGCGCCAGTGTAGGTTTATGCCGTCGGCGGTGCTAGCGTGAATTTTCGTGCTCAAGAAGGTGTGCGCGCTGGTTCTAGCGGTAGTGGCAATCGCTGTTGTGATGCTTGTCGACGTCCCTGGTCTTGCCACGATGCGCACCTGGGCCGAACAGCTCGGGCCCGCTTTCGTCGTGGTGTTTTGGCTGTTCTATGTCCTAATCACGCAGTTTCCTATTCCCCGCACCGTGTTGACCATTTCCGCGGGAGCGCTCTTCGGACCTTGGCTTGGCATAGCCTTGAGTTTGAGCGCTACGACAGTCGCAGCAGTGATTTCGCTCGTCGTCGTGCGCAACCTTCTTAAGGAATGGATTGCTCCGCGCCTTACTCACCCCATGATCGAACGCATCAACGCGCGTCTCAGGCAGCGCGGGTGGCTGGCTATAACCTCGCTGCGCCTGATCGCCGGGGTCCCCTTCAGCATCATGAACTACGCGGCCGCCGTCAGCGATGTGCGGGTTGGAGTATTCGCCGTTGCCACCCTGGTGGGTTCAGCGCCGGGCACGATCTTGGTCACGCTGTTCGGAGATGCCCTAGCTACTCGCTCAAACCCCTGGGCATTGGCGGCTATGGCGGTGCTAGCGGTGATCGGCATTGTGGGAGTGCTTGTCGACGCGAAAACTCCTACCCAGAGCGAGTCAGTCAAGGCTGAACGGTAGACTAGCGGGCATGTTTGTCGTCCATGCCCGTTATCGTGGCCGGGATAAGCGCCGGCGAGAGATCGTCGAATCGTCTGCGGAAGCCCTGTCTACTCTTCCTGGGGTACGCGGATTTAGCGCCAGTGGCGTGGAGGATATCCAGTCGCAGGTGGAGGACGCAGGAGCCGTTACTAGCGTGGTGATGGCGCTGCTTTCCGACGGAAACTGGGCCATCGCAATCGCCTGTGGCCAGCACGCTAAGGATCGAGCAGCACGCGCCTGCGGTCGCCGCCCAATGAGCGTGCGGGTAGTTGGAGACGAGGATGTCGAGGCAGTATTCCTGCTTCTCGCTCAGGTGCTGGGTAAGCGCACGCCCGAGGGCCGGGAGGCTACCTCACTTGTGCGCCGAGGGATGACCCAGAATGAAGCCGCTGGGCAGCTCGGCATTTCCAAGCAGGCGATGTCTCAACGCCTACAGGCCGCCGGATGGGCGGCAGAAAATGCCGGCTGGCAGCTCGCCGTGAACTTACTCGAGCTCTTCCGCGCTCGCTGCGTGTGACCCCTCAGCTGGTTCGACTGGCTGCTCGGCAACCTGAGCCTTCGGCTCGAGCGAGGGCGTTTCATTGTCCGGCCGGCGCAGGGATCGCTGGGCCAACTGGGCGGGATCTTCGTCCACGGGCTTTTGCGCCACGGCGTTGGCCTGGGCGACTGCCTCGGCAATCTCCGGAGACGATGCGGTGCTAAACCACGAGTCGGTGTTATCGGGCTCGGCCATCTTCCGGGTCTCCTCGTCCACACCAGGAGCCTCATAGCGGAAGACTCCCTCTGCGTCCTGCGTGGCAAAGGACTTGGCAAACTTCTCCAGCGTGTCGCCGAACTGCGAAGGGATCATCCACATCGTGGAGGCCTGTCCGTCTGCCATCTCTGGCAGCTTCTCCAGGTACTGGTAGGCAAGAACCTCCGGCGTGATGCGGGATGCCTTGATCGCCGCGTTGACCTTCTGAATGGAGCGGGCCTCACCCTGAGCGCGGAGGTACTTGGCGGCACGTTCACCCTCTGCGCGCAGAATCTCGGCCTGCCGATCCGCCTCAGCCTGCAGGATCGCGGCGTGCTTCTCACCTTCCGCGGAGAGGATGCGGGCCTGCTTCTTACCCTCTGCGGTCTTGATGTCGGATTCGCGCTGGCCCTCGGCGGTCAGGATCATCGCGCGCTTCTCCCGGTCCGCCTTCATCTGCATCTCCATGGACTGCTGAATCGACGGCGGCGGATCAATGGCCTTGAGCTCGACTCGGCTAATGCGCAATCCCCACTTCGCGGTGGCCGCGTCCAACTCACCGCGCAGGCGGCGGTTGATGGTGTCACGGCTAGTGAGGGTCTCCTCGAGCGTCATGCCACCCACAACGTCACGCAGGGTCGCCACTGAGATCTGTTCGACACCCACGATGTAGTTGTCCACGCCGTAGATCGCGCGTGCAGGCTCGTTGATCTGGAACGTAACCACGATGTCGATAGCGACCGTCAGGTTGTCCTGGGTGATCACCGCTTGCGGCGGGAAGGACACAACGCGTTCGCGCGTATCGACGCGCTCGCGCACCGTGTCGATGAACGGAACCAGTACGGTGAGACCGCCGGAGACCGTGCGTGTGTATTTACCCAGACGCTCGACGACGGCTGCCTCACCCTGCGGGATAAGAGCAATGGATTTGGCGATGAGCAGCACCACTAACGCGATGATGGCCGCCAATAAGATTAAGCCGAACATTATTCCTTCCAAACAATCGCTACGGGACCCTCGATAGCTGCCACAGTCACGACGTCTCCGGCCTGAACTGGATCCTTGGGGTCGAGAAGTCGAGCGCTCCAAATGGAACCATCGAGGCGGATCTGGCCTCCAGAACCATCGATAGCGTCAATGACGTGCGCCGTCTGCCCCACCAAGGATTGAGGTGAGGTGTCGAGGGCTGCAGGAGTATTCAAACGACGACGAAGCGCTGGTCGAAGAAACACCAGCAGCCCCACCGACGAGACGGCGAAGGTGAGCACTTCTGCCCACAATGGAACGTCGAAAAGCGCCACCCCAGCTGCGGCGGCAGCGCCCCCGGCGAGCATGAGAAGGGTGAACTCACCGGCCAGCAATTCCAGGCCAGCAAGAACGACAGTGACGATCAGCCAGATTAAAACTCCCACATAGCCAAGCTATCGTAAATCGGCCTTGGATACTGTGGGATCGGTAACGAAGTCGACTAGACGCTCCACCGCTCCAATTAGCGTGGGATCAATGTCGCGGAACGAGCTCACCGCCGAGGAAACGCGATGCCAGCCCTCCTTCGGATCAGACCAGCCTAATCGGCGGCACACCCCCGTCTTCCAATCTTCTCCATAGGGCACCTCGGGCCAGGCAGAAATTCCTACGCTCGAGGGCTTGACCGCTGCCCAAATATCGATGAACGGATGGCCCGTGACCATGACATGCTCGCCCACGTCGGCGGTCAAGCGCATCTCTTTCGATCCCTTAACCAGGTGATCGGCCAGCACCCCTACTCGGCGGCCCGGCCCCGGCCGGAATTCTCGGAGACGCTTCGGCAAATTGTCGAGTCCTTCGAGGTACTCCACAACGACACCCTCAACACGCAGATCGTGTCCCCACACCTGTTCCACGATGGCCGCATCGTGTATGCCCTCCACCCAGATCCGAGACGGGGCCGCAACTTTGGCCTGGACATTCTCAACACGCCTGGAACCGGAATTGGATCGCTGAACTGCTCGTTTAGTCACCGGCCGCCGCAGTGTTACGCGCTGGCCCTCGAACAAGAAGCCTCCGCGCAGCAGCTTGAATAGGCGCTGGCGTCCTCGCCGATCCTCGAGGCGTACAAACTCCCCGTCGTAGGTCCTCTCGCAGCCCACAACTGCGCCGACGAAGTCGTCGCCGTGAACTTCCACGACAATTCCGTACGCGGCATCAACAACCGGGTAATCACGTGGTCGGTTCCGTCGATGCCCCGAAAATATGTCCTCGTACATGGCCTCACACTGTATCTACTAGCCTTGCCCTCCATGGACATGCGCGCCGAAGTGTATTCACCCCTCCAGAACGCGTCCGTGTGGCTTGCGGCTTGGGTGCACGGAATGGAGCCTGCTGATGAGATGATCGAGGCTTGGGCAAGCCTAGGTTACAGCGCATCCATTGACCTACTAGGAGAGATTCGCCAGCGCATTGATCTCCAGGACATCCCCAGCGTGCGTTTGGTATTGAGCGGGGCTGGCGACGCCATGGGGCTTCCCGGCGATCATCGCGAGTCCATCGCGCTTGCCGGCTGTGGGCTACTTTTGCCCACCTGGGAGAACGAAGACGAGATTCTGACTCTTGGTCCTTCTCCGGCCTTGGCACCACCGATGTGGCTCAGCCCTGGTGAAGCAGACAGCATGCTGAGTGCGGCGGTGGATCAGGCTGCGAACCTCGTGGAGGCATCTGGCTATCGCACGGACTCTCTGCGCGCTCCCCGGCTCACAGTAGGAACCCTGGCGGACTTTTACGACACCCCAGGACTCCCTCCCTCTATTCCCCCGCGCGCCGCAAAGTTGTTTGCGCGCACAGACCAAGTAGCCGCGATTATTGAGACGGTAAAGAACCGGGTCGGCGAGCACAGCTTGGATGCGCACCTGCTTCCGCTGCTGCGAGTAGTGCGCACAGGCCGAATGGTGGGCGTAACGTACGCGGCCGCGGAGTATGCAAAGCTCAGCAGGCGACCTGGCAGATAGAATTTCGCCCTTCTACCCCACCGCAGAGCAGCATCCAGGGCGACATGGGTGACCATTCACAGTGCACCCTTGGACGCTCACTGCTCCGAGTCCTACGCGCAGGGAATCATTACTGAGCTCGTCAATGAGGTCCACGACCATGCGAGAAAAGCGTTCTGAGGGGCCCGCAGTACGTGTGCGGTGCACGGAAACACCGAGTTCCTGGGCAGCGCTGACCAGTTCGGTGTCCAGGTCCCAGATGACCTCCATGTGGTCCGAAATAAAACCAATGGGGCACACGACTACGTCACTGATACCGCCCTGTGCGAGGGCCTTTGTATGGTCCACAACGTCAGGCTCAAGCCACGGGGTTGCTGGGTTGCCTGAGCGGGACTGCCACACGACGTCGTAATCCGTGATCCCAGCGGCCTGCGCTACCAAGCGCGAGGCCTCAGCCACCTGCCGGGAATACAGGTTCTTATCACCCTCGCCACCGGCTTTGTTGTCCGCTTCGGAGGGAACCGAGTGGGCCGTAAAAAGGAGTTTGGTTGTGGGGAGATCTTCCGGAGCCACTTGGGAAAAGGACTCCTCCACAGCTTCTGCCATCTCCTCTATGAAAAGTGGATGGTCGAAGAACTGTCGCAGTTTGGTGAAGGTAATGGAGTCTGCAATCTCCCGGAGTCCTTGGATGTCCTCTTGGTATTGCAGACAGGCCGAGTAACCTCCCCACGCGGAGGTTGCTAGCACGAGCGCATCCTGTACGCCGTCCTTGACCATCTGCTCGACCGTTTCCTGGGCAAACGGGTGCCAATTTCGGTTGCCAAAGTACACCGGCAGGTCAATGTGACGCGCTTCCAGCTCGGCCCGGAGATTATCGATGATCTCCAGGTTGAGCTCGTTCAACGGACTCTTCCCACCAAAGTGGTAATAGTGCTCGCCCACGATCTCGAGTCGCTCGTCAGGGATATTGCGCCCACGGGTGACGTTGCGCAAGAACGGCACGACCTCCTCCGGGCGCTCCGGCCCGCCGAAAGAAAGAACGAGGAGTGAATCAAACTTTCGTATAGTCATGCCGACATCCTACGGCTCCGCGATTAGAGCAAGCGAACGACCTTGTCCGCCATCCCCTCGAAGCGCACCGGGGCCACCTGCACGGTCTGGCCGGAAGCCGGTGCTTCGACCATCGTCCCATCGCCCAGGTAGATGGCGACGTGCTCGCTGCCACCCGGGCCATAGAAGATCAAGTCGCCGCGCTGCATCTCTGATGGATCAACGGCGGTACCGCGGTTGTACATATATCCGCTGTAGTGCGGTAGATCCAGGCCAGCAGCAGCGAAGGCGTACTTCACTAGACCCGAGCAGTCGAAGCCAACCTTGCCGTAGTCTCCATTGGCATCGCCAACTCCACCGTCGCGCAGGCCAGCCGACGGACCGTCATTGGTGCCGCCACCCCACGCGTACGGCGTACCCACCTGAGCCAATGCACGCTGGACTACAGACTCGATATCACCAGCAGATGCTGCCTCCGGCGTGGAAGTCTTCTGCGATTCATCCGTAGCTACCGCACTGGTCTCTGCCACGGACGGCGTATCGACGCTCCCTTCAGCCGCAACGGTCGGCGTAGCCGTGCTGTTCTCTTCCGCGGTAGGCGTATCGACGCCCCCTGTAGCCGATTCTGCAGATTCCATTGGCTTTTCTGGCTCGGAGACTGCTGAAGCGGTAGCGGTCTCCGCATTGTTGGTCGAGGTAATCGCCTTCTCGTGGTCGGCTGCCTGATCACGCAGGGTGGTCAGCTCGGTTTCCTTAGCTGCCTGCGTTGCACGCTGGGCCTCGAGGGAGCGGACCACGGAACGCTGGCGTTCCACCTGCTGGGGCGTCACCGTGCTGTTGCCATCGGCAAAGACCGCGCGAGAAAGGTCGTCGAGAAGCTTCTGGGCCTGCTGCAGGGCTTGCGTCGTACGAGCCAGGTCCTGTTGCGCGCTTGATAGCGCACGGTTGGTGGCATCCAGATCAACAACGGCGTTGGCCGAATCGGTTGAAGGCGAAGCTGTGACTCCGAGCGACTCGAGGGTCTTCAGAATGTTCTCTAGCTCCGTGAGGTGCTGTTGAGCTTCACCAGCGGTGGATGAAAGGTCATTGATTGGATTGGCGTGCGCGGTGGCTGTGCCCGACATAACGGACAGCGCCGCGGCACCAGCGACGGCGTATGCACGTCGCTTCTGCAGCGTGGGGGCCACGTGATCTCCTTAGTCACGTCAAGCCAGTGGCATTGACTTGACGCGGATAGGCGTACGGAAAATTCGGCTCACGAGCCACCCACTGTCCCCAGCTTCGCGCGTGCTTCCCCACATGCTCGAAGGAGTGACGTGTGTCGACGGTCAGGTCGACGGGCTTGATACTCGAGGGGCAAAGAACACCTCGTGAGCCACACCGAACACCATAGGTCACAATTTGGTCAAGTTGCACACCTTTAACATCTGCCACATTCACAGAAAAAGCCCCGGCGCCATATGACGTCGAGGCTGCCTGGGGCTTTAAGTCCAGTTTAAGAAATAGTGATGCTTATCACACCCCTAGGGGTCAAGGCTTCACCCTTGTCTGCATGGCGGCAATTGCTGCCGAGATCGCAAGGATTAACAGCACCACCACCGTGATCACCAGGAAGGGAAAATCAGGAGAGTCGAGTTCGGTAAAGAGGCTTCGCGTGCCGGCAATATAGTCAGGATTAGACGCTAGCGACCACTCTGCCGATTCAATCTCCGCTCTGCTGTGGGAGGCGCTTACGACTGCAGCCGCTTCAGGGCTACGCACGATGACCGTGTCCAATCCGGACGTGTTCATGACGTCCTGGGCCAAATCGCGCAATTCCGGCGCGCTACCCGCGTGTTCTGGAACGACCACGATGCCCGAATCGTCGATAAGCGCCTCGCGCAGACCGTGCTCTAGAGCCGGATCTGCCGGCAAATTGTGGAAAGCAACGGAGTCTTCGTCTAATTGTTGGGCGATCTCCGCAACAAGCGTTGGGTCCGACAGGTGGCTCATGGGCATAAACCTTAGGGCGCGATCCTTACTAGATGGGGGTAGCGAGGCGCGTCGAATACAAACAGAACGCTTGTACTGTTAAGCTTTGGCCCAGACGCTTGATCCTTGGGACGTAAACTCGGTCCTGGACCTACCAGCGTTCACCGGAACACCCGCCCACCTAAGGCGGGCGGCAAACCGTGATAGTCAATGAAATGGAGCTCACTGTGACTGAAAGCAAGAACTCCTTCAATGCCAAGCGCACCCTCGAGGTCGGCGAGAAGTCCTACGACTACTTCGCGCTCGATGCAGTGCCTGGCATGGAGAAGCTTCCCTATTCCCTGAAGGTGCTCGGCGAGAACTTGCTGCGTACCGAAGACGGCAAGAACGTGACTGAGGATCACATTCAGGCCATCGCTAACTGGGACCCGAAGGCCGAGCCCTCCACCGAGATCCAGTTCACCCCGGCCCGCGTCCTCATGCAGGACTTCACAGGCGTTCCCTGCGTGGTGGACTTGGCCACCATGCGTGAGGCCGTCTCCACCCTGGGTGGAAACCCGGATCAGGTGAACCCCTTGAACCCGGCCGAGATGGTCATCGACCACTCCGTCATCGTGGAGGCTTTCGGTCGTCCGGACGCCCTCGACAAGAACGTCGAGATCGAGTACGAGCGCAACCAAGAGCGCTACCAGTTCCTGCGTTGGGGTGCAGAGAACTTCTCCAACTTCAAGGTTGTTCCTCCGGGAACCGGCATCGTCCACCAGGTCAACATTGAGTACCTGTCCCGCGTTGTCTTCGACAACGAGGGCGTTGCCTACCCGGATACCTGCATTGGTACCGACTCCCACACCACCATGGAGAACGGCCTGGGCATCCTGGGCTGGGGCGTCGGCGGCATCGAGGCCGAGGCAGCCATGCTGGGCCAGCCGGTCTCCATGCTGATCCCGCGCGTCGTGGGTTTCAAGCTCACCGGCGATATCCCGGTCGGTGTGACCGCTACCGACGTGGTGCTGACCATCACCGACATGCTGCGCGAGCACGGTGTAGTGGGCAAGTTCGTTGAGTTCTACGGCAACGGTGTGAAGGCTGTGCCGCTGGCCAACCGCGCCACCATCGGCAACATGTCCCCCGAGTTCGGCTCTACCTGCGCGATCTTCCCGATCGACGAGGAAACCATCAAGTACCTCGAGCTGACTGGCCGCGACGAGCAGCAGATCAAGCGCGTCGAAGCCTACGCCAAGGCACAGGGCATGTGGCTGGAGCAGGACGCTCCGGAGGCCGAGTACTCGGAGTACCTCGAGCTCGATCTGTCCACCGTCGTCCCGTCCATCGCCGGCCCGAAGCGTCCGCAGGACCGTATCCTGCTGTCCGAGGCCAAGGACACCTTCCGCAACCAAGTCACCGACTTCACCCAGGATCCGGTCGCCGAAGACGAGTCCAAGGCCGCCGAGAAGATGGGTGCCGAGGGCGAGGACCAGCACGAGTACGACAAGTCCTCCGCTGAAGACTTCAACTCCTCCTGGCCGGGTCGTGGCGAGTCCGCAGCCGCGGGCGCTGCAGGCCGTCCGTCCAAGCCGGTGAAGGTCACCTCCAGCGCTGGAGGCGAGTTCACGCTCGACCACGGCATGGTTGCCATTGCCGCGATCACCTCCTGCACCAACACCTCCAACCCGTCCGTCATGGTGGGTGCTGGCCTCCTGGCCCGCAAGGCCAACGAGCTCGGCCTGCGCGCCAAGCCGTGGGTCAAGACGATCATGGCTCCGGGTTCCCAGGTCGTCGACGGTTACTACAAGCGCGCTGATCTCTGGAAGGACCTAGAGGCTCTCGGCTTCTACCTCGCAGGCTTCGGTTGCACCACCTGCATCGGTAACTCCGGTCCGCTTCCGCAGGAGATCTCGGATGCGATCAACGATAACGATCTGACCGCTACCGCCGTCCTGTCCGGTAACCGAAACTTCGAGGGACGTATCTCCCCCGACGTGAAGATGAACTACCTGGCTTCCCCGCTGCTGGTCATCGCTTACGCCATCGCGGGCACCATGGACTTCGACTTCGAGTCCCAGCCGCTGGGCAAGGGCAAGGACGGCCAGGACGTCTACCTCAAGGACGTGTGGCCCTCCACCGAGGAGATCGAGGAGACCATTTCCCAGGCGATCTCCCGCGAGATGTACCTGGCCGACTACGCCGACGTGTTCAAGGGTGACGAGTCCTGGCAGAACCTGGACATCCCGACTGGCAAGACCTTCGACTGGAACGACGACTCCACCTACGTCCGCAAGGCTCCGTACTTCGACGGCATGCCCACCGAGCCGGCTCCGCTGGAGGACATCACCGGGGCTCGCGTTCTGGCCAAGCTGGGCGATTCGGTCACCACCGACCACATCTCCCCTGCTTCCTCGATCAAGCCGGGCACCCCTGCCGCTAACTACCTCGACGAGAATGGCGTGGAGCGCAAGGACTACAACTCCTTCGGTTCTCGCCGCGGCAACCACGAGGTTATGGTTCGCGGTACCTTCGCCAACATCCGTCTGCGCAACCAGCTCGTCGACGTTGCGGGTGGCTACACCCTCGACTTCACCAAGGAGGACAAGCCGCAGTCCTTCATCTACGACGCAGCGCAGAACTACAAGGAGGCTGGCACTCCCCTCGTGGTAATCGCTGGTAAGGAGTACGGAACCGGCTCCTCCCGCGACTGGGCTGCTAAGGGCACCAACCTGCTCGGTGTGAAGGCCGTCATCACCGAGTCCTTCGAGCGCATCCACCGCTCCAACCTGATCGGCATGGGTGTTATCCCGCTGCAGTTCCCGCAGGGCGAGTCCCACGAGTCTCTCGGCCTGGATGGTCACGAGACGTTCGACATCACGGGTATCACCGCCTTCAACGAGGGCGAGCAGATCCCGTCGACTGTCCACGTAACGGCTACCAAGGAGAGTGGCGAGACCGTCGAGTTCGACGCTGTCGTTCGCATCGATACCCCTGGTGAGGCTGAGTACTACCGCCACGGCGGCATCCTGCAGTACGTGCTGCGTCAGATGGTCAAGGCCTAACTCGCCTGATCACGGCAGGGCGCCCGCGGACCGTTAGGTCACCCGGCGCCGTGCGCTGAGAGTGGGGGCCGAGCACTGAAAGAGCGTGCTGGCCCCCACTCGCCCTATTACTTATTGATCAACTTTTCTCAAGAGAAAGACCCCGCCGAACGTGCCTGTAGTCAGCGACGAAGAACTGCATCGTCGGCGCCACGAGATTATCGAGGCGGCCCGGGAATGCTTTGCGGAATTCGGATACGAAGGCGCCACTGTGCGGCGCTTGGAGCAGGCCACAGGCAAATCTCGCGGGGCAATTTTTCACCATTTCGGAGATAAAGAGAGCCTGTTCCTCGAGGTCGCGCGTGCCGACGCCATTCGGCAGGCCGATATTGTTTCCTCCTCCGGTCTGGTCGAGGTCATGCGCGACATCTTGCGGGAGCCTTCCCGGCACAAGTGGCTAGCCACCCGCCTCGAGATCGCCTCCATCCTGCGTACAGACCCCACTTTCCGCGCGCGTTGGCAAGAACATCAGGCAACGCTCGACGAGGCCGTCCACCGCCGACTGGAAGAGAACCTAGCTAAAGACAGTATGCGCACTGATGTGGACGTCGACGTGTTGCAGATGTTTCTAGAAACCGTGATGGATGGGTTCATTACACGCTTTGCCTCCGGGCAAGATCTGGAGCGCATGCAAGAAGTCCTCGACATTGCCGAGGATGCAGTCCGGAGGAAGTAAACGTTCGATGCGGTTGAGGGCTAGCGTCGTCCAGCGAGGAAGTACGCCGCTGGCCCTACCCCGTTGATCCCCTGGGCGAGAATCCATACCCATTTGGGTCCCCGGACGTTGGCTGCTGGCCGGCGAACGATGTCGACGACCGCAGCAATCTTGGCCGCAATGTCCGCCGCTGCAAGGCCGATCACGGGTAGGCGAACGTAGGTGGGAAGGTCGAGAAATTCCTTCTTCAGCTGGCTCTTATCCATAGCGGAATTTTATCGCATGGATCACACCTGCGGATAGACTAAGACCATGATTGCCATCATGACTGTGACAGGCGCTGATCGAACCGGAATCATCGCCGCTGTGACCACTGAACTAGCCCGACAGAACGTCAATATTCTCAACGTGTCCCAGATGTTGATGGATGACCTGTTCACAATGATCCTGCGTGTCGACCTCGGGGACTTGGCCATCGAACAGCTTCAGGCTTCAATGGACGCGCTAGGAACTCAGGAAAAGTTGGTCATCCGTGTCCAGTCGGAGGCCCTGTTCACTGCGGTCAACGAGGTATAGGTCAATGACTACTGATTTTCGGGCGCACGGTGTCTTGGACACCATCGACATGATCGAGAAGTACCGCCTGGACATTCGCACCGTAACCATGGGCATCTCCTTGCTGGAGTGCTCGCGCAACACGATGGAGGAAACCGCACAGGCGGTCTATGACCGGGTTACCAGCCAGGCGGAGCGCCTAGTGGAAGTGTGCCAAGGCATCGAGCGTGAGCTCGGCATTCCCATCGTGAACAAGCGCATTTCGGTCACGCCGATTTCGCTCATTACCGCTGGCTGCTCCGGCGACCCGATTGCGGTAGCGCGAGCGTTGGACCGGGCCGCGCACGCTGTCGGTGTGAACTTCATTGGTGGTTACTCAGCGCTGGTGGAAAAAGGTGCGACGAGTGCTGAAAAGCTACTCATCCGCTCGCTTCCGCAGGCGCTCTCGGAAACCGACGTGGTGTGTGGCTCGGTCAACGTTGCGTCCTCGCGAGCCGGCATCAATATGAATGCCGTCCGCGAGATGGGGCAGGTAATCAAGGAGGCCGCCCACCTCACACGCGATTCATCAGCCATCGCCTGCGCCAAGCTGGTGGTGTTTGCCAATGCTGTCGGAGACAATCCGTTTATGGCTGGCGCTTTCCACGGCGTTGAGGAGCCTGACTGCGTTATCTCCGTGGGAGTTTCCGGACCAGGAGTGGTGGATCGCGCATTAGGGTCGCTCGAATCCGCCAGCCTCGATGAGGTCGCCGAGGAGATCAAGAAGGCCGCCTTCAAGATCACGCGAACCGGTCAGCTCGTTGGATCTTTGGCGGCGCAGCGCCTAGGCGTTCCGTTCGGCATTGTCGATCTTTCCTTGGCGCCTACTGCTGAACTCGGCGATTCGGTCGGCCACATTCTGGAACACATGGGTCTGGATCAGGTGGGAACGCACGGCACCACCGCTGCTCTGGCATTGCTTAACGACGCGGTGAAGAAGGGCGGAATGATGGCCTCGGCTCGCGTGGGCGGGCTTTCTGGTTCTTTCATCCCGGTATCCGAGGACAAGGGAATGATCGATGCTGTCCGCTCCGGTGCAATCAGCGTGGACAAGCTCGAGGCGATGACCTCGATCTGCAGTGTCGGGCTGGATATGGTGGCCATCCCGGGCGACACCCCAGCTGAAACCATCTCTGGCATGATTGCCGACGAGGCTGCGATCGGTGTGATGAACCATAAGACCACCGCGGTACGAGTCATCCCGGCTCCGGGGACTCTCGCAGGCGATGACGTCAACTTTGGCGGGCTCTTGGGATACGCGCCTGTCATCCCAGTCAATTCTGTAGGGAATGCCAATTTCATTAACAGAGGAGGATTCATTCCCGCGCCTGTTCACGGTTTCCGCAACTAGAAACTTCTCTGGTAAACAGTTTTTTATGTCTGATTCGTCGACCGAACTAAAAAGGTCTCTGTCCCTGCGACACCTCACCATGATCGCTGTCGGCGGGTCAATTGGTACGGGGTTGTTCGTCGCCTCCGGTTCCACGATTTCGCAAGCTGGACCCGGTGGCGCCCTTCTTGCCTATGCCTTGATTGGCTTCATGGTCTGGCTGGTCATGCAGTCGCTTGGCGAGATGGCAGCCTACCTCCCCGTCGCGGGTTCGTTCCAGGACTACGGGTCTCGGTTCGTCTCCCCTTCTTTCGGCTTCGCCATCGGGTGGAACTACTGGTTTAACTGGGCCATCACGCTGGCCGCGGAACTCGTAGCTGCCGCGCTGGTGATGAAGTTCTGGTTCCCCGACACCCCTGCCGTCCTCTGGTCGGCGCTCTTTTTGGCGCTTGTGTTTGGGCTCAATGCGTTAAGCGCGCGCTCGTTCGGCGAGGGCGAGTTCTGGTTCGCATCGATCAAGGTCATCACTGTACTGGTATTCCTCGTGCTGGGTGTTGCCACTATCTTTGGCATCCTCGGAGGAGAGCCGACTGGCTTCCAGAATTGGACTACCGGCGATGCACCGTTCGTAAACGGCGGCCTGGGCGTTCTCGCAGTATTCATCGCCGCCGGATACTCCTTCCAAGGAACTGAGCTGGTCGGCGTGGCCGCGGGCGAAGCCGAAGATCCTGAGAAGACACTCCCCCGCGCGATCCGCACCATCTTCTGGCGCATCCTACTGTTTTACATTGGTGCAATTGCCGTCATTGGCTTTCTTATCCCGTACACCGATGAGCGCCTACTCGCCGCTTCGGAAGACAACATCGCCGTTTCGCCGTTCACGTTGGTCTTTGATAATGCCGGCGTGGCCATCGCTGCCAGTGTGATGAACGCCGTGATCTTGACCTCAGTGCTCTCCGCCGGAAACTCTGGCCTTTACGCCTCCACGCGCATGCTGTACTCAATGGCCAAGGAAGGGCTCGCCCCTAAGATCTTTGGCTCACTGTCCTCTCACAAGGTCCCGATTCCCGCGCTCATTGCTACCGCAGCCGTGGGAATGTTCGGCTTTGTGACGTCCTTGGTGGGCGACGGCGTGGCCTACATCTTCCTGCTTACGCTGAGCGCCCTGGCGGGATTTATCACCTGGATCGGCATCGCGTATTGCCACGTAAAATTCCGCGCGGCTCTGAAGGCTCAAGGCATCGAGCTTTCCACTCTGCCGTACCGTGCTCCGCTCGGCGCCACAGGTTCGCTCATCGCGCTGGTGATGTGCGGCTTCGTTGTGCTTGGACAGGCCTACGCCCCCATCACCAGCGGGGAAAACCTGGGCGCGATTTTGACGCCGTACCTGGGCATCCCGGTGTTCCTCGCGTTGTGGTGGGGACACAAAGTGGTGACCAAGTCACAGCCGGTGAGCCCGGCTGAGGCCCAGCTGAACTAGCGCCACATTAAGCTACGCCAGCTCAACGATCTCCATATAGGAATCGGACCACAGGTCCTCGTCTCCGTCGGGCATTATGATGACCCGCTCGGGTTCGAGGGCCTTTACTGCGCCTGGATCGTGGGTAACCAGCACAACTGCGCCGGTGTAGGTCTTGAGAGCGTCCAGCACCTGCTCACGCGATATGGGGTCGAGGTTGTTGGTGGGCTCGTCGAGAAGCAAGACGTTGGCTCGGGAAGAGACCAGCGTCGCTAGGGACAAACGAGTTTTTTCACCACCTGACAGTGTGCCCGCCGGCTGCTCCAACTTGTCGCCGGAAAACATGAAGGCACCAAGAAGAGAGCGGAGGTCCTGCTCGTTGGCATCTGGGCAGGCGTTGATGGTGTTTTCCCAGACCGACTGGCTGCCGTCAATCGTGTCGTGCTCCTGGGCAAAGTACCCGATCTTCAGCCCGTGGCCGGTGACGATTCCGCCCTCACCGTCGGTGCGTTCCACACCAGCCAGCATCTTGAGAAGAGTGGTTTTACCTGCGCCGTTATAGCCTAGGACAACGACTCGGGAACCCCGGTCAATGGCTAGGTCCACCCCGGCGAATACCTCAAGAGAGCCGTACATCTTGGTAAGGCCCTTGGCGTTCATAGGGGTCTTGCCGCAGGGAGCTGGCTCTGGGAAGGAGATGTTGGCCACCTTGTCGGCCACTCGGACCTCGTCAAGCTGGTTCATCATGCGGTCAGCTCGAGCAAGCATCTGCTTTGCAGCCGCAGCCTTGGTGGCCTTTGCGCCGAGCTTGGCGGCCTGCTTTTGCAGTGCCGAAGCCTTCTTCTCTGCGTTTGCACGCTCGCGGCGTCGACGAGCCTCATCGAGGGCGCGGGCATCCTTGTACTTGGAAAAGCCCATGTTGTACACGTCGGCCTCGCCCCGGACTGCATCCAGGAACCACACCTTGTTGCACACGGCGTCCAGCAGTTCGACGTCGTGCGAGATCATGATCAGCCCACCTTCGTGCTTGGACAGGAAGGTGCGCAACCAGCCGATGGAGTCAGCATCTAGGTGGTTGGTGGGCTCGTCGAGAAGCAAAGTCGTCGCGGATTTCCCGGACCCGTTCGTTGCAGCGAACAAGATCTGAGCGAGTTCGACACGGCGTCGCTGACCACCGGATAGCGTATTGAGCTGCTGGTCGAGAATGCGAGCCTCTAAGCCCAAGTTGTCGCAGATTTGGGCTGCCTCGGAGTCTGCCTCGTAGCCTCCCAGGGCAGCGAAGCGTTCCTCCAGCTTGGAGTAGCGGTCAATGGCTTTATCGCGCTTAGCGCCTTCGGACTCCTCCATGATGGCATGCTGCTTGGCCATCGAGCGCTTGATCTCGTCCAATCCACGGGCAGAAAGAACGCGATCACGAGCTGTTTGTTCGATGTTGCCCTCTCGAGAGTCCTGCGGAAGGTAACCGATGTCGCCCGAACGGGTCACGGAGCCACCGTAAGGCTCCGTCTCCCCTGCCAGAATGCGCATGGTGGTGGTCTTGCCAGCGCCGTTGCGCCCGACCAACCCGATGCGGTCACCAGGCTGCACACGAAGGTGCTGCCCAGGGGCATTGAGGAGGGTGCGGGCGCCTACGCGAACTTCCAGGTCATTGGTGACAATCACGAGCGTTGATCGTATCAGGCCACCGAAGAAGCCCTACTCCAGACAGGTCGAACCCAACCAGGACAACGAGAAGGTGGAGAACACGATGGAGTACGAGTCCGCATGATCCTCCCAGAGCATGCCGATTCGACCGTCTGGCAGGGTTGCCATCGAGGTGTAATCGACCGGCCCTTCGTGGAACTCCTTGGACACCGGCCACGTCTGACCGTCGTCACAACTCATCCTGATGGTTCCATGGTTGCGCTCTGTGGTGGATGCAGTATTGGAGAAGAGCAGAACCTTAGCTTCCTTACTCCCCTGGGGCGCATTAGGGAACGCGCGGATCACAGAGGCATTGTTGCGCGGATCAGGTAGGTTCGGGTCGGCCACTGGCTCGGTCCAGGTCTCGCCGCCATCATCCGAATAGGACACGACTCGGGTGGTTCCTTCTCCCTTGACACGGCCGTTCATCATCAGGCGACCGTCGGAAAGCTCCACAATCTTGTTTTCATCACCGGTGTGTCCAAACGGCTGGCCATGGGACCAGGTGATGCCGAAGTCATCGGAATACCAGGCCACATACGCCCATGTCCCGTCCTCTTGAATTGTCATCGCGGGCTGAACGAGGCGTCCGCGGTGCTCGCCGTAGTGGAGCTGAATACCATTGCCGGAGGTTGCAAATCGACCGCGGTCCTCGGGGCTGGAGACCTCAGAGGTGATCAATCGGTGCTGCCATGTCTGCCCGTCATCAAACGAGCGCGCGTGATTGACGTGTATAGCATCTTTCTGGTCTGGATCTGTTCCGGGAACCGAGGCAGCAATTCCTGCCTTAAGGGAGCGGACATGGATGTTGTGAACGGTTCCGGTATGCCAATTGACAATCAGGCTGGGATCGGAGAACCCTTCGGGAGTACTCGGGTCCCCTTTGGCGACGACAGTCTCGGAACCGAATGTTGCGCCGTTGTCAGTGGAAACCCGCTGCACGATGTCGTTGGGGTTCGGAGCATCCGCGCAGCTTCCCGGGCGTCCGTCGTAGCTAGCAATTACGCTGCCGCGGGGAGAGACCGCGAGGGCAGGAATGCGGTAGCAGTCATATCCCTCTCCGGAAACCGCCAGGGTCTGCCGCGTGAACTCGCCCTCCACCTGCGGATCGGCATCGAATCCGTACCCGGGATCCTGGTCGTCCAAGGAAGACAAACCGAGGGAAGACAAACCTAGGGAGGAAGGGCTGGAATTCCCAATCGCACCGTGAGCGGGGACGGGATAGAGCATGACGGTACTGACCATTCCAACAGCGAGCGTTGTGGCCAAGCGGTGTGAACACAGCATGGGGATCACCTTCCTGAGCTGGGACTGTGTTCTACCTAACATTAGAAGAGTCGGACATCAGATATCTGAACTTTGTGCTGGAAAGCGAAGAAAATAGAGAAAACCCCCGCTCGGGACACCCTAAGGATGCCCGAAACGGGGGTAATTTCTGGGCAGCTAGACTGCGAACCCCAGGGCGCGCAGCTGCTCCCGACCTTCCTCGGTGATCATGTGTGGGCCCCACGGGGGCATCCACACCCAATTCAGGATCAAAGCCTCAGCGTCAGTGTTGCCCACAACCGCGCTCGTAGCTTGATCCTCGATCACATCAGTCAGTGGGCAGGCCGGAGAGGTCAACGTCATGTTGACTACCGCGGTGTGTGCTCCAGCCTCGGAAGTTTCGATCCAAATGTCGTACACCAGACCGAGGTCCACCACATTGATTCCCAACTCGGGGTCGATGACGTCGCGCAGATACTCCTCGACGTCGCCGACGAGCTTGAGCTGCTCCTCAGTCTGCTCTGGCTTCTGCCCTGCCCCGTCGAAGTTGGAACTGCTCTCGGTGTTCTCAGGTTCAGTCATGATTTAGCTCTCCTTCGTTTCCAGCGCCTCAGAGGTCGCTGCTTGGAACGCCTTCCATCCCAGGAGGGCGCACTTCACACGTGCTGGGAACTTGGCCACCCCGGAAAAGGCCACGCCGTCTCCGATGAGCTCGGCGTCTCCCTCCTCTTGGCCGCGCGAGGTGATCATGTGCTCGAAAGCCTCGAGCTTCTCTAACGCCTCAGCCACGGGGAGACCGATAATTTCTTCCGCCATCACAGAGGTCGACGCCTGCGAGATCGAGCATCCTTCGGCGTCATAGGAGACGTCCTCGACAGTCTTCCCGTCCTCGGACACTTTGACGCGCAGAGTTAGCTCGTCGCCACAGGAGGGGTTGACGTGGTGGACCTCCGCGTCAAAGGGATCACGCAGCCCCGCATGGCTGGGGTTCTTGTAGTGGTCCAGGATGACTTCCTGGTACATCGACTCCATGTTCATCTACTTCACTCCAAAGAAATTCTGCGCGTAGACGATCGCATCGGCCAGCGCGTCGATCTCGTCTTCGGTGTTGTAAAGGTAGAAGCTTGCCCGGGCGGTCGACTGCGCATCCAAGGCGCGGTGAGCGGGCCAGGCGCAGTGATGACCAGTGCGGATCGAAACCCCGCGCGAATCCAGCATTTGCCCGAGGTCGTGCGGGTGAACGCCCTCAACGGTAAAGGAGATCGCTCCTCCGCGCCGTTCAGCTGACGTGGGCCCAATGATGCGCACCCCCTTGATAGCCGTGAGCTTTTCCAGCGCATAGGCCGTCAGCCAGTTCTCATGGGCAGCGATGTTTTCCATCCCCACGTCATTGAGGAACCGAACGGCTTCTCCCAAACCCACCACCTGGCTGGTCATCTGAGTTCCTGCCTCGAATCGCTGAGGCGCCGGCGCAAAGGTGGACCCTTCCATCTTCACAACCTCGATCATTGACCCACCGGTGAGGAAGGGCGGCAGCATCTGCAGATAATTCGCCCGTCCGTAGAGCACGCCGACGCCGCTTGGGCCACACATCTTGTGGCCGGAGAAAGCGGCGAAGTCGACGTCCAGCTGGTGAAAGTCCACCGGCATGTGCGGTACAGACTGGCAGGCGTCGAGGACCACAAGTGCACCCACCTCGCGGGCGCGCCGCACCATCTCCTGCACATCTGCGACTGCACCGGTGACGTTGGACTGGTGCGTAAAGGCAACGACCTTGACGGATTCGTCCAGCTCGAGTGAGTCCAGGTCAATACGCCCGTCCTCGGTTGTGCCGTACCACTTCAGCGTGGCACCTGTGCGCTGACAAAGTTCCTGCCAGGGAACGAGGTTCGCGTGGTGCTCAAGCTCAGTGACCACGACCGTATCCCCTTCTGAGACTCGCAGCTCACCCGATCGCTCGTCACCCAAGGTAAAGGCAACCAGGTTGAGTGCCTCGGTCGCGTTCTTGGTGAAGGCAATCTCCGTGGAACGCGCACCTACAAAAGCCGCGATGTCTTCGCGGGCACCCTCGTAAGCATCCGTCGCTTCTTCCGCCAACTGGTAGGAGCCGCGGTGGACGGGAGCGTTGGTGCCCAGCACAAATCGCTCCTCTGCCCGCCACACGCGTTCCGGGCGCTGAGAGGTAGCACCAGAGTCCAGGTAAATCAGCGGCTGATTATCACGGACAGTACGTGCGAGGATGGGGAACTCGCTGCGAACGGCCGCGACATCCAGCTGGCCTTGAGCATCCACGTACGACATTAGGCCAGGAACTGATCGTAGCCGTCGGCCTCAAGCGCATCGGCCAACTCTGCGCCGCCGGTCTTAATGATCTGACCACCTGCAAAGACGTGGACGTAGTCGGGCTTGACGTAGTTGAGGATGCGCTTGTAGTGCGTGATCAGCAGGATGCCGCCGTTGTTCTCGTCCTGGTAGCGGTTCACGCCCTCGGACACGATGCGCAGGGCGTCGACGTCCAGGCCTGAGTCGGTCTCGTCCAGAACGGCAAACTTGGGCTTAAGCAGGCCAAGCTGCATAACCTCGTGCCGCTTCTTCTCGCCACCGGAGAAGCCCTCGTTGACCGAGCGCTCGCTGAAGGACTTGTCGATGGAGAGTGCCTCGCGTGCCTGGTTAACTTCCTTGACCCACTCACGCAGAGAGGGAGCCTCACCACGGGTGTGGGTTACAGCGGTACGCATGAAGTTAGACGTGGACACGCCCGGCACCTCGGTCGGGTACTGCATTGCCAGGAACAGGCCCGCGCGCGCACGCTCGTCAACCTCCAGATCGAGGATGTTGACGCCGTCGAGAAGCACCTCACCCTCGGTGACTTCGTAGCGCGGGTGTCCGGACAGGGTGTAGGCCAGCGTGGACTTGCCGGAGCCATTTGGGCCCATGATGGCGTGGGTTTCGCCGGAATTGATCGTCAGGTTCACGCCCTTGAGGATCGGCTTCGGCTCGGCGCCCTCCTGGCTAGGCAGGACCTGGGCGTGGAGGTTCTTGATTTCCAGAGTGCTCATTGTCGTGCGTTCCTCTTTCTTAAGCGTTCTGCTTGGCTAGCTCGGCGGAGACGCGGTTTTCCAGCTCTTCGCGTACAGATTCAATGGGGATGCGGGAGATGACCTCGGAGAAGAACCCGCGGATGATCATGCGGCGCGCGACATCCTCTGGGATACCGCGAGAACGCAGGTAGAACATGTGCTCGTCGTCGAAACGGCCGACGGTGGCTGCGTGTCCGGCACCGGCGATCTCACCGGTCTCGATCTCCAGATTGGGAATGGCGTCGGCACGCGCTCCCTCGCTGAGAACCAGGTTGCGGTTCGTCTCATACGTGTCGGTGTTCTTGGCATTCGAGCGAATGAGCACGTCGCCCACCCAGCAGGTACGAGCCTCGGTGCGAGGATTGCTGGTGTCGCCCTGGAGTGCGCCCTTGTAGAGCACGAGCGATCGGCAGTTGGGCACCGAGTGATCAACGAGCAGTCGATTCTCGATGTACTGTCCGTCATCCGCAAAGTACAGGCCGATCATCTCGGCATCGCCGCCCGGTGCGGTGTAGTTGACGCGCGGGGTGATCCGCACAACTTCGCCGCCGAAGGTCACTACGGTGTGGCGCAGGGTTGCGTCGCGCCCCAGAAGCGCGCGGTGCGCCGAGAGGTGAACAGCGTCGGTATTCCACTCAGCGTCGACGACGACGGTCAAGCGAGCATTGTCGCCCACTACGAACTCAACGTTGTCGGCGTGGGTGCCCGAGCCCTCGTAGCGCAGGAGCACAGTGGCCTCGGCACCAGATTCGACATTGATGGTGGTCGCGCCGAAGGTGGTGACGTCGGATCCGCGCCCGGTGATCGTCACTGAGATGGGCTTGTCGACGACGTGATTCGCCTTAATCCCCACAAACTGCGCCGTTTCCATGGAGGTCCAGGCCTGTGCAGCGACCCGGTCGGTGGGCGCACCAGCACGGCCAAGACGCTCGTCATCCTTGGCTACAGTGGCAACCTCGACGCCCTCCGGAGCATCGACCCGCACCAGCTGATCCGCAGCCGGGGCAAAAGAGCCATTGTGCAGGCCACGCAGGGAGCGCAGAGAGATGAATCGCCAATCCTCGGCCCGGCCGTGCGGGACCTCGAAGTCATCGACGTTAAAGGAGGCGAAGGCATCGCCCTTGGTCTGGACTCCCGACGCGTTGGTAACAGTAGAGGTTTCGTTGACCATTAACCCACGGATCCTTCCATCTGCAGTTCGATCAGGCGGTTGAGCTCGAGGGCGTATTCCATCGGGAGCTCCTTGGCGATCGGCTCCACGAAGCCGCGCACGATCATGGCCATTGCCTCTTCCTCCGGCACACCACGCGACATGAGGTAGAACAACTGCTCCTCGGAGACCTGAGAAACAGTCGCCTCGTGGCCCAGCGAGACATGATCATTGCGAATGTCGTTGTAGGGGTAGGTATCCGAACGCGAGATGTTGTCGACCAGCAGCGCATCACACTCAACATTGGCGGTGGAGTGATGAGCATTGGCGTTGACCTGAATGAGTCCACGGTAGGCCGAGCGCCCACCAGCGCGCGCAACCGACTTGGACACCACGTTGGACGAGGTGTGCGGAGCCATATGGGTCATCTTCGCTCCGGTGTCCTGGAACTGGCCCTCACCTGCAAACGCCACGGAGAGAACCTCGCCCTTGGCGTGTTCGCCGGTCATCCACACGGCGGGGTACTTCATGGTGACCTTGGAGCCGATGTTGCCATCGACCCATTCCATGGTTGCGCCCTCTTCGGCCTTGGCGCGCTTGGTGACCAGGTTGTACACATTGTTCGACCAGTTCTGAATGGTGGTGTAGCGGCAGCGTCCACCCTTCTTCACGATGATCTCCACGACGGCCGAGTGCAGAGAGTCGGACTTGTAGATCGGTGCGGTGCAGCCCTCTACGTAGTGAACATAGGCGTCCTCGTCCACGATGATGAGCGTGCGCTCGAACTGACCCATGTTCTCGGTATTGATGCGGAAGTATGCCTGCAGCGGAATATCTACGTGCACCCCCTTGGGGACGTAGATAAACGAGCCACCAGACCAAACTGCCGTGTTCAGAGCGGAGAACTTGTTGTCACCAGCAGGGATGACGGAGCCGAAGTGCTCCTTGAAAATCTCCTCGTGCTCACGCAGAGCTGTGTCGGTATCGACAAAGATGACTCCCTTTTCCTCCAGGTCCTCACGGATCTGGTGGTAGACCACCTCAGACTCGTACTGTGCAGCAACACCCGCCACCAGGCGCTGCTTCTCTGCCTCCGGGATACCGAGCTTGTCGTAGGTGTTCTTGATGTCCTCGGGCAGATCCTCCCAGGTTTGTGCCTGGCCCTCCGTGGAGCGCACGAAGTACTTGATCTCGTCGAAGTTGATACCGCTGAGGTCTGCACCCCAGGTAGGCATGGGCTTCTTGTCAAAGATCCCCAGTGCCTTGAGTCGCTGCTCGAGCATCCACTCGGGCTCGTTCTTGAGGCGGGAGATATCGCGGACGACATCTTCGTTCAGGCCACGGCGAGCAGAAGCGCCTGCCTCGTCGGAGTCATGCCATCCGTAGTTGTAGGCGCCGATGGAATCAATGATCTCATCGTCACTCATGGGCGTTGTCATGCCGGGCTTGGTCTGCGCCTGGGTCATGTGTCGCTCCTTTCATCTGGAGTGGTCCGCGGTGTGTCAGGGTTTGATTCTTCCTCGCCAGCAGGCTGGAGCGGAATGTTCGTGGTACAGATGCCGTGACCTTGCGTGATGGTAGCTAGCGGCTGGATGTGTAGCCCCAGTTTGGAGGCAATGACCTCATGCTCAGCCTGGCATAGCTCCGGGTGTTCTGCCGCAACGCTTGCCACGGGGCAATGGTGTTGGCAGATCTGGATCCCGTTACCGGCCCGGGTCACTGTCACGGCGTAGCCGTGCTCGTCCAGGGCCTCTGCGATCTGAGCAGTGGTCTTTTCGATGCAGCCATCGTTGTCGAGGGTTGATTCCACATCAGCCACCACCTGCTCGATGCGCGCGCGGGCAAAATGCCGAACCGCATCGGAGCCGCCGGCTTCGCGCAGAGCATCGAGTGCCTGGGTGGCCAACTCGTCGTACCCGTGCCCGAACCGATTCCTTCCGGCTTCGGTTAGCCGGAAGTACTTGGCAGGCCTGCCGCGTCCGCTCGGGCGCCGCTCAACAGTCTCCGCCAATTCCTCCGTGAGGAGGTTGTCAAGGTGTCGTCGCACACCAGCGGCCGATAGGCCGAGACGCTCACCCAGATCCGCTGCGGTGATGGGCCCGTGCTTGAGCAAAAGACCCAACACGAGTGACCTGGTATTAGAATCACCATCTCTCGTAGAACGAGACTTCACCACGTGTTTCACCTCCTGCTTAAACCCGGGCCCTCGAATGGAACTCTCGGTGGCCGTCTTTTGACAACACTAGTGTGCCTAAATTGCCTCGATGCGTCCACCCTCCCCTAATCCACCGGCGGGTTGCTCTGGACGGCACTGCCGGGCGGAAAGCACTCGCGAATGTCGTACTATCAGGTTCGTGCCGTCACGACTTCCAGCAGACTTGCCCCACCTCGGGCGATCCGGATCCCGTGCTGCTCACCTCCATAACCGAGCAGAAACGCCGGCCACCGACCTCAAACTATTTGCCTACCATCGCTTCCTTGTCCTGCGGTGGATCGGAACTGTTGGTGCACTTCTTATCGGAGTGGGAGGTCTTGGTGCAGGCGCTCTTCCGGTGGTTAACAACCCCTACGGCAAGGCGCCCCTGGGTGATCTGATGGCGCGGATGCTCCAAACCTCGTCCTCGATCGTGCTGATCGGAGCGGGGCTGATCGTCTTGGCCTGGCTCATCATGTCGCGTTACGTGGGTGCCGCATCGGTGCACGTGCGTGATCTGGCGGCTACGTTCCTCTGCTGGTCGTTGCCGATCGCTCTCACTGCCCCACTGTTTACGCAGGACATCTACTCTTACTTGGCGCAAGGCTCGATTGTTGCCCACGGCATGGATCCCTACTCTGCCGGACCGGTTCAACTTTTGGGTGCCGAACATCACCTAGCCCGGTCAGTTCCCTTTATTTGGGCCGAGTCCCCCTCCCCTTACGGCCCGGTGGCCCTTGGGCTGTCAGCCCTGGTCAGCGTTATCACCAACGACTCGATCGTCCTTGGCGTTCTCGCTCACCGGGCCTTGAGCCTGGCGGGAATCGCCAGCTGCGCCTGGGCGGTGCTTCAACTCTCCCGCCGCTGCGGTGTGCGCCCAACAACCGCGTTGTGGCTCGGCATCCTCAACCCGCTTACCCTCCTTCACCTGGTTGGCGGAATTCACAATGAGGCCGTCATGCTGGGCCTGGCTCTCGTAGGCCTCGAGCTTGGCCTGCGCGGAGTGGACAAGGTGACTTACCACACCAGGCCGCTGGGATTTGGCCTCATAGCTCTGGGCGGAGTTCTCATCACCTGCGCCGGCCTGGTCAAGGTCACCGGGTTCATTGGCTTGGGCTTTTTGGGTATGGCTCTGGCGCGGAAGTTTTCTCGGATGGGCCGCCCCGCCGTTGTCGCCATCGGGGTATCCGCCTCGGCCATGGCCTGTGTCCTTGCCCTCACCGTCGCCGCAGTAACGGCGATTACAGGCATTGGATTGGGCTGGATAACCGGTCAAGGCGGCGCCGCAACAATCCGCAGCTGGATGTCCATCACTACCGACATCGGCGTGATCTCCGGATTCTTCGCCATGCTGCTCGGACTCGGCGATCACACGGAGGCAATCCTGTCCATTACCCGCCTAGTGGGCGTGCTCATTGCGGGAGGGTTCGTCGTGCGCATGCTTTTTGCGGTCTACCGCGGCGCGATCCACCCCGTAGGTGGCCTGGGCGTAGGAACGTTTGTGCTGGTGATCCTGTTTCCCGTAGTGCACCCCTGGTACCTCTTATGGGCGATTATTCCCCTGGCCACATGGGCAAATCGCGCATTCTTCCGCGTTGCCGTCATGGCGTATTCGGCGGCGATGAGCTTCTTTGTGCTCCCCCGTGGACTCGCGCTGCCCGCAGCCACAGTGGGAACTATCTATGTTGGAGCAGCCATCGCGGGCGGATTGATCATGATTGCCGGTTGGTGGCTGTTCCGGAGGAAGTCGATTATCACCTAAGCTATGCCCTCGTGGTCAGAACAACCGATGAACCAGCGCTGGTCGTAGACAACGTCTCTAAGACTTTTGGCTCGAAGACAGCCGTCGATCGCGTTTCTTTTTCGCTGCCTCGTGGCGAGGTGCTGGCGTTGCTAGGACCTAATGGTGCTGGCAAGACGACGACGGTTGAGATGTGCGAGGGTTTTCAAACCCCCAGCTCCGGCTCGATCCGCACTGTGGGACTCGATCCAGCGACCTCCCCGATGGAGGTGCGTGAGCGCGTGGGCATCATGCTCCAAGGCGGAGGCGGGTACTCGGGACTCAGCGTTATCGAATCTCTTCGCCTCGCGGCTTCATACAGCGCGAATCCTCATGATCCGGAGTGGCTCATTTCCCTCTTGGGGCTTGAGGGGGTTCGCTCAACCACGTACCGGCGGCTTTCCGGCGGCCAGCAACAGCGCGTGTCGCTGGCGCTCGCCTTGATTGGCCGCCCCGAGCTGGTCTTTTTAGACGAACCCACCGCAGGCATGGACGCACAATCTCGTCACCGGGTGTGGGACATCGTGCGTGCCTTGAAGCGAGATGGCGTCAGCGTACTTATTACGACCCACCTCATGGATGAGGCCGAGCTCTTGGCCGACACGGTGGTCATCGTCGATAAGGGCAGCGTAGTTGCGTCCGGGTCTCCGGCCACTCTGACCCAAAGCGTGGCTCAGGGAATCCAATTTGAAACGCTCACTCCCATCCCGGAGACGAGCCCCTTGTATCGCGAGGTCACTGCTCTCAAGCCGACTACGTACCGATACGAACACTCCCCCTCACCAGAAACCATTGCTCGGCTAGCTGCCGATTTAGCGCGGGAGGACATACAGATTCGCACCCTGGAAGCCGGGCGCTCTTCCCTGGAGGCAGTATTTCTCTCCCTTACTGGTCGCGAGCTGAGGAGCTAGTCCACATGTCTGAACTTCACGGCGTTGCTTTGAACCTGCCAACTGGTGTCTTTGCACCCCAACCGCGGCGTGCGTCTCGCCTGCGCATGGCGCTCGCGCAGGGCAGGGTCGAGGCCTCCCTCATGCTGCGTCATCCAGAACAGCTTCTGCTGAGTTTGATCATCCCGATCGCAGCCCTCATCGCGGTGGCCAAGGTTCCCGCATTAAGTGCGGACCACACCCTTGACACGGCGTTTCCCATGGTTCTGTCCATCGCAGCTGCAAGCTCTGGGTTGACGGGACAGGCCATTTCGGTCGCCTTCGATCGCCGATATGGCGCTCTCAAACGGGCCGGCGCCTCAGGTGTCTCAGCGTCCACAATCATCGCGGGCAAGATTTTCGCCGTCCTCGTGATGGCCTTGGTTCAGGTTGTGGTCCTATCCGCCTGTGCATTCCTCCTCGGGTGGCGTACAACCCTTCTCGGAGTCGCGCTCGCCACGCTCGTATTGCTGGCTGGAATCGCAGCGTGCACGGCCCTCGGCTTGCTCATCGGTGGAAGCCTGAGCTCAGAAATTGTCCTGGGCTTGGCCAACCTGGTGTGGCTCGTGCTTTCGGGAGCCCTAGGGTACGTGTTTCTCACTGGGGGGTTGGCTTCACCGGGATGGAGCATCCTCATTCCGACCGTGGCATTGGGCGCTGGGCTTCACGACGCCTTCCAGCACACAATTCCCTGGCAAAGCCTGCTCGTTCTGGCTGGCTGGTGCGCGCTCGGCGGGATAGCCGCCACGCGTCTGTTCCGGTTCGAGTCTTAAGCCATAGCGGGATTAGACTCAAAGAACGTGTCTGCCACCTCTGTATCTTCCAGTCTTTCCCAACGTTGGCGCACCTGGGTTCCTACCCTGCGGCAACAGCGAATTCTCGCGCTCATCTTGTTGATCGCGCAGGGCGGGATCACCGTCACCGGCTCCATCGTCCGCGTGACAGGCTCCGGCCTTGGTTGCAACACCTGGCCAAATTGCCACGAGGGATCTCTCGTTCCTGTTGCAGGAGCTGCTCCCCTCGTGCATCAGGCAATTGAGTTTGGCAATCGCTTGCTCACTTTCGTGCTGGCCTTCGTTGCGCTGCTGGTCACAATCGCGATGTACAAGGCCAACCGACGCAGCGAGCTTAAGGTTTACGCGTGGATCTCGGGGCTGGGCATCATCGCCCAGGCTGTCATTGGCGGAATCTCTGTTCTCTTGGATCTGCAGTGGTGGGCAGTAGCAGTCCACTTCCTGCCCTCGATGATCCTGGTGTGGGTCGCTGCACTGCTGTACTCCCGGATCGCGGAGGACGACCACAGCGCGGTCTCCACTGCTCTTCCGCCGCACATCCGATCAGTCCTGCTGTGTGGAGCCGTTGCTCTGGCCATCGTGCTGATTACCGGAACGATGGTTACTGGCTCCGGCGTCCACTCGGGAGATGACGGAGTCGGTATGGAGGGCCGCCTCAACGTCGATACCAAGATGATGGCCATCATCCATGCCGTGTGCATGTACCTATACCTGGGATGCACACTCATCGGCGCGTTCCTCATTCGCCGAGCTCGCGCAGCTAGTGCAGCGCAACGCGCGGTCATGGTCCTGCTCGCGGTCATTGTTGTGCAGTGGGCCATCGGCGTCGCACAGTTCTACCTGGGAGTTCCGCGTTGGACCGTGCCGATCCACATCGGTATGTCCTCGGTCGTTACCGCTTGCACCGCGATTGTTTGGGCCCACAGCCGTCGCCGGCTACCCCACCCCGAGACGGAGAGTTCCCGCTAACCCGCCCCGACACAGACGCTGTGCGCGCTATCGTGGGATTGTATGAAGGCAATTTCTGTTGAATCCCACGGTGGACCGGAGGTTCTCCAACTTAAGGACGTCGAAGCACCCACCCCGGCTGAGGGTGAGGTGCTTATCGACGTTTTGGTGGCCGGAATCAACTACATCGACACCTATTTCCGTGAGGGCATCTACCCCAGCGATCTTCCTTTCACCCCAGGCAAAGAAGGTGTTGGTCGCGTGGCCTACGACCCCGAGGGAATCATCGCCGAAGGCACGAAGGTTGCGTGGGCTGATTCCTTTGGGTCCTATGCCGAGCAAGTGTGTGTAGCACGTGACCGCCTCGTTGCCGTCCCGCAAGAAATTGATGACGAGACCGCCGCTTCGATGCTGTTGCAAGGCATGACCGCCCACATGCTCGTGCACTCCGTTTATGACCTGGTGGAAAATTCCACCTGCCTAGTTACCGCCGGTGCCGGCGGAGTGGGCCTGCTGGTCACCCAAATGGCTGCAGACCGCGGCGCAACGGTTATTTCCGTCGTCTCCAGCGACGCCAAGGAGGAACGCGCGTACGCAGCTGGGGCTACTCATGTGCTCCGATATGGAGACGACCTCGTGGAGCAGGTGCGCGAACTTACCGCCGGACAAGGAGTAGACGTTGTCTACGACGGCGTGGGGCAAGCGACCTTCGATCAGTCCCTACACAGCGTTAAACCCCGTGGCCTGGTGGTCCTCTTCGGGGCAGCCTCCGGCCCCGTCGATCCCCTAGACCCACAGGTCCTCAACCAACGGGGATCCATCTACCTCACGCGCCCCTCGCTGGGGGCCTACGTTGCGGATGGAGACGAATTCACGATGCGGGCTCAAGCTGTGGTGCAAGCGATCGTCGAGAAGCGTCTCGACGTCACCGTATCCGCGTCGTACCCCTTAGCGGAAGCAGAGCGAGCTCATCGCGATCTCCAAGAGCGTGCCACGGTCGGATCGATCGTGTTGCGCATGGCGGAAGGCTAATTAGAACAGGGGTTGCCAGCCAAGTACGGCGTCAACGGAGAGCGCGAGGAAAAGCAGCGCGAGGTAATTGTTGGAGAGAATGAACAAGCGCAGAGGCTTGACTTCCTCGCCACGCGCGACGCCACGGTGGAGCTTGGTAGCCAGCGCAATGAACGCGATACCAGTGACAACTGCTCCGACAGCGTAAATCCAGGAGGTTGCTGGGATCAGCGCCAGGGATACCAAGACGGTCACCCAGGTGTAGAACAGGATCTGGCGGGTTACCGCAACAGGCTCGGCGATGACCGGAAGCATGGGCACGTTGGCCTTGGCGTAATCGTCGCGGTACTTCATTGCCAGCGCCCAGGTGTGCGGCGGGGTCCAGAAGAAGATGATGAGGAACATCACCAGGGCCTGCCACCATCCATCCGGACCTTCACCTGCGTGAGCGCGGATCGCCGCCCAGCCCACCAGGACGGGCATGCAGCCAGCGGCGCCGCCCCAGATGACGTTTTGCCAGGTGCGTCGCTTCAGCCACTTGGTGTAGACGAAGACGTAGAACCAGTTGGTCAGGATGATAAACCCGGCTGCCAGTGGCGACCCGATGACAAACCACAGCCAAAGCACGCTGAAAATGAGCAGTACCCAGGCGAACGTGGCGGCACGGCGTTTGGTGATCTTGTGACGGACCAATGGCCGAGCGCGAGTGCGCCCCATCTTCTGGTCTATGTCATAGTCGACAACCATATTGAAGGTATTGGCAGCTGCCGCACCTGCCCATCCGCCGATGAGCGTGCCAGCGATGAGAGCGAGATTGACCGAGCCGCGATCAGCCTGCAGCATGGCGGGGATGGCGGCGACGAGGAGGAGTTCGATGACCCTCGGCTTAGTGAGCGCGAAGTAGGCCTTGATCGTCTCCAACGAAGATCCTCCATCGTGGGTAAGTCCGCGGCCAATTCGGCCTGGTTTGACGGTAACCGAAGAGCTAGTCACCGGATCTGGTCTCCTCCGCCGTTATTGCGGAGAGTAAGAAAAATCTCGCAGCACCTCTGTACTTGTCGGAGGAATCGCTCCGGAAGTTCCCGGGTTCGCTTGAAACCTGAGTTAGGTCGCGTCGATCCATGCTACCGGCGTAATGGAGTCCACCAAAATGCCCCCGGGTTTCCCCCTTTTATCTTTGATCGTATCTTTGGCGGACAATGGCGCTGCGAATAGATAGACTGTTTCGTGGCGTACATTGGCACCCAAGTCTTACACACCCGTGCAAGGCCGGACGTACGGTACGCACGTTACCGCTGAAAACAAGGAGTTAATCTGTGGCTCTAACCGATGAAAAGAAGGCCTACACCGAGCGTCGTTATCCCAGCGACTGGTCTGATGTGGACACTCGCGCTGTAGATACTGCTCGCCTGCTCGCTGCCGATGCCGTGCAGAAGGCTGGCTCCGGCCACCCCGGCACGGCCATGTCTCTGGCCCCGTTGGCCTACACCCTGTACCAGCGAGTGATGCACCACGACCCGGCAGACCCGGAGTGGATCGGTCGAGACCGCTTCATCCTGTCCCTGGGCCACAGCTCCCTGACGCAGTACGTCCAGCTCTTCCTGGGCGGATTCGGACTCGAGGTATCTGATCTTCAGGCACTGCGCACCTGGGGTTCTAAGACGCCCGGCCACCCGGAGCACGGCCACACCAACGGCGTGGAAATCACCACCGGCCCGCTTGGTCAAGGCTTGGCTTCCTCGGTCGGCATGGCTATGGCAGCTCGCCGAGAGCGCGGTCTCTACGACCCGGAGACCCCGGCCGGAGAATCCCCCTTCGACCACTTCATTTACGTTATGGCCTCCGACGGCGATATCCAGGAGGGTGTCACCGCAGAGGCAGGTTCCTTGGCTGGAACTCAGGAGCTGGGCAACCTGATCGTCTTTTGGGATGACAACTCGATCTCCATCGAGGACGACACCAACATTGCCTTCACCGAGGACGTGTCCGCACGCTACGAGGCCTATGGCTGGCATGTCCAGGAGGTCGGATCCGGCGAGGACATCGTAGCCCTCGAGGAAGCCATCAAGAATGCACAGGCAGAGACCACTCGACCCTCGTTCATTCGCGTCCGCACAGTGATCGCCTACCCCGCTCCCAACGCCATGAACACCGGTGCTTCCCACGGCGCTGCTCTGGGCGAGGACGAGGTTGCCGCCACCAAGAAGGTCCTGGGCTTCGACCCGGAGGCTAAGTTCGTCGTCGAGAACGAAGTGCTCGAGCACACCCGCGCGCTGTCCGCACGCGAGTCAGACTACCGCGCAGAGTGGACCAAGAAGTTCGACGCGTGGGCCGAGGCAAACCCGGAGCGCAAGGCTCTGCTCGATCGATTGACCGCCCGCGAGCTGCCGGAGGGGTGGGACGCTGACCTGCCAACCTGGTCCCCCGAGGACAAGGCGCTGGCAACCCGTAAGGCCTCCGAGGCTGCGCTGCAGGCTTTGGGTGCAGTTCTCCCCGAGCTGTGGGGCGGATCCGCTGACCTGGCTGGTTCGACCAACACCATCATCAAGGACTCCAAGTCCTTCGGCCCGGCCCGCCGTTCAACGGATAAGTTCCAGCTCGAGCCGTACGGCCGCAACCTGCACTTTGGTATCCGTGAACATGCCATGGGCTCGATCCTCAACGGCATGGCTCTGCACGGTGGCACCCGACCTTACGGTGCAACGTTCTTTGTCTTCTCCGACTACATGCGCCCGGCAGTCCGCCTGGCGGCGCTGATGAACTCCGACGTCTACTACGTGTGGACTCACGACTCCATCGGTTTGGGTGAAGACGGCCCGACTCACCAGCCCGTGGAACACTTGGCAGCTACTCGCGCTATCCCGGGACTCAGCGTCCTGCGCCCTGCTGACGCCAACGAGACTGTTGCCTCCTGGGCAGCTGCCTTGGAGGCTCCGGAGGGACCCAAGGCTTTGGTGCTCACCCGCCAGAACCTGCCGATCCTGGAGGGTACCCAGGAAAAGGCTCGGGAGGGCGTCAAGCGCGGCGCTTATGTCCTGGTGGAGGCCTCCAAGGAGACCCCGGACTTTATCCTCATCGCCACCGGCTCTGAGGTTCAGCTGGCCGTCCAGGCAGCAACAACCCTCGAATCGGAGGGAATCGCTACCCGCGTTGTCTCCGCACCGTCTCTGAGCTGGTTTGACGAGCAGGACGAGGAGTACCGCGAATCCGTGCTGCCCTCTGCTGTCCGCGCCCGCGTTTCCGTCGAAGCTGGTCTGGCTATGCCGTGGCACAAGTACATCGGAGATGCCGGACGCCACGTCGGCCTAGAGCACTTCGGCGCCTCTGCCGCATACGAGAAGCTCTTCGAAGAATTCGGTATCACCGCCGACGCGGTCGTTTCGGCAGCCCGCGAGTCGATTTCCGCCGCTCAGAAGTAGACCTGGTAAAGGAGTTACGAGCATAAAATGAACCACATCGACACACTGTTCGAGCTTGGTACCTCGACGTGGCTGGACGACCTGTCCCGCGAACGCATCACGTCTGGAAACCTCGCTGAGGTCATCAAGAACAAGTCCATCGTGGGCGTGACCACCAACCCGGTGATCTTCGCCTCCGCCATGAGCAAGGGCACCTCCTATGACGAGCAGATCGCGACTCTCAAGGAAGCTCGTACCGAGGTCGACGAGGCGGTCTACGCCATGACCATCGATGATGTTCGCGATGCCTGCGATGCCTTCGCTGAAATCTTTGAAAAGACCAACGGCAAGGATGGTCGCGTCTCCATCGAGGTCGATCCGCGTATCTCGGCTGACCGTGACGCCACCCTGGCGCAGGCCAAGGATCTGTGGGCCAAGGTCGACCGTCCGAACGTCATGATCAAGATTCCGGCCACCGATGGCTCACTTCCAGCGATCTCTGACGCGCTGGCAGAGGGTATCAGCGTGAACGTGACCTTGATCTTCTCCGTGGATCGCTACCAGCAGGTCATTGATGCCTTCAAGGAGGGCATCCAGCGCGCGGAGAAGGCCGGTAAGGACGTCTCCACGATCCACTCCGTGGCATCGTTCTTCGTCTCCCGCATGGACACCGAGGTGGACAAGCGACTCGAGGCGATCGGCACCGACGAGGCGCTCGCACTGCGCGGCAAGGCTGGCGTCGCAAATGCCCGCCTCGCCTACGCGCTCTTCAAGGAGGTTGGCTCCGAGGGCTTGCCCGCGGGCGCGCCGGTCCAACGTCCGCTGTGGGCATCCACGGGTGTGAAGAACCCCGACTACCCCGCCACGCTGTACGTCACCGAGTTGGCTGGTCCCGACACCGTCAACACCATGCCGGAGGGCACGCTCGACGCTGTTCTGGAGCAAGGGGGCCTGCATGGCAACACCTTGGATGGCACCAAGGAGGACGCTCAGCAGGTTTTCGACTCACTGCGAGGCGCGGGAATCGATGTCGAGGACGTCGTTCGCACCTTGGAGACCGAGGGCGTCGATAAGTTCGTCGCTGCGTGGTCCGAGCTGCTGGAGTCCATGGGTCAGCGCTTGAAGTAGCGGATCCTCTCAGCGCGTCTGGGGCGGGGAAAGGTGCTGCATCTGCGGGTGCACGGCAACCACTCCCCGCCCCATTGTCGTGTCTGGGAAGCCATACCTAGAATGGACGGCATGCCATCTTCCTCCGAATGGACTAATCCGTTGCGCGATCCTCGGGATGCGCGCCTTCCTCGTATCGCTGGACCTTCGGGGATGGTGATCTTCGGTGTCACGGGCGACTTGGCTAAGAAAAAGCTTTTGCCTGCGATTTACGACCTTGCTCACCGCGGCCTCCTCCCCGCCGGGTTTACGTTCGTCGGATTTGGCCGCCGCGAGTGGTCCAATGAGCAGTTCCAGGATTACGTTCGCGATGCCGTTGAGGAGAAGGCTCGCACCGAGTTCGACGAACACGTGTGGCAACGCCTCGCTGAGGGCATGAATTTTGTCCAGGGAAACTTTGACTCCAACGAATCCTTCGACGAGCTTGCCTCCACGCTGTCCAGGCTCGACAAGGAGCGCGGAACCGGTGGCAACTGGGCCTTTTATCTTTCCATCCCGCCGAACAGCTTTAGCGACGTTTGCCACCAACTGGACCGCACGGGAATGGCGGTCGGAGGCGAGAAGAACTGGCGACGAGTCGTCATCGAGAAGCCGTTCGGGCATGATCAGGAATCTGCTCACAAGCTCAACGAGATCGTCAATGCGGTATTCCCGGAGGATGCCGTCTTCCGTATCGATCATTACCTGGGCAAGGAGACGGTCCAGAACATCCTGGCGCTGCGCTTTGCCAACCAACTCTTTGATCCCCTGTGGAACGCCCACTACGTGGACCACGTGCAGATCACCATGGCAGAGGACATTGGCCTAGGCGGTCGCGCGGGATACTACGACGGAATTGGCGCGGCGCGCGACGTCATCCAGAACCACTTGCTGCAGCTGTTGGCCCTTGTGGCCATGGAAGAACCCATTAGCTTCTCCCCGCATGAGATGCAGGCGGAGAAGGTTAAGGTGCTGCGCGCGACCCGCCCCATCGAGCCATTCTCCGAGACGACTGCTCGAGGGCAGTACGCAGCCGGCTGGCAAGGTTCGGAAAAGGTCAAAGGGCTGCGTGAGGAAGAGGGATTCGATCCCAACTCCAATACGGAGACGTATGCGGCCTGCACCCTGGAGATCAACTCGCGCCGCTGGGCTGGAGTCCCCTTCTATTTGCGCACGGGTAAGCGCCTCGGCCGGAGGGTCACCGAGATTGCCATTGTGTTTAAGAACCCTCCCCACCAGCCATTCCACCCGGGGCAGACTGCTTCATTGGGTAATAATGCGGTGGTGATCCGCGTTCAACCCGACGAGGGTGTTCTCATGCGGTTCGGATCCAAGGTACCGGGCTCGGCAATGGAGGTGCGCGACGTTAACATGGACTTCTCCTACTCCGAGGCCTTCACGGAGCAGTCGCCCGAGGCGTATGAGCGGTTGATTCTGGATGCGCTTCTCGACGAAGCCAGCCTCTTCCCCACCAATGAGGAAGTCGAGTTGTCCTGGGCAATTCTCGACCCCATTCTGGATTACTGGGCCAATAACGGAGCACCGGACGAGTACGCCGCAGGGTCCTGGGGACCCGAAAGCAGCGATGCGATTCTTGCCCGCGACGGTCGCACGTGGCGACGCCCCTAACGCACAGCGCACGAAAACCCAGGAAGGTGAACTCACTGTGATCGTCAACTTGCCGGACACCACCACCCGGAAAATTTCCAAGACCCTGCTGGACACGCAGGAAGATTATTCGATGGCGACCGGACGCGTGCTCACGCTCATCGTGGTCGCGGACGCCTCCGACGACGTTGAGGCAATCCTGGCTCCGATTCGCAACGCCTCCCACGAGCATCCCTCGCGCGTTTTGGTCCTCCTGAAAGGCGAACGGCAGGCAGATTCACGTCTCGACGCCCGATTACTCTTCGGCGGAGACTCCGGTGCTTCAGAAACCATCATCATGACTCTGTCTGGCGAGATGGCAGAGCATGCCGCTTCAGTGGTTACTCCGCTTCTCCTCCCGGATACGCCCATCGTGGCCTGGTGGCCGTGCCAAGCCCCAGCGGTGCCCGCCGACCACCAGATCGGCCGCATTGCTCAACGCCGTATCACCAACTCTCGCAACAGTTCAGACGCGAATACCCTTGTTCGACTTGCTGACGGATACCGCGATGGCGATTCCGACCTCGCTTGGTCGCGCATCACGGGTTGGCGCGGTCTCGTCGCCTCTGCATTGGATCGCCTGCCCCGAGAGGATTACTCCTCGGTGGTCGTCTCTGGCCCGGCCGAGGCTCCAACGGTGGACATCGCAGCAGGTTGGCTAGCAGCGCGTATCGACGCTCCCGTCGTTCGGGAAACGTGCGAGGGAAGTGAGCTTTCGCAGTTCCCCATCCAAAAGCTCGTCATCGAAAGCGCCGACGGTGATCTCGTCGTCGAGGCTGTCGACGATCGCACAGTGCGCGTATCCATACCGGATAGCGCGGACTCGCTGGTGGCACTCACTGAGCATTCCGACGCCGACAGTCTTGCTGAGGAGCTACGCCACCTCGGCCCGGACTCGGCCTATGCGGAGTCCCTATCCGCACTCAAACTGGTTACCGCCCGCTAGTAACGAGCGCGACCGAAGAGAAAGGTTTCCTCCTCCCCATGATTTCCGTGCACCGCACTCGAGACATCGATGCATTGACCGATGAGGCAGCGGATCGCTTTGTATCGGTGGTTAAGCGGGTCCAGGACAGCGGCCGTCACGCCCGCGTAGTCCTCACTGGTGGTACCCCCGGAATAGGCACCCTGAAGAAGCTTCGGGAGCGCGCCTCAGAGATCGATTTCACGCGAATCCAGTTTTTCTTTGGCGACGAGCGCAACGTTGCTGTCGAGCACTCCGACTCCAACGAAGGCCAGGCACGCGAGGCGCTTCTTGACCACGTGGACATCCCGCAGGAAAACATTCACTCTTATGGCCTAGGCACTAAAGACATGGAAACCGCCGCACGCGACTATGCGGAGACTCTGGCGCAGTTCGCACCAGAGGGGTTCGATATCCATCTGCTCGGCATGGGTCCGGAAGGGCACATCAACACGCTCTTCCCCCATACTGACGCCGTTGCTGAGCGTCGCGCCCTCGTAGTGCCTGTTTATGACTCCCCCAAGCCGCCGTCAGAGCGAGTCACGCTCACGCTGCCCGCGGTGTGGAAAGCAGATCACGTCTGGCTCCTCGTTTCAGGTGAGGAGAAGGCCGAGGCTGCCCGAAACGTCATTGCTCGGGCAGACTCCACAGAATGGCCAGCTGCCGGTGCGGAGGGCCGCGAGGAGACGATTATCTTCCTAGACGACGCCGCCGCTCAGGACATCGCCTGAAACTAAAAGACAACGCCCCGCATCCCTTCATTTCTCGAAGGAGTGCGGGGCGTTGGTTGTGCTAAAGAAACTAGCTCAGCGCCGTGATGAGGTTAAGCGCAACGATGCACACGATCCACACGATGGCCACAACCACCGTGTAGCGATCCAGGTTCTTCTCCACGACGGTCGAACCAGAAAGGTTCGACTGCACACCACCGCCAAACAGGCTGGAAAGACCGCCGCCCTTGCCCTTGTGCAGGAGCACGAAGGTGGTTAGGAGCACGGCCGCGATGACCAGAACAATCTGGAGGGTGAGAACCATGAAAATGCGAACCTTGTCGTAGATCGAAGTGGAACTTTGCGCTTACTTTACACCAGAGGCTAGGCAGTAACTGCCTGGGCTGCGGCTGCGGCGAGTTTGGCGAATTCTTCACCATCGAGCGAGGCGCCGCCGACCAGTCCGCCGTCGACATCCGGCTGGCTCACGAGCTCACCCACCGAGTCGGTCTTGACAGATCCGCCGTACAGAATGCGGATGCCGGCCGCGACCTCTTCACCAGCAAGATCCTTGATCAGTGCGCGGATGGCGGCACAGACTTCCTGTGCGTCTGCGGCGGTGGCGGTCTTGCCAGTGCCGATTGCCCACACCGGCTCGTAGGCGATCACAGTGTTGCTCAGCTGCTCCGGGGTCAGACCAGCAAGCGATTCGCGGGTCTGCTCGGTAACAAAAGCTACGTGGTTTCCAGCCTCGCGCTCCTCGAGCGGCTCGCCCACGCAGACGATCGGAGTGATTTCCTGGCCGAGGGCGGCCTTGGCCTTCGCGGCGACGATCTCATTGGTCTCGTGGTGGTACTCACGGCGCTCGGAGTGACCAACTACTACGTAGGTGCAGCCCAGGCGCTTGAGCATCTGTGCCGAAATATCGCCGGTGTAAGCGCCCTTTTCGTGCTCAGAAACATCCTGCGCACCGAAGGTGAACAGGTACTTCTCGGCCTCAACTACGGTCTGTACCGAGCGGAGGTCGGTAAACGGGACCGTGACAGCTACGTCGACCTTTTCGTAGTACTCCTTCGGCAGGGCGAAGGCCAGGCGCTGAACAGTGCTGATGGCCTCCATGTGATCGAGGTTCATCTTCCAGTTGCCCGCGATGAGGGGGGTACGTGCCATGGTGGATACTCCTTCGAAGAATTCTTAAGCGTTGAGAACTGCCACGCCGGGGAGGTCCTTGCCCTCGAGAAGTTCGAGGGAAGCACCGCCGCCGGTGGAGATGTGGCTGAATCCATCCTCGTCCAGGCCAAGCAGGCGTACCGACGCTGCGGAGTCACCGCCGCCGACCACGCTGAAGGCGCCGTTGGAACGGGTGGCATCGATAATCGCCTGGGCAACGCCAGCGGTGCCCTTGGAGAAGGCTTCCTGCTCGAAGACGCCCATGGGGCCATTCCAGAAGATGGTCTTGGCGGAGGCCAGGACCTCACCGAACTTCTTCACAGTTTCCGGTCCCACGTCGAGGGACATCCAGCCCTCCGGAATGCTATCCAGATCGACGAGCTTGGTCTCCGCCTTAGCGGAGTCGAACTCACTGGCGGCTAGCAAATCGACCGGCAGGACCAGCTTGGACTCGTAGCGCTCCAGCAGCTCCTTGCAGGTGTCGATCATCTCTTCCTGCAGCAGGGACTCCTGCACGTTGTGGCCCTTGGCGGCCAGGAAGGTATAGCACATGCCGCCGCCGATGATGAGCTTGTCTGCCTTTTCCGCCAGCGCCTCGATGACACCGAGCTTGTCGGAAACCTTGGATCCGCCCAGCACCACGACGTAGGGCTGCTCCGGATCCTTCGCCACAGCGCCGAGCTTGTCCAACTCATCGTTGACCAGGTTGCCGGCGTAAGCGGGCAGCAGCTTAGCTACGTCGTAGACAGAAGCCTGCTTGCGGTGCACCACACCAAAACCGTCGGAGACGAAAGCGCCATTGTCGGCGGCCAAGGCGGCGAGCTCCTTGGCAAACTCCTCGCGCTCGCTGTCGTCCTTCGAGGTCTCTCGAGCGTCGAAACGCACGTTCTCCACCAGGAGGATTTCCCCCTCGGTGAGACCGTTGGCGCGTTCATGTGCGTCCTCACCGGTCACATCGCCGGCCAGGGCAACGTACTGGCCGAGGGCTTCGGACAAAGCCTCAGCTACCGGAGCCAGAGAGTACTTCGGGTTCGGCTCGCCCTTCGGCCGTCCCAGGTGGGCGGTAACGATGACCTTGGCACCAGCGTCGAGAAGCGCCTTCAGCGTGCCCACGGAAGCGTTGATTCGGCCGGGGTCGGTGATCTCACCGTTGTCATTGAGCGGCACGTTAAGGTCCGAGCGGACTAGAACGTGGCGGCCCTCTACGCCGGAATCCAGCAGGTCCTGAAGAGTCTTAACTGACATCAAAAATCTCCTTTGCAAGTGTATTCACTAAAAAGCCCATGGCCCCCGAGAGCACGTGCCGAGGCACGCCCTCGGAGACCATGGGACGCAAACCAATAACTGGTCAGATTAGAGCTTGGAAGCCACGAGCTCGGTCAGACGCAGGAGCTGGCAGGTGTAGCTCCACTCGTTGTCGTACCAGGAAACAACCTTGACCTGGTTGCCCTGAACCTTGGTCAGGCCGGCATCGAAGATGGAGCCGTGGGACTCGTGGATGATGTCGGTGGAAACCAGCGGCTCCTCGGAGTAAGCGAGGGTCTCGCCCAGCTCACCGGTGGCTGCCTTCTTGACGATCTCGTTGATCTCCTCGACGGAGGTCTCGCGGGAAGCGGTGAAGGTCAGGTCGGTCACGGAACCGGTGATGACGGGGACGCGCAGTGCGTAACCGTCCAGCTTGCCCTTGAGCTCCGGAAGAACCAGCGCAACAGCCTTAGCGGCGCCAGTCGAGGTCGGAACAATGTTCTGAGCAGCTGCGCGGGCACGACGCAGGTCGCGGTGCGGAGCGTCGTGCAGGCGCTGGTCACCGGTGTAAGCGTGGATGGTGGTCATCAGGCCACGCTCGATGCCGATGGCATCGTTGAGAACCTTGGCCATCGGAGCCAGGCAGTTGGTGGTGCAGGAAGCGCCGGAGATGACGTTGTGGTTCTCCGGGTCGTAATCCTCGTGGTTAACGCCGTACACGAAGGTGGCGTCCTCGTTCTTCGCCGGAGCGGAGATGAGAACCTTCTTTGCGCCGGCCTCGATGTGGGCCTTGGCGTCGTTGGCGTCGGTGAAGAAGCCGGTGGACTCGATCACGATGTCAACCTCGTGCTTTGCCCAGTCCAGGTTCTTCGGATCGCGCTCGGCGTAAACAGCGATGCGCTTGCCACCAACGGTGATGGACTCGTCGTCGAACTCGACCTCCTGTCCGAGGCGACCCATGATGGAGTCAAACTTCAGCAGGGTGGACAGGGTCTTGTTGTCGGTCAGATCGTTGACAGCAACAACCTCCAGGTCCTCGCTGCGCTCCAGCACCGCGCGGAAGAAGCTGCGGCCGATGCGGCCAAAGCCGTTGATACCAACACGAATGGTCACTGTGTTCTCCTCTGAGTAGAGTTCGAAAGTCCAGGTAGAAAGCCGGTTACTCGGCCTTCAACCTCTTTAGCTAAGAATACTCCTCTACACAAAAAGATGCACTGAAGACCCTCCGTTGTTTGCTCTCAGCAAACGGGCTCTTTTCGGCGGACAAGACGACCGGAAAAGCTTTAAGTGTGATCAACGTCTTCGTCGTCGATAGCCGCTGCAGTACCCGGGATTCCGAGTTCTTCCGCGTGACGGTCTGCCATGGATAGCAATCGGCGAATCCGTCCTGCAACGGCGTCTTTGGTCAACTGTGGGTCTGCAAGACGGCCGAGCTCCTCCAAGGAGGCCTGTCGGTGCTCGACGCGCAGGTGACCGGCCTCGGCCAAGTGCTCCGGGACGTCATCGCCCAGAATCTCCATGGCGCGCTCCACACGCGCAGCTGCAGCTACAGCGGCTCGTGCGGAACGCCGCAGGTTGGCATCATCAAAGTTCGCCAGACGGTTCTCTGGCTCGCGGCTTTCACGCTTCAGACGCTTCTCATCCCATTCCAGCCGCGTACGGTACGCCCCCATCCTGGTTAATAGTGCCCCGACCCCGTCGCCGTCACGCACGACAACCCGGTCGGTGCCACGGGTCTCCTTGGTCTTGGCGGAAAGCCCCAGTCGACGCGCACACCCAACGAGGGCCAAAGCGGCTTCCACGCACGGCGCGCTGACTTCCAGGGTGGAGCTTCGGCCTGGCTCGCTGAGCATGCCTTGGGCAAGAAACGCTCCGCGCCAGGCAGCTTCAGCATCCTCTACACCGCCCGATACGACCTGGGGAGGCAAACCGATCACCGGGGCTCCCGACCGAGTCACTAACCCAAGTCGACGCACCACATCTCCGGCGCCCTCGGTGACGTAAAGATGGTGAGTGGTGGATTTCGACTTACCACCAGGACCGATGGTGTGGATGGCGCATTCAACGCCGAAGGATTCCTTAAGCAAAGCGCGCAGCCGTTCTGCGACTATCCGTTGGGAGAACTCTGCCTCGAGACGAATTGTCGAGTGACCAACCTCAATAGTGGCAGCGAAGCGCAGTAGGGCCGCTGCCTCCGCGTGCCGCGCCGACTGTCGAGGAAGCTCGACGGAGACCAGTTCCTGCTTGACCTTGTCCGTCAATGACACGTCGGTAGCTTCCTTTGCTTTCTGGTACGAGAATCGGGGCGAGTGGGTTAGTTTAGCGCTCTGCATTTAGCCGCTGGAGAGCGGCTGCAAGCTTTACTGGGTCATGAATGTCTGTCACTCGTCCGTTCTCATCAACCGCGCGGAGATCCTCGTACTCAACGCGGGCGCCGAGTGAGGCTGCGGCTTGCTCCACGTATCGGCGCTCGCCGATGGTTGGCAGCACGGTGGAATCCACTAAGACCCTATCCAGCCGGAGGCTGGGCGCGTGCTGGCGCAACATGTGCACGTGCCGCTCAGTGGAAAAGCCGGCGGTCTCCCCCGCTTCTGCTGTCAGATTGATAATGGCTACTTTAAGCGCCGGCGAAGTGTTCAATGCCTCAACAATCCCGGGCACGAGAAGATGCGGGATAACGGAGGAGAACCACGAACCTGGGCCAAGCGTGACCATGTCTGCTTCGGCGATCGCTTGGGTCGCTTCCTGGTTAGCCTGCGGCTTCTCGGGGACCAGGCGAACGCGGCGCACTGTGCCCGTGGTGGTTGCTACAGCCACCTGGCCACGAACTGCCCGCATAATGCGCGGATCGTCATCCAACCCGGCCACGTCCGCCTCGATCTCGAGCGGCTCCAGAACCATGGGTAGGACTCGACCAGCTGAACGGGTTAAGCGTGCCACGGTGTCCAGCGCTTGCTGCTCAGTCCCCAATACCTCGGTTAGACCTGCGATGATGAGGTTTCCCACGGCATGCCCGGCCAGAGCGCCGTGGCCCCGAAAGCGGTGCTGGAGCAGCTCGGAAAGAAGCTTCCCGTCCGCATCCTCGTGAGCTAGCGCTGCCAATGCCATACGCAAGTCTCCTGGCGGAATCATCCCCAGTTCCTTGCGCAGGCGCCCGGAGGATCCGCCGTCGTCAGCAACGGTCACAATGGCGGTGATGCTCTCCAGCTCCATCAGGCGGGTTGCTCGCAAAGTCTGATACAGCCCGTGTCCACCACCGAGGGATGCGATCGAGTGAAAGTTTTCGCTCATTTCTAAGTCAATCTCCTTGGCAGATCAGCTAGGAGCGCGCGATGTCGCGGTGCATGACATTGACTTCCAGGTCGCCTCGCTCGCGCAGTCGGCGGCCGATCTCCTCCGCTACCGCCACGGAGCGGTGGTGCCCTCCGGTGCAGCCCACGCCCACGGAGATAAAGTCCTTGCCCTCGTGTCGGTATCCGCCCAGCATGGAATCAAGCATCGTTTCAAAGTTGTGGATGAAGGTCTCCGCCTCCGGCTGAGAAAGCACGTATTCCGCCACCGGGGCATCGGTTCCACGATAGGCGCGCAACTCGGGAACCCAATAGGGATTGGGGAGGAATCGGACGTCGATAAGCACATCTGCATCCAAGGGTGCTCCGTGCTTGAAGCCGAATGACTCCACGGTGACATGCTGCTTCTCGGCCGCCATGGAGCCAAAAGCCGCCTCGATCGCGCGTCGCAGGTCGTGGACCGAGAGGTTGGAGGTATCGATCACGATGTCCGCATTGGCCTTGACCGCGGAGATCGCCTCCCGCTCGCGAGCGATTCCGTGGCTCAGTGACTCCCCTTCCTGGAGCGGATGGGTTCGCCGGACGGAGTCGAAACGGCGAATGAGGACGTCGTCACGCGCTTCCATGAACAAGACCGTGGGCTCCAAGCCACGGTCCGCAAGCTGCTGTTTCGCCTCCAGCAGGCTGCCCTCGAACATGCGAGTGCGCACGTCGGAAACCACCGCGACCTTGTCTACTGGCGAATTCTCGCTTGCGCACAGCTCAAAGAGATCAACCAGGATTTTGGTCGGAATGTTGTGGGCAACGTAGAAGCCCTTGTCCTCAAACACCTTGGCCGCGGAGCTTAAGCCTCCCCCGGACATCCCGGTGATGAGCACCGGAGGTGTGGACAAGCGCGACGAAGTCTGTGCCGAGGAGGAGACGGTCATGCTGCCATCGTACTGGCTAAGACTCGCTGCGGTGGAGATGTTTGTACACGGATTCCGCAAGCTTCGGCCCGAAACCCTTCACCTGGCTAATCTCTTCCACGCTGGCGGCCTTGAGCTTTTTCACCGATCCGAAGTGCTTAACCAAATCGCGCCGGCGGGCAGGCCCTAATCCGGGCACATCGTCGAGCTCGCTGCGCCGCATGTTTTTCGAGCGCTGCTGGCGGTGATACGTGATGGCAAAGCGGTGAGCTTCGTCCCGGATGTGCTGCAATAGGTATAGCGCCTCGGAGTTGCGGGGAAGAATAACCGGCTCGTTTTCGCCGGGAACCCACACCTCCTCGAGTCGCTTTGCCAGGCCGATGAGGGTGACATCCACAATTCCCAACTCGTCGAACACCTGCTGGGCAGCTGCAACCTGCGGAGCGCCACCGTCGACGATGAAAAGCTGCGGTGGGTAAGCGAAACGCTTGTTGTCGGTGGAGTGTTCCTCTACCTTCTCATCAGCAAAGACGGTGTCGTCTTCGATCGGGTTGGCGGTCTTGTCCTCCTGGTAGCGCTTGAATCGCCGACGGGTGACCTCTGCGATTGACCCCACGTCATTGCTGTGCCCGTCCCCTGCAGCTTCTTTGATGCGGTACCGGCGATAATCTGCCTTCTTCGGCAGCCCGTCCTCAAAAACCACCAAGGAGGCGACAACATCGGTGCCCTGGATGTGGGAGATATCCGTGCACTCGATGCGCAGCGGAGAGTCCTCCATGCCCAGGGCCTCTTGGATCTCCTGCAAGGCCGCCGAGCGAGCAGTGAGATCGCCAACACGCTTAAGTTTGTGCTGCTTGAGCGCATCTTGAGCATTGCGCGTCACCGTGTCCAGCAAGAGTCGCTTATCTCCGCGCTGGGGAACCTTGACGTCAACCGGGCCGCCTCTAAGTTCGCTCAGGATGTTGGAGACTTCGTCAATGGCAGCGGGCTGGACTTGAACGTATACCGCGCGGGGTACGACATCGGTTGCGCGGTCTTGCGCGTGCGATTGCTGGTCAACGCCCCGGCGGCGAATGTGCTTCTCCTCTGCCCGGACATCCGCGCGCTCGCGCTCCACCGCGTCGGAATAGAACTGGACCAAGAATTGCTGGATCAATTCCGGCAAAGCGGGGTCTAGTTGCCCCTCCACGACCGGTTCGGTACTGGCCTGTTCTCCGGCCTTCTCCACGACCCAGCCGCGTTGACCACGAATCCGTCCGTCACGGACGTGGAAGATCTGCACGGCGGCTTCCAGTTCATCGGTGTGAAAGGCCACCAGGTCGGCATCGGTTCCATCGCCCAACACGACCGCTTGCTGCTCGGTGATCTTCTTTAACGCTTCCAGGTCATCGCGCACGGAGGCAGCGCGCTCAAACTCCAGATTCTCGCTGGCCTCGGTCATCTCGGTGGTCAGCCTTCGCATGACCTTGTCGGTATTCCCGGCCATGAAAGAGACGAATCCGTCGACAATCTTGCGGTGCTCGGACTGGTCCACGCGTCCGATGCACGGGGCGGCACACTTGTCGATGTATCCCAGCAGGCACGGCCGCCCCAAGGAGGCGTGCCGGTTGTACACGCCCGTTGCGCACGTGCGCATGGGAAATACGCGAGTCAAGGAATCGATGGTCTCGCGTACGGCCCAGGCGTGCGAATAGGGTCCGAAGTAACGCACTCCTTTGCGCCGCGGCCCGCGGTAAAAGAATGCTCGCGGAATTCGCTCCCCTGTGCTGACGGCAAGCACCGGGTAGGTCTTGTCGTCGCGGTACATGACGTTGAAGCGAGGGTCGAAGCGCTTGATCCAGGTGTACTCGAGCTGGAGTGCCTCAACCTCGCTGGCCACCACTGTCCACTCGACCGACGCCGCCGTGAGCACCATTTGCCGAGTACGCGGGTGCAGCTGCGTGATGTCCTGGAAGTAGTTGGATAGTCGGGCCCGCAGGTTTTTCGCCTTGCCCACGTATACAACTCGACCATCGGCATCGCGAAACTTATAAACCCCTGGATCCGTCGGGATTGTGCCAGGGGCCGGGCGGTACGTGCTGGGATCAGCCATCGTGGGAAATTAATCCTCGGGCATGTAACCGGACTCGAGTTCACGGAAACGGGTCACGGCCTCCACTGCTCGTGCGCCATCTCCCGCCTGCAATGCCCAAATGGGAACATACTCAAATTCCGGCAGCTCCAGGCGCGCCATGCGAGCCCCCTCTGGGAAGCTCAGCCCATAGACAACGACCCACGAGTAAAAGCGGGTACCGATAATGTTGCGGATCTCCACTCCGTCCGCATTTGCACGCAGACGCGGACGCGTTAGTGCTAACCAGACCAGTACCGAAATGACCAGCCCCACGCCGGGGAAAGCCCACTTATCGATGGTCGTAATCGCCGCCCCTGTGTACTCCACATCAAGGGTGATGCCCACGAAGATGTGGATCGCCATGATCACCACGATCAGGCCCGCAGCCACAAGCCGGAGGAAACGAGAACGCACGGTCAACTCCCACGGCTTGGTAGAGGTGACAGCGTGCGGGTCGAGTGCGTTGAGATGCGCACGCTCGTACTCGCTTAACTCCACACGCGCCGGGGTGGAGGTGGGCTCGACTGGGTCACTGGATGGCGTACTCACAATGGGCTACTTTAACGCGCACGCTTAACAAAGCGCGAAAGGGTCAGGGCGGTGTCAATAGCCGCATACATCGCCTCAGCGCCCTTGTCCTCGATCGATCCGGGCCCCCCAGAGCGCTCTTCTGCTTGCTCCTGCGTATCCACCGTCAGGACTCCGTTGCCGATCGGCGTGGACTCATCAAGCGCCACCCTGGTCAATCCTTCGGTCACCGAGCTGCAAACGTAATCGAAGTGAGCAGTTCCACCCCGAATCACGCAGCCCAAGGCAACGACCGCGTCGTACTCACGTGCCGCGGCCTGCACAACGACGGGGAGCTCCAGTGCCCCCACCACGCGGAATTCGTCGACCTTTGCCCCCATCGCCTCGCCGGCCTCCACGGCACGCGAGTGCAGACGATCGCAGATAGCCTCGTTCCACGTAGCGCTGACCACGGCCACGCGCATGCCCTCTGCGCGCAACTGACGGGCGGCGGGCAATCCTTTAGCGCTCATCGGAAAGTTCCTCTCTTCTCATGTTCGGCGTCGAAACGCGCCACATCCGGGAGGTCATGCCCCAGTCGGTCGCGTTTGGTGCGCAGGTAGTCGATGTTGTCTTCTGTCGGCGCCATATGCAACGGCTGGCGTGCGCTTATCGACGTCCCGCTCAACCCTAGTGCTTCACACTTGTGCGGATTATTGCTCAGCAGACGCACGCTTTTAACGCCCAGTTCTTTGAGAATCGCGCCGGCCGCGCTGAAGCTACGGGCATCCACGGGTAAGCCCTGCGACGTGTTGGCGTCGACTGTGTCCATGCCCTTGTCTTGCAGCTCATAGGCATGCAGCTTGGCAACGAGCCCAATGCCCCGTCCTTCGTGTCCGCGAAGGTAGATCACTACCCCGCGTCCTGCCTCCTGAACGAGCCGGAGTGACTCTTGCAACTGAGGACCGCAATCGCAGCGTCGAGAAGCGAAAACATCACCCGTGAGGCACTCGGAATGCACGCGCACCATTACGTCGTCGTCCGTGCGAACGTCTCCCACCACTAAAGCCACGTGCTCGTAACCGGTGACCAAGTCACGGACTCCATGCGCGGTGAACGTACCGTACTCCGTAGGCAAGCGCGTGGCGGTGACCAGTTCAACGGCGGGATCGTGCTCACGGCGATACCGGGCAAGCTGCTCGATGGAGATCATGACCAGCCCATGGTCATTTGCAAACTGACGAAGCTCAGGGCCGCGGGCCATGTCGGTCGGATCGGTTTCAGACACGATCTCGCACAAAGCACCCGCGGGGTGGCACCCGGCCATGCGCGCGAGGTCTACCGAGGCCTCCGTGTGGCCGTCGCGCTCCAGGACACCGCCCTGACGAGCGCGCAGTGGGACGACATGGCCAGGTCGAGTGAAGTCCCCTGGACCACGGTGCGGATCGGCCAAGCGCGCAATGGTTTCCGCACGGTTGGTAGCCGAGATCCCCGTTGTACCCGTGGCCGCGTCCACCGTCACCGCGTAGGCGGTGTGCCGCGCATCCTCGTTATGCGTGGTCATCGGCGGCAGCTGTAGCCGGTCGGCGTCGTGTTCAGTCAGGGCGACGCAAATGTAGCCGGAGGTGTAGCGGACCATGAAGGCCACCAGCTCCGGTGTGGCGTGCTCGGCGGCGAAGATGAGATCACCCTCGTTCTCCCGGTCCTCGTCATCCACCACGATGACGGGCTTGCCCGCTGCAATGGCCGCCAGCGCCTGTTCAACGGAATCGAGGTGGAGATGGGTCGTCTCATCGGTCATGGCGATTTAGTTTAGACTCCCCTAGTCCTGCCCAGGATTGTCCCCCTGGAACCGGCCGGGCACCACGCCCAAGGCGAGCATGCGGGCCACGTACTTGGCCACGACATCCACTTCAAGGTTCACACTGGCGCCTTCCGGGAGCTGCCCGAGCGTGGTCTCCCGCAGGGTGGTGGGAATGAGGGAGACTTCGAAAAAGTCAGGGCCTACTGCGCTAACAGTCAGCGACGTTCCGTCCACCGTGATCGAGCCCTTCTCCACGACATAGTGGGCGATCGCCTGCGGCAGAGCGAAGCGCAGAACGTCCCAATGATCTGTGGAGTGACGGTGGAGCAATTGGGCAGTCGCATCCACATGCCCTTGCACCAAGTGCCCGCCTAGTCGATCGCCGAGGGCCATCGCCCGCTCCACATTGACGTTGTGACCCGGTGTGAGCGATCCCAAGCTGGAGCGGTTCAGGGACTCACGCATCACATCTGCACTGAACTGCCTGTCCGTCAGCTCGGTGACCGTCAAGCAGACGCCATTGACCGCGATGGAATCGCCCAGCTCAGTGCCCTTCAGAACAGTGTTTGCGCACACGGTGAGACGCACCGAATCCCCCACGGTCTCTACTGCGTCGACCGTGCCTAGTTCCTCTACGAGTCCGGTAAACATTGCGCTCCTTGGTTGACCTAAAAATTCTTGAGGGTGCTTCTGCGACGCACGTAGTCCACAACGATGTCGTCGCCAATACGAGTCGAAGACTCTAGAGCGAAACGCGTGGCGTCCGCGAGAGTGCTCGACACCTCACCGCCTATTGACCGCAGCCCATTGCCGAGCATGTACGGTGCCAAATACACCCGCACCGCATCCACCGCGTTTTCGCGCATCAGGGAGGCCGCAATAGTTGGTCCGCCTTCGACGAGGACGTCGTAGGCCCCTTCTTGCCCGAGCACCCGGAGGGCATCAGCGACTGTGGGGAATGAACGGTATCCCTCCCCCATGTCGGCACCTCCCGCAATGATGCGTTGCGGTTGTTGCACGCCTTCGAGCTCTCGCCCGTCCCACCCCCGAGCGGTGAGTCCCGGCTTATCAATCCGTGCGGTTCCAGCGCCCACGATGATGGCGTGACGACGCGCCCGGTCACGATGAGCATGTGCTCGCGATGCGGCCGAGGTAATCCACTGACTGGTTCCATCTGCTGCAGCTACACACCCGTCCAGGGTTTGGGCGATTTTCAACGTCACGTGCGGCAGACCCGTGCGCACCCACGTCAACCAGGCAGTGAGCTCGGGGACGGATTCGTGCACGCGGGCAACATTAAGTCCTGCCTCTTCCAGAGTCTTAGCACCGCCAGCAGCGAGCGGGTTGGGGTCGGGAACCAGGTAGTACACACTTTCGATACCCGCCTCAATGATCGCGTCGGTGCACGGCGGCGTGCGCCCATGATGGTTGCAGGGCTCGAGGGTGACCACGAGCGTCCCGCCTTTGGCCCTCTCCTGGGCAGCGCGCAAGGCCATCACTTCCGCATGGGCCGATCCCTCTTGTTGGGTGGCACCCACGCCTACGATGTTGCCGAAGCGATCGAGGATGGCGGCACCCACCGGCGGGTTTGAACCCGTTTGTCCTCGAACGTTGCGGCCGGCTGCCCGAGCTGCCGCGATTGCTCGATTGATCATGCCTGTCGGGCGGCCGAACGCAGGGCCTGGATGCGCTCGTTGGCGTTGTCGTGTCCGTAGACCGAGGAGCCTGCGACGACTGCATCCACTCCGGCCTCAACAGCAAGCCCGATCGTTTCCTCGTTGATGCCACCGTCGATTTCGATGACCGTAGCGAGATTTCGCTCGTCGATGTAGGTACGAGCGGTGCGCACCTTCGCCAGCTGGTCCTCCATGAAGGACTGGCCTCCAAAGCCCGGCTCAACGCTCATCACCAGCAGCTCGTCCGCAATCTCCAGTAGCTCGAGGTGATCCTCCAGATTCGTTGCAGGCTTGATGCAGAATCCAGCCTTTACGCCCAGCTCTTTGATTTGGCGTAGCAACCCAGCCGGATCATTCGTGGCTTCGACGTGGATGATGATGGTGTCAGCCCCGGCACGCGCATACGTTTCCACCCACTTCTCGGGGTTTTCGATCATGAGGTGGACGTCGAGCTCCTTCTCCGTGAGCCGATCCACCGTCTTGGTCACATCCGGGCCGAAAGACAGGTTGGGAACGAAGTGCCCATCCATGATGTCCACGTGAATCCAGTCTGCATCGGAGATTGCTGCAATCTCCTCGCCCAGGCGGGCAAAGTCGGCAGACAAGATCGAGGGTGCAATGCGTACGTCAGCCATAGCTTCGTAGTCTACCCACACCCTTTAGCCCACGGCTGCGGGCTACACCTTGCGAAGAACCGCAAAGAACATCGCGTCGGTGCCGTGGCGATGCGGCCACATCTGGACGCTGAGCTGATCACCGGCGCCGTCCATACCCGGGCATAAGTCGTGAGCATTCTCCTCGCGCACGTGGCCTTCCTTGACAGCCTCATCGACAATCCCACGCGTTTCCCGAAGATCCGGCGAACAGGTCGAGTACACGATGGCCCCGCCCGGTTTGGTGAGCTCAATGGCCGAGCGCAGAAGCTCAATTTGCAGGGAATTGAGCTCAGCGATGTCGCTTTCCGCCTTGCGCCACCGAGCTTCGGGCCGGCGGCGCAGGGCTCCTAGGCCGGAACAGGGAGCGTCGACAAGCACACGGTCATACCCCGGTTGCAAACCGGGATTGCGCCCGTCAGCGACATGGACGGTGACGTCTAGGTCTTTGACCGCATTCTCGATCAAGCGTGCGCGATGCTCCGAAATCTCGACGGCGTCGAGCTTTGCGCCGTCGATACGCGCCAGAGATCCCAGAAGGGCCGCCTTGCCTCCGGGACCCGCACACAGGTCAAGCCAGCGCCCTTGATCATCAGCAACTGGCACCTCAGCCAGGGCACGTGCAATCAGCTGTGAGCCCTCATCCTGTACACCCGCGAGTTGCTGGGCAACGGGTTCCACCGACCCGGGGTCTCCTGATTCGAGGTATACGCAATAAGGCGAGTAACGCCCTTCCTCTCCCCCAACGATCAGCGCCAACTCTTCAGCGGAGATCTGTCCCGGGCGAGCGACCAGGTGAACCTGCGGACGCGCAGAATCCGCCTCCAGGGCAGCCTCCAGCTCCTGCTCACCCAACACCGCGCTGAAGGACCGAGCGATCCACTCTGGATGTGCATGCTGAAACGCAAGGCGGGCAACGGGATCTGCGGGTGCCAGCTTCTTCAGCCAGGCCTCAGCCTCCGTGCGCCCCACGCTGCGCAAGACAGCGTTGGCAAAACCCTTGACTTTCTCGCCGGCCCGTTCCGCCACCAACGTCACCGAAGTATCTACTGCAGCGTGATCGCTCACTCGGGTATACATCAGCTGGTAAGCACCGAGACGCAGCGCATCCAAAACCTCGGGAGCAATGTCTTCCAGCGGTCGGCTGGAACACTCCCGGATCACTGCATCGAGCACTCCCTGCGTCCGCAGGGTTCCGTAGGCGAGTTCGGTGGCAAAGGCTGCATCGCGCCCAGAGATTCGCCGCTGCTTCAACAAAGCCGGCAGTGTGAGGTTGGCATAGGCCCCCTCGTCGTGGACGCGCCGCAAGGTGTCGTAAGCCGTCACGCGGGGTGCATCAACCTTTGATTCCGTCCTCTGCGCTGCGCGAGTGCGCTTCTTCTGAGCAGCGAAACTCTTCCCCTGCTGCGGCTTTGTTGCCTGCTGACGCTTGGCGCTCGCCGTACGGGAGCGAAAACCTCCGGCCATTTACTGCACCTTCCTTGGGGCATCCGCTGCCAGGCCCCGGGCCCAATCCGCAGCGTTCATCCTCTTCTTACCTTGGGCCTGGACTTGACCAAGCCGCACCGGAGTGCTGCCCGTTCCCAGCAACACCTCGCTCTTGGCAACGTGCAACTCACCTGGGTCAAGTTCTACATCAGCCTGAACAAGAGGTCGTACTGGGCCAAGCTTGAGTCGCTGATCATTCCACTGCACCCACGCGCCAGGTGCCGGAGTGTGTGCACGAATTTCTCGATCAATGACCTCAGCATCCGCAGTGACATCGACCTTTGCGTCCGCAGTGGAAATCTTCCCGGCGTAGCTCGCCTCTCCGATCTGCGCTCGTGGCGTAATGCCGTTGCGAGCAAGGCCATCCATGGTCTCAACCAGGAGATCCCCGCCTTGGTATGCCAACCTCGTCAGAAGATCATCGGCAGTGTCCTCCGGCGCAATCTGCTCCTCCACCTGGGCCAGAATGTCACCAGTATCCAATCCCTCGGCCAAGCGGAAGGTCGTAGCACCCGTACGCGCGTCACCGGCGCGAATTGCTGCCTGCACCGGGGCGGCTCCCCGCCAGCGTGGTAACAGAGAAAAGTGCAGGTTGACCCACGTGTAATCCAAGAGATCGGCTGGCACGAGCCCGCCATAGGCAACGATGGGCACAGCGTCGGGCTGGAGCTGCCCAAGGCGCGTCCGGATCTCATCGCCATCAGGCGTCCCCGCCTTCAGAGTCTCCGGCTTGAGCACCTCGATACCGTGATCCTGAGCGAGCTCCGCCACCGGCGAGGGGTGCAAGGTGCGCCCACGCCCACGACGAGCATCCGGCCGGGTAATGACCGCTACGACCTCATGGTCCGAGGCAATAAGCTTTTCCAGGGCTACAACA
>NZ_VDHJ01000006.1 GCF_006334925.1 Corynebacterium tapiri | reverse complement strand
GCCGGCTCCGGGGTTCCAGCAAAAACGAGGCGCACTGGTCTCCTTAACTAGGGTTCACATCAGGGTTCTTAGTGTAGATCTCGCAGCAACGGATTGACACGTCGCCGCTCCTCAGCACTCAGCCGCTGATAGAACAGAATGCCGTCTAAGTGATCCACCTCGTGCTGCAAGCAGCGCGCCAACAGACCAGTCGCAGTGATCGATACAGAGGCGCCGCGCTTATCGACGCCCCGCGCCACCACACAGGCCGGACGCTCGACAGGTGCGCGAACTCCCGGGATGGATAAGCACCCCTCGACCCCGATGGCCCTCGTTTGACCCAGAGGAGTGATCACCGGGTTAATCAGGTGCCCGCGCATGCCAGAGGCATCGAACACGATAATGCGCTCGAGCAACCCCACCTGGTTAGCAGCAAGCCCTACACCGCCTGCATGATCCATGGTTTCCAGCATGTCATCGACTAACCTGCCGTAGCGCGAGTCAGGCCCCAGCTTGTCCAGAGGTATGTCTGCGGCGCGAGTTTTCAGGACTGGATCGCCCAATAGGCGCACATCAAGTGGTGACACGTAGAGCTCCTTTTGTCAGTCACGCAGCGGTTATCCGACACGAATGGGATCCACTGTAATGCGCACCGGGGCAGAATCTTTGACCAAGGAACGGCTGACTGCGGCTGCTCTCAGTGCCGAACCCAGTTCTGCTCGCGGCCCGAGTGGAGTGCGTATCAATATGCGCTGGGCAGGGCCATGCTGCTGGACAGAGTAATCACCAGGCATGCTCACTCCAGGTGGCAGATCCACCGGCCCAAGAACTTCCGCGTGTGCTGGAAGTTCCGCATGTTCCACCAGGGCATCCAGCGAAGATTGGGCACCGTCGATTGCTGCCATGTGAACTGCAGGGGGAAAGCGTACCTGTTGACGCTGCTCGAGCTCGCGCTCAGCCGCACCGACAACATCGAACCTAATCAAATCCTGGACCACGGCCAGCGAAGGCTCGGCCACAATTACGACCTCCCCGCCCTCGCGATGAGGTTGGACCTGGGCACTAGCATAAGCCCAGGTAGCCAGAGTGTCCTCGGCTGCACGTAAATCTTGGCGCCCCAGCAACGCCCAGGAGTCAAGAAGTAGTGCCGCCCCGTAACTGCCAGTACCTTCGACGGAAGGAATCGCGCCCGGTGTAGCCACCACCAAGGCTGGCGTATCAGCTACCTCGGCCAACACTTTTTGCCCGCCGGAGACGATCACACGCACGGACGGGAACGCCCGCCCCAGCTCCTCCGCTGTCCGATGCGCACCCAATACCACCGCGCGCAGGCTGTGCGACCCGCAGTGGGAACAAGAAAAGCGTGGCTCCAAGCGCCCACACCATCGACAGGTGGGAACGCTAGCCTCCCCGCTTTCTGGCAGTCCTAAGGGCCCGTTGCACGCACGGCAACGAGCCGGAGCCCGGCAAGACTTACACGCCAGCGTGGGAATGTAGCCCTTTCGCGGAGTGAGAATCACCACGGGCTTGTCGCGTTCCAAAGCGCGCCGGGCAGCCTCGAACGCCATAGATGGAATGCGGGCAGAGCGAGCCCGTGGATCCTTAGCCAGCTCAAAGTCACTGTCACCGGCCGCACGGATCAACGGCATGCGAGTGCGCAATGCAGTTCGGGAGGCCACGAGTCCATGCGCCCAACCGCTGGAAACCAGCAACTGCGCCTCGGCGGTGCGCGTGTAACCAGCAATCACCAGGGTACTGCGCTCGATAACTGAGCGCGTAGTCAGAATTTCGCGAGCATGTGGGTACGGCGCACGCGGATCCGTAAGGTTCTCATCCCCGTCGTGGACAATCACACTCAAACGCAGGTTGTGAACAGGGGCAAAGGCCGCAGACCTGGTGCCGATCACCAGACGAGCCTGCCCGTGCAGGATCGACAAGTACCGCCGGTACCGTGCCTGCGGCCTCAAACCTGCGGTCAGGGTGACCACCTGCCGGGCACTAACCAGCTCACGAGCTGCCCGCTCGAGAGCATCCACATCCTTTTGATCAGGCACCACGAGCAACGCGCCGGCGCCGTCCTTGACTACCTTCACCGCGAGCGCCGCGAGCGCAGCGGCCCAATCCTCTCCTGGAGCGATCTGCCAAACAGCACGAGCAGTGGAATCTCCCACCACAGCATCAACGAATGACTGGCCGTGCTCGTAGGCCGACCAGGCAGACAGGTCAGGCTCGCCGATCTCTCCCAGGTCCTCGTATGGAGTGGTCACATCCGCTTGCTCCGCCCCGGCATGGCGCGGCGGAATCGCCAGACGAATGAGATCGCTCCGAGTTCCGGCGTAGCGCTGCGCAAGGGCGTCGACAAGCCGCTCAATTCTTTCCGGGTATACGACCTCCGGCGCAATCACGCGGTCAAGAAAACGCAGCTGGCCGTCGAATTCGCTGGATTCTCGGCGCTCGAGCAGGATGGCGTCGACAAGCCTTCCGCTGAATCTAATGCGCACGCGCACACCCGGCTGCGCGACGTGGTCGTCGTCTGTGCTCACCAAATAGTCGAAACCACGGTCGAGATGGGGCAACCCCAAAAGAGGAAGAACCCGCGCGATCGGCCGGTGTTCGGCTTTAACGCGCAGGCTCTTCGAAGGCATGGAGCCGTATTTTACAACCCTGCGGCAGCCTTAAGCTCGTCCGCCTTGGCGGTGGACTCCCAGGGCAGGTCGACGTCCGTGCGCCCGAAGTGACCGTACGCTGCTGTCTGCGCATAGATAGGTCGCAGGAGGTCGAGTTCGCGGATGATGGCTGCCGGGCGTAGGTCGAAAACCTGCTCCACAGCGTGCTGGATTACCTCATCGGTAAGACCCTCAGCCGCGGTTCCGAAGGTCTCTACGTAAAGACCCACCGGCTGGGCCCGGCCAATCGCATACGCAACCTGGACCTCTGCCCGATCTGCCAGACCCGCGGCCACGATGTTCTTGGCAACCCAGCGCATCGCGTATGCCGCGGAACGGTCCACCTTCGACGGGTCCTTTCCGGAAAACGCCCCGCCACCGTGGCGTGCCATACCGCCGTACGTGTCCACGATGATCTTGCGCCCGGTCAGCCCTGCGTCGCCCATAGGACCTCCCAGGACGAAGGATCCGGACGGGTTGATCAGCACAGTGAGGTCGTCATTGACGAAGGGCTCGAGCCCGGCGTCCGCAATCACGTAGTCAATCACGTGCGCGCGCAGCTGCTGCGCCAGCCATTCCTGGGTGACGTCCGGGTCATGCTGGGTGGAAATGACCACGGTGTCCAGGTGCGAAGGAGTGTTGCCCTCGTAGGCGAAGGTCACCTGAGTCTTTCCGTCCGGACGCAGATGCTGCACGATCCCCTCTTTGCGCACCTGGGTCAGGCGGCGAGACAACCGGTGTGCCAAGGCGATGGGCAGCGGCATGAATTCTGGAGTCTCATTGGTGGCATACCCAAACATCAGCCCCTGATCGCCAGCGCCTGCCTTATTGTTGGCGTCGTCGCTATCGCCGCCACGCGCCTCCAACGCGGTATCCACCCCAGCTCCGATCTCGGCGGACTGTGAGCCGATCGCGATGTTCACACCACACGTGCGGCCATCAAACCCGACGTCAGAGGAAGTAAATCCGATCTCAACGAGCTTGGAGCGCACCAAGTCGGGGATCTCCACATACCCGTTGGTGCGCACCTCACCCACCACGTGGACCTGCCCGGTGGTCACCAAGGTCTCTACCGCCACGCGAGCTTGCGGGTCCTCAGTAAGCATGGCGTCCAGGATCGCATCCGAGATGGCATCACAGATCTTATCCGGGTGACCTTCCGTGACAGACTCGCTCGTAAATAGGCGCTGCGCCCGACGGCTAGATGGATCGACCACGAAAACTCCTGCTTTCTTCACGGATGTGACACTTTGTTTATCCAACATAGACCAAGCGGTCTAATTTTAACAACGAGCAGCCTCATCGACCTCTCGCAAGATGTCGAAGGCAATCTCCAGTTTGGTCCCTTCGACCACCGACCTTGGGGTGCTCTCTGGACGAAGCAGCCAACCGGCGTTGTTCTCTTGACCGAACACGCCGCCAGCAGACACGTCGTTGCACATTAGTATGTCGCAGCCCTTGCGCTGCAATTTTCGTTCTGCCAATTCCAGGGGCGTATTCTCCGCAGACCCCGTCTCGGCGGCGAACCCGACTATCACCAGTCCTGGCTTGGTCTTACCCTGCTCGCGCTGCTCTACAACTGAACGAAGGATGTCGGGATTCTCCACTAGCGCCAGGGACTTGAGATCCTCGTCGTTAGTCCCCTTCTTCAGCTTCGAGTCCGCCCGCTGCGCGGGGCGATAGTCAGCCACCGCAGCCGCCATGATCGCAACATCCATGCCTCCTACCCGCGCGGACACCGCTTCGTGCATCTCGCGTGCTGAGGTCACTCGGATCACCTCAGCACCGACGGGTGTGGGAAGCGCCTCCGTGTCCGCTGCGATCACTGTCACTTGTGCCCCCCGCTGGGCAGCAGCCTCAGCGATGGCAAACCCCTGCTTGCCTGAGGATCGGTTGCCCAGGTAGCGCACAGGATCCAATTCTTCTTGGGTGCCACCGGCGGTAACCAGCACCTTCTTGCCTGCCCAGTCGTGGGGACCCACGCTCCGGTGGGAAACTGCCGTTGCTAGCGCGAAGATTTGCTCCGCCTCGGGCAATCGCCCGGCACCCGAATCCGCACCGGTCAGCCTTCCGTGGGCCGGCTCCATCACATGGATCCCCCGGCGCCGCAGGGTTGCCACGTTGTCTTGGGTTGCCTGGTTGTTCCACATCTCGGTGTGCATGGCGGGCGCTACAAGGATAGGGCAGGTAGCGGTGAGAACGGTGGCGGTCAGCAAATCATCGACCCGACCAATCGCTAGGCGCGCCAAAAGATCTGCGGTAGCAGGGGCGATCACAATGAGCTCGGCGCGTTGACCCACCGCGACGTGATTGACGGCGTCAACCTCTTCAAACACATCGGTATGAACCTTTCGCCCGCTCAAGGCCTCCCACGTTGCGGCGCCCACGAACTTCAAGGCGGATGACGTGGGGACCGCGGTAACAGCGTGCCCGAGTTCCTTGAACGCGCGAACCAAGTGGCATGCCTTATATGCGGCAATCCCCCCGCCAATACCGATAACAACCTCGGACATACCTCTCCTCACCGCAATGCTCCGTGCCCCAAGAAGCTTAGTCACCGCATTGATCACCGGGGATGAAGGCCTCTTTAATGCACGAAAAAGACCCCCGCCATCGCGGAGGCCTTCGTGCGTTAGCAAGTGTCTGCTAAGACTACTTGCCTTCCTCGTGCTCGAGGAGTCCAGCTTCGATCTCGCGCAGCGCGATCGACAGCGGCTTTTCCCGATCCTTCGGAGTTACCAGCGGGCCGATGAACTCGAACACGCCGTCCTCCGGCTGCTGGAAGTAGCTGTTGATCTGGCGCGCACGCTTAGCGGCAAAGATCGCCAGGGCATACTTCGAGGACACCTTGTCCAACAGCTCGTCGATCGCCGGGCCGGTAATTCCTGAGGGCGGATCGTAAACTGCCTCAGGCTTGGTCTCGTTCTGGGTGGTCACGTCACTCGCTTTCTTTCACGTGATGAGGGGTTGGTCGTCTTTATACGCCAGAAGTGCCGGTCAGCAGCGCATGGAGTGACTCCACGGCCTTATCGACGTCGTCATTTACCACGATGTGGTCGAACTCGTCCTGGTGGTCGAGCTCATGACGTGCCGTAGCCAGTCGGCGCTCGATGACGGCCTGATCCTCGGTTCCCCGATTGGTCAAGCGCCCAACCAGTTCCTCCCAGGAGGGCGGAGCCAGGAAGACTGTGACGGCCTCCGGTTTGAGCGCCTTGATGTTGCGCGCACCTTCGAGGTCCACTTCCACGAGCACCGGACGCCCTTGCGTGAGGGCGTCATCGACTGGAGCTGCAGGAGTTCCCGAGCGTTGCAACCCTCCATGAATGTCAGCCCATTCGAGCATGGCTCCCGCATCGATTCGCTGCTGGAAGTCTTCCGGGGTGACAAAGAAATAGTCAACCCCATCTCGCTCTCCCGGACGCGGCTTGCGCGTGGTCATCGAAACACTGAAGTACAGGGACTCGATCTCACTGCGCAGCCGACTGACTACGGTGGATTTGCCTACGGCTGACGGGCCGGCGAGTACAACCAGGCGGCCCCTGGCGCCATCGCCGTGCACGTTCTAGGCCTCGGAAAAGCCGAAGCGCTCGAGCAGAGCGTTGCGCTGACGCTCGCCCAGGCCGCGCAGACGTCGGGTCTGAGCAATCTCGAGCTCGTCCATGATCTCCTTGGCCTTGACCTTGCCCACCTTCGGCAGGGCCTCAAGAATTGCCGAAACCTTGGTCTTGCCAATGATCTCGTCGGTCTCGGCCTTGCCGAGCACCTCCTTGAGATCGGTGCCGCCACGCTTGAGCTCAGCCTTCAGCTCAGCGCGAGCCTTACGTGCCTCAGCGGCCTTGGCGAGTGCAGCCTTACGCTGCTCATCGGTCAGCTTGGGAAGGGCCACGGGGTTCCTCCATTTTCGTCATGGGTTGTGTGGTCAGTGGAAACGGTACAGCCCCACTGTTCCAGCGCTGCAAGTGACCCGCCATCTTGTGGGGGGAAAACTTCCAGCGCTGACTCCGGCTCAGTCTAACACCGAAGAACACGCGATTGACGTGATTGACTCTGCGAAGAATTGGCACGTCAACGCGGTATGGAGATATAAACTACCAGGTCGCGCGCGCTAACCCTTAACCGAGGTGCGCCGGGTACTCCCCAGCCACTTCTTTTAAGCGTTCGCGCAGGTCAGCAACGTTCGGGCCAGCCGAAAGAATCGCCCGGGACACGTTGGGCAACGCCAAAGCCTTACCCGCTATGCGCTCAACATCCTGCGCTGTCGCGCCCTGTGCGCCCACCCCTGGCATCAACACCGGTCCGCCGAGGTCATCGAGCACCGGAGGGTGAATGACAGTGGCCCCCACCACCACGCCAAGTGTCCCGGATGTTCCTTCCGCGTTACGACGCCCGCACTCATCCACAATGTGCTGAGCCAAGCTCGATCCCTCTGCGGTCGTAGCGCGCTGGATGGCCGGCGCTTCTGAGTTCGAGGTAGCCGCCAGGAGGAAAACGCCGGCGCTATTATCGGCGGCCGCCTTAAACACCGGTTCACATGCCCCGACTCCCAGATAGGGGGAAATGGTTACTGAATCTGCTCGCAAGGGAGAAGAATCGTCCAACCACGCCTGCGCGTAACCAGCCATCGTCGAACCGATATCGCCGCGCTTAGCGTCGGAAAGCGTCAACGTCCCAGCATCGCGTAGATCGGCCAGGGTCTTCTCTAGTTCGGCAATCCCCTGAGAGCCAAAACGCTCATAGAAGGCCACCTGCGGTTTGACCAGAGCAGCGTGCCCAGCAAAAGCCTCGACGCAGCGACGGGAAAACTCCCCCACCCCGCGCGCGTTGTACTCCAGCCCCCAGGCCTTCAGCAAAGATTCGTGAGGGTCGATGCCCACACACAGGCGCCCATGCTGGGAGACGGCCCGGTTGAGTCTGGATTGGAAATTCTCGGTAGTCATGTGCGCTCCTTAGTTGTGGATCGGTCCGTGCTCGAGTTCCTGGAGGGAGCGAACAGACAAGCCGCCCTTCCGCAACGCCTCGATTCCTTGTACGGCAGCAGTGACTCCCTGGACCGAAGTCACCAGGGGCACCCCGACGCTGACTGCGGTAGCCCGGATGTCATAACCGTCGTTACGCGCCCCCGCCGAACCTGCCGGGGTATTCAAGATGAGGTCGATGTCGCCGCGGGCAATGCGATCGACGATCGACTCGCCCTGTGCCCCTGCACGCACCTCCGATGCCTTGAGTACTGTTTCGCACTCCACACCGTTGCGCCGCAGCATCTGGGCTGTACCGGCTGTAGCCACGAGTGAGAATCCTAGCGAAGCTAGGCGCTGGATCGGGAAGATAAGCGTTCGCTTATCGCGGTTAGCCACGGATACAAAGATCGTGCCGGAGGTGGGCAGCTGCCCAAATGCGGCTTGCTCAGCTTTGGCGTAGGCGGTCCCGAAGCTATCGGCTAGCCCCATCACCTCGCCGGTGGACTTCATCTCTGGGCTCAGCAGCGTGTCGAGCATCGACCCATCCGGGCGACGGAAGCGATTGAACGGCAGAACGGCTTCTTTCACCGCAGTGGGGTGTTCCAAAGGCAGGGAACCGCCATCAAAGCGCGCCGGCAGCATGTCCTCTTCCTTCAAATCAGCGATGGAGTCTCCCATCATGATGCAGGCGGCAGCCTTGGCCACAGGGACTCCGGTTGCCTTGGACACGAACGGGACAGTTCGGGAGGCACGCGGGTTCGCCTCGATGACGTAGAGGGTGTCGTCCTTAAGGGCGAACTGGATATTGAGTAGGCCCTTGACGCCCACTCCGTGCGCGATGGCTTCGGTTGACCGGCGTACCGTCTCCAAGTCCTCGATTCCCAAGGTCATGGGAGGCAAGGCGCAGGCCGAATCACCGGAGTGGATTCCGGCCTCCTCGATGTGCTCCATGATGCCGGCCACATACACTTCGGTCCCGTCGCAGAGGGCGTCCACGTCAATTTCTGTGGCTGAATCCAGGAATCGGTCAACCAGCACCGGGTGCTCCGGGGACAGATCAGTGGCGCGGTTGATGTATTCCTTGAGGCTGGCTTCGTCATAGACGATCTCCATGCCTCGGCCACCCAGGACGTAGGAAGGGCGCACCAGAACCGGGTAACCAATCGACTGGGCGATTTCGGTGGCCTCATCGTAGGACGTCGCGGTTCCAAACTCAGGTGCAGGAAGCTGCGCCTTCGCCAGTACCGCACCAAACTCACCGCGATCCTCTGCTAGGTCAATGGCCTCGGGGCTGGTGCCAACCACCGGCACCCCGGCATCGGCGAGGCGCTGCGCCAAACCGAGCGGGGTCTGCCCGCCGAGTTGGACGATCACACCAGCCACATTGCCGGACTCGCTCTCGGCGCGGTAGATCTCCAAGACGTCTTCAAAGGTCAGCGGCTCGAAGTAGAGGCGGTCGGCGGTATCGTAGTCCGTGGACACGGTCTCCGGATTGCAGTTGACCATGACGGTTTCATACCCCCGCTGAGAAAGTTCCAGCGCAGCGTGCACACAGGAGTAGTCAAACTCGATGCCCTGACCAATGCGGTTTGGTCCCGAACCCAGAATGATGACCTTGTCGCGCCCAGTCACCTTCACCTCCGACTCCGCGTTCGGGTCAAGCTCGTAGGCGGAGTAGTGGTAGGGCGTCTGCGCCTCAAACTCTCCGGCGCAGGTATCGACGGTCTTATACACCGGATGAATCCCCAAGGACCAGCGCAGGCTGCGCACACCATCCTCTCCGGCGATCTCTGGGCGCAGGGCAGCAATCTGTTGATCGGACAGGCCGAAGAACTTGGCCTCACGCAGGAGCTCCTCGCCCAACACGGGAGCGCTCGTCAAAGTTTCCCGGAACTCCACCAAGGTCTTGACCTCGGCCAGGAACCACGGATCGATCTGGCTGGCGGCGTGGACTTGTTCGATGCTGGCGCCCAGGCGCAAGGCCAGCTCCACGTCGTACATACGTCCCTCGGTCGGTACGCGCAGATCGTCGAGAACCTTGTTGAGGTTAGTGGCACGATCGCCGGCAAAAGAGGCGTCGTCAAGCGTCCAGAACCCCGCCTGCTTCTGCTCCAACGAGCGCATGACCTTATTCAAGCCGGCGATGTAGTTGCGACCGATGCCCATGGCCTCACCCACGGACTTCATGGAGGTGGTCAGGGTTTCATCGGCACCCGGGAACTTCTCAAACGCAAAGCGAGGCGCCTTGACAATCACGTAGTCCAGGGTGGGCTCGAACGCAGCAGGCGTGACGCCGGTGATGTCGTTGGTGACCTCGTCGAGTGTGTAGCCAATGGCCAGCTTTGTGGCGAGCTTGGCGATGGGAAAGCCGGTAGCCTTCGACGCCAAAGCCGAGGAGCGGGATACGCGCGGGTTCATTTCGATGACCACCGTGCGACCATTTGTTGGATTGACCGCGAACTGGATGTTGCATCCACCCGTGTCCACACCAACTTCGCGGATGATGCCGATACCCAGATCGCGCAGGTGCTGGAACTCGCGGTCGGTCAGCGTCAGGGCCGGAGCGACGGTGACCGAGTCTCCCGTGTGCACGCCGACGGCGTCGACATTCTCGATGGACGCGATGACCACAACGTTGTCATCGCCATCTCGCATGAGCTCGAGCTCGTATTCCTTCCAGCCCAGGATCGATTCCTCGATCAGCACATTCGCTTCTGGGGAGGCAGCCAGGCCCTCGCCTGCGATGCGCTCAAGGTCGTCGTAGGAGTAGGCCAGGCCGGAGCCTAGGCCACCCATAGTGAAGGAGGGACGCACGACGACGGGAAGGCCCAGCTCAGCGACCGTCTTGTGAACCTCCTCCATCGTGTAACAGACAGCCGAGCGAGCGGACTCGCCACCCACCTTCTCCACAATGTCCTTGAAGGTCTGACGATCCTCACCGCGCTCGATGGCCTCGATGTCGGCGCCGATGAGCTCGACTCCGTGCTTGGCCAGGATGCCGGCACGATCGAGCTGGATCGCTGCGTTCAAGGCGGTCTGCCCGCCAAGGGTGGCTAGGACTGCGTCAACGGGGTGTCCCTGCTCTGCTTCACGGGTGAAGATCTTGTCGATGTAGGCCGGGTCAATCGGCTCGATGTAGGTGTGGTCGGCGAACTCGGGGTCCGTCATGATCGTCGCCGGGTTGGAGTTGATCAGCGTGACTCGCAGGCCCTCCTCCTTGAGCACTCGGCAAGCCTGAGTACCGGAGTAGTCGAACTCGCAGGCCTGACCGATGACGATGGGGCCAGAACCGATTACCAGGACGTGATTGAGGTCAGTGCGCTTAGGCATGGGGTGTCTTAATCCTTATTCGTAGTAAGCGAAACTCGTGGGTCGGTTCTTAGCGCTTGAGGTTCGGGGACTTGGCCGCCATGAGCTCGACGAACTGGTCGAACAGCGGGTGCGCATCGTGCGGCCCGGCGGCGGACTCGGGGTGGTACTGCACCGAGTAGGCCATGCCGCTGGTCAGAGCCACGCCCTCGACCGTGTTGTCGTTGAGGCAGGTGTGGGTGACCTGGGCCGGGCCGAAGTCGGTGTCAAAGGTCACGCCGGCCTCCCCTTCCAGGGCGAAGCCGTGGTTCTGGGCGGTGATGTCGATCTTGCCTGTGAGGTGGTTGATCACCGGGACGTTGATGCCGCGGTGGCCAAAGGTCATCTTGAAGGTCTTCATTCCCAGTGCTCGGCCCAGGATCTGGTTGCCAAAGCAGATGCCAAAGAAGGGAATGTCCTCGGCCAGCACGTCGCGCACCACGGACACCATCTCGTCGGCGGTCGCCGGGTCGCCCGGCCCGTTAGAGACGAAGACTCCGTCCGGGGCATACTCCTTTATTTTGTTCACCGGCGTGCCGGCGGGAACCACGACGGTCTCGATGCCGCGCTGGGAGAAGTTGCGCGGGGTGGCCGTCTTAATACCCATGTCATAGGCCACGACGGTGTAGCGCTTCTCCCCCTCGGCCGGCACGACGTAAGGCTCGTCGGTGCTGACGTCTCCGGCCAGATCCGCGCCATCCATCGAGGGTTGTGCGCGGACCTTCTCCACCAGGGCCTCAATGGGCTCGTTCGCGGCCTCGCCCGAGAAGATTCCCGCCGAAATGGAGCCGTAGTTACGCAGGTGACGCACGATGGTGCGCGTATCGACGCCCTTGATACCCACGATCTCCTGCGCCTTCATCTCGTCTTCCAGCGAGCGATTCGCGCGCCAGTTGGACACGCGGGCCGAGAGGTCGCGGATGGCCAGGCCGGCAACCCAAATGTTGCGACCACGGGACTCGTCGTCCTCGTCGTTCCAGCCGGTGTTGCCGATGTGCGGGGCGGCAGCAACCACGATCTGGCGGTGGTAGGAGGGATCGGTCATCGTCTCCTGGTAGCCGGTCATGCCCGTGGTAAACACGGCCTCGCCGAGGGTGACGCCTTCAGCGCCGAATGCGCGGCCACGGAAGGCGCGACCGTCGGCGAGAACCAGGATGGCTGGGGTGTGTGCTGTCATAGTCATTATTCCTTGTGATCGTGTATCCGTGCCGTTAGCTGGACTGAGTGGTGGAGTCGAAGGACACACGTCTGCGCAGCAGAGTGGCGTGTACTCGAGTATTCAGGGTCATGCCCTCGTAAGGGGTGTTTTCCGCCGTGGAGGCCAAGTCCTCACCGACGACCTCCCACTCAGAATCCTCAGTAACCAGGATGGGGTTGCCCGGCTCGCCCACAGCGATCGGGCGGCCGTGGTCTGCCCGGCGGGTGATTTCAGCGGGGCGCTCGCTCATCACCTTGGCCACGAAACGCCAGTCCGCCAGGCCGGGGCGGACAAAGAGGTCGGCGATGATGGCAAGGGAAGTCTCCAGGCCAAGCATTCCGGGCTTGGCGTGATCAATTGCGACGACGTCGATCGTTCCGTCGAGAAGCGCCTGACGCAGTGCCAGAGTGTCGGACTCCTCGCGCAGCGGGGGGTTGACGCGGTAGACGCCGTCGAAGGTCTCCAGCTTGGAGTCGGTGAGGATGAGGTGGTGCGGGGTGACTTCCGCGGTGACGTTGATCCCCTGCTTCTTGCCCCACTCGATTGGTCATCGCGGTACAGGGTGATGTCGAGGGAACCAACGGGGATCTTGACCCCGGAAAACTCCTCGATCTTGTGGCTCAGTCGATGAGCTAAAAGCACTCCCCCGGAGGGAATGCCGAGAAGCACAACGCGCTGTGTGGGCTTAGTGTCCACCGCGGTCTTCTCGATGATCTGGTGCGCGATTCGCGCGACCGTGCGTGCCACATCGTCTGGCCCCAGCAATTGGGTAGACGTAACACGCACACCGTCGTCGTTCATCGTGACCTCCTTCCCCGCCTCTCTGTGCGGTCCTTAAAGGTGTCTCGATACTTAAACTTAAGTGTCAGCAGGTCAGTGTAGCAGCTCTTCGCCGGCCACGTCAGCGCTTCAACCCAACTAGGGTGGCGCTATGGCACTGACAACTAGGCACCTCGTTCCAGCTGACCTAGCCCGCGTGTGGGAATGGCACACCCGAGACGGTGCGCTCACGCGCCTGACTCCCCCGTTTTTGCCCATGAAGCCAATCCGCCAGGCGGAGTCGCTCAAGGATGGCGTCACGGAGTTTTCCCTGCCCGGCGGGTTGACCTGGGTTGCCCGCCACCTCCCGGAGGACTACGAGGAGCAGGTGCGTTTTGCCGACACCTGCGAGAACGCTCCTCTGCGCCAGATCACCGAGTGGACGCACACGCACACCTTTATCTCGCACGGAGACCAGACCGAGATCGTGGACCACGTGGACACCCGCGCGCCTGCCGGGCTGATCACACCGGCGTTTGCCTACCGCCAACGCCAGCTCATCAATGACCTCGCGTTCCTGAACCGGGTGGCGGGGCTAAATACCTCCGCCCTGACTATCGCGGTCACAGGCGCTGGCGGAACGGTGGGACGCAAGCTGTGCGCTCAGCTGCGCACTGCAGGCCACACCGTCATCGAACTCACCCGTTCCAACCCTGGCAAGGGCCAGCGCCTGTGGGACCCCGAGGATCCCGCACACGACCTGCTCGACGGCGTGGATGTCCTGGTTCACCTGGCCGGCGAGCCCATCTTCGGCCGCTTCAACGACGAGCACAAGGCCAAGATCTACTCCTCGCGCATCGGACCCACCCGCCGCCTGGCCCAGCTGGTCGGCCGCGTCGACTCCGTCAAGGCCATGGTCAGCGCATCGGCCATCGGGTTTTACGGGGCGGATCGCGGGGACGAGCTACTCACCGAGTCCTCGCCACGCGGCGACGGCTTCCTCGCCGACGTGGTCACCGAGTGGGAAGGCGCCACCCAGGCGGCCGTGGAGGCAGGCAAGCGCGTGGTCACCGTGCGCACCGGGCTCGTGCTTGCCGGCGACGGCGGCCTGTTGCCGCTCTTCCGCGCCCTCGTTTCCACCGGCTTGGGCGGCCCGCTCGGCGATGGCCAGGGCTGGATGTCCTGGATCTCCAGCGACGACCTCGGCGACATCTACACCACCGCCGTCCTCGACGACTCCTTGTCCGGCCCCGTCAACGCCGTCGCCCCGAACCCCGTGCGCAACGCCGAATTCACCAGCGCCGTGGGCACCCAGCTGCACAGGCCCACCAAGCTACCCGTGCCCTCATTCGGGCCCGCCATTCTGCTCGGCCAAGAAGGCGCCAAGGAGCTCGCCCTGGCCAATCAGAAGGTGGATGCAGGCGTATTGTCCCGCCGCGGGCACACTTTCAGATACTCGCTTATCGACGATTGCCTTGCCCACGAATTGGGCAAAGAACAGCTCATGGATTCTGACCAATAGACGAGCAAGTAGGCTGAATTACCTCAACGCCAAAAGCCCGGCCACGTTGTGGACGCCGGGCAGAAAGGGGCCCCGAAACGATGACCTCTCCACAGGGCGAGCACAGCCCGCCACCGGATACTGACGTCGAGCCGGTCACCCTCGATAGGGTCTGCGACATCCTGCTCAACGACGGTATCGAGTACAGCACCGAGGAGGTCGAGGACACCTCGGGGAACCCCCGCACCGTTGTGCGTACCGGCTACCAGAATGCGGCAATCGCCTTCGCGCTCGAAGAGGAACGCCTGGTATGCGATTCCCTATGGCGTGGGCAAGTCCCACTGGATAGCGCCGCTCCATTGATGGCTGCGGTGAACCAGTGGAACGAGACTCAGTTCACCCCGACCCTGCGATTCTTTGAACAGCAAGGCTCCCACCTGGTGGTCAGCGCCTACCGCCAGATTCGCAGCGCGGAGGGCCTTAGCCGAAACCAGCTGGGCGCCTTTAGCTTAAGCTCCCTGGAGGCAACCGCAGCAGCGTTCTCCTTCATCGAAGAGCAGTTCCCCGCGCTGGTTTCGTGGAGGTACACCCCGTGATTTCTCAAGTAACCATCGACCGGGTCGTCAGCGCAATGAAGGCGCACGGGATCGAGCTGACCATCCACGAGGAGGCGCCCTCGGCGAGCGCCAATCTCAACGGCTTTCCCGTGACCATCGCGTGTATTGGTTCGGTGGTCATCGTGCGCACCGACTCGCTCACGGACACGCCCACCTCTGCCGGAGACGCGCGCCTCTACCTGGCGGCCAATCACCTCAACGGCATCCAGATGGAGGCCTCGGTGGCGATTGTGGACCTAGCCGAAACGTTGGTCGTGCGCACCGAGCACGAGATCTTCTGCGCCGCGGGAATGACCGATGAGCAGCTGTCCGCTGCGCTGAAAACCGCCGTTGACGGCGTCTTGGGCCTGCAAGACGCCATGGTTGTCACGGCCGAAGAGATGGGCAAACTCGCGTCGTCGACAAGCGAGAATTAGCGACAGTTAATCCATCGACTCCAGCGTGGCGAGCTCGGCCTTCGGGTCAAAGTCTGGCGTGGGGTACTGCGGGTCGATGGTGCGCAGGGCATCGACGACGAGGTGCTTGACCACCGCACGCGCGTAGTCCTTATTGTCGCCCGGGATGCAATACCAGGGCGCGGTTTCGGTGGAGGTGCGCTCCAAAGCGATCTGGTAAGCGTCCATGTACTCGTCCCACTCGGCGCGCGCATTGAGGTCGGAGGGGTCGAACTTCCAGAGCTTCTCCGGGTTCTGAAGGCGATCGCGCAGGTTCTCCTTCTGGAAGTCCTTGGAGATATGCAGCATCACCTTGATCAACATGATGTTACGTTCGGCCAGCTGTTGCTCAAACTCGACGATGGCGCCGTAGCGACGCTCGATCTCTTCTGCCGGAGCGAGAGCGTCGACCTTTTGCACCAGGACGTCCTCGTAGTGCGAACGGTCGAAGCAGACCACCTCGCCCGGCTTGGGCAGGGCACGCTCGACGCGCCAAAGGAAGTCGTGGGCTGCCTCCTCCTCGGTGGGGCGGCCGAAAGGCTGGACTCGGTAGCCGAGCGGGCTCATCGGATCCAGCAGGCGCTTGATCAGACCGCCCTTACCCGAGGTGTCCATCCCCTGAGCGATGATGAGCAGGGAATTTTGCTTCTCAGCGTGGAGCTTCTCCTGCAGCACACCAATTTCTTCATCGTGTTGGACGAGTTCCTTCTTCAGATCCTTGTCGCTACCGGAGAAACCTGGCGTTGCGGTGGGGTCGACGTCGGAAAGGCGAAACCCGTCGCCAACACGAAAGCGACGGGCATCTTCGATTCTGATTTTTGAGGACATGCGTCCCTAGTCTACTGATTCCTCAGTATCCTCTTCGTCGATGTCCGGAACCACGTTCATCGGGTTATCCGCGGACTGCGCCTGAGCGATGTCATCCAAAACAGCGTGAATGTACGGCGCTGCCGCGTGAGTGGAGTATTGAGTAGCAATTTCCACGCCATCGACCACGCTGATCGGCGCGTCGACCTCTGGGTTATAGGTAATCTCCCAGGCCATGACGCGCAGAATTGCGCGATCGACGGCAGGAAGTCGCGTGAGCTCCCAATCCTCAGAGAGGTAGCGGGCAATGGTCTCATCGAGCTCGTCGAGACGCTCAGCCGTACCCCGCACGAGTTCACGGGTGTAGTCAGCGACGGGGGCGACCGCGTTATCGATGTTGCGTGCCAGCTCCACACGCTCGTCCACGATCGCTACCGGATCCTCATCACGGGCCTCAGCCTCGAAGATGATGTCTACAGCACGGCGCCGAGCCTTGTACCTCGACCCGTGACGGCGGTAGTTGATTTCGCTTGTGCTCACAGTTGGGCGTTCTACTCTTTCCCGATCGGAATTACTGGGATACGCGGGACAGGTACTCGCCCGTGCGGGTGTCAACCTTGACCACGTTGCCGGTCTCCATGAACAGCGGAACCTGAATCTCCGCACCGGTCTCCAGGGTGGCAGGCTTGGTGCCGCCGGAGGAACGGTCACCCTGCAGACCAGGCTCAGTGTGAGAGATGGCCAGGTCCACGGAGATCGGCAGCTCGGCGAAGAGTGCCTCGCCCTCGTGGAAGGAGACCTGAACGCGCATGTTCTCCAGGAGGAACGCTGCGGCGTCGCCGAACTTGTCGGCCGGCAGCTCGAACTGCTCGAAGGTCTTATCGTCCATGACCACGTAGGAGGTGCCGTCGTTGTACAGGTAGGTCATGTCACGGCGATCGACCGTAGCGGTCTCAACCTTCACACCCGCGTTCCACGTCTTGTCCACGGTCTTGCCGGAGACAACGTCCTTGAGCTTGGTGCGCACAAAGGCCGGACCCTTGCCCGGCTTGACGTGCTGGAACTCGATGATCTGCTGCAGCTTGCCATCGACCTTAAGCACAAGACCGTTTTTGAAGTCAGCGGTGGTTGCCACGAAGACACTCCTTGTTAATGGTGGGCGTAAAACGAGGCTAGTCTACACGATGAGCAGGTCTTTACTGACTGGGGTGATCACTCGGGGATCCCCGGACGTAATGACCAATGTGTCCTCGATGCGCACTCCGCCTACATCAGGGATGTAAATACCCGGTTCAATGGTCAAAGTCATGCCCTCGCGCAGTGTTCCCTCAGCTCCCCGGGCGGCAAATGGCGCCTCGTGAACATCAAGCCCGATGCCGTGACCGGTGGAGTGCGTGAAGTACTCGCCAAACCCCGCCTCTGCAATGATGTCGCGGCAAGTCGCATCGACCTCCGCCAAAGACATACCCGCCCGAGCTGCCTCCACGCCGGCTAGCTGAGCGCGCAGCACAGTCTCGTAGATCTTTCGCTCGGTCTCACCGACCTTCCCAACGATGACGGTGCGGGTCATGTCGGAGTTGTATCCCGCGCTATGCGCACCGAAATCAATGGTGACCAGATCACCCTCGACGATCTCACGGTCGCTCGCCGAGTGGTGGGGTTTCGCGGAATTGGGGCCGGAGGCCACGATGGTGTCAAAGCTCACACGCTCGGATCCATTCAGGCGCATGCGGTACTCAAGATCGGCTGCAACCTCGCGTTCGGTGCGGCCTGCGCGGATGCCGTTGTCTGCTACGAGCGCTTCAAAGGCATCGACCGCGATGGCGGCAACCCGTTCGAGCTCAGCCAATTCCTGTTCGTCCTTGACCTCGCGGATGGGCTCGATCAGCTTCTCTACGGGCACGAGAGTCACGTTCTCACCGGCGACGGACTTGAGGTTGTCGAACTCTGCCAGGCTCAGGTGAGACGCCTCGACGCCAACGCGAGCGGTGTCCTCCACGCGCTTGAGCAGGGCAGCAGCCGACGGCCGATCGATGATGGCCTCGATGTCCGGTACTTCCTGAGCAATCTGCGTGGTGTAGCGACCATCAGTGCAAATCTGAGCCGACCGATCCTTACCGATCAGAAGGGCGGCATTGGAACCGCTAAATCCGGAGAAGTATCGAATGTTCTCCAGATGCGTCAGGAGCAGATAATCCAGGCGCTGGGCAGCAATCTCGTTGCCCAAGCGACGTCGACGGTCCTCAAATCGAGTATCAGCAAAAGTCATGGCTCTCATAGTAGTGAGGGCCAAAACCACTGTGGTTATTTTTGAGTCACCACGAATTCCACGGCTGCTTGGTAACCAAAGATCCCCAGTCCGGCAATAACTCCTCGGGCGATGGGCGACAGGTACGAGTGCGCGCGGAAAGCCTCCCGGGCGTGCACATTGGATATGTGCACTTCAACAAACCCTGCACCCTCTGCCACCTCGGCCAAGGCATCACGCAACGCCACCGACGTGTGGGTAAACCCCCCGGGGTTGATCACCACCGGCCAACCCCTATCGGCTGCACGGTGCACCGCGTCGATGAGCTCACCCTCGTGGTTCGACTGCACACACTCCACGTCCCAGCCATGCGCAGCTGCTGTGGCTTCACAGAGCTTTTCGACGTCGTGCAAACTCGTCGTGCCATAGATCTCCGGCTGCCGCTTTCCCAAGCGATTGAGGTTGGGCCCATTGAGGATCATTACGGTTGGCATCGCGCTATTCCTTTCTCGCGGACACGAGCGCATCGTAGGCACTGCGCAGTTCATCCACGGTCGCATCTTCGATGCGGCAAGTACGGCCCACGTGCTGATCCAGTGCCACGAACCGAATCTGGGAGCCGCGATTCTTCTTGTCCCGGCTCATGCCCGCACGTAGCTCCTCGAAGGATCCGTCCTGATAGGTCGTGGGAAGCCCAATGGATTCCAGGATGCTGCGATGCCTGGCTACCAAGTCTTCGTCGATAAGCCCCCTGATCCGGGAAAGCTCCGCAATGAAGATCATGCCCACAGCCACAGCGTCACCGTGGCGCCAGCGATAGGCCTCTTGGCGCTCGACCGCATGCCCAAACGTGTGCCCGTAGTTCAAAATCTCGCGGAGACCAGACTCCTTGAGGTCGGCGGCCACGACGCTGGCCTTGACTTTGATGGAGCGCTCGACAAGCGAGGAGATGGTGCCCAGATCCTCCAGGCATGCCTCCGGGTGAGACTCGTATGTTTCTAGAATCGACTCGTCTGCAATGAATCCCGTCTTGATCACTTCCGCCGAACCCGCGATCAAGTCGCGGCGGGGAAGAGTAGCCAGGTAGTCGACGTCGATGAACACGCCGGCCGGCTCATGGAAAGCCCCCACCAGATTCTTGCCGGCTGCCGTGTTGATTCCTGTCTTTCCCCCCACCGCGGCATCCACCATTGCCAGCAAAGTGGTGGGCACGTGCAGTACCTTGATTCCCCGCATCCAGGACGCAGCTACAAAACCCGCAACATCAGTAGCGGCGCCGCCGCCGAGAGACACGATGAGGTCACGGCGACCGACAGCCCATTCCCCTAGCTGATCCCAGAGCCTTCCCGCTACCTCCAAGGTCTTGCCGTCCTCCCCATCGGCAGTGGCGGCGAGGTGAACCTTCGGGCATACCCGAGAAATCGCCGTTGCCAAATCCTCAGCCTGCTTCGACAGCGCCGGCTGGTGAATGATCACCGTTTGGGCGGGAGCAAGCTCAGACACCCGGCGAGCGACGTCGTCGCCAAGTTGCTGACCAATAGTCACGGTGTAGGGTTGCGGGCCGTTTACTGCCACGGTGGTGGTCATAGCTGGGTGTCCTTTGCCTATCTGTGGGAAATGGTCAGGCGGAATAGGTTGGTGCTACAGGGACTCGAGGAAGTTGAGAATGTCAGCAACCAAACCCGCAGGTGGCTTCCGGTCGCTCACGACCCGGAAATCCGCGACCTCGCGATAAAATTCCTCGCGCTCCTGGAGTATCTGGCGGTAGCGGTCGTAGGGGTCCGCGGCCTGCAGAACCGGTCGAGAGTCATTTCCGCTGGTGCGTCGCACCCCCTCCTCGACGGTGATATCGATCCACACCACAGTCTGGTCTGCCAGTAACTCCCGTACAGCTGGGGTCACCACTGCTCCCCCGCCGAGGCTTACCACGCCGTGGGTGTTGAGTGCCTCAGCGACCTTCTTCGCTTCGAGCCGGCGAAAGTCAGGCTCCCCAAGGGATTCAAACACCTCTCCACAAGGGATCCCCCGTTCTTCTTCGATCAGGGCATCGGAATCCACCAGGGGAACATTCAACGCGCGGGACAGGCGCCTGCCGATCGTGGATTTCCCGGCGCCGGGTGGCCCCACCAGTACGACCTTTGGCTTCGTACCACAGGCAGGAGCCGGTGCATTTTCCAAAGTTTCCGTCATGGCCTCCATCACTCTCCGAAGCTCAAGCGCTGCTCGACATATTGAGAATACGCCTGAACATTTCGCCGGGTTTCTTCCAGAGAATCTCCACCAAACTTTTCCAAAGCCGCGCGGGCCAGAACCAGTGCCACCATGGCCTCAGCCACGACGCCGGCGGCCGGCACAGCGCACACATCAGAGCGCTGGTGGATACCCGTTGCCGGCTTCCCGCTCGCCATATCCACGGTCTTGAGGGCCCGCGGAACAGTCGAAATGGGCTTCATCGCCGCGCGAACTCGCAGCTGCTGGCCATTGGTCATTCCGCCTTCCAGGCCACCGGCGCGGTTGGACAAGCGCTGCAATTTGCCGTCTTCGCGCACCATCTCATCATGCGCTTCAGATCCACGGCGACGTGCTTCCTCAAAACCGTCACCGATCTCCACGCCCTTGATGGCCTGAATCCCCATGAGTGCTGCCGCTAGCTGGGCATCCAGCCGATCATCACCGGAGATGTGCGAGCCCAGGCCAATCGGGAGTCCATCGACAACAACCTCGACGATCCCGCCGAGTGTGTCACCGGCCTTCTTGGCCGCCTCAATCTCGGTGATCATCGACTCACCCGCTGCGGTATCGAACGCCCGGGTAGGGTGGGCGTCGATACGCTCCAGATCCGCTGCACTGGGGGCCGGCCCCTCATAGGGCTGCGATGCCCCGATAGAAACGACGTGGGAGATGACCTCTACCCCGAACAGCTCCCGCAGGATCGAACGTGCCACGGTTCCAGCGGCGACGCGCGCGGCGGTTTCGCGGGCGGACGAGCGCTCGAGGATCGGACGAGCCTCCTCATGGCTGTACTTGACCATGCCGGCAAAGTCGGCATGTCCAGGCCGGGGACGCGTGAGCTTGGCGCCTCGGCCGGACTCCATGGCCTTCACGACCTCGGGATCGTCCATGTTTAAGGGATCGGCCGACATGATGGTGGTCCACTTGGGCCATTCCGTGTTGCCGATCATGATGGCGACCGGACTGCCGATAGTCTTGCCATGACGCACGCCGCCCACCAGCGTCAGCTCATCAGCTTCGAACTTCATGCGAGCACCGCGTCCATACCCGAGGCGACGGCGGGCGAGCTGGAACGCGATGTCTTCACGCGTAACGGGCACCCCCGCGGGGACATGTTCGATCATGGCCACGAGTGCTTGACCGTGAGATTCACCGGCAGTAGTCCAACGAAGCATAAGTGCAGTATCGCACGAGCCAATGTCCCTGCCGGCATTGCGTGGCAAGATAATTTCATTGTCGCCACGCCTGCAATGAGTGGGTTTAACTCAACCCGCTGACATCCAGCTGGATTCCGGCCTCGTTAGCTACGGCGGGAAGAGAGTTCTCAACAATCTTCAGCGAGTCATCGGGGTCCAGGGCAAAGATCACCGAGCCCGGCACCGTATTGCCCGCTGCGCGAGGCCCATCCAGGATTTCGTAGGAGACTTTCACGGACGTCTCATCGATCTGCTGGACGTCGAGAACCCGCTCCTGCATTAGTGGTGGCGGAGAATTGATGGGTCGGCCTTGGTGGAAAAACACCACGCCCTGGCGCTGAGAATTGCCCGAACCGCTCCCACCGGCAATTACCGACCAGCTGAGGTCCGCGCACGGTAGGAAGTGCTCATCCACGACGCTAAAGGTAAAATCGATGCCCTCCGCCTGATAGATCGGCAGTGCGGGTACCTCAAGCAGTGGATTACTGGCGGATGTTGCGCACTCCCCTGGTCCTTGTGCGCGCTGGCTTGAGGGTAAGGGCTCACTGGCTGAGGCCGGAGTACTTACTGGCTTGGCGCCAGACGTCGTTGACTCCACCGCGCTCTCTTCTGGGACCGGAGTCAGCTCAACAGCAGGCCTCGAGGACGTTGTGCACCCTGCCGTTGCCAGGCATGCGAGGACAGTTACTCCAACCAAGCCGCAATTTCTCGCCTTCATAACGCACATTCTTTCAGGAATGCACGTTCCAGAGCATGACAATTGCAGTGGCCAGAAGCATAGATGGGCCGTGGGGCCCATGCCCTTTGTGTAGCAAAAGGCCTAGGCTAGTTACGCTGGCCAGCACAATTGCCCCTAGAACGGCCCACATGCCACCGATCGCGCTCATTAGAGCGCCCAGGGATACGGAAAGCTTCAAGTCACCCCCGCCAATGCCGTCAAGGGTCAACCCGACTACGAGGTAGAGAACTGGCCAGACCAATGACCACAGCAAAGTAGGCACATCCCACAACCCGAGGCAGACTACCGAGGCAATTGCCGGCGGCAAGGTCAGGCCGTTGGGCAGCCGCTTAAAGGTAGCGTCGAATAGCGCTAGGTAAATGGCCCAGATGGAAAGAATGATCAGCCCCATGGGCCGAGACTTTAGGAAAGGGCGTCGTGCAAGGCGGCGAACATTTCCACACGCGGTGCCTGGTGGCCAGTAAACCACTCGAATTGTGGAAAGGCCTGGTGCGCGAGCATCACGTGTCCACCGACTGTGCTAAGGCCTCGCTGCTGTGCTGCTTGAATCAGAGGGGTTGGCCAGGGATCGTAAATCACGTCCAGGACCGCGGTGCGTGCGAGCTGATCCGCGTGCTGCTTCGCCGCGGACGCCGGGACAGTGGAAATAAGCACACACGCCGACTCGGTGAGCTCAGCCAGGTCTGCCGCAAAGTCTTCGAAGTGAAGGGTCACACCGAGTTCCCCAGCCAACTCCTCAAACTCCGCGGAGCGATCGGAACGATTGATGACCACGATGTCGCGAACCCCCCGCTGGGCCAGGGCCCACACGGCCGGCCGAGCGGTTCCGCCTGCGCCTACCACCACGGCGTGCCCGTGCCACTCGGTATCCAGCTGACCAAGAGCGCCTTCCACACCGAGGCAGTCCGTGTTGTCAGCAAGCCACCCCTCGTCCTGGCGCACCAGGGTGTTGGCGCTGCCGATAATACGGGCTCGGTCGGTGGCGCGGGCGGCAAAGTCCAACGCCTCGAACTTACCGGGCATGGTGACAGAGAATCCGCGAAAGCTTTCATCGGCCTGTTCAACGGTTCGTGCCAGGCTGCCGGCGGGAGTGTCGATGCGTACATATTCCCAGTTTCTCCACCCCAGCGCACGGTAACCGGCGTTATGCAAAACGGGCGAAAGGGAATGCGCAATCGGTGAGCCGAGGACGGCAGCCCGCCGGGTGATCTGTGCGTTCATTAGCGCTGCGAGTCGAGGACGCCGGATTCTTGCGACTTTTTGACGTCCTCTAGGTGCTGCTCGAACGTGTCGTTGAACACCGTGGTGCCGTCCTTATCGACGGTCACGAAGAAGAGCCAGTTGCCCTCCGCAGGGTTCTCCATAGCCTGGATGGCCTCATCGCTAGGAGCTGCGATGGGAGTTTCCGGCAGACCGTCCTGCGCGTAGGTGTTCCACGGGGTCTTCTGAGCCCGGTCCTCATCAGTCGTTGCGACCTCGGTCTCCTCGAGCCCGTAGTTCACGGTCGAATCAAACTCGAGACGCATCGGGGCCTTCAGGCGGTTAAGAATGACACGCGCCACCTTGTCGAACTCTCCCGCCGGGGCCTCACGCTCCACCAGAGAGGCGGCCGTCAGCAGCTCATACGGAGTCAAATTCATGGCCTGGGCACGTTCCACGATTCCGGTGTCGTTGTAGCGCTTGGTCGTGCGCGAAACCAGATCCGTCAGGATCTCCTGCGCATCCATCGAGGGATCGACCACGTACTGTCCGGGGGCAATCAAGCCTTCCAGCCGCTTGGGATCATCACCGCGGCTGCGCACCGCGTCCAGCGCCCATTCCGGAGCGCCCAGGTCCGCTGGGTCGGTGGTTGCGGCTACGCGCTGCAGATCCTCCGCCTGAACACAGGAGTTCTCGTCTCCTCCTGAGCAAGACACGCTGGAGATCTGGGAATAGATTCCCGGACGCGTCTGTCCTCCAACCACGTGGACATCCATCAGTGTGGCGCCACCATGCACGTCCAGCATCTCGACGCGGGACGCCGGATCCGTCAGGGCCTCCACTGCGGTCGCAGCGCTCATCTTCTGCTCAAGCCGATAGAAACCTGGCTGCACGGCACTGGCCTTGGGGTTATTGGCCGCGGCTGTTTGGAAGGCCGAATCCGTGGCCACGATGTCACGCTCTTCCAGCTCCGGGCCCAGCTGGGATAGAGCGGTTCCCTCCGGAATTTCCACTAGCTCCTGCGTTCCGTTGCCTGTTCCCTTGTAGTCACCGTTTGCCACAGAATCGCCTCCTGCCAACCGCACCCCGATGTAGGCAATGGTGCCGATGAGCAGAACGAGAGAAGCAACGAGAACCGCAAGCCCCCGCTGACGCCGCTTGACATACACCGGGTCCATCCGACGCCCTGCAAAACCGCGAGAGTGCTGGTTCCGGGGTGCTCGGTACGGCCGGGGACGATGTGAGTTGCTCATCGTGTGCGATGGTCCTTTGTAATTGGTTACTAGGTCTCGGTCGCGCAGAGCGCGTTAGGGATTGTGCTTGTCGACGACCCGTTGTCGTCCATCGAGCCACGCCTGCAATATCTCCACCGCCGCAGCTTGGTCAATGACCTTTCGACCAGCTTTTTCGCTCACACCAGATGCGCGCAAGGCGGCGGTCGCAGAAACAGTAGTCAGCCGCTCGTCAGCCATGCGCACTGGACAAGGAGATCCTGCACGCTTCAAACGACGCTGAACACGGAAAGCAATCTCTCGCGCGTGCTTCACGCTCTGCGATCCGTGTCCTTGCAGGGTCCGAGGCAAGCCGACAACGACTTCGACGACCCCGTATTCCTGTATGAGCTCAAGAATCCGATCGACGTCTGAGCCGTCAGGCCCTCGGAATCCAGAGTCGCGGGCGATGGTTTCCACCGGTGTTGCCATGACTGCCGAGGAGTCAGATACCGCAACCCCGATACGCACCGTGCCCACGTCAACGCCCAGACGACGCCCGGGTCCGGGGTCGTTTACTCCGGGAGTATCTGGTGTTGGCTGAGTAGGCACGAGGGGGTGGTCATCCTTCCTTTTGATCACAGTCCGCCGGTGAGATACGACATGCGATACACAACCGGGAAGTACCGGCTGTGACCTCTTTGTTACCTTACAGGCTCGCCAGGGTGTCGCGCACCGCCGCAATGCCCGTGTCGATGCCAGCAGCATCCGAGCCGGATCCCTGCGCCATATCGGGCTTACCGCCGCCACGGCCTCCCACGTAGGAACCGAAGGTACCCACCAGGTCACCGGACTTCACGCCCTCAGAAACAGCTTGGTGCGTTGCGGCAACCACGAACGGCACCTTCGAGCCGTCCTTGCCCACCAGGACGATCACGGCCTTGCGGTCGTTCATTCGGCCACGGATGTCGCTAGCCAGGGAGCGCAGATCCTTGGCGCCGACACCGTCGAGAGTGACGGCCACGAGCTCGAATGATCCAATTTGCTCGGCATTGCCGACGAGCTCCGCCGTGCGGTTGGTCAGTTGCGCCTGTCTCAACTGAGAAATTTCCTTCTCCGCTGCCTTCAGGCGCTCGGTCAGCGCTGCAATGCGATCCGGGATTTCGTCGCTCTTAGCCTTGAGGCTCGAAGCCACGCCACTGACCAGGGCGGCTTCCTTGGAGTAGAAGCGGAACGCATCCAGACCGGAGTAGGCCTCGATACGACGCGCGCCGGAACCAACCGAAGACTCGCCCAGTACGGCCACCGGGCCGATCTGTGCGGAGCTCGACACGTGCGTACCACCACAAAGCTCCATGGAGAACGGGCCCCCGATCTCGACAACGCGAACGTTATCGCCGTAGTTCTCTCCGAACAGAGCCATAGCGCCCATTGCGCGGGCCTTCTCTAGAGAGGTTTCGGTTGTGTTGACTGCCCAGTCGTTGTCTACAGCCTCGTTGGTGATCGCAGCGATCTCCGCCAGCTGAGCCTCGGTGAGCTGATCGGTGTAGTTGAAGTCGAAGCGCAGGTATCCGGGGCGGTTCAGAGAGCCTGCCTGCACAGCCGTGGGGCCCAGCACCTGGCGCAGAGCTGCGTGGATCAAGTGCGTGGCGCTGTGCGCCTGGCGAGCGCCATGGCGCCAAGCATGGTCAACCTCAGCGGTGACCTTGTTTCCCAGCTCGAGGCCACCAGATACCACGGTTCCCTTGTGCAGCGAGACGCGCTTGCCCACCTTCTGCACATCCTCGATCTCGACGATCGTATCGCCTGCGACGAGACGGCCACGGTCGCCCATCTGGCCACCGGACTCCGCGTACATCGGGGTGGCGTCCAGGATGACCTCCACCTGTTCGCCGGCCTGCACCGAGGTCACAGACTCCCCGCCTGCTACCAGGCCGATGACGGTGGACTCACCTGTAAGGTCGGTGTATCCGAAGAACTCGGTGGGGTGCTCGTCTACCCAGCCGCGGTAGATGGACTCGTCAACATGGCCGTGCTTCTTGGCCTTGTTGTCAGCCTTCGCGCGGGCCCGCTGGGCTTCCATCTCTGCATTAAAGGCATCCATGTCCACCTCGAGGCCGGCCTCGCGGGCCATCTCCAAAGTGAGGTCGATCGGGAAGCCGTAGGTGTCATGCAGTTCGAAGGCACGGGAACCGTCGACAAGCGTCGTCCCCGATTCCTTTGCTCCGGACGCCACGCGATCGAACAGTTCGGTGCCGGACTCCAGCGTCTTCAAGAAGGCACGCTCCTCGGCGACCGCCACGCGGACAATGCGCTCGCGGTTGTCTGCGATCTCCGGGAAGGACGGAGTCATCGAGTCCATGATGGAGTTCATCAGGCGCTCGAGGGTCGCACCCTGTGCACCGAGCAGGCGTGCGGAACGAATAATGCGACGCAACAGACGACGAAGGATGTAACCGCGGCCCTCGTTGGACGGGGTGACGCCATCGAGAATCAGCATCATGCCGGTGCGCGAGTGGTCGGCGATCACACGGAAGCGGACATCGGCTTCCTGGCCCTGGCCGTACTGAGCACCGGTTACAGCCTCAGCCGCGTCGATGACCGGACGCAGCAGGTCGGTTTCATAAACGTTGTCCACGCCCTGCAAAATGCATGCGACTCGCTCGATGCCCAAGCCGGTATCGATGTTCTTCTGTGGCAGTTCGCCGACAAGGTCGAAGTTGCCCTTCTTGTCGCCCGGGCCACGCTCGAACTCCATGAAGACCAGGTTCCAGATCTCCATGTAGCGGTTATCGTCGGCGGCCGGGCCTCCCTCAGCACCGTACTCGGGGCCGCGGTCATAATAGATCTCGGAGCACGGACCACACGGGCCGGGAATGCCCATGGACCAGTAGTTATCCTCCATACCCATGCGTTGGATGCGCTCTGCAGGAACTCCGATCTTGTTTTCCCAGATATCTGCAGCCTCGTCGTCGTCGAGGTAAACAGTTACCCACAGTCGCTCAGGCTCCAGGCCCAGTCCACCGTCGTCGACCGAGTTGGTCAACAGCGTCCAGGCGTGGGTAATAGCGCCTTCCTTGAAGTACTGGCCGAAAGAGAAGTTGCCGGCCATCTGGAAGAAGGTGTTGTGACGAGTGGTCACGCCCACTTCCTCGATATCGAGGGTGCGCACACACTTCTGGATCGAGGTCGCGGTACCCGACTCGAAGGGCGGGGTCTGCTGTCCCAGGAAGTAGGGCTTGAACGGCACCATTCCGGCGTTGACGAAGAGCAACGTGGGATCGTCAAGAATCAACGACGCGCTGGGCACCGGGGTGTGACCTGCCCGAACAAAGTGTTGGGTGAAACGTTCCCGGATGTCATGAGTCTGCACTGAGAATCGATCCTTTTCCTAATAACTAGCTTTTTGATAGGTGCTTGTGGTCCCGTGTCTTAGACGCCATTACTCTACCCCTGCCCCCGGACAATCCTGCGCAGCCGTCCCAGGTAATCCTTGATCCGGCCTTCTGCGCCATGCCCCGTGGGTTCGTAGTAGACGCGGTCCTCTAACTCTGCGGGTAGATACTGCTGGGTTAACACCCCACGCGGATCGTCGTGCGGGTACTGATACCCCACGGCGTTCCCCATGGCCTTAGCGCCCTCGTAGTGACCATCTCGGAGATGCGCTGGCACCGTGCCGATCTTGCCCGCATGAACGTCCTGCTGTGCACGGGTGATCGCCTGAATCACTGAGGCGGACTTAGGCGCAGTGGCCAGGTGGATCGTTGCTTGGGCAAGAGTCAGTCGGCCCTCCGGCATACCGATCAGCTGCACCGCTTGGGCAGCAGCTACTGCCGTTTGCAATGCAGTCGGATCAGCCATCCCAATGTCCTCGGACGCATGAATGACCAACCGCCGCGCAATGAATCGGGGATCCTCCCCTGCCTCAATCATGCGTGCCAGGTAATGCAGAGCGGCGTCGACGTCGCTACCGCGAATCGACTTAATAAAGGCGCTTACGACGTCGTAGTGCTGATCGCCATCGCGGTCATACCGTACGACTGCGCGGGCGACGTTCTCCCGGATCGTATCCAGGGTGATGTCTTGGCCTGGAGCAACCGCCTCGGCAGCAGACTCCAAGTAAGTCAGGGAACGCCGTGCATCCCCGCCGGCAAGATTGACCAGCTGGTCCAGGGCCTCCTCGGTGATGCCGACCTTTCCTGCGAGCCCGCGCTCATCCTCCAAGGCCCGAGTAATCACCGTTTTCAGTTCCTCTGGCGACAAGGACTCCAGTTTGAGCAACAAGGAGCGAGACAGCAGCGGAGAAACCACCGAAAACGACGGGTTCTCGGTGGTAGCTGCGACAAGCATGACCGTTCGGTTCTCCACTGCTCCCAAGAGGGCGTCCTGCTGAGTCTTGGAAAACCGGTGGACCTCGTCAATAAACAGTACGGTTCGCTGCCCCTGTATGAGGTCTCTGCGGGCCTGGTCAATGACTTCTCGAACCTGCTTAACGCCCGAATTCAGAGCAGATAGAGCAACGAAGTTCTGTCCCATAGAGGCCGCTATGAGCGAGGCAATCGTGGTCTTTCCAGTCCCCGGCGGACCGTAGAGAATGATGGACGCTTCCCCGGAGCCCTCAATGAGGCGTCGAAGTGGAGTGCCTGGACCCAACAGATGTTGCTGGCCAGAGACTTCATCTAGGGTGCGCGGGCGCATCCGGGCAGCCAGGGGTGCAGAGGCGGACACCGCAAAAAACGCGGTGCCGCGATCTCCGGCACTTGTGCCCTCCGGAGACGAGGATTGCTCAAACAGTGCGTCCTGGGACATAGCTTTCAGGCTAGCGGTGCGGGGTATGCACGCGTGCAGCCACCTGGCGGGCAAACTCCGCCACGACGGCATGTTCCGGCTCGCCACCGTGTGAGGCGAAGCGCTCTAGAGCTTCGAACGTCTCGTAGATATCTTGACGGATGAAGGTCTCCTCGCGGTTAAAAGCCGACCCCTTAGCGGGTTCCAGCAAGCGTGGTTTTACCGAGACCTCACCATCGAACTCAACGTCTTCGCTCGTGCTTTGCTGAGAGGCAACCAGCGCGGTAGCTAAGGACCCGTAGTGCATCATCGCCACGCACGACATGGCCCAGCCTACGAGGGCAGTGAGCACACTGGCATGCAGGTGCTCTTCGTCGACGGCACGTGGCCACACGTGCTGAGTCTCATTGGTCCACGCCCGCAGAAACACCTGCACATCCTCGTCATCGATACGGGCACCGCCTACGTACTGCGGAAACCCCCCGATAACGCAGGCCAGGTCGAAGGCGACGTCGCGGAAACCGGCCCATTCGTAATCCAGGAAGTCCATCCGCTCAGACACCACGACATTGTCTGGCGACAGGTCGAAAGGCGTGAAAGCCAGAAAACGAGTGGACTTGAGCCGGGCCACCGCATCTGCAACCAGACTCTTGACCTCCACTGGCACGTCCACACCGGCATCACTAATGAGCTGCAATCCCAAAGCGATGGCCGGCCCGAGGCTGCGGTCACGCACGTCGTGGCTCTGCGCGGCCTCCGGATGCGACTTGATCATGCGAGCCAAGAGGCTATTAAACCCCTTTTCCTTGCCTGCGGTTGCTGCATGCATACGACCCAACGCCAGCCCAAGATGGCGTAGGTGAACGCGTCGTGAAGCCTCACCTTCCGACTCCAACAACTCCGACAACGTCGAGTGATCCCCCACATCGGACAGGACAATGAGTCGCTTCTCGACGTCCTGTGCCAACAAATAAGGCCCCGGCCGCGTCTCGTCTGCCATCGCAGTAGTGAACTGATAGGCAGCGATCTCCCTGATCAACGCAGCGACATCGAGCGCGTCCTCTGACTCCGGAATGTGCTTGATCACCACAGTCCGTTCCGTCAGAAACGGCTGTGCCGGGACTTTGGCACGCAACACAATCGCGTTGCCGGAACCGCGCAGTTGCTGCACGTCAGTGAGGCGTTGAGCTCCGCCAAACCGCCGGGTGAGCAGCTCCTGGGCATGGGAGACGATTTCGTCGTGATCAAGCACGGGCGTCAAGTGGTCCTCGCGGTCTCGACAGTTCTTTTCGCAGCCTAGGACTCGTTCTTCGGAGCCGGCTTCTCCGCCTTTTCTGCCTTCTTCGGCTTGGCGTCGATTCCGGTTTCGCGACGCTGAGCAGCAGTAATCGGCGCAGGTGCGTCGGTCAGCGGGTCGACTCCGCCACCGGACTTGGGGAACGCGATGACGTCACGGATGGATTCGAATCCACCCAGCAGGGACACGATGCGGTCCCAACCGAAAGCGATGCCGCCGTGCGGAGGCGCACCGAATGCGAAAGCGTCGAGCAGGAAGCCAAACTTCTCCTGGGCTTCCTCAGCCGTAATGCCCATGACGTCAAAAACGCGTTCCTGCACGTCGCGCTCGTGGATACGGATGGATCCACCGCCAATTTCGTTGCCGTTGCAGACGATGTCGTAAGCATAAGACAGCGCCTCGCCCGGGTTCTGGTCGAAGGAATCCTTCCACTCCGGGGTGGGCGAGGTGAATGCGTGGTGAACAGCGGTCCAGGCAGAGTGCCCCAGAGCCACGTCACCAGAGGCAGTGGCGTCGGCGGCGGGCTCGAACATCGGAGCGTCGACAACCCAGGTGAAGGCCCAGTCGCCGTCCTTGATCAGGCCGAGCTTCGAAGCGATCTCGCCACGGGCTGCGCCCAGGAGAGCACGCGAGCTCTTCGCGTCACCAGCGGCGAAGAAGATGCAGTCACCCGGCTTAGCGCCCACGTGCTCGGCAATGCCGGCCCGCTCCTGCTCAGTGATGTTCTTAGCGACGGGTCCGGAGAGCTCTCCGTCCTCGCCCACGAGAATGTAGGCAAGCCCCTTTGCACCGCGCTGCTTGGCCCAGTCCTGCCAGGCGTCCAGCTGGCGGCGCGGCTGGGACGCACCGCCCTCCATGACAACCGCACCGACGTAGTCGTTCTGGAACACGCGGAAGGTGGTGTCCTGGAAGAAGTCCTTGCACTCGACGATTTCGATGCCGAAGCGCAGATCCGGCTTGTCCGAACCATAACGCTTCATGGCCTCGGCATAGGTCATGCGCGGAATCGGCGTGGAGATCTCGTAGCCGATCAGCTTCCACAGCTCAACGAGGATCTCCTCCGCGAGCGCAATGATGTCTTCCTGGTCAGCGAAGCTCATCTCAATGTCCAGCTGGGTGAACTCCGGCTGACGATCAGCACGGAAGTCCTCATCTCGGTAGCAGCGAGCGATCTGGTAGTAACGCTCCATGCCGGCAACCATCAGCAGCTGCTTGAACAGCTGCGGGGACTGCGGCAGTGCATAGAAGCTACCGGGCTTGAGGCGAGCCGGTACCAGGAAGTCGCGGGCACCCTCAGGAGTTGCGCGGGTCAGCGTGGGGGTCTCGATCTCGGTGAACTCGTGCTGATCCAATACTGCACGGGCAGCCCGGTTTGCCGCAGAGCGCAGACGCAGTGCCTTGGCCTGCTTATCGCGGCGAATATCCAGGTAACGGTACTTCAGACGGGTCTCTTCACCGACCTCGTTAGAAGATCCATCCTCAACCTGGAACGGCAGCGCTGCGGAGGTGTTGAGCACATCCAGCTCGGTGACGTTGACCTCGATCTCACCGGACGGGAGGTTTGGGTTCTCAGAGCCCTCCGGGCGCGGCTCTACGACGCCCGTCACCTTCACGCAGTACTCGCTGCGCAGGTCGTGGGCGCGCTCTGCGACCTCGGAGTCGCGGAACACTACCTGGGCGTAGCCCGAACGATCACGCAGATCAATGAAGATCACGCCTCCGTGGTCACGGCGGCGTGCCACCCATCCGGTAAGAGTGACGGTTTGGCCAGCGGTATCTTTGCGGAGTTCTCCCGCGAGGTGGGTACGCAGCACGGTAGTGTGACGTCCTTCCTTGGTCGTGTGCGGTGGGCACGTAGATCCGAAAATCTTGCCTTCTCGCTGAAGTCACACGAGGTGCAAGCCGGGGCTACTTTAGAGGTCTTTAGACTACTACGCTCTCCCGGCGCTCGGGACTACCTGGTGCCGGGAGATGCACTAAATGGTCAATTCTGGGTGCAGATCCTTGTGCATGATTACCCGGTGGTACCAGGCGGCGATTGCTGACACCACCCAGCTGATCACCAACACGCATGCTAGGAAGACAATTCCCTGCCACACGCGCGGATCTTGGCTCAGGTCCGATCCCACGATCATGTGCCGGAAGATGTTGACGGTGTGCGCGATCGGATCCATCGGGTGAATCGCCTGCAGGAACTTCGGCTGCGTTTCGACGGGATATAGTCCGCCCGAAGCCACGAGCTGCAACGCCATAATTGCCATACACACCACTCGACCAGCGCTCGCGCCCAACGCCGCATTGATCGCCTGCGTCATTGCAACAAAGACGGCCGAGGCTCCCATAAGGGCAACCAGCAACCCGACCGGGTGTACCGGATGAAAGCCGATGATGGTCATCAACACCACCCACACAGTGACGGCTTGGGCCTGCCCCACTAAAAGGCCTGGCAAGTAATGCGCGGCCACCATGCGTGCCGGGGTAAGGCCCGAATCGATAACTCGGCGGCGGGTGGGGTGCAGAACCATGAACATAGTGGTTGCACCAACGAAAAGTGCCAGCGAGAAGAAGAAGGGGCCGAGTCCCTCGCCGAATCGCTGGAGGCCGTCGCGCACCAGGACTCGTTCCACCGGCTGAGCAGCAGCGTGCGCTGCGGCCTTTTCTCTATCTCCTTCGAAGTTCGGAACGCTGCCGCGTTTCTCGTTGAGTTTGAGGCTCAACTCCCCTGCCCCGGAGTCGAGGTCCACTAGTCCGCTACGCAGTGCCGACGTTCCCACTGTGAGCTGCTGAGACCCGGCCACCAGCTGGCTGGTTCCATCGGCCAACCGCTGGCTTCCCAGCATCAACTGGTGTGAACCGTCTTCCAAGCGAACTAGGCCGGCGGCCAGCTCCGCTGCTCCAGCCGCGGCCCTATCTACTCCAGAGCGGTATGGGGCATTCGGGTCGCCGAGTTGCCGGGCAATCTCGGCCGCTCCCGCATTCAGTTGGTTGAGCTGGTCGGTGATCTGGCCGCCGGTGGCATTGCGCACGTCCTGCACAGCCTTGTCCACTTGGTCTGCTTCCGCATTCAGGCCAGCCTGACGCAGCATGGTGGAAACGTTGATCAGAGGGGCCAATGCTTGCTCTCGTGCTGCTGCCGCGTCATTCACCGGGCGAACAAGAGTATTCACGCCCCCGCTGACGCGACCAGCCCCGTCGCCCAAGCGGTCGGTGGCGGCTTGGAGCTGCGCCAAGCCGTCGGCAAGCGATTGCGCTCCATCCTGAGCGGAGGCGGTGCCTTCATGCAGCCTTTGCGCGCCATCAGCCAACTGATGGGCGCCATTGTCTGCCTGGGAAACTCCGTCTTCTAGCTTGCGAGCACCGTCGTCGAGACGCGCGCCCCCATCGCGGGCCTGGTGAGTACCATCGGCCAATTTTCCGGCGCCGTCTCCTGCGCGGTTGAGCCCCTCACCAATAGTGCTAAACCCAACCAGCAGCCGGTCCGCGATCTTCTCACCCACCTGGACGTCGACTGCATCCACCAGGACCTGAGTGGCCTGGTTGCCAAGCACGGTAGCGATCATGCCGTTGGCATTATTCATTGCCACGTTCATGGTGGCAGAGCGCGGGTGGTCGTCGTTAAGGCTGACGGTTGCCGCCGAGAAATCACGGGGCAGCTCAATGACGACGTAGTAATCGCCTTGTTCCAACCCTCTCCGCGCTTCTTGCGCAGAAACCTCGGTGACCTTTAACTGATCGTTGTCTACGATGCGCTGAGCAACCTGATCTCCGGCGTCGACGTGCTTGCCGTCGGGCCCTTGCGCGCCTTCATCGGAGTTCACCAGCGCGATGGGCAGGTTATTGATGTGCCCCACTGGATCGAGATAAGACCAGGTGAATAGACCACCGAAGATCAGCGGAAGCAGAATCACCACCGCCAGGCTGAGCGGAGGCAAGGTGCCTCGCAGAAAGCGCTTCAGCTCCGAACCCGGGTACAAGATGTTCATTGGCTATACCTCCACAACGTGGTCGGCCAAGTGGGCGTAGTGGCTGTTGACTCCAAAGGCCATCACCGGTAGGGATCGGCTCACCTTTTGCAGGTCTCTCAGAAAATCCTCGACCAAGTCCAGCGATCGCAGCTGATCGATGTCATCGACAACCAGGAAGGCTGCCTTTGGGCGTGCAATCAGCCCCAGAAGGACGCGCAACCGGAGCCTTTGTGCTGGCGGCAAATCTCCCACCAACTCTGTTTGATCCAGTTCTAACCCCAGTGGTTCCAACCACGGACGCACCAATGAGGACGCAGTGATGTCTCGCGGAGCTATCCGGTACCACGGCTGAGCCCAGGCGACTTGCTCCCGCACGACAGTGCGGACAGTGACCAGGCGCTCCAATGAGTCAATCTCCCTGGCGCCCGCCAAGGCTGCACAACGAAAGAGGTTACGAGTGCGCGGGTTTCCGTCCAGGGCAATAGAACCGCTGACGGGACGACGCCTTCCTGCGAGCGTCATCGCCAAGGCGGTTTGGCCCTGTTCACGCTGCCCCAGTATCAGGTTCAACCCCTCGGAAAGTTCACAGTTGAGGGGGGAGGCCACGGGATGGGCTACAAGCTCGTGAGCCCGCAAAGTGATTGTCATGTTCCAGCTTTGCTATCCGGCAATAGGGATTTTTATGCGGGCTCACTATACGCCCGGACATTTGTACTGCATACCCGCCACACGGCAGCTGCTCATGGTTAGATCAGAGGCATGACTTTTAAGAACGATGCGCCAGTTGGTGGGCGCGCTACTCGCGGCGGCTCCGGGGCCATGATCGGTGCAGGTGGCGGCATTGGCGGCCTGTTACTCGTCGGCCTTTTCCTTCTCCTCGGAGGCAATCCCAGCGACCTCGATCAGGTGACAGGCGGTCAGCAGCCCGGTCAGGGCGCACCGGAATCCACGCTCGCAGAGTGCAAGACGATCGAAGACGCCAACAACAACCCCGAGTGCCGCGTTGACGCTACAGCACAGTCCGTGGACAAAGTGTGGATGGAACAACTCCCGCAGCAGGCTGGCATCGAGTACACCAAGCCAGGCATTAAGGTTTTTTCCTCCGCCACCACGTCTGGTTGCGGCCGGGCCTCCGGAGCTACCGGCCCGTTCTACTGCCCGCAGGATGAATCGGCTTACTTCGACGTCTCCTTCTTCCAGCAGCTGGAAAAGCTTGGTGGTTCAGATGCCCCGCTGGCCCAGATGTATATCGTCGCCCATGAGATGGGCCACCACATTCAGAATCTCGAGGGAACCCTGGGCCTGAGCAACTACAACGATCCGGGTGAGGATTCGGCGGCAGTGGCCATTGAGCTGCAGGCGGACTGCTATGCCGGTTTCTGGGCCCACTACGCAGACAAGGGAGAACACGCCTCCCTTGAGACCATCACCAAGGAGCAGCTGGCAACCGCCATCGACACCGCCCGCGCGGTTGGTGACGACAACATCCAGGAGCGTACTCAGGGTGAGGTCAATCCCGACCAGTTCACCCACGGTTCCTCCGAGGAGCGCCAGCAGGCCTTCCTCAACGGGTACAACAGCGGAAAGATGTCGCAGTGCGACACGCTTGATCGCGGCGTCTACAAGTCCTAAGCCCCAGACCTTTTTGGCCGGGGCTCGGCCTTTAACCTTTTTGTTGACACGTCACCATCAACTGCTACACTAGCCTCATGCAGTTTGGAATCTTTAGCATCGGCGACGTCACTACCGACCCCACCACCGGCAAAACACCCACTGAAGCGGAGCGCATCCAGTCCATGACTGCGATTGCACTAAAGGCCGAAGAGGTTGGCCTCGATGTCTTTGCCACCGGCGAGCATCACAATCCGCCATTCGTACCTTCCTCCCCCACCACCCACCTCGGCTACATCGCTGCACAGACGAAAAACCTGCAGCTTTCCACAGCGACGACGCTGATTACCACCAACGATCCTCTGAAGATCGCCGAAGACTTCGCCTTCCTGCAGCACCTCTCTGGCGGGCGCGTCGACCTGATGATGGGACGCGGCAACACCGGACCGGTATACCCATGGTTTGGCAAAGATATTCGCCAGGGAATCCCCCTTGCCATCGAGAACTACCACCTGCTTCGCCGCCTATGGCGCGAGCGCGTAGTCAATTGGGAGGGTAAGTTCCGTACTCCATTGACCGGGTACTCCTCTACCCCATTCCCCCTCGACGAGGTCCCGCCCTTCGTATGGCACGGCTCCATCCGCTCCGTACAGATCGCAGAACAGGCCGCCTTCTACGGCGACGGGTTCTTCCACAACAACATCTTCTGGAACAAGGAGCACACCGCCAAGATGGTGGGTATCTACCGTCGCCGCTTCGAGCAATACGGCCACGGTCGTGCGGATCAAGCGATCGTCGGCCTAGGCGGGCAGTTCTATGTAGCCGAGACGGAGGAACAGGCTAAGCGCGAGTTCCGTCCCTACTTCGATAACGCACCGGTGTACGGCCACGGACCAAGCCTGGAAGAGTTCACCGAGATGACTCCGCTAACTGTCGGCACCGTGGAGCAAGTCATTGAGCGCACGATGCAGTTCGCGGATTGGGTCGGCGATTACCAGCGGCAGCTCTTCCTCATCGACCACGCCGGTCTCCCCCTCGAGACGGTTCTCAACCAGATCGAAATCCTTGGCACCCAGATCGTCCCTGAACTGCGCCGCCGCATGGAGGCTCGTCGTCCCGAGCACGTGCCCTCAGATCCGCCCACTCACGCGAGCCTGTCAGCAGACCGCTCCCACCCGCATTTCCAGGTCTCTCCTGGCAGCGATTCGCAAGCCTAAGACTTTTCAAGGAGCAGCATGACGCGTCAGTTAGTAGTCATATCGGCAGGTCTCTCGGTTCCCTCCACCACTCGACAGATAGCCGACCGCATCGCGGAGTCAGTCACCACCGCCGTCACTGCCCGGGGTGAATCGCTCGACGTGAGAGTCATCGAGGTACGCGAACTTGCCAACGACCTTGCCCAGGCCTTTTCCACCGGTATCTCCTCCGCCAAGCTCGACGAGGTGAAGCGGCACATTTCGGCAGCTGATGGGCTTATTGCCGTCACCCCGGTGTTCAAGGCAAGCTACACCGGCCTGTTCAAGATGCTTATCGACGTCCTCGACCAGGACGCCCTCAACGACATGCCAGTGCTCATAGCCGCGACTGCTGGAACGGCCCGCCATTCGCTGGTGACCGAACACGCCCTCCGGCCGCTGTTTAGCTACATGCACGCCGTGGTGGTGCCAACCTCCGTATTCGCAGCCACCGATGACTTCGGCGCAGCAGAAGGTAGCGACATCGTCGAGCGTATCCGACGCGCCGCCGGGGAACTCGCGTCCCTGATGGTCAATTCAGCGGGGTATGCCCCTGGATTCGGGGGTGCAACGGTGGGTGCTCACCGTACAAGAACTGCTGGTGTTGATCCTGATGAGAACATCACGCCGTTTACGGAGTTATTAAAAGAGTTCGGCGGTTAAATCGTCGTTACACTGGTGGCGATTGCGCGCAGGAACGCCTGCGCCACGACTTTTCAGAGCCCCCCAACGTGAGTGAGGTGTAGTCAGCCCATGACCATCAGTGCAGTTGACCTATTCAGCGTGGGCATTGGTCCGTCGTCCTCGCACACCGTCGGACCCATGCGAGCTTCCGAAGCATTCATCGAATCGCTGCCTCACAAGCCCGCCACCGTGCGTATTGAGCTGCGCGGGTCTCTGGCCGCCACCGGCCGCGGCCACGGCACTGACCGCGCAGCCATTCTCGGTCTCGTCGGTTGGACACCCACCACCGTTACCGCTGACATCGAGCCAACGCTGGGAACGCAGATACCGGCATCCGGCAACATATCCGGGCCAACAGGCGAGGTGGCTTATCTCGTCGTGTTTGATCCCACTCCCGTCCCTGAGCACCCCAACTGCCTCATCTTCAGTGCCTGGGATGAAAACGATCAGGTCTTAGCGGAAAACCAGGAGTACTTCTCCGTTGGTGGCGGCTTCATTCTCTCGCGCGCAGAACTCGAGGCCACAGAGGAGGACCCATCAGGTGACGCGCCGGCCGGCATGGCCGCGGCCGCACAGGTGGACGACGACGTGCCTTATCCGTTTTCCACGTGGGAGCAGCTCGAGGCACTGACTCATTCCACCGGATTGTCCATCGCTGACATCATGCTGGCGAATGAGAAGGCGATTCACGACGATGCAGCCGTGGCCACCGATCACCTTGACCTGGTATGGGAAGCCATGCAGGACTGCGTGAGCGCTGGCCTAGCTAGCGACGGCATTTTGCCCGGTGGCTTGGAGGTCAAGCGCCGAGCACCCGATTTGCTCGACCGCTTGAAAAACCGTGGTAGCGAGTCCGAGAGTGATGGGCTGCGTGCTATGGACTGGATCAATCTCTACGCGCTCGCCGTCAACGAGGAAAACGCTGCTGGTGGTCGCGTAGTCACAGCCCCCACCAATGGCGCGGCCGGAATCATTCCCGCGGTCATGCACTACTGCCGTGACTTTATCTCGGGCTTCGACAACGAGAAGGCACGAGAGTTTCTCCTCAATGCGGCAGCAGTTGGCATCATCATCAAGGAAAACGCCTCGATTTCAGGTGCCGAGGTCGGCTGCCAGGGAGAAGTCGGCTCGGCGTCGTCCATGGCAGCCGCTGGAATGTGCGCTGTTCTCGGGGGCAATCCTGCCCAGGTTGCCAATGCCGCCGAAATCGCCCTCGAGCACAATCTCGGGCTTACCTGCGATCCGGTCGGCGGCCTCGTGCAAATCCCTTGCATCGAGCGCAACGCCATCGGCGGTGTGAAGGCCGTCAACGCGGCACGCTTGGCGATGCACGGGGACGGACAGCATCGAGTGACGCTAGACGACGTCGTCCAGACCATGGCCGATACCGGCCGCGATATGCTCACCAAATACAAGGAGACCTCAACCGGTGGTCTGGCAACGCGCCTGGGGCTGCCGGTTGCGCTGACGGAGTGTTAACCGTCTGAACATCAAAGAACCGCCCTACCCCGGAGGCACGAGCCGAGGAGTAGGGCGGCTTTGTGGGTGTTTTACAGACGCGAGCGCAGGTGTGCGCTCAGCTCGGTCAGCGCAACCGACTCTTGAGACTTGTGCGCGAGGTCCTTAACGGCAACCGTCGACTCCTCCAGCTCGCGGTCGCCCAGGACCAGAGCAAAGCGAGCACCCGCGCGGTCTGCACCCTTCATGGCTCCCTTCAATCCCCGGTCGCCATACGCCATATCCGCGCTAATTCCCTGCGAGCGCAGGTCGTTGATGAGCAGAGCCATCTGGGCTTTGGCTGCAGCGCCCATGGCAACGCCGTACACCGCCACGCGTGCATCCGAGGCGGGGAAAGTAACCCCCTCCGCCTCGAGCGCCAATACGGTGCGGTCGACGCCTAGGCCGTACCCAATTCCGGAGAGGTCCTGGCCTCCCAGCTGCGCCATGAGACCGTCGTAACGCCCGCCGCCACCGATGCCGGACTGCGCGCCCAGGCCGTCGTGTACGAACTCGAAGGTCGTCTTGGTGTAGTAGTCCAGGCCGCGGACCATTCGCGGGTTGATTTCAAAGGGCACGCCCATGTCGGTGAGCAAGCCGGTCACGGTTTCAAAGTGGTCGCGGCACTCTGCGGAGAGGTGGTCGAGCATGAGCGGAGCGTCGCTGGTCATCTCACGCACTTCCTCGCGCTTGTCGTCCAACACGCGCAGCGGGTTGATCTCTGCGCGACGCCGGGTTTCCTCATCAAGCGGAAGGTCGAACAGGAAGTCCTGCAGCTTCTGGCGGTACGCCGGGCGGCAGGTGTTATCGCCCAAGCTTGTGAGCTCCAGACGGAAGCCGCTGAGGCCAACGGCGCGGTAGCTGCGATCTGCCAAGGCGATGACCTCTGCGTCCAGGGCCGGGTCGTCGATGCCGATGGCCTCGATACCCACCTGTTGCAGCTGACGGTAACGTCCGGCCTGCGGACGCTCATAGCGGAAGAAGGGGCCGGCATAGTTCAGCTTGACGGGAAGCTGACCGCGATCGAGATTGTGCTCAATCACCGAGCGCATCACCCCGGCCGTGCCCTCGGGGCGCAGAGTCACCGAACGATCGCCGCGGTCAGCGAAGGTGTACATCTCCTTGCTCACGACGTCCGTAGACTCGCCCACTCCCCGTGCAAAAAGCGCCGTGTCCTCGAACACGGGCAGCTCGATGTGCTGGAATCCCGCCAGGCGCGCCTGATGCACAAACTCATCCCGCACGGCCACAAAAGTGGTCGATGCGGGCGGAGCGTAGTCGGGAACGCCCTTGGGGGCGCTGAGAGCTTTCACCTTTTGCTTGTCAGTCACCCGACCTAGTCTACCGATTAGGCAAGTGCCAGCAGGAATGGGTTGGTGCGACGCTCGGCACGCATCGAGGTTGTAGGGCCGTGGCCCGGTGCGACCGCCAAGGCGTCGTTAAGCGGGAGTACGACCGTGCGCAGGGTCTGTTCCATCACCATGGGATCTGAACCGGGCAAATCCGTGCGCCCAATGGCTCCTTTAAACAGGACGTCGCCTGCGAACACGATCTTGTCACCGATTAGCAAGACCGACCCCGGGGAATGTCCCGGGGCATGCGCCACATCGAATGCGATGCCGGCCCACTCGACACGCTCCCCGTCGTGGAGATACCGCACATCGTGGGGATAGTCCATGCTGTCGGATGCAAAAAGCTGACGGGTTTTATCGCTCATGCCTATCCCCTGGTGCAACATGGGTTCGTCGTCCGGGTGGATATAGACCGGGCAGCCGTGATCCTTAGCTAGGCATGCAGCATCTCGAGTGTGGTCAATGTGTCCATGCGTAAGCACAACCGCCACCAGGCTCAGCTGGTGCTGGTTCAACGTTTCATTGACCGTGTCGGCCGCGTGCATGCCGGGGTCAATGACGATTGCCGCGTGGGAGGCCTCGTCGACAACGAGGTAGCAATTGGTGCGAAATGGCCCCGCGGCAAATCCGAACAGCTGCATGGAATGGCTGCCTAGCTCAGCGCCTTCTCAGCGGCCTCGTAGTTCGGCTCGTGGGTGATTTCATCAACCAGCTCGGTGTACACAACGTTGTGCTCGGCGTCCGTTACCACCACAGCGCGCGCGAGAAGCCCCTGCAGCGGGGAGTCCTCGAGGGTGACGCCGAAGTCTTCACCGAAGGTAGAGCGGAATGCGGAGGCGGCCTTCGCGTTGTCAATGCCCTGGTCCTCGAAGAAGCGGGACTGCGCGAACGGAAGATCCTTGGAGATGCACAGCACGACGGTGTCCGCGTGCTCCTTCACCAAAGAGTCGAATGCGCGCACGGAATTCGCACACACCCCAGTATCGAGGGAGGGGAAGATGTTGAGTACCAAGCGCTTGCCGGCAAAGTCCTCCGGCTTGACTGCGTTGAGATCAGCCCCTACGAGCTCAAAAGCGGGAAGTGCGCTGCCCTGTACGGGAAGCTCCCCAACGGTGGTTGCATTCTGTCCAGAAAAAGTTACCTGTGCCATGCAGCCCACCCTAGCGACGCGCGCCACTGCGCGCAGAGGCCTGGCTGCAGCCGCACTACCTCCCGCATGACGGTGCGCCCCACCGGCATACGTGGGTCAGAGTCCCTCTAGACTGTGGTTCACATTCCCGCACAACTCAGCAATCGTCACCCTTTGCTGGAACGACGATTGCAACTAGACCGAAAAGGAAGTGGAAGCAGTGACCACCAACAAGGAGCGCGGCGACGCTGCACTGGACAAGCTCAACAGTGAGCTCAAGGCCCGGGAGCGCAAGCAGAAGCGCCGCCCGGCCGCGATCGCTGGCGCCTCGGCAGTTGCCCTGCTTGCCATTGCGGGTGGCATCACCTTTGTGGCAACGCGGGATGGCAATGAGGCAACGACGGCACAGGACTCCTCCACGGCTGCTTCCACCTCTGCAGATAACTCGCAGTACGAGCCAATCGCGTTGAAGCGCAATCAGCCACTTCCCGAGACCGTAACCTGCACCTACGAAAAGTCCGGGGAGGACGCTAACGGGGCGACTGTTCCACCTAGCGAGAACGTCGCAGCAACCGGTACTACCACCGTCACCCTCAAGACCAACCAGGGTGAGATCCCGATGGAGCTCGATCGTTCTGTATCCCCGTGCACGGTCAACGCCATTGAGCACCTGGCCAAGGAGGGGTACTACAACAACACCAATTGCCACCGCATCACCACCGAAGGCATTTACGTGCTGCAGTGTGGCGACCCCACGGGTACTGGTTCCGGCGGCCCGGGGTTCTCGTTCGCTAATGAGTACCCCACCGATGAGACCCCGCAGGAGCAGCTGAGTTCACCGCGTCTCTACGAGCGCGGCACGATCGCCATGGCAAACTCCGGCCCGGATACCAACGGTTCGCAGTTCTTCCTGAACTACCAGGATTCCCCGCTACCTCCGGCATACACCTACTTTGGCACGATCACCGAGGAGGGTCTGAAGACGCTCGATGGGATTGCTGATAAGGGTGTCAGTGGCGGCGCCTCCGATGGTCAACCGGCCGAACAGGTCATTATCGAGACCGCCGAGGTCGCGTAAGGCTAAACCTCGTGTGGTGCGGCGAGTCTTTGGTTGGCATAGTTTCTGCAAATGCATATCATTGCCGATAAAGGGAAGACAGAGCTTCCCGTATCCTCCTATTTCTGACACAAGGACGTTATCCGCATGATTTCTGTTCGCACCCGCCTGGTGGCTGCTACCGCCGCCCTCACCCTGGCTGCAGGAGCCGGCGTCTCCTCTGCAGCTACGGCCGCCCCGACCACTCCGCTGGGGGGAAACACCACGACGACGCAGACCACCGGGGTATCCCAGAGCGAGACTTCCTCGTTTACCGATCTGTCTTCGACCGAAACCGAGCGCAACGTCAAGTCTTTTGCCTCGATCGTCAACGAGATCCTCAAGACTCTGACTTCGCTGAACAACTTCGTCGAAAAGGTCTCCAAGTAGGATCCGATCACAGGAAAAGCACCCTAGTTTTCTAGGGTGCTTTTGCTTATCGACGCTGCTCTGCGCCGCTGGAAGCCTTAGAACTGACCCATAAAGTCCTGGATCATCTTCTGAATGGTGGCGAACACCTCGCCATTAGCGATTCCGCTCAGTCCCACTGCTGCGGCAACGCCCAGCACCGCGGCGATGATGGCCGGGACGATAAATCCTGCCACCGAGCTGCCGTTTGCGGTTGGCGCGTCGGTCCCCGGCACGTCTCCCGGCACGTCGGTTTCTGCCCCGTCAGCGGTGGAGTTGATGGGAACCACGATCTCCGTGCCAGCGTCCGTGGTGATCACAAACTCTTCGGCTCCCTCCGGAACCGTGAGGGTAACCTCTGCACGCCCCTGCTCACCAAGTCCGGCGTCAGCATCCGTCACTGCGTTGTCGATTGCCGCGGTTTCGGTGACATCTCCAGCTTTGACCGTGACCGTGTTGGCCTTCGGCTCACCCTCGCTGGAGTAGTTCAGGGAGCTCAGCTGCAGCGTCACTGGCTTGCCTGCCACCACGTTCTCGTTGCCGGCAATGCCGATCTCAGCCTGGCCATTGCGTCCCTCGGGCTTGCCTTCGGCCTGGAGGTAGTTAGCGAATGCACTCAGATCGAGAACACCAACGTCTGAGTAGTTGCGCACGTCCGCCTCGTCGATGAAGCCGTCTCCGCCCTCAAAGAGGAAAGAGGATGCCGCAACTGTGTAATCAGCGGCCGGATCCAGCGGCTCTCCGTTGATCATGACCTGCCCGATGCGCTGTCCCTGCGGCTTGGTCGGATCGTAGGAGTAGGAGACGTTGTTGGACACGCCCATCGACAGGCGCTGGCGCTCCTCGGAGGGGTCCTTCCACTGGTTTTCCAGGGCGTCGATAAGCGCCTGGCCGGAAAGGGTGGCGTAGGCGAGGTTGTTTCCAAAGGGCTGGATCGTGGCGGCGTCGGCGTAGGTCACCGCGCCAGCCGGCATATCAGCGCGCACGCCGCCGGCATTCATGATGCCCACATCGATGGTGCCTTCACCCATCTGCTCGTCCATGGCCCAGCGCGCGGCCTCGGCGAGCAAGTTGTTCAGGGTGGACTCAGTTCCGCGGTTACTGCCGGACCTTTCGCCTGGGTTAGAGCCACGGAAGTAGCCCTCCTGCGTGGTGGTGAGGACCTCCTTACCCTTCTCCTCGGCGAAGGCCTCGGCATCGGCCACGATGCTGGCTACCTCCGCATTTGGTGTGACGTTGAGCGATGCCAGGCTGGTGTAGTCGTACTGCTCGATTTGGGAATCCAGCACCTCACCGGTGGAGGGGTTAAAGGTCAGCTCCAGCTCGCTGAGTACCTTGCCGTACTCGTGTCCCTGCGCCAGGTTGTCGTTGAGGTGGCGCAGGTGGCTGTCTCCACCGAAAGCTGCGTCGACGTACTCGTTGAATGCGCTGTGCGTGACGATGTCCTCGTGCTGGAGCACCACCACGATATCGGCTTCGCCGGACTCCTTCAGCCGCTTGGCCTCCTCATTGGCGGCGGCCACCGGATCGGTGAAGGTCAGGCCCGCAATTCCAGCCGGGGACACCTTCTGCGGAGTCTTGTCCGTGGTCGTACCCACAAAGGCGATATCCACGCCCTGCTCGGAGACGATGTGGGACTTCTCCAGCAGCGTGGAGCCGTCCTCCTTAATCACGTTGGCAGAAAGAACCGGATGATCCAGGGCCGGAGCGATACGTCCAGTGAGATCGGCCGCACCCGCATCGAACTCGTGGTTGCCGGCCGCCGCGGCGTCGATGTCCATAGCGTTGAGGGCCTTGAGTGTGGGCTCGTCCTTCTGGATGGAAGAGACGAAGACGGATCCACCCACGTCGTCTCCGGAGGTCGTGCGCAGGGCGAGGTCGTTATCTGCAGCCACGGCCTCCATAAGGCCGGCAAGGTAGGCTGCGCCCATTTCTGTATTCGCATCGGGTTCCTTGCCTTCTTTCAGGGAGCGTGCGCCATCACTGAGGTGACCGTGGAAGTCAGTGAAGTTGGTGATGGAGATGCTGATCGGCTCTGCGGGCGCCTCCTGGGCCTGCGCGATAACACCTGTAAACACCACGGAAGTTGCTGTGAAACCCGCAATGGTCAGGCGACCATAACGACGGAAAGTGCTCATTGAGGGCAGCTCCTGAAGTATTGAAAGAACGGTGAAAATTCTCTTAAGAATTACCGCATTCAGGTCGTCGGCGGGCTCTTATCTCCCGATCAATCCAGGGGTTTTGACAGGCAGAAACGAAGAATTCATCTGCCCGCCACCTTTGGGGGCTAGGCAGTGACGCGGTACACGTCAAAGACTCCCTCGGCGGAGCGCAGCACCGACATCAGGGTGCCCAACTGCTTGGTATCCGCCACGGTGACGGTAAGGCGAATGGTGGCCACATTGTCTGCAGCAGCCTGAGCTTGCAGCGCCGTTACGGCAACCTTGTCTTCCCGCAGCACCCGGGTGAGGTCGAAGAGCAGCGATGGATGGTCCAAAGCCTCGATCTGCAGGGTTGCAGCAAAGCCCTCCGACTTCGCTGCCGAACCTGCCCACTCCACGTGAATGAGCCGCTGCGGCTCCTCCTTCAGCTTGGCCGCATTTGTGCAGTCAGCACGGTGAACCGAGACTCCCCCGCCGCGGGTGACAAAGCCAAAGATCTCATCACCGGGCACCGGCTGGCAGCACTTGGCCATCTTGGCCAAAACATCAGCGCTGCCTTCGACCAGCACTCCACCTTCGGCAGTGCGCGCCCGCTCGTCGATGATGTGGTTTACGGGTGTGCGATCCGCCAGAGTCTCTACGGCCTCGTCCTCGTCGCCAAACATGGCAATGAGCCGATTGACCACGTGTTGAGCCGACACATGACCGGCGCCAATCGCCGTATACAGAGCATCTACGTCCGGGTAGTGCAGCTGCGTGGTCACTTGCCGCATGTACTCAGCCGTGAACAGGCGATGCAGCGGCAAGCCTCCACGCTGGACCTCTGCGGCAAGCGCGTCGCGGCCCATCTCGAGGTGCTCTTCTCGACGTTCCTTGGCAAACCACTGACGAATCTTTGCCTTCGCTCGCGGCGAGACTACGAATTCCTGCCAGTCCCGAGAGGGCCCAGCAGTGTCGTCTTTCGAGGTAAAGATCTCGACCCGGTCACCGGACTTCAGGGCAGACTCCAGTGCCACCAGCTTGCCGTTGACCTTGGCTCCGATGCAGCGGTGCCCAACCTCGGTGTGCACTGCGTAGGCAAAGTCCACTGGGGTGGAACCTGCCGGCAGATTCACCACGTCACCCTTGGGTGTGAAGGCGAAAATCTGCTGGCTCGCCAAATCGAATCGCAGGGAGTCCAGGAACTCGTTGGGGTCGGCGGCCTCCTTCTGCCAATCGAGCAGCTGACGCATCCACGCCATGTGCTCGACCTCGGCCTGGTCGCCCTTGTGGCTTCCCTTGGTCTCCTTGTAGCGCCAGTGCGCTGCCACGCCGAACTCAGCGTTGTAGTGCATCTCGTGGGTACGCACCTGCACCTCGAGCGGGCGACCACCCGGAGACATCACCGTGGTGTGCAGCGACTGGTAGACCCCGAAGCGGGGGTTAGAGATGTAGTCCTTGAAACGGCCCGGAAGCGCCGCGTACAGGGAGTGCACCACACCGATTGCTGCATAGCAGTCGTTCACACTATCGACCAGGATGCGCAGCCCCACCAGATCAAAGATCTCGTCGAACTCGTGGCCGCGCACACGCATCTTCTGATAGATCGACCAGTAGTGCTTGGGCCGGCCCTGAACCTCGGCAGCAATACCGTTACTGCGTAGCGCTGTACCCAGCTGAGTTCTGATCTCGGCCAGGGCGCGGTCGCGAGACGGTGCGCGCTCTGCCACCAGGCGAACGACCTCGTCGTACTTCTTGGGGTAGAGAATCGCAAAGGAGAGGTCCTCTAACTCCCACTTCACGCTGGCCATCCCTAGACGGTGCGCCAACGGGGCGATCACCTCGAGCGTTTGGCGAGCCTTCTTGGCCTGCTTCTCCGGTGGCAGGAAGCGCATCGTCCGCATGTTGTGCAGGCGATCCGCCACCTTGATCACCAGCACGCGGGGATCAGTGGCCATGGCGACGATCATCTTGCGGATCGTCTCGGCCTCCGCAGCTGCCCCGAGTGCTACCTTGTCCAGCTTGGTCACACCGTCGACAAGCCGCGCGACCTCCGGGCCGTACTCCGCCTCTACATCCGCCAGCTGGTAGTCCGTGTCCTCGACGGTGTCGTGCAAGAGCGCGGCCACCAGTGTCGTGGTGTCCATGCCTATCTCGGCGCAGATCGTTGCTACCGCTAGCGGGTGGGTGATGTAGGGTTCGCCGGATTTGCGCATCACTCCCTCGTGAAGCTTCTCCGCGGTGTCATAGGCACGTGAGAGAACCTCAGCGTCTGCCTTCGGGTGAAACTTCCGGTGAATAGACAGCAGGGGATCCAGCACCGGGTTGCTACGTACCCGGCCGACTCCCGTGAGTGAGCGTGCCAGGCGCGCGGACATCCCGCGCATCCCGTTCGTCGAGCGCCGGGGAGTCTTGTCACTGCTGGTAGCCATAGCTGTCTACGCTTCCTTAAGAGTCTTGGTTGATCACCACGAGAGGCGCCTTGCTGAGCTTCTCCCGGCCCCCCAGGCCCGCCACCTCGAGCACCACCACGTATCCGGTGACTTCTGCACCACAGGATTCGAGCAGCTGCGTAGCCGCCAGCAGTGTGCCACCGGTGGCAAGCACGTCGTCGACCAGAACGATCTTTTTGCCTTGCAGGTCCTGTCCCTCTGCGGGGATTTCAAGTGCCGCCGTGCCGTACTCAAGCGTGTATTCCTGGGTATGCACGGGCGGGGGAAGCTTGCCCTTCTTGCGAATCGCCAGGATGCCCACACCGAGGTCGTAGGCAACCGCGGATCCAAGAAGGAATCCGCGGGCATCCAGACCGCCAATCATGTCTGCCCCGAGCTTGCGGCAGGCTTCCGACAGGCTGGAGACGACGGTGTGGAAGGCCTGGGCATCCGCCAATACCGGGGTCAGATCCTCGAAGAGGATTCCCTCTTCGGGAAAGTCCTTGACCAGGCGAATCTTATCCGCGATTGCCTCACTGGCGTTGTTGTACCGCGTTGTCATCGCTTGTCTTCCTCTCCTTGGATCTCGTGCCAGCGGTCCATATTCCAACCGATACCGGTGGCACCCGTGTATTCCACTACGTTACCTACCTCACGATGACGCACGAACGCCCTGGGCTCAGCCGCAAGCGGAATTGCCGGTAGTTGCTTCCACTGCTCTTCTTCATCCGCCCTTAACTCGTTGAGTTTGGTGATGTCTGGCGCACTCGCAGGGTAAAAGGTCATGGGGTCGATGGCGGTGAGAAAAGCATCGATGGTCGACTCGCCGGTAACCGGATCACCGAAACCAGCCATCGTGGCCCCTTCTTGCGATGCATCCACCACGGTGATCCCGGCAGGCTCGCAAGAAACGCGAATGGCCTCGACCATCGCGGCCTTGCGCTCATCGGGTCCGGCATAACCGATGCGCACGTGGGCGCCTGTCGCCTGGGAAGCGCGCGCAATGTCCGGGTTGCTATGCGCAGCCGCAATGTCCTCCAGCAATCGACCGATCGGGTTAGCATGATCGATCGTATGAAAAGCGACCGGATCGACCTTTACCCCAGAACGCTCCGTGGATACGCGGGCGACCGCTGCCCGGTCCACACAGGCGCTTAGCGATTCCCTGGCCCAGGGGTCGGAATAGGTGCCGGTCGGCGACATCACCAAAGACTCCGTGCGAATACCTGCGACCGACTCGATGGCGAACGGATTTGCCTGGTCGTCTCGGTTAACCCACGACGGCGTAGCGGTAGCCGCTTCGGCAACCTTGAGCGCACCGCTTGCTGCCAGGGCAGCGCTATCGGCCTGGCGCGGCCACACGATCAACTTCTCCAGTTCCGCAGGGTCCCCGTTGTACTCCGGGTTCCTGCGCAAAGCGACCTCCCCCTGCTCTCCGACGTGATCAATCACGAAAGGACCGGCGCTGACCTGCAAGGCTGGATCGAAATTGGCGAGGTCGAAGCCGGTGTTCCAAGCCTCTGCCACGGGCTGCAACACGCTGTAGTCGGAAACGTTCAGGGCAGCATGCAGGCCGGCCTCATCCGTTCCCGCCTTGGCGGCTAGTGCGTGTGCCGGCAAGACCGTTCCCGGGGTAAACAACTCACGCCAACGCGAGCCCTTATTCTCCTGGAACGTGACGGTGAATTCCTTGGAGTCGAGAGCACAATCTAGCGAGGCGATCTCACTCATCAGTGGTTGGTTGGAACGGAAAATGTCCGTGTGGACGCTCGCCATATAGGACAATTGGAAATCCACGCAGGTGATCGGGTTTCCATCGGAATATCGTGCCTCAGGCGCAATCGTGTACTTCAATGTCGGCACCGGCGCTTCCACCTGCTCGGCAGTGGCCAAGTCCGTGTTCGGGATCATCTGCCCTGCAGGGCCGTGCACGAAGGGGCCTGGGTACAGCCGCGCCGACAGCACTTCCGCGTTCACGCTCTTGCCCGTAACGCTGGCGGCGTTAGTGGTCACCAACGGTGCGTTGACCTGGTAACCGAAGTAACTCTCGTTCTTCGGCTCCTTCTTCTCTCGCGCTCCGTCACCACTAGAACAGGCCACGAGTGCAGATGCGCAGGTGGCCGCAAGTGCGACGGACGCGCTTACCCGGCGAAAACGCCGTCCTGCCTTAGCCACGGTTCGGCCGCCATGTTGCGCCGGTGTTACCAGGACTCAACGGGGTAGCCACTGTGCGCTTCGGCTTGTCCTGCTCGGCGTCGTCTGCATCGTGGCTGGGGTTGTCCGTGTCGGTTTCACCGCGTCGATAAGCCGCCACCTGTGCGTTGTGCCGGCGGTATTCCTTACGACGATTGACCAGCGATACCAGGATCGGAGTAGCTAGGAAGAGCGAGGAGAATACACCCTCCACCACGCCGATGAGCTGAATCAGCGCCAGGTCGCGCAGGGTGCCGATGCCCATAAGCCATACCGCGACCACAAACAACGCAATGATGGGAAGCGCAGAGATGATCGTGGTAGAGATCGAACGCATCACCGTCTGGTTCACCGCGAGGTTAGCCTGCTCCGCGTAGGTAGCCCGGCGTGACTGCAAAATTCCGGCGGTGTTTTCCTTGACCTTGTCAAACACGATCACGGTGTCATAGATGGAAAACGTCAAAACCGTGAGCAGGCCGATCACCACGGCGGGTGACACCTCCAGTCCGAACAGCGCATACGTGCCCGCGATGACAATGCCATCGACGACGAGGGCCGCCAGCGCCGCGATGGCCATCTCCTTTTCCAAGCGCACGGCGACGTAAATGCCGGCTAGTACCATGAACACCACCATGGACAGAATCATCCGCTCGGTGATGGTCGAGCCCCAGGACTCGGAAACCGTGGAAACACCGATGTCGTTGACTGTCTCAGCACCCTTACCGTGCGCTTCTGCGATGGCGGTACGGGCCGCTTCAGCCTGGTCTTCGCTCAGGTGCTCGGACTGCAGCTCAAGCGTGCGCGAGTCGCCGCTGCCCACGATCTGTGCCATATCCGGCTCGACACCAGTGGCCTCCTGGAAGGTATCGGAAACCTCTTCGGCCACCAGGTCTCCAGCCGGCATGGATACCTTGGTTCCGCCCTCGAAATCGATATTGAGGTCGAAACCACGAAAGAGCATGGCGGCGATGGAGATCAACACCAGAATGCCGGTGACGATGTAAAAAAGCTTGGTGCGACCGATGAAGTCGAAACCACCCTCGCCGGTGTAGAACCGGTCAATGTACTTCCCGCTACGAGTCTCGCGCGAGGTCGTTGAAACGGAGCTGCTCATGGTTACTTCTCCTCGCTCAAGTTCTCGGCGCTCGCCGCGGTGGAGCCGGCACCGGCGCCTGCATTGCGATGTTCCGGTTGTGCTTCTCGACGATCCCGGTTCGACCGAGCTAGTTCAAACATCGACCCCATCCCGTTGACTGCAGGCTTGGCCCAGAAGCGACGCCGGGAGGCCAGCAGAGCCAGCGGAGCGGTGACGAGGAAGGTAACCAGCAGGTCAAAAACGGTGGTCAAACCGAGGGTAAAGGCGAAGCCCTTGACCTCACCTACTGCCAGGAAGTACACCACCACGGCACCGATAAGGGTGACCATGTTGCCGGTGACAATCGTTTGCTTGGCGCGGTCCCAACCGCGATGGGTGGCGGAGCGGAAGGTGCGCCCCTCGCGAACCTCGTCCTTGATGCGCTCGTAGAACACTACGAAGGAGTCGGCGGTCGTGCCCAGACCAATGACCAAGCCAGCCACTCCTGCCAAATCCAGCGAGTAGCCAATCCAGCGGCCCAGAAGGACGAGCATGCCGTAGACCAGGACTCCGGATGCGACCAAGGTAAACAGCGAGATCAGGCCGAACAGGCGGTAGTAAGCGAACACAAAGATGGCCACGAGTGCCAGGCCCACCAAGCCAGCGATGAGTCCAGCCTTCAAAGCCGCCGCACCCAAGGAGGGCGGGATGGTCTGCGTGGTACCGCCCGGCTCGCCGTTCTCGCCGGCGAAGGAGAGCGGCAGTGCGCCATAGCGCAGGTTATTGGCAAGCGTGGTTGCCTCCTCCTGCGTGAAGTCGCCAGTGATCGACGTAGCTGAACCAAACGGGGTGGCCGACTGGATCACAGGCGCAGAGATCACCTGGGAGTCCAGCGTGATGGCAACCTGCTGCTGCAGGTACTGAGAGGTCAGGTCAGCCCAGGTAGCAGATCCGTTGGATTCGCCGTCCGTCTTGAAGGAGAAGTTGATCTCCATCTGACCAGTTTGCGGGTTCAGGCCTCCGGTAATCGGGCGCTCACCGTCGATCTGCTCACCGGTCAGGCGCGGACCATTCGGATCAGACACACCGTTGAGTAGCGGCGCGGGCTCCAGCAAGAGAACCTGGCCAGCATTGGGGTCACACGTGACCAGCTGACGAGCCGGGTCGTCGGTTCCGGCGAGCGGGTCCACTCGGTCCGGGGTGCACTGCATAAGTGCACTAGCCGCGGCCAAAGTCGTGGGGTCCTCAGACTGACGGTCCTGGCGGAGCATGTCGATGACCTCATCGCGCCGCTTTCCAGCTTCAATCGAGTTCGCCGGCTCCGGATCGGGCTGGGCATCCGCCGTGAGCGGCTCCGGGTTCGAAGTGCCCTGAGTCTGATTGATCAGGTCGTTGAGTCGATCGAGCGAAGCCTGTGCTTCCTCGGGCGTGATCACCCCAGCCCTGATCCAACGGTTGGCCATGTCCTCGGCTTTGCTCCCGAGGGTAAGGACGTCCGGGTTACCCGGTTGCGCCACCGGACGGAACAGCAGCTGCGAGGTTTGTCCAACGGACTGTGCCTGGCTGGCGTCCTCACCAGGCACGGTAATCACCAGAGTGTTGCCGTCGGCGACAACGTCTGCACCGCTGACACCCATACCGTTAACGCGGTTTTCCAGGATCGTTCGAGCCTGGTCAAGCTGCTCCTGGGTCGGCTCCTCCCCTTGCGGTACCAGGGTGATGCGGGTGCCACCTTGGAGGTCAATTCCCAACTCCGGGGTTGCCTTGCGGTCGCCGGTGAAAAACACCAATCCATAGACCACAGCTACGAGGAGGGCGAAGAGTGCCAGGGCTCGCTTGGGCCAGCCCCGAGATGGGCTTCCCGCACGGGATTTGCGGCCGGTATTCCGGCGATTTTCAACAGACAATGTCTTTAAGGATCTTTCGTATCTGGAAAACAGCTGCGGCGCGGGCTCTACCGCGCCACTGAAAAGCCACTGAGTCGACGATCATCCTAAAACATCGCACTCAGCGGTATGACATTACAGCTCGTCGCGCTCCACTCGGTGGAAGTTTCCCTCAGTGATAGTCGGCGCAGACGGCTCAGCCTTCTTCAGGATTGCGGCACGTTCGATCTCGACAACTAAGCCTGGAGCAATTTCCATTCCCAGCACTGCCCCGTCCACGTTGGTCAGCGTGCCATGAAACCCAGCACCGGTGACGACGCGATCTCCTACTGCCACGGTGCGCTGGACCTCGTCGACGCGTGCCTGGTGCGCACGCTGCTTGCGCATCATCAGGAAGCTCGGGATAAAGAACAGCAGGATCAGGCCAAGAAAGATCAAAGATTGCATAAGGCCCAGTGTGCCAGACGCCTACCTCACTGACCGGCGCAGGGCTAAGATCCGATCGCCCCTTCGGGAGGTTCCAGACCGAGATGGCGCCAGGCGGCGCTCGTCGCCACGCGCCCCCGGCCCGTGCGAGATACCAAGCCGGCTCGAACGAGGTAGGGCTCGCACACTTCCTCCACCGTGGAGGGCTCCTCGCCCACTGCAATAGCCAAGGTGCTCACACCCACAGGCCCACCTCCGTGTCCGCGAATGAGCGCATCGAGCACCGCCCGGTCGAGCCGGTCTAGTCCGAGCTCGTCTACGTCGAACACCTCCAGGGCACCTTGCGCGGCGCGAACGGTGACGCGGCCGTCGGAATGCACATCCGCGTAATCGCGCACACGGCGCAGAAGGCGGTTGGCGATGCGCGGTGTGCCGCGGGAGCGCGACGCGATCTCCACCGCAGCGTCGCTATCTATATCCACTCCGAGAATTCCCGCAGCGCGTGTGACCACCTGCGTGAGGTCCTCGACATCGTAAAACTCCATTTGCGCGGTAAACCCAAAGCGGTCGCGCAGGGGGCCGGTCAGCATTCCGGCGCGGGTGGTGGCACCCACCAGAGTAAAGGGAGGAATATCCAAGGGAATCGACGTAGCTCCTGGGCCCTTGCCCACGATCACGTCGATGCGGAAATCCTCCATCGCCATGTAGAGCATTTCTTCGGCTGGCCGAGCGATGCGGTGGATCTCGTCGATGAAGAGGACGTCGCCCTCCATGATGTTGGAAAGCATCGCGGCCAGATCGCCTGCGCGCTCCAGAGCCGGACCGGAGGTCATTCGGAGTGACGTGCCCAATTCCTGCGCCACGATCATCGCCATCGTGGTCTTACCCAAGCCAGGTGGGCCAGACAGCAGAATGTGGTCCGGGGTCACCGAACGCTGGCGAGCACCGCTGAGGACAAGGTCGAGTTGCCGGCGTACCTTCGGTTGGCCGATGAACTCATGGATCGACTTGGGACGAAGAGACTTTTCTACATCGTGCTCGCCACGCTGGGCATGTGGCTCGACGCTGGACTCCGGCCCCCGTGCGGGGGCTGACTCTGGCAGCTTGAACTCAGTACGTTCAATGTCGCTCATCGACTCATTCCCCTTACTCTTTAGGCCTTACCCAGCTGCGTCAGCGCGGCCTTCAGGACGATGTTGACCGGAGATTCCGGGTGCTCGGCGAGCACCTGGGTAACCACGGGCTCAGCTTGCCGCTCGCTGAATCCTAGGCCCACCAATGCATCCACCACCTGGCCTGCCACAGCGGGATTCGGATTCGTGGCAGCGACCGAGGATGTGGGCTGAGGCGCGAATTCTGCGACCTTGTCCTTAAGCTCCATGGCAATGCGTTCGGCGACCTTCTTGCCAATCCCCGGCACGGATTGCAGTCGCTTTGTATCCCCTGCGCTGATTGCCTGGGCCAGCTCCTCAGGGGACAACGTACCCACGGTAGCCAGAGCGAGTTTGGGGCCCAGCCCAGTAACGGACTGGAGGAGCAGGAAGAATCGGCGCTCCTCGCCCGTCGCAAAGCCGTACAACGTCATCGCGTCTTCTTTGACTGCCAGGTGGGTAAGCACAAATGCTTCCTCTCCCCTGCGCAGCTGCCCCAGTGTCCGCGGCGTTGCCAGAATGAGGTAACCCACACCATTGCAGTCGATGACTGCGTTGCCCGGTGCAATGTCGAGGACGGTGCCGTGAAGAGAAGCGATCATGGTCTAAACCTCACTCAGTGATGCGCTGAAGAAACGAAGTTTGTCGTGTGTCCCGCTGCCCCCAGTTGCGAGGCACGCGCGATAAGCGGTGCTCGCCAGCAGTGGCATACCGCCAAAGCGAGAGCATCAGCGGCGTCTGCGGGTTTTGGTGGCTCGGCAAGTCCGAGGATGCGGGTAATCATGGACGTCATCTGCTTCTTATCGGCGCGGCCGTTGCCCGAAACAGCCTTTTTCACTTCACTCGGGGTGTAGTGATACACCGGGACGCCGCGCTCGGCGGCAGCCAGCATGATGACCCCAACAGCGTGCGCCGTGTGAATGACGGTGGAGACAGTCCCCCGCTCGAACAGGCGCTCGATGGCCATGACGTCCGGGCGGTAGTCATCCATCCACTCGCCCACCGAGCGCGAGATCCTCAAGAGTCGCTCGGTAAGTTCGGCATCGCTTGGCGTGCGCACCACACCGACGGCCACCGGCACAACTGCGCGCCCGCGCCCCGCCTGCACCACGCTGAGCCCACAGCGAGTCAGGCCTGGGTCGACCCCCATTACGCGCATGCCTTCTAGATTCACGTGCGCAACTGTACCGGATTAACGCACATGTTTTCGACTCGACGTTGTCGAGCTGCAGCTCTTAGGCCTCGAGCTCGGCGAGGACCTCGTCGGAAAGCTCCATATTGGTGTACACATCCTGCACATCGTCGGACTCTTCGAGAGCGTCGATGAGCTTCATAACCTTCTTGGCGTCTGCCGCCTCCAGCGGCACGTTCACCGATGCGCGGAAGTCCTGGCCAGAGTCCTCGACCTCGTAGCCAGCCTCCTCCAGGGCGGTGCGCACTGCAGGGACGTCGCTGGACTGGCAGGTCACCTCGAAGAACTCACCCTGTTCCGTGACCTCCTCTGCTCCAGCATCCAGAACGGCCATGAGCACGTCATCCTCGGTGAGCTCGCCCTTGGGCACGAGAGCGTAACCCACGCGGGTGAACATGTAAGCGACGGAGCCGGACTCGCCGAGGTTGCCGCCGTTCTTGTTCATGGCGGTGCGCACCTCGCTGGCAGCGCGGTTACGGTTATCCGAGAGACACTCAATCAGCATCGCTACGCCGTTGGGGCCATAACCCTCGTAGGTGATGGATTCCCAGTTAGCTCCGCCAGCCTCTTCACCGGCTCCGCGTTTGCGGGCGCGCTCGATGTTGTCGTTGGGAACGGAGGCCTTCTTGGCCTTCTTAATCATGTCATCGAGAGTGGGGTTACCGGCCGGGTCGCCACCGCCGGTGCGAGCAGCCACCTCGATGTTCTTAATCATCTTGGCCCACTCTTTGCTGCGCTTAGCATCGTTCGCAGCCTTCTTGTGCTTCGTGGTCGCCCACTTTGAGTGTCCGGACATTACGCTCCCTTCGTCGGCGGCTTCGCTTTAATCGCAGGTCATTATATACCGAGCAGAATTGCGGTCCGCGCCCGGTCAACCACCCGCCTAGTGCCGAGTAAGGCCGCGTTGCGTTACCTCTGCCACCAGACGACCATCCGACGTGAAGAATGACCCATGCGTCAAGGCCCTTCCCTCCGCAGCATGAGGGGAATCCGTGTGGAAGAGCAGCCACTCGTCCACACGGAAATCGTCGAGAAACTGCAGCGAATGGTCCAGAGACGCCATAGCCACCTCTGCCGCTGGATGGCCCTCGAGCGCGGTATGCAGCAGAGTCATGTCCGACATGTACGCCAGGAGGACCGCATGAGAAGCCAGATCGTCTTGCTGCAACGGGGCATGCTTCATCCAAACGCCTCCGGGAACCATGCGGAGATCAAAATCCTCCCACTCCTGAAGAAAAGCGCGTGACGACGGCGGATCCTTGGGAAGTGGTTGCTCAGGCCCCGCCAATTCAGGCATAGACCGGCTATGCCGTGGACCGGACTCGTCTCGGCGGTGAAAGGCCGCAGCACCGATAAAAACTGTCTTGCCTTCCTGGACACCCCTCACGCTGCGATGCGATACCGAACGCCCGTCACGCACTCGTTCGACGTAGTATTCGACGGCGCTTGACGACGCCCCAGGCGCCACGAAATAGCTATGAAACGACAATGGCACCTGTTCCTGCGACACGGTCTGCGCCATGCTCGCGAGCGCTTGCCCTAACAGGTGACCACCGAAGGTCCGCGGAATCTCGGAATTAGAAGGCGGGCCGCAAAACGTATCCCCTGCCTGAGGTTCGGTCATGAGCTGCTCAAGAACGTCGTGCACGGTCGCCCACCTTACCGATCGCCGCCAACCCTTAGGATGGTTTTCATGTCACCAAAATCCCTCCACCGCCTAGCGGCGGGACTCGAAATGACGACCTGGACCCTGCTTATCCTCGCGATGGTAGCCAAGTACTCCGGCCTAACTGAGGCACTTGTGCCCATCGCAGGGCCCATTCACGGCTTCGGATTCCTATGCTTTGTTGTACTGACGATTGTGCTGTGGGTTAACAACCGCTGGTCCCCCGGAGTCGGGCTGATCGGACTCATTGTGTCGGTCATCCCCTTCGGCGCGCTGCCGTTTACTTACTGGGTGGATAAGAAGGGACTGCTCGACGGTCCGTGGCGATTTGCGGACAGGAGCGAGACGCCTCGCTCTATTCCCGATCACGCTCTGGCCCAGCTCGTACGTCACCCCATCCGCACGATTACCCTCATCCTCGTCGGTGTGATCATTGTTTTCTCGGTACTTCTAGCAATGGGGCCCCCATACGACCCGAACGCTATCTAACGATTCGCTACTTATACCGACTTATACTTCTTTATCCGCGAACTCGGGCAACGGCGCCGTGCCAGCCAGACGCAGCACCCGCACTGGCCAGGCCAGGTGCAAAGCCCGCGCGTCAGCCACAGCCTCGTTGTAGAAGCGCCTGGCCAAGTCGACTCGCACTTGGGCAGAGGCAATTTGCGGGCAAACCTCGCCCTTGAGCCAGGGCGCTAGCTCTGCTTCTGCTTCCCACCTCTTTCCCATGGCACCGTGAACAAGCGGGACCGACTCCGCCCTCGCCCCAGCCGCCGCTGCTGCCGGCTCTAGTGCCGCAATCACCGCTGCCCTTCTATCCAGCGCGGCTTCGAGCGCCGCCAGCGTCGAGTCCACACGAATGTGCAAAGTGTGCAGCCGCTGGGCGGTTCCATACGCCCAGCCAGCAATCAGTATCACGGCTGCCAAGCAGGCGATGATGAGTACGTTCATGCGCCCCTCCCCGCTGCCACCGTCTCGTACACCGCCAGGATCTGCTGAGATACCCGCTCCCAGTCGTAAATCTGGCTCCGAAGTTGACCTGCTTCGATGAGGCGCTTCCGGTAGGCGGAATCGTCGATAAGCATCCTGAGCCCCTGAGCCAGATCAGCAGAGTCCGCGTTGCGAAAGATGTGGCCCGCCGGCTGCGCTGACTCGCTGGCACAAACCGCGCGAAACGCCTCCAGGTCCGAGGCCAGCACCGCGCACCCGGCGGCCATGGCCTCAACCAGAATGATGCCAAAGGATTCGCCCCCGAGGTTGGGAGCGACGAAGATGTCGCTGGCACCGAGCACATGGGCCTTCTGCGCGTCGGTGACCTTTCCCAGGTACTCGATGTCCACGCCCGGGATGCTTTCGCGACGTTTCCCTGCACCCATCACGCTGACGTTGACACGCCGATCCAGCAGGCGCAGCGCTTCGAGCAGGACACTCAACCCCTTGCGTGGCTCATCCAGACGCCCCAAAAAGGCAATGCGTACCGGCCCGTTGGTGTCGTGCCGCGCGGCAGAAAAAGTTCGGGTGTCCACGCCGTTAGGAATGAGAAGCGGGTCGCCACCCATCTGCTCGACCTGCCATCGCCGGGCCATCTCGGAAACAGCAATTCCGGCCTGAATCTTGTCCAACCGCGGAGACAAGAACGGTCGTGCGAGCTTCAGCGCCCACGATTGACTGCTTGAGGCGTGATACGTGGCCACAAACGGCCCGTCGCTCACTCCGAGTGCGAGCATCGACAGGCTCGGCGCGTTCGGTTCATGAAGGTGGACGACATCGAAGTGGCCCTTCCTTAGGAACTTATCGACGGCTCGCCGAGCCGCGAAACTCAGGCTCACCCGAGCGACCGATCCGTTATAGGCGATCGCACGAGCGGGCCCAGTCAGCGTGACCCAATCAGGCTGCGCCGCCGTGTTGACGCCCGGCCCTAAGACCTCGACCTCATGGCCCTGGGCACGTAAAACCATGGCTAAGTCAAGTATGTGGGCTTGAACTCCGCCGGGTTCGTCGAAGGAATACGGGCATACGACTCCGATTCGCACGAGTTACCTGCTGCGACGCCGTCGAGTAAAGTCAGCCGGCCATAGCCTCTGCAACATGTGCCAGTCCTGCGGATGCCGCGAGATGTTGGCAGCGAACAGATCAGCGATCCGCTGCGTCGTATTCTCCACCGTGTCCACCTCAACGGCCGGCGAGCAGGACAGCCCCCACCCTCCGTCGTCAGTGTAGAAGGAGTGAACAACGTGGAGAGCTGCACCTGTCTGACGAGCCAGCTTGGCCGGTCCCGCGGGCATGGTGGTGCGCTCGCCAAAGAACTCCACCTCTACTCCACGGCCGCTGAGGTCTCGCTCGCCCAGCAGACACACCACGCCACCGGCTTCTAACCGCGCGCGCAAGGTGTCAAAGGGCGGTGTCTCCGAACCGGTGAGAGCGATAACCTCAAAGCCCAGGCTGGTTCGAAACTTCACGAACTCCTCAAACAGGGCCTCCGGCTTAACCCGCTCGGCCACCGTGGTGAACGTGGAGTAATTGTGTACCAGCCACATTCCGGCCATGTCCCAGTTGCCGGAATGCGGCAGCGCCAGAACGACGCCCTTTCCTGCATCGACAGATCGTTGGAAATACTCCCTGCCTTCGATGCCCGCGTCTAGGCGCGCATGCAGATCCGGGTCATCTGCGATGGTGGGCAGCCGGAAGGCCTCTAGCCAGTACCGCGCGTAAGAGCGCACGGACTGCTTGACTAGTTCGCGAGTGACGTTTTGTGGACCCACGACGCGTGAGAGGTTGCGTCGCAGTATCTCCATCCCGCGGCCCTGGTCGCTGACGTAGTCTGCTCCGGCTCGAAACAACACAGCCGAAAGGGCTTCGGGCAGCTTAGCCACGCCGCGCCATCCGAGGACGTATCCTGCCGCCGCGAACTCACCCTGCTTAAGCAGCCCTACGATGCTCGTCATGTTTGGCTAGCTCCTGCCGGCGCAGCGATGTGGGCACCTGCTTGAGGCGAAGTTGCTGCCATGTGAAGGCGCTGGCAAACCGTGAACACGCTGCCCACGGCCAGGGCCCAGATGGCCACCTCGATAGCCCAGGACACACCTAGTCCCTCTAGCCCCACGCCGGTTAGGCCGAGGATGAGGCGCTCTGGCCGCTCGATCAGACCTCCGACCATGCGCAATCCAGAGGCCTCTCCCCTGGCCTTGACGTAGCTGATGACCTGCGAAGACACCAACACCACCAAAGCTGCCGCGACCGACACCTGATGAGCGTGGTCGACGTACACCAGCCACCAGACAATCGCGGAAAATAGCGCGCCATCCGTAATCCGGTCGCATGTGGCATCCAAGGTGGCGCCAAATGTGGTTCCTCCACCCCGCAGGCGAGCCATTGTCCCATCGACCATGTCAAAGGCGGCGAAGAGAGCAGACACAACTGCAGCAGCGAAAAGATGTCCGGTGGGTATGAGCACCACGGCGGTTGCCACGGTGAGTGCAGCACCGACCACGGTGACGGTATTAGGGCTTAATCCCAACCGGTTTAAGCCCTTGGCCACCGGTTCCACAACGACGCTGGCAGGCTTCCTGCCGTGCACACTGAGCATTAGTGCTCATCCTCCGCAGTCACCTCACGCCAGGCCTGCGCGAGCGCCGCCCGAGTTTCTTCGAGCAGTGCGGGCATGACCTTGGTGCCTGAGATCACGGTCATGAAGTTCGAATCCCCAGGCCACCGCGGGACGACGTGCAGATGCAGGTGATCTGTGACCGAACCGCCCGCGCTTCGCCCGAGGTTGAAACCCACGTTGATAGCCTCCGGCCGGGAAACCCTCTTCAGCGCGCGCACCGCGATTTGAGCGAAGTGCATGAGCTCGTTGGCTTCCTCGGTGCTCAAGTCCTCCAGCAACGAGGTCTTGCGGTATGGCACAACCATGAGGTGACCCGCGTTGTACGGGTACAGATTGAGCAACGCAAACACGGTGCGGCCGCGTGCAATGATCAGTCCCTCTTCGTCGCTTAGCGACGGGGCCGTGACAAAGGGGTCGCTTCCCCGGTTGGCCGTGATATAGCGCGAGCGGTGTGGAGCCCAGATGCGCTCGAGGCGATCCGGGGCTTCCGCAGGCCCATTAGCTGCGTCGCTGTTCAATGGCCTGCTCGCTCGGCTGCTCGTTCACGCGGTCTCCAATCCAGGAGGCAATGAGTTCGACGGCCTCGGCCACCGGAACGCCATTGACCTGGGATCCGTCGAGGAAGCGGAAGCTCACCGCGTCGGCTTCCACGTCACGCGCGCCTGCCAACAACATGAAGGGAACCTTGCCAGTGGTGTGGTTGCGGATCTTCTTTTGCATGCGATCGTCCGAGTTGTCCACCTCGGCACGGACGCCGCGCTGACGCAGCTGCTGCGCAATGCTCTCCAGGTGCGGAGCGAACTCATCCGCGACCGGGATCCCCATGACCTGATGCGGCGCCAGCCAGGCCGGGAAAGCACCTGCGTAGTGCTCGACCAGCACGCCGAAGAACCGCTCGATGGAACCGAACAGCGCGCGGTGGATCATGATCGGGCGCTTCTTCGAGCCGTCGCTAGCCGTGTACTCCAGATCGAAGCGCTCCGGCAGGTTGAAGTCGAGCTGGACCGTGGACATCTGCCAGGTACGGCCAATCGCGTCACGCGCCTGCACCGAAATCTTCGGGCCGTAGAAGGCGGCGCCGGCCGGGTCCGGAACGAGCTCCAAACCGGAGCCCTCTGCAACAGAACGCAGGATCTCGGTGGAACGCTCCCAAACGTCATCGTCGCCGATGTACTTGTCCGGATCCTTGGTAGACAGCTCCAGGTAGAAGTCGTCGAGGCCGTAGTCCTTCAGCAGGGAGAGGATGAACTGCAGCACGCTGGTCAGCTCTTCCTCGAGCTGCTCCTCGGTGCAGTAGATGTGGGCGTCGTCCTGCGTAAATCCGCGCGCACGGGTCAGGCCGTGGATCACACCGGACTTTTCGTAGCGGTACACCGTGCCAAACTCAAACAGACGCAGGGGCAGCTCACGGTAGGAGCGGCCACGCGAGGCGAAGATGAGGTTGTGCATCGGGCAGTTCATCGGCTTGGCGTAGTAGTCCTGCGCCTGCTTGGTCACCTGCCCCTCCTCGTTGGTCTCTCCATCGAGCTGCATCGGGGGGAACATGCCATCGGCGTACCAATCGAGGTGGCCGGACTTCTTAAACAGATCGCCCTTGGTTATGTGCGGCGTGTTCACAAAGGAGTAGCCAGCCTCCACGTGGCGGCGGCGCGAATGGTTCTCCATCTCCATACGGATGATCCCGCCATTGGGATGGAACACCGGGAAGCCGGAACCGATCTCATCCGGGAAAGAGAACAGGTCAAGCTCGGTGCCCAAGCGACGGTGATCGCGCTTTTCTGCCTCCGCCAGCATGTGCTGGTATTCCTCGAGCTTCTCCTTGGACTCCCACGCGGTGCCGTAAATACGCTGCAGTCCCGCCTTGGACTGATCGCCGCGCCAGTAGGCCGCAGACGAACGGGTCAGCGTGAAGGCCGGAATGTAGCGCGTGGTGGGCACGTGCGGGCCGCGGCAGAGATCGTGCCAGACGACCTCACCGGTACGCGGGTTGATGTTGTCGTAGTGGGTCAGGTCTCCCGCCCCCACCTCGGTAGCCTCGTCAGAATCTGGATCGACGGCTCCCTTGTCCTGAATGAGCTCGAGCTTGAATGGCTCGCTCTTCAAGTCCTCAGCCGCCTGTTCGGCGGACTCGTAGGTCCCACGCACGAACTTCTGGCCCGACTTGATGATCTTCTTCATCGCCTTTTCCAAGACCTTGAGGTCTTCTGGCGTGAAGGGCTCTTCAACCTGGAAGTCGTAGTAGAAGCCGTTCTCGATCGCCGGGCCAATGCCCAGCTTGGTGCCCGGGAATTCCTGCTGCACAGCCTGCGCCAACACGTGTGCGCAGGAGTGGCGGATGACGGAGCGACCTTCTTCAGTCGACGCGGGGACGGGGGTGAATTCACCGTCCTGCTCCGGAACAAAGGACAGGTCCTTGAGCTCTCCGGAGGAGTCCTTGACGCAGACAATGGCGTCAGGGCCCTTGTTGGGCAGCTCCAGGTCTCGCATTGTGGCTCCGACGGCCTGGCCGGCGGGAACGTTAAACGGTGCGATGACCACTGCTGGGGCGTCGACTTCAGACATGGGTGTGCGCTCCTTCAATTGCGCTCGGGTTTTCTTGGCGACATACCCGGCCGCCAAGACTGTCTTGAGCCAAGACAGAACGCCAGCAATCCTAGCGCGCTTAGGCTTCAAGCAAACGCTGACCCCAGTAAGTGTCGCCCGCGTCCTTACTGGTCCCCGGCGGCACGAAGTACACCGCCGAGCCCACGTGTGTGACCCAGGTATTCATCGCGTCCGAAGCGTCCAAGCGCTTCTGAATGGCGGCAAATTGCGCCAACGGATCTTTCTGGTAGCACACAAAAACCAGCCCGGAATCGTTGATCCCCTGGTCAAAGTTGTAGGCGCGTCGCAAGAGGCGCTGCTCTGGATGCCCCTCTGCAGGCCGAGCCAGGGCAGCGTGCGAGTTGCGGTCGACCTTCGGGAGTCCGTACTTATCGACGGCCCTGACATCCACATCGTCAAACTCTTGGCCACCACTGAGCGGAGCCCCGTCGCTGAGCTTGCGCCCTAGCGCTACCTCGCGGGAATTTCTATCCAGCGTCTCCCAGGAATCCAGGTTCATGGCGATGCGTCGCATCACCATGGCGCTTCCCCCGGTCATCCATTCCGGCCCCTTATCAATCCACACCTGCTCGTCGAACTTTTCCGGCGTGCGCGGGTTGACGGTTCCGTCAAGCTGACCGAAAAGGTTGCGTGGCGTAGACGACTTCGCATCTGGAGTGAGGAAACCTCGCTGAGTCCACTTCGGAGACACATACGTGGTGGCTGAGCGGACTACATGGCGCGCTACAAAGGCAGCCGTAGTCGGGTTATTGCTGCACACCTGGAGCACGATGTCAGTCTGGCCGTAGGCGGGGTCCAACTGATCCCGAGAAAAGTGCGGCAAGCCCTCTTTCAACCACCCGGGCGCGAGGTGCTCCTTCCCCGCGACGGCAAAAAAGCCTGGTCCGAACCCACACGTCACTGTGAGCCCGGCCGGATTCTCGGCCATCTCCGGCTCGAGGCTTCCCGGAGGGTTCTCACCCTGGGTGAGCGAGCGTGCATCCTGAGTCCACACCCGCATCAGCCTTGGCAAGTCCTCGGCCTGGACCTCGGGTTTCAGGTCAAAGCCCAGGAGGACGAGGTGATGCTGGGCAGGCGTGGCTATTCCCGCCTGATGAGTGCCGTCGAAGGGCTCTTTCAGCTGACGATCGCGCTCCTCGCCGGGGACAGGCCGGGCTGACGTTGCCGGGGAGGTATTCGCTCGCGCCGTTACCTGGGAGGCTGAGGCCAGAGCTGCCGCAGCGGCTGCACCGTGGAGAAACTGCCTCCGGGAAGGAAGTGAACTCATGGCGATGTTACCTAGTGCCCCTCGTGACCCTCGTGACCTGCGTGATCGCCATGACCCTCGTGGCCCTCGTGACCTTCGGAGCCGTATTCCTCATCGCCTGCGCCGATAGCGCGGACCGCGAAATCACCCAGGTCGACGGTGGAACCGTCGTCAAGCGTGACAGAAACTTCAACGGTGTCGCCAGCCTTGATCTCCTCCGGGTAACCCATGATCATGAAGTGTGCTCCGCCCGGCTCCAGATCAATGGACTCACCGGCCGGGATGACCAGCGGGGTGGTCATCTTCTGCATCTTGCCGTTGACGGTCTCATGGATCTCGTTGATGGGAGCGTTCAGGCTCGTGGTAAAGCCGGTGATGACCACGTCCTTGTCGGATGGGTTGTGCAGGTTGCCAAAGATGGCGGTCATGTCGGAATCTGCGCCCTTCTCGCGGACGACGCCATCGTGAGCGTGGAAACCGTTTCCTGCGTGCTCGTGCTCATGGTTATGCGCTGTCTCCTGGGCGCTGGTGGCGGTTGTAGACGGAGCGGCAGACGTGCTGGAGTTCTCGTTAGAGGGAGAGCAGGCTGCTGCGGTGAAAGCGAGAGCGGCAGCGGCGGTAAGGGCGAGAGCGCGGTTGTGCAAAGCCATGGGGTTTCTTCTTTCTGTTTGTGAAGGTGAGCGCAAGAAGTAGCTGATCTACTTCGCTCGAGAATTGCGGGAACGCATGATTGCCGCGACGGCTGCGGCAGCAACTGCCAGAACTGCGCCGATGGCGATTATCCAGGTCAGTCCAGCACTGCGCTCAGTCTCAGCGGATTCTTGCTTTGCAGCGTCCTCGTTCTTGGCTGATTCAGTGGTGGCGCTTTCTGCCGAGACTGTAAAAGTGGACGTCCCCTGTGTCGCGTGCCCATCCGAGGACGTGATCCGGTAGCCGATCGTGTAATCGCCAGGACCGGGGTTGGTGCCCTCTGGAACATCGAGGCTCAAGACGCGACCATCGATGGTTGGCTCGCCAGAAAAGACAACTTCTTGGGTGTCGGTATTGGTAACGGCAAAGGTGTTAAAGCCATCGCGTGGTTGGGCGGAGAACTCCAACGAGATCTCTTCCGGGAAGGCACCTACCGTCGACCCATCCTTCGGGTTGGCCGAGGTAACAACGTCATGAGCAGAAGCCAACGGTGCGCTCAAGGTCGCGGCTAGTGCTGCACCGACCGTGGCAATTCCCAGCCTTCGCAAGCGAGCAGGAGACGTCATGATCTGTAGAGATCCTTTCCTTTAACAGCGGAACAGGCAGTCTGCGAATGCACGTGAGTTTCATTCACAGCCATCGCCTAAGAGTAGTCGGCTCCCCCAAGAAAAAAGTTCCTGGCAACCTCCCTGCAACCTCCCGGCAATGTCCACCGCATACGCTCCGGCACCGCTGACCGCTTCGTGCCTGCCTATCAGTTAAGGACTGCCACAATGCCTTATCCGCTTAACCGACGTCAGTTTCTCACCGGCCTAGGCGCAGGTGGCATAGCCGGACTAGGAAGCCTGGCGCTCCCCGGAACTGCAGCAGGACAATCGTCGTTGCCTGGATCTTCCTCGCGCTTTTTCGGCGGACTTCTCCCCGACCGCCCCTCTATCACCCATGGGGTGGCATCAGGAGATGTCACCACCTCCAGCGCGTTAGTGTGGACGCGCGCCGATCGCCCCTCACGCATGATTGTGGAGACATGCTCTGATGCCTCCTTCCGCAACGTACGGCGTTACACCTCTGAGGCAGCTCTCACACCAGAGTCAGGCTTTACTGGCAAGCTCCGTCTCGCCGGCCTTAATCCCGGCGAGGTGCACTACCGGGTACAGGCGGAGGATCTCTACTCCGGCGCTCTATCTGAGCCGACCTACGGGTTCTTGCGCATCCCAGGCGAGCGCCGCAACATCCGCTTCCATTGGAGCGCGGACGTGGCTGGGCAAGGCTACGGCATCAACCCGGAGATGGGTGGAATGATTGGCTGGCGCACCATGGCCGAGCGCAATCCCGACTTCTTTCTTCACAGTGGCGATACCATCTATGCCGACAATCCCATCAAGGAAGAGGTCACCTTGCCGGATGGGAAGATCTGGAAGAACGTGGTTACCGAGGAGGTGTCTCGCGTAGCCCAATCATTGGAGGACTACCGCGGGCGCTATGCCTACAACCTTTTGGATGAGAACTACCGGGACTTCAATGCACGCGTTCCGCAGATTGTGCAGTGGGACGATCACGAGACCGTGAACAATTGGTATCCCAATGAGGTTCTTGACCTAGACGAATACCGGGTCAAGGACGTCAACACCCTGGCCGATTGGTCCCATCAGGCATTCCACGAGTGGCAGCCAACAGACCCCACGCTCCCGGTGGATGGACGCATCTACCGCAAGCTCAGCCACGGCCCACTCCTGGACATCTTCGTCCTGGACATGCGCTCCTACAAGGACGACAACACCCTCAACCACAAGGGAACACAGGCCGACGGTCGCATTCTGGGCGCTGCTCAGGAGCAGTGGCTGATCCAATCCCTGCAACAGTCCACCGCAACATGGAAGATTGTGGCTAATGATCTACCGCTGGGGATCGTGGTGCCGGATGGCGACCACCAAGAAGGTGTGTCCAACGGCTCAGACGGAGTTCCCGTGGGGCGCGAGGCAGAAATTGCCCGGGTGCTCCAGGCCATCCGGGAAGTCCCGAACGTCGTATGGCTGACCGCGGACGTGCACTATTGCGCAGCCCACCACTACGACCCCTCCCGCGCGCAGTTCCAGGACTTCGCTCCATTCTGGGAGTTCGTCGCCGGTCCTCTCAATGCAGGCGCATTTGGCCCCAACAAGATGGATGGCACCTTTGGCCCAGAGGTGGTCTTCAGCCACGCCGGGGCAACCAACGAGTCGCCGCTCGGTGACAGTCAGCACTTCGGCGAGGTGGACATCGACGCCGAATCCCGTGAGCTCACCGTACGACTGATCACCACCCGGGGTGCGGTGCTGTTTGAGAAGTCCTTGTCGGCAAGCTGACTGCTCTCACTCATCGCAGACAACCGAAAGCCCCGACCTCGAGAGGGCGGGGCTTTGCTGTGGTGGTCCCTACTGGGTTCGAACCAGTGACCTCTTCGGTGTGAACGAAGCGCTCTTCCGCTGAGCTAAGGGACCTCAAGTTGCGCGCCAGCGCGCTGGCTGCGTTCAAAAAGTTACACCACCAGCATTCAGAAAACCTAATCCGCTGGTCGCTTGGTTCTTACAATTACACGGATGGGATTTAAATCCCCACAACTTACGCACCGGTTCGCCCAAAGTTAGGCCCATCAACCACGGGATTTGTCCCGCCACGGCGATCCAGGCTATTGTTACTTCTCGATCGAGCGGCCGGAAAGGTCGTGACATCGATGCGGATGTAGCGCAGTTGGTAGCGCATCACCTTGCCAAGGTGAGGGTCGCGAGTTCGAGTCTCGTCATCCGCTCTCATTTCACCGGGCCTGGTTGAAATGTTTAAGCGCGTTTAGCTCAGCGGGAGAGCGCTTCCCTGACACGGAAGAGGTCACTGGTTCAATCCCAGTATCGCGCACCAGGTATCTT
>NZ_VDHJ01000005.1 GCF_006334925.1 Corynebacterium tapiri | reverse complement strand
TGCTGAGCAGGTGGGTATCAATCTTGTGGGGGTGCAGTGACTCCAAACAGGTTGACATCCACCGTCGTGCAGACATTTGCACTTCAACGCCCGCCCACCCCGCACACCCCGCACGCCCTGCCGGGCCGCAGCCCGCCTAAGGCTCCCGGCGCTGGAAGGCCTGCAGCCAGAAGTCGTATTCGTACCGGCAGGCCAGCACAAAAGCCTGGGTAGCGGCCTCGCGCACCGACTCTTCAGCCCCGGCCCACGCTCGCTCCACTATTTCCAGGGTGCGCCCCGTGACCTCGGCGAAGCTGTCATCGCGGTAGGCACTCACCCAGTCCGCATACTCACCGGCGTTTTCCGGGGTAAGCCGCTTGCCCAGCTCTGCGTAGAGCCAGAAACATGGCAATACTGCGGCCATGCCCACGAGAGGATCGTCGGCATGGCACCTGGCTAGAAGGAAGTCGGTGTAGGCCTGGTTGGTGCGGCTCAGCCGAACCGGGTCCCGGCCTCCCAGGCGGCGCGCATGTAGTTCGGCGCATTCTCGTTCGGCCTCCGCGGAACAATCCAACCAGTGCTTATCGCCTGTGCGCTCGCCCAGCGTTCGCAGGGCAAGGGAGTACTCACCCAAATAGGCAGCGTCTTGTGCCAGGTAGAAGGTGAAGTCTTCGGGAGCGAGGGTGCCGTCGGCAAGCGTGCGCACGAATTCGCAGTCCATGCTGGCAGCGAGCCACCCTTCACCGGCACTCCACATGGCGGCGGTGCCTGGTCCTGCCGGGGAAATCAACGGCTCGCAATTCAGCGCAGGTTGCTCTGGCATCTGGTGGCCGGCAATTCCCAGCATGCGAGCGCGGCGGCCGTGATCGATGGGGCCGTGGCTGGGGGAGTCGTCGAGAAGCGTTCCCACCTTTAACTCGGCCCCAGCCGCGATGGATTCGTGCACCCACTCCGTAGCCCAGCGCAGCGCGTCCGCGGGGGAGTGGTTAACCAGACGCGTGGCCAGCGCCGACGACAAGGAACAACCCGTGCCGTGCGTGTTGGTGGTATGCAACCGTCGGGCAGGCACCCGAGCTTGCACGCCGTGAGCATCGACCCAGTAGGTACCCGCGTCGTCGCCGCTGAGGTGGCCGGCCTTGACCACCACGCTCACTCCGGCATGTACAGCCCAATGCGAGGCGACTTCGAGGGCTTGCGTGAGGGAAGTTATGGGGCCGGAACCGGTGAGAATCTCCAGTTCGGGGATGTTGGGGGTGACCACGGTGGCCTGCTCGCATAGCGCAACCAGCGCAGCGCGGGCCTCATCCCCCAAGAGAGCGTCCCCACTCGAGGCGACCATGACGGGGTCGAGAACCACGACGGCATCCACCGTGCGCAGAAAGTCACTGACCTCCTCGATGAGCTCCACCGACCCGAGCATGCCGAGCTTCACCGCGTCGATCTTCACATCCGTAGCCACGGCGTCGAGTTGGTCGCGCACTACACGCGGATCCAGGTGCAGGATGTCAGCGGCCACACCGTGGGTGTTCTGGCTGACGATCGAGGTCACCGCCGCCATCCCGTACCCACCGGCAGCAGCGATGGACTTGAGATCTGCATGTAGACCAGCGCCCCCGGACGGGTCGGTGCCGGCGATAGACAGCACGCGTGCGATCATGCTTCTTCCTCCATGAATGCTCGTGCCTTATCGAGGGCGGCAGTGGCAGCGGCCGGATCATCGGCGGCCATGATGGCGGACACCACGCACACGGCATCGACGTGTGGCGCAATGGCGCGAGCATTCTCTGGCGCAATACCTCCAATGGCCACGCTCGGCATTCCCAGTTCACGGGCCTGCCGGGCGTACTGAGCCAGGGCATCCACCCCCAGACCACTCGGTGCATCGGCCTTCGTCGCCGTGGAATACACCGGTCCGATCCCGAGGTAACTCGGCATAACCGGTGACGCGCCCGCAGCAGCGATCTCCGCAGCATTGCCTGCGGAAAGCCCCACCATGCACTCGGGCGGCAGGCTCTCGCGCACCTCGGCAAACGGTGCGTCGCCCTGGCCGATGTGCACGTGCAGTCCCAATTCTTGGGCCACGGCAACGCGATCGTTAATAAAGAGCGGCACCTCGCGCTGCGCACACAGCGGAGCCAACTGCTCAGCCAAGCGAGCAACGTCCGCATCGGAGGCATGCTTGTCGCGGATCTGTACAGCACACAGGGCAGGTCCGCTTCCATCACGCTTATCGACGCCCAGTGCCAGCCGAACCGTCTCCACCACCGGATTCATATGCGGATCGGTGACCAGGTAGATCCCTCGGCGCAAGCGACTAGTCATGTGCGCCTTCCGCGATGGTGCAGGCCTCAACCGACTCGGGCCCGTGCACAAGGCAGTCCAGCCACACCGGGGCAAACGTTCCTGGCCCCTTGACCTGTGGGTCAGCTCCAGCCCGTGTGCCGGCGCCCGCGCAATGTGCATGAGCTGCGACTACGGCTGCATGGCGCAGTGCAAGGTCGTCGGAGTGAACGCCGAGGTAGCTGGCCACGACCGCGCCCAGCGAGCACCCCGTGCCGATGACCTGCGGCATGAGCTCATGCCCACCACGCACGTGCGTGGTGGTGTGCTCAGAAACGATGATGTCGGTCGGGCCCGAAATGGCTACGATCGCCCCGGTACGCGACGCCAGCTCGCGGGCGGCCTCAAGCGCATCGTCGGCGCTGTCTCCGGAATCGACCCCACGTCCGCGACCGGAGTGCCCCGCCAGGCCCAGAATCTCCGAGGCATTGCCGCGGATCGCTGCGGGAGGATAGGCCCCGGATACGAGGCTGCGGGCAAACTCCGTGCGCACCGGCAACCCGCCGACGGCAACAGGATCAAGTACCCACGGCGTTCCGGCTTTCTGTGCGCCCTCGATGGCGGCTCTCATCGCAGCCACATCGGGGTCAGTGATGTTGCCGACGTTGATGAGCAAGGCATCGGCAATCCCCGCAAAAATCCGGGACTCCTCCGGGTGATTGACCATCGCGGGCGAGGCACCTACTGCGAGCAGCACGTTGGCCGTGATCTCCGGGACGACCGAATTGGTCAGGCAGTGGGTCAGAGGTGCGACCTCACGAACACGTTGGGCAAGGTCGGCATAGGTATAGCTCATTAGGACAATCCCTTCGCTAGTACGAGCTAGAGCAGGTTCGATGGGTTTGATCTCAGCCGGAATGATCCGGCACCCCATGTCACGGCCGTGAGACTAACAGAAGAAGCACGCTAGAAATGCAGGCTTTCCGAACGGGGCGGGCGCTCGGGGGTACCAGATCCAACCGCTACAGTGTTTAACCATGCTTCCGTTGTCCCGCGTTTTGTCCGCGCTCTTGCTCGGTTTGGGTATCGCCCTGGTCGCTGGTGGGTTCCTTGCACCTGCGCTCATCAATGCCGACGGGCGCCTGCCTCTCGACTTGCGCAACACCACGTGGACTATCAGCGACGAAAAGGAGAACGTGTCGCACCAGCTGCACCTGCAGGTGCAGCCACCGGCGGATGAGGACACCACCGCCGTACGCATCGGCTCCACATGGTTCCGCGGACAGGGGGCTCCTGAGGAGCTCATGACGGCTCAGACCTGGTCTTACAGCCTGGACCGCGTGACGGGAGAGGCCACCACACCGGCCACCCTTACGCACACCATCGGTATGCCCGCAGCGCAGGTGCACGTGGACGGCCACTGGCTGAAGATCCCGGTGGAATCCACCGCGCCCACCCTCCCGATCTTTGACGAGACCCTGCGCGCCGCGGTCCCCGCACAGCGCATGGAGGATGAGGAAATCGAGGGACGTCCGGTCAACCACTACCGCCAGACCATCGAGCCGACCAACGTGGCTCAGCGTTACGCCGGACTGGCTAACACCAAGGTCGTCCCCACGCCAGAGGGGGGAACCGAGCAGCTGTATCTCTTCCATTCCGCCTCCAAGGATCTGTACTTTGACCAGGTCACGGGGTTGCTTGTCGACGCCCGGGTCAACGTCGATCAGTTCTATGGCCGGGCTGATGGTGCTCGGGTGGAAGAGGGCCTGAAGTTCCACGGCGCCATGCATGACGACCAGACCGCGGCCCTTATCAAGGAGCTTTCTGGCGTGCACGGCGCGTCGGCTGCACAGTGGTGGCGCTGGGTGGTTATCGGACTGGGTGCGTTCCTAAGCGTGATCGGTTTGCTGGGTGCCTTTCTGGGCAAGGGGCGCAGCACGACGAGTCGTTCAGCCGGCGGTTCCACGCGTGTGCGCCAGTAAGTTGCGGTGATGGCGCGGCTCGGTGGTAGGCTCCCTTGCGTCTAGCGCCTGAGCCCGTGGGCGGGGCTTAGTTATGCCTTTACATGCCTGTGGATTTGGTATAAGCTACATCGTTGCGCTGGAGTCCGATCACGCACCATTTCAGCCTTGTGAGGCCCGAAGTTGAAAAACTCGGCTTGACAAGGTGGTTTTGTTGTTTTCTAGATCGGATCTCCACAGCAGACCGAATGCTAAATCTACCAGCGGCTTAGCCGTCAAACGTGCCCGCGGTGGCCAGACCGTGAGCACGGGCGCGACTAAGACGCGTGAGGTGCTGGAAGGACCCATCTTGGCAGTCTCCCGCCAGACCAAGTCAGTGGCCGAAATCCCCGGGGCTCCGACGCGACACTCGTTCGCGAAGATCACGGAGCCTATTGCTGTACCGGGCCTACTCGACCTTCAGCTCGATTCTTTTGCCTGGCTTGTGGGCGACCCGCAGTGGCGCGCCAAGCAGCAGGAGGAGCGCGGCGCTGACGCCGTCATTACCAGTGGGCTCGAGGACATCCTCCACGAGCTCAGCCCGATTCAGGACTACTCGGGCAACATGTCCCTTTCCCTTTCCGAGCCGCGCTTCGAGCCGGTAAAGCACTCCGTCGACGAGTGCAAGGACAAGGATATGAACTACTCGGCACAGCTGTATGTGACCGCTGAGTTCATTAACAACGACACCCAGGAGATCAAGTCCCAGACCGTCTTCATCGGCGACTTCCCGCTGATGACGGACAAGGGCACGTTCATCGTGAACGGCACCGAGCGTGTCGTCGTCTCCCAGTTGGTTCGTTCGCCCGGCGTGTACTTCGATCAGTCGATCGATAAGTCCACCGAGCGTCCGCTGCACTCCGTGAAGGTCATTCCTTCCCGTGGTGCTTGGCTTGAGTTCGACGTCGACAAGCGCGACGTCGTCGGCGTGCGCATCGACCGCAAGCGTCGTCAGCCCGTCACCGTGCTGCTGAAGGCCCTCGGCTGGACCGAGGAGCAGATCAAGGAGCGCTTCGGCTTCTCCGAGATCATGATGTCCACCCTGGAGTCCGACGGTGTAGCTAACACCGACGAGGCTCTGTTGGAGATCTACCGCAAGCAGCGTCCGGGCGAGCAGCCGACCCGCGACCTGGCGCAGTCTCTGATTGAGAACGCCTTCTTCCGTCCGAAGCGCTACGACCTGGCCAAGGTCGGCCGCTACAAGGTCAACCGCAAGCTGGGTCTTGGCGGCGACCACGACGGCCTCATGACGCTGACCGAAGAGGACATCGCCACCACCCTGGAGTACCTGGTGCGCATGCACGCCGGTGAGCGCGAGATGACCGCCCCGAATGGCGAGACCATCTCCCTGGACACCGACGACATCGACCACTTTGGTAACCGTCGTCTGCGTACCGTGGGCGAGCTCATCCAGAACCAGGTTCGCGTGGGCCTGTCCCGCATGGAGCGTGTTGTGCGCGAGCGCATGACCACCCAGGACGCTGAGTCGATCACCCCGACCTCCCTGATCAACGTGCGCCCGGTTTCCGCTGCTATCCGCGAGTTCTTCGGTACTTCGCAGCTTTCGCAGTTCATGGACCAGAACAACTCGCTGTCTGGTCTGACCCACAAGCGTCGTCTTTCCGCGCTGGGCCCCGGCGGCCTGTCGCGTGAGCGCGCCGGCATCGAGGTCCGCGACGTTCACCCGTCTCACTACGGCCGTATGTGCCCGATCGAGACTCCCGAGGGTCCGAACATTGGTCTGATCGGCTCGCTGGCTTCCTACGCTCGCGTGAACGCCTTCGGCTTCATCGAGACCCCGTACCGCAAGGTCGTTGACGGCAAGGCCACCGACCAGGTCGAGTACCTCACCGCTGACGAGGAGGATCGCTTCTCCATCGCCCAGGCTTCTGTTGCACAGGATGCCGACGGCACGATCACCGAGGAGCGCATCGAGGTCCGCATCAAGGATGGCGACATCGCCGTGACCGATGCCCAGGGTGTTGACTACCTGGACATTTCCCCGCGCCAGATGGTGTCTGTGGGTACGGCCATGATTCCGTTCCTGGAGCACGACGATGCCAACCGCGCCCTGATGGGTGCGAACATGCAGAAGCAGGCCGTGCCGCTGGTGCGCGCGGAGTCCGCTTACGTGGGCACCGGCATGGAGCAGCGCGCTGCATACGACGCTGGCGACCTGGTCATCGCACCGAAGGCCGGTGTGGTGGAGAACGTGACCGCTGACGTCATCACCATCATGGATGATGAGGGCCAGCGCGACTCCTTCCTGCTGCGCAAGTTCCAGCGCACCAACCAGGGCACCTGCTACAACCAGGTTCCGCTGGTCAACCTGGGTGATCGCGTCGAGGCCGGTCAGGTCATCGCCGACGGCCCGGGCACCAAGGACGGCGAGATGGCTCTCGGCCGCAACCTCCTCGTGGCGTTCATGCCGTGGGAAGGCCACAACTACGAGGACGCCATCATCCTCAACCAGCGCGTGGTGGAGGAGGACATCCTGACCTCCATCCACATCGAGGAGCACGAGATCGACGCTCGCGACACCAAGCTCGGTGCCGAGGAAATCACCCGTGAGATCCCGAACGTGTCTGAAGACGTCCTGCGCGACCTCGACGATCGCGGCATTGTCCGTATCGGCGCTGACGTGCGTGACGGCGACATCCTGGTCGGTAAGGTCACCCCGAAGGGTGAGACCGAGCTGACCCCGGAGGAGCGCCTGCTGCGCGCCATCTTCGGCGAGAAGGCCCGCGAGGTCCGCGACACCTCCCTGAAGGTTCCGCACGGTGAGACCGGCAAGGTCATCGGCGTGCGTCGCTTCTCCCGCGAGGACGACGACGATCTGTCGCCTGGTGTCAACGAGATGATCCGCGTGTACGTGGCTCAGAAGCGCAAGATCCAGGACGGCGACAAGATGGCCGGCCGCCACGGCAACAAGGGTGTCGTGGGCAAGATCCTGCCGCCGGAGGACATGCCGTTCATGGCTGACGGCACCCCGGTCGACATCATCCTGAACACTCACGGTGTGCCGCGTCGTATGAACATCGGCCAGGTCCTCGAGGTCCACCTGGGCTGGCTGGCACACGCTGGCTGGACCGTGGATCCGGAGGATCCGAAGAACGCCGAGCTGATCAAGACCCTCCCGGAGCACCTCTACGACGTGCCGCCGGAGTCCCTGACGGCCACCCCGGTGTTCGACGGCGCTTCCAACGAGGAGCTGACCGGTCTGCTGGCTAACTCTAAGCCGAACCGCGACGGCGACGTCATGGTCAATGAGCAGGGTAAGACGCAGCTTTTCGACGGCCGTTCCGGCGAGCCGTTCGAGCACCCCATCTCCGTGGGTTACATGTACATGCTCAAGCTGCACCATCTGGTGGACGAGAAGATTCACGCTCGCTCCACCGGCCCGTACTCCATGATTACCCAGCAGCCGCTGGGTGGTAAGGCACAGTTCGGTGGCCAGCGCTTCGGCGAGATGGAGGTGTGGGCAATGCAGGCTTATGGCGCTGCCTACACCCTGCAGGAGCTGCTCACCATCAAGTCGGATGACGTGATGGGCCGAGTGAAGGTCTACGAGGCGATCGTCAAGGGCGACAACATTCCGGATCCGGGTATCCCCGAGTCCTTCAAGGTGTTGCTCAAGGAGCTGCAGTCGCTCTGCCTCAACGTTGAGGTTCTGGCGACCGACGGCACCCCGATGGAGCTGTCCGGTTCCGACGAGGACGACGAGGCCGCAAGCTCGCTGGGCATTAACCTGTCCCGCGACGAGCGTGCCGACGCCGACACCGACATCGCCTAGCCAGGCGAAATACGCAAAGCTTAAGTTCATTTCCGCCATTCGATCCCTCTGCCTCGAACAGAGCAGAGGGTGAAAGGGAGTTACGTGTTCGACGTAAACCTCTTCGACGAGCTCCGCATCGGCCTGGCCACTGCCGACGACATCCGCCGTTGGTCCAAGGGCGAGGTCAAGAAGCCGGAGACCATCAACTACCGCACCCTCAAGCCGGAGAAGGACGGCCTCTTCTGCGAGCGCATCTTCGGTCCCACCCGCGACTGGGAGTGTGCCTGCGGCAAGTACAAGCGCGTCCGCTACAAGGGCATCATCTGTGAACGCTGTGGCGTCGAGGTGACCAAGTCCAAGGTGCGTCGCGAGCGCATGGGCCACATCGAGCTGGCCGCGCCGGTGACCCACATCTGGTATTTCAAGGGTGTTCCTTCCCGCCTGGGCTACCTGCTGGACCTGGCTCCGAAGGACCTCGAGCGCATCATCTACTTCGCTGCCAACATCATCACCTCCGTGGATGAGGAGGCACGCCACAACGACCTGTCGACTCTGGAAGCCGAGATGCTGCTGGAGAAGAAGGACGTTGAGTCCGACGCCGAGTCCGACATCGCCGAGCGCGCCGCCACCCTCGAGGCCGACCTGGCTGAGCTGGAGGCTTCCGGCGCCAAGGCGGACGCACGTCGTAAAGTGCAGAACGCTGCGGACAAGGAGATGCAGCACATCCGCGAGCGCGCTGAGCGCGAGGTCGAGCGCTTGGACGAGATTTGGCAGACCTTTGTCAAGCTCGCTCCGAAGCAGATGATCATCGACGAGACCATCTACGACGAGCTGGTCGACCGCTACGAGGATTACTTCACCGGCGGCATGGGTGCAGAGGCTATTCAGACTCTGATCCGCAACTTCGACATCGAGTCCGAGGTTGAGGAGCTCACCCAGATCATCAACGAGGGCAAGGGCCAGAAGAAGGTCCGCGCACTCAAGCGCCTCAAGGTCGTCGCTGCCTTCCAGCGCTCCGGCAACGATCCGGCAGCCATGGTCCTGGACGCTATTCCGGTGATCCCGCCGGAGCTGCGTCCGATGGTGCAGCTCGACGGTGGCCGCTTTGCCACCTCCGACCTGAACGACCTCTACCGTCGCGTGATCAACCGCAACAACCGCCTCAAGCGCATGATCGAGCTCGGCGCCCCCGAGATCATCGTGAACAACGAGAAGCGCATGCTGCAGGAGTCTGTCGACGCGCTGTTCGACAACGGCCGTCGTGGCCGTCCGGTCAGCGGCCCGGGCAACCGTCCGCTGAAGTCCCTGTCTGACCTGCTCAAGGGCAAGCAGGGTCGCTTCCGCCAGAACCTGCTGGGTAAGCGCGTGGACTACTCCGGTCGTTCCGTGATTATCGTCGGCCCGCAGCTGAAGCTGCATGAGTGTGGTCTGCCCAAGCTCATGGCTCTGGAGCTGTTCAAGCCGTTCGTGATGAAGCGTCTGGTCGAGAACGACTACGCGCAGAACATCAAGTCCGCCAAGCGCATGGTGGAGCGTCAGCGCCCCGAGGTGTGGGACGTGCTGGAAGAGGCCATCTCCGAGCACCCCGTGCTGCTTAACCGTGCACCTACCCTGCACCGCCTGGGTATCCAGGCCTTCGAGCCGAAGCTCGTCGAGGGTAAGGCCATCCAGCTGCACCCGCTGGCCTGTGAGGCCTTCAACGCCGACTTCGACGGCGACCAGATGGCTGTTCACCTGCCGCTGTCCGCAGAGGCGCAGGCTGAGGCCCGCATCCTGATGCTGTCCTCCAACAACATCCTGTCCCCGGCGTCCGGTAAGCCGCTGGCCATGCCGCGTCTGGACATGGTGACCGGCCTGTACTTCCTCACCATGGACAAGCGTGAGGACCAGATCGGCGGCCAGGGTGGTTACCGCGCGGCTGACGAGGAAAACTCCTCGCGCGGCGTGTACTCCTCCTACGCCGAGGCCATCATGGCCCGCGACCGCGGTGTCCTGGGCCTGCAGGCCCCGATCAAGGTGCGCATCGACCACCTCCGCCCGCCGGCAGAGGTCGAGGCCGAGCAGTTCCCCGATGGTTGGGACAAGGGTCAGGCGTGGACCGCCGAGACCACGCTGGGCCGCATCATGTTCAACGAGCTTTTGCCGTGGAACTTCCCGTACCTCGAGGGCGTGATGGTCCGCAAGGGTGGCGGCGGCGGCAAGGTGCTGCTTGGCGACGTGATCTCGGAGCTGACCAACAAGTACCCGATGATCACCGTTGCCCAGACCCTGGACAAGCTCAAGGACGCCGGCTTCTACTGGGCTACCCGCTCCGGTGTGACCATCACCATGTCCGACGTTCTGGTCCTTCCGAACAAGACCGAGATCCTCGAGTCTTACGAGAAGGAAGCCGAGAACATCGAGCGCAAGTTCTGGGTCATGGGTGCTCTCACCGAGCGCGAGCGCTACGACCGACTCGTGGAGCTGTGGCAGGACGCTACCAACACGGTGGGTCAGGCCGTCGAGAACATGTACCCGGATGAGAACCCGATTCCGATGATCGTGAAGTCGGGTGCTGCCGGTAACATGCGCCAGATCTGGACCCTGGCCGGCATGAAGGGCATGGTCGTGAACTCCAAGGGTGACTACATCACCCGCCCGATCAAGACCTCCTTCCGCGAGGGCCTGAGCGTGCTGGAGTACTTCAACAACTCCCACGGTTCCCGTAAGGGTCTGGCCGATACCGCTCTGCGTACCGCAGACTCCGGTTACCTCACCCGTCGTCTGGTGGACGTGGCGCAGGACGTCATCGTTCGCGAGCACGACTGTGGCACCCGCCAGGGCGTGTGGGTCAAGGTTTCCGAGATCCTCATGGATCCCGCGGGCAAGCCGACCAGCTACGGTCGCGACAGCCTGGTGGAGACCTCCCTGTCCGGCCGCGTGCTGGCAGCGGACGTCAAGGACGCCGACGGCAACGTGCTCTACGAGGCCGGCCTCGAGCTCAGCGAAGAGATCATCGACAACATGGTCTCCAAGGGCATCGAGCAGGCAAAGGTTCGCTCCGTGCTGACCTGCCAGACCTCCACCGGTGTGTGCGCCAAGTGCTACGGCAAGTCCATGGCATCCGGTCACCTCGTGGACATCGGTGAGGCCGTGGGCATCGTCGCCGCACAGTCCATTGGTGAGCCGGGTACCCAGCTGACCATGCGTACCTTCCACCAGGGTGGTGTCGGTGGCGACATCACCGGCGGTCTGCCGCGTGTGCAGGAGCTGTTCGAGGCCCGCGTGCCAAAGAACCGTGCTCCGATCGCATCCGTGGCCGGTACGGTCTCGCTCGAGGACGAAGGCAACTTCTGGACTCTGCGCATCACCCCGGATGACGGCGGCGATGACGTGATCTACGAGAAGCTGTCTAAGCGCCAGGGTCTGGCTCAGGTGCGCCGACCGATGGAGTCCAACCCGCAGGCCATGATTGAGCGTTCGCTTGCCGACGGCGATCACGTCGAGGTGGGTGACCGTCTCATGCGCGGTGCGGCTGATCCGCACGATGTTCTTGAGGTTCTTGGTCGCCGCGGCGTCGAGAAGCACCTCATCGACGAGGTGCAGGCCGTGTACCGCACCCAGGGTGTGGCGATCCACGATAAGCACATCGAGATCATCATCCGCCAAATGCTGCGTCGCGGTACCGTGATCGACTCCGGCTCCACGCCGTACCTGCCGGGTACGCTCGTGGACCTCTCCGAGGCGAAGCAGGCAAACTCCTCCGTCCTGGCCGACGGTGGACAGCCCGCCGAGCTGCGCAGCGAGATCATGGGTATCACGAAGGCTTCCCTGGCCACCGAGTCCTGGCTGTCGGCGGCCTCCTTCCAGGAGACCACCCGCGTGCTCACCGATGCGGCGATCAACAAGCGCTCTGACGCTCTGCTTGGCCTCAAGGAGAACGTCATCATCGGTAAGCTCATCCCGGCCGGTACGGGTATTTCGCGCTACCGCAACATCTCGGTCAACCCGACTGAGGCTGCGCGCAACGCGGCATACTCCATCCCGACCTACGGGGATTCGATCTACAGCGACGAAGGTTACGGCGAGTTCACCGGCGCATCCGTGCCGCTGGACGAGCACTTCGACATGCAGTAGGTCCTGCTAGCACGGTCTGCTAACTAGAAAGCGCCCGGCTTCTCCAGTGTGGAGGGGCCGGGCGCTTTGGCCTATCGGGGTGGTGTCCGGGACCTATTCGGGAGCATATTCCTTCGGGTCGACATCTGGAGCGGTCCCATGAGCAGTGACCTGGGCGTTTACCTCGCCACTACCCTCCAGGTGTCGACCCGAGGGATTCCGAGGCCCCTCACCCAAAAGTCGTGTTACGGATGGACTAGTGAGCAACCTCGCGTCACTTCACAGCCGGCACCGGCTCACCAGGCAGCGGGATCTGATCCATCTCCAGTCCTGTGACGTCGGGGATGAAGCGCAGTGCGATGAGCGTGACCACGCCGAGCACGATGATGTACACCGAAAACGCCCACTCCATCCCCTGGGCAGTGAACCACGCGTGCAAATAGGGCGCGGTGCCGCCGATCAACGCAGCGCCAACGGAACTCCACACGCCCACGCTGGTTGATCGCGCAGCGGTGGGCGCTTGCTCCGCCAGGACCACCGGGTGGATCGACGCCTGCATCGCCCACACGACCAGCGCGATAGATTGGCATACAAACAGAGTCCACGGAGCTTCGGTGAGAAAGAGGCTAACGGGGAACACTACGATCATCACGGCCAGCGCCCACCAACGAAGTTGCCGCACGCGCCCCACCTTGTCTGACAACCGTCCCCACAGTGGCAGCGCAATAAGGCCGACCACCTGCGCGAGCAAGCTAGCGGTATATGCGCCCTGCTCATCCATGCCGCGTGAGGAGATCGCGTAGGTGGCAAAGAAGCTCATCCACGTGTAGTACAGCACCATCGTGAGCGTGCTCAGCATGAAAATGCGGACGGCCACGATGACCAGCTGCTTCTGGGTTGCGGGGAGCTTATCGACGCTGCCGTCGCTCTTAGCCTCATTAAAGTACTCAGACTCTTGTGCTTCCTTACGAATAACCAGGGCGAACCCAGCCAGTAAGAAGCCAATCACGAAGGCGATGCGCCACCCCCAGCTGTCCATGGCCTCGGGGGCAAGCAACCTGGAAAACAGTGCGCCCAGCCCGGTCGCCGTCATAACTCCCAGCGTGGCGCTGATGAAGATGCTGCTTCCCCACAGGCCACGATCCTTCGCCGGAGAAATCTCCGCGATGTAGGAGTACGCGTTGCCGGACTCGCCGCCGTGGGCGAGGCCCTGCAAGAGCCTGGCCAGCAACAGGCCCACCGACGCCCACACTCCTACCTGGTCAAAAGTGGGCATGAGCGCGATGGCCAAGGATCCGATGCCCATGCACACCATGGCCGTGACCAGCGCAAACTTGCGTCCCAGCTTGTCGCCGATCCGGCCAAACACCAGTCCGCCAACTGGGCGAGCCACAAAACCGCCGGCGAAGACTCCCAGCGTCGCCAGAGTAGCGGAGGTGGGGTTAGAGTTCTCAAAGAACGAGGCCGCGATGTAGGGGGTGAACACCGCGTAGGTGGTCCAGTCGAACCACTCTAGGTAGTTGCCGGAGACGGCGGCGACGAATGACTTGCGCTGTTCGGCCTTGCCTAGGGCCCGGGCGCCACCGAGCTGACTGCCTGTTGCCGAGAGAGAAGTTGCAGGATGAGACATGAGCCCTCCGGTAAGTGAGTTACTTATCGTTTAGGGCTTGAGTGTATTGTCCGTCACATACGACGTTGAGGGATTATCTATTCCAATTCCGGCCCCCATTGATCCCCTAAGGGTATGAAAAAGCCTCCCACCAGCTAAATCGGCAGGAGGCTCGGGCCCAGCGACGCGTTACTTGGTGAACACGTCGAGCTTGCCGAACTTCTCAGCAAGAAGGTAGTACACAGCCAGTCGAGGATTGGCGGAGCCGTCCTTCATAGTTGCCAAGACGTCATTGATGGCCTTGTCCAGGACCTCCGGGGACTCGGTCAGGCCGAGCTTCTTTTCCAAGAAGTTCTTTCGCACGGTCTCCAGCTCGGCCGGGTCGCTGGCAGAGACGGTAGCCGCATCGCGGTTACTCAGAGCAAGGCGGTAGGTGCTGGCCATGGCCTGAATGACATCCTCGTCGGCATTCGGTGCGTACTTCTTGACCAGTGCGATCTGGTCGCTCATAAGAGATTTCTTTCCGGCAGAAGACAGCTGATGTGCTCATGCTACGTCTGGGGAGCGTCACGAAACTGTCTAAAACCAACAAATCTTCCACTAGGGGTGGAGATTTGCACAAAAGCTGTATCCCCAGTAGTGGGCAACTGGATAGACTATTTAGAGAACCTGTCTGGAAGCTGAAACCGGGATCGATTCTTTGCGACCGGTCGACGAACCCCGAAAGGGAAGAGAAATGACATACAACAACCCCTGGGCCTCTGAGTCGCAGCCGCAGACTACGTCCTTCCCTACGCAAGGCCAGTACCAGGGGGGAAGCGTGCCTTATGGCGCAGTTCAACATCGTAAGTCGGGGCCCGGTGTCGCCATCTGGATCGCGCTGATCCTAGCGATTCTGCTAGGTGCTGCGGGCATCATTACAGCGCTTCTATTGAACAAGTCCGGTGGGGATGAGCACGCCACAACTCCGACGTCGACGGTTACTGTGGCTCCATCGAGTAGTGCTGAGGTGCCAAATCAGGCCCCAGCCCCAGCGCCGGCGCCTGCGCCCGCTCCGGGTCCTCAGGTGCCGTCTTATGCTCAGTCCATCGGCGGCGGGGTGTATCTCTCTGGGCCGACGTCCGCGGAGTTCGCGTCGCGCGTGGCCTCCGCGTGGCGGTCCGAGTACGGCTCGGGCTACAGCGGTAACGGAAGCGTGCGGGTATGGAGTCCCGTCACGGATAAGACCTACTCCATGTACTGCAGCAATCACGGCACCTACGTGCACTGCTCCGGCGGTAACAACGCGAACGTCTACATTCAATGAGTTTTCGCCGGTTCCTAGCCTGTGGCTTATCGACGTCCCTTGCCCTCGCGTTGTCCAACTGCAGCAATGGGCAGGTGGATACCCCGGTTCCTGTGATCGTTACGGTGACGGCTTCGCCCACCAACTCCGCCGAGCCCGGGACTGCCGGGCCCGCCGAGCCCGAACAGGCGACACCGACTGACCCGGCCCTAGACCTGGCAGCCCTCGCCAGCGAGGTCGAGCAAGAACTCGACGTCCGCGTCGGTGTTGTGATGCAGGATCGCGCAGGAGCTCATACTGGCGGGTCCTTAACGCCCCGGCCGGCATGGTCCACTATCAAAGTACCTCTGGCTATTGCGGCGCTGCGCGCAGATCCGTCGCTAAGCGGGGTCGCCCATTCCGCGATCACCGTTTCGGACAACGACGCGGCGCAACAGCTGTGGGAGAGCCTCGGGGGAGGAGAGCAGGCGGCGGCCGCGGTGGAACAGGTCCTGCGTGAGTGCGGCGACGACCACACCGAGGTGAATCCCCAGGTAACCCGCCCGGGCTTTAGTGCGTTTGGCCAAACCGACTGGTCCTTGGCAGACCAGGCGAGCTTCGCCCGTTGCTTATCGACGTCCACGGGCCAGGCTGAGGCAACAGTACTGGCGGCAATGGGGGAGATTTCACCCCAGCATGCATATGGGATCGGTCAGTTGGAAGGTGCCCGGTTCAAAGGCGGCTGGGGGCCGGAGGAGAGCGGCCCGTACCTCGTTCGCCAGTTCGGCTACGTGGGGGATACGTTCATCTCGATTGCGGCGATTCCGGCCGATGGATCATACGAGAGCGGACAACTTGCCCTCACCACTCTCGCCGGAAGGCTGAGACCGCACATAAGAAGCTAGAAAGATCTAGGGCGGTTTGGAATACGCCGGTTCCATGCGCTACCTTGATTAACTAGTCCCACTCTCTCTAGGTGGGAGACCCGCACTTGCAGTCGTTGAGTGCTGTGGTGAAAACCGGAAGGGCCCCGAAAAGAGCCCCGTTTTTGTCGTGTTCAGGCATGATTCCGGTAGTTCCCACCAGACAAACGCAACAGAAAGAGCAGGAATGCCAACTATTCAGCAGCTGGTCCGCAAGGGCCGCCATGACAAGAAGGCTGCGGTTTCTACCGCAGCTCTGAAGGGTTCGCCGCAGCGTCGCGGCGTGTGCACCCGTGTGTACACCACCACCCCGAAGAAGCCGAACTCGGCTCTGCGTAAGGTCGCCCGTGTGCGTCTGACCTCCGGTATCGAGGTTTCGGCCTACATCCCGGGTGAGGGCCACAACCTGCAGGAGCACTCCATGGTGCTCGTGCGCGGTGGTCGTGTGAAGGACCTTCCGGGTGTCCGTTACAAGATCATCCGTGGCGCTCTGGATACCCAGGGTGTCAAGGACCGTAAGCAGGCCCGTTCCCGTTACGGCGCGAAGAAGGGATAGTCAATGCGTAAGAATGCAGCTCCGAAGCGTCCCGTCGTTAAGGATCCGGTGTACAAGTCCGAGCTGGTTACCCAGCTCGTGAACAAGGTCCTCCTGGACGGCAAGAAGTCCACCGCCGAGCGCATCGTCTACGGCGCGCTGGAGAAGTGCCGCGAGAAGACCGGCACCGATCCGGTTGGCACCCTGGAGAAGGCTCTGGGCAACATCCGCCCTGACCTCGAGGTTCGTTCCCGCCGCGTGGGTGGCGCTACCTACCAGGTTCCGGTTGAGGTTCGTCCGTCCCGCTCCAACACCCTCGCTCTGCGTTGGCTGGTGACCTTCACCCGTCAGCGTCGCGAGAACTCCATGATGGAGCGTCTGGCTAACGAGATCCTGGATGCCTCCAACGGCCTGGGTGCTTCCGTGAAGCGCCGCGAGGACACCCACAAGATGGCAGAGGCCAACCGCGCCTTCGCCCACTACCGCTGGTAATCCTGACGCGTGCTTGCCCGCTATAGCCCGATCGTCGCGTGCCGCCGCGACCGTTGAGAAGCCTCGACGGCCGCGACGCGCGGGTGCGCCGATCGGGCTTGCGTGCGCTTACTGCCTGTTTGTCCAGCGGCAGCACTCTCCGTACTGACGTAATGGGTAAATAGTGGCAGAATTGAACAGAAAACATCCGCAGACCTTCCGTCCACGTGCTCTGGCACAGGCGACGGAGTCGACAACAAACAAGTTGGGGTAACACTGTGGCACAAGAAGTGCTTAAGGACCTGAACAAGGTTCGCAACATCGGCATCATGGCCCACATTGACGCCGGTAAGACCACGACCACCGAGCGCATCCTGTACTACACGGGTATCAACCGCAAGGTCGGCGAGACCCACGATGGTGGCTCGACCACTGACTGGATGGAGCAGGAGAAGGAGCGCGGCATCACCATTACCTCCGCCGCGGTCACCTGTTTCTGGGAGGGCAACCAGATCAACATCATCGACACCCCGGGTCACGTCGACTTCACCGTTGAGGTGGAGCGCTCCCTGCGCGTGCTCGATGGCGCTGTTGCCGTGTTCGACGCCAAGGAAGGCGTGGAGCCGCAGTCCGAGCAGGTGTGGCGTCAGGCCACCAAGTACGACGTTCCGCGAATCTGCTTCGTGAACAAGATGGACAAGCTCGGTGCGGACTTCTACTTCACCGTTCAGACCATCAAGGATCGTCTGAACGCCAAGCCGCTCGTTATGCAGCTGCCGATCGGCGTCGAGGATGACTTCGACGGCGTTGTCGACCTGCTCGAGATGAAGGCCATTGTGTGGCCGGGCAAGGTTGAGGTCGGCGCCGAGCCGGAGATCCGTGAGATCCCGGCTGACCTGGCTGACAAGGCTGCTGAGTACCGTGAGGCCCTCGTTGAGACCGTTGCTGAGTCCGACGAAGAGCTCATGGAGAAGTACTTCGGTGGCGAGGAGCTGAGCATCGATGAGCTCAAGACCGCCATCCGCAAGATGGTCGTGAACTCCGAGATCTACCCGGTCTACTGCGGTACCGCCTACCGCAACAAGGGTGTTCAGCCGCTTCTCGACGCTGTTGTCGACTTCCTGCCGAACCCGCTCGACGTGGGCGAGGTTCACGGCCACGCTGTGGGCGACGAGACCAAGGAGCTCACCCGTAAGCCGTCCATCGACGAGCCGTTCTCCGCACTGGCCTTCAAGATTGCCGTTCACCCGTTCTTCGGCAAGCTGACCTTCGTTCGTGTGTACTCCGGTCGCGTTGAGCCGGGCGAGCAGGTCTCCAACTCCACCAAGGAGAAGCGCGAGCGCGTCGGCAAGCTCTTCCAGATGCACGCCAACAAGGAGAACCCGGTCGATGAGGCCGTGGCTGGCAACATCTACGCCTTCATTGGTTTGAAGGACACCACCACCGGTGACACCCTCTGCAACCAGAACGAGCAGATCATCCTGGAGTCCATGGACTTCCCGGATCCGGTGATCCAGGTGGCCATCGAGCCCAAGACCAAGTCCGACCAGGAGAAGCTGGGTACCGCTATCCAGAAGCTCGCTGAAGAGGACCCGACCTTCACCGTCCGCCTGGACGAGGAGTCCGGCCAGACCGTTATCGGCGGTATGGGCGAGCTCCACCTCGACGTCCTGGTTGACCGTATGAAGCGCGAGTTCAAGGTCGAGGCCAACATCGGTAACCCGCAGGTTGCTTACCGTGAGACGATCCGCAAGGCAGTTGCCAGCGTGGATTACACCCACAAGAAGCAGACTGGTGGTTCCGGTCAGTTCGCTAAGGTCATCGTCTCCATCGAGCCTTACGCACCGGCTCCCGAGGAGCTGGAGGAGGGCGAGGATCCGAACTACAAGTTCGTCAACGCCGTTACCGGTGGTCGCGTTCCCAAGGAGTACATCCCGTCCGTGGATGCCGGTATCCAGGACGCGATGCAGTACGGCTACCTCGCTGGCTACCCGCTGGTGAACATCAAGGCCACCCTGGAAGATGGCGCCTACCACGACGTCGACTCCTCCGAGATGGCCTTCAAGCTGGCAGGCTCCCAGGTCCTCAAGGAGGCCCTGTCCAAGGCTAAGCCGGTCCTGCTCGAGCCGCTGATGGCTGTCGAGGTCATCACCCCCGAGGAGTACATGGGCGATGTCATCGGTGACCTGAACTCCCGCCGTGGACAGATCTCGTCCATGGACGACCGTGCAGGCGCCAAGGTGGTCAAGGCTAAGGTCCCGCTGTCCGAGATGTTCGGTTACATCGGTGACCTGCGTTCCCGCACCGCCGGCCGTGCTAACTTCACGATGATCTTCGACTCTTACGCTGAGGTTCCCAAGAACGTCGCGGACGAGATCATCGCGGAGCGCAACGGCAACGCTTAAGTCCTGGGCCTGTTCATCAGGCCAAGGCATTGAGTTCACGGGCCGAATGAGTGCTCGTGAGCTCTGGCTCACGCCAGTGGCAGGGTAGGGGCCATGCTGAACGTCACCCCAATAGCGTGTGTCGTTGAGCTGGCCGTTACCCTGTGAGAAGGTCCGCGATTCTCGTCGACATCAAAACCACGCGGTAACACCCGCCAAGGTTTGAAAATAGGTCGGTGCAAATCTAGGATCGTGTAACTGGCACATCTTGAAAAAGATCGCTTGCTGGTGCCCAAAAGGTATGAGCAAGTGGAAAAGTCAACCACGTGGCTGCGAAAGTCGTAGCCACCATGAAGTCCAGGAGGACATACAGTGGCAAAGGCGAAGTTCGAGCGTACAAAGCCGCACGTCAACATTGGTACCATTGGTCACGTCGACCACGGTAAGACCACCACCACGGCTGCCATCACCAAGGTTCTGGCTGACCAGTACCCGGAGGAGAACACCGCCTTCGCTTTCGACGCCATCGATAAGGCGCCGGAGGAGAAGGAGCGTGGCATCACGATCAACATCTCCCACGTTGAGTACTCCACCCCGAAGCGCCACTACGCACACGTCGACGCTCCGGGCCACGCCGACTACATCAAGAACATGATCACCGGTGCTGCCCAGATGGACGGCGCTATCCTCGTGGTCGCCGCTACCGACGGCCCGATGCCGCAGACCCGTGAGCACGTTCTGCTGGCTCGCCAGGTCGGCGTTCCCTACATCCTCGTTGCACTGAACAAGTGCGACATGGTTGACGATGAGGAGATCATCGAGCTCGTCGAGATGGAGATCCGCGAGCTGCTGGCCGAGCAGGACTTCGACGAGGAAGCTCCGATCGTCCACATCTCCGCTCTGAAGGCTCTCGAGGGCGACCAGAAGTGGGTTGACTCCATCGTCGAGCTGATGAACGCTTGCGACGAGTCCATCCCGGACCCGCAGCGTGCAACCGACCAGCCGTTCCTGATGCCCATCGAGGACATCTTCACCATTACCGGCCGCGGCACCGTGGTTACCGGTCGTGTGGAGCGCGGTCAGCTCAACGTTAACGAGGACGTCGAGATCATCGGTATCAAGGACAAGGCTATGTCCACCACCGTTACCGGTATCGAGATGTTCCGTAAGCTCCTCGACTACACCGAGGCTGGCGACAACTGTGGTCTGCTGCTCCGCGGCACCAAGCGCGAGGATGTTGAGCGCGGCCAGGTCGTGATCAAGCCGGGCGCTTACACCCCGCACAAGAAGTTCGAGGGCTCCGTCTACGTCCTGTCCAAGGACGAGGGCGGCCGCCACACCCCGTTCTTCGACAACTACCGTCCGCAGTTCTACTTCCGCACCACCGACGTTACCGGTGTTGTGAACCTGCCGGAGGGCACCGAGATGGTCATGCCTGGCGACAACGTTGAGATGTCCGTCGAGCTGATCCAGCCGGTCGCTATGGACGAGGGCCTGCGCTTCGCTATCCGCGAGGGCTCCCGTACCGTTGGTGCTGGCCGCGTCACCAAGATCCTGGACTAGTTCCAGACTTGGAACGCTTCAGCGCTAGACGCTGACAGCACTTAAGAGAAGCCGTTCCCGAGCTATTGCTCGAGGGGCGGTTTTCTTTTACCCAGAGCGCTTGACAGAATCACAAGAGTGCAAAAGGATCCCACCCGAATTCCCCGTGTGCTTGACGCCTTACAGCAAGCATGGGAGGGGCAACCTGATCGCAGCCTCCTGGAACTAATGGCTCTTGTCGAACAAGAGGCAGCACTACGTGGAACCAGTGATGAGTCAGTCCTGAAGCTGCTGAGGGAATTCTCGGCGGCTTGCCCTCCACGCATCTCTGCAGCCGACTTGGCGCATCGCTGCGCTGTCGTGGACACCGAATCGCCAGCTGCCAGGGTCTATCTGGCGCAAGGAGCAAGCCGGGTAACGGTGCGCTACCGCAACCAGGAGATACTTCCTTCGTCGTTTAGCGCGAAGATCAAGAGGTGTGAAGTTGCCATGCCCCTTGTGGTGAGTGACTCTAACGGGATTGATCGCCGTATCGGCGTTGCGCAGTCGATAAGAGTGTTCACCCCGCCTGAGTTCACGCTCAATGATGTGGAACGGAAGCAGATGGGGGACCTGCTGTGTGCCGTGTTTCTAGACGACGAGCGGGGAGGTGTCGACCTGTGCTTGATTGACCATGCCGTGACCGTTTACCGGGCCGGTCGCAGGACTACGCAGGTTTTACGCCACCGCTACTCCCGAATTGCCCGATGCGAGGTGGGAGGTGTGCTTCAGATACACGAAAACCCCGGCACGAATGCCATCGCGCTGGGGCTTGTGAAGGAAATTGTGGTGCTAGACGCTAGCTCACAGGGTTGAGCTGTACGAGGTAGCGGGTATCGACGTCCAGGTCACCCACTGCCTCACGAACATCCTGATCTGCCTGATTCACCGCGGAAATCAAGGTAGGCATAGACACACGGGGATCGGCTGTGATCCTCCACGTTAAAGTCTGCCGTCCGCGATCTTCCTTGGTGGTGTTCTTGACGTCTTCAACCTGGGGAGTCTTCTCCAGGTCGTCTCCGACGGCGTCCGCAAGCCGGGTGGTCGCCAAGCTGAGATCACCGGTGGAATTGCTGTGCGGAGAGGTCAGCCGGTTAAAGCTGTTACGCCGCAAGTTGGCGATCAGCAGGATCAGCCCAAGGATGACCGACAAAGCGGTGAAAATGCCGAGGGCAGCTGGCCACCAGGAGGCGCTGAATGCCCGGGAAACAATCCCAAGGTCGAGGTACTCCGCGTATCGGTGAGCGATGGATACGTCGAAATACCACAGCACAGCCCAAAGACCGCCCAGGATGAGCAGCAAGGAGAGCAGGAAAATAAGAAAGCGGTCGAAGCCGGCTAGTCCTCGGCTCATGCCGAAACCTCCTTGTTGTTGTCGCTTGACGCGGTCTGAGACTGAGCCTGCGACAGCTTTACGCGCACGTTCACGTCAGAACCGAATGCCGAGGCCAGCTCGGACTTCAGACGTTCCTCGATACGCTGTTGGGTTGCGCTATCCGGGTTGAGGGCAGTTGCTTCGACAGTGACCCGGTTCTTCTTAGCCAAAGACGTTGCGTTGATAACTCCGGGAACTTGCTTTGCACGGGCCGTCGTAAAGCGAGCGATGTCCACCGGACGCATCCACACCGACGGAGTCGCCTGTGAGACCTCGCGGTAGCGCTTCTTTCGCGGAGCTAATGCCGCAACCAGCAAGATGAGGCCGATGAGCAAAGCGATCGCACCGCTAATAGCGATCAGTTCCTTGGTCATCGACTGCAGTGCCTGGGGGATGGGTTCTAACCAGGAGGTCCACCCCTGCGGAGGCCGGTACATCACGAGCAGTTCGCGAGCAGCGACCAACCCGGCGGCGATCAGCAGAAGGCTAAGAAGAATCGTCCACCAGCGCACCTGGGGCGAACTAGCAGGCTTCAGCCCAAAGCCGCGAGAAGAAGAGCCCTTTTGCTTAGTCATTACTCTCCTCCCTCGTGGGGTCGAATCGGCGAATCACAATGTGGGCCAGTGGCTTTTCCGGAGGAACCGTAACCGGCACAAGGCGCTGGGCTCGGGGAACCTGTACGGAGGCCGGATCGATGTGGCCCCGGTACGGGCGGATAGCCACGTTAAGCAGGGGCGCCTCGGCGGGCACGCTTGGACGATAAGGCTGAATCGGTCGCGGCGCACGCACGAACCGAGCAGCAATATCACGGGGAGCGTATACGCGCTTGAGCTGCTGCGGTCGAGGAACGCTCACTCGGGCGAGGGAGAGAGCCGGTGGGACCTCTGGCGACCACACGGCACGCTCGCGCGGTAACTCCGGCGTGGAAACCGGCTTCTCATCCGGAACGGACGGCGACCACGGCTCAGGTGACTCCGCGACCTGCGGGGACTTCACCGTGACCTCAGAAGGATACTCGGGCATGACGACGCGCTCGCTAGCCTTCGTTTGAGGCGAAACGACGTTCAAAGTAGACGAGGTCACTGGGGAGGTGATTTCCCGCGAAGGTGCAGTCTCGACGGGAGTCAGTTGAGGCTCGGTGTCCATAGCGCTCAGCTCAGCTGAGCTCACGCGAGCGTGTCCCGCAATGGTCTGCTCGACCACCACATTCACGCGGGTGGCGTCCATGCCAGTCATGGACTTCACCCACGAAACAATGTTGGCCTGAACGCGTTCCGCGACAGCCGTTACCGGGGAAGGCCAGGAAACGGCGATAAACGAATCAACGTGCACCTCGTTGGCAACTGAGTCCTGACGAACGTCGCAGCGCGGATAGCTTTTCGTGCCGATCTCCGCCCACGAGCTGGTTAGTGTTTGCACGCCCGGCACGGCGGACGCTGCGTCATTAACTACTCGAGAAACGATGCGATCGGCGATCACAGTCGTTCCGGTCACCCGCGACCTCCACGGGAGCTCGTTACGTTGGACACCAAGTTCTTCAAGTCAATGCGACCTTCGAAGTGAGCGGCACACAGACCGCCGGTGATGCCGAAGAACAGTGCCCACAAGAATCCGCTAAATCCGTCAATAATGACGGCCAGGGCGACGAGGAGTCCGATGACTACGCCAAGAAGCGTCAGGTTGTTCATAAAAATTCCTTAAATCAGGCGGTTTGTGGTGAGGAAGCGATGGCGTCGGCGACGAAGATGTCAACCGGCAAATGCGTCAGCGATCCTGCAGCTCGGCGGACACTTTCCGATACCTCGTGCAGAGTGTGGCCTTCCGGTACAGCTGAAAGGTCGGCGACGACGTGGACTTGCAGGCGTTCGTCGACAACCCGAACGCCCCTCACACGCTGTCCGGGAAACAGCGTTGCCACTTCCCCGTGCGGCCCTCCGTGTAGTTCGGCGACCCCATTCACCCCCGAAACGGCGTCGGCGATAGAGCGGGCCAGATCGGCAGTAATGGGCTCGAAAGAACTCATACAGATACCTCGGGTTCAGAAATGATCGAATAGGGAAGTGGTCGGAAAGGGCTGCGTATTACTGAACGCGCGGCTGAGCGATCTCGGCCTGCTGTGCAGCCTCGAGGTCGCGAGAGTTGTCCTCGTTCTTGTCATCCTGCGGCAGGTGAACGTCGGTGACGTTCACGTTGACCTCGGTGACCTCCAGGCCAGTCATGCGCTCGATGGAGCGAGCGATGTTGCGACGGATAGCCTCAGCGAGCTCGTGAATAGCAACGCCGTACTCGGCCACCACGGAAAGGTCAACGGCAGCCTGGGTCTCGCCAACCTCAACGGAGATGCCCTGCTGGACGTTCTCGGAACCGCCGAAGGTGTCGCGGATAGAACCCATCATGCGAGCTGCGCCACCGCCGAGGGCGTGGACGCCGGAAACCTCGCGAGCGGCGATGCCGGCGATCTTGGACACGACGGTGTTCTCGATCACGGTGCGACCGGTGTCGGTAACGTTTGCGTTGGTGCCGTTGACGTTTGCGTCAGCGGCGGTGGCAGCGGTTGCGGTGTCCTTAACCTTGTTGGTGTTATCAGCCATGGTAGGCGTCCTTTCGGTAGTTCTAGGTGGACCGTTTTTAGCCTAACAACAATTTCTGCATGTGTCGGGTTAAGTTTCGGTCACAAGACCCCCGTACCCCCTGGGCAAATACGTGCCGTCGAACTCGATGCGTCGTTGATGCGAGCGGGAGAAAAAATAATTTGCCAAACTCGTCGAGCTCATGTTTAAATACCCAGGTTGCCTTGACATAGTCCGTCGATACACACGTAAAGACGGAACATGGCGAGGTGAACATGACACCTTTGAGTGCAAGGGCCCGTCCTCATCCTGAGGATGACCACCCTTGTGCAGAAGGCTCCATTATCGGGGAAGGTCGGCCGAAGTAGGCGCGGCATCCCGAGAGTGGAGACCGGAGAAGGGGCATGGCAAATAAACAGCGGCAGTACGTAAGGGCCACGCTTATCGCGAACTTTTGGTCCCTTTACGTCATGACGATGCAGTCCCCGCGGCCTCTGGCCGATGAGGCTGCGCCGGGTGCATCTGCGAGTGCGTTTATTTGTGCTTAACGCCCCGGAACCTGGTTAAGCGTCATGGCAATAAAGACAACGACACTGGCGTTGTGCCAGGCCCCGTAAGTGGGATCCGGACAACGTTATAGGGAAATCGAGAAGCGAACCCCACCGCTGCTCGGCGCTGATAGCGCTAGGGCAAGTGGGCTAGCGAGGAAGAGGATAAGCGTGGCGGGACAGAAGATCCGCATTCGGCTCAAGGCTTACGACCACGAGGCTATCGACGCATCCGCGAAGAAGATCGTCGAGACGGTCACCCGCACGGGTGCTCGAGTTGTTGGCCCGGTGCCGTTGCCCACTGAAAAGAACGTGTACGCCGTTATTCGTTCTCCCCATAAGTACAAGGACTCTCGCGAGCACTTCGAGATGCGCACGCACAAGCGCCTCATCGACATCCTCGACCCGACGCCGAAGACCGTCGACGCGCTGATGCGCATCGACCTTCCGGCCAGCGTCGACGTGAACATTCAGTAATCACGAGTGATCGATAGACCGAAAGACTTTGGCAGCGGAGAACTAACACATGAGTGAAAATGAGATCAAGGGCATTCTGGGCACCAAGCTCGGCATGACCCAGGTCTTCGACGAGAACAACCGGGTTGTCCCGGTCACCGTCGTCGAGGCTGGGCCGTGCGTGGTCACCCAGATTCGCACCACCGAAACCGACGGCTACAACGCCATCCAGATCGCCTACGGCGAGATCGACCCCCGCAAGGCAAACAAGCCGCAGGCGGGTCACTTCAAGAAGGCCGGCGTGACCCCGCGCCGCCACGTGGCTGAGATCCGTATGGACGATGTTTCGTCCTACGAGCTCGGTCAGGAAATCACTGCCGCAATCTTCGAGGGCGAGACCTTCGTCGACGTTAGCGGCGAGACTAAGGGCCACGGCTTCGCCGGTGGCATGAAGCGCCACGGCTTTGCCGGCCAGGGTGCAGCTCACGGTAACCAGGCTGCTCATCGCCGCGTCGGTGGCATCGGTGCCGCCGCTACCCCGGGCCGCATCTTCAAGGGCAAGCGCATGGCTGGCCGCATGGGCGGTAACCGCGTTACCACCCAGAACCTGAAGATCCAGAAGATCGACGCCGACTCCAACATCATCCTCATCAAGGGTGCTATCCCTGGCGCTAAGGGTGGAGTCGTCACCGTCAAGACCGCAGTGAAGGGCGGTGCACACGCATGACTCTGAAGCTCGACGTACACACCGCTGAGGGCAAGACCAACGGATCCGTTGAACTGCCGGCCGAGATTTTCGACCGCGAGGCCTCCGTTGCTCTGATGCACCAGGTTGTCAACGCACAGCTCGCCGCTGGCCGTCAGGGCACCCACTCCACGAAGACTCGTGGCGAGGTATCCGGCGGTGGACGCAAGCCGTTCCGCCAGAAGGGCACCGGCCGCGCCCGCCAGGGTTCGATCCGTGCGCCTCACTTCACCGGTGGTGGCATTGTCCACGGCCCGAAGCCGCGTGACTACTCTCAGCGCACCCCCAAGAAGATGATCAAGGCTGCTCTGTTCGGCGCACTGACCAACCGTGCCCGCAACGAGCGCATCCACGTCATCGAGGAACTGGTGCCGGGTCAGAACCCGTCCACCAAGTCCGCTCGCACCTTCATCGAGCGTCTGACCGACCGTAAGTCTGTCCTGCTGGTCATCGACCGCGAGGACCTGAACGGCCGCCGCAGTGCTAACAACCTGCCGAACGTTCACATCCTTGAGCCGGGTCAGCTGAACACCTACGACGTTCTCAACGCAGACGATGTTGTGTTCTCGGTTGCCGCTCTGCACGCCTTCGTTAACCGCACCCAGGGTGCGGACAAGGAGGAGAACTAATGGCACAGACCGCTAACCCGCGCGACATCATCCTCGCGCCGGTCGTCTCTGAGAAGTCCTACGGGCTGATGGAGCAGAACGTGTACACGTTCTACGTCGCCCCGGACTCCAACAAGACCCAGATCAAGATTGCCATCGAGCAGATCTTCGGCGTCAAGGTTGCCTCTGTGAACACCGCTAACCGCGAGGGCAAGCGCAAGCGCACCCGCACCGGTTACGGCAAGCGCAAGGACACCAAGCGCGCCTACGTGACGCTCCGTGACGGCAGCGACTCCATCGACATCTTCGGCGGCGCGACCGTCTAACGGCGCCGAAAACGTCGAAAGGTAAGGAACAATTATGGCTATTCGTAAGTACAAGCCGACAACTCCGGGTCGCCGCGCCAGCTCCGTTTCCGAGTTCGAGGAGATCACTCGCTCCACTCCGGAAAAGAGCCTGCTGCGCCCGCTGCCCAAGACCGGTGGCCGCAACTCCAAGGGCCACATCACCACTCGTCACCGCGGCGGCGGCCACAAGCGTCGTTACCGTGTGATCGACTTCAAGCGCAACGACAAGGACGGCATCCTGGCCAAGGTCGCTCACATCGAGTACGACCCGAACCGCACCGCCAACATTGCGCTGCTGCACTACCGCGATGGTGAGAAGCGCTACATCGTGGCGCCGAAGGGCCTGAAGCAGGGAATGCTCCTCGAGTCCGGTGCTAACGCCGACATCAAGGTGGGCAACAACCTCCCGCTGAAGAACATCCCGACCGGTACCACCATCCACAACGTGGAGCTGAAGCCGGGCGCTGGCGCTAAGCTGGCCCGCTCCGCAGGTGCCTCCGTGCAGCTGCTGGGTAAGGAGCACAACTACGCAGTGCTGCGTATGCCGTCCTCCGAGATCCGTCGCGTTGACATCCGTTGCCGCGCCACCGTGGGTGAGGTCGGAAACGCCGACCAGATCAACATCCGCTGGGGCAAGGCTGGTCGTATGCGCTGGAAGGGATGGCGTCCGACCGTCCGAGGCGTTGTCATGAACCCGGTCGACCACCCGCACGGTGGTGGCGAGGGCAAGACGTCGGGTGGCCGCCACCCGGTGTCGCCGTGGGGCCAGAAGGAAGGCCGCACCCGCAACCCGAACCGCTACTCCAACAACATGATCGTGCGCCGTCGTCGCCCGAACAAGAAGCGCTAAGAGGAGGTAAAACGCTATGCCACGCAGCCTGAAGAAGGGCCCGTTCGTCGATGAGCACCTCCTCAACAAGGTTGATGCTCAGAACGAGGCCGGCACCAAGCAGGTCATCAAGACCTGGTCTCGCCGTTCCACCATTCTCCCCGATTTCATCGGCCACACCTTCGCCGTCCACGACGGTCGCAAGCACGTGCCGGTGTTCGTCGACGAGTCCATGGTTGGCCACAAGCTCGGCGAGTTCGCACCCACCAAGACCTTTAAGGGTCACGTTAAGGACGACAAGAAGGGACGTCGATAAGCGATGAGTGACACCATCACCTCCGCACGCGCGACCGCCCGTTTCGTCCGCGTGACTCCGATGAAGGCCCGCCGCGTCATCGACCTGGTACGCGGCAAGACCGTCTCCGAGGCGCTCGCCATCCTGAAGTACGCCCCGCAGGGCGCAGCTAAGCCGGTAGCAAAGGTTGTTGCCTCCGCTGCTGCTAACGCTGAGAACAACTTCGGCCTGGATCCGCGCACCCTGGTCATCTCCGAGGCTTACGCCAACGAGGGACCGACCATGCGTCGCTTCCAGCCGCGCGCTCAGGGCCGTGCATTCCAGATCCGCAAGCGCACGAGCCACATCACCGTGGTCGTCGAGAGCCAGAAGGAAGGGGCCAAGTAATGGGCCAGAAGATTCATCCTCACGGCCTCCGTCTGGGCATCACTTCCGACTGGAAGACCCACTGGTACGCCGACAAGAACTACGCCGACTACGTAGCCGAGGACATCAAGATCCGCGAGTTCCTCTCCAAGGGTCTTGAGCGCGCCGGCATCGCCGACGTTGTTATCGAGCGCACCCGCGACCGCGTTCGCGTTGACATTCACACCGCCCGCCCGGGCATCGTGATTGGTCGTCGCGGCGCCGAGGCCGACCGCATCCGTCGTGGCCTGGAGAAGCTGACCGGCAAGATGGTTGCCCTCAACATCCTTGAGGTCAAGCAGATCGACGCCAACGCAACCCTGGTTGCACAGTCGATCGCCGAGCAGCTGGTTAACCGCGTTGCCTTCCGTCGTGCAATGCGCAAGGCCATCCAGTCCGCCATGCGTCAGCCGCAGGTCAAGGGCATCAAGGTTGTCTGCTCCGGTCGTCTGGGCGGCGCCGAGATGTCCCGCACCGAGCGCTACCACGAGGGTCGCGTTCCGCTGCACACCCTGCGAGCCGAGATCGACTACGGCGTTGCAGAGGCTCACACCACCTTCGGTCGCATCGGCGTCAAGGTTTGGATCTACAAGGGCGACGTCGTGGGCGGCGTCCGTGAGTCCGAGCTGAACGCTCCGTCCGAGCGCGGTGGCCGTGGCCGCGGCGACCGTGACCGTCGTCCGCGCCGTGGCGGCCAGCGTCGCCAGCGCGCTGAGAAGAAGCAGGAGGGCTAAAGCACATGCTTATCCCGAAGCGCGTTAAGTACCGTCGCCAGCACCGCCCGAACCGTCGTGGCGTGTCCAAGGGCGGTAACCGCATCACCCAGGGTGACTACGGCATCCAGGCTCTCGAGCCGGCTTACGTCACCAACCGTCAGATCGAGGCCGCTCGTATTGCGATCAACCGCCACGTCAAGCGTGGCGGCAAGGTCTGGATCAACATCTTCCCGGACCGTCCGTTGACCCAGAAGCCGCTCGGCGTGCGTATGGGTTCCGGTAAGGGCCCGGTCGAGAAGTGGGTCGCCAACGTTAAGCCGGGCCGCGTCCTCTTCGAGATGTCCTACCCGAACGAGGCCACCGCACTCGAGGCTCTGCGCCGCGCAGGCCAGAAGCTTCCGTGCAAGGTCCGCATCATCAAGAAGGAGGACCAGTTCTAATGAGCACCGGTACCCCCGCATCCGAGTTCCGCGAGCTCGGCACCGAGGATCTGACCGCTCGCTTGGCCGACGCCAAGGAGGAGCTGTTCAACCTCCGTTTCCAGCTTGCGACCGGCCAGCTGACCAACAACCGCCGCATCGGCACCGTCAAGCGCGACATCGCCCGCATCCTCACCATCCTGCGTGAGCGCGAGCTTGGTCTGTCCGCTGTCCCGGGAGCTGATCAGTAATGAGCGAGGCTAACGTGACCGAAACCAAGGAGCAGGGCGCCCGCAAGGTTCGCACCGGCTACGTCGTCTCTGACAAGATGCAGAAGACCATCGTTGTCGAGCTTGAGGACCGCAAGCAGCACGCCCTCTACGGCAAGATCATGCGTCGTTCCAGCCGCGTGAAGGCTCACGATGAGAACGAGACCGCCGGTGTTGGCGATCGCGTGCGCATCGAGGAGACCCGCCCGCTGTCGAAGGACAAGCACTTCCGTCTCGTCGAGGTCGTCGAGCGCGCGAAGTAAAGCTGTAGGGAGTTAACTCCCACGGTTAAACGAAAGGCCGCCATTCCCCGCAAAAGGGAATGACGGCCTTTTTGCGTGCTCGGAGTATCCATTCTCCGTCGAGTGGCGCCTCTCAATTGTGACCAAAACCGTCGCTGCAAAGAGTATGACCCGGTGCAGGCTCACTCAGCCAATGTGGGAATCTACTGGCGGTTGGGCGAGCGAGTCTGAGATCAATTGCATGTGAAGTGAAACTGACGTGTTGGTAAAACATTCAATTTCGCTTAAGTGTCGGTACGATCAGTGTTATGGACAAGGTTGAGCTATCGGACGAGTGGTGGATCGAGCTACTTTCTGCAACTTCTCGTTTTGTTCGTTCTTCGCAGGCGGCAGCGGGGCACCACCCTGGCTCTGCGACCTGGCGTGTTCTTACCACGTTGGACTACTACGGACCCAGCAGGGCAACGGACATCGCGCGCGCAGAGTGCAGTTCTCAGCCCACGGTGAGCAGGCTTTTGGCTCGGCTTCGCGACGAAGACCTCATTGCCACGGAGGTCGATCCCACCGACCGACGTGCGATGCTGGTGACACTGACTCCCGCTGGTAAGACCTTGCTCAATCGGAATCGTCAGTCGCTTGTCGACGCCGTTCGCAGCGTGTCGAGTTCCCTCGAACAGGATGAGATTGATGCGCTTAATAAGGCGGTAAAGACCTTGAATTCCCTATCCGATAGCATGCGAGAACATGAATGCTAAAGCTATCTTTCGCCAGCCCCTAGCAGTATGGGTGCTGGCGTTTGCGTGTGCGGTCTCTTACATGGGTCTAGGTCTGGTCGATCCCATCCTTCCCACGATCGCCCGCACCCTCAACGCATCGCCGGGCCAAACGGAGTTGCTGTTTACCTCCTACCTCTTTGTCACCGCGTTCGTGATGTTCTTTTCGGCGTGGATTTCTTCGCGCCTGGGAGTGAAAAAGACTCTCGTCGGGGGAGTGGCGATCATCGTCGTCTTTGCCCTCGGGTGTGCCCTCTCGAGCAGTGTTAACGAGATCATTGGTTTTCGGGCTGGCTGGGGTTTGGGTAACGCGCTCTTCGTCTCCACCGCGCTGGCTGCGATTGTGGGGTCTGCTTCTAGTGGGCCGGCCGCCATCATCTTCTACGAGGCCGCGGTAGGGCTTGGTTTCGCCGTAGGACCCTTGGTGGGCGGTTTGCTTGGAGAGGTCAGCTGGCGAGGCCCGTTCTTTGGGACGACCGCGTTGATGAGCCTTGCGCTGCTCGCCATCGCAGTCTTGTTTCGCGATCCGGTTTCCCACGCACAGCACCGGTATGGGCCCTTTGAGGCATTTAGGGCTGCCGTTCACCCGAGCATGCGTTGGTTGGGGTTAGGCGCCCTGTTCTACAACTTCGCCTTTCTCATGATGCTGGTGTATGCGCCTTTCCCCGTCGAACGCGCTGCTCACGCTAACGGAGTGACGTTCACTCCCATCCACCTCGGCTTCGTATTCTTTGCTTGGGGCTGTGCCCTTGCCGTGTCGTCGGTTTTCCTGGCTCCAATACTGGAGCGATTCTTTGGCACGCGCCCGTTGCTAGTGGGCATGATGATCCTTGTGGCGATGATTCACATGGCCGTGGCGGTGTCGGCGGGTTCACTCGTTGGCACGGTTATTTCGGTAGTGGTCAGTGGCGCAATCTTGGGAGTAGTAAATACCCTCTTGACTACCGCCTCGATGGGGGTCAGGGAGCTGCCGCGTCCCGTTGCAAGCTCAGCCTATTCAGGAGTGCGATTCATCGGCTCTGCATTAGCTCCGACACTGGTCGGGCCGCTGGAACTGGTGAGCCACACTGCGCCCCTGTGGGCCGCTGGAATCTCCGCTTTACTGTCTGCCGCTGTTCTGACAGCTGCGTTTTGGCGCCCAACTTAGGGTTACCTGAGTGGTAAAGAAAACACTTTTACGAATGCATATTTAGGAAACGCGTCCCCTACGCTGTTAATTAACTGGGGCTAGCGGTCAAACGAGATCGAGTGCCCCACGTAAGTCACCGACGAGTGGGGAGTATTCATGAACCAAACAACCACCTCTCAGGCGGCTGACGTCCTCGTTGTAGGTTTCGGAATGGTGGGGCACCGTTTTTGCCAGGAGCTTTCCAAGCTTCAGCCGGAGCGTTCCATCACCGTCATCGGACGCGAGCACGACTACGCCTATGACCGTGTGCACCTTTCCAGCTATGTCACGGACTGGAGCCGCGAGGGCCTGTACCTGGAGGACCTGCCGGAGTCTGTGACCGTGGTGGAAGGCCGGGCGGTTTCCATCAAGCCGGAAACCCGTGAGGTGGTGCTAAGCGACGGCCGCGTGTTCTCCTACCAGGAGCTCGTCATGGCTACTGGCTCGCGCCCGTTCATCCCGCGCCTCCCGGGCAACGACAAGCCGCAGGTGCACCAGTACCGCACCCTGGACGACCTGGACGGTATGCGTGCCGCGGTAGAAGGCGCCGTCGGAAACCATGGCGACGCTACTGCCGTGGTCATTGGCGGTGGCCTGCTGGGCCTGGAGGCAGCAAACGCGCTCCAGCACCTGGGTGCCCACACGCATGTGGTCGAGATGGCTCCTCGACTCATGCCACTGCAGGTCGACGATGCTGGTGGTGAGCTTCTCCAGGAGGCCATCCGCGAGCTGGGGGTGGAAGTGCACGTCGGTGCAGCTTCGCGCGAGATCACCGACGACCCGGATCGCGAGGGTGGAGTAATCCTCGATTTGGGTGATAAGGGCAGCATCAAGACTGACCTGGTGTGCTTCTCTGCTGGTATTCGCCCGCGCGACTCCCTCGGCCCGGACGCTGGTCTGGAGCTCGGGCCGCGTGGAGGCTTCCTCGTCGACCGTCAGTGCGCCACCGACGTCGAGCACATCTCCGCCATCGGAGAATGCGCCGCCGTGGATGGCAAGACCTACGGTCTGGTTGCTCCGGGCTATGACATGGCCCTGATCACTGCGAAGCGCCTGGCAGGTCAGCCGGGTGAGGACTTCCAGGATCCGGATATGTCCACCAAGCTCAAGCTCATGGGCGTCGACGTTGCCTCCTTCGGCGATGCTTTCTCCACCGCGGAGGGACGCAAGGAGCTGCACATCCAGGACCCGATCTCGGGTGTGTACAAGAAGCTGGTTCTCGACGCCGAGGGCAAGCGACTGCTGGGAGGCATCCTGGTGGGCGAGGCCTCCAGCTACTCGATGCTTCGCCCGATGGTGGGCTCTGAGCTGCCGGGAGACCCGGTATCGCTCATCGCTCCGGAGACCGGTGCGGGTACCTCCGCCATTGGCGTTGACGCCCTGCCGGACGAGGCTCAGATCTGCTCGTGTAACAACGTGTGCAAGGGACAGATCCGCGAGGCCGTAGGACAGGGTTGCCATTCCGTCGAAACGCTCATGGCAGCCACGCGCGCCGGTACCTCCTGTGGATCCTGCGTGCCGCTGCTCAAGGGCATTCTCGAGGGCGAAGGCATCGAGCAGTCCAAGGCGGTGTGCGCCCACTTCAGCCAGTCGCGCGCAGAGCTGTTCGAGATCGCGCAGTCGACCGGCATCAACGACTTCCCGTCCTTCATCGCTCGCTTCGGCCGCGGCGGGGGATGCGAAGTGTGCAAGCCGACCTTGGCTTCCATCTTCGCGTCTCTGCACACCGAGGACCACGTCCTCGAAGGCCAGCGAGCAGGTCTGCAGGACACGAACGACCGCATGCTGGCCAACATGCAGAAGAACGGCACGTACTCGGTCGTTCCGCGTGTGCCCGCGGGCAACATCAGCCCGGAGCACCTGGTAGTGATCGGCGAGATCGCCCAGGAATTTGGGCTGTACACCAAGATCACGGGTGCTCAGCGCATCGCCATGTTCGGTGCGCGCGTGGAGCAGCTGCCGCACATTTGGCGACGTCTGGTCGACGCCGGAATGGAATCTGGCCAGGCCTACGGCAAGTCTCTGCGCGCAGTGAAGTCCTGCGTGGGTACGGATTGGTGCCGTTACGGCCAGCAGGATTCCGTGGCTAAGGCTGTCGAGCTCGAGCTGCGTTACCGCGGCCTGCGTAGCCCGCACAAGCTCAAGATGGGTGTGTCCGGATGTGCCCGCGAGTGCGCAGAGGCACGCGGCAAGGACATCGGTGTGATCGCCACCGAGAACGGCTGGAACCTTTACGTGGGCGGCAACGGAGGCGCCACCCCGCGCCACGCTCAGTTGCTCGCTGGTGATCTGACCGATGAGGAACTGTTCCGCTACATCGACCGATACCTCGGCTTCTACATCCGCACTGCGGATCGTCTGCAGCGCACTGCCGCCTGGCAAGAGTCCGTTGAGGGCGGACTTGATCACATTCGCGACGTCGTGGTGAACGATTCGCTGGGTATTGGCTCCGACCTCGAGGCATACATCGAGCGCCACGTAGAGAACTACTTCGATGAGTGGGCTGCTGTTCTCAATGACCCGGAGAAGCTCTCCCGATTCGTTAGCTTCGTCAACGCTCCGGAGACCCCGGACCCGCTGGTCCAGTTCGAGGAGCACCCGCAGGGCGGCCGCAAGGTTCCGCTCATGACTCCGACCGTGGGAGGAAACTAAACACATGAGTTCCACCGTTGTCTGCCGCCTCGACCAGCTCACACCCAACCTGGGAGCAGCGGCGCTTTTGGAAAACGATCGGCAGATCGCGCTCTTTCGTCTGCAGTCCGGCGAGTCCGAAACCGTGTACGCCGTGGATAACGTCGACCCGTACACCGGCGTAGGTGTCCTCTCACGGGGGATCGTCGGCGAGCACGACGGTCGCCCGGTCGTAGCTTCGCCTCTGCTGAAGCAGAAGTTCTACCTGGACACGGGCGAGTCTCTGCAGGGCGACGAGAAGTCGCTGGCCACCTACACCGTCGGAATTGACGATGGAAACGTCGTCATCAGCGAGTAGTTAGACGCTGTTTCCACTCGAAGCCGGCGGCGACGAGGCTAAGCAGAATGCCGACGCCGGCGAGGGGGAGAAGCGGGAAGAAGAACGCAAGGCCGACGAACACGAGTGCGCCGGCCACCGCGGACAGACTTGCGGCTCGCGATGGGCGCGCCCAGAAGGCGACAACCATCTGGATAGTGCCAATGATGGGCGCGAAAAATACCACAGTGGAAGATGGCCCGAACGGCAGCGCGATAGAAGCTGCCAAGAGGGCGTAACAGAGTAGAAACCCGGGCGCGTGAGGGGAGCGCAGCTCCTTCATCCAGCGCGAGCCCATCCACGCCAGAGCACAGCCTACTGCCGCAGCACCAACGGAAATGCCCAAGATATTTATAGCGGATCCATCGCCTCGATCAATGGTCAGCGCCACCCACGATCCCGCGCTTACACATCCCGCGAGCGCCGGCACACTTCCTGCCCAGCGCAACACCCGCGATGTGCTGCGTAGCGCGGTAATAAGGCACACCAGGCACCCCGCGAGGTCCATGTAAAAGGGCCAGGGCAACCGCTCTGACCCCCAGACGAACACCGCGCCACTGATGCCCACAATCTGCAGTACAACACCCACCAAGTACGTCATGCTTGCACGATAAGCAGCAATGCCTCGGTGGGAATTCCGATTCTGGTCACGGGTTGGTCAAGAACGTCCACACCGTCGGAATTGACGACGGAAACGTCGTCGTCAGCGAGTAGCCAGGCGCTCCTTCACCTCGAAGCCGGCGGCGACAAGGCCTAAGAACAATCCGATCGCGACGAGTGGAAACAGCGGATACATGTAGGCCACGCCGATGAAAACGAGCGCACCTGCCACGGCGGACAGGCGCGCGGGCCAAGTGTCCTTGGCGCACAGGGCCACGCACATCTGCAGAGTTCCTACTGCAGGTAAGAGAACGTACAGGTCAACAGGGAACTTCACTGGTAGGAAGATCCAGCCGGCCGCCGCTAGCGCACTCAGCACGGTAAAAGCGCCCGCCCAGGGGTAAGTCAGGCGTGGTTGCCAGCGCGAGGCCAGCCACGCCAGTGCACAACCTGCCGCTGCGGGTTGTCCCGCGATACCCAAGATATTGAGGTTGGAGCCGTCCCCCGGATCAATAAGAACCGGGATCCAGGACGCCCAGCTCAGCGCCCCCACGACAGCAGGCACCCCGCCAGCCCAGGTGAGCACACGGGAGCGCCTACGCACCGCGGCGAAGAGGCACAGCACGCAGCCCAGCAAGCCCGCAATCACTGGCCAGGGGAAGAAATCACTGCGCCAGGCGATCACATAGCCAAAACAACTGAGAATCTGCAGGAAAACGCCCGCCAAATACACCATGACTGCACCATAAGCAGCAAAGATCACGTTTCGGGCGTCAAGCAAGCTGCGATTTGGTAAAAACTGGGCAGCAAGAGGCGTCGTCAAGCACCCCACCCCCGAGTGTGGTCAGGGGAATCCCCGAGCCCACCCGGGCACCCCACCCAAATTCCTCTGGCCGTGCTCAAGGAGCGGGCTCGACGCGTTAATGTCGTAATCGACAATCGTGTGCAAGGGGAAAGAACGTGGGTTTGAACAAGAAGACAGTGGCGATCGGTGTAGCGGCAGCAGCTTTGGTCGGTGCTGGGGGCACCGCCTGGGGCATTTCGGCGTTTGGCCCGAAGTCCGTTGCTTTGAATGAGTCGGACGTGGTCACGCTCAAGCCCCACGAGTTCCGCTCGACCGTTCCCGTCACGGGCACCGTTGCCGCACAGCGCACCGTGTCGTTGTCGACTTCGCTGACGGGCCCCGTCGAGAGCGTCGACGTCAAGGTCGGCGACCGGGTGTCCAAGGATCAGCTGCTCGCCCGTGTGGATACCACGGAGCTGAACCAGCAGCGCGCGGCCCAGGTGGCTCAGCAGAACCAGGCCACCACCGAGGCCTTGAACGCCGTGGAACAGGCGCGTTCGGCGTACTCGCAAACCCAGGAGCGCGTCAACAACGGCCTCGACCAGGAGGTTAACGCCGCGAACGCGCAGGCCCAGCAGGCTAACAACGCCTACCAGGAGGCGGTGCGCAAGTTCGAGAATCGCCAGCGCCAGGTTGCTAACGGGGCAGATCCCACGCTGCGCCAGCAGGCGGACGCTGTTCGCCAGGCTCGCGCGCAGGTTGATTCGGCCTCCATTGCTGCGACCCGCGAAGGCGTGGGGCTGATCGGCACGGGCCTGGGCAATGGTGCACAGGCGCTGACCAGCCTGGGTAACGTGGTGCGCTCGGTGCAACTGCAGGACCAAGCCAAGTCGGGCGATCAGGGAGCTAAGTCTGATCTGGACACGCTGCGCGCGGAGGCCGCCGCCCCGTCGAATCCTCTCGGAGCTATCGACGGCGCCCTGGCCAACAAGGAGGCCGTCAACCAGGTCGAGCAGGCCCGCGCAGCTCTCGCTCACCAGCAGGCAGTTTATGGCGACACCCTTGCTCAGCTCGACGAGGAGCTTGCCACCCAACAGAGCCAGGTTGCCCAGGCTTTTGCCGACAAGAATGCCGCAGAGGTAGCCGCGGAGGCTGCTCGGCTGAACTCCCGCCAGCAGCTGGAACAGCAGTCCCAGGCGGTGGATCAGGCCTGGCGCGGAGCCCAGGCTGCAGAGCTGAGCAACCAGGCGCAGATCGACAACCTGAACCTGTCTATTGCCAAGGCTGAGCTGCGAGCTCCCATGGGAGGAATTGTTATTGCCACCCCGTCGCCAGCCGGTGCTCCTGCGCAGGGGCCGGTCGTGACCGTGGCGGACGACTCGAGCCTGTTGCTCAAGACCGAGGTTAAGGAGACTGACCTAGACTCCATCCGCGAGGGCAACAAGGTGACCTTTACTACGCGCCTGACCGGCCCGAAGGAGTTCGCCGGCACCGTGAGCCGAATCTCTCCGGTCTCTACCGCAACGACGGAGGCCGCTGGAGGCGGTGGCCAGGCACCAGGCGCAGCCAGCGCGGCCACCTCCCAGTCCGGCGCATCCGGCAACCCCCGGCCAACCTTCGCTGTGGAGATCAAGGTGGACGGCAACAAGGACGACCTACGTATCGGCGGATCGGCCAAGGCTGACGTCATTACCGCGCAGGTCCCGCGGGCGCTAACCGTACCGCGCGATGCGATCTTCACCGACGACCAGGGCAAAGACGCCGTCATGGTCGTCCGGGAAGAGGATGGGCACCAGGTGGTGCGCCAGGCCAAGGTCAAGCGCGGCGAGAGCAATGACTTCGACGTTGTGATCACCGGAGGCGACGTCAAGGAAGGCGACAAGGTGATCACCCAGTCGTCTCGTCTCCAGGAGCTGGATGGTCAGCGCGTCGACGTGGCGGCGGAGTAACCCGTAATGGAGATTCCCGAAAACCGCATCATCTCGATGCGCCACATCTGCCGTCGCTTTCACACGGGCACGCCCAACGAGCTAACGGTCATTCCCGACCTCGACTTCGACGTCGACGCCGGCGAATTCGTTGCCGTGGTGGGCGCCTCGGGATCCGGTAAGTCCACGTTGATGAACATCATCGGGCTTCTCGATCGCCCCACCAGTGGCACCTACCACCTGGCCGGGGAGGACGTGCTGGCGGTCCCCGACAACAAGCTCGCGCAGCTGCGCAGCTCCAAGATCGGCTTCGTATTCCAGAACTTCAACCTCATCGCGCGCATGGACGCGGTGGCCAATGTGGCCATGCCCATGATGTACGCCGGCATGTCGCGCCGGGAGCGCACCGCCCGGGCGGAGTATTTGCTCGAGCGCGTCGGTATGGCAGATCGCCGCCATCACCAGCCCAACGAGTTGTCTGGCGGTCAGAAGCAGCGCGTGGCCATCGCGCGCGCCCTGGCCAACGAGCCTGAGCTCTTGCTTGCCGATGAGCCCACCGGTGCGTTGGACTCCGCCACTGGCCGCATGGTCATGGACCTCTTCCATGAGCTCAACCAAGAAATGGGCAACACCATCGTTTTCATTACCCACAATCCCGAACTCGCGGAGGAAACGTCGCGCACGGTGACGCTTCTCGACGGCGTTCTTACCGGGGGTGTCGCATGAGCCTGAGCGATTCCATCCGCCTGGCGCTGACCAGCCTGCGCGCCAACAAAATGCGCTCCTTCCTCACCCTGCTTGGCGTGATCATCGGCATTGCCTCGGTGATCACGATCCTCACTCTGGGTAAGTCTCTGAAGTCATCGACGGAGAAGTCGCTGGCGGAGCTGGGCGTGGGTGACTTGACCGTGCAGGTCGAGGCACGTCCGGAACCGGGTGAAGAAGAAAAGCCTTCCGGAGGCATCAACTACGAGCAGGTTGAGGACGAAAGCTCGCGGCTGAAGTACTCGGATGTGACCGACCTAGAATCCCGGTTCGCCGGTCGCATCAGCGGCGTGTCCATCGGCCAGGGACTCTCCGGTGAGGGAGACGTCACCGTGGGGCTGAATTCCGGAAGCGTGGAACTCAACCCGATCAACGCCGACTTCCAGCCGATGCGCTCGATCACCACAAGCGCGGGTCGCTTGCTCACCGAGGACGACGTAACCGGTGAGCGCCCGGTCGCCCTGGTGAACCAGGAGCTCGTCGATAAGTTTTACAACGGACAGACGGATAAGGCCCTGGGTTCTGAGATCGAGGTAGAGACCTCCCACGGATTTGGTAGCTACCGGATCGTGGGTGTGCAAAAGCCGAAGGAGTCCAATGGGTTCGGCGGGCCGGCGAGGGCGCAAATCTATATCCCGGTGACATTGGCGCCGCAGGTCTTGCCCGATGCGGCCACCTATCAGTCCGTGAACGTGCGCGTGGCGCCCAATATGGATCAGGATCAGGTGCGCAAGGACCTCCAGGACTGGGCGACGGAGCGCTACGACGACAACCCGGACTACCGCCTGACCCTCGGTGACATGTCCAAGGACACCGAAGAACTCAATAAAATGCTGAACTCTTTGAGCGCGGCACTGGCAGCCATTGCCGGACTGTCGCTGCTGGTGGGCGGAATTGGAGTCATGAACATCATGCTCATTACCGTCACCGAGCGCACCCGCGAGATTGGTGTGCGCAAGGCCCTCGGTGCGACAAAGACCTACATCCGCACGCAGTTTGTGGTGGAGTCCATGATCGTGTGTCTCGTCGGCGGTATCATCGGCGTCATCATTGGATCCATCGGCGGCATGATTGGGGCGAATGCACTGGATGCGTTCGTGCTCCCGCCACTGGGTGGCGTCCTGCTATCGCTGCTGTTCTCGCTGGCCATTGGTCTGTTCTTCGGCTATTACCCAGCAAACAAGGCCGCGAAGCTTAACCCGATCGACGCTCTACGTTACGAGTAAGGAGCTAAGAACATGAGCGCGCTTTTGCAACACGACGTCTTGGTGGTGCAGCAGATGCGCCACGTATTCAACGACACCTTCGACATCCTGGGGCCCGATGGCTATCCCATTGGGTTTGTGGTCGGGCAGGGGAGTGCTTTACGACGCCTGGCCGCCGGCACGCGAGAGCTCTCCGTGCACGAAACCACCCCAGATCCCGCCGGGGGCCTGGGACCCGGACAGCGCATTCTGACCATCACCGACCCGTTCAATTTCCTGCGGGATACCTTCGAGGTTCACGACGACCAAGGTGTGCTGGCGACCATCACGCGTCGCTGGTCGATGTTCGGCAATAAGCTCAGCATCGAGCTGCCCGGGTATCCGGCAGTGGAGTTTCGCGGCGACGTGTTCGACTTCAACGCACAGATCTACGTGGGGGAACAGGTGGTGGCCACCATCGATCGCCAGTTCTCCGGAGTGCTCAACGAGCTTGCCGGCAAACAGCGCTACGTGATCACCTTCGGGCAAGGTCTTGACCTGCGTCTGCGTGCTGCCATTCTGGGAGCCGCTATTGCCGCTGACCTGATCAAATCCAAGGATTCGCGCAGTAGCTAAACGGTTTTGGCTTTAGGCCGGGCCTCGTGATTAAATATTTCAGTTGCCCACGCTGGTCGGGTGCGTCCGGTGCGTTCCGAACTGGGACCCCCGAGACCCTTCGACCACCTGCTAGCAGGCGGTTCGATGATAAGCGTGGTAACGGTACGAGACCACGTGCGCGTAAGGACGGAAATCTTCGCGCACATTGATCCAGGTCAGGAGACCCTAGTGATTCAGCAGGAATCGCGTCTGAAGGTCGCCGATAACACCGGTGCACGTGAAATTCTGTGCATCCGAGTTCTCGGCGGATCTGTGCGACGCTTCGCTGGCATCGGCGACACCATCGTCGCCACCGTCAAGGAGGCCACCCCGGGTGGCAACGTGAAGGAAGGCGACGTCGTCAAGGCCGTCATCGTTCGCGCTAAGAAGGAAACCCGTCGTCCCGACGGCTCCTACATCCGTTTTGATGAGAACGCCGCTGTCATCATCAAGAACGACACTGAGCCCCGCGGTACCCGTATCTTCGGCCCGGTCGCTCGTGAGCTTCGCGACAAGAAGTTCATGAAGATCGTGTCGCTCGCACCGGAGGTGATCTAGTCCATGAAGATCCACAAGGGCGACACTGTCGTCGTTATTTCCGGTCCCGACAAGGGCGCGCAGGGCAAGGTCATCGAGGCCTACCCGAAGCGCGATAAGGTCCTCGTTGAGGGCGTTAACCGCATCAAGAAGCACGTTGCCAACTCCGCCAACGAGCGTGGCGCCGAGTCCGGCGGCATCGTGACCCAGGAGGCTCCGATTCACGTCTCCAACGTCATGCTTGTCGACGCCGACGGCACCCCGACCCGCGTTGGTTTCCGCTTTGACGAGAACGGCAAGAAGGTCCGCATCTCCAAGCGCAACGGGAAGGACATCTAATCATGGCTGAGAACTACACCCCTCGCCTGAAGACCCGCTACCGCGAGGACATCCGGACCAAGCTCAACGACGAGTTCAAGTACGACAACGTCATGCAGATCCCTGGCGTGACCAAGGTCGTCGTGAACATGGGCGTGGGCGAGGCTGCCCGCGACTCCAAGGTCATCAACGGCGCTATCGAGGACCTGACCCTCATCACCGGTCAGAAGCCGCAGCTGCGCCGCGCCAAGAACTCCATCGCTAACTTCAAGCTCCGTGAGGGCATGCCCATCGGTGCAAAGGTCACCCTGCGTGGCGACCGCATGTGGGAGTTCCTGGACCGTCTGCTGACCGTGGCTCTGCCGCGTATCCGCGACTTCCGCGGTCTGTCTGACCAGCAGTTCGATGGCCACGGCAACTACACCTTCGGCCTGACCGAGCAGACGATGTTCTACGAGATCGACGTGGACAAGATCGACCGTCCGCGCGGTATGGACATCACCGTGGTTACCTCCGCCACCAACAACGAGGAAGGCCGCGTGCTCCTGCGCGAGCTCGGCTTCCCGTTCAAGAAGGCTGAGCAGCAGCAGTAAGCTCCTGCTTTCGAAAACCCCTGAGGTCTCCGTTTTGTGGAGGCTTCGGGGGTTTTCTGCGTTCTGGGACGGTGGCGTGTGGGTCCGGCTTAGCCACAGACCTCTAAAGGAATCGGCACAAAGGACGCCCAAATGTGCCCTAAAGCTCTAAAGGGCGCGCCCTTTAGAGCGATTCCTTTAGAGCTTTGCGCGTATCAGGCGACAATAGGCAACAGGCAACCGCCCCACATTAGGCCAACGGGTTACGGATCGTGCCGGCGTAGAGAAGCGAGGACTCCTGGTCGCCCAGCTCGACCATGGTCAGCGGGTTCTTCAGCTGCAGGCGGTTGAGGCATGAGTGCCGGAACTCAGGCACCAGGATTGAGGAGGTATCGCCTGGGTACTCTTCGACGCACTCGCGGACGAGCTGCCAGAAGAGCGGCTCGTGGAGGACGGACGCGTCGTCGAGAAGCGCTGCGACATGACGCAGCACCCCATCGAGCACGTCGGTGTGCACGCTCAGGGCGCGCTGGGCATCGGTGAAGCTGCCGTCGTCGGCTTGCATGCGGGGGACCGGGACTTTGGTGCTGTGGCGGACGACGGCTGCCTCCTCGCCGAGGTCCTTGAAGAAGGATCCGCTGGGCGCGAAGTCGGTGAGCTCCACAACGACGTTTTCGGAGTGGGGCATGAACACGATGTCGTGGGCCAACAGGGCGCGCAGCACCGGGGTGAGATATACCCGCAGCAGGCGGCGCACCCACTCAGCGGCGTCGAGGCCGGAGCGCTTGATCCACTGCTCGACCAGGGCGTTTCCTTCGGAGTCGCGGTGGAGGATCGCGGCCAACGTCACGGCGTGGGCACCCTCTGGCAGGTGGCCGATAGGGGATTCGCGCCAGAGCCCAGCGAGCATCTTGGTGAACTCATTCTTGGTACCCAGGCCATGGTAGACGTCACCCACGAAGCCGGTGGCGGCGAACTCGCGCAGGAGGCGAACGTTGTGTTGGCGAAAGATCGGATCGCTGCCGAGCGTCTGGTGAAGCCAGTCGTTGATCCGCGGAGTGTCGCGCATGTACTCCGGAGAAAGCCCCCGGGTGAAGCCCATGTTGCGCACGGCGACGGCCGTCTTGACGTAGGGGCTCAGTGGCTGCGAAGCGTTGAAGAACGTGCGCAGCGATTGTTGGGGACGCATGAGGTCGGTGCCTTCTCCGAGGAAGACCAGGTCGCCGGAGGCTAGCGAGTCGGAGAAGTTGGGGACGATTCGGTGTTCCCACTGCCAGGGATGTACTGGAATGGGCGTATAGCCATCGGGTACGCCAGCACACAGCTGAGAGAATTGCCCGGCTAGCTGCGGGTCCTCACTGATGGCCTCCACCGCCAGTTCCTTGCGGGCGGCCAGCCAGACCAAGCGAGTGGCTGCGCCGAACTCGGGGGCATACGCCAGAATGTCGCTTTCACTCATGCCGTCGCGTCCGGCATTGGCCAGAAAGCTCGGATGGCCTTGGGTCATGGCGGATTCGATGCGCAGGTAGTACTGGGCCGGGGTGTCACCGGCTGGGTCGGCAAGTTCGGCGGAACTTTGGCGCGGGCTCTGACGGATGCGGCGCTGACCAGCCAGCGTTGCCGAGATTTCCCCCAGGTAGGTGGCGCGGAAGTGCTCCGGGATCTCCAGGGCCTCGGCGGCGTCGGCGACCAGCTGCGTAAGTGCGGGAAGTGGGCCTTCGGCGCAAGCGATCGAATTCGGGTCAATGCTGAGGTGCTCCAGCGCATGCTCTTCCGCTTGGAAGGACAGAATATGCGGACCGACCTGGACGGTGTACCCGTCTGCCAGGCGCCGGGGAGAAAGGAGCCGCTCGTGGATGAACTCGCGCAGCATCTTAGCGATGAGCTCGCGCTCGGCGGCATCGATTCCAGTGACGCGTGCTGGGTTCTCCACTGGAGTGTGAGTGGTGCTTAGCGACGCCACCCGCGAGGCCAGAAAATCCCCACGCTCAAGCAGCTGCACGCGGGCAGTCTTGTTGGGAAGCGCGTACTGCGTATAACCCGGCAAATCCCGGAAACCAGCGAGCTTGTTCATGGCCAGGATGGCCTCGTTGCGCTCGTCGGGTTCCACGACCAGTGCCGGAGCGTCCTCCAGCATCCAGCGCACGGCCGTGGAAAACAGGGTCCTGGTCAACCCCGGTCGCGGAGTACTTCGGGGAGGTGCGACCAGAAAGTGCATGCCCATGGTGCCCGCGGGAAGATGAGGCACCAGGTCCTTGAGTACGGACTCGGCGGGTACGTAGCGTTCGAGCAGCGCTATGTCCTCCCCGTCGAGCGAGATGATCCACGCATCCAAGTCGGTGTATTCGTGGCGAATGTCCTCCTCGCTGGCGTCCTGGCAATCCCAGAAGTGCGAGCGGGGATGGGTCAGCCAGGCGTGCAGCATGGCGCCGTCGCGGCCGGGGCGTACTGGGCGGAGGGTGACCTCGCCTAAAGGTGTCAGCAGCATCTATGCCTCCGATCCGAAGCTCTGGAATGCGATGTTGCGCTCGATCGGGTACACCTCGTGGCCGGTGATCTGCTTGATGATGATGGAATTTCGCCAGGGTCCCATCCCCAGATCAGGCGCGTTTAGCGCGTGGGTGTGTTCCTCGGCGTTGGCCACGAAGAAGGATGCGTGCTTATCGACGCTAAAGTCCAAGCCCACGCTCAAGCGCCCCACCGAGTCGAAGCGAAGCTCCCCCTGCGCATCCTCAAGAAAGTCCGGCAGGCGCGGTCCCTTGTATCCAGTGGCCATGACCAGGGCATCTGCTTCCACCTCACGCGTCGCGCCGGTGATGTTGTGGGTGAGCTTGAGGTGGTGGCGCCCGTCGTAAGCTAACCATTGCGCGGCGTGATCGCTGCGCAGCTCAGTGGTGAGCTTTCCGGTCAGTTGCAGGCGGTAGAGAAGGTCGTAGATCTCGTCGACGAGGTCACCAGAAATTCCTTTGTACAACGAGCGTTGTGAGCGATTGAGTCGGTCGCGCACGTCCATGTCCAGGCCGTGGAAGAACTCCACGTAATCCGGTGAGGTCATCTCCAGGGTGAGCTTGGTGTACTCCATGGGAAAGAAGCGCTCAGAGCGGGTAACCCAGCTCAGCTTCCGGTTGTTATGCGTCATCTCTGGGAGCAGGTCGCGGTAGATCTCAGCGGCTGATTGGCCGGAGCCGATGATCAGGACGGAGTCGTGCTCCACCAGCTGGTCGCGGTGGGGAAGATAGTCACCGGAGTGCCAAGCGTGCGGATGCTCCAGAGCGCCGGACAATTCCTGGGGCACGAATGGGGAGGTTCCCACGCCCATGACTACGTTGCGGGCGTAGACGGTCTGCTCGCCAACCTGGAGGCGCCAGAGATCGCCCTCTTTGACCACGCGCGTAACTCGGTGTGAGAAGTGCACTGTCTCCAGCTGTTCGGCGACCCACGCGCAGTAATCGGAGTATTCGCTGCGCAGCGGATAAAAGGATTCGCGGATATAGAACTGGTGGATTCTCCCGCGCTGCTTGAGGTAGTTCAGGAAGCTGAAGCGGCTCGTCGGGTCGGCAAGCGTGACGAGGTCTGCCATGAAGGGGACCTGAATCGTGGCGTCCTCGAGCATCATGCCCGGGTGCCAGGCAAAGCTATCGCGCTGCTCAAAGAAGGCTGCGCTGAGCTCGCCGTTTTCCACCAATGGGTTGCAGAGCGCCGCGAGGCCGAGGTTGAAAGGGCCGACTCCGATGCCGACGAGGTCATAGGTGGTGCTCATAGGTAGGACAGCTCCTTTGTGTTGGCCAGGGCGGCGATGCGATCAAGAACCGGGGACACCTCGTCGAGGGTCAGGTAGGGATCAAGGATGGTGAACTTCAGCCAGCGCTCTTCGGCCACGGTGGTGGTGGCTACTACGGCGTCGCCGGCGTCGAAAAGCGACATTTTGAGCTGTTCGAGTTCGTCGCTCGACACCCCGCGGGGGCGGAAGATAACTGTGCTGAGCTGCGGAGTTTCGTACAGCTCGAGTGTGGGATGGCGCTCGATGGCCTCGGCGATCGCGCCCGCGTGGCTCATACACCGCGCAAAGGCGGAGCCGATCGCCTCCGCGCCGTAGGTAGACAGTGAGAGGAAAATCTTGGCGGCGTCGAAGCGGCGGGTGGTTTGCAGGGAGTTGTCGGCCAGATTGGGGCGCTCAGACTCCGCCGGGTTGAGATAGCTGGCATTGATGCGGATGGCCGCGAGCGTCTGCGGGTCGGGAACCACCAGTGCAGAGCAGGGTACGGGCTGGAAGAAGCCCTTGTGCATATCCAGTGTCACGCTCGCAGCCCGCTCGATTCCACGCAGCGCACCGGACGTTTCGGCGTTGCACAGCAGCGCGCCCCCGTAGGCGGCGTCGACGTGCAGGTGGGCTCGATGGTCCTCGGCAAGGTCTGCCAGCGCTTCCAGATCGTCGATGGAGCCTCGGTCGGTGGTGCCCGCGGTGGCGATGATGGCTGCGGGGGAATCCTCCAGCGTGGCAATGAGTTCGCGCGCTGCCTGCGGGTCCATGCGGCCGAAGGCGTCAGTGGGCACAAGGTGGGTGCGCAATCCAAATAGCGCCGCGGCTCGGCTGACGGAGTAATGAGTGTTGGCGGTGATCAGAATGTCTTTGCGTGGCGAGGCTTGCCGCACGATTGCGAGCGCCTGCAAGTTCGATTGGCTGCCGCCAGAGGTAAACGTTCCGCTGGCGTCGTTCCACCCGACGAGCTGACCAAGAGTACGTAAGACGTTGACCTCCGCCTCGGCGGCAACGCCCGCCTGGTCAAAGGACTCGACGGCGGTGTTGGCGATCGTCGCCATGATGTCGGCTGCGACCCCCAACGCGGAGACCGGGCAGTTGAGGTGTGCGAGGTAGCGCGGGTGGTGGTACCACACAGCCTGGCCTAGCCATTCGCGCCCGAAGCTTTCCAACGCCTCCTCCGGGGTAGGCGGGGTGTGCGGGAGCAGCGGGCGCGCTGAGGACGAGGGAGTCTCGGCGCCCTCGAGGTGGTCGAGTGCCGTATCGACGGCCGTATGCAGCAGTTTTCTCAAGCGCTGCGGGTTAGGGTGTCGACCCAAAAGGACAAGATCGTCCACCTCATCGGTGGGGGAAGGTTCAAGCATGCGCAGCAGGTTAACAAGGTAAGGCTAACCTAACTCTGTAAATGGCTTAGGGGCTTAATGAAAATCGTGGCGCATCTCTGCCAGCTCATTGCCAGCTCGAATCGCAGCCTTCGGGTAGCGGGGGTTAAGGTGAACGAGAAATCGTGCTGGTCACCTTTGGCCTTTCATACCCCAGAAAGGAGCGCGCATGGCGCTCAATGACATCGCCAGCGGGGCGGTAAACAAAAAGATTGTGCTCATGGAGCGCAACCCGATGCGCTTCGGAGTACGCAGCATTTTTGGTGGCGCGTTTCTCACCCTCGGCACGGCCTTTGCCGGGGTCGTGGGCAACGCCGTGGAGTCCGCAGTACCCGGCCACGGACTGGGAGCAGTGGTCTTCGCGATGCTGTTCGGCCTGGGGCTGTTCTGCATCGTCATCCTTAACGCCGAGCTGGCGACCGGCAACATGATGATGGGCGCCTACGGGGCAGCCGCAGGCCAGATCAGCTGGCCCAAGGCCCTGTGGTTCGCGCTGGTCACAACCTTCTGGAACCTCGTAGGTGCGATCCTGATCGCAGCCATCCTGGGAGTCTCCGCGAAGTACAACAGCTTCGACGCCACCAACCTGGTGGCCACGCTTTCCTCCGGCAAGCTGGATAAGAGCTGGTGGGGCGCGATGGTAGAGGCCATTGCCGCAAACTTCGTGGTCAACATGGCCATCGTGGCGGCGCTGTTTGCCAAGGACTTCGTGTCCAAGTTCTTTGTCATCCTGCCGATCATTGCGATCTTCGTCGGACTGGGTCTCGAGCACGTCATCGCCAACTTCTCGCTGATGACCATTACCGCCTTCGCCGGCGGCTTTGACGCCAGCCTGCTGCCCGATAACTTCACCGCTGGTGCCGTGGCCCTCAATTGGTTGTTCGTCTGGATCGGCAACTACATCGGTGGCGGCCTCCTCATCGGCGCCGTCTACGCCTGGCTGAACAGCGGCGACGAGGCGTACCGCGACTAGTGCTCTAGCTCGCCGGCATAAAGATTAAACCGCCCAGAGCGAGTAAATCCGGCCAGTGCAAGCCCCGAGGACCGCGCCAACTCGATGGCCAGCGACGACGGGGCCGACACCGCGACCAGCGCACCAAAGCCCGCCATCACAGCCTTCTGGACGAGTTCGAACGAGGCACGCGAACTCATCACCAAGATGCGGTTCTCGGCGGGTAAGGCATCGTCGAGAAGCAACGCCCCGATCACCTTGTCCGCGGCGTTGTGTCGACCGATGTCCTCTCTGACCACGAGCGGTTCGCCATCAGCGCTGAACGCCCCGGCCGCGTGGACAGCGCCGGTCTTGCGGAAAAGCTTCTGCTGGGCGCGCAGGCGCTCGGGAAGTTCGGGAACCAACCTAGGGTTGAGGCGAACTGGGGTCAGTGGCGTTTCGCGCCGGGTGAGAATCTGCTCGATGGACGTCGAGCCGCACACCCCACAGGCAGACGTGGTGGGGGTCAAACGAATATTTTCCAGCCCCGGGGCGCGGACGGAACTGGCCAGATCTAGCTCCAGCACGTTGTAGGTGTTCTCACCCTGTGGGCCGGTGGCGCCTGCGCAATACCGGGCTCTTGTAACGTCCTGCGCACTGCGAATGAGTCCCTCGCCGTACAGGAATCCATGGGCGAGCTCGATGTCCTGCCCTGGGGTGCGCATCGTCGTGGTTAGCGTGGGCCCTGAGACGCGGATCTCCAGCGGCTCCTCTACGACCACGGTGTCCGCGCGGGTGTCGGTCTCTATCGTCTCACCGACCTGGACTCGGGTCACTGCCAGGTTGCGTGTAATCCTGCCCATCAAGATTCCTGAATGGATGCGGCGAGCTTGTCGACGATCGTTGCGACCTCATCAACCGGCGTTTCCGATTGAGCGGCTGCTAAGCCGATAAGGAACGTGGTCAGCGGACCCGCCGGGCGTGCTTTGTTGTGCGCCACCAGTTTGGTCAACCGGAGCAGTTCGTCTCCACAGTCGTAGACGACAGTTGGGTCGATCCCTAGCTCTTCTGCGACCTCGGCGAGCCACTGCCTGGTGTCTGCAAAATCCGGATCATTGGCGACGGCCATGAAAAATGCGCCCCTTTCTGTGTGTGAGACGGTGAGTCCTTGATGCGGGTCAGTCTACGGGGCGACCGGGACACAGAAAGAGGCGCAGTGGTTAGCGGCTTACTTCTTCTTCTCGTTCGGGATGAACAGGATGATGGAAGCCAGTGCGATCAGACCCATGATGAAGTTGACGCCCAACCCGATCATGCCGGCCTCGCGTACTGCCACGTTGTCTTGGCGACCGCTGAACTCCACGGCTGCGTGCAGGAATTCGGAACCGGAGGTCTCCAGCGCAGTGAAGATAGCAGCAGACAGGGCCACGCCGAATGCCGCACCCAGCGAGGAGGCCATCTTGTAGATGCCAGAACCAGAGCCGGCTTTGTCATCCGGAAGGTTGGACAGGGCCGCATCGGTTGACGGGGTGGCGTAGAAGGCCAAGCCCAGGCCGAAGAGAGAAAAGGCGATCACGGAGAGGATCGTGTACAGGCTCTGCGCCTGATTGGTGGCCATGAGCAGCGCGATCGAGGTGAGCACGATGAGGGTGCCCCAGATCATCGGCTTCTTCGGTCCGAAGCGCTGCAGCAGCTTCTCGCCCACACGGATGAACGCGATGATAAAGACGGCGTAGCCGATGGTTAAGTAGCCGGCAGTTGCCGCGGAGAAACCACCCGCGCCCTGCAGAACCCACAGGGAGACGGCCAGGGTGCCCGCGGTGGCGTTGATCAGCAGGTTCGAAATCGTAGCGCCGGTAAAGACTTTGTTGCTAAACAGCGAGAAGTCCACGAAGGGATCGCTGAAGTTTATCTCGCGGCGGATAAACGCGACAATCGCGATGATGAATGCGGCCAGCAGAATCCACACGATGGGGTTGGCCCAGCCGATGGCCGATCCTTGCGTAACGACGACCTGCAGGGCAACCATCGCGATAGCGAAGGAGATAATGCCCGACCAGTCGGTACGTGCTGCGCGGCCTGCGCCCGGAGCGGACTCAGGCATGGGGGACAGCAGCAGGATGGAGGCTACCGAGACGAGCGCGCAGATGATGAAGATGGAACGCCATCCCAGGAAGGAGTTGGCAACCACGCCGCCGAACAGCGCGCATAGGCCAGATCCGCCCCAGGATCCGATGGACCACATGGATACGGCACGCTGGCGAGCCTTGCCCTCCCAGTACGTCTTCACCAGCGCCATCGATGCCGGCATGATTGAGGCGGCAGCGAATCCCTGGAACACGCGGCCCAACAAAACCATGGGGGAGGCGAGAGGTCCGGTGATGGCAAAAGCGATGAGCAGCGAACCGATGATGTTGAAGATGTTGCCGTAGAAGACAACCTTCTTGCGTCCGAGGCGATCGGCCAGGCCGCCGGCGACGACGATGAACATGCCGCTGAACAGTGCGGCCGCGGCGATGGCGATGTTCATCACCGGCATGGCCATGTTCAGGTCGTTAGCCATGAGTGGGCCGATGTTCAGCGTCGTCTGGGCAAATAGCCAGAAGGTGACAACGGCCAGAACGATGCCGGCAAGGTCGCGGTCCGTGCCCTGGTAAGCGGGCCGGTCGGTCCGCGTAGCTGTGGTCATAGTGAAAGGTCCTTACGTCTATTTTTAGTTGTTGGCGGGAGCGAGCCAGGCGGCTGCAGCGACGACGGCGGCCTCGACTCCGCGATCCAGGGTTGGCTGCAGATCCGGGGCGAATGCCGGGGCATGGTTGCCGGGAGCATTCTTCTGGTCGGCGAATCCGCCGAGTCCCCAGTAGGTGTAAGGGACCTCGAGGGAGTCCGGGATGATGGAGAAGTCCTCGGAGGCTGGCACGGGAGCAAGATCGCCCGACTCTTCGCCGAAGTATTCGTCGAAGGCGGCGCGGACGTGACCGGTGGCGTCCTCGTTGTTATCAGTCAGCGGGTAGGAGTCGTAGTACTCAAACTCCGGTTCCTTGGGGCTGCGGGCTCCCTCGCACTCGGTGGAAACCAAACGCTCGATGGCCTCGCGGAGGTGATCCGAAACTTCGTCGCTGTAGGCACGGGTGTTGATGAGCAGCTCGGCGGTCTCGGGGATCACATTGGACTTAGAACCGGCCTTGATAGAACCCACAGTCACCACCGCGGTTTCGGCGGCGGCCACCTCGCGGGAAATGACCGTCTGCAAACGCATGACGATGGAGCTAGCCAGCACAACCGGATCCACGCCCTTTTCTGGCATGGAGCCGTGCGAGCCCTTGCCATAGATGGTGACCTTTACCGAGAAGGCCTTAGACAGCACCGGGCCCTCGTGGGTGCCGACGTGCCCACCCGGCAGGCTGGCCAGCACGTGCTGGCCCAGGTAAACGTCCGGGGTCGGTATGGCCTTGGCGATGTTGGCCTCCACCATGGCGCGAGCACCGGCTGCGGTTTCCTCTGCCGGCTGAAATACGCCCACGTAGGTGCCGGACCATTGGTCCTGGTGGGCGTTGAAGGCCTGCAGCGCGCCCAGCAGGCTGGAAATGTGGACGTCGTGTCCACATGCGTGGGCCACTGGAACCTCTTCCCCGGTGTTCTGGTCCTTCTGGGTGGCGGTGGAGGCGTAGTCCTTGCCGCTGGCTTCCTTCACGGGCAGGGCATCAATATCGCCGCGCATGGCTACGACGGGTCCTTCACCGTTGTTGATGATGGCCACCAGCCCGGTTTCGGAGACCCGCTGAACCTCAATGCCGGAGTTCTTGAGCTCCTGCTCGATGCGATCGGCAGTTGCGAACTCCTGCATGGACAACTCTGGGTGCTGGTGGAAGTGCTTGTACAGCTCCTCGCGATCGGCCCGGGTGGACTCGAGGTCGCTCAGGATGCCGTCTACCGCTGCACGGTTGATGCTCATCGACTTCTCCTTGGGTGTTTGCTCGGACTACTAAAACGGTTTACCCCTTTTAGGGGGAGATGGCTAAAAGAGTACCATTGGACCGAAGGGTGTGAGTTGTTGGCGAAAGCTGGTGGGATCGTTTGTCGAATGGGCCGAAAGGGCGTCGACAAGCGAGAGTTTCCACAGCGTTGGGCGGAAGGATTTGGACGTCGCAGGGGAGACGTCGTAGTCTTGAACGCTGGACTTCTGTCCGTCACCGTTGGTGTACGGGTAAGGGTTCACGTAAGAACTTCATCCAACTTTGTTGTAGGCCCCCCGCCTTGTTTCGCGGACCGGGTGGTGCATGGGTGGCGAGCGCCCCAAGCTACTGAGCTTGGCGGAGCGATGAGTAGCCCGAAGGAGCACCCGGAGAACGCTTAAAGGTGGGTTATCGGGAACCGCAGCGAGAAAGGAAACGGTCACCCAATGACCATGACTGACCCCATCGCCGACATGCTGGCGCGCGTTCGCAATGCGAACCATGCGCACCACGATGTCGTGTCGATGCCCTCTTCCAAGATCAAGGCCAACATCGCCGAGATCCTGAAGCAGGAGGGCTACATCGCTAACTACTCCGTCGAGGACGCCAAGGTTGGCAAGACCCTGACCCTCGAGCTGAAGTACGGCCCCTCTCGCCAGACCTCCATCGCCGGCCTGCGCCGCGTGTCCAAGCCGGGTCTGCGCGTGTACGCCAAGTCCACCAACCTCCCTGAGGTGCTCGGTGGCCTGGGTATCGCCATCATTTCCACGTCCCAGGGCCTGATGACTGACCGTCAGGCTCACGAGAAGGGTGTGGGCGGGGAAGTCCTCGCCTACGTCTGGTAAGGGAGAGGTACGTAACTTATGTCTCGAGTTGGTAAGGCACCGATCGCCATCCCGAATGGCGTCGAAACCACCATTAACGGCCAGCAGGTCGAGGTTAAGGGCCCGAAGGGTACCCTCTCCGTTGACCTGCCTGCGCCCATCACCGCCGCTGTCCAGGACGGAGAGATCGTCGTCTCCCGTCCGGATGATCACCGCAAGAACCGCTCTCTGCACGGTCTCTCCCGCTCCCTGGTGAACAACCTGGTTGTGGGTGTGACTGAGGGCTACACCATCAAGATGGAGATCTTCGGCGTCGGCTACCGCGTTCAGCAGAAGGGCAGCAACCTCGAGTTCGCCCTCGGCTACTCCCACCCGATCCTCATCGAGGCTCCGGAGGGAATCACCTTCGCGGTGGACGGCAACACCAAGTTCTCGATCACCGGTATTGACAAGCAGCAGGTCGGGCAGATCGCAGCTAACATCCGTCGTCTCCGCAAGGATGATCCTTACAAGGGTAAGGGCATCCGTTACGAGGGTGAGCAGATCCGCCGCAAGGTCGGAAAGACGGGTAAGTAAAGCATGAGCAACACTGCAGAAAACACGAACCGCAAGCCGGTCGGCAAGGACATCTCGTCCCGCCGTCGTCAGGCCCGCGCACGCCGTCACTTCCGTATCCGCAAGACCCTGCGTGGCACTCCCGAGCAGCCGCGTCTGGTCGTGCACCGCTCCTCGCGCCACATGCACGTTCAGGTCATCGACGACCTGGCTGGCCACACCCTGGTCTCCGCCTCCTCCATGGAGCCGGACGTGCGTGCTATCGAGGGCGACAAGAAGGCCAAGGGTGCAAAGGTAGGCGAGCTCATCGCTCAGCGTGCCAAGGCAGCCGGCATCGAGTCGGTCGTTTTCGACCGCGCCGGTTACAAGTACCACGGCCGCGTCGCAGCCCTCGCTGAGGCTGCCCGCGAAGGTGGTCTGAAGTTCTAATGGCCACCACCAACATCATCAACGGAAGGATTGCGTAATGCCGGGACGTGAACGGCGTGACGGCGGACGCTCCGCCGACGAGCAGAACAACAAGAACAACCGCAACGATCAGCGTGGTGGCCGCGGCCGTCGCGACGATCGCCGCAACCAGGACAACGAGCGCGACAAGTACATCGAGCGCGTTGTCACCATCAACCGCGTGGCCAAGACCGTCAAGGGTGGCCGTCGCATGAGCTTCACCGCTCTTGTCATCGTGGGCGACGGCCAGGGCATGGTCGGCGTTGGCTACGGCAAGGCCCGTGAGGTTCCGGCCGCTATCCAGAAGGGTGCCGAGGAGGCTCGCAAGAACTTCTTCCGCGTCCCGATGGTTGGCGGAACCATCACGCACCCGGTTCAGGGTGAGGCCGCAGCCGGCGTCGTTATGATGCGCCCGGCTGCCCCCGGTACCGGTGTCATCGCCGGCGGCGCTGCCCGCCCGGTGCTTGAGTGCGCTGGTGTCCAAGACGTGCTGTCGAAGTCCCTCGGCTCCGACAACGCCATCAACGTCGTCCACGCCACCGTGGACGGCCTCAAGCAGCTGGTTCGCCCCGAAGAGGTTGCCGCTCGCCGCGGCAAGTCCGTCGAAGAGGTCGCCCCGGCTCGTATTCTGCGTGCACGCGCAGGGCAGGAGGCATAAAGAATGGCACTGAAGATTACTCAGGTTAAGGGCCTGGTCGGCGCCAACCCGAAGCAGAAGGCCAACATGGCTTCCCTCGGGCTCAAGCGAATCCGCCACACCGTGATCAAGCAGGACAACGAGGCCACCCGTGGCATGATCAACGTTGTGCGCCACCTGGTCACCGTCGAAGAAGTGGCAGGGGAGTAGGTAAACATGAGCGAGATCATCAAGCTCCACGATCTGCGCCCGGCAAAGGGTGCAAACAAGCCGAAGCACCGCGTTGGTCGCGGTGAAGCCGGTAAGGGCGGCAAGACCGCTGGCCGCGGTACCAAGGGCACCAAGGCACGTAAGCAGGTGTCGGCAGCCTTCGAGGGTGGCCAGATGCCGCTGCACATGCGTCTGCCGAAGCTCAAGGGATTCAAGAACCCGAACAAGGTCGTTTTCCAGGTCGTCAACGTCGCCGACCTCGAGAAGGCTTTCCCGAATGGTGGCGACGTCACCATTGCGGACATCGTTGCAGCAGGCCTCGTCCGCCCGAAGCAGCCGGTTAAGGTGCTGGGCAACGGCGAGCTGAAGGTGGCTCTCAACGTCACCGCAACGAAGTTCTCCAAGTCTGCCGTGGAGAAGATCGAGGCAGCTGGCGGCTCCGTCACTGAGGCTTAAAGCTTCTAGCTTTTCCTCGGAGCTTAAAAAGGCTCCGTACTGCTGAGTGAGATTTTCTCTCACCGGCCGTGCGGGGCCTTTTCTTTATGCCCACCATTCGGGCTTGCCCAGGGAGGCTGTTAAGATACGTTCGTCCTAGATCACCGTTGTGCTGTGTTGTGCATCCCGTAGATAGTCGGGTTTGGCATAAGTAGCGCAGTTCGGCTCGAACGTAAGAACTTCCGCACATGCTGGCAGCGGGAGTCAGGAGGTTACGTGTCCGCCATCATTCAGGCGTTTAAGGACGCTGATCTGCGCAAGAAGATCTTTATCACCCTTGCGCTCATCATCGTCTACCGCATCGGCGCCCAGATTCCCTCGCCGGGAGTTGATTACGCAGCGATTCAGTCGCGCCTCGGCCATCTGGGTGAAGAAGGCGGAAACGTTTTCTCGCTCATTAACCTTTTCTCCGGTGGTGCGCTGCTTCAGCTTTCGATTTTCGCCATCGGCATCATGCCGTACATCACGGCTTCGATCGTGGTGCAGTTGCTCACTGTGGTGATCCCCAAGTTTGAGGAGCTCAAAAAGGAAGGCCAGTCCGGCCAGGCGAAAATGACGCAGTACACGCGTTACCTCACTCTGGCGCTGGCACTGCTGCAGTCCTCAGGCATCGTCGCGCTGGCGGACCGTGAACAGCTGCTGGGCCAAGGCTTCCCGGTGCTGGTGGAAGACCGCAACATCTTCGACCTGATTGTCATCGTTATGGTGATGACCTCGGGTGCCATGCTCATCATGTGGCTGGGCGAGATCATTACGGAGAAGGGCGTCGGCAACGGCATGTCTCTTCTGATCTTCTCCGGCATCGCTAGCCACCTGCCTAACGACGGCGCCAACGTCTTCGCTCAGTCAGGCGGTCTCGTCTTCGCTCTGGTTATCCTCGCCGTGATCGCACTCGTGATTGGCGTGGTCTTCGTCGAACAGGGCCAGCGCCGTATCCCGGTGCAGTACGCCAAGCGCATGGTGGGACGCCGTCAGTACGGTGGCTCCTCCACGTACCTGCCCCTGAAGGTGAATCAGGCCGGTGTGATCCCGGTGATCTTCGCCTCCTCGCTGATGTACATGCCGGTTCTGATTACCCAGATCATTTACTCGAACCAGGCAGCCCCGCCAGATAACTGGTGGCAGCGCAACGTCATGGCGTGGCTGCAGGCGCCCTCGTCGTGGCAGTACATCCTGCTGTACTTCTTGCTCATCATCTTCTTCTCGTACTTCTACGTCTCCGTGCAGTACGACCCGAACGAGCAAGCGGACAATATGAAGAAGTACGGCGGATTCATCCCCGGCATCCGACCCGGCCGCCCGACTGCCATGTACCTGGGCTATGTAATGAACCGACTCCTGTTCGTCGGCGCCCTCTACTTGGGCGCGATTGCAGTTCTGCCGAACATCGCCATGGACATGGGGGTAGGCCAGACCCAGGCGGGTACATCCGCCTTTGGTGGTACGGCTATTCTGATTATGGTGTCCGTGGCCCTGACCACGGTTAAGCAGGTGGAATCCCAGCTGCTGCAGAGCAACTACGAAGGATTGTTGAAATAATGCGACTCGTACTTCTTGGCCCTCCCGGTGCAGGCAAGGGAACCCAGGCTGCCCTCCTGGCTGAAAAGCTCAATGTTCCCCACATCTCCACCGGAGATCTTTTCCGCGCCAACATCGGTGAGGGAACCCCGCTGGGTGTTGAGGCAAAGAGCTACATCGACGCCGGTGAGCTCGTTCCCACTGACGTCACCGCTCGCATGGTCTCTGCCCGCCTCGAGGAGGAGGACGCCGCTAACGGTTTCCTTCTCGACGGCTTCCCGCGCACCGTGGAGCAGGCGGAGATTCTGACCAAGCTTCTTGCCGAAAAGGGCCTCAAGCTGGATGGCGTGCTGAACTTCCGCGTGACTGAGGACGTCGTCGTGGAGCGCATGCTGGCCCGTGGCCGCGCCGACGACAATGAGGAGACCATCCGTACGCGTCTGCGCGTCTACCGCGACGAGACCGCACCGTTGATCGACCACTACGGCGAGGCACTTATCAACATCGACGCCGTCGGTGAGGTCGAGGAGATTCACGCTCGCGTGCTTGAAGCGCTGGGCAAGTAACCCAACGCCCGGCGGGGTCTTTTAGGGTGTGAGTATGGCTTTTCGACGCACCAAAAAGATTCCCGCCAAAACTCCCGGTGAGCTCGACGCTATGGAGGCTGCCGGTCGAGTAGTCGCAGCGGCACTAACCGCGGTGCGCACGCAGGCCCGCGCGGGAATGACCACCGCGGACCTCAACGCAATCGCCGAGGACGTCATCCGATCCCACGGCGCAGTCCCCACGTTTTTGGGATACGAGGGCTTTCCCGCCTCCATCTGTTCCTCCGTCAACGACGTGATTGTTCACGGCATCCCGTCCGACGAGGAGAAGCTTTTCGACGGTGACCTTGTCTCCATCGACTGTGGTGCCACCCTGGATGGATGGGTGGGGGATTCCGCGCTTACGTTCGGTATTGGAGACCTCGACGTAGAGCACGACAAATTGAACAAGGCGACTGAGTACACCCTTTACCAGGGCATGCAGGCCATGGTTCCGGGCAACCGTTTGACGGACGTGTCGCATGCCTTGGAAGTTGCCACCCGTGAGGCAGAACAAAAGTTTGGCGTCACGCTGCACATCGTCGATGGTTATGGCGGTCACGGCATCGGGCGCACCATGCACGAGGATCCATTCCTGGCTAACGAAGGACGCCCCGGACGCGGCCCCATTATTCAGGAGGGTTCGGTCCTAGCCATTGAACCTATGCTGGCCTTGGGCACTGCCGACAACGGAGTGCTGGAAGACGACTGGACCGTCGTTACCCTGGATGGCTCTTTCGCCTCCCATTGGGAGCACACCGTGGCCGCAACGTCCCATGGCCCGCGCATCCTGACACTCCGCGACTAACCCCGATCGCACTAATTCATGAGCTAACGCTTATACTGAGGGGCTATGAAAACTTCCACTCGGGGAGGCCGCGCTATTCGACGCGCAGCCGCAGGTGCCGCAGCAGCTATCATGTCCGTTTCTGTCGTGTTCGCGCCGACAGCGTCCGCGCAGACGTCGAGTGATCCCGCGGCCGCAATCGAGCAGTTTGCTCCTGACTTCAACCTGGACCAATGGCGTCAGGATTTGACGTCCGGGGCGGAGGAGCAGGCGTGGCAGACTCGCCAGCTGTTGGTTTCCCAGGCAACGGCCGTCCTCAACCCGATGCAGTCTGAGCAGCTGGTCACTTTCGTTGACGGAATCTTGGAAGGCATCTTCCCGGGAATCGTCGGGCGCCACACCCCCAAGCCCGAGGCAGCGCCGGCTCCGGCTCCCGCCCCGGCACCGAGCTTTGACACCGGTTCCTGCCCGGCGAGCGCGGATGTGTGCGTGGATCAGAAGCGCAGCATCTCCTGGCTGCAGGACAATGGCCGAGTCACCTACGGTCCGGTGAATATCTCGGCTGGCGCCCCGACTCCAGAGGACGCCACCCCGAACGGAACCTTCCACGTGACCCGCAAGGTTCGCGATGAGATCTCCTACGAGTTCAACAACGCACCAATGCCGTTCGCGATCTACTTCACCAACAACGGTCACGCCTTCCATGAGGGTAGCCCGCAGGTGCTGTCGAACGGCTGCGTCCACCTCAATCACAATGACGCAGTGAAGTACTTCGACGACCTGCAGATCGGCGATACCGTCTACATCTTCTAGCCAGCACGTAGGTCTGGAAAAGCCGCCGCCCCGCCCGGGAGAAAGGGTAGGAGCGGCGGCTTGTGTTTTTGCGCGCCTTAAGACTAAGGTGGTCAGTTGGTGTTCAAGCAGTTGAGCTTGAAGGCCTACCTGTACGTGAGACGAAACAGTGCCGAATCGGTGCTGGGAATGAACGAGGTTATGGCTAAAGAAGGCGCAATCGAGGTTGAGGGTCGCATTATCGAACCCCTGCCCAACGCAAACTTCCGTGTCGAGCTCGACAACGGGCACAAGGTTCTTGCCCACATCTCGGGCAAGATGCGCCAGCACTACATTCGTATCCTCCCCGAGGATCGTGTGGTTGTAGAGCTGTCTCCTTACGACCTGACCCGCGGCCGTATCGTCTACCGCTACAAGTAAAACCAGACCGCCTCCTCACCCAGGGTGTGTAAGCGTTCGCAGCGTCGACACGCGATCTGACAGTGCATGCTGCAGCACACCTTTTAGACCTCCGGCCGCGGTGGCCGGAGCCTCGTTGTTTTCACGCAATCGAGGACGAGTGGGGAGAAAACCACCGCAGTAACCTGAAAGGTTTGCCACATGGCACGTCTTGCTGGTGTGGACCTCCCGCGCAATAAGCGCATGGAGGTTGCACTTACCTACATCTACGGCATCGGCCCCGCCCGTGCCAAGGAGCTTCTCGAGCGCACCGAGATTTCTCCTGACCTGCGTACGGACAACCTGAGCGACGATCAGCTGTCCGCACTGCGCGATGTCATCGAGTCCACCTGGAAGGTCGAGGGTGACCTCCGCCGCCAGGTTGCTGCCGACATTCGCCGCAAGATTGAAATCGGCTCCTACCAGGGTCTTCGCCACCGCCGCGGCCTGCCGGTCCACGGTCAGCGCACCAAGACCAACGCTCGTACGCGTAAGGGCCCGAAGAAGACGATCGCAGGAAAGAAGAAGTAACACATGCCTCCGAAGACTCGTTCCGGCGCGCGCCGTACCGGCCGTCGCGTCGTAAAGAAGAACGTGGCCCAGGGCCACGCCTACATCAAGTCCACCTTCAACAACACCATCGTGTCGATCACCGACCCGAACGGCGCTGTGATCTCCTGGGCATCCTCCGGCCACGTCGGCTTCAAGGGCTCCCGTAAGTCCACGCCGTTCGCTGCGCAGATGGCTGCCGAGAACGCTGCCCGCAAGGCTATGGATCACGGCATGAAGAAGGTCGACGTTTTCGTTAAGGGCCCGGGTTCGGGCCGCGAGACCGCCATCCGTTCCCTCCAGGCCGCCGGCCTCGAGGTCTCCTCGATTTCGGATGTGACCCCCCAGCCGCACAACGGCTGCCGTCCGCCGAAGCGTCGCCGCGTCTAGGGAAAGGAAAAGGTAAGAAACAATGGCTCGTTATACCGGCCCCGTTACCCGTAAGTCCCGTCGTCTCCGCGTTGACCTCGTCGGCGGCGACATGTCCTTCGAGCGTCGCCCCTACCCTCCGGGACAGGCTGGCCGCGCTCGCATCAAGGAGTCCGAGTACCTCCTGCAGCTGCAGGAGAAGCAGAAGGCTCGTTTCGCCTACGGCGTCATGGAGAAGCAGTTCCGTCGCTACTACGAGGAGGCCAACCGTCTCCCCGGCAAGACCGGTGACAACCTGCTGATCCTGCTGGAGTCCCGTCTGGACAACGTGGTTTACCGCGCTGGACTGGCCCGCACCCGTCGTCAGGCACGTCAGCTCGTCTCCCACGGCCACTTCACCGTGAACGGTAAGAAGACCAACGTTCCTTCTCACCGCGTCACCCAGTACGACATCATCGACGTGCGCGAGAAGTCGCGCAAGATGCTGTGGTTCGAAGAGGCCCAGGACAGCCTGGCCGACGCCGTGGTACCGGCTTGGCTGCAGGTCGTTCCGTCCACCCTGCGCATCCTCGTGCACCAGCTGCCCGAGCGCGCTCAGATCGACGTTCCGCTGCAGGAGCAGCTCATCGTCGAGCTTTACTCGAAGTAAATCGCTTCACTGTTGGGCACGTTGTTTGCAGCGTGCTTCAGCAATTGGGAATCACTCGATTCCTGTCTCGTCAATCACCTTCTACCGGCGTCATATAGCGGTCGCCGACAAAGGAGTTTCACACCATGCTCATTTCCCAGCGCCCCACGCTGACCGAGGAGTACGTCGACTCTGCTCGCTCCCGGTTCATCATCGAACCGCTCGAGCCGGGCTTCGGCTACACCCTGGGTAACTCGCTGCGCCGCACGCTGCTGTCTTCCATCCCGGGAGCGGCCGTGACCAGCATCAAGATCGACGGTGTTCTCCACGAGTTCACCACGATCAACGGCGTGAAGGAGGATGTCACCGAGATCATCCTCAACGTGAAGGGAATGGTTCTGTCCTCCGACTCTGACGAGCCGGTCGTCATGTACCTGTCCAAGGAAGGTCCGGGTGTTGTCACCGCAGGCGACATCCAGCCGCCGGCTGGTGTGGAGATCCACAACCCGGATCTGCACATCGCCACCTTGAATGAGCAGGCCAAGATCGACATGGAGCTCATCGTGGAGCGTGGCCGTGGCTACGTTCCGGCAGCTACCGGTGGATCCAGCGAGATCGGACGCATTGCGGTTGACCAGATCTACTCCCCGGTGCTCAAGGTGAGCTACAAGGTTGAGGCCACCCGTGTGGAGCAGCGCACCGACTTTGACAAGCTCATCCTCGACGTGGAGACCAAGAACTCCATCACTGCCCGCGATGCCATGGCATCCGCTGGCGGCACCCTTGTCGAGCTCTTCGGCCTGGCCCGCGAGCTCAACACCGCTGCCGAGGGCATTGAGATCGGCCCGTCGCCGCAGGAGACCGAGTACATCGCCTCCTACAGCATGCCGATCGAGGACCTGAACTTCTCGGTGCGCTCGTACAACTGCCTCAAGCGCCAGGAGATCCACACCGTCGGCGAGCTCGCTGAGTGCACGGAGTCGGATCTGTTGGACATCCGCAACTTTGGCCAGAAGTCCATCAACGAGGTCAAGATCAAGCTGTCCCAGCTTGGCCTTACTCTCAAGGACGCTCCGGAGGACTTCGATCCGACGGTCCTGGAGGGCTACGACGCGGAGACCGGTGACTTCATCGAGACTGATATCGAGGATTCCGAGTAAACACGCGCGCTTGTGACCAAGCGTTCACTATCCGTACACGAGGAGTAACACATGCCTACCCCGAAGAAGGGCGCTCGTCTCGGCGGCTCCGCGGCTAACCAGAAGCACATTCTGGCTAACCTCGCATCCGCTCTGTTCCAGCACGGCGCCATCAAGACCACCGATGCCAAGGCGAAGATGCTTCGCCCCTACGCGGAGAAGCTGATCACCAAGGCTAAGTCCGGCACCATCGCCGACCGCCGCGCAGTGCTCGCTCAGGTTCCGCAGAAGGACGTTGTTGCGCACCTGTTCGACAACCTGGCACCGAAGTTCGCCAACCGCGAGGGCGGTTACACCCGCTCCATCAAGTTGGAGAACCGCTCCGGCGACAACGCCCCGATGACCCAGATCTCCCTGGTTCTCGAGGAGACCGCCACTGCCGAGGCAACCCGCGCTACCCGCGCTGCTGCTTCCAAGAAGGCTGAGGAAGCCAAGGCAGAGGAGACCAAGGCTGAGGCTGAGGTTGAGGCACCGGAGGCAACCGAGGCTGCTGAGGAGAAGTAAAACTCTCTTCCCACCCGGGAGCCCCGGCGAGCCCCCACCGCGACTGAAGGTTGTGGTGGGGGCTTTCCCATGCCCAGGTAGCATCGACGTCTATGTCTGCCACACGCTTGCGATTGGATCTGGCCTACGACGGAACTGACTTCCACGGCTGGGCTGCGCAGAAAGATCCGGAGTTGCGAACAGTCCAAGGGGAGCTGGAAAAGGCACTCACACTGATCTTGCGCACGCCGATCGAGCTGACCGTGGCGGGTCGCACCGACGCAGGCGTGCACGCAACCGGCCAGGTTGCCCATGTGGACGTCCCCGAGGAGTCACTGCAGCAGCGCTCCATCGACGGAGACCCGGCCCGTCTTGTGCGACGCTTAGGGCGCTTTCTGCGCGATGACCTGGTGATTAGGGACGTTACGTTCGCGCCGAAGGATTTCGATGCCCGGTTCTCGGCCTTGGACCGCACGTACTCCTACCGGGTGACCACCCATCCCTCGGGTGCGAATCCTCTCCGGACCCGCGATACCGCCGTCTGGAACCGACCAGTCGATCTGGATGTTATGAACGCAGCGGCCTCTATGCTCATCGGTCTGCAAGACTTTGCGGCGTTCTGCAAGGCTCGCCCGCATGCGACCACGGTGCGTGAACTTCTGGAGTTTTCCTGGGAGGACATTTCCACCCCGGATCAGCCACAGCTCTACCGTGCTCACGTCGTAGCCGATGCTTTTTGCTGGTCAATGGTGCGCTCACTGGTGGGAGCCTGCCTCAAGATCGGCCAAGGAAACGCCGACACCGGGCTCATCCTCGAACTGCTCAATGAACAGTCTCGTTCCTCCCGGATTCCCGTCGCGCCCGCGAAGGGGCTTAGCCTCACCCAGGTGCGTTATCCCAGCGTCGACAAGCTAGGAGAGCGTGCGCTTACCACCCGTGCCCGCCGGGACCAGCCTCAGCCAGCGGGGGAGACGACTGCGATGTAAAGTCCCCTTCGAGAATGTGATCTTCGGGGGGAGATGACTCATGAGCTCGGTGCTTTTGCCAACGACGCGCGCCCAAGTATCGGGGCACCGCTTCTTGCGACGACGTATGCAGCACGGCCTGGTATTCGGGGATATCCGCATGATCCATGACCCGTTGCGCTCCCGGGCCAGGGCCAGCCTGTTCGGGGTGGTGGCCTTGGTCCTCGGGATGATGGCCGCCGGGCTCATGGCGTGGGTGGCTCCGCAGGCGAATCCGGGTCAGGCTCCCATCGTGCGTACCGAGGATGGAAGCTTGCACGTGTGGGTGGGCGAGCGCCTCCATCCGGTGACCAACCTTGCCTCCGCGCGCCTTATCACCGGGGAGCCCGGGGCGCCAGCTGCCATTGGTGCGCAGCATTTCGCGGAGGCTCCCAAGGGGCCGTTGATGGGAATCTTCCCTGCTCCTGGCGCCTTTTCACAGACCAGCGACGCTAGCTTTGTGGCGTGCCATGATGACGCTGGCACCGTGGGAGTCGAGGCGGTACCGCACAACGCGCTGCCCACACCCCTGGGAGTAGGCGAGGCAGTGCTGGTCTCTTCTCCCACGGGGGATTGGGTTCTGACTGCGGCTGGTCGAAATGAGCTTCCCTCCGAGGAATCCCCGGAAGGCCGAGCACTGCGCCGGGCGGTGGGAATCTCACCGGAGACCCCGCGGTTGGACGTCTCTGGCGCGGGGCTGAGCGCAATTTCTGAGCGTGAGCCGTGGACGGTTCCAGACGGGGTGACATTGCTTAACGACGCCACGACTACCTTTGCACAGCACGAGAATGCAGCAATCGCAGTGACCTCCACGCAGGAGCGCATCCTCAAGGAGCTCGGGGTCACCGAGGAAAGAGTCTCCGCGTCGCGCGTAGCGCAGCTTGCTCCCATGGCCCCGCTGCCTCTTCCCGAGGACAAACTGCGCTTCATTGACCCGCTGGGAATGAGAGTGTGCTCGCTGCCAGGCGGGGGAGTGGGAACTGCGCCGGGAGGACTCCGCGGGGCAGAGTTGCCTGGGGATGCACCTGCAGGTCACTTTGCCGGGCTAGAGTCGGGGGCCGTGGTGGTAGATACTGGTGCGGGCCACCAGGTGGTCACGCCTCATGGGTTGCGGCATGAGGTCGCCCCGGGCGCTCTAGATCTGTTGGGGGCTCCGGCCCCGGTGGCCGCGGATCACCGGGTCATTGACCTTCTGCCTCGGGGGCCCGTGCTAGATACCCAGGCCGCGCGAACTCCAGTCGCCTATTAGTAGCGGGGAACTTTCCCCCAGCGGCTATCGTTAGCCACATTATGGCCACTATGCGAGATGCTGTGCTCACGCGAGCTGCTCAGTTGGAGCACATGCATGCACGCTGGAAGACCCGTAAGCATGGCTGGCTGGTGCGCCCGGCCACCATCGCGCTGGGTGCACTCGTTGTCATTATCGGGATCATTGCCATCCCGCTTCCTGGCCAAGGGTGGTTAATCACCTTCGCCGGGATCTCCATCCTTGCCTTAGAGGTGGCGTGGGCTCGGCGCCTGCTCACCTGGGGACTAGCAACGTTTGACCGGGTGAGCACCTGGTATCGGGCGCAACCTCGCTGGCTGCGATGGCTGATCATGACGCTCTTTACGCTGATTACGATTGCCACACTTGCGCTCGTGGCCTGGGCCAGTTGGTTCTACGGCGGCTTGGACTGGTTGAGCCCCGCCTTCGAGTTCTTGGGGCTTGAACGTAGGCGCTGATAAGCACGGATGCTGCGGAAAGCAAAGCCAACGCTGCGATAATCAACTGGCCAGTGCGCACTCCCGAGGACTCCGGGGAAGCGGGCACAGCCAGCTCGACAGTCCGGGCCTGCTCCTGGTGACGCGGCGCCTGCGTTACCGCAGCGAGGGGATCCACCACCCCGAGCGGAGGCTGGGCAGAGGCCACAATGAGCTCGCGAATCTCCCGTGCGCTCGCCTGCGGGTGGCGCTGAATTAACAGCGCCGCGGTGCCCGAGACGACAGGCGCGGCAAAGCTCGTCCCCTCAAACGGGTTGACCTGGCCTTGGCCCTGACTCATGCCGCGCGCCCAACCATCCCCACGGGGAGACAGCGCAAAGGGAATACGGCCAGGTGCTGCCAGCGCGGTCTTGTCACCTCGAACGGGCAGCGCATAGCTAGCCAACGTATAGGGATCCGCACCGAGTGCGCTTACGGAAAGTGCCGTTGGCTCCTGGGTAGGAAGTACCACCGAATCCTGTGTGCAGTCTTGGGTTGCGTTACCTGAGGCAGCCACGACTACGGCGTTCTCTCGCTCCGCGCGAGCAAGGGCGTCGACAAGCGCTGACTTATCCACCTGCGACGCTTGGGAAGCGGGCAGACATGCCACGACGGAAATGTTGATCACGCGGGCGTGGTGATCGAGGGCCTTGTTGATCGCCTCGGCCAGGGATGCGATGCTCCCGCTGGTAAGTGAGTTTTCGTCCTTGCGCACGTAAGAGCTGGTCTGCCGGACGGAGCCGATGCGGGCGTGTGGGGCCACGCTGTCGATCACTCCGGCGACGACGGTCCCGTGGCCGTCGCAGTCGAAATGCGGATTGGGTGTATCCGGGGTGACCAAGTCAGCGATGGGGACGACCTCGGTGAGTTCGGGGTGAGCCGCGACCCCCGTATCGATGACCGCCACGAGCACTCCCTCCCCCGTGGCGAAGTCGGTGGGATACACCGCATCCGCAGGTTGTCGAGGCGGCGGAGCAGGATTGGCCGAGACGGGCGCTGGGCAACGATCCGCTTCCTGGGCCTGAGCCGGAACCGCTGCTAGCGCCAGCATTGCGCAAGCGCTCACAGTGTGCCTGATCATCCCAGACCTCGCACTAGGGCGAACACTCCGGCCACCCAGGCTGCGAGCGGGATGGTGGCGACCAAAGCGGCCATTTCGGCGCGTTCCCACCAGGCCAAAGTAGTGGGGGAGGGATTCATCTCCCGCAGCCACAGTGGTGCGCTCGCGCAAGCCACGGCAGCACAACCCGCCAGCACCAGGTGTACAGGGTGCGCCGGAGCGTCCCCGCGCAGCGGCGCAATAGTGACCACACTCAACGCCGTGATTGCACTTAGCCCCAGCGCCCACGCCCAAGCTGGACTGCGGTGTCGTGCTGCATGCACCACGGTGGCTCCGGCAACCGCTAGCGCGCACAGTTGTACTGCCAGGCCACCGACGAAGCCCAGGCACGCCAGTGCGACCACGAGAACGACGCCCGCTCCGCTCGCCATTCCATCGGCCACCATGCGAGCCCGGCGCGCCCGTAAATCCACGTCGGGCTGGAAGGAGTCGGAGTAGGAGAGGTCTTGGCCTGCGGTCGGAAGCCGAAAGACCTCCAGGCCGGCCAGCGTGGTGGCCATGCCTGGGGCGATGGCAAATACGGCAAGAGCCCCCAGCGTTGCCAGCGCAGCGGGCGCCTGGACTAATCCGGTGCCAGAAAGGTAAGCCACGCCGAAGCCAAGGCTCGCGCAGAGCGCAATAACGCAGGCGGTGATCAGCCCCACCAGACTTCTGACCATGGTGGCGCTTAACCAGGCTGCTGCTGCCGCCACAGTCAAGGTCATCAGCACACTCGTCGCAGCAATCCACGCCACGCCAGTCGCAGTAGCGGGCACTCCGGCATCGGCAACTGCCCAGCCAGCTGCACCACCCGCAGCCACCGCTGACACAACCGCATAGGCTCCACAGGTTCTGTGCCGGGCAAACAGCAAGGCCGCGCAGATTGCTACGACGGCGCCTGCCACCACGGGACTGCTGAGGTGCCAGGCGATAACCCCTAACCCCGCAGCGCCGATGATCGCGGCTAGCGGAAGAATTCCGCGCGCTCCCGAACCGGTGACTTGGGCTACCAGGGCTTCGGCCGAATCGCGGATGATGGGGGCGTCGACAGGCTCGGAAGGAGAGAGAACAACCACGTCACCGTGCCCAATGCCTGTGTCCATGATGGCGTGGGACATGGGGACGGCACTTCCGTTAGCTGTCGAGGCTCGCCACGGTCGGCTGATAGTGGGCGCCTCGCAGAGGTCAAGGATTGCGGGCAGCATCTCTGCCAGTGCCGACGAGGCAGGTACGGATAGGTCCACCTCGCGGATGTATGACCCCACATGAACGCGCACCGTGATCCGCAGTGAATGGCTACGTGGTGGCTCTGTAGCCGCAGTTATCCCGCTGGACATGGTCAATTCGCTTCCCCCTTGCGTGAATCGTTGCCAGGCCCCCACCTGCCAACGCGCTCATCTTCGCCTACTATCAGCCCCGTGTCCACCGATGCGGTGGAACGAAAGGTCGGGGGACCTTGCACAAGCAAGAAGCGTTCGTGAACACAACGCATTTTTCGGGGGAAAGCGAATCATTTAATGGGAGTTACTTTTGCCACCCACGAGCAGTGGGTTGTTGAGCCAACGCCGCCGAGCCAGCGCGATCCTGCCCCTCCGAAACCGGAGAGGGTCATCACGGTGGATGCAGTGCCGACAGCACAGCGCCCGCAGCCCACACCCGTGGTCCGCATTCTCATGCCCGTGGTCATGGTGGCAGCTGTTGCTGCGATGGTGGTCCTGGTCTTTGCCGGTGGGCGCAACGCCAGTCCCATGATGTTGGTGCTTCCTCTCATGATGGGCGTATCGATGCTCATGATGTTCGCTCCGCCACAGACCGAGGGGGACGTAGACGAAACCCGGCGGACCTATCTGCGTCACCTCGCCGTAGTTCGGGAAAAGGCCCTGGCCGATGCCCATGCCCAGCGAGCACATGAGATGCACCGCCATCCAGATCCGGCTGATCTCCTGGCACGCGTGGGCACCAATCGCATGTGGGAGCGCGGCAGCGACGACCCAGATGTGTTGGAGGTGCGATTCGGCCTGGGGCCAGCGGCGTTGAGCAGCCGCCTGGACGTCAAGGAATCCGCCGCGCCGGAAGAACTAGAACCCGTGTGCGCGGTCAGCTTGCGGGCCACCGTTTCTGCTGTATCCACCGTGGAACAGATGCCCATCTCGGTGCAGCTGCGGGCGTTTCGCTTCCTCTCTCTTTCCGGTTCCGGAGCGCGTTCCGCTGCGCGCGCCATGGTCGCCCAACTGGTCACTGCCCACGGTCCCGAAACCGTGGGCATCGTTGCACAGGGCGAGGGTTGGGAGTGGCTGCGGTGGCTACCTCATGCGATGCAGGCGGATCAGGCCAAGTATCGAATTTTGCTTATCGACGATCTGGCCACCACTGGTACCGAAGAGTTCATCGATAACCCGGAGTGGAACGTGATCGTGGACCTCTCGCCACATCCGACTGCCAGCGCTCTGGGGGTGCGTGCAGAGACCGAAGGCCTGGCTCTGAGCGTGGACGAACGTCTGCGGGTGTACACCGCAGCCGGGGTCGAGGACCTCGGCAAGGCGGATGCGTTCAGCGAGCGAGAAGCCCGGATCTTTGCTCGAGCCATGACCCGCTACAGCCGGCCGGAAGGCGTACTCGCGCCGGGAGCAGGCGGGTTACTCGGGCTTCTGGGAATCGCCGATCTGAGCGACGTGGCCCCGGAAGTTTTGTGGTCCGGAGAACTGAGTGCCCGCGGCCGCCTCAACGTGCCGATCGGCACGACAGAATCACAGGCCCCGGTCAGGCTTGATCTCAAGGAATCCGCTCACGGAGGTATGGGACCGCACGGACTGATCATTGGCGCCACGGGCTCCGGTAAGTCGGAGCTGCTGAAGTCCCTGGTTGCCGCCCTGGTGGCCACGCATAGCCCGGAGGATCTCAACTTGGTCCTGGTGGATTTCAAGGGCGGCGCCACCTTCCTCGGTTGCGAGTCGGCCCCGCACACCTCCGCCGTGATCACCAACCTAGAAAACGAAGCCGGACTCGTTGATCGCATGTACGACGCACTATCTGGCGAGCTCAACCGTCGCCAAGAAGTCCTGCGAGCTGCCGGAAACTTCGCGAACATCACCGACTATGCCGCCGCTCGAGCAACCAGGCATGATCTGCCGTCCCTGCCGGCGCTGGTCATCATCGTCGATGAGTTCTCGGAGTTGCTCGGACAGCACCCGGATTTCGCCGAGCTGTTCGTCGCCATTGGTCGCCTGGGGCGCTCACTGGGGGTCCACCTACTCTTGGCCTCCCAACGATTGGAGGAGGGCAAGCTCCGCGGGCTGGATTCCCACCTGTCCTACCGGATCGGTTTGAAGACCTTCTCCGCGGCGGAATCGCGCCAGGTCCTTGGAGTACCCGACGCCTACCAACTTCCCGCTCAGCCCGGTGCGGGATACCTCAAAGCGGACGCAGAGCGTCTCATCCGGTTCCAGGGCGCGTACGTATCCGGTCCGGTTCCGCGCCGGGTAGCGAGCGGCACGGAATCCACGGGTCCAGGGCAGGTGGAGCTGCTCAGCAGCGTTGATTGGGCTAACCAGAGTTCCGAAGACTCTTATCTTCCGGATCACTCCTCAACCGTTCTCGAGGAGATCGTGGCTTTGTCGCGGGCGGCCGCCCAGTCACGCGGGTTGGCTGCGCACAAGGTCTGGCTGGATCCCCTGCCTGTGCGCATAGAGCTGCCCGATGTGGCCGACGCCGAAATTCCCATGCGCCCCGTCATCGGGCTCATCGATCGGCCCTACCATCAGCGCCAAGACGCTCTCAGCCTGGATCTGCGGACAGCGGGCGGACACGTTGCCGTGTGCGGAGGGCCGCAGTCGGGCAAGTCGATGACGCTGAAAACACTGGTTGCCGCGCTGGCAGCCGCGAACACGACCGCAGAGGTCCGGTTTTACGTCATCGACCTTGCCGGTTCCTCACTCAGCGGATTGGCCCGTTTGCCTCACGTAGCCGGTTACGCCGGGCGTGGCGATGACGAAACCGCCCGGCGCATCGTCGACGAAGTATGCGGCTTCATTGACTCACCAGAGAACCGCAGAACCTTCTTAGTCATTGACGGGTGGCACGCCATTGCTTCACCGAACTCTGGGCTGGACGACCTGGTGGAGGCGTGCACCCGCCTGGTCGCCGACGGCCCAGCAGCGAATTGTCACCTGCTGGTCTCCACCCCGCGATGGAGCGTGCTGCGACCGGCGATGCGTGACCTCATCGCTCACCGCGTCGAGCTCAAACTCACCGAGTCCCTGGATTCGCTCGTCGACCGCAAGGCACAGGAGAAGGTGCCCACTCTTCCGGGGAGGTCTGTCACCTCCGATGGTCAACACAGCCTGGTGGCGTTTACCTCCTCCCAGGACGTCGAACACATTCGCCATACTGCGGAAAAACAGGGGCAAGTGCCCGTACCCGCACTGGCCACGCTTCCCGCCCTGCTTGCGCTGGAAAGCATCCCGCACCAGCCTGGCGCGATAGCGCTGGGGCAAGGTGGAGCGCGACTCGGATGGATCTACCTCACGGAACATGCGGATCGCCACCTGGTGGTGCTCGGGCAATCTGGGGCGGGAAAGTCCACAGTGGTCTCCACCGTCATGGCCGGTGTGGAATCACTCGGGCCCGAGCGAGCGCGCATGGTCATCCTGGACCCGCGCCGCGCACACCTGGCGGAGGCGAAAGATTCGATGGTGGCGGCCTATGGGGCGTCGTCAAGCGCCATCACAGAGGCGATCCGCGCCACCGTCACCACGCTGAACACCCGTCTGCCGGGGGCTGATGTCACACCAGCCCAGCTCAAGGAGCGCTCCTGGTGGTCGGGTCCGGAGATCGTCGTGATTATTGACGATCTCGAGCTCATCAGCGAAAGCGACCTCCATCCCTTGCTGGCGCTCTTGCCACATGCACGGGATATCGGTTTGCGAGTGATTGTTGCGCGTAAGTCGGCCGGCATCAACCGTGCTCTCTTCAGTGGCTTCCTGTCCGCACTGCGGGCGGAGCAACCATCGGCATTGGTTATGGACACAGATCGTGACGACGGACAAATTTTCGGCGTGCGGTGCGGACCCCAACCAACAGGGCGAGGCGTGTTCGTCTCGCGCGGAAACCTCGTGGGACTCACTCAGATCGCTCGCCGCACGGAGGAGGTTCAATAATGACCCAGCGATTAAGTCCACCGCCCACCACCCACAAGCCCCAGGTGAGCGTGACAGTCTTCGATACCGCCACGGTCTTCGACGGCGTAGACCCCACCGACGTTGTTTACCGCTACGACCTTCCCGGTACCGGTGTGGAGGAAGGCTGGGCTCGCAGCGCTGTAGTAGATCAGATCCGCGCTCTGAGTGCCGAGCACTGGCCCGAGGTTGAGGTGCTTATCGACGCACCTGCATCTACAGCAGATTCGCTCATCGGATTACTCACAGCCAAGGGAATTTCTGCGCGCTTGGCCGAACAAGACGAGCCCAGCTTGCCCGCAGAGGAAGAGTCAGCTGCGCCGCCGTCCGGGGGCAAGCACCGCTGGAGAGGGCGGTCACAAACGCTTCCCCGAGGCGTGATGATTGCCGGGGTAGGTGTGCTCGTCGCGCTGGGATGCGCCGCTGCGGGCTGGGCAGCCCTTTCTGGGCGTGGTGAGACGGTGCAAGAAACGGCGCCGCCCACCAGTTCTTCGACTGTGGCTTCCTCGACCACCCGCGCAGCTGCGCCCACAACCACCACACCAAGTGCAGTGGACGTAGCTGGCCACGGATTCCGGGTCACGCTGCCTCCGGGCTTCACACTGGAACCAGGTGATGGCACGGTCGAGGCGCGGGGGCAAGACCCCAACATGGTCATCCATCTGGCAGTCGATGACGTGTTCGGCCTCGACGGGGATGCCATTGCAAAAGAGGTAGAGCGGCTCGTCGAATCCGATCCACAGCTGGAAAGCTATCGCTTCCAGGAACCGCGAGCCCATTACCTGGAGCGTCCCGGTGATGGCTCCCAGGTGCGTTGGACCACCTGGGTAGAGGGGGACAAGCAATTGAGCGTGGGGTGCCACTTCCGTACTCCACCGACGGTGAGCCAACACGCCACCTGCTCGATGGCGGTGGATTCGGTGAAGCTCGAGCAACCGGGTTAAAAAACTTTTCCTCCCCAGGGAACCGAATCCCTTTTCCGGCAGTCAAAGAACAGTGAGGGCAGCGAGAGCCACACCGCAGCCTTTAAACCACCGCACATCCACGTGAGAGAAGGAAGAGCTCATGACCCAGCTGTTTACTACCGAAGCCGAGGTGATGGTATCCACGGCAGCCAACGTCGATGACACTAACGCCCGCGTTCAGGGCGAGCTGTCGCGCCTGGCCGATGTTGTGGACACCCTCCGCGGATCCTGGGCAGGCACCGCCCAGGCCAGCTTTGACAACCTCATGGAGCGTTACGACGCCGCCGCGCAGCGCCTGCAACAGGCACTGACGTCCATTGCAGAAAACCTGCGCTCCAACGCCGGCAACTTCTCCGACGTCGAGGCCAGCAACGAGACCGCGTTCAATTCCGTAGCCTCCGGGCTCAACCTCTAACCACGAAGGGGAACCAACAATGTCCACCATCAAGTACCAGTTTGGCGAGATTGACAACGCAGCGGCAGATATTCGCTCCACCTCGGCGCGCATCGGAAGCGAGCTGGAAGACCTCAAGCGTCAGCTGCAGCCGATGATCTCCACCTGGGAGGGCGAGTCCTCGACCGCGTACCAGGCTGCACAGGCACAGTGGGATTCCGCGGCACTGGAGCTCAACACCATCTTGTCCACCATCTCTGACACCCTCGCCGAGGGAAACAACACCATGAGCGACATCAACCGTCGTGCTGCTGCCTCCTGGCAGTAGTCAGCACAGCACTCTCCGCGCTTACTACTGGGGGCAGGCGCGAGCGCGGAGGGTCACCGCTCAGCCACACTTTCGGGCGTGGTTGGGCGGTTTTGTTGTACGCCCGCCGTGCAATAGTATTGAGCTCTTGTGTGCGTAGTGGGCTTCATGCCCCGCTCAGCCGATCGGGTCTCCACCGGCCGCCGATGGCTTAGCGACTCACTGCGCAGTGCAGTTGGCCGGCAAAACCTCTAGACAGACTTTTAAAGGAGTCATGCATGTCTACTTACCACCCGAAGAGCGGTGACATTACCCGCAAGTGGTACGTCATCGACGCAACCGACGTGGTGCTGGGCAAGCTTGCTTCCACCGCAGCTGACCTGCTGCGTGGCAAGCACAAGCCGCAGTTCGCACCCAACGTGGACACCGGCGATCACGTCATCGTGATCAACGCTGACAAGATCCACACCTCCTCCAACAAGCGTGAGCGCGAGATGCGTTACCGCCACTCCGGCTACCCGGGTGGTCTGAAGTCCATGACCCTGGGTCAGGCTCTGGACAAGCGCCCGGAGCGCGTCATCGAGGAAGCTATCAAGGGCATGATGCCGCACAACAAGCTTTCCCGCGCCTCCATCAAGAAGCTGCACGTCTTCGCTGGATCCGAGCACCCCTACGCCGGTCAGCAGCCCGAGCCCTACGAGTTCAAGCAGGTGACCCAGTAATGACTGATCAGAACACCACCAACGACGTCGCGTCCGCTGAGGACATCGCTGCCGCACAGGCTGCTTCCGAGGACTTCGGCTACACCATCGGCGATGCTCTGAACACCTCCTCCGAGGCTGAGGGCTCCGTCGAGGAGGCCGCTCCGGTCCACGAGGGTCCGATCCAGACCGTTGGTCGCCGTAAGCGCGCCATCGCCCGCATCGTGCTCAAGCCGGGCTCCGGCGAGATCACCATCAACGGCCGCACCCTGGAGGATTACTTCCCCAACAAGGTGCACCAGCAGGACCTGCTGACCCCGCTGACCATCCTCGAGCGCGAGGGTCAGTTCGACATCAAGGCCAACATCCACGGTGGTGGCCCGACCGGTCAGTCCGGTGCTCTGCGCCTGGCTATCGCCCGTGCGCTGAACCTGTACAACCCGGCTGACCGTGCCGTCCTGAAGAAGGCCGGCCTGCTCACCCGTGACGCTCGTGCCGTCGAGCGCAAGAAGGCTGGTCTGCACAAGGCCCGTCGCGCTCCGCAGTACTCCAAGCGTTAAGGTTTACTGCCCAGGCATTCACGCCGCTGGTATTACTCGCACTTTGTGCGGGTGCCGGCGGCGTTGTGCTTTTGTGGGGTAAAAATCACTCATATGGTCAGACCATTGGGGCTAGGCTAGAGACATGGACAAGCCTTGGATGAACACTGACCTCAGCCCACGCGAGCGGGCAACCCTGCTGGTTGCCGAGATGACCCTGGAACAAAAGGTGGACCAGTTGGGCGGGGCGATGACCACCATCAACCCCTACAACCTGGATCTTTCCGACATCGACGTGGATCAGTTCAATGTCTGGCGCCATGCTGATCCGGTAGAAGAACTCGGTATCCCACGCCTGAACATCACCAACGGCCCGGTGGGCGTGGGCATGGGCGACGGCACGCCCTCCCCGGCAGCAACCGCTCTGCCGGCAACTTTGGGCCTGGCAGCAAGCTTCGATGCGGACCTAGCGTGTCGCTATGGCGAGCTCATGGGAACCGAGACCGCTGCCCTGGGCCAGCACCTGCTCGAGGCACCGGGCATGTGTCTGGCGCGCGTCACCGTGGGAGGGCGCAACTTCGAGTACTTCTCGGAGGACCCGTACCTGTCAGGCGTCATGGGCGTGGAGGTCACCCGCGGCGTGCAGTCCAAGAACGTCATCGCAGAAGCCAAGCACTTCGCCCTCAACGACGAGGAGAAGGAGCGTTTCCGCTACGACGTCAAGGCAGCCGAGAACGTCATGCGCGAGCTCTACCTACTGCCGTTCGAGATGACCGTCAAGGACGGAGAAGTCGGCTGCATCATGGGCTCCTACCAGCGCCTCAACGGCACTTATGGTTGCGAGAACTACTGGCTGCTCACCACGGTTCTGCGCGATCAGTGGGGCTTCGACGGCTATGTGCAGTCCGACTTCTGGGCCACTCGCTCCACCGCTCAGTCGCTCAACGCCGGCCTGGATCATGAGATGCCCGACCACAACTGGATGACGATGGAGAACATCGAGCATGCCTTGGATCAGCGCATCCTGGAGATGGAGACGATCGACCGAGCCCTGATCCGTCGCTACACCCAGATGTTCCGCTTCGGCCAGTTCGATGCGCCCCGCGAGGTCACCGGAATCGATATCGATGCCGGTGCCGCATTCGCCCGTGAAGCTGCGGCCAAGGTCATCGTGTTGCTCAAAAACGAGCGCGACCTGCTTCCGCTGGCCCCAGAGACCGCGGGGGACATCCTCATCGTGGGCATCGATGACTTTGCCAACCACATCTGCAACTGCGGCGGCGGTTCGTCCCAGGTCATCCCGACCCGACCGGTGCCGCCCGCACAGGGGCTTATCGACGTTCTTGCTGAGCGAGGTGCCCACAACAAGGTCGATGTGTTCACGGTGGCAGACGACATGTCCAACCTGGACGAGGTGCGCGCTCGTGCGGCCCAGGCCGGAACGGTGATCGTCATGGCCGGACTGGTCACCACCGAAGGCGCAGACCAGGAGACGATGCACCTGCCCAAGCGCCAGGACGAACTCATCGACGCGCTTGCGGATGCCAACGATCGCACCGTGGTGGTGCTCAAGGACGGCGACCCCGTCCTTATGCCCTGGCTGGAGAAGACGCACACCCTTGTGGAGGCCTTCAACCAGGGGCAAGAGGATGGCCACGCGGTCGCCGACGTCCTGCTGGGTAATCACAACCCGAGCGCCAAGCTGCCCATGAGCTACCCGGCCAGCGAGGATGACACCTGCTACGCGAACAATCCATCGCGTTATCCCGGCGTGGACGAGGGCGCGGGTTACCCGGTCATGCGTTACTCCGAGGGCCTGGAAATGGGCTATCGCTGGCACCAGGCACAGGGAATTCGTCCCCTCTTCGAATTCGGCTTCGGCCTGAGCTACACCACCTTCGACATCGGTGAGTGTGAGCTGCAAACCCAGGACGTGCAGTCGGGTGTTGCCGAGCGGGGAACGGTGACGATCAACACCTCGGTGACCAATACCGGAAGCCGAGCCGGCGCAGAGGTCGTCCAGGTGTATGCGGAGATCCCGGTGGCAGGTCAGCCGCCGCGCCGCCTGGTGGGATTCCAGAAGGTCGATCTGCAGCCAGGTGCGACCGAGCAGGTCACGATCACGCTGGATGTGGCCGGTGCGTCGCATCCGCTGGGTGTGTGGGATGCCAATGAGCAAGACTTCGTTGTCCGGCCCGGTACCTATGTGTTCCATGTGGGAACGTCCAGTGAGAATCTGCCACATTCGGTTGAGTTGGACGTCGAGTAGCGATCCCCACCTCGAAGCGAAACCACGGCAACAGGCATAATCGTCGGTATGACTCGACTCTTTGGTACTGACGGAGTTCGCGGCCTCGCGAACAAGACCCTGACCGCCCCGCTGGCCATGCGCTTGGGGGCAGCCGCTGCGCAGGTGCTCACCAAGGATCGTCGGTCCCATGAGCGCCGCCCGACGGCCATTATCGGGCGTGATCCCCGCGTATCCGGCGAGATGCTCGCTGCAGCCATGGCCGCGGGTATGGCCTCCCGCGGAGTGGACGTGCTGCGCGTCGGCGTCCTGCCGACTCCGGCCGTTGCCTTCCTTACCGATGATTACGGTGCGGACCTGGGCGTTATGATCTCTGCCTCGCATAACCCCATGCCGGATAACGGCATCAAGTTCTTCTCCGCCGGTGGCCGCAAGCTTCCCGATTCGTTGGAGGACGAGATCGAGCGCGCCATGGACGAACTAGAAGCAGAGGGGCCTACCGGAACGGGCATCGGCCGTGTGATCGAGGAGGCCCCCGACGCTCGGGGACGCTACCTCAACCACCTCGCCGAATCCATGACGGTGAACCTCAAGGGCATCAAGGTTGTGGTGGACACGGCCAACGGTGCGGCCAGCCGAGTAGCACCGCTGGCGTACGAAGCGGCCGGGGCCGAGGTAGTCACGATCTTCGACCAGCCCAACGCCTACAACATCAATGACAACTGCGGTTCCACCCACATCGAACAGGTGCAAAAGGCCGTCGTCGAGCACGGCGCCGACTTGGGCCTGGCACACGATGGCGACGCCGACCGGTGCCTGGCCGTCGACGCGGAGGGCAACGTCGTCGATGGCGACCAGATCATGGCGATCCTGGCCGTGGGTATGAAGCAGGAAAATGACCTGCGCTACAACACGCTGGTGGCCACCGTCATGAGCAACCTTGGCCTCACGCTCGCCATGGAGCGCGAGGGCATTGCTATGAAGCAGACCAAGGTCGGGGATCGCTACGTCCTCGAGGAGCTGGGCCGCGGTGGCTTCGCTCTGGGCGGCGAGCAGTCCGGACACGTGGTCATGCCGGAGCACTCCACGACCGGCGACGGCACGTTGACCGGCCTTCACCTGATGAAGCGGATGGCCATGACTGGCCAGTCGCTCAAGGAACTTGCTGAGGTGATGACGGTGCTCCCGCAGGTACTCATCAACGTTCCGGTCTCCGACAAGTCCGCCATCCTGGACAACCCGGACGTCATCAGCGCCAAGGCGCAGGCAGAAGAGGAACTTGGCCAGACCGGTCGCATCCTCCTGCGTCCCTCCGGTACCGAGGAACTCTTCCGCGTCATGGTGGAGGCCGCTGATAAGGAGCAGGCCCGCAAGGTCGCCGGGCGCATCGCCGCGGTGGTCTCCGCAGTGTAGAAAGCCCTAAAAACTTTCCCCTCGAAGGAACCGTCGCGGTGTTTTCCCCGTCAAAGATGGGTGACGGCAGCACGTGAGGTGTTGCTGGAAAACACCACGATTGATCGAGGGGATTTTTCTATGAACACCGGACACGTGGACTACGACCATGACTCGGCACTGTCCGCGCTTGCCAATCTCGATGCTGAAGCCACTGAGCTCGCCCGCGTTCACGCGGCGGCCACCCCGCATGTGCCCGCAGGCAGCGTGGGCAGAGACTTCGGGCGCCAGGCGAGGCGCATGCATGAGGTCCTCCAGCGGGTCCACGCCTTAGGTCAGGTGCGTATCGACGCCCGGCAAGCCCAAGCCCAAGCATCCGCCGAGCAGCTCTCCGCCATCGCTCACGCTAATGAGTTGGTGGCCCAATCGTTTAAGGCGGGGCGATGAAGGCTGCTCAGGCTGCACACCTAGCGCAGGAATTCTCTTCTGCCGTCGCTGGTTTTCAGGTCAGCGCCGCCGGGCGCTATGGCGGCCCCTCGGTGGCGCCGGACCAGCTCGCTCACGCCATCCGCGCAATCGACGGCATAGACACCTCCGCCATCCGCGAGGCCAGCCTCGTGGCGGCACGCGGTGGGGGACACATGCGACCTGGAACTGGGCTGGTCGGGCTGGCCGCAAACCTGGCCATCGGGGTTGCTGGTGGGCTGATCACCGAGGCCTTGACCAAGGAGGACGAAAATTACCAGCGCGAGCGTGAAAGCGCGGACCGCGTAACCACCAAGGTTGATGAGTGCTGCACGGCGGTTGACACGATCGTCGACGACTCCTGCCTGGGTATCCAGGAGCTTTTACTGGCTGCTCTTCCCATGCTTCAGGCGCTCACCATGGTTCTGCGCGCGAATCCGGTGGGGATGCTAGCCGGAACGATCATCTCGGTCGGAGCCTCCCTTATCGAGGACACCCTGCACAGCGCCATGAGCACGTGTCAGGACCGGGATCAGATGATTGCCAAGTGCTTTGATACCTGTGCAGGTATCTGCGAGGAGCACTGTGAACAGCAGGAATCGACGCCACCAGTACCTCCGCCGGCGTGTGCGAAGGCAGAACCCGCGACGCAAACCGCGTGTGCGCAACCAGCGGCTGCCACACCAGCATGTCCGCCCTCACCGTCCTCACCGCCCGCCCCGCCAGAGGTCTCGCCAACACCTTCGCCAGCACCTCCGGCCCCACCGACGCAGCCGGTCACCGTCACACCGCAACCGGTGTGCCCGCCTGCCGTCGAGCCGCCTGCCGTGGAGCCGCCGACACAGCCGGCAGCCGCGCCTCCCGCACCAGGCCCACAATCGAATCCGGTGTGCCCACCCGTCCAGCCACCCGTCCAGCCACCCCTCCAACCCCCGATGCAACCGGCAGCCGCGGTGCCACCCGCCTGTCCGCCAGTTCCGGTCTCGTGCGAGAGTTCCGAGTGCGTGACTGTTGAGCCAGCAAGTTCCCTCGCGGTCTCTGGAAACGTCTGCGTGGAGGCGTCGTGTTCGATCTCTACCGATGCAGCAATCGGCACCCTAGCTGTTGCCGGAGCAGCCGTGCTGCTGGCCGGGGCAGTCTTGGCCGAAGGGTGCCTGCTCGAAGCTGTCGAGGCGATGGAATGCGAACCAGCTCCCGAACCACAAGATTGCCCACCACCCGCACCAGAGCCTGAACCAGAGCCAGAGCCTGAACCAGCACCTGAACCAGTCACCAATCCCGATGGCGTCCTGCCGTCCCCGCCCGAACTAGCCGAGGTAAAGGAGCCAACACCACCACCGGAAAAACTGGCGCACGTGGCACAGCCTGCCCAAGCGGAAGTGCCGCCGGCACCAGAGCCTGCTCCCATGCCGGAGCCTGAACCACCTGCAGAACCAGAACCAGAGCAGTCTCCGCGCGCACGAAAGGTAGGTAAGTGGTGAACGAATTCGAAGAGTTTGCTCGGCAGTTTCGGGAGCGCACCACCGCGCGGCTCCTTGAGTTCGAGCAGAATCTAGCTCAAGCTCAGCGCACGGTGGAAGAGGCAGCGCGCAATCCGCGCAACCAGCGTGCGCATAGCAAAACCCCGACCCCGGCGAATTCCGTTCGGCGGGGATCGGGGCAGGTCCGCAGTGTGCTGCGTCGCGGGGAGTGGGCTTAGTCGGCGCGCTTAGCGAGCTCGTCGCCGAAGAAACTCTCTACCTTGGGAGCGGTTGCATCCTGCTCGGCAAAGTCGGAGTACTTCTTCTCACCCGCCAGGGTGTAGAGGAGGTAACCCGTGACCAGGCCACGGATGCGTTCCTGGCCAGCCATCTGGGGCCAGCCCATTCCCACTGCGAGCTTGAACAGCGTGTCCTCACTAAAGCTCTGCTGGTTAATGCCGCTGACCTCGCGGTAGGCAACCTCGCCTGCCCAGTTGTGCGCCAGCTTGGCGGGGTTTCCGGAACCGAACAGTCCACCGGTTCCAGAGCCAAGAACCAGACCCGGAACGTGCACGTTCTGCGCGGCCGCGTAGGACGAGGGGGAGACCTCGGCGGGAAGGATGGCCGCGACGGCGGAGCAACGCTCGTTGTTGGTGGCTGCAAGCACAGCTGCGCCAGCGCCCATGCCGTGGCCAGCCAGGCCCATGCGCCCCGGGTTGACCGTGGCGTTGCCGTGTCCCAAGCGCACACCGCCCAGGATTTGCAGAGTGGACTCAAGGTCGGCCGCCAGGCCCATGTGGTCGGGGTTGATTCCGGTCTCCGTGTTTGGAGCCGCAACCACGATGCCCCAGCTGGCCAGGTGGCGCAGCGTCGCGTGGTACTTCTTCGGCGACTTCATCCAGTCATGCCCAAACGCCACGGCAGGAAGGCCATTACCTTCTGCCGGGGTGTACACCGTTCCGTCGATACCGGCGTATGCAAGATCGCCGACCAGGACGCGGTGCGGACCACGCTTGGACAATTGAGCCAGGTGCTTCTTCAAGTTCGCAGACACGCCTTACACAGTAATGCATACGACCTGGTTAAGGCTGACAGGATCTCCCCGATGGCGCTGCCCTGGACTACTCTGAGCAAATATGTGTGAAGGTCTCGGGTTTATCACCACGGAAAATGCGCCTCGAGCAGGTGTAGTGCGATGAACCAGCTGCGCACCGTCATTGACCTCGAAGCGATCCAGCACAACATCGAGCAGATTCGGGGAACGCTCAGCCCTGGCGTGCGGTTGATGGCCGTGCTCAAGGCAGACGCCTATAACCACGGCGCTGTGCAGGTCGCACGATCTGTGCGCGGGATCGACGCCATCGGGGTAGCCACGTTGGACGAAGCTATCGAGCTGCGCCTGGCGGGCGTCGACAAGCCCATACTTGCGTGGTTGTGGACTCCGCACGGCCCTGTGGAGGAGGCCCTGGCAGCGGGTATCGAGCTCGCTGTTCCTAGCCTTCAGCACCTGAAGTACCTGGTGGAAGCGCAGATTCCAGCGAAGATCTGCTTCAAGGTGGAAACGGGCATGCATCGCTCTGGGATAGAGGAGCGGCTGTGGGAGCGAGCCTTTGAGCTGGCGCGGCAGGCACAGCACCTCAGCGTGACCGGGGTGATGTCGCATTGCGCATGCGCGGATGAGCCCACACACCCAGCAAACGGGGAGCAAAAGGCGGCCTTCGAGCGGGCGATTTCGGTGGGGCGCGAGATGGGTTTTGCGCTGCCGTGTAATCACCTGGCTAATTCAGCAGCCACGCTGGTAAACCCCGACCTGCACTATGACCAGGTGCGCGTGGGGCTGGCTCTCTACGGGCTCGACCCTTTGCCGGGCGATTGGAACCTGCACCCGGCGATGAGTTGGCAGGCAGACGTTATTTCCGTCAAGCCCGTGGCTCCCGGAGATAGCGTGAGCTATGGCTACACCCACACCTTTGACCGGCATGGGTTTGTTGGCCTGATTCCAGCGGGATACGCCGATGGAGTACCGCGCGCTGCTCAAGGAAAGCTGGAGGTCACCATTGGGGGACGGCGCTATCAGCAGGTCGGACGGGTGTGCATGGATCAGATAGTGGTGGATCTAGGCGATAATCCGCAGGCCGTCGCGCCGGGGGATACCGCGATCATCATGGGAGCCGGTGGCATGGGAGCAGAGGATCTGGCAGATCGCCTGGGTACCATCTCCTACGAAGTCGCCTGCCTGCCCAAGGGGCGCACTGTTCGCGAGTACAGGGAGAGTTAAGTGAAGCCCGAATTTCCCCCTCAGGGGCACGTGATGTGTGCCACCGCCGCCGAGACCCAGGCGTTCGGCGAGCAGCTGGGCGCTGCGCTCGAGGCGGGTGACCTGGTGATCCTCAAGGGCCCGGTCGGGGCAGGAAAGACAACCCTTACGCAAGGCATCGCCCGTGGGATGCGGGTGAGCGGAAGGGTCACCTCGCCGACCTTCGTGATCGCGCGAGAGCATCCCAGCGAGGTGGGAGGACCGTCGCTAATCCACGTGGACGCTTACCGCTTGGGCAGCACCGGGGCCGATCCACTCGACGAGATCGACGCGCTGGACTTGGACACGGACCTGACAGAGGCCGTCGTCGTGGCGGAATGGGGTGAAGGCCTCATGGAGCAGCTGAGCACCAACCACCTGGTGCTCACCCTGGATCGCTCGCAGGACGTGCGGGAGCTTAGCTGGGAGATCGTTAGTTAGGGCCCGCAGCCGCGCGCTGCGGGGTAAAGTGGCAGCGATGACTAAGAGCTTGAAAATCCTGGCCGGCATTATCATTGCCGGATTCCTCGTTGCCATTCTCGGCCTGGTGGCGCTTGCCCAGCGTGCGCCTGTCCAGGCTGCCTTACCCACCGGCGGAATTGAGCGCGCCGTCGCCGCGGCTGACGACGCCCACCTTCACCTGACTGCGGTGTCTCCCATGGACGCTTACGGCGAAGAGTTTGTGGCTGCAGCAGCGGTGTGCCCGCGAGCTACCCCCGAATCGGTCGTCGAGCAGCTGGGCCTGCCCTCCGCTCCGGAAGGCCTGCCCGACAAGGTGGATCAGGACTCCAACTACATCCTGCTCATCCGCGAGGACGGCACCTCGGCTGCGGACCACATCTCGCGTGACCGGGTTGACCTGTGCTCGGGCCCGCAGGTTCCTCCCTTCAACGCAGTCCAGATGCTGCCGTTGGCTAAGACCGAGGACGGTGGCTGGGTTCTCGCTGCCTAGGGCAGTTACTCTTAAGACCCGTGAAGGTCTTAGCAGTAGATACAGCCACCAGTGATCTGGTGGTCGGGGTTGTCGACAGTGCCTCAGGGGAGGTGCTCGGCAGTGCGGTGAGCGCTGCGACGCGTGGGCACAACGAGCAGCTCGTGCCGGCTATCGACGATGCGCTGGACCATGCCGGTCTGCCCATGTCGGACCTGGAGGCGATCGTGGTCGGCTATGGGCCGGGCCCCTTCACCGGGTTGCGGGTTGGCATGTCAACCGCCCAGGCCCTGGCGCAGGCGTTGCAGATTCCCGTCCACGGGGTCTGTACCCTCGACGCGCTCGCCCAGGCGGCAACGGCAGAACACGTCCTTGTGGCCACGGACGCGCGGCGCAAGGAGATTTACCACGCCACCTACCAATCTGGTCAGCGAATAGGCGGCCCGGCGGTCTGTCGTCCGGAAGACCTGGAGCTTTCGCCCGACGTCAGGGAAATCCTCATCCCCTCCGCCTTGGGGGACCGCTTGCCCGCAAACCACGTCGACCAGCGCGAGGTGACCTTGCAGCCGCAGTGGCTGGTCGCGGTCGCTGACCTCACAGCAGATCCGCAACCGCTGCGCCCGGCTTACCTTCGCCGCCCCGACGCCGTGGTGCCCACTCGTTCACCGCGCTCGGCCGCGATTCCCGAGGTTTCGCTGTGAGCTGGCAGGTACGGGAACTTACCCCCGCGGACGCTGAGCGCTGCGCCGAGCTGGAGGCCATCCTCTTTCCGGGAGATAATCCCTGGCCGGCCTCAGCTTTCGTCGCCGAGGTGGGTCTCCCGCACACCCTGTATCTCGGGGTGGAAGAGCAAGGAAAGCTCCTTGGTTATGCCGGGGTAGGGGTGATGGGAAAGCCGCCGCATCTGGAGTGCGAGATCCACACCATTGGGGTCGATCCTGCTTTCCAGCGTCGGGGCATTGCCCGGGAGCTCATGGCGCAGCTCCTGGGGGCTGCGGATGATGCTCAGGCGCCCACGTTCCTGGAGGTTCGCACCGATAACGAGCCAGCCATCGCCCTGTATCAAAGCCTCGGCTTCGAGATCACTGGGGTGCGCAAGAACTACTACCAACCCTCGGGGGCCGATGCTTTCACCATGCTGCGCCCCGCACCGGGAGGCGAAAAATGATCATTCTGGGTATCGAGTCTTCGTGTGACGAGACGGGCGTTGGCATCGTCGAACTTTCCGACGACGGCCACGTTCGCGTCCTCGCGGACCAGGTCGCGTCCTCGATGGGGGAGCACGCTGCCTTTGGCGGCGTGGTGCCGGAGATCGCCTCCCGCGCGCATCTGGAGGCCATGCCGCACGTCATGGACGCTGCGATGCGTGAGGCGGGGATCGCCAAGCCCGATGCTGTCGTCGCCACGGTTGGCCCGGGCCTGGCCGGCGCTCTACTCGTGGGGGCTGCCGCGGCCAAGGGGTACGCCGCCGGCTGGGGAGTTGATTTCTACGGAGTCAACCACCTCGGTGGGCACGTCGCCGTCGCAACGCTCGACGGTGAGGAACTGGACCACTGCGTCGCGTTGTTGGTCTCCGGCGGTCACACCCAGATCCTCGAGGTCACCAGCGTGGGAAAGCCCATGCGGGAGATTGGTTCGACGCTTGACGACGCCGCTGGCGAGGCCTATGACAAAGTTGCCCGCCTCTTGCACCTGGGATACCCGGGTGGGCCCGTGATCGACAAGCTGGCCCAGCGAGGAAATCCCCAGGCCATCGCGTTTCCGCGCGGCCTGATGAAGGGCAACGACCATCACAGTGAGCATCGCCACGATTTCTCCTTCTCAGGACTCAAGACCGCCGTGGCGCGCTACATTGAGACCGCCGAGGCCGAGGGGCGCGTGATCAGTGTGGAGGATGTCTGTGCGTCCTTCCAAGAGGCGGTGGCCGACGTGGTCAGCTTCAAGACGGTCCGGGCCGCCCAAGAAGTCGGCGCGAAGACCGTGCTGCTGGGCGGGGGAGTAGCGGCCAACTCGCGGGTGCGTTCCCTCCTGGAGCAGCGCTGCGCGGATGCAGGTATCCAACTGCGCGTCCCGCCTCTTCGCCTATGCACCGACAACGGCGTGATGATTGCAGCGTTGGGGGCCGCCCTGATTCGCGATGGTGCCCGGCCATCCTCCCTGGCGGCGGCAACTGTTCCGGGCCTGGCAGTATCCATCCCCGTCGTTGAGTGATTGCTGGCACTACCTCAAGGTTGAGCGCTAGCACTCGTATCACTAGAGTGCTAGGCAGGTTGATGGAAAGCACTCAGTTGTTCACCCGCGACGACGGCTGCGTCGTAATCCCACAACCGGGACAACAATCTGTACGCAATTTTTCCGTGGAAAGGAATACCCGTGGCTAACGTCAACATCCGCCCGCTCGAAGACAAGGTCCTCGTTCAGATCGTCGAGGCCGAGACCACCACCGCTTCCGGCCTGGTTATCCCGGACTCCGCTAAGGAGAAGCCGCAGGAGGCCACCGTTATCGCCGTGGGCCCGGGCAAGCTGGATGACAACGGCAACCGCGCTCCGGTGGACGTCAAGGAGGGCGACACCGTCGTGTTCTCCAAGTACGGCGGAACCGAGCTGAAGTACGACGGCCAGGAGTACCTGCTGCTCAGCGCCCGCGACCTGCTCGCAGTCGTCGAGAAGTAATTTTCAGAAAGGCGTGAGTCTTAATGTCTAAGCTCATTGCGTTTGATCAACAGGCCCGCGAGGACATTCAGCGGGGCGTGGACAAGCTGGCTGACACCGTCAAGGTGACCCTCGGCCCGAAGGGACGCAACGTCGTTCTGGCCAAGGCCTTCGGTGGTCCGCTCGTGACCAACGATGGCGTGACCATCGCCCGCGAGATCGAGCTCGAGGATAAGGGTGAGAACCTGGGCGCGCAGCTGGTGAAGTCCGTTGCTATCAAGACCAACGACGCAGCCGGTGACGGCACCACCACGGCAACGCTGCTGGCTCAGGCCCTGATCTTCGAAGGCCTGCGCAACGTTGCTGCCGGAGCCAACCCTGTCGAGCTCAACCGCGGCATTGCCGCTGCGGCCGAGAAGGCAGTCGAGGAGCTCAAGGCCCGCGCTACTGCAGTGTCTTCCACCGATGACATCGCCAACGTGGCAACCGTCTCCTCGCGTGACGAGGAGATCGGCCGCGTGATCGCCGGCGCCATGGACAAGGTGGGCAAGGACGGAGTTCTGTCTGTCGAGGAGTCGCAGACGATCGAGTCCTCCGTCGACGTCACCGAGGGCGTGTCCTTTGATAAGGGCTTCCTGTCTCCTTACTTCGTCACCGACACGGACTCTCAGCAGGCAGTGCTCGAGGATCCGGCAATCCTGCTGGTGCGCAACAAGATCTCCTCCCTGCCGGACTTCCTGCCGATGCTGGAGAAGATCGTGGAGGGCTCCAAGCCCGCCCTGATCATCGCCGAGGACATTGAGGGCGAGCCGCTGCAGACGCTGGTGGTCAACACCATCCGTGGCACTCTCAAGGTGGTAGCCGTCAAGGCCCCGTACTTCGGTGAGCGTCGCAAGGCCTTCCTGGACGACCTGGCGGTGGTTACCCGCGCAACGGTTGTAGACCCGGAGGTCGGAGTGGCCCTCAAGGAGGCCGGCTCTGAGGTGCTCGGTTCAGCTCGCCGCGTGACCGTGACCAAGGATGAGACGGTCATCGTCGACGGTGCTGGTACGGCCGAGGAGATCTCCGCTCGTCGCGAGCAGATCCGTCGCGAGATCGAAAACACCGACTCCACCTGGGACAAGGAAAAGGCCCAGGAGCGCCTGGCCAAGTTGTCCGGTGGCATCGCTGTCATCAAGGTCGGTGCAGCTACCGAGACCGAGATGAGCGAGCGCAAGTTGCGCGTGGAGGATGCCATCAACGCCGCCCGCGCGGCTGCGCAGGAGGGCATCATCGCCGGTGGCGGTTCGGCCCTGGTGCAGATCGCCAAGAACCTGGAGACCTTCGCAGAGGAGTTCTCGGGTGAGGCCCGCACCGGCGTGCTTTCGGTGGCCAAGGCGCTGACCAAGCCCGCGTTCTGGATCGCAGAGAACGCAGGCCTCGACGGCGCAGTTGTGGTCAACAGCGTGGCCGAGCTGCCCAACGGCGAGGGTTTCAACGCCGCTACCGGCGAGTACGGAAACCTCATCGAGCAGGGCATCATCGACCCGGTCAAGGTCACCCACTCGGCAGTTGTCAACGCCGCGTCCGTGGCTCGCATGGTGCTCACCACGGAGGTGTCCGTGGTGGAGAAGCCAGAGGAGGAGAACGCGCAGGCCCAGGGCGTGCACGGTCACCATCACCACCACTAAGTGTGGTTAACCTAAAAGGCCCGCTGCCTAAGGCAGCGGGCCTTTGATATGTGAAGCTAAACGGTGGTGAGGCTGCGGCGCTTGCGCAGAAGGGCAACGCGCTCGGACTCGGACAGGCCACCCCAGATGCCGTAGGGCTCAGCAACACGGAGCGCGTGCTCGCGGCAGTTCTCAATCACCGGGCAGGTGTTGCAAATAGCCTTGGCGCGGTTCTCGCGCTGGCTGCGGGCGCGCCCGCGCTCTCCGTCGGGATGGTAGAACACATCGGAAGCCTCGCCGCGGCACAGACCGTGCAATTGCCAGTCCCAAAAGTCTGCATTCGGTCCGGGAAGCAGGTGGGGCTGGGACATGGGGGAGTACTCCTTGGGGCTCGGTGAGCAAAAATGACGAGATGTAGTGTGAACCTCTTGAGTTAACGACACTTTAAGAGAACGTGACTTTTGCCCACTCGGGTCGCGTACGCAGGAGATTTACCCGTCCTGAGCTGGGTGGATTACAAAGGTTAAACGTTTGTTAAATCTATTCATTGGCTCCCCGCGCCCTGGCAAGGATAGGGTGGACAATTACCTAGTAGATGCGTAAATAGAGGAAAAGTAGACGTGAGTGAGTTCGACGAAGAGCTGGCAGCCTTGGTGCCAGCCGCCCGCCAGGGTGACCGTCGTGCTCTCAAGCGACTCATCTCGCTTATCTATCCCAAAGTGCTGCGGTACGCCCGCGCACGCATCGGCGGCGGAAAATCCCCCACGCCGGAAGACGTTGCGCAGGACGTCTGTCTCGCTGTAAACAACGCGCTTCCTACTTATGCCGACCAGGGAAAGCCATTCATGGCCTTTGTCTATGGGGTGGCCTTTAACAAGGTGGCGGATGCGCATCGCACCCTCGCCCGTGACCGGCTTATTCCCCAGGAGGAGATGCCGGACGAGGTTGACGTGCGGCACAACCCAGAAGAGACGGCGCTCACACTCGACGGGAGTAACAGGGTGCGTGCTCTGCTCGATTGTCTTAATGACAAGGCACGCGACATCCTCATCTTGCGAATTTTCGTGGGACTTTCTGCGGAAGAGACTGCGGAGATCGTCGGGAGCACCCCGGGGGCTGTTCGCGTTGCCCAGCACCGGGCCCTTGCGACGCTGCGCAAGAACATCGACACCACTTCATTGACGGGATAGGAGGAAAACGGTCAACATGGATCGTTCCACGTCGGACAACTCACCCCGTCGCGTCACCGAGTTCCTGGAGCCAGTTTCGCAGGACGACCGCCTGGTCGACGCCCTTTCCCAGGGACACGACCCCTCACAGGGGACAGACGAACTAGCGGCCATGCTGCTTGAGTTGCGTGACGACGTCACCTCGGAAGCCGCTGACATGCAGTGGATCGAGGACCGATTCGGTCCGGACGATGAACTCGCCGCCCGGCGAGCCCGCCCGTTCATGCACGGCCTAGTCGGAGCCGCCGCAGCCAGCCTGGTCTTTGCTGGGACCGCCGCCGCGCTATTGACCACCGGCACCGTGTCGGTGGGGCAGCACCATGCGGTCGTCGAGCTGGCCGGAACGCTTGATCAGATGGATTCGAAGGCCGCCGAGGGTGATCTGGCTGGGGCTCGTGAGCTCATCGTCAAGGCCCGCTCCTTAGTGGGCGACATGAACGAGCGCCAGCCTGCCGATGCTCCCGCCCCCGAAACGGTCAGGGTGACTGTGCCGGCAAAACCGGTTAAGCCTGCCCCAGCTCCAGCTCCAGCCCCAGCTCCTGCACCGGAGACCGTCACCGAAACGGTCACTCACACCCCGGAACCGGAAAAGATCACGGAGACGGTGACTGTTACCCCGCAGACCGGGACGTCGACAAGCGCGACCCCAACCACCGAGCCGACGAGCACGTCGACCGCGCCCACCACAACGGCGGGGAACTAACGCCCGGCTAGTCCGTCGAGGTAGCCCAGGGCGTAGTCCCACGTGACGTAAGCGTGCACGTCGGGCTCCGCGGACGGCTCGTGCACCGGAGGCAGCTCTCCTTTGAGCGAGGCGCGCATGTTGGACTCCATGATGTCCCAGTCGTAGTAGTGCGTGTTTTCGCAGTCCTCGCAGAGGAAGAAGATGCCGCGCATGCCGCGCGGGGCGAGGTAGCGCTTGCACTCCTTAACAATGCGGAGGTCTTCGTTCACCTGAGCACGCTCGTGGGCATCCAGCGCCGGCACCTGTTCCTCGTCCTCCAGGAAGGAGGCCGGGTCATTCGGGTCGTCGGCGAAGGGATCTTGCGGCATCATGTGGTCGAAGTTCACACAGGTCACCCTATTGATCTCTGTGGCCCCGGGCAATTCCCCCCGCGGCCATTGACCCACTACGATGAACCACGTTTAGTGCATCAGTTGACGATTGAGGAGCGCGAATACCTTGAACACCACCCCGGCACAGTCCTACGGAGGAGATGACGCGCACAAGATTGCGCTCACCGGCCTCACCTTCGATGACGTTTTGCTCCTCCCGGCGGAAAGCCACATCGTTCCCAGCGAGGTAGACACGGGTAGCCAGTTCACCCGCAACATCCGCCTGGGCATGCCCATTGCTTCGGCGGCTATGGACACGGTGACTGAGGCGCGCATGGCCGTGGCCATGGCTCGCCAGGGTGGTATCGGCGTGCTGCACCGCAACCTCTCGATCGAGGAGCAGGCCGGTCAGGTGGAGATTGTTAAGCGATCCGAGTCTGGCATGGTCACTGACCCCGTCACCGCTCGCCCGGACATGTCCATGGGTGAGGTCGACGAGCTGTGTGCACGCTTCCGCATCTCTGGTCTGCCGGTGGTGGATGAGGCCGGAACCCTCGTCGGAATCGTCACCAACCGCGACATGCGTTTCGAGGCTAACCTCGATCGCCCAGTCAGCGAGATCATGACCAAGATGCCCCTGGTGGTAGCCCGCGAAGGCGTAGCCAAGGAGGAAGCCCTCGAGCTGCTGAGCACCAACAAGGTAGAGAAGCTGCCCATCGTCGATGCGGACGGCAAGCTCACCGGCCTGATCACCGTCAAGGACTTTGTGAAGACCGAGCAGTACCCGAACGCCTCCAAGGACTCCTCCGGGCGTCTGCTCGTGGCGGCCGGCATCGGCACTGGTGAGGAGTCCTTCCAGCGTGCGGCTGCGCTTGTCGACGCTGGGGTGGACGTCCTGGTTGTGGACTCCGCCCACGCCCACAACAACCGCGTCCTGGAGATGGTCTCCCGGGTGAAGAAGGAATTCGGTCACGTCGACGTCATCGGCGGCAACCTGGCTACCCGTGAGGCCGCGAAGGCCATGGTCGAGGCCGGTGCAGACGGCGTGAAGGTGGGTATCGGCCCGGGCTCCATTTGCACCACCCGCGTGGTGGCCGGCGTGGGTGCTCCGCAGATCACCGCCATCATGGAGGCTGCAGTTCCGGCGCGCGAGGCCGGTATTCCCATCATCGCTGATGGCGGTATGCAGTACTCCGGAGACGTCGCCAAGGCTCTGGCCGCAGGCGCGTCCACCGTGATGCTCGGCAGCATGCTCGCCGGCACGTTGGAGGCACCTGGCGACATCGTCGTAGTCGGCGGCAAGCAGTACAAGCGCTACCGCGGCATGGGTTCCATGGGTGCCATGCAGGGCCGTGGCCTCTCCGGCGAGAAGCGCTCGTACTCCAAGGATCGCTACTTCCAGGCCGATGTGCGCAGCGAGGACAAGCTGGTGCCGGAGGGCATCGAAGGCCGTGTTCCTTACCGCGGAGAGATCGAGGGAATCTGCCACCAGATCGTTGGTGGCCTGCGTGCGGCCATGGGCTACACGGGTTCTGCCAGCATCGAGGAGCTGCAGACCAAGCAGTTCGTGCGCATCACCGGTGCTGGCCTGCGCGAATCGCACCCGCACGATATCCAGCAGACCGTCGAAGCGCCGAACTACCGATAGGGGATCCCGAGTATTCATGCGTAACTACGTTGAGATCGGCATGGGCCGCGAGGCTCGCCGGACCTACCACTTGGACGACATCACCGTCGTGCCGTCGCGACGCACCCGTTCCTCCAAGGACGTGGACACCACCTGGCACATCGACGCCTACAGCTTTGATATTCCAGTGGTTTCTCACCCCACCGACGCCCTGGCTGGTTCCGTGGATTTCGTCGCCGAGATGCACGCACAGGGCGGCCTGGGCGTTATTAATGCGGAGGGCCTGATTGGTCGCCACGAGGACGTGGCGGCTGGTGTCGAGCGTGTGATCGCCGCCGCCCAGCAGGGCGAGCACGAGGCCACGCGCTGCCTGCAGGAGCTGCACGCTGCCCCGATCGATACCGAGCTGCTTGCACAGCGCATCGCGGAAATCCGGGCGACCGGAGCCACCGCGGCGGTACGCGTTTCCCCGCAGCGCGCTCGTGAGCTTGCCCCGGCTTTGATCAAGGCCGGGACTGAGCTGCTGTTTATTCAAGGCTCCATTATCTCCGCGGAGCATGTTGCGGTGGGTGGCGACCCGATCAACCTGAAGGAGTTCATCGGCGAGCTAGACATCCCGGTCATTGCTGGTGGAGTCTCGGACTACACCACCGCCATGCACCTGATGCGCACCGGCGCCGCAGGCGTGATCGTCGGCGGAGGAATCAACACCTCTGCCGCAGCCCTGGGCATCGACGTACCCATGGCCACTGCGATTGCCGATGCTGCCGCTGCCCGGCGCGAGTACCTCGATGAGACTGGCGGCCGCTACGTGCACATCCTGGCCGACGGTGAGATCGAGACGTCGGGTGATGTGACCACCGCTATCGCCTGCGGCGCCGACGCCGTGATTCTGGGCGCCCCACTGGCTCCGGCCAAGGAGGCCACCGCCACCGGTCACTTCTGGCAGGCCTCTGCTGCTCACCCCCGCTTCCCGCGCGGAGTGGTGGAGCGCGATGAGCTGGCGCTGCTGGAAGACGAGCCCGTGTCGCTGGAGACGATCCTCAACGGCCCGTCCTCGGACGCCTTCGGTCTGGAAAACATCGTGGGCGGTTTGCGCCGCGCAATGGCTAAGTGTGGGTACACGGATCTGAAGGCTTTTCAGAAGGTTAATCTTTCTGTGAGCTAGTCAATACTTAGCCCAGAAAGAGCTTTGGCTCACCTGGACGGCGAGTACATTCAACAGTGAATGGACTCGCCGTTTTTCTATGAAAGGGCATGAAGATCATGTCAAACGTCATGACCGCTCTCCAGCGCTTGGGCAAAGCGTTGATGGGCGCGGTAGCAGTTATGCCGGTAGCTGCGCTGCTCAGCGGCTTCGGTTATCTCATTAGCAATATGGCCGGCGAAGATAATTTCTTTGCCCTAATATTGCTGAACTCGGGTGGGGCAGTCCTGGATAATCTGGGACTCATTTTCGCTATCGCTATTGCATTTGGCTTGGCTAAGGATTCCAATGGTGCGGCCGCTCTTTCGGGCTACCTGGGATTTGCCACGCTGACCACGTTGCTCGACCCGGAAAAGGTCGCCGTCTATAAGGGAATCGACGCGGAATCCCTTGAGGGGCAGGCGGCCATCGATTGGGCCGCCCAGGGTTGGGACGCCGTAAACAACAAGAACGTGTTGTTCGGCATCCTCGCCGGCGTCCTCGCTGCCTGGGTGTACAACCGCTTCAGCAACACAAAGCTTCCGGACGCGCTGGCGTTCTTCTCAGGCCGCCGATTGGTGCCCATCCTTACCGCCCTGTTTGCCATCGTGCTCGCCGCCATCATGTTCGTGCTCTGGCCGTTGGTCTACAGCGGGCTGTTCAGCTTTGGTACCTGGATTCAGGGCTTGGGCGCGATCGGTGCCGGCATCTATGGCTTTGCCAACCGACTGCTCATTCCCACTGGTCTACACCACGCCCTGAACTCGATCTTCTGGTTCGATGTCATTGGCATCAACGACATCGGCAAGTTCCTCTCCGGTGCCGAGACCATCGAAGCAGCCCGCACCGCCACCGACGCGGCCAGCTGCCCGGGTGCCTGGAACGGCACCACCTGTGAGGTTGTCGGCGTGGTGGGACAATACCAGGCTGGTTTCTTCCCGATCATGATGTTCGGCCTGCCTGGCGCAGCCCTGGCCATCGTGCTGCGTGCAAAGCCCGGACAGCGCAAGGTCATCGGATCGCTCATGGGCGCCGGTGCTCTGGCCAGCTTCCTTACGGGTGTGACCGAACCGCTGGAGTTCTCCTTCATGTTCGTCGCCCCGCTGCTGTACGTGGTACACGCCCTGCTGACGGGTATCTCCTTGGCGGTGGCCTCTGCCTTCCACTGGACGGCAGGCTTCGGCTTCTCCGCCGGCCTGATGGACATGCTGCTTTCTTCCTCTAACCCGCTGGCACACCAGTGGTGGATGCTGCTGCTTTTGGGCCTGGCATTCTTCCTGCTCTACTTCGGCATCTTCTACTTCCTTATCGGTGCCCTGAACCTGAAGACCCCGGGCCGCGGAGAGGAAGAAACCCCCGCAACAGCGGAAACCGCGCAGAGTGGTGACAAGTACGACGCTATGGCCTCGCGCATCATCACTGGACTGGGTGGAGCCCGCAACATCGATACGCTGGACCACTGCACGACCCGACTGCGGGTTACCACTCACGATCCCGCGCGGGTCGACGAACCTGCCCTGCGCGCCTCGGGCGCAGCCGGCGTGATCCGCCCCTCCAAGACGGCCGTGCAGGTTGTTGTGGGCCCGCAGGTCCAGTTCGTATACGACGCCGTCGCCAAGCGCATGCACGAACCAACCGCCGGAACCTCACTCCACGCCCCGGTGCGAGGGGAGGTAGTGGACCTGTCCACTGTCAGCGATGAGGCGTTCGCGTCCGGTGCTCTGGGACAAGGCTTCGCGGTCGTGCCGCAGGCAGGTTCGCTGCTGACGATCACCGCTCCGGCCGACGGCACCATCACCCAGCTGATGAAGTCCTCGCATGCGTTTGTGGTGCGTACCGACGACGGCCTGGATGTGCTGACCCACATCGGATTCGACACCGTGACCCTCAAGGGGGAGGGCTTCACCCCGCTGAAGTCGAAGGGAGACACGGTCCGCGCCGGGGAGCCGGTGATCGAGGTGGATGCCGCGGCATTGCGCGAGCGTGGGTTTGATTTGACGACGGCCGTCGTCATGCCAGAAAAGTCGCAGACTACTGCTGTGGAACTCACCCCTAACGGTGCCCGGGTACTGCGCTAGAATCAGTCCGCGTGACGCAGCAAACTCCTCGCCCCGTTCTCGTCGTCGACTTCGGCGCGCAGTATGCGCAGCTCATCGCTCGGCGGGTGCGTGAGGCCAACATGTACTCGGAAGTCATCCCGCACACCGCCACCGCGGACGAGATTGCGGCCAAGAACCCGGCAGCCCTGGTGCTGTCGGGTGGGCCCTCCTCGGTATATGCCGAGGGCGCTCCGCGCCTGGATCCGGCTGTGTTCGACCTGGGCCTGCCTGTCTTTGGCATCTGCTATGGCTTCCAGGTGATGGCCAGCTCCCTGGGCGGCACGGTCGCAGAGACCGGTGCGCGTGAGTACGGCCGCACCGACATGGCGGTGGCAGGCGGATCGCTGCACCGCGAGATCCCGTCCACCCATGAAGTCTGGATGAGCCACGGAGACTCCGTGACCCAGGCACCGGAGGGCTTCGAGGTCACGGCCTCCACCCCGGGCGCCCCCGTGGCAGCTTTCGAGTGCGCCGAGAAGAAGATGGCCGGTGTGCAGTACCACCCGGAGGTGGGGCACTCGCCGCATGGCCAGCAGGTGCTGGAGCGCTTCCTTACCGAGATCGCCGGCCTGGAGCCGACCTGGACCGCGGAAAACATCGCGGAGAAGCTGATCAATGACGTGCGCGAGCAGGTCGGCGATGGCTACGCCATTTGTGGTCTGTCCGGCGGCGTGGACTCCGCCGTGGCCGCAGCACTTGTGCAGCGAGCCATCGGTGACCGTCTCACCTGCGTTTTTGTCGACCATGGCCTCCTGCGTAAGTACGAGCGTGAGCAGGTGGAAAAGGACTTTGTGGCAGCCACCGGTGCCAAGCTGGTCACGGTTGATGAGTCCGAGGCCTTCCTGGCCAAGCTCGCCGGGGTGACCGAGCCGGAGGCGAAGCGCAAGGCGATCGGCGCGGAGTTCATTCGCTCCTTCGAACGCGCCGTGGACAAGGCTCTCGACGGCCAAGACACCGCCTTCCTGGTGCAGGGAACCCTGTACCCGGATGTGGTGGAGTCCGGCGGAGGAACCGGAACTGCCAACATTAAGAGCCACCACAACGTGGGCGGTCTGCCCGACGACGTCGAGTTTGAGCTCGTTGAGCCCCTGCGCCTGCTGTTCAAGGACGAGGTGCGTGCCGTTGGCCGTGAGCTGGGTCTGCCGGAGGAGATCGTCGGCCGCCAGCCGTTCCCTGGCCCGGGTCTGGGCATTCGCATCATCGGTGAGGTCACCGCAGAGCGCCTGGAGATCCTGCGCGACGCTGACTTCATCGCGCGCGACGAGCTGACCAAGGCTGGCTTGGACGAGCAGATCTGGCAGTGCCCGGTCGTCCTCTTGGCCGATGTCCGCTCCGTAGGTGTGCAAGGCGATGGCCGCACCTACGGCCACCCGATCGTGCTGCGCCCGGTCTCCTCGGAGGATGCCATGACGGCAGACTGGTCGCGTGTGCCCTACGACGTGTTGGAGAAGATCTCCACCCGCATCACTAACGAGGTGCGTGACGTTAACCGCGTGGTCCTCGACGTGACCAGCAAGCCGCCGGCCACCATCGAGTGGGAGTAACTAGCTGTTCATCACGGTGAGGGGGCCGATGCCCTTTCCCACCGAAATGTGCAGCGTCTTGCCGGGCTTGTCCTGGTTGTACGTACCGGAGACGCAATTGCTGGGGCCGAGGTTTCGGCCGCACGTCAGCTCGTAGGGGGTATCGGGAGCTAGGACCGTGAGCGCTCCGGCACCGTGGCCGATGATCAGATCCTGGTCGTGCTCCAAGTCCTTGACGCGGCGCAGGTCGATGGTCTGCAACCCAATCTGGCCGTGGTAGCCCTCCGGAACGTCGTTACGATCCTTGGGTTGCTTGAAGGCGTCGGCATTTCCAGCCGGAGCCAGATCGGGGTGGAGTGCTGTTGCTATCCCTTCGCCGGGGCCGTCGACAAGCGTCACGTCCAAGACGGGGCCCGTGGCGTTGGGGTTGAGGCGGCCGTCTTTACAGGTCGCATGCCCTTCGCCTTCGCAGTGCAGGAGCACGGGCACGCTGGTGGGCAGGATGACGGTGGCGTCGGTGTCATTGGCCACCACGCGGGTGTGATTGTCTTCCGTCAGCGGCCCGAGCTCCGCCAAGTTGACGGTTGCGGAGGTCTCCTCCCAGTCGTAGTCGTAGAGCAACTCGCCTTCAGAACGCACCATCCAGTTCTGGCTTGGCGTGCCGTTGGGGGAGCTGCGGAAAACGATGCTGCCCACGCCCACAAAGGCGATGGCAGAGATAATCGCTCCCACGATGATGGTTATGGCCGTGATGGCTCCGACGATCCATGGCCACACAGCCACTCGGCGGTGTTCAGGCTGCGGCGGCCGGATGTTCCAATCATGGGCAGAGGTGCCCAACGGTTCCCAGGTTGTGCCAGGAGTGGGGTTAGCAGAGGCAAATAGGCCCAGGTTTACCTGCTGAGGAGCGTGTTTTTTCGTCCCCGGGATCAAACCAGCGGGTGGATACGGCAGGCGCCGTTGCAACCCCCACCACGCCAGACCAGTAATCACGAGAGCCAAAAACGAGGCAAAATCCCACTCGGTGGTGACGGCGGTAATGATCGCAAAAATAAGGAGGCAATACCCGATTGGGCGTTCGCGTCGTTCTTCCGCGATTAACGAGGTCGAGGAGGCAAAGAGGGTCTGCCCAGGTGCTCTGTTCAAGCCATAACGGGGCAGGAACATCCAGGCCAGGGCATACATCAACAGTCCTCCTCCTACGCTTAATAGGAGGGTGACGACGACAAGATATAGACGGATGATCACTGGGTCGATCTGGTAGCGCACCGCGATGCCTTCGCAGACACCTGCGATGTATGCCTTGCCCCCCTGCCGTCTGGGGATACGCGGTGGACGTGTCTGCCACATCTCCTGCACAGTGGAGGCAGCGTTGAATCCCGTTGGTGAACTCATAGCATTTATCTTGCGCGATACTGCGCCGCTCAACATCGGGTAGTACCCCGATTTTTAGGAACCGCACCCCAGTGGGTGCCTTCCTTGATGTGGAACGAGGCTGCTTTATGACAGCATCTGCAGACATGCTCTCTGCTTATGCTTCCGACCCCACGCGCGCGTACCCCACGTATACGCGGGCGCGGAAGCCGCGCACCGTTGCTGGTGTTGCGGCGGGCTTGGCACAACACTTGCGTGTCGACGTCTCGATTATTCGCGCAGTGTTCATCGGATCCTCACTTCTTGGGGTCGGCATCATCTTCTACCTACTGCTGTGGGTTTTCGTGCGCCGCGTCGAGGTGCTCGACGACGTTCCCGACCGATTTGGCCTGCCCCGGTTGGCCAACCTGCTGTTGCTGGTGGGCGCACTCTTTGGCCTGAGCTTCGTGGGGACGGTGAGCGTTAGCCTGCCCGGCGGGGTCGTTCTTCCCCTGGTCGCGGTGGGAGTAGGCGCCCTTTTTGCCTGGCAGGCCTACGACCGCGGGTTGAGTAGCGCCACCGGCACGCTTTCGTTGCTGGTGGGCGCCGGACTGGTCATCGGTGGTCTGAGCGTGGCGTTGGTGTGGTGGGACAACGGCGGAATGTCCGGTGCGGTGATCTCCGTGTTGCTCACCCTGGCGGGAGTAGTGGTGCTCGCGGGCCCGGCCGTGCTCAAGCTGTGGGAGTCGGCCGCGCAATCGCGCGCGGAGAAGGTGGCCGCTGATGAGCGCGCAGAAATCGCGGCACGCCTTCACGACTCGGTGCTCCAGACGCTGGCGCTCATTCAAAAGCGATCCCACGATAGCGATGAGGTGGCGCGCCTAGCCCGTGCTCAGGAACGCGAGCTGCGGGGATGGCTTTTCGACGCCGAAGACAAGACGGGAGAGCAAACCGTTCTCTCTGCCGTCCAAGTCGCCTGCGGCGAGGTGGAGGACATGTTTGGAATCCGCATCGCGCCTATCACCGTGGGCACGGATCGTCCCCTGGATGAGAGCTCCCAGGCCATAGTGCTTTCCGCCCGCGAAGCGATGGTCAATGCGGCCAAACATGCCGGGGTTGATTCCGTCGACGTCTATGCGGAATTACTCGGAAATACCCTAGAGATCTACGTGCGCGACCGCGGCGCTGGCTTTGACGTGGGTGCCATTCCGGAGGATCGCCATGGCATCCGTGATTCCATCCGCGCCCGGGTGAACAAGGCCGGGGGTGATGCGCGCATCAAATCGTCGGTGGGCAGCGGCACCGAAGTGCGCCTGACGCTATCGTATGACGCATGACAAACGCGGTACGAGTCTTTCTGGTAGACGATCACAGCGTGTTTCGCGCCGGGGTGCGCGCTGAGCTCAGTGGTCGAGTCGACGTCGTGGGTGACGCCGGGACCGTAGAGGATGCCATCGAGGGCATTAAGCGCACCCAGCCCGATGTGGTGCTGCTGGATGTGCACATGCCCGATGGCGGTGGGGTGGCCGTGCTGCGGGGCGCGCCGGGCCCGTCGTATCTGGCACTGAGCGTGTCGGATGCCGCCGAGGATGTGATCTCTCTGATCCGTGCCGGAGCGCGCGGCTACGTGACCAAGAGCATCGAGGGGGGCGAGCTAGCCGAGGCCGTGGCGCGGGTACACGCCGGTGATGCGTACTTCTCCCCGCGTCTTGCCGGCTTCGTCCTGGATGCCTTCGCCGGCGCCGCAGTGGTCGAGGACCCGGCAGGTGAGCCGCAGCGTATGGATACGATTGACCACGCAGCCGTCGATACGCTCACCCGGCGCGAGCTCGAGGTGCTGCGCCTTCTGGCGCGGGGATACACCTACAAGGAAATCGGCTCGGAGCTGTTCATCTCGGTGAAGACTGTGGAGACGCATGCCTCGAACATTCTGCGCAAGACGCAGCAGTCCAACCGCCATCAGCTGACGCGCTGGGCCTACGATCACGGATTTGACCAGCGATAGAACACGCTATCGAAAATGGGTTTGACGCACCCTTAAAATTAAGCGCATACTTGTTCCCATGGTGGGCGCTATGGGAACACAGATTCGAGATACGGGGGATCGTGATCACCGTATCGCCCAGCTGCGCGCCCGCATGGCCGCAGTCGCGGGAGTCCCGTCCCGAGAAGACGGCCTGAACGTCGGGCTTTCGCTACCTGTCCCGCGCCGGGCTGTCACGACCATGGGGGACTGCCCGGCCCTAGTCGTGGAATGCATCTCGCAGGTGACCCAGTCCGGCGGATACGTTGGCGTCGTCGGATGGCCCGATCTCTGCGTCGCTGCGATCGAGCGTATGGAGCAGTTGGTGCTGGTCCCCGATCCGGGGTCTGATCCGCTGGGGGTGACCTCAGTCCTCGTGGAGGGCCTAGACCTGGTGGTGTGCCATAGCCGCGTTCCGCTCACCCTCAGCCCGGTGCGGGCTCGCCCGCTGCTGGGACGTCTGCGTAAGGGCAAGGCCGCCTTGGTGTTGGTGGGGCTCGACGTGGCCTCCCCGGCGTTGAGAATCGACGCGCACATCAGCGAAATCCGGGGCATCGAGCGGGGGCGCGGGCGCATTGATGCCCTCGACATCGACGTCCGGATGCGCACCCGCGACGGCCGCCCAGCACGTGAGACGCTGACGATTGGCCGCGCTCGAGAGCACCTGCGAGCAGTATGAAGGTCGCAGCTCTGTGGTTTCCTGACTGGCCCTGCCAGGCAGTATCCGTGGAATCGAAGATCGTCGGACCGGTTGCGGTAAATAAAAACCACCGGGTGCGCACGTGTTCGTCGAGCGCCCGGGCGCGCGGGGTGCGTCGTGGGATGAAGGCGCGGCAGGCACAAGCCGTATGCCCGGAACTGACGATCGTGGATGACGATCCCGACCGAGACGGACGAGTCTTTGCCCCGATCGTCGATGGGTTAGACGACGTTGCCTCCTCCGTAGAGGTCCTGCGTCCCGGGCTCGTCGTGGTCGATCTCGGAGCGGCCGAGCGCTTCCATGGGGCCCGGGCCACGGAGATGCTTATCGACGCCGCAGCGCGGCAGGGGGTCGATGCCTTTGCCGGGGTGGCCGGGGAGATCGCGACTGCGGTCTTGGCTGCCCGGAGTCAGGCAGTGGTCGAAAATTCACCCGCCTTCCTGCACGGGCAGCCGCTGCATCTGCTAGTGGCGGAAGAGGCGCTGGGATGCGATGTGGGCGTGGTGAATTCGCTGCGCGATGTAGGAATCACCACGCTGGGCGACTTAGCCGCCCTGCCGGCTGCCGCGGTGAGTGCACGTTTTGGGGCGGCCGGAATGCGCTGCCGTGACATCGCCCGGGCTGCGCCGGATCGTCGAGTAGCACCTGCCATCGATGCCCCGGACCTGACCGTCTCGCTGTGCCCAGAGGACCCCCTCACGCGCGTTGATGAGGCCGCCTTTATCGCGCGTTCCCTGGCCGCACAACTGCATGAGCGGTTAAGTGCCCAGGCAGCGTCGTGCCGACGCCTGCGCGTACGTGTTGAGCTTGTCGGAGGCGAGGAGCTGGAGCGGGTGTGGCGCACGCGTGAGGCCCTCACGGAGTCTGCCACCGCCGACCGGGTGCGTTGGCAGCTCGACGGCTGGCTCAGCACCGGGGGACAGGCCGCGGTGCGCCTGCTCGAGCTGACTCCGCTGGAGGTGGGGGAACCAGAGCAGCCGCGCCTGTTCGGAAACTCAACCGGAGGCGAAGACGCCCACCGGGTCATCGCGCGGGTGCAGTCAACGCTGGGCATCGAGGCAGTTGTTCAACCTCGGCGCGTGGGTGGCTACGGAGTATCCGAGCGCGTGGAATACGTGCCCTATGGGGAACGACGCGATCCGCTACCTCCGGCCCCGTGGCCAGGCCAGATCCCTCACCCCCTGCCGGCGCGTTTGGGAGGTGGCCCGCACCATCCGGCCTCGCGCATCAGGCTTATCGACGCCTCCGCCGCCGACATTTACGTCACCGCCGAAGCGCTGCTGAGCTCGGTGCCGTATGCCCTGGGGTGGGGAAAGAACCGCTATCTGGTCGTCGCCTGGGCGGGCCCGTGGCCTTATGAGGGCAAGTGGTGGAAAAAGGACGAGCGCGTCGCGCGCCTCCAGGTCGTTGGGCAGGATGCACAAGGCAACCCCCGCGCCTGGCTATTGGCCTGGGTGAAGCGGTCCTGGAGGGTGGAAGCGACGTATGCCTAGGGGGTCTGGCGGAAGTCGATGACCAGACGCAGGGGTTCCTGCAGGACCTCTACCGAGTACGGCATGGACGTCGTGAGTCCAATGACAAACTGCGAGCGCCCCTCAAACGTTCCTGCGCTGACTACCTCCACGACGTTGCCAATGCCCTCGGTGTGGTCGAGTTGCGCGGGAGCAACTCCTGCTTGGTGGGCGGACACGGTGCCATCGATGTTGACGTTGAGTGCAGTCGACCCCTGGACGTCGATGGTCCTGCCGGATCCCAGCTGGGAGGGGTTATCCGTATAGTCGACGAACCAGCCCGGAGATCCAGTTCCAGAAAGGTCAAACACCACGCGGTCGAAACCGGCGTGGGAGCCCACACGCACCCCGGTGACCACGAGGGAAGACGAAGGGGAAGGTCGCAGGGTTTTGGCTTGCATGCTGGCGTCGCCAAGCGGGCGCGTACCCGCCGGGGCCGCCTTATCGAGCCCCGCGCCGGAAGGAGAATCGCCAACACCGCACGCAGTCAAAAGCAAGACTGCGGAAAGGGCGACGAAAACGGAGCGCATAGCTAGACCGTAGCGACGCCTCGAAAAAGCGCAAAACCCAAACCCGGACTGGGTTTGGGTTGTGGACGCATTGTTACCAAAAGCTAGCGGCGCATGATCTTGCGCGAGAGCCAGTTGCCCAGCAGCTGGGCGACCTGCACCATGATGACGATGACAGTCACAGCGGCGTACATCGCCTGCGTATCAAAGGCTCGGTAGCCGTAGACCATGGCGAAGTCACCCAGGCCGCCACCGCCGACGATGCCGGCCATTGCAGACATGTCCATGACGGCAATGAAGATGAAGGTGTAACCCAGCACCAGCGGGCCCAGCGCTTCGGGCAGGATCACGCTGGAGATGATCTGCCAGGGAGTAGCCCCCATGGCGCGCGCGGCCTCGATCTTGCCGGGCTCGATGGAGACCAGATTCTGCTCCACGATGCGAGCGACCGCAAACGTGGCCGCGATCGCCATCACAAAGGTGGCCGCTCCTCGTCCGATAGACGTACCCACAACTGCCACCGTGATGGGGAAGAACATCGCCACCAGGATGATGAAGGGGATGGGGCGGAAGAAGTTCACCAGAACGTTGAGGATCCAGTAGATCGGGCGGTTCTGGAGGATGCCGCCATCGCGGGTGGTGTACAGCAGCACGCCCAGCACGAGTCCGGCGATGCCGCCGGCGAGCATGGTTACCGACACCATGAACAGGGTGTCGACGATGGCCTCGACAAACGTGGACCCCAGGCGGTCCCAGTTTGCCGCGAGAATCGTTTCCGTCATCGCGCAAGCTCCGTAATCTCGGTCGTGGTGGACAGGGTGCGAGCAAACTCGTTGATCGCGGCGTCATCGCCATTCAAACGCACAGTGATGCGTCCGAAGGACTGCTGCTGCAGCGTGGTCACGCCGCCGTGGACGATTCCCACCTCGACTCCGGCCTCGCGGAGCGCAGTGATGGCATCGAAAAAACCGGAGTGTTCCGTCAGCTCGATGGTGAACAACCGACCCGGGTGGGCCAGCAGGTCCTCGGCCTCGACCTCGTCGGGAGTGTTGCGCAGAGAGGTAGCCACGAAGCGCTGGGCCACAGGGGTCTGCGGGCGGGAAAAGACCTCTGCCACATTGCCGTACTCGACGACGCGGCCGTTTTCCATCACCGCCACCTTGTCCGCGATCGAGCGCACGACATCCATCTCGTGAGTAATCACCACGATGGTGATGCCCATCTCCTGGTTGACCTTGCGCAGGAGAGCAAGCACTTCCCGCGTGGTCTCGGGGTCCAGGGCGCTCGTAGCTTCGTCCGCGAGCAAGAGGCGAGGGCTGGTGGCCAGCGCACGCGCGATACCGACGCGCTGTTTCTGTCCGCCCGAAAGCTGCTCCGGGTAGTTCGAGCCGCGCTCGCTCAGTCCTACGAAGTCCAGCAGCTCGGCCACGCGGGCCTTGCGGTTCTTCACCCCGGCCAGTGCCAGCGGGTACTCGATGTTTCCAGCGGCAGTGCGGGAGGAGAACAGGTTGAACTGCTGGAAGATCATGCCGATGTCTCGGCGCAGGCTGCGCAGCTGCTTTTCGCGCATGCCGACGATGTCGGTGCCGTCGAGAAGCAACTGCCCACTGGTGGCAGTGTCGAGGCCGTTGATCAGGCGAACCAGGGTGGACTTGCCAGCGCCGGAGTAGCCGATGACGCCGAGGATCTCTCCCGGTTCAACCGTGAGGGTGACGTCATCGACGGCGCGGACGGAGCCGAAATCCTTGGAGACGCCGCGAAATTCGATGCGGGTGCCGGTCACTTGGTCTCGTTCTTCAGTCGATCCAGGACGGCTGCCAGCTGCTCCGGGGTGCGATCCACCGGCACGGCGGTGCCGCCGGAGGACTCAACGACGGCCTCGGTCACAGCCGGGTCCTTCCAGAGCTCGGCGAGCTCCTTGATCTTCGGGTCCTCAGCCTTCTCCGGGGTGGTGACCCACACGTTGATGTACGGCTCGGCCAGCTCGGAGTTCGGGTCATCCTGGAAGATGGCGGACTTGGCGTCGATGCCGGCGCGCTCCAGGAAGGAGTTGTTGATGATGGCCGGCAGACCCTCGTTGTAGGAGATGGTGGTCTGCGCAGCATCCACCGGGACAACCTCGACCTTGGAGGCCTCGGTGTCGATGTCGGCCGGGGTCGGGTTGAGCAGGCCCTCCTTCTTCAGGGTGAGCAGGCCGGCCTGGACCAGGACATTGATGCCGCGGCCCTGGTTGGTGGCGTCGTTCGGGATGGCCACGCGCTGGCCCTCGATGCCGTCGAGAGAGCTGTGGTCCTTCCAGAACAGAGCGAGCGGGTAGATCTCACCGGAGGAGATGGCCTTGAGCTCCGTGCCGGCGCCCTGGTTGTAGTTGTCCAGGAACTGCAGATGCTGGAACTTGTTGACGTCGATCTCGCCCTGGGAGAGAGCATCGTTCGGGGTGTTGTAGTCGGAGAAGTTGACCACGTCGACCTTGATGCCCTTGTCCTTGGCCAGGTCCTCGAAGACTTCCCATTCCTTCAGGCTGGCATCGGTGGTGCCCACCTTGATGGTGTCGCCCCCACCGTTGCCGCCACAGGCGACGAGTCCGGTGGCGGAGATGGCGACGGCTGCTGCGCCGGCGATGATGCGGTTGAGTTTCACGATGTTTTACCGATCCTTTTGGGAGTGCGTGGGCGTGCGCCGCCCCTGGACACAGGCCTAGTTAGGGCCTTGACGGCTTGAAAACTAGCACCGTCTGTACCGCTTAGTCTATTCGGGGGTAACCTTGTAAGCGAATACATGTTCGATTATGGTGTGGCTCATGAGTGTTACCGGGGGACGGGCGCTGAGTTGGTCACGCCTGGAAAAACTACTGTCGGGGAGGCCTTCCGCAACTCCCGTGGCGGTCTTTGCGGAAACAAAAGCCCCTTCGGCCCCGCAGCCGCAGCGACCTTGGGCGGAGTTGCACGCCACGTCCTCGTATAGCTTTCTCGACGGGGCAAACTCCCCGGAAGAGATGGTTAACCGCGCTTACGAGCTGGGAATAACCGCTTTGGCGCTGATAGATCGGGACGGTTTCTATGGGGCCGTGCAAATGGCCGAAGCTGCAAAGAAAGTAGGTCTAGACACGGTCTTCGGGGTAACCCTCAGCCTGGAGAATCGAGATCTCACCCTCTTGGCACGGAACCCGAACGGATATCAAAGGCTCTCGCACCTTGTCACGCAGGCGGCTATGGATGCGGGGGAGAAGGGAAAAGTCGCATACCCCGAGATCGAACTTATAGCCGAACGGATAAAAGGCACGTGCATTGTCCTGGCTGACCACCACTGGGTGGATGACATGCCGCGTCTCATCGCAGCCTTCGGGGCAGACAACGTGGTCTTGGAGTACGCCTTTTTGCTCCTGCCAGAAGACGCCGATCATCATCGACAGCTGGACCGTTTCAACAACCTCCGCGCCATAGCCACGGCCCGCCCGGCGGCGGCCACGCGTCAGGACGCTCGCTTGGCAGCCGCAAAGCGCTCCCTGGCGCGCACGCAGAGCCTCGAGGCCGCGCACGGTCACCTGCCACCCATGGGAGCGGGGTGGTTGCGCTCGGCGCAGCAGATGGAGGTCATCAGCGGAGGACGCATCGAGCTTATCGACGCCACGCTCCACCTCGCCGCAGAGTGCGCCTTCACGCTTGATCTCCTGGCCCCGGAACTGCCGGACTTCCCCGTTCCGGAAGGACACACGGAAATGTCGTGGCTGAGACAGACCACCTGGGAACGCGCTAAACAGCGCTACGCCACTCGCCCCGAGGACATCAGGCAGCGCGCGTGGCAGCAGATGGAGTATGAGCTGGGAGTCATCGAAAAGCTGAACTTTCCCGGTTACTTCCTCATCGTCAGCGACCTGGTGGATTTCTGCCGAGACAACACCATCCTGTGCCAGGGACGGGGCTCCGCCGCCAACTCCGCGGTCTGTTTCGCCTTAGGCGTCACGAACGTGGAGCCGATCTCTGCCGGTCTGCTCTTCGAACGCTTCCTCTCACCCGAGCGCGACGGTCCGCCCGACATCGATGTGGACATCGAGTCCACGCGCCGGGAAGAGGTGATCCAATACGTCTTTTCCACCTATGGAAGAAATCGAGCAGCGCAGGTAGCCAACGTGATTACGTATCGCCGCAAGGGCGCTATCCGCGATGCCACGCGTGCTCTGGGATACCCGCCAGGCAGCGAGGATGCCTGGTCGAAGGGCTTAAGCGACCCTCCAGAAGACGTGGCCGCTTTGGCCGCGCAATTCGAAGGCCAACCTAGACACCTGGGGATCCATTCGGGAGGCATGGTCATCTGCGACCGCCCCATCGCGGACGTGGTGCCCACCGAGTGGGCCCGGATGGACAACCGCTCGGTGATCCAGTGGGACAAGGACGACGCGGCAGCTGCGGGGCTAGTCAAATTCGACCTGCTGGGGCTGGGAATGCTGGAGGCCTTGCACCACATGATCGACCTGGTCGCGCAGGAAGGCATAACCGTCAACCTGTGGGAGCTCGACCTGGCCGACCCGGCCGTATACGACATGCTGTGCCGGGCCGACGCGGTGGGCGTGTTCCAGGTGGAGTCGCGTGCCCAGCTGGCTACGTTGCCTCGTCTGAAACCGCGGGTGTTCTTTGACCTGGTTGTGGAAGTGGCACTGGTGCGCCCTGGGCCCATTCAAGGCGGTTCCGTGCATCCCTACCTGCGCCGAAGGAATGGGCAAGAACCGGTAACCTATGACCACCCAGTCTTGGAAAAGGCCTTAGCCAAGACCCTGGGAATTCCGCTGTTTCAGGAACAGCTCATGCAGATCGCCGTGGACGCGGCAGGCTTTACGGGCGCAGAAGCGGACAGCCTACGTCGGGCCATGGGCTCGAAGCGCTCGACCGAGAAGATGGAGCAGCTGCGCACCCGGTTCTTTGCTGGGGTACAGGCCTCCCACGGGATCGACGAGGTCACTGCCTTAACGCTGTGGAACAAGATCGTGGCGTTTGCCGCCTATGGCTTCCCAGAGTCGCACTCGCAGTCTTTTGCCTCGCTCGTGTACTTCTCCGCGTGGTTCAAGTGCTACTACCCGGCGCATTTCTGCGTTGGGCTCCTGCGCGCGCAGCCCATGGGGTTCTACTCGCCTCAGTCCTTGCTGCAGGATGCGCGTCGCCACGGCATCACAGTCCTTCCCGTCAGCGTGAACGATTCGGGCGTCGAATCCAGCGTTGAAGAGGGAAACATCCGAGTAGGCCTCAACCTGGTTTCCGGGGTAGGGGAGGCCGCCCTGCACCGAGTTGCCCAGCATCAGCCCTACGAGTCGGTCTCAGACTTGGCGCGCCGGGCAGACCTGGGAGTCGCGCAGGTCCAGGCGCTCGCTCGTGCGGGAGCCTTGGAATGCTTGGGCCTGGATCGTCGCCAAGCTCAGTGGGAGGCCGGAGTCGCCGCCACGGAGCGAGACGGAATGCTGCCTGGGATGTCGGCGATCAATGCCCCGGCCCTGCCCGGAATGAATGCCTTCGAGATCATGGTGGCGGACGTGGCCACCACTGGCATTACCCACGATTGCCAGCCGATGGAGATGGTGCGAAAGAATTTGCGCCAACAAGGAGTCATCACAGCCGAGCAGCTGCGGGAGGTCGAGGACGGCACACGGGTGCGAGTGGCCGGCGTGGTCACGCACCGCCAGCGCCCCCAGACCGCCTCTGGGCTGACCTTTTTAGGCCTTGAGGACGAGACGGGTTTGATCAACGCCTCAGTCTCGGTGGGACTGTGGAACCGGCAGCGCGTGCTCGCCCGCACGGCCCGCGCGCTGATTCTGCGGGGAACAGTCCACAACGCCACAGACGCAGTCACCCTTACTGCCGACCGGCTGGAACCGATCGACCTGGGGCACTATCTCAGCCGCGCCTCACGCGACTTCCAATGAGGGAAGCCAAAAACACCACTCCATAAACCACGGTCATGGTGGCTGAGGTGGCGGTGCCCAGCTGCAGCGCGAACCAAAAACCGAAAGCCGCGCCGAAAACAGCCACTAACCCAGTAACAATCAGCATGGTGCTCAACCGAGAGCACCATAGGCGAGCTGACGCTGCGGGAATAATGCTCAACGCGAGGGTCAACAAAGACCCAGCAGCGTGGAAGGCGAAAGTCGTGGTCACAGCGATGTCAAAGAACAGAACCCAGGGGATCCACTGGGGAACTCCCACCAAGCGAGCAAACTCCGGATCCACCGTGTCGATAGCCAGACACCGCGCCAGCGCGCACACCAGCACGATGTTGCACACTGCCACCACGGCCATCACATAGCTGTAGCGAGGTGAGGAGAACACCGCCAGGTTCACATCTCCCACCAGGGCGACATGGGGATCCAGGTGCACCGACGTGAGATTCCCCGAGATGATCAGCACACCGATGGCAAACAGTGCCGGAAACGTCAGCCCCAGAGCCGCACCGGTCGATAGTTTTCCGGTCCGATCCAGCCAGTGCGTTAGCCACACCACCAGCAGGCCGCTGGCTCCCGCTCCGATCGCAAGAGCGGGCGAGCTGAGATCGCGAGTGAGCAAGTACCCCACAGCGATGCCGGGGAGCACGGCGTGCCCGAGGGCGTCGACAAGCATTGATTGATTGCGCAGCATCATGAAGCTGCCGGGGACCGCACACGCGACTCCCGTGGCCACAGCAAGCAGCAGCGCAGAAGCAAGGAAACTCATCGTTTAACCACCACGCTCACAAGCGCGAGCAGGGAAAGAATCACCACGATGACGGGCCCGGTGGGGAGCTGCCATACGCCGATGGACACGTATACTCCTAGCCCGCTCACCGCAGCGCCCAGAGCTCCCGCGAGCATCACCATGGAGCGCACCGAGCGCGCGAACTGCCGGGCAATTGCGGCCGGAGCCACCACGAGCGAGACCATGAGCACTAGGCCCACCGTCTTCACGCCGATTACCGTGGCCACCACGATCGACCCCAGAAGGCAGACAGAAAGTGCTCGTACCGGAAGGCCTGCCAGCCTGGCTCCTTGGGGGTCGAAGCTCAGCAGAGTGAACTCCTTCAGCAGCAGCGAAAGCACAACAAGCACAAGGCACCCCACCACGCACAAGGTGGCCACATCCAGCACGGTCAGCGTGGCTGCATTGCCGAGCAGCAACCCGGAAAGCCCTGCCGAATGGGCAACCCCGCGCGAGGCGATCGCATCCAGACCCATCATTCCGGCTCCGAAAAACAGCGACAGGCTCACCGCCATGGACACGTCCGGACTCAGGGGAGAAATCGACACAATCGCACGTGTCAGCCCCACCGCGAGCACACCACTCAGGCTCGCGCCGAGAAGGATCACAGGAAGCGAACGACCATCTAGGCCCAGCAGACCAGCCACGATAAACGCGCCCAGCGCGCCGGGCAGGCTCGCGTGTGCCACCACGTCGGCGATCAGTGACTCGCGACGCACATAGGTGAACACTCCCAGCGCACCGGCAACCGCACCCACCACGACTGAGCCGATGAGCGTCATGGAATAGGTGTGGTTGGAAAGTAGGTCGAGCGGATTCACGGGGCCGTCTCCAACCCAAACGCCCGCCGCAGCACGTCCGTGCCCAGCGCCGTGCTCGGGGGGCCTTGCGCGACCACACGTCCGGAGGACAGGACTACGACGTCGTCGCATAGCTTCGCCACGGCGGAAAGGTCGTGGTGCACGATGATGATGGTCGCGCCTGCACGGTTCAACTCGCGCAGGACATCAGTAATCAGGGCCTCGCTGTGGGTGTCCACGCCGGCAAAGGGCTCGTCGAGAAGCACCACCTCGGGCTCTTGCGCCAAGGTCCGTGCCAGCAGCACGCGCTGGAGCTGGCCGCCGGAGAGCTCGCTGATGTGGCGCGAACGAAGGTCTGCCGTTTGAGTGCGTTCGAGCGCGCGTTGGGCCCGTTCGCGGTGAGCCGGTTTCAGTCGGCGGAACAGTCCAGCATCGCGGTAGGTGCCCATGAGGGCGACCTCGCCGACCGTGATGGGAAAGCTCAGATCAAGCGCGCTGCGTTGGGGAAGATATCCTAGGCGCGCGTCGGAGAAGTGGGCATGCCCGAGGGCCGGCACCAGCCCCAGACTGGCTTTGAGCAGGGTGGACTTACCGGAGCCGTTGGGGCCGACGAGCCCGGTGATGGAACCAGCGGCGATCTGGAGCTTGTCGACGTCCAGCGCAGTCACCTCGCGATAGACCACCCGAAGCCCATCCAGGGTTAGTGCCGCCTGGCTCATGCGCTTAGGCCCTCGGCGATGGCGTCGATGTTGTGATTGAACGCGCCGAGATACGTATCGGTGGGGGCTTCAGCTCCCAGGGTGTCGGCAAAGAGTTCAGCATCCGAGACCTTGACCTCACCGCCGCGCTGCTTGACAGCCTCCGTCAGGGCCGTAATGGCCTGGGGGTTGGATTGGGAATCCAAGAACACGGTGTGCACCTTGTGCTCCACGATGTAGTCGGCCAGCTCCGAGAGCTGAGAAGCAGACAGGGTCGCCTCGGTGGACACAAAATCGGTAGCGCGGACCTCGAAGTCAAACGTTTTGCCAAAGTAGTTGAAGGCGTCGTGCCCGGTGACCAGCACCCGGTTGTCCACGGACGCCAGCTTCTCGTGCGCCTGCTGCTCGGCCTCGGAAATCTTGTTGGTGTAGTCGGTGGCGCGCGAGTGGTAATCCTCAGCGTGCTCGGGGTCGGTTTCAGCCAGCTTGTCGGCCACCTCGTCGACGACCAGCGTCCAGGCCTTGGGGTTGTTCCAGATATGCGGATCGTGGAGGTCATCCTCCCAGGGGAGCAGCATCTGCTCGGGGAGCTGGTCGCCCACGGCGAGCTGCTTGCTGCCAAGCGAACTCAGCTGGTCGGTCATCTGTGCTTCCAGGTGCAGGCCGTTCCAGAGCACCACGTCCGCGTCGTGGATGGCCTGGATGTCCTGGGTACTGGGCTGGTAGGTGTGCGGATCCTGGCCGGGGCCGACCATGGTGATCACATGTGCGTCCGGGGCGAGGTTGTGAACCGCGTCTGCCAGGTAGCCAGTGGTGGCAAAGACGGTGAGCTCGTCCGAAGTGGAAGCATCAGGCGAGCAGGCGGCGAGTCCAGCCGCGCAGAGAACGAGGGGAAGTGCCTTGCGCACGACTTTCCTTTCGATAAACATTGCTTTTCAGTGAAATGAACTTTCATTAACCTAGTGGCGAGACGCACAAAAAGCAATGCCAGTACGCTGTGAACCATGCACGTCGATGAGCTCTCCACCCGGACGCAGGATTACCTCAAAGCGCTGTGGGACCTGCAGGAGAAGGGCCTGGAGCCCGCGCCGATGAGCGAGTTGGCCAGCCGAGTCGGCCACAAGCCCTCGGCGGCTACCGAGGCGGTAAAAAAATTGGCCGCGCAGGGGTGGGTCGAGCACGTGCCCTATGCCGGGGTCAGCCTGACGTGCCAGGGGCATGAGGTCGCGGTCAGCATGGTCCGGCGCCATCGCCTCATCGAAACGTTGCTGGTGAACACCCTCGGTTTCAGCTGGGATGAGGTCCACGCGGAGGCCGAACGCCTTGAGCACGCCGTGAGCGACACCTTCATCTCGCGTGTCGACGCCCTTTTAGGCCACCCCGTCCGAGACCCGCATGGTGACCCCATCCCGCAGCCCGATGGCAGCGCGGAGGGCCTGTCCACCGTCGTGCTAGCAAACGTCCAAGGACCCGCTACGGTCGAGCAGGTCGACGACGCGGATCCAGAACTGTTGAGGTTCTTCTCCTCTGCAGGAATCCTGCCGGAAGCACGAGTTGAGCTCATCTCCTCTGCGGCAGGACTATGCACCCTGCGGGTAGAGGGTAAAGACGTCGTCGTTGCGGAGTCGGTTCTCTCCCGGATCCGCGTGCGCTAATCGAGCAGCGTGCGGATGTCTTCCACCGTGCGCTTGGCATATTGCCCCACGCCGATGATCGTGGCTGAGCCCGGCCCAGTCTCGTCTCCGTAGCCGACGAAGTGCATACCTGGGCACTCCGACACCGCCCGAAACGCACCAATCGCCGGGCGAAAACCAGTGCACCAGATCAGATGGTCCGCCTCGACCTCGTCGAGAGACGTAAACATCGGAGTAGCAACCAGAGCCCCAGAGTCGCGTGCCTTCTTCACCGCCGGCAGCACCACGATGTCTCCCAGGGAGCTCGCATCACCGGGGTCCGGCTCGCCTTTGCGAAGGGCTGCCACGCGGGAAAACGCGAGGTCGAACAGCGCGCTTCCGTCCACATCATCGGGCATCCAGCGTGGCTCGCCTCGGGTGTACCACGTCACCTGCGCGTGTTCGGTCAGCTCGGCGGCAATCTGCGCGCCGGAGTTTCCGCTGCCTACGACCGCCACGCGAGAACCCCGAAACGGCTCCGGACCGGGATACACCCCGGAGTGCCACTGCCTCCCCCGAAATTGTCCCGGGTAGTAGGGGATAAACGGAGCCGTCATCCGTCCGGTTGCTGCAACCACGGTGCGTGATTGCCACGTTCGGTCTGCAGAGCGCACGGAAAAAATTCCGTCGGAAAATTCGACGGAATCGACGTGTTCTGGCCTTTCGATGGGCAACTCGTACCTGGCCTCGTACTTGCGGAAGTACTCCACCACGTGTGCGGCGGGCGGATAGCCGGGATAGCTCGGCATCGGCGTGCCGGGAAGGTTAGAAAAACTTGCTGAAGAAAACAGCGTCATCGAGGGCCACATGTGGCGCCAGGCGGCTCCCGGCCCCTGCTGGTCGTCGAGGATGACAAACTCCAGGCCAGCCCGGCGTAGGTAATACCCAGTGGCCAAGCCTGCCTGCCCGCCACCGACCACCACAGTGTCGAACACCGTTTACACAGCTCCCTCGAACCCGAGCTGGCGCCAGGCCTCGAATACGCCGACCGCCGCGGAATTGGACAGGTTCATCGACCGGCGTGCTGGCTGCATGGGAATACGCACGCGATCGGTAACTCGTGGGTGAAAGGCGTGCTCGTCCGGCAAACCGGTGGGTTCGGTGCCAAACAGAAGTGCATCACCCTCCTGGAACCTCACGTCGGTGTGCCACCGGGTGGCCTGCGTGGTGAAGGCAAAAATGCGCGCGTCGCCAAGCGAAAGCAGAAGCGAATCAAAGTTCGGGTGGATGCTGACTTCGGCTAGGTCGTGGTAATCCAGCCCAGCCCGCTTCAGGTGCTTGTCCTCGAAGTTGAACCCGAGCGGCTCAACGAGGTGGAGGTGTGCGCCGGTGATCGCTGACATGCGAATGGCATTGCCAGTGTTCTGCGGAATCACAGGATTATCAAAGATGACGTGGAGCCGTGCCATGCTGACCCAGTCTAGGATGGGACAGGTGACTGCACAGACATTGGACGGAAAGCTATACCGCGACGAGATTTTTGCAGACCTGCGCGAGCGCGTGCAGGCGCTGCCGAAGCCCCCAGGATTGGCCACGGTGCTGGTGGGAGACGACCCGGCCTCTCACTCCTACGTCAAGATGAAGCACCGCGACTGTGAGCAGCTGGGCATCCGCTCGATCCGCAAAGATCTACCGGCGGACGTGACCCAGGAGGAGCTAGAAGCAGTCATCGACGAGCTCAATGCGGATGATGATTGCACCGGTTACATCGTGCAGCTTCCCCTGCCGAAACACCTGGACGAAAACGCCATCCTCGAGCGCATCGACCCAGACAAGGACGCCGACGGCCTGCACCCGGTAAATCTGGGCAAGCTGGTGCTCAACGAGGAAGCTCCGCTTCCGTGCACCCCGAACGGAGCAATCCACCTGCTCAAGCGGTTCGGCGTTGAGCTCGACGGCGCCGAGGTCGTCGTTATCGGCCGCGGAGTCACCGTTGGTCGTCCCATCGGTCTGATGCTCACCCGCCGCAGCGAAAACGCCACGGTAACTCTGTGCCACACCGGAACCAAGGACCTGGCCAGCCATACGAAGAAGGCAGACGTCATCGTCGCCGCCGCCGGCAAGGCCCACATGCTCACGGCTGACATGGTCAAACCGGGCGCGGCGATCCTTGACGTGGGAGTCTCCCGCGTGGATGGAAAGCTGGCCGGAGACGTCGCCGACGACGTCTGGGACGTGGCCGGATACGTCTCTCCGAACCCCGGGGGAGTAGGCCCCCTGACCCGTGCCTTCTTGGTGCGCAACGTGGTGGAGCGTGCCGAGCGCGCATGCAGCTAAGCCTGGACAACCCCCACGACCTGCACAACCCGCCCTCGCGCATTCCAGCGAGGGTGCAGTGGGTCGGTGTGGCGCTGTTCGTATTGGCAGTGGTGATAGCGAGTTTCTTTTCGCTCACTGAGCACTGGCGCCGTGCAACCTTCACCCTCGGCGCCGCCATGCTCTGGCTGGCTGCCCTGCGCCTGACCTGCGATTCCCGCGTCGTCGGTGTGCTGGCAGTGCGTTCGGTGCGTTTCGACGCCGCATTCAACCTCTGCCTCGGAGCGGCCTTGGTATTCCTGGCCAGCTCGGTGGACGCGCTGGGCAGTTAAGCTCAGCGGAGTGTCTTTCCTTGATAGATTTCTTCCGCTCTGGATAGCCCTAGCCATGGCACTGGGACTGGCGCTCAGCGTATTCGCGCCGGGGATTGCCTCGGCCTTACACGCAGCCAGTATCGGCAGTGTTTCCCTTCCCATTGCCCTGGGGTTGCTGATCATGATGTACCCGCCATTGGCCAAGGTGCGTTATAGCCAGGCCACCAAGCTTGCGTCTGACACCCGGCTCATGGTGGTGTCGCTGGTGTTGAATTGGGTAGTCGGTCCAGCCTTCATGTTTGCCTTGGCGTGGATTTTTCTCCCCGACCAGCCGGAGCTTCGCACCGGACTGATCATCGTCGGGCTTGCTCGTTGTATTGCCATGGTCCTGGTGTGGTCGGAATTGTCCTGCGCGGATCGCGACGCAACGGCCATCTTGGTGGCCATCAACTCTGTCTTCCAGGTGCTGATGTTTGGCCTGCTGGGCTGGTTCTACCTGCAGATCTTGCCTGCTTGGCTAGGCCTGGACACCACGTCGGCTGACTTCTCTCTCTGGGCGATCATCACCTCGGTGCTGGTCTTTCTGGGAATCCCGCTTCTTGCCGGAGCCGTCTCCCGGATCCTGGGGGAGCGAATCAAGGGGCGAAAGTGGTACGAGCAGCGATTTTTGCCTGCCATCTCACCGCTTGCGCTCATAGGTTTGCTGTACACGATTGTGGTGCTGTTTCTGTTGCAAGGGCCCACGGTGATGGAAAGCCCGTGGGCGGTTGCCCGGGTAGCGGTGCCGCTGCTGTGTTACTTCGTCGGCATGTTTGCGCTTGCCTTGGCAGTGTCTAAAGCGGCAGGGCTGGATTATGCACGATCCTCCTCGGTGTCTTTCACCGCCGCGGGCAACAACTTCGAGCTAGCCATTGCGGTCAGCATCGGTACGTTCGGGGCGACGTCGGGGCAGGCGCTGGCGGGAACCATCGGGCCCATGGTGGAGGTTCCTGTCCTGGTCGGGTTGGTGTACGTCATGCTGTGGCTGCGGCCGCGGCTCTTTCCACGTGAGGGTGTGCAGTAATGAAGATTCTGTTTGTGTGCGTGGGCAATGCCGGAAAGTCACAGATGGCGGCTGCCCTGGCCCAGCACTATGCCGGTGATCGCTTAGAAATTCATTCCGCCGGCACCCGGCCAAAGTCGGCCGTGAATCAGCAGTCGGTGGCCGCACTGCAGGAATGGGGGATCGACTTCAGCAACGAGGTGCCCAAGGGTATCGACCCACAGCTACTGGTCAGCGCGGATCGCGTCATTGTGCTGGGAAGCGAAGCAGACGTCGATACGCGTGATTATGAGCGCTGGACGACGGATGAACCTTCCGCCCGCGGGATCGAAGGAATGGAGCGCATGCGCCTGATTCGGGAAGACATTGATGCCCGAGTGCGTCAGTTGGTGGAAAAACTTTAGTACCCGGATTCTGGCATAAATCTGAACGCATGTTTCGCTTCCTCTCAGGGGAGGGCAAGAATCGAAAAAGAGTGGCGACGATAGTTCCTTGGACGCCGCGAGGTTTAAAAATAACTGTGAAAAAGTTTGGGAAAGCTTAATTCTCCGCTAGATGGTGACATCTAGACCCCTTGAAAGCCCTGGATACAGCGCTTAGCGTTTTCACAGTCAGCACATTCACCCTTCGCCCCCAAGGAGCATCATGCGACTCGCTAAGAACCTCGCTAGCGCCGTAGCCGCTGGCATCGTTGCTGCCTCGGCACTGGCCGGCCCGGCCTCCGCAGCCACCATTGAGAACTCCTACCCGCAGACCCCGAAGCTGAACCCGACCCTGCCGATCGTGCACACCAGCCACGGCAGCGACAACCTCAAGGCCAACATCCTCAACCCGAACCCGGTGTGTAACTCCGCTGAGGACTACCGCACGGTCGTGTACAAGGTGGATGACAACTTCACCCCGGCTGGTTCCATCTCCACCAACAACCAGTCCCAGAGCCCGATCCCGCTGACCCAGAAGCTCTCCAAGACCCAGAGCATCAGCATCTCCATCAAGGGTGACCGCACCGAGGAGACCTCCGTCAACGCTGGCGGCGACGTTTCCGGCAAGAACGGTAAGGGCTCCACCGGTATCGCTCACTCCATCTCTTCGATGATCGGCGTTGAGGCTTCCTACTCCCTGACCTGGGAGCTCGGCCAGGAGATCGGCCCGTACGACGTCCCGGCCGGCCACACCGGTGAGGCAACCTACGGCTTCCGCACCATCACCATGACCGGTACCCAGCAGTACTGCAAGCCCAACGGCACCTGGTCCAACCCGACCCCGTGGACTGCTTTCGTTCCGATCAAGAACGAGGTCCGCGTGAAGACCTACGACAACCCTGCTGACAGCCGAGTCAACAACTTCCCGAACGACAACGCCGTTGTAGACACCTCGGTCGCCGCACCTGAGGTCAAGGACGGCAAGTCCGAGCCCAGCGTCCAGGCCTAACAGAGTTTAAGAAAGGAAAAAGACCATGAAGAAGTTCTCCATCGGCCTCGCGCTGGCATCCGCGCTCACGGCCGGACTCGTGTCCCCCGCCCAGGCAGAAGAAGCCCCTGCCCACGACCTGCAGCCGACCATCTCCGTCAGCGGCGCCAAGGCTCCAGGCTTCTCCGGCCTCGTTGCCGTGAAGGCAAAGAACGTCGGCACCGAGCGCTACTACGCTGACTTCCCGGCCATCACCTTCCGCATCGAGGTCAAGACCGACAAGGGCCCGGAGCACGTCGACCGCCTGATCACCCCGGGCTGGTTCAACGGCGCATACACCCGCGACCTGGGCTTCAACAAGGAAACCTCCACTCGCACCTTCGAGACCACCCTGTCTAACCCGGTGAACGTGGGCGAGGAGCAGCTCATCGCCAACCTTCACTTCGGTGACGGCGACACCCGCGAGGGACGCCTGTACAACTACATCACCGTGACCCAGGTTGGTCGCCTCGAAGACGACAAGACCGAGGCCAACGACCAGAACGTCGACTCGCGCACCGAGGGTGTGACCGTCAATGACTTTGGCAATCCGGTTCGTACCAAGGGCATCTTCTAACTAGATCGTCCATTCACCTTCAGGATCGTGGCCGAACCCATCCGTGGGTTCGGCCCCGTCGTTTATCTTGTTGATGAACATGCGCAGGATGCGATCCATCTGACGGGTTTCCGTCAAGAACGCGTCGTGTCCCACGGGAGACACGAGCTTGTGCAGGCCCAAAAGGTTTCCCAGGTTACGGGAGAGATGCTCCTGCTGGTGGAAAGGATAAAGAATGTCCGTGTCCACTCCCACGAGCATGGTAGGGACGCGCGACGAATACAGCGCCTTGTTCAGGCCACCGCGATCGCGACCCACATCATGTCGGTTCAGCGCCTCGGTAAGAATCACAAAACTGCCGGCATCGAAGCGCTCGACGAGCTTGAGGGCCTGGTAATCCAGGTACGACTCCACGGCGAAGCGTTGATCGGGGCGTCGAAAAGCGCCCAAGGGATTTTCGCCCTGCTGCGCGATGGTGCCAAAGCGCTCGTCCATCTCCATCTCGCCGCGATAGGTCAGATGCGCGAGCTTGCGAGCCGCGACCATGCCGGTGATCGGACCGTCGCAGACCCCGTAGTAATCGCCCTCATGCCAATCGGGATCTCGCGTAATGGCAGAGATCTGCGCGGACTGGATGCCGATCTGCCAGGCAGAAGCCCGGGCAGAGACGGCGATGACGCAGACCGCGTCGGTGATCGTCGGAAAAAGTAACGACCACTCAAGCGCGCGCGCTCCGCCCATCGATCCGCCGATGATGGCGTGAACGTGGTAGATCCCCAGGCGCTCCAGGAATGCCTTCTCCGCATGAACCAGGTCACGGATAGACAGAGCTGGAAAGCGGGAGCCCCAACGGTTACCGTCCGGATGCTCGCTGGAGGGGCCAGTGGACCCGTGGCATCCACCCAGGGCGTTGGTGACGATGACGCAGAACCGCTCTGTGTCCAAAGCCTTACCCGGCCCGACCAACCCATCCCACCAGGAATCGACGCAGGTGTCCCCGGTCAGGGCGTGCTCGACCAGGATGACGTTGTTGGAGTAGGCGTTGCCTTGGAACTCACCGAAACGCCGGTACGCGATGGTGGCTCCAGGGATCTCGGCACCGGCTTCGGTGGAAAAATTGCCGATGCCTACCTGGGTGAGCGAATTCGCGGGGGCTAAGGCGACCATAGATTTAGATGGCGGCGAAACCGCGCTCGAGATCGGCGATAATGTCGTCGATGTTCTCAATGCCCACGGACAAGCGAACCGTGGCCTGCGTAATGCCAGCTCGCTTGAGGCCCTCCTCGTCCGACTGGGAGTGCGTGGTGGAGGCAGGGTGCACCACCAGGGAGCGCACGTCGCCGATGTTGGCCAGGTTAGAGTGCAGCTTGAGCGCGTCAATGAAGCGCCAAGCGGTCTCGCGGTCGCCCTTGATATCGAAGGCAAGAACGCTTCCGGTGTGTTTGAGCCCCAGCTTGTCCTTCACGGCCTTCCACGGGGAGCTCTCCAGCCCCGCGTAGCTGACGCGCTCGACCTTGTCGTGGGATTCCAGGAAGCGGGCGACCTTGTCTGCGTTCTCGTTGTGCTTTTCCACACGCAGGCTCAAGGTGTCCAGGCCCTGCAGCGCGATCCAGGCGTTGAAGGGGGAGATCGCCGCACCCGTGTCACGCAGCCATCCGGCACGTGCCTTGAGTGCGAAGGCAGGCGCTCCCAGGTCGGCGTACTTCAGGCCGTGGTAGGCCGGGTCGGGCGTGACAAAGTAGGGGAATACCGGCTCCCCGTCGCGCTCGACGGTCCAGTCGAACTTTCCGCCGTCCACCAGAACTCCGCCAATGCCGGAGCCGTTGCCGGTGTAGAACTTGGTCAGGGAGTTGACCACGATGTCAGCGCCGAGCTCCAGCGGTCGCACTATCGCGGCGGTGGCGATGGTGTTGTCGACGATCAGCGGGACCTGGTTGTTGTGTGCGACCTCAGCAACGGCCGGGATGTCCAGAACGTCCGCCTGCGGGTTTCCAAAAGTCTCGCCGTAAAACGCCTTGGTGTTCGGCTGGACGGCGGCCTGCCAGGAGGCGGGATCGTCGGGATTTTCGACGAACGTGGAATCAACGCCCAGACGCTTGAGTGCAATGAGGAATAGCGTCTCGGTGCCACCATAAAGGCGAGGGGAGACCACGATGTGGTCGCCGGCCGAGGCCAGCGTAGCGATCGCCGCCGTCTCTGCCGCCATGCCCGAAGCAAACGCGAGGGCAGCAACTCCGCCTTCCAAGGACGCGATCCGATTCTCCAAAGCCTCCTGCGTGGGGTTGGTGAGGCGGGAGTAAATCGGGCCCGGATCGGAAAGATTGAACCGGTTGGCTGCGTGCTCGGCGCTGTCGAACACGTAGGAGGTGGTCATGTAAATCGGCTGGTTGCGCGCGCCGGTGTCCGAATCAACGGTTTGACCAGCGTGGATGGAACGGGTCTCAAAGGCCCACTCGGGAGCAATGCTGTTGTCGTATTTCGGCATGCTCGCAATGTTAGACCAAGCTGTCTATATGGGGAGATATTTATTCACGCTGTAGGTTGATCGAGTGAAATCGCAGCTCAGGGGCCATGTCCAGGCCGTTTTCTATGATCAGCATCGAACACGTGATCGTATGAATTTTAAGGACTCCCCATGACCCCACAAGCCTTCATCTCCGAACACCGCTCCCGCTATCCGCACGCCTACTTCGTCGTACAAAGCGACGATGCCGTGGCGCAAAACGTCGCCACACTCAGGCGCAGTGAGTTCGAACTGTGGCAAAAACTCGTGCCCGAAATGGACGCCGACTTCGATGCGGTGCTCTTATCGACGTCCCGTTTAACCGGGTTACCGCCCAACGCGATAGAGGCCATTCTGGTTGCCCATCTCCGACTCAGAGAGATGCCCTGCCTCGACTACGTTCAGCGGGAATCGTTCCTGCTCGATTCCGCCCGCCTCAAGGCGATCGACCAGGCATTGGCGCGGGTCAGCGACCCGGAGGTGATTGTAGAAATCGATCGCAGAATCGCCCGCTACCTAGTACCGACTCGCCCGCATCAGTTATTGCCTAGCGCAGCGCAGCTTCGTCGCAAAGTGAAAGACCTCGTGCGCTTGCTGTGCCCCGAAGACAAAGACGAGGAATCCCGCGAGCCTCAGGTGTACTTCAACCACGGGGACGATGGGCGATCAAGCATGGAACTTCTCGCGGACACGCCGGACGTAGCGGAGGCTGAAGCCATCATCAGCGCTCATGCAAAGCGCCAAGGGATAAACCAGGGTGCAGCCCTGCTGAGCCTGTTGAAGAAGCACTCATCAGCAAAGGTGGTGCTTAATCTGTACCGGGCAAGCGATATTCCGAACGCACCCGGGTTCATGCACGGGGTGGGATGGATGAGCTCGGAGCAGGCAAACGAATTGGCTCGCCGAGCTTCAACTATTCGCCACATCGACACAGCGGAACACCAGATCTCTCGGGCCTACGTGGTCCCGGAGCGCCTGCGGGCGTTCGTGGCCGGACGTGACGGAGTGTGCCGCTTCCCGGGCTGCAGTTGTCGTGCCGATAAGGCGCAGATGGATCACACCGTCGATTTTTCCGACGGTGGCAAGACCACCCCGAACAATCTCGCGGCCCTGTGTCCGCACCACCACAACATGAAGACGGATGCGCGGGTGTTTCCGATTCACGTTGGGGAGGGAACCCTGCTGTGGTTGTTGGAGGACGGCACCTGGGACGTCACCCAGCCCGAGGGCCCGCTCGCAAGGAAGAACCGTCATTGGGTGCGAACGCTCGCACAAAAAATGACCGCCCGGAAAGGGCGGCCATAAATGTGGCGGGACTACTTCTTCAGCGAGTCCACAACCTCGTTGAACTCAGCGACCGGACGCATGACCTGCGAGGTCTTGTCATCGCTCGGCCAGTAGTATCCGCCCAGGTCAACAGCCTTGCCCTGCTCATCCAGCAGTGCCTGGTTGATGGCATCCGCCTGGGAGGAAAGCTTCTCAGCGACCGGAGCAAACGCGTCTGCCAGCTCCTTGTCCTCGGACTGCTGTGCGAGTTCGCTCGCCCAGTAGGTGGCCAGGAAGAAGTGGGAGCCGCGGTTGTCGATCTCGCCCACCTTGCGGGACGGGGACTTGCCCTCGTCGAGAAGCTTTTCGGTGGCGGCATCGAGTGCGTCCGCGAGCACGCCGGCCTTGGCGTTGCCGTGGGCATTCTTCTCGTGACGGAAGGACTCAGCCAGGGCAAGGAACTCACCGAGGGAGTCCCAGCGAAGGTGGTTCTCCTCGACGAGCTGCTGCACGTGCTTCGGAGCGGATCCACCGGCACCGGTCTCGAACAGGCCACCACCAGCCATGAGCGGAACCACGGAGAGCATCTTTGCGGAGGTACCCAGCTCGAGGATGGGGAAGAGGTCCGTGTTGTAGTCACGCAGGACGTTGCCGGTGACGGAGATGGTGTCCTCACCGCGACGGATGCGCTCGATGGACACCTTGGTGGCCTCCACCGGGGACAGGATGGAAATGTCCAGGCCCTCGGTGTCGTGCTCCGCCAGGTAGTTGTTGACCAGGGTGGTCAGGTTGGCGTCGTGCTCGCGCTCCGGGTCCAGCCAGAAGATGGTTTTCATGCCGGAGAGACGGGCGCGGTTAACGGCCAGCTTGACCCAGTCGCGGATCGGGGCGTCCTTGGTCTGGCATGCGCGCCAGATGTCGCCGGCCTGGACCTCGTGCTCCATGAGGACCTCGCCGGCCGAGTTGCGCACCTGGACGGTGCCGGCAGCAGGGACCTTGAAGGTCTTGTCGTGGGAGCCGTACTCTTCCGCCTTCTGCGCCATGAGGCCGACGTTGGGGACGGTGCCCATCGTGGTCGGGTCGAAGGCGCCGTTGGCCTTGCAGTCCTCAATGACCGCCTGGTACACGCCGGCGTAGGAGGAATCCGGGATAACCGCCAGGGTGTCCTGGGTCTGGTTGTCCTTGTTCCACATCTGGCCGGAAGTACGGATCATCGCCGGCATGGAGGCATCGATGATCACGTCGGAAGGAACGTGCAGGTTGGTGATGCCCTTGTCGGAGTTCACCATGGCCAGGTCCGGGCCCTCCTCGAGGCCCTTCTCAAAGGCGGCCTTGATTTCTGCTCCCTGCGGGTGGTTCTCCAGCTCCTTGAAGATGGAACCGAGGCCGTTCTCACCGTTCAGGCCAGCAGCGGAAAGCTCGTCGCCGAAGTTGCGGTAGACCTCGTCGAAGTAAGCGCGGACGACGTGGCCGAAGATGATCGGGTCGGAGACCTTCATCATGGTGGCCTTGAGGTGCGCGGAGAAGAGAACGCCGTCGTTCTTGGCGCGCTGGACCTGCTCGGCAAGGAATGCGTCAAGGGCGCTTGCAGACATGTAGGTGCCGTCGATGACCTCACCCTTGAGCACCTTGAGGCCGTCCTTGAGCACCTCCTCGGAGCCGTCCGCCTTGACCAGGGCGATGGTCAGGGTGTCCTCGTCGGGCATGACCACGGACTTCTCATTGTGGCGGAAGTCGCCCTCGGTCATGGTGGCGACCTCGGTCTTGGAGTCTGCGGTCCACTCGCCCATGGAGTGCGGGTGCTTCTTGGCAAAGTTCTTCACAGCCTGCGGGGCGCGGCGATCGGAGTTGCCCTCGCGCAGCACCGGGTTCACGGCGGAGCCCTTCACTGCGTCGTACTTGGCGCGCTCCTCGTCCGTGGCGTCCTCGTAGTTGGGCAGGTCATAACCTGCGGCCTGCAGCTCGGCGATAGCGGCCTTGAGCTGCGGAAGGGAAGCCGAGATGTTGGGGAGCTTGATGATGTTGGCTTCCGGAGTCTTGGCCAGCTCACCCAGCTCGCTGAGGTGATCGTCGATACGCTGCTCGGCGGTGAGGCGCTCCGGGAACTGAGAAACAATGCGCGCTGCCAAGGAGATGTCGCGGGTTTCCACGTCGATTCCGGCAGTCGCGGCGAAAGCCTCGACGATGGGCTTAAAGGAGTAGGTCGCCAGCAGCGGCGCCTCATCCGTGCGGGTCCAAATGATCTTAGCCATGAGTCTCCCTCTAGATAGTCTCAGTAATTTCTCTAGCGAGCGTACCTGTTTAGGAACGCATCGCCACGCCTTCGCGCCAATAACCCATGAAAGCGATGCGGGATTTCTCTACCCCCGCCTCGCGTACCAGGTATCGGCGTAAAGCTACGACGACCTTTGATTCTCCCGCGATCCAGAAATAATCCCCTCCCTCGGGGGCATCGGTCGGTACGGACCACGGTTCGGGACCGAAGCTTTCTGGGTCGTCTATGTCGCTTATCGACGCCCGATCAACCACCTCGTCCAGCGCAGCCTGGAGATCTCTGCCACGCGGGCCGCTTCGGGGCAGCCACGTGACAGTGGAACCCTCCGGCACGCGAATATCTAACTGATCGCTAGCTTCCGGCACTTCGATGAACGCGCGGGCGTGCACGCCACTAGGAAGGTCTTCCAGACAGCGGGCGATGGCTGGAGCCGCGGTTTCATCGCCAAGCAGGATCGCTCGGCTGCCCGCGGGTGGGTGAAACTCGATGCCGGATTCGGAGGCGTCGTCCCGCGTGGGCGCGATCATGGTGAGCTCGTCGCCTGGGGAGGCCTGCGTTGCCCAACTACTGGCGGGGCCAGCGGCTTCCGGGTGGCGCACGACGTCGATGTCGACCTGCACGGAATCAGGGTTTCGGCGCACCTCGCGCAACGAATAGGTGCGCATGGTTCCCCGGCGGGCCGGGTCGGTCTGAAGCCACGTGCGGTACCAATCCTCCCCGGGGACTAGGGGGTCCGCCGGAGGGATGATGAGTTTTACCCGCAGGTCACGCACGCTAACGCTGGGAGCTGGGCCAAAATCTGCCGAATTGTTCACGGCCAGCGTGAGTCGCTGGAAGCTTGGAGAGAGCACGCGGTTGGCCGTGACCGTGCAGCGGAAGGGCTGGAAAGACACTTACTTCCCCTTTCGAGCGATGGGAACAACGAGCGGGCGACCGTTGGTCGGGTCGGGGATGACCTGCGCCTCTAGGTCGAAAACCCTTCGCAGGGTGTCCGGCGTGAGCACTTCGGCGGGGGTTCCGGTGGAGATGACTTCCCCAGAGCGCATGGCCAGCAAGTAATCAGAGAAGCGAGCCGCCAGGTTCATGTCGTGCAGAACCATAACGACGGTGACGCCGCGTTCCCGATTGAGGCGCTGCATCAACTCCAGGATGTCGAGCTGCGTGGTCACATCCAGGAAAGTGGTGGGCTCGTCGAGCAGGATGATGTCGGTCTGCTGAGCCAACGCCATGGCGATCCAGACGCGCTGGCGCTGACCTCCGGAGAGCTCGTCGACGTGGCGTTCGGCGAGACCGGCGACGTCGGTGGCCTCCATGGCGTCGCGCACAGCGGCATGGTCCTGCTCGCTGAAGCGACCGAATAGCCCCTGGTAGGGGGCGCGACCGCGACCTACCAGGTCCTTAACCGTGATGCCCGCCGGGGCGATGGGCGTTTGCGGCATGAGGCCGAGGATTCGTGCCAGCTGCGCGCTCGGGTAATCGCGGACATCCCGGGCGTCGAGAAGCGCCGCTCCCGAGCGCGGGCGCAGAATGCGCGCAACCGTGTGCAACAGCGTTGATTTGCCGCAGCCGTTGGGGCCGATGATGGAGGTCACCGCGCCGTCAACGAGTGAGGTCGACAGGTTGTTGATCACCGTGGTGTCGTCGTACCCGACGGTCAGGTCGGTGGTGGTGAGCTGATGGGTCATACGAGCTCTCCTCGATGGCGCACGAGTAGGTACAAGAGATAGGGCGCGCCAATGGCGCCGGTCACCACCCCGACCGGGAGTCGGGAGGGGAGGGCGTACTGGCCGATGAGGTCGGCAAGCAGCATAAGGGATGCCCCCACAAATGCCGCCGCGAGGATGCGGGGGCGCCCAGGGCCACAGATACCCGCAGCGATGGGGCCGGCCAGGAAGGCGACAAACGCCACCGGGCCGCAGGCGGCCGTGGCGGTGGCCACCAGGGCAACCGCAGCAAGCAGGGAAAGCACGCGAACCAGGTTGACCGGGGAACCGAGGGAGATTGCGGTTGTTTCCCCGAACCGCAACAAATCCAGGTGATGCGTGCACGCGATGAGCACTGGGAGGCAGACGAGCACGGCAATGGCTACCGGAAGGCTGTCGCCCAGGTTTGCCGAGCCCAACGAGCCGTTGAGCCACCGGGTTGCTGCAGGCAAGTCATGGGCCGCCGCGATGCTGAGCACGTAGGTAACCGCGGCACGCGAGATCGCGGCGACTCCGATGCCGATGAGGATCAGGCGCACCGGGGAGAAGCCACCCTTGGCGGCTAGCGCAAACATGCCAGCGCACACGGCCAGGGATCCGAAGAAAGACAGCACCGAGGTCTGCCATGGGGTCAGGCCCAGGAGGACGATGCCCATAACTCCCGCCACGGACGCGGCGGAGGAGACCCCGATGATGTCGGGGGAGGCTAGCTTGTTGCGCAATAAGGTTTGCAGCGTGCAGCCGGCAGCCCCCAAGGCGATGCCGACGAGGGCGCCCAGGAGAACTCGCGGCAGGCGCAGCTCGAGCACGGTAAAGCTCGCGCCGGGTACGGTCTGACCAGCCAGCGTGGCAGCGACCTCCGTGGGGGTGTAGAAAACTTCTCCTACGCAAAGCCCGAGCAGGGCCAGAAAGAGTGCGGCTATTCCGATCAAGGTTGTTTTCATAGCCCGCGCACCTTCTTCGACCGCACGATCCAGATGAAAGTGGGAGCGCCAATCAGCGGGGTGATCACGCCCACGGCGATCTCGGACGGCTGGGCGATGAGCCTTCCGACGACGTCGGCGGCTATGAGCAGGCAGGCACCCCCAAGCGCGGAAAGCGGGATGAGCCAGCGGTGATCCGGCCCGGAGACCAGCCGGATTACGTGGGGAACCACGAGACCGACGAAGGCGATCGGGCCGGCGAGGGCCGTCGATACGCCACACAGGACGACTGCGGCGAGCGTGGAGATCAGCCGCACGCGCGCGGCCGAGTCACCGAGAGCGGTGGCCGCGGCATCGCCCAGGGCCAGGGAGTTCAGACCACGTGCGCTCGCCCAGGCCACCGCGCCGGCGAAAAGCAGGACGGGAGCGGCAATGGCGAGAACATTCCATTGCGCCCCGCCGACGGAGCCGACGAGCCAGAAGCGGAAAGCGTCGAGTGTTTGCGAGCGGGGGAGAGCGATGGCGCTAACCACGGAGCCGAGGGCAGCAGAGGTGGCCGCGCCGGCCAGCGCGAGCTGAAGGCCACCGGCACCGCGGCCCAGAGCGTAAACGAACCCCGCGGCCATACCGGCTCCGAAGCAGGCGGCTGACATGAGCGCCCACGGCTGGGTCAGCGGGGTAAAGGCGAGAACGGATACCACCGCGAGGGCGGCTCCGGAGAGCACGCCAAAGATGCCAGGATCAGCCAGCGGATTGCGAGTGACCGCCTGCATGCAGGCGCCGGCGATCGCCAACGACGCGCCGACGAGCGCCGCCAGGACGGTGCGCGGAACGCGCACATAGGCCGCGGCCTGTGAGGCAGTCTCTGTAGATCCGCCGAGGGCTGCCAGGATGTCGCTGAGCGAGATGTCGCGAACTCCCAAGGCCACCGAGGCGATCGTGCAGGCCAGCAGTGTGACTACTAATCCACCGGCTAATCCTGCGCGCGTCACTTGTTCAGTGCCTCGCTCAGGATGGAGAAGTACTTGTCCACGCCCCACGGGGTGCCCAGGGTCGAGGGGCTGGCGGAGGCTGCGACCGGGCCCTCACCCAGGAACGCCACGTGGCCGTCGCGGATGGCAGGGATCTTGCTCAGCAAGGGGTCTGCCTGCATGCCCTCGAGGGTCTTCTGGTTTTCGGCCGGGTCGTTGGAGCCGTAGCTGACGATCAGGTCGACGTCTGCAAAGTCCTCCGGGCGTTCAGTGGAGCGCTCGACCCAGAAGGTATCCGCATCCTTGGAGGCCTCCTCGACCACCTTGGGAACGCCGATTCCGGCGTCCTTGAGGAAGCCTGCGCGCGGGTCCTCGGTGACGTAGAAGCCGAGGGTGGAGTTGTTTGCGGTAGCTCCGAAGGAGGTGAACAAAACGTTGGCGTCCTTGAGCTCTGGGTGCTTGGCCAGGGCGTTATCTACGTCGGTGTGGATGTCTTCGGTGAGCTTCTTGCCTTCTTCTGCCTTGCCCAGGGCGGCAGAGTTCATCTCGATGCTGGTATTCAGCGGGGTGGACCAGGGCTTCTCCGGGTAGGCGATCACCGGCGCAATTTTGGACAGCGTCTTGTAATCGTCTTCGGTGATGCCGGAGTAGGAGGCCAGGATGACGTCCGGCTTGGTGCCCGCGATGGCCTCGAAGGGCAGGCCGTCGGTTTCGTCGAAAAGCACCGGGGTCTCGCCGCCGAGCTCGGCGATCTTGTCCTCGGCCCAGGGGAGGATGCCGTCGCCGTCGTCGTCGCCGAAGCTGGCCTTGGTCATGCCCACCGGAGTGATGCCCAAGGCGAGCGGAACCTCGTTGTTGCCCCAGCCGACCGCAGCGACGCGCTCCGGGGCGGTCTCGATAGTGGTCTCGCCGAAGGCGTGGTGGATCGTGGTGGGCAGAGCTCCCTGCTCAGAAGAGTTGTGGGCAGAGGTGTTGGTGGCGGGTTCGTTTCCTGAGCAGGCAGCCAGGGTAAGAGCTGCGCTTGCCGCGATGGTGGCGGCGAGGATACGACGATAGGGGGTGGTCACAGCGATACTCTCCTTTGAGTAGGTTAGGCTGCCCTTAGTTGCAAAGTGGTCCCAGTTAATCACGTGTACGGGTGCGAGCAAAACCCCTCGCCCTTTCTCGACTACGGTTTTGGACTGTGAAAATCCTGCCCTCGCTTCCTGCAAGAAGTCCTCGCCCCCGTCAGACCGAAATCAGTTCCCGTCGCCGTGCCATCGCCATGCTGGCGCTCGCGTTGGGGGGATTCGGCATCGGAACCACGGAGTTTGTCTCTATGGGGCTGCTGCCGCTGATCGCCCAGGACTTTGGAATTAGTGAGGATCAGGCCGGTCATGTCATTTCCGCGTATGCCTTGGGCGTGGTCATCGGTGCGCCGCTCATCTCCGCGACGACCGGGCGTGTTCCGCGGCGGCGCCTGCTGTTGATTCTCATGGTGGCCTTTATTCTTGGCCACCTCATTGCGACCTTTGCCGCCGGGTACGGCACTCTCATGGCGGCACGCTTCCTGGCCGGTCTTCCTCACGGGGCGTACTTTTCCGTCGCGGGTCTCGCTGCAGCCAGCATGTCGCCTCCCGGAAAGCGTGGCCAGGCGGTGGCCTATGTCGGTCTTGGCCTGGCGGTAGCCACTGTGGCCGGTGTGCCCGCGGCCCAGGCCCTGGGGCACGCACTCGGATGGCAGAGCGCCTACGCCCTTGTAGCCACGATCGGTCTGGCCACCCTGGTGTCGTTGTGGTTTGTCATGCCCCACATGTCGGAGATGAAACCCACCAGCATGCGCACCGAGCTCGGGGCGCTCAAGCGCACTCAGGTCTGGCTCACCCTGGCGTTGGGCACCATCGGTTTTGGCGGAATGTTCGCGGTATACACCTACGTCGCCTGGACGATGACCGAGCGCGCCGGGCTGCCTCCGGCCCTGATGTGGATCCCGCTGATGGCCTACGGCGGGGGCATGGTCGTGGGCAACTTCGTGGGCGGCTGGTTGGCTGATCGCAACCTTGACCTGGGAATTCTGTTCTCGCTTTCGATGATTGCGATCGCCCTGGTTTGCTACTACTTCACCAGCCAATTCGTCGTCTTGGGCATCATCAACTTCGGCGTGATCGGATTCTTCGGCTCCACCCTCGTGCCCTCCCTCCAGGTGCGCCTGATGGACGTAGCCGGGGATGCTCAGATGCTGGCGGCCTCGCTCAACCACTCCGCTCTCAACCTGGCCAATGCATCGGGCGCGGCATTGGGCGGCGCCGTCATCGCGGCTGGCTACAGCTACTCCGCTCCGGCCCTCGCCGGTGCCTGTCTGGCGGTAATCGCGATTGTCATATGGGTGCCCACGACCCGTCTGCGCCAACGACTAGGCTAACCGTCATGATTATTGCCAGCGTGAACGTCAACGGGATCCGCGCAGCGGTCAAACAACGCAACGAGAACAATCCCGGAATGCTGGCCTGGTTAGAAACCACCCCAGCCGACGTGGTGCTCATGCAAGAGGTGCGCGCGACTGAACAGCAGACTCGCACAGCGCTTGCGCCGGCGTTGGAAGACGGCTGGCACCTAGCCGTCCACGAGGCGGAGGCCAAGGGGCGCGCGGGAGTGGGGATCCTTTCCCACATTCCGCTGGAAAATGTCCAGGCCGGATTCGGGTCTTTCCAGGCAGCCGGACGCTACCTGGAGGCGACGGTCGGGGATGTGCGGGTGGCCTCCCTGTATCTGCCCTCCGGCTCAGCGGGGACAGCTAAGCAGGATGAGAAGTATGCCTTCCTGGATGAGTTTTCTGAGGTGCTCGAGCAGCGGGCGGAAGACTTTCCATCCATGGTGGTGGCGGGCGACTGGAACATTTGCCACCGCGAGCAGGATCTGAAGAACTCCAAGAGCAATCGCAAGAAGTCTGGGCACCTTCCCGATGAGCGCGCCTGGATGGACTCCGTCTTTGGGTGCTTTCCCGATGACGTTGCCCAGACCAAGGCCGGACACGGGGAGTTCTTCGGGGTCGTGGATTATCCCCACCGCCCCGTGCGCCAAGCGGCACAGTCTCCGCGCTGGTTCGACGTGGCCCGGCGCCTTGACCCCGACAACGCTGCATACACGTGGTGGACGTTCCGCGGGCAGGCCTTTAACAACGACGCGGGATGGCGTATCGACGTCCAAGCAGCCACCGAGGCGATGCTCAACCGGGCTCGCCGCTCGTGGGTAGACCGCGCCGAGAGCGTGGAAACCCGTTGGTCTGACCACAGCCCCCTGCTTGTCGACTACTCCGGATAGATGAACACCGAAGCACTCCTCGTCGTCACTTACATCGTTGGTATCACCGCCGAGGCCATCACGGCTGCGCTGTCCGCCGGCCGGCTCAAGATGGATTGGTTCGGGGTAATCGCGCTGGCGTCCATCACCGCGCTGGGAGGTGGCACCCTTCGCGTGGTGCTTCTCGACGACTACCCGATGACCTGGGTGGAGCACCCCATTTATCTGGTCATCGTGGTCGTGGCGGCGCTGGCGACGTGGCAGATGGCCTTTCTCATGCCGCATTTTCGCCGGCTGTTCCTGGTGGCCGATGCCGTGGGTCTGGCCACGTTTTCCGTGCTGGGCACCAAGGCCGCCCTGGAGCTCGGGCACGGCTTCATCATCGCTTCTGTGGCGGCCACGGTTACCGGGGTATCCGGCGGCGTGATGCGCGACATCATGTCCGACCGAGTTCCGCTGGTGTTCTCCCAGGAGATCTACGCTGCAGTGTCTATTCTGACGGCCGCGCTGTACATCATCCTGCTGGAAGCGGGAGTGGATGAGCACTGGGTGATCATCATCTCGTTGGTGGTGGCCTTCGGCGTTCGCCTGCTAGCGATTAAGTCGCACAAGCACTTCCCGCAATTTCACTACCAGGGGCGGGATACTCCCGTGGATCCGCGACTTCGTCTCTCTGCGCAGTTCGTGCGCCGGGGCGTGCGTTCGGCGGCTCGCCGTGCTGGCCAGTTGCGGATTGAGGCATCGAATTATTCCCTCATGGATCGGTTCTCGTCTTCCACGAACGCCCGGGAGCAGAAGTGGACGGTCGGGGAGGATTCCTAAGTGCTACCATGAGGCACCGTTCTTTTTCGTAGACCCCTGAAGGATTGAATAGCGTATGCGCGCAGCCCTCTTGCTCATTCTCGGTGCGATTATTCTGGCCGCTGGCGTGTGGCTAATTTCGAGCGTGGGGTTTACTCCGCTCGCTATCGTGGCCGCACTGGTAACCGCGCTCGGCGGCAGCCTGGTTGTGGCCGGAATTGGCGGTTTCCTAGATTCCGCCGCTCCCACCCGCAAGAAGATTTAACTGCGGCGCTAAACTCGGGGGTCATGAGTCACACGCAGAGTCGAGTCCTATCCGGAATTCAGCCCACCGCGGATTCCTACCACCTGGGTAATTACCTCGGGGCAGTGAAGCAGTGGATCGATCTGCAAGACTCCTTCGACGCGTTCTATTTCATTCCGGATCTGCACGCCATCACGGTGGAGCAGAACCCGGAGGAGCTGCGCGCCCGCACGATCGCTGGCGCCGCCCAGCTCATCGCGCTGGGAATCGATGCTGATCGCTCCACCTTGTTTGTTCAGTCCCACGTCCCGCAGCACGCGGAGCTGAGCTGGATCTTGAGCTGCCTGACCGGGTTCGGTGAGGCCTCTCGCATGACCCAGTTCAAGGACAAGTCCGCCAAGCAGGGCACCGATCGGACCACGGTGGGTCTGTTTACGTATCCCGTGCTGATGGCCGCGGATATTCTTCTCTACAGCCCGCAGCACGTGCCGGTGGGAGAGGACCAGCGTCAGCACCTGGAGCTCACCCGCAACCTGGCTGAGCGCTTTAACTCTCGCTTCGGCGAGACCTTCGTGGTTCCGGAACCCTTTATTCCAGAGGGCTCCGCCAAGATCTACGACCTCCAGGACCCCACCAGCAAGATGAGCAAGTCCGGCTCGAATCCGAAGGGCCTGATCAACCTCCTCGACGAGCCCAAGGTTTCCGCTAAGCGCATCCGCTCCGCGGTCACCGACACCGACAACGTCATCGCATTCGACCGCGAGAACAAGCCTGGTGTGTCCAACCTGCTGGCCATCCAGTCGGCCCTGACCGGTAAGAGCATCGACGAAATCGTCGCGCAGTACGACGGCGCCGGGTACGGAGCGCTCAAGGTCGATACCGCCGATGCTCTCGAGGCGTTTACCACTCCCTTGAAGGCGCGTTACGACGAACTGATGGCCGACCGCGGCGAGCTCGAGCGCATCCTGGCTCGCGGAGCGCAACGCGCCCAAGAGGTGGCCCAGCCGCTTTTGGATACGGTGTACGAGAAGGTCGGCTTCATGGCGCCGCTGCGGTAGCCCGGCCCGCCAATTACCTTGGTGTTGACTGAAAAAAGTTTGGTGAAAGAGGAAACGGACAATGGCTACCAGTACGCAGCCCCGTAAGAAATACACGGACCACTACGGGATCGAGCGCTCCCGGGCGAACGAACCCGGAGCGCTGGACAAGGCCCGCGAGAAGTCTTCGGTCTTTGACCACATCATGCGCATGCAGGATCGTTTTGCCAGCGAGGGCGGCAACCAGTTCTCCGCGGGCATTACGTACTTCTCGGTCATGGCGATCTTCCCGCTGACCATGCTCACCTTCGCGGTGTTGGCCATGGCGCTGGCGGCTCGCCCTGACATGCTGGCCGATATCCAGAATCAGATCTCGTCTGGTCTGCCCCAGGACATTGCCGGCCTGGTCAACCAGATCATCGATCAAGCCATCGAACAGCGCGGCACCGTGGCAGGTATTGGTGCGTTGACCGCGCTGTGGTCCGGCTTGGGCTGGATGGGCAACCTACGTGCTGGTGTCTCTGCCATGTGGCTCATTGATCCCACCGAGGGCGGCAACTTTGTGATGAAGAAGCTGGCCGACCTCGTGGCACTGATCGGACTTCTTATCGCGTTGGTGTTTGCCTTCGGCGTGACGGCGATTGGTACCTCTGGGCTGACTGACCCGATTCTTAACTTCCTTGGCATTGAGTCATTCCCGGGGCTGCGGGCCATCATCTTCGTGCTTGGCCTGGTGATCGGCGTTTTCGCGAACTTCTTGGTTTTTGCCTGGATGCTCATGGCGCTGCCGCGCACCAAGGTGCCGCGTCGCTCCGGGTTTAAGGCGGCGTTGATCGGGGCGATTATCTTCGAGGTCATCAAGCAGCTGTCCACGGTGATCTTCGGAGCACTGCTGGGCAATCCCGCCGGCGCCGTTTTCGGTCCGATCATCGGTCTGATGCTGATCATGTACCTGGTCTGGCGCGTCGTCATGTACCTGTCTGCCTTCGCGGCCACGACGCGTGAGTCTCTGGAAGCTACCCCGACTCAGGCTCCTGACCCGGCAGTGATCCACGTGCGCAACAGCGTGCGCACCGCGCCACGCACCTCGACGACGCTCGGAGTGGGCGCGGCTCTGGGCGCTGTGGCTACCGCCGTAATAACACTGCTGAAATAGCCAGGGCAGCAAGTACGCCCACCACCGCGATCAACCCCGTGCTCTCCGAGCGCGGGGTTTCCTCGTGCGCCTCTACTGGGGGAGCGGGCTTCTCCAGCGTGGCTACGTGGCTATTTGCTTGGTAAGCGGCGTCGAGAAGCGCCTGCGCCTGCTGCCACGGGCGGGTGGAATCAGCTGTCGTGTCCAGCAAGATGGCCATGAGGCGGCGCCCATCGCGATCCAGTGCACCCACAAAGGTGTGGTGGGCGTCGTCGGTGTAGCCGGTCTTTCCGCCGATGCCGTGTGGGTCGTTCATGAGCAGGCCATTGTCGTTCCACACCTGGTACCCGGGGTGCCCCTCGTACCCGGGAAAATCGATGTGGTCGGTGCCCACGATGCGCGCGAAGGTGGGGTTGGCAAAGGCGGCGCGATACATCAGCGCCAGGTCGAAGGCGGAGGAGGACATACCGGGGGCGTCGAGCCCGGAGTAGGTGCTGACATGCGTGTCGGTGGTGCCGAGCGACTGTGCCAGGTCGTTCACCTTGCGCAAAGTGGCTTCGTCCCCGCCGAGCTCTTGAGCAAGCGCGTGGGCGGCGTCGTTGCCGCTGGCTAAGAGGAGTCCATGCAGGAGCTGCTCGACCGTGTAGGTTCCGCCTTCTCCGATGCCGACTGCCGAGCCGTCCTGCGCGGCGGACTCGTGGCTTACCTGCACCGGTTTGTTGAGATCCAGCTCCTCGATAACCACCAGGGCAAGCAGCACCTTGATGATGGACGCCGGGCGATACCGGCCATGCGGGTCCTTCATGGCGACGATGTCACCGGTATCAAGGTCGACCACCAGAAATGCGGACGCCAGCACTTCCGGAGGGACCACCATTCCGGCGGGGACACTTACTCCGCAGTGCGTCGTATCGGATGCCGGGAGGGGAGTGGGGCTCGGCTGCCCGGGAGCGAGTGCTTCGGAGGTGGTGGTGGGCTCGGGTGGCGTCAACGAGTTCGGGCAGGAGTCCGTGTTGGGGGCGATCGAGCGGGTGCTAGATTCCTCGGCAACCACAGGGCTCGCGCACGCTAAAGACAACGCGCAGGCCGCGGCGCCGGCGCGAATGAAAAAGGATTGCATAACGCTTAGGGATATTAGCCCGCTACCATGGCCCGCATGCACGAAGCGCCCTTAATCGATCCCGCACACAAGTCCGCGACCCGCGAGGTGGTTGCCTCCCTTCCCAAGGTCATCCTCCACGACACGCTCACCGTAGACGGCGCGCGTGGGCAGGCCGACGTCGAGGTAGCTGCACGCGATCATGTTGCCCGCCTCGCCGAAGACAACGTGGTGTACGCCGAGCTGCGCTTTGATCCGCTTCTCGACGCGCTATCGCTGGAAGATGCCATTGCCGCAGCTGAGCGAGGTGTGCGCAGCATCGACGGCATCGATGCCCGCCTGATTCTGGTGGCCAAACAGGCGGACGAGGCAATCGTGGATGCAACCATCACGGCGCACGCGCGCGGGGTAGTGGTGGGCTTTGCTGGCCCGGCGGATGCGCCAACACTTCAGAAGCTGCGCCGGGCTTTCGTTCCGGTGACGGTGGATGCGAACACTCCGCTCGAGATCGACGAGGCCCTGGAGCTGGGAGCTACCCGCATCGGGCACGGAACCCGTGTGTACGAGGACTTTGCTGTCGATGAGAACGGGGTGCACCCGGGTCCGGTGTCCTCGTGGGTGCGCGATCGCGGGATCGCGCTGGAGATGACCCCGTCGTTGGACGTGGCCAGCGAAGAGGTCGAGGAGCTCTCCGAGCACCCGATCACGCTGCTGCCGGAGATGGGTTTCACCTGCACGCTTAACCCAGCGGACTCCATGACCGACGAGTTCATGAGCCTGGTGGAAACTGCTGACTTCGGTTACGACGAGATCTTCGGGCTGACCCGGACCGCGCTGGAAAACGCGTTTATTCCCGTTCCCTCACGCACGGCCCTGCTGGCACAGACGATCATTCCCGCCTACCAGAAGCTCACGGCCCTGTTTAACGAGGACTTCGAGTCCTAGAACTTGCTGAATCGCTTGGTCAGCATGTCCTCGAGCTCACGCCAGGAGTTCGCCTTGTCGTCGAAGGGGCGACTCGGCACGTAGCCGGCGGACTCCGAGGAACCGAGCATGTAGCTCAAGTAGTCCTGGAAGCGGGGGTTAGCCAGCAGGTAGGAGTTCAGCGAGTCGTCGCCCGCCCAGTCGGCGGCGTCGGCCATGAGCTCGTAAGCGCGGTTCATCTGCTCGCTGTCCACGGCCTCGGGGCCGGCGGCGATGACCTCGGCTATCCCGTTGAAGGAGTAGGCGTTGTCGGGGTGGACCTGAACCTCTAGCTCGCCCGCATTGGCCAGCGTGGATAGGTCCGACCAGGTGGATACGCGGGCCAGGTCATGGTCGTTGTTCTCCACCATCCAGCGGCCGAGTTGCTTCGCCGAGGGGAAGGTGAAAATTTCCCCATACGAGCCCAGGAACACGGGGCTGGAATCCACATACGTGCGCAGGCTGTACACAGTTTTTCCCTGGAGGGAAATCTTGATCGGGTCGATACCCGCTGCCGCCCAGGCCGAGGAGTCGTAAGGGTCAGCGTTCTCAGCCTCGGCTGCGCGACGTTCCTCGGCCTCGGCGCGGGCAGCCTCTGCCTGCGCGGTGGCCTGAGCGATTCGGTCGTGTGCGTCGTGCTTGCGTTCTTCGCTGAACTGGAGGTCGGGTACGCGCACGACCTCGTTGATGGATTCCATGACGGCGGCCCAGTTGTTGGCCACGGCATGACCGATGGCGTTCCACTCCGCCTGATCCTTGGAATCGGCGAAGTGGTCAGCACCGCGGTGCACACCGCGCGTGACCGAGTTGGACGCAAAGAAGATCGTGGCGGTATCTGCCCCGCCGACGTTTGCGAGAGCTTCGGTCAGCTCGAAGTCGCCAGCAACGCGAGAGACGTTTTCGTAGGACGCGCGTCCAGCCAGTGCTTCCGGAGTGGTGACCAGGTCGTAGTGGTCCCGCTCGCGGGGAACGACGCGGTGGGCCGGCTGGGCGTGGAAGCGGTTCCACTCGGGGTGGCTGCTGAGGTCGTGACGCTCGTGGGTCTCGATGTACAGCAGGAGGTCCTCGGGGTCGTGAAAACCCAGAATCGTGGTGTCGTCGCCAAGGAAGGCCTGCCATTCAGCGCCATTCTCGCGCCAGGGAGGAGCCCAGAGCGTGTAGACGTCTCCCTGGTTGAGCGAGAGTTTGACGGGAACAATTGCGCGCTTGTTCATGGCTGCCGATGTTACCGGCTCCTATCCGGTCGGGCGCCAAAAGCCCTTGAAGGCCATTCCCATGTTGGAGGTGCGCACCGGGTTGGTCTGGACGGGGTCACCAGCCTCGACAAGCATGCCGTCTCCGGCGTACATCGCCACGTGCCCATCCCAGACGGCGAGATCGCCGGGTTGTAGTTCCTCTGCAGAGACTTGGCGGCCCACGGTCTGTTCTTCTGCCAGGCGGGGTAGCTCGATGCCTGCCTGACGGTAGGCGAACTGGGTTAGCCCCGAGCAGTCGAATCCGCTGCTGCTGGTGCCTCCCCAGGCATAGGGCGCTCCGACCTGGCTCAAGGCGGCCTGTGCGGCGGCTTCGCCCGCGGGGTTTCCGGAGGACGGTGGCGGGGCAGGGGTGCTGGAAGTGCTATTCGTTGTTGGTTCGGGGGATTCGACAATCTGCTCGGAGCGCTCAGTGAGGCTGGCGAGGTCACTCTGCAAGGCCGTCACATGTGTTGCAGCAGCGGCAAGGGCCCGTGCAATGTGTCCTTCGAGGGTTGCTCGGGCGGAGGCTTGAGCGGCTGGGTTGGGGATCGCCAACGCGGGCAGCAGAGGCAGGGCCTGGGTGAGCAGGTTAAGGGCTTCGCCAACGAGCTTGCTGATCGTATTTTCGATGAGCGGCTGGGCCTCGGTAGCGATTGCTTCCAGTTCGTTGCGTTGCCGGGAGTGTTCCCCGAGCATGTCCAGGGTAGTGGTGGGATCTGACCCCATCTGCTTCGCCAGCGGGGTGAGAACGTCCAGGTTAGGCAGGGGCGGGACGTGGAACGCAGGCAGTTGGGCCGGCGCTGCCTGAGAGATGGAATGCAGGGCGTCGACAACGTGCTTCATAGCGTGTCTCCCCAGGAGCGTGCGAGGCTCTCGTCGGCGTGCGTCGCGGAGTCGCTAAAGGTTTGTGCATGCGAGGCGAGCGTCGATAAGCGATGCGCAACCCCAGTGGATCGGCGCGCGACAGCCTCCGTGGCGTGGCTAAAGGCGCTGAGAAAGTCGGCGGTGGCAGGGCAGCTGGCGGAAGCTGGGGGAAGCAGGCGCGCGCTGACGTCGGTGTGATCGGCAGCGTGTGCGAGATCGTGGGCGTGTCGACGAATGAGGTCTGGGTCAATGTGAAGGAGGTCCATATCTTCTTTGACTGACCTCGGGCCCCAAAGGTTCCCTCCGGGGATCTAAGCTAGCCAGTATGCACATCACTGTCGTTGATCACCCGCTCGCAGCCGCCCGCCTTTCCATCATGCGCGACGAGCGCAGCGATAACGCCGCTTTCCGCGCAGCGCTTAACGACTTGGGCGCCATGCTCGTGTACGAGGCTTCCCGTGAACTGAACACCGAAAAGTTTTCGCTGCAGACCCCGGTGGCAGCGACGCAGGGAACTCGCCTGGAAACTCCGCCGATTATTGTTCCGGTGATTCGCGCGGGTCTGGGCATGGTGGACCCGGCGCTGTCCATGATTCCGGACGCCCAGGTGGGGTTCATCGGCCTGGCGCGCGACGAGGAGACTCACGAGCCCGTGCCGTACCTGGAGGCGTTGCCGGAGGATCTGACCGGACAGCCCGTTTTTGTGGTGGACCCGATGCTGGCCACGGGCGGTTCGCTCTTGCATGCGGTTCGTCTGTTGGCCGAACGCGGCGCGACCGACATCACCGCCATCTGCGTGGTCTCGGCGCAGCCGGGCGTGGATGCACTGGCGGATTCCGGTCTTCCGGTACGCCTGGTAACGGCCACCGTGGACCCGGAGCTCAACGACAACGCCTACATCGTCCCGGGCCTGGGCGATGCAGGTGACCGCCTCTACGGTCCGCGCAACATCGACCTGTAAGCAATCAAATTGCGAAGTATTCTCCCCTGGGCCACTATGTGACTAGTTTTCGCTGTTGATTACGGGGGAGCGCGGCGCATGGAAACGACAGTCCACTGGAACTCGTACGGGCACGTCCTGGCGGAAAGGCTGCGTAGTTTGCGGGCCGCGCGCGGGGTGAGCCAGGGACACTTGGCTGAACTGGCCGGGCTGTCGCGCAATGTGATCTCCAATCTGGAACGCAACGAGACCTCGGCTGGGTCCTCCTCGGATCCGCGCTTATCCACGATTTATCGCCTCGCCAAGGCCCTCAGCGTGCCTCCATTTGTGTTGCTCCCGGGAGCGCATAGGCACGTGGATGCGGTCTGTGTCTCCCACGAATCCGAGATTTCCGCGCAGTGGCCGACGTGCCCGGAGGACACAGCTCGCTACTCCGACTACTTCCTCGCGCTGGGGGAACGAGGCGATACACCGGAGTTTGCGCTCGATTAGTGAACCGCTTGGTCTATTCGCTAGACTCGTTCGGAAGTACACCACGAGTAAGCGGGAGGCACGGAATGTCCATCACTGACCACGTCCGGGCCTTCATGCACACTCATCGCGACGAAGTCATCGGGTGGCGTCGCCACATTCACGCCCACCCGGAGCTATCTGGCCAGGAGTTTCGCACCACCGAATTCATTGCCGAGGTGCTGCGCTCCTATGGCCTGGAGCCGGTGCTCTTTCCGGGCACTGGTCTTATGGTGGACCTGGGGCCAGACGGTGGGGAGCGAATCGCGTTCCGCGCGGACATTGATGCTCTGCCGCTGACCGAGACGACTGGCCTGGAATTCACCTCCACCGAACCGGGGGTGGCGCACGCCTGCGGGCACGACGTGCACACCACGGTGGCTCTTGCTCTTGCCTGCGCGCTCAGTGACGTTGAGCTCGCCGTCGGGGTGCGGATTATCTTCCAGCCCGCGGAGGAGACCATTGTCGGGGGAGCCACCGACGTCATCTCTTGGGGCGCGCTCAAGGGAGTGCGCGCCATCTTTGCCATCCACGTCGAGCCCAAGCTGCGTGTGGGCCGGGTGGGCGTGCGTACGGGAGCGATCACGTCGGCGACCGACATCCTGGAGATTTCCGTGCACGGTCCGGGCGGGCACACCTCGCGCCCCCACTTGAGCTCGGACGTGGTCTATGCGCTGGGCTCACTGGTGACCCAGTTGCCGGGGCTGTTGTCCCGCCGCGTCGATCCGCGCACGGGAACGGTGCTGGTGTTTGGCCAGATCGAGTCTGGTTATGCTCCCAACGCGATTCCGGAAAGCGGTGTGGCGCGGGGAACACTGCGCACGGCAGACATCACCACGTGGCGCACTATCGAGCCGGTCATCCGGGAGCTGACCGAGCACGTGCTGGCCCCCACCGGGTGTAGCCACACGCTGACGCACACGCGGGGAGTCCCGCCAGTGCTTAACGACGAAGTGGCCACCGCCATGCTCGCTGCAGCCGGAACCCGTGTGGATCCCCAGTCCGTGGTGCAGGCACCCCAGTCTTCGGGGGGAGAGGATTTCTCCTGGTACCTCGAACAGGTCCCGGGATGCATGGCCCGCCTGGGCTGCTGGTCCGGGGAGGGAGACCGCCACGACCTGCATCAAGGTGATCTCCTGGTCGACGAGCGGGCCATTACGGTCGGCGTGAATCTGTTTGGCTCCTTGGTTGACGAGTACTGCCAGAAGCCTTAAAGCTGACAACCAGGTAAAGTCGCGTGCGGTTTTACGTTCACGCACTTACTTGGAGGTTGGGGCTTTTCATGAAGAGGCGAATCGTCATCATTGGCGGTGGCCCGGCGGGATACGAGGCAGCTTTGGTTGGCGCTGCCCAGGGAGCCGACATCACGCTGGTCGAGGACCAGGGCATGGGAGGAAGCTCGGTCCGTCTTGACTGTGTGCCGTCGAAGTCGTTCATTGCCGCAGCCAACATCAAGACCGACCTGCGCCGTGCGGACGACATGGGGCTCAACGAGGGCATCGGCAAGACCCACCTGTCGCTCACTGCTCTGAACGCTCGCGTGACCGAGCTGGCCGAGCAGCAATCGGGCGACATCCACGCGCAGATGGAGCGCGTTGGCGTGCGCGTGATCAACGGACGCGGTTACTTCACCCAGGACGAGCGCCACTCCGCCGTCCACGTGGTCAGCGTCGATGCCGCTGATGGCTCCCATGAAGAGATCGAGTGCGACATGGTGCTCATTGCGACCGGTGCGCACCCGCGCGTGCTGCCCGGAGCGAAGCCGGACGGGGAGAGAATTCTCGACTGGCAGCAGATTTACGGGCTCAAGGAGCTGCCGGAGCACCTGGTCGTCGTGGGTTCCGGCGTTACCGGTGCGGAGTTCGTCTCCGCGTTCGCCGAGCTGGGAGTGAAGGTGACGATGGTCGCCTCGCGTGACCGCATCCTGCCGCACGACGACGCCGATGCCGCCGACACCCTGGAGACCGTGCTGGCCGAGCGTGGCGTTTCCCTGGAAAAGGACGCGCGCGTCGAGGAGGTCGTCAACACGGGTGACGGCGTTGTCGTGCGCACTCAGGATGGCCGCGAGATTGCTGGTTCGCACTGCCTGATGTCCATCGGTTCCATCCCCAACACTGAGGGGTTGGGGCTGGAGACCGTCGGCGTGGAGACCGTGCCGTCCGGGCACATCCACGTGGATCGAGTGTCGCGCACCAATGTTTCCGGTATCTACGCCGCCGGCGACTGCACCGACTTGATGCCCCTAGCTTCGGTGGCCGCGATGCAGGGCCGCATCGCTATGAACCACGTGCTGGGCGAGGGTGTTAACCCGCTGCGCCTGAAGACGGTCTCCCAGGCCGTGTTCACCCGTCCCGAGATCGCCGCGGTGGGCTGGACTGAGAAGCAGCTGGAGGAGCGGGGTATGGATGCGCGCGTGATCACGCTGCCGCTGGCATCCAACCCGCGTGCCAAGATGCGCTCCCTGCGCCACGGCTTTGTCAAACTGTTCTGCTCCGACCGCTCCGGCGCGCTGCTTGGTGGTGTGGTCGTTGCTCCGACCGCTTCCGAGCTGATCCTGCCAATCACCATCGCGGTCGCCAACGGTCTGACGGTCAACGACCTGGCGAATACGTTTACCGTGTACCCGTCCCTGTCCGGGTCGATCACTGAGGCTGCTCGTCGCCTGATCAAGCACGACGAGTTGGACTAGTTTCTCTGGCTGCTGTGAAAGTCGACGACAACACGGCGGCCTTCCTGGGGGAATGCCCGCTGCGCGCACTGCTCGCGCGGGCATAACCGACAGCCGGGTCCGATCTCGGTGGCAGCATCGGGGGAGAGGTTGAGCCCGTCGGAGTACACCAGGCGATGGGCTTGGGAGATCTCGCATCCCAGGGCGACCGCGAATTCCCGGCGGGGAGCGGTGAATCCGCGAGTCGGAGATGAAACGTAGCGGGCTACCCAGAGGTAGGTGCGCCCATCGGGCATGCGTGCCACCTGGCGGGTGGGCCGCGCCGGGGTCTCGAACGCGCGGTGAACCACCCACAAGGGGCACGTTGCCGAGTCGGCGGTGAAATTCACACCACGGGCACTCTGGCGCTTGGATACGTTGCCTGCCCGGTCAATGCGCACGAAGTTGAACGGCACTCCCTTGGCGCCTGGTCTTTGCAGGCTGGACAGTCGGTGGCAGGTGGACTCGTAGGACGCCAAGAAGTGCGAGGCGATGCGATCGACGTCGTAACGCGTGTCCTCGGCGACCTCCAGCACCGCCGAGTACGGCAGAGTGACCGCCGAGGCGAAGTACTGCGCCAACCCGAGCAACGCCACGTCACGTGCGTCGGGGGCGTCGAGATCCTTGACCTCGCTGTCGAGCAAGTCTTGGTGGACACTCAGGGCGTAGTGCAGCGCCATCTCAAAACACAGCTGGGCTTCGTTGAGCCCGGTGCGCAGCGTTAAGGTGCGGGTCAGAGGGTCGTAGCGGCGTCGATGGCCGGTGGCATCCCCGCGGAAGTTGACGTTGACTCCGGCGTCGCTCTCCAGGGCGGCGGCCATGCGACCGGCCCGCAGGTGAATCGGGCCCAGATAGGTGGCAAGTTCCTCGCCCGCCACATCCAGATCGTGGATGTAGGAGCGGGTGGAGAAGAAGTAGTCGCGCACCGTGTCATAGGGGTTGGCGGCGGGGTTGAAACGTGTGGATAGGCCGCGCGCGAGATCTGGGTAGCGGGTGGCGAGGTCGGATAGCTGGTCCGCGGGGACATCGGGGAAAATCCCGCGCAGGGCGGTGAGCTTTTCGACGTCGCTTTCCGGCGCAAAGTACCCAGCATCCACATCAAAGGCCTGCGTGAGGGCGAGAAGGACCGAGACGCTTATCGGGCGTTGGTCGTTTTCTAGCTGGTTGAGGTAGCTCGTCGAGACGCCGATGCGCCGGGCCATCTCGGCCTGCGTGAGGCGAGCCCCGCGCCGAAGCGTATGGATGCGTCCCCCCGCGAAGTGCTGTGCCACCATCTCCTCCTCGAGAAAAGGGTCTGTGAGCTGACCTTTTTGCTGTATTTGCTTATTGTTTCTCTCTTCTTTGCAAAAGTTTACCCGTTTTACAGTGATGTGCGACACACTTTGTGGCTTTAGTGTCTCGGATAACCCACATCGCCTTGCTGAGAAGGGAGAACCCATGATCGACCACGAAGTACGCACCCGACGATCGGCAGAAGACTTCCCCTACGAGGAGCACCTGGCCTATCACATTGCCCGAGTGGCCGCGGACCCGGTGGAGGTTCCCGCCGAGACCGAAGAGATGATCATCAACCGCATCATCGACAACGCGGCGGTCTCCGCGGCCTCGGTGCTCCGTCGGCCGGTGACCGTGGCGCGCCAGCAGGCCCTGGGTCACCCGAAAGCCGGCGGGGCGAAAGTTTTCGGTGTGGAAACAACCGTCTCGGCGGAGTGGGCTGCCTGGGCCAACGGCACCGCCGTGCGCGAATTAGATTTTCACGACACGTTCCTGGCGGAGGAGTACTCCCACCCTGGAGACAACATTCCGCCGATCCTCGCCGCGGCACAGGCGACGGGAGCGAATGGCCGCGATCTCATTCGCGGATTAGCTACCGGCTATGAGATCCAGGTCGACCTGGTTCGCGGGATGTGCCTGCACAAGCACAAGATCGACCACGTCGCGCATTTGGGTCCTTCCGTGGCTGCCGGCGTGGGAACGCTGCTCGGACTGGACGTCGACACCATTTACCAGGCGGTCGGGCAAGCCCTGCACACCACGACGGCCACGCGCCAGTCCCGCAAGGGTGCGATCTCCTCGTGGAAGGCCTTTGCGCCGGCCTTTGCAGGGAAGATGGCCTTGGAGGCGGTCGATCGTGCGATGCGTGGCGAGGGCGCACCGGCTCCCATCTGGGAGGGCGAGGACGGCGTCATCGCCTGGCTGCTGGGAGGCCCTGGGCACAGCTATAAGATTCCACTGCCGGCAGAAGGCGAGCCCAAGCGCGCGATCCTGGACACCTTTACTAAGCAACACTCCGCGGAGTACCAGGCCCAGGCCATCATCGACCTGGCTCGTCGCCTGCGCCAGCAGATCGAGGATCTTTCTGCGATCGAGTCCATCGTGTTGGAGACGTCCCACCACACCCACAACGTCATCGGCACCGGCGCCAACGACCCACAGAAGATGGATCCGGACGCATCCCGCGAGACGCTCGACCACTCGATCATGTACATCTTCGCCGTCGCCCTCGAGGACGGCACCTGGCACCACGAGCGCTCCTACGCGCCCGAACGCGCCCACCGCCCTGAAACCGTCGAGCTCTGGCACAAGATCTCGACCGTGGAAGACCCGGAGTGGACGCGCCGTTACCTCAGCACCGACCCCGCGGAGAAGGCCTTTGGCGGCCGTGCGGTGGTCACGCTTAACGACGGAACGGTGCTGGCCGACGAACTAGCCATTGCCGACGCCCACCCGCTCGGTGCTGCCCCCTTCAAGCGAGCCGATTACATCGCGAAGTTCCGCGAGCTTGCCGAGGGTGTTGTCGACGAGCAGGAACAGGACCGCTTCCTGGCCGCTGCCGAACGCACCAGTGAGCTCACCGACTTAAGCCAGCTCAACATCGAGATCAGCTCGGATGTGCTCGCCCAAGCTCCCCAGATCCCGGAAGGACTGCTCTAATGCCTGGCCTCTACGCTCCCCAAGAAACCCCCACCCAACGCCGGCAGGCGCTGCGCGCTGGCCTGACGTCTGGCAAGATCCAGAAGCTTCCTGGTGCTTTTTCCCCGCTGGTCGCCCGGCTGATTGAGGACCTGGGCGGATTCGAAGGCGTCTACGTCTCAGGCGCGGTACTCGCCAATGACCTCGCGCTGCCCGACATCGGGCTCACCACGCTGACCGAGGTCGCTGGCCGCAGCCGTCAGATCGCCCGGGCGACCTCGCTTCCCGTGCTAGTCGATGCCGACACCGGATTCGGCGAGCCTATGTCAGCAGCCCGCACCATTTCCGAGCTGGAGGACGCCGGCGTCGCCGGCTGCCACCTGGAGGATCAGGTCAACCCCAAGCGCTGCGGCCACCTCGATGGCAAGGAGGTGGTTCCGGCAGAGGTGATGGTTCGACGCATCACTGCGGCTGTCAACGAACGTCGAGACGCGTCGTTTGTCATCTGTGCGCGTACCGACGCCGCAGCCACCGAGGGAATCGACGCCGCCATTGAGCGCGCCAAGGCCTACGCCGACGCCGGCGCGGACCTGATTTTCACCGAAGCCCTACGTACCCCAGAAGACTTTGAGCGTTTCCGGGCAGCGGTCGATGTGCCATTGCTGGCCAACATGACGGAGTTCGGCAAGAGCGAGCTGCTGAGCGCTCAAACGCTTGAGGACATTGGGTTCAACGCCGTGATCTACCCCGTGACCACCCTGCGCATCGCGATGGGGGTCGTGGAAGACGCACTGAAGGACATCCGTGACACCGGCACCCAGACAGCCTGGCTGGACACGATGCAGCACCGTTCCCGGCTCTACGAGCTCGTGCGTTACGCGGACTACAACGCCTTTGACACGTCTGTTTTCACCTACCGAGGAGAGTGATCCCCATGACCGAGATCCACAAGGGTTTGGCCGGCGTCGTCGCCGATTACACCGCCATTTCCAAAGTCAACCCCGAGACGAATTCGCTGCTCTACCGGGGATATCCGGTGCATGAGCTTGCCGAGAACTGCTCCTTCGAGGAGGTGGCGTACCTGCTGTGGAAGGGGGAGCTGCCCACCGCTGAGGAACTTGCCCAGTTCAAGCAGGAGTGCTGGAACGGCCGAGAGCTGGACCAGAAGACGATCGACGTGGTCATGAACATGCCGGTGGATTGCCACCCGATGGACGTGCTGCGCGGAGCGATCGCTTTCTTGGGGACCTACGACACCGAACACTTCACCCCCGACTCGGACCACATCCGGCGCATCGCTCGCCAACTGCTGTCCAAGATCCCCACCATCGTGGCGCTCGATATTCGTCGCCGCCGTGGGGAAGGCTACGTCAGCCCGCGCAAGGACCTGGGATTCACCGAGAACTTCCTGTGGATGGTCTTTGGCGATGGGCCGGATTCCCCGCTCAACCGTCCGGGCGATGTCGAATGCTTTGAAAAGTCGATGATCCTCTACGCGGAGCACTCCTTCAACGCATCGACGTTTACCGCGCGAGTGATCACGTCGTCCATGAGTGACACGTGGTCGGCCATTGTGGGCGCGATCGGAGCGCTGAAGGGGCCGCTGCACGGTGGTGCTAACGAGGCGGTCATGCACAACATGCTGGCCATTGGGGATCCGGACAAGGCCGAGCAGTGGTGCAAGGACAAGCTCGCACGCAAGGAGCTTGTCATGGGCTTCGGTCACCGCGTGTACAAGAAGGGCGACTCTCGCGTTCCGACGATGGAAGCAGCCTTTAAGAAGCTGGCGGCCGAGCACTCTGATGAGTCGACGGATACCTGGGTGAAGATGTACGACATCATGGCCGAAACCATGTACGAGAACACGTCCATCAAGATTCGCCCCAACCTCGACTTCCCGGCGGGCCCGGCGTACTACATCATGGGCTTCGACATCCCGTTCTTCACGCCGCTGTTTGTCATGGCGCGGATTACGGGTTGGACAGCGCACATTATCGAGCAGTTTGAAAACAATTCACTGATCCGTCCGCTGTCCTCCTACAACGGCCCAGCTGAGAGGCACCTGAAAGCCTAAAGTGCTATCGCCGGCTTTACATGATGCATAGAATCAGTCAGGTATCCGTATCAAGGAAAGGATCCCCCTCGTGGCTGAATCCCCATTGCCGTCGTTTGGCAAAGTTCTGGTAGCCAACCGCGGTGAAATCGCCGTTCGAGCGTTTCGCGCCGCCTTTGAGACTGGCGCGAAGACCGTCGCAGTCTATCCACGCGAAGACCGCAACTCCTTCCACCGCCCCTTCGCCGATGAAGCGGTGCGGATCGGGGAGGAGGGAAACCCGGTCAAGGCATACCTCGACATCGACGAAATCATCCGGGCAGCGACCCAGACCGGGGCGGACGCCATTTACCCCGGCTACGGATTCCTTTCCGAGCGGGCCGACCTGGCGCGTGCCTGCCGTGACAACGGAATCACCTTTGTAGGACCCACCCCGGAGACGCTCGATCTCACCGGTGACAAATCCGCGGCTGTCGAAGCAGCCAAGGAGGCGGGGCTGCCGGTGCTCCAGGACTCCGAGCCGTCTACGGACGTGGACACTCTTGTGGGGTACGCAAAGGACTTTCAGTTCCCCGTCTTCGTGAAGGCAGTAGCCGGTGGCGGCGGGCGTGGCATGCGCTTCGTCGAGAAGCCTGAAGACCTCGCCTCCCTGGCAGCTGAGGCCTCCCGCGAAGCCGCGGCAGCCTTCGGAGACGGGCACGTCTACTTGGAGACCGCGGTCATCAACCCGCAGCACGTCGAGGTGCAGATCCTTGCCGACGCCCACGGCGACGTCATCCACCTTTACGAACGTGACTGCTCTTTGCAGCGCCGCCATCAGAAGGTCGTCGAGATCGCGCCAGCGCAGCACATCACCGACGAGCTGCGTGAGCGCATCTGCTCCGACGCCGTGAAGTTCTGCCAGCACATCAACTACCGCGGAGCCGGCACGGTCGAGTTCCTGGTGGATGAGGCCGGCAACCACGTCTTCATCGAGATGAACCCGCGCGTTCAGGTTGAGCACACCGTGACGGAAGAGGTGACCGGCGTTGACATCGTCAAGAGCCAGATCCACATCGCCGCCGGCGCGCGACTTGCCGACCTCGGGCTAACCCAGGACTCCATCGAGATCACCGGTGCTGCGCTGCAGTGCCGCATCACCACAGAGGACCCGCACAACGGCTTCCGCCCAGATTCGGGAACCATCACGTCCTACCGCTCCCCAGGCGGTGCGGGCGTGCGTCTCGACGGCTCTGTAGCCGTAGGAACCGAGATCACCCCGAACTTCGACTCCCTGCTGGTCAAGATGACCTGTCGTGGCGCCGACTACGCCACCGCAGTCTCCCGCGCCCTGCGTGCACTCAACGAATTCACGGTGTCCGGAGTCTCCACCAACATCGGATTCCTGCGCGCCCTGCTCAGCGAAAGCGACTTCCAAAGCGAGCGCATCTCCACCAGCTTCATCAACGACCACATCCACCTGCTCGAGGCCCCGCCCGCTTCCGACGAGAGCGAGCGCATCCTCGACTACGTGGCGGACGTGACCGTCAACAAGCCCAACGGCGCTGCCCCCACTCGCCTGCAGCCGTGGCGCAAGCTCATGCACCTGGACACCTCACACGAGCGCCCGCGCGGCTCCCGCGACGAACTACGTGAGCTGGGGCCAGAGGAGTATGCACGTCGCCTCCGTACCCAAAGGAAACTCGGCGTCACCGACACCACCTTCCGCGACGCACACCAGTCACTCCTGGCCACCCGCGTGCGTACCGACACCCTCGTCCACGCCGCCGTGGCCACGAGCTACCTCACGCCTGAACTGTTTTCCGTAGAGGCCTGGGGCGGAGCAACCTACGACGTAGCCATGCGCTTCCTCTTTGAGGACCCCTGGGAGCGCCTGGACAAACTGCGCGAGGCCATGCCAAACGTGAACATCCAGATGCTCCTGCGCGGCCGCAATGCCGTCGGATATACCCCGTACCCCGAGAGCGTGAGCACCGCCTTCGTTGATGAAGCCGCTCGTTCCGGAGTCGATGTATTCCGCGTGTTCGACGCGCTCAACGACGTCTCACAAATGCGCCCAGCCATCGAAGCCGTGCTGAACACCGGCACGTCCGTTGCCGAGGTAGCGATGGCGTACTCGGGTAACCTTCTGTCCCCCAAGGAAGACCTGTACACGCTGGACTACTACCTCAAGCTCGCCGAAGAAATCGTCGGTACGGGTGCTCACGTGCTGGCGATTAAGGACATGGCTGGATTGCTTCGCCCCGAAGCGGCGCGGCGTCTGGTTACTGCGCTCCGTAAGGAATTCGACCTTCCGATCCACGTGCACACCCACGACACCGCAGGAGGTCAGCTGGCGACGTACCTGGCGGCCGCCGAGGCAGGCGCAGACGTCGTCGATGGTGCTTCCGCTCCGCTGGCCGGCACGACGTCCCAGCCGTCCCTGTCAGCCATTGTGGGAGCATTTGCCAACACTGATCGTGACACGGGGATCTCGGAGCAAGCCGTGGCTGAGCTCGAGCCGTACTGGGAGGGCGTACGTCAGGTCTACGCTCCGTTTGAGTCCGGCATCCCCGGCCCCACTGGTCGTGTCTACCGCCACGAGATCCCGGGAGGTCAGCTATCCAACTTGCGCACCCAAGCGGCAGCACTGGGCCTTGCGGACCGCTTCGAACTCATCGAGGATGCCTACGCTGGCGTGAACGAGATTCTCGGTCGCCCCACGAAGGTGACCCCGTCCTCCAAGGTGGTCGGCGATCTTGCTCTCTCGCTAGTGGGTACGAACACAACTCCGGAAGAGTTTGCTGCGGATCCCCACAAGTACGACATCCCCGACTCCGTTATTTCCTTCCTTCGCGGGGAATTGGGCACGCCTCCTGGCGGATGGCCAGAGATCACGGAGAAGATCCTGGAAGGCCGCGGCCAAGGACAGCAAAGCTTGGTTGAGGTCCCCAAGGAGGAGGCCGAGAATCTGGCAAGCGAGGACCACAAGGTTCGTCGCGCAAGCCTGGATCGGCTGATGTTCCCCAAGCAGGCACAGGAATTTCTTGCGCACCGCAGGCAATTCGGAAACACCTCCCAGCTTGAGGACCACATTTTCTTCTACGGGCTCGAGGAGGGGCAGGAGTCGGTTATTCGCTACGGAAGCGACGAATCCTCCCCATCCATGGTGGTGCGTCTCGACGCCATTGGTGAGCCTGATGAGAAGGGGCACCGTCGTGTAGTCCTCAACGTCAATGGCCAGATTCGCCCGCTCCTTGTTCGGGACCGCAGCGTGGAGTCTTCCGTAGCGGAGGTTGAAAAGGCTGACGCTTCTCAGCCAGGCCATGTCGCTGCGCCTTTCGCTGGTGTGGTCAACGTGACGGTTGAGCCGGGGGACAAGGTGAAGGCTGGTGATCCTGTGGCATCGATTGAGGCGATGAAGATGGAAGCCAGTATCTCGGCAACGATCGATGGCACTGTCGAGCGCGTTGCTCTGAAGGCAGCAACGAAGGTCGAGGGCGGCGACCTTATCGTGGTGATCGCACAGGATTAGGCTGCGAGCGCGAGTTGGCGGGCACTCAGGCGCCGGACTGGGAGTCGGTTGGGGTGCCCGTCCCAATAGAGTTCGCCGTCGTCTCCGCGGCTTAGGTGAGTGCCTACCTGTGCGTGATGACGTGGGCAAAGCAGCGCCAGGTTGAGTATGTCCGTGGAGCCGCCGTCTGCCCAGGCGACGATGTGATGAGCTTGGCATTCGGCGGCTGAGAATCCGCAGCCGGGGGCCGCGCACGTGAGCTGATGGGCCGCGAGGGCGGCCCTTTGTGCTGGGGTGGCGAAGCGATGGATCCGGCCGACTGCCAGGGGCGTACCGCCATCACCGTAGGCCATAGCCCAGCCACTGGTAGCGATTCGCTTGTTGATGAATTCGGCCAGCGGCATGGTGGTGCCGTCGGTAAGCGCAACCGAGCCATGAGACACGTGGCCGACGAGGTCGCGATCTGTGATGACCACGCTCGGTGCCAGAGCAGGTGAGGGGCCGGCGCCGGCGCGGAACAGCTCGACGAATGCGTCGGCGGCCAGTTGATCGAAGCGGGGTCCGCCTGAGCGGTCGAAACGCGCGGAGGCGATGGAGTTCACGCGGTTCATCACCTCGGACATCACGGGCTCAGGCAGGCGCAGAAGGAGGGTGCGGCACCCATCGGCGTCGACGTTGCGGGAAAAGCGCGCGGTGCGCTGTTGGAAGGCATGGTCTGTGGGGTTGGGGCGTCGCTTAGCGACGACATCGCGCCCCACCGCGATCAGCTCCTTGACGCTTAACCCGGGTGCCTGGCGAGAGATTTCCAGGCGAATGCTTTCACGCTGGTCAGGGATCTTGCGAGCGGCTTTTGCGATCTCGAGCATGGCGAAGATCGACACGGAATGGCGGGTGTAGAGCTCGAGCGATTCTTGGCGTTGCGCCTCGTCAATCGGGTTCTTGAGGGGCTTGTGGAGTTCGTTGGACAGGCGCACGATGGCGCGGGCCGTTTCGGTCTTCAATCCCAGGAAGTAGGCGAGATCGTCGATCTCAGTGGCGGAATCATGAACCGCCGAAACAATATCGACGCCGCGCTTGAGAAGCTGAGCGAGCTGCGTGAGGAGTGCGGTCATGGCAGCGAGACTAGGACCCGGGTAGCTCTAGACCCTATGGCCGCGGATGGCGTTGTGTGGATAACCCAAGTTTTTGGGGTTGTTGTGGATAACTTGGCTAGTGGGGCGTCGAGAAGCGTTCAGTAACGCCATAATGAGAAGACACGCCACCACTGCCTGGGCCGCGTGCTGCGACCACAAGGACGTAATTCGCTCGCCTTCCCGATAGGTCCCCAAGAAAACATCAGGGCGAGCGAGCCGAGCGCGGCCCCTATCGTGAAGATTCGCTTACGTCCGGAAGAGTCGGCGAGTCCACCCAAGGATAAAGCCGGCGAGGGCCCTGTTATCACCGCGATAAGTCATGCGCTGAATGTAGGGACTGCCTCGCCGGCGCGTCAGGCTCCTGGGCTATTTGATTTCCAGAAGTACCGTGCCCTTGGTGACCTGCTGGCCCGCCTCGATGCTGAGTCCGGTGACAGTACCGGACTTGTGCGCCTTGACGGGGTTTTCCATCTTCATGGCCTCGAGAATGGCCACCACGTCACCCTCGGCGACCTCGGCGCCTTCTTCGACGTTGAGCTTGATCACAGTGCCCTGCATCGGGGCAGTGACGGCATCGCCGGACACCGCTGCTCCGGCGGAGCCACGCGAGCGCTTGCGCTTCTTGCGGGGCGCAGGGCCACGACCGAAGCGAGCCGGCAGTGCGACCTCGATGCGGCGCCCGTTGACCTCTACGACGAAGATTTGCTTCTTCTCGTCCTCAGTCTCTTCCGGAGCGTCAGCAGGATCCACGTAAGCAGACAGCTGGTTGTCCCACTCCTCCTCGATCCAGCGGGTGTACACGCTGAAGTTGTTGCCATCGCCAACGAACGCGGGGTCGGTCAGCATGGCCTGGTGGAACGGGATGACCGTAGGTAGCCCCTCGACGGTGAACTCGGACAAGGCGCGGCGGGAACGCTCGATGGCCTCCTGGCGGGTCTCGCCGGTAACAATCAGCTTGGCCAGCATGGAGTCGAATTGCCCGCCGATTACGGACCCCTGGCGAACACCCGAGTCGACTCGCACACCAGGGCCGGTGGGCTCGTTGTATGCGGTGATCGTGCCGGGGGCGGGCATGAAATTCGTGGCGGCGTCTTCGCCGTTGATGCGGAACTCGATGGCATGACCGCGCGGCTGGGGGTCCTCTGTGAACCGCAAGGGATGGCCCTCGGCGATGCGGAACTGCTCACGCACGAGGTCAATGCCGGTGGTTGCTTCCGTTACGGGGTGCTCGACCTGCAGGCGAGTGTTGACCTCTAGGAAGGAAATCAGGCCGTCGGAGCCGACCAGGTACTCCACGGTTCCTGCGCCGTAGTAGCCGGCGGCGCGGCAGATATCCTTGGCGGAGGAGTGGATGCGCTCGCGCTGTTCGTCGGTGAGGAAGGGGGCCGGGGCCTCCTCCACCAGCTTCTGGAAGCGGCGCTGCAGGGAACAATCGCGCGTGCCGACGACGACGACGTTTCCGTGCTGGTCCGCAAGAACCTGCGCCTCGACATGGCGGGCCTTGTCGAGGTAGCGCTCGACGAAGCACTCGCCGCGCCCGAAAGCTGCCGTCGCCTCGCGGGTGGCTGACTCAAAGAGCTCAGCGACCTCGTCGTGCGAGTAGGCAACCTTCATGCCGCGCCCGCCACCGCCGAAAGCAGCCTTGATGGCGATGGGGAGTCCGTGCTCTTTAGCGAAGGCCTGGACGTCGGCAGCATCGGAGACCGGGTCTTTCGTACCGGGAGCCATCGGAGCGTTGACGCTCTCGGCGATGTGGCGGGCGGTGACCTTGTCGCCGAGGTCGGCGATTGCCTTGGGGGAGGGGCCGATCCAGGTCAAGCCGGCGTCGATAACTGCCTGGGCGAAGTCGGCGTTCTCCGAAAGGAACCCGTAACCGGGGTGGATGGCGTCGGCGCCGGAGCGGGCTGCGGCGTCGAGGATCTTGTCGAAGTCCAGGTAAGAGTCAGCAGAAGTGGTGCCTCCCAAGGCGAAGGCCTCGTCGGCTAGGGCGACGAACGGAGCGTCTGCGTCGGGTTCTGCGTATACCGCTACGGAAGAGATTCCCGCATCCTGGGCGGCGCGGATTACGCGCACCGCGATCTCGCCACGGTTGGCCACGAGGACCTTGGTGATCTTTACGGTCTCAACTGCCACTAGGGATACCCTTCTGGTTTAATGCGTCAGCTTTAACGTCATGAATGATTATCCGTAGAGGCTAACCTACTCTACGGTAACTTTCCACTACCAAAATACTTTCGAGGGGAACTTCGCGGATTAATCCTTGGCGATTGGCACCCGTACCAAGTTTCCCCACTCCGACCACGATCCGTCATACACCCGGATGTTTTCAAATCCCAGCAGGTTACGGAGCACAAACCACGTGTGTGCGGAGCGATCACCCAGGCCGTCGTACACGATGGTCGGGGTTGCCGGGTCGAACTGCTCGTAGCGCTGCTTGATCTCGTCGAGCGAGCGGAATCGAGCATTGGGGTGAATACACTTGCCCCACGGGATGCTGACCGCTCCGGGGATGTGACCGGTACGCAAGACGCCGGGATTGTCACTGGTCTTGCCAGCGTATTCGTCGGCCTCGCGGACGTCGATAAGCGCAATGTCGGAGCCCAGCAGCTGGCGGACCTCGTCCTGGAACACGCGGTGGGTGGAATCGTCGCGCGTAACGACGGGGTAGTCCGTCCGCGGATAATCCGGCACATCGAACGTGGTGTCGCGCTCTTCACCCATCCACGCGTCGCGGCCGCCGTCGAGGAGCCGGACGTCCGGGTGCCCAAACAGCTCGAAAACCCACAGGGTGTAGGCGGCCCACCAGTTGCGCTTGTCGCCATAGATGACCACGGTGTCGTCGCGAGAGATGCCCTTCTCGCTCATGAGGCGGGCAAAGGCCTCTCCGTCGATGAAGTCACGCGTGAGCTCATCGTTGAGGTCGGTACGCCAGTCGATGCGCACCGCGCCGGGCAGGTGGCCGATGTTGTACAGCATGGAGTCCTCGTCGGACTCCACCACCTTGAGCCCCTTAACCCCCAGGCGAGCAGAGAGCCAAGCGGCCGAAACCACCTTCTCTGGGTGGGCGTAGTGAGCAAACTCAGGAGACGGGTCAGCCTCGATAGTCACGGCATTTTCACCTCACACAGGGGACGGGTTGGTACCTTCGGACACTTTACCCTTTCCGCTCCTCAAGCAACCGCTCAACGGAGGCAGGGTCAGCATCCGAGAGCATTTGGCGGCAACGATCGTACTCGGCGTCCTCGCCGATCGCCCGAGCGGCCAAGGCGAGTGCAGCGATGGCGCGCAGCACACCCTGGTTGGGCTCGTGGTCGAAGGGCACAGGACCCCAGCCCTTCCACCCGTTGGCGCGCAAGCGGTCCAGGGAGCGGTGGTAGCCGGTACGCGCGAAGGCGTAGGCGACGAGAGTCTCTTCCGGAGCGGAAGAAGAAGCCAGCGCCTGCTCAGCGCGCTGTGCCCACGCTAGCGGCGATTCCGGATGAGCAAAGAGCACCTGGGGATCGCTCGCATCGCGTCCCTGGGCGGGGTCGGCGGGCAGACGGATTGGCTGGGGAGCGAGCATGTCCTGAAATTCCATGCCGCCCAGCTTAGCTATGCCAGAACTCGCTGACGTCCACCCCGAACGAATAGAGAGCGCGACGCACCAATGGCAGCGACAGCCCGATCACGCTCGAGGGATCACCCTCAATGCGGTCGATGAACCAACCGCCGAGAGCCTCCAACGTGAAGGCCCCGGCGCACTGCAGGGGCTCCCCGGTGGCGGCATAGGCTTTGATGTCCGCCTCCGTTGCGGGGGCAAAATGGATCTGGGTGCGACCGGTGGCGATGAACTCCTGTGCTCCGTAAGAGATGCAGTGCCCGGTCAAAAGCTCCGCCTGCCGGCCGGCCTGGGCACGCCAGCGTTCGATTGTGGCTTCCCTTGTGTGGGGTTTGCCTTGCAGCTGGCCGTCGAGAAGCAGCATCGAATCGCAGCCGATGACCACGTCGTCGGGGTACAGCTCGGAGACTGCCCGGGCCTTTGCGGCAGCGAGCGCCTCGACGGTTTCCTCCGTACCGGAAGAGACCGCCTCGATGGCCCGTTCATCAACATCTGCGGGGTGAACAACCGGTTCCACCCCAGCGGCGCGCAGGATTTGCAGCCGCGAGGGCGACTGAGAGGCGAGGACGATGCGCATTCTCTTTAGAAGTAGGAGACGTTGCGGAAAGCGTTGGGGTTGTACACGTGCTCGCGGCGGCGCGACTGGTGCTGGCCCCACAGGTTTCGATCCCCGCGGGCATCGCTCTGGGCCTCGGCCGTGATTTGGGCGAGAACTGCCGAAAGGGCCGCCACCTCATCGTCGGATGGGTTGCCGCGTACGACCTGAAATTCCGGTGCGCTCATGTCAGCTTCGGTGTCCTTTTCTTACAAGGGAAGGTTGCTGTGCTTCTTCGGCAGGGTCGGGACCATCTTCCGATCCAGCATTCGCAAGCCCTCGACGAGGTGGTGGCGGGTGCGCGAGGGCTCGATGACGGCGTCGACGAGACCATGCTCAGCAGCCTGATACGGGGTGAGAAGATCGGCCTCTGCGCCGGGCGTTGCGATCTCGGCGGTCGGCCAGGCAAAGACGAGGTCAGCACCCGCGGCCTTCGCACCGAGCAATGCGTAAGCGCTGCCGTGGGCACGGCGAGTGACCACAGTGACCAGTCCCACGGTGGACTCGGCGAAGGCGTGGACCAGCTGTGCTGCGGCGCGTGCCGAGCGGGCATCGCCGTGCGCGAAACCAGGGGAATCGACGACGAAGATTACCGGCAGGTTGAACGCGTCGCACAGACGCAGGAAACCGGCGGCCTTGGTCGCGGCTTCCGGGGTGACGGCGCCGAGATCGTGCTGCGGGTTGGTGGCCACGACGCCGATGGCGCGGGAGTCCACGCGCGCGAAACCGGTGAGGATGTGGGGCGCGTGTTCGGGGTGCAGCTCGAGGAACGAGTCGGTGTCGATGAGTTGCTTGACGACGTCCGCTGCGTCGTAACCCTGTGCGACATCATCCGGCATGAACGTGTCCAGGTCTGCATCGACAGGGTTCTCACCGGCGGTGCGAGGCGCTTCGGCATGGTTGTTGGTCGGCAGGTAAGACACCAGCTGGCGAGCACAGGCCAACGCGCTGGCGATGTCTTCCTGGACCAGGTGGGCCGGGGTGGCTTGCTCGGCGGAGGGCTGGTTGGGGGCGTCGTCGAGATGCAGCGTCGTCCCCGAGACCTGGATGATGATGTCGGCGAGATGAGGTGCGACGGCCGCCAGGCCAGAAGTTTCTCCGGCAACGATGGCGATCTGGGGAACCAACCCCGAGGCTGCGGAGGCGGCCTTGAACAGGCCGGCGTAGGTGCTCAGGGCGGCCACGCCTTCGACATCGCGCACGCCGTGGGAGGCGTGGATGCTGATGATGGGAACACCAGTCTTGGTGGCCAGCGCGTACATCTTGGCGATCTTCTCACCAAACACCTCGCCGAGAGCGCCATCGAAAATGGACTCATCGTGTGCGTAGAGGCAGACGCGTCGCCCGTCGATGGTTCCATAACCGGTAACCACGCCGTCGGTGGCGGGTCGGTTGCGGTCCATCTTGTTGATGGTCACCCGGTGACGGGCCAGTGCGTCGGTCTCAATGAAGGAGCCAGGATCGACCAGCGCTTCGATCCGCTGGCGTGGGGTCAGGCCTTCGGCGGCCTCCGAGTTTCCAGCGTCGAGGGATTCGGCAATGCGGGCGCGCAGATCGGCCAATTTGCCGGACGTGGTCTTCAAATCGGGCTTGGCTTCGCTCATGGGTCCTTACTCTAAAGCGTTGTGGGGGTTAGCAGTAATAATTGGTCGCCCCCACAGTACGGCGTTGCGGTTTAGAGCGGAATATTGCCGTGCTTGCGGGCGGGGCGAGAGACCTTCTTGTCGCGCAGGAATCTTAAGCTGCGCGACAGAGCTCCGCGGGTTTCCGAGGGCATGATGACCGAGTCGATCAACCCACGCTCAGCCGCGCTGTACGGGTTGAGCATGTGATCCTCGTACTCGCGCTCAAAGCTGAGCGCCAGCTCTTGGACATCGATCCCGCGCTCTGTCGCCTGCTTCAGTTCCTTGCGGTAGATAAAGCCCACTGCCCCGGCAGCGCCCATGACCGCGATTTGGGCGGTCGGCCAGGCCAGGTTGAGGTCCGCGCCCAGGCCTTTGGAACCCATCACGCAATACGCACCTCCGTAGGCCTTGCGCATGGTCACCGTGATCTTGGGCACGGTGGCCTCACCGTAGGCGTACAGCAGCTTTGCGCCTCGACGTAGGATCCCGCCGTATTCCTGGCCGGCGCCGGGGAGGAACCCGGGGACGTCGACAAGCAACACCAGGGGAATGTTGAAGCTGTCGCAGGTGCGCACGAATCGCGCTGCCTTCTCTGAGGAGTCGATGTCGAGGCAGCCGGCGTTGACCATGGGCTGATTGGCGACGAAGCCGACAGATTGGCCGTCGATGCGCCCGAAGCACGTGACCACGTTGTCGGCGCGATCAGCTTGGATTTCTAGGTACTCGCCGTCGTCGGTAAGCGCTTCGATGACGGTGTGGACGTCATAGGGCTGGGTGGGCGAGTCGGGGATGAGCTCGTCGAGGGTGAGATCGTCGGCGGTGATGTTGTCGCCGATCGAGCCGACCTCGAGCTCGTGAGGTTCCACCGGAGCGAGTTCGCGATTATTGCTAGGCAGATACGCGATGAGGTCAGCGACAAAGTCCAGCGCCTCCTCATCCGTCTGCGCGACATAGTGGCAGTTTCCGGCGGTGGACATGTGCGTGGAGGCGCCGCCCAGCTCCTCTTGGGTGATCTCCTCGCCGGTGACGGTCTTGATCACGTCTGGGCCCGTCACAAACATCTTGGACGTCTTATCCACCATGACCACGAAGTCGGTCAGGGCCGGGGAGTAGGCATTGCCGCCGGCACACGCGCCCATGATCACGGAGATCTGTGGGACCACGCCGGAATTGTTGATGTTGTGCCAGAACGTCTTGGCGATCCAGTCCAGGGACACCGCGCCATCCTGGATGCGTGCCCCCGCGCCCTCGTAAAGGCCGATCAAGGGGCGGCCGGTGGTGACCGCCAGCTCCATGATCTTGCACATCTTCTCGCCGTACACCTCGCCGAGCGCTCCTCCGAAGACGGTGCCGTCCTGGGAGAAGATGCAGACCTCGCGCCCGTCGATGGTTCCCCAGCCGGTGACGATGCCATCGGTCTCGGGGCGCTTGGCCATCATGTTGAAGTCATGGGTGCGGTGCTTGGCCAACATGTCGGTCTCCACGAAGGAGCCGGGGTCGAGCAGGTGATCGAGGCGCTCACGTGCGGTCAGGCGTCCAGCGTCGTGAACCTTGGTGACCGCGGCGGGGCCCATGGGGTAGGTGGCGGCGGCGCGGCGTCGGCTCAGCTCGGCAATTTTGTCGGCAGTGGTAGCGCGCGCGTGCTCACCTGTGATCTCGGGCGATTGTGAGGAAACGGTCATGCTGGGGGAGTGTAACGCGCTGCGCGATTACTTTCCACCCCAAAACACTATGTTTCTCTAAAAAACTTACGAAACCGTAGGTAGCGGGAGTGCAAGCGCATCCTGAATGCTGGGATTTTATGGCTACAGAGTATGACCTGACGCGGATTCGCCACGACCTGTTGGGGAAGGGATTGCTGCGCTCCATCGACTTCGTGGAGTCCACCGGCTCCACCAATGCCGACCTCCTGGCTGCCCGGCCGAGCGATGGCGCTGTTCTCCTAGCCGGTGAGCAGACCGCGGGCCGTGGACGGCTGGGGCGGCGTTGGGAGAGCCCGGCCGGGGATCAGCTCATCTTCTCCCTGGGGTTGGTGGTGGACGAGGCGCGCGTCAAACGACTCGGCACCCTTCCGCTGGCGGTTGGCGCTGGTGTGGCAGACGCGGTGGTCGGCGTAGCTCCGAACGCTGGGTTGAAGTGGCCCAATGATGTGCTTATCGACGGCCGCAAGCTCGCCGGCATCCTGGCAGAGGCAGCCCCTCTGGAAGCGGGCAAGTACCACGTCGTCGTCGGCTGCGGGATCAATACGGGAATGCCGGCCGAGCGCCTGCCGGTTGCGCATGCCACCTCGCTGCGAGTCTGTGACATCGAATTTGACCAGGAGAAACTGGCTGTTGCGGTGCTGGGGAGCGTCGAGAAGCGTGTCCAACAATGGCGGGCGGATGACCCGCAGATGCTTCAGGACTATCGCCAACACTGCGTGACTATCGGGCAGCGGGTGAAGCTGGAAACTCCGCGGGGTGAAATTGTGGGCCTGGCGGAGACCGTGGATGACGAGGGGTGTGTCGTTGTAGACGGGCAGGCGTACTCGGCGGGCGATGTGACGCACTTGCGGCCGCGTCAGTAGTGGCCCCTGTGACGCAATAACAGCTAAGTTGTAAGGCACTATGAGGATGCCAACGATGATGCCCGGGGAGCAGGTCCGCGCTGACCTGACCTCTTCGCCGCGCGTCATGGTTTTTCCCGTCATCGAATTGGTGGCCACGACGGGACTCTTGTGGATGGCTATTGGTTTTCTTGATAGTCCAGCCTCGCCGTTTCCTGATCAACTGCGCAATCTTTTCGTGGTGGCCTGGATGCTCGCGGTGCTGCTGCGTTTTGTAGTTCCGCTGGTTCGGGCTCGGCGCCGGCGGTTCATCGTGACCAATCGGCGCGTAATCGCCCGACAGGCACAGCTGCGCGGGCGAGTGGACTCCATTCCCTTCGCGGACATCCACTCCGTGCGCCGTCGCAAGGGTGGGCTCTCTGTGGCAATCCTGGGGCAACCGGCGCCGCTGTTCTACCCCGAGGTGCCTAAGTCGCGCCGGGTTGAGGAGATGATTAATCGCTCCTTGCCGCCGCGCCTGTATCGCTAGCGCGCATCCCCCGTATGATCGGAAAACGTGACTTCGACGAACCAATCTGCTCACGCTTCCGGCGCTCCTGTGGTGGTTGTGGTCGGCGACGGCCAACTAGCACGAATGATGCACACCGAGGCCATCGAGCTTGGCCTATCCCTGCGTGTGCTGGCATCAGCCCCTGACTCGTCGGCCGCGCAGGTCGCTCACGATGTGGTCCTGGGGGACTACCGCGAACGCGCGGACCTGAGTGCGGTGGCCGCGGGTGCCGACGCCGTGACCTTCGACCACGAGCACGTGCCCAATGAGCTTCTCGACGAACTCATCTCCCAGGGGATCAATGTGCAGCCCCAGCCCAGTGCCCTGATCTACGCGCAGGACAAGCTGCACATGCGCACCAAGCTTCAGGAGATCGGCGCCCCCGTCCCACCCTTTAGCGCGATCACGTCCGTCGAGGACGCCCGAGCATTCTCGGAGTCGGTCGGCGGGAAGGTCTGCCTGAAGTCCCGACGCGGTGGCTACGACGGCAAGGGCGTGTGGTTTCCCAAGAATGACGAGGAGCTGAACTCCTTGGTCACGGAGCTTCTCGACGCCTCCGTCGACCTCATGGCGGAAAAACTCATCCCGTTTGAACGTGAGCTCTCTGCAATGGTGGCCCGCACTCCCTCCGGCCAGACACAACCGTGGCCGGTGGTGCAGTCTCGCCAGTCCGGAGGCATCTGCGTGGAGGCAGTTGCACCGGCTCCGGACATGTCGGACGAGCTTCGTCAGCGCTGCGAGGAGCTGAGCGCGCGAGTGGCCACTGAGCTGGGCGTAACCGGTGTGTTGGCGGTGGAACTGTTTGAGTACCGCGACGAGGACGGCCAGCCAGCCATTAGCGTCAACGAGCTAGCCATGCGCCCCCACAACACCGGGCACTGGACGCAGGATGGCTGCGTGACCAGCCAGTTCGAACAACACCTGCGGGCGGTGCTCGACCTGCCGCTCGGTGATACCCGCACTGTTGCTCCCGTGACCGTAATGGCAAATGTCCTCGGCGGGGAAGAGGACGGGACCCCATACGAGCGGGTCGCCGAGCTCATGCGCCGTTTCCCGGAGGCCAAAGTGCACCTTTATGGCAAGGATGTGCGCCCGGGCCGCAAGATCGGGCACGTCAACATCGTTGGTGCCTCCGAGGACAGCGTGGCCGAGGTGCGCGAGCGCGCCCAGCAGGCGGCGCGGTTCCTGGCTACCGGATCCTTCTAAAGAAACCACAAGGAGAAAACTCGAATGTCACCCCAGGTTGGAATCATCATGGGCTCGGACTCTGATTGGGACACCGTAGCCCCGGCTGCCGAGGTCCTCGCCGAGTTCTCGGTGCCCTTCGAGGTGGGAGTCGTCTCTGCCCACCGCACCCCAGAGAAGATGCTGCGTTACGCCCAGGAAGCGCACAAGCGAGGTATCAAAACCATCATCGCCTGCGCCGGTGGAGCCGCCCACCTGCCCGGCATGGTGGCGGCAGCCACGCCGCTGCCGGTTATTGGTATCCCGCGCGCGCTCAAAGACCTAGACGGCATGGATTCTTTGCTGTCAATCGTCCAGATGCCCGCCGGTGTACCGGTAGCGACTGTGTCCATCGGTGGTGCTAAGAACGCCGGATTGCTGGCTGTGCGCATCCTGGGGGCGGGCGATCCCGAGCTCGTGGAGAAGATGGCGGACTACCAGGCCGAGATGGCCCGTGAAGTCGAGCGCAAGGACGAGCGTCTGCGCGAGAAACTCATGGGTAATTAGTGGCAGTCGTTGTTCTGGGGGCGCAGGTCCGCGATGGCTACCCACGCCCTGTTCTCGCCAGGCGTTTAGAGCGTGCCCTGCACATCGCCCGGGCGCAGGGCCAGAGGATCATCGTCAGTGGAGCCGGCGAGGCACCAGCGATGGCGCGGTGGCTGGGCCAGCGTGGCTTTACCCAGCTACTCATCGAGGATCAGGCACGCAGCACCAATGAGAACTTGGAAAACTCCCAACGCCTAGCTCCCGGGGAGCCACTCATCGTGGTGACCAGCAACTATCACGTGCTCCGCACCCGGTTGTGGGTGTGGCACCTGGGAATAGACGCCCGGGTGGTGGGGGCGACCTGCCCGCCATCGGCGCGTCGTAAAGCGATCGCGCGAGAGACGCTGGCGTTGGCACACTCTGCACTGCGCGTCGGCTGGCGACGCCTAGTGTCCTAGAAGGTCCGCGCAGTCACGCGCTCATTGCCGGCAATGTCCTCCAGGCGCTCGGTCGACGCAGGTCCTGCGACCACGACCGCAGAACCGCCGGCAGCCAGCGGCGCGATCACCTGGGCTTCGAACTCCTCCTGATTATTCCACCCCAGGCTGAGCAGGCGTTCCGCGCTGGGGGCGGGTGCTACCACGCTGGGGAGATCTGGGGCGTCGCCGAAGTACTGGTCGGGATAGAAGCGAACCGTCGGGCCAAAGTCGATGGCCCCGTCCGGCAGCGTGTCTCCGGATTCCTCGATGCCGCGGCCGAATGGGTCACCGGAGACCAGGGAGCATTCCACCCCGGCGGCCTCCCAGGCGGGGTAATTATCCAGCGCACAAAATGCCACGCTGGCCTCCTCTACGGGGCCGGAAGCAAAAACCGGGCGAATGCGGGCCGTATAGCACCCCAAGGCAATAACCACGGCTTGCCAACTCACGGGCAGGTCGATGGCTACGACCGAACCGGGCTCGAGGTCGTGCTCCTCCTCGAGCATCGCGGCGATCTTTGAAGCCCAGTTATCCAAGGTCTGGGCGGAGAAATCCATGCGGGCACCGGTGGCTTCGTTGTATACGGTTAGGCGCGGGGAGGCGGGGTCGCTGTGCAGGAGGTGCTCGAGAAGCTTCATGACGCCCCACCATAGGCGTTTTCTACCGGCCGGTAGCATGAATGCGCACTGAAGTACGTAACTGGCGAGCACAGGAGGGCCAATGGCTGCACGCTCCCCATTGGAGCTATTCAACGCCGCGTCCCACCGAGCTGCCGCGGGAATCATCGGCGAATATTCTTCCAGCTTTTCCCTGGCCACCGCGCTACTACACCCATCGATACGGGCAGACATCCGCAACCTCTACGCCATGGTGCGCATAGCCGACGAGATCGTGGACGGAGCAGCCGCTGGAGCAGGACTTCACCCAACCGAGATCGCCGCTGTGCTCGACGACTACGAGCAGGCAGTCCTGAGCGCACCCCAGCGGCATTTCGATCCCAACCCAGTCCTCCATGCCTACGGCAGAAGTGCTCGCCGGTGCGGTTTCGCCCCCGAGCACGTGCGCGCCTTTTTTGCGTCCATGCGTAGCGACGTCCCCACCGCCGACCAGCCCAGTACTGACCTGAGGACCTACGTTTACGGCTCGGCGGAAGTTATTGGTCTGCTTTGCCTCGCGGTGTTCTTCGCCGACCAACCCCGTCCGGCGAACTTCCCGGAGCTAGAGGCGGGCGCGCGCCGCTTAGGCGCGGCGTTTCAGAACATCAACTTCCTGCGTGATCTGGGTGCTGACACCCAGGAGCTGGGGCGGGAATACCTCTCCGGTACACAAGAAACCCTCGACGAAGACGCCAAGCGGCAAATCATCGCTGGGATCCGCGCTGATCTGGGTGCGGCATACGCGATGATCGGCGAGCTTCCGCTGAGTTCCCGCGCCGGGGTATTGGCTGCCGCGGACTTGTTCAGCGAGCTCACTGACAAACTGGAGGCGACCCCGGCTCGGCAGCTTTATCTCTGCCGAGTACGCGTCTCGCAACCGCGGAAGGCGGTCATCGCTGCACGCGCGCTTGCCCGGGCGCGCCGTAGATCTCTTCGGGGAGGTTTATCATGACTAGCCCACACTCGGTGGTGGTCATTGGGGCCGGAATCGCCGGTCTGGCCACCGCCGCCTTGCTGTCCAAACATGGTTACCGCGTCACCGTTGTGGAAAAGAACCCCACCACCGGCGGCCGTGCCGGAGAGATCACCGTGGACGGTTTCCGCTTCGAGACCGGCCCCTCGTGGTACCTCATGCCCGAAGCCTTCGACCACTTCTTCGAGCTCATGGGGACGAGCACAGAGGCCGAGCTCGACCTGGTTGCCCTCGATCCGGGGTATCGGGTCTTCAGCGAGGATGGCTCGTCCATCGATGTTCCTTTCGGAGCAGAGAACGTCTGCGCTCTCTTCGAATCCCTCGAGCCCGGCGCGGGGCAGCGTCTGCGGGACTACCTCGACTCTGCGCAGCACGTCTACGAGCTGGCCATTCAGCGCTTCTTGTACACCACGTTTTCCTCCCCCGGGGCCTTTGTGCACCGGGAGGTGCTTACCCGCTTGGTCGATCTGGTGGGTTGGCTGAGCACCTCGCTGGCACGCTACGTCGAAAAGCGTTTTAGCGACCATCGCCTGCGGCAGATCCTGCAGTATCCGGCAGTGTTTCTCTCGGCTCGTCCAGAGACTGCGCCGGCGCTGTATCACCTGATGAGCCACACGGATCTCACCCAGGGGGTGCGCTATCCGCAGGGAGGTTTTAGCGCGGTCGTCGCCGCCATCGAAAAGCAGGCGCGGGCGCACAAAGCGGAAATTCGCACAGGCGTTACTGTCACCGCCATTGAGTGCGCGCAAGGGCGGGCCACGGGTGTGCGGGTCATCGATGAAGACGGGGCCGAGGATGTCATCGCGGCAGACGTCGTGGTCTCGGCGGCGGATCTGCGGCACACCGAAACAGCACTGCTCCCCAAGGAACTGCAAACCTATCCCCACAGGTACTTCGAGCGGCGAGACCCAGGGCTATCGACCGTGCTGGTCCTGGCCGGGGTTGCCGGGAAGCTGCCTGAGCTGACGCATCACAACTTGCTGTTCAGCCAGGATTGGCAGCCCGACTTCGACGCGGTCTATGCCGGGGGATCAGCTCTGCGTCCGAGTGGGGCGTCGCGTTCGATTTATGTGTGCAAGGCGTCGGAAAGCGACGACTCTGTAGCACCCGCGGATAGCGAGAACCTGTTTATTCTCGTGCCCGTTGCCGCCGATTGTGCGCTGGGAACTGGGGATGCCTATGAACCGCAGGCGAGCCCCGCGGTGGAGCGCATTGCGCACGAGGCGCTGCAGCAGCTGGGGGAGTGGGCCGGTATTGCAGACTTGGATCAGCGAGTTACCACGTTGCGCACGATCGGTCCGGCGGACTTTGCTCAGCGCTATCACGCCTGGTCGGGCGGGGCGATTGGGCCCGCGCATACGCTGCGCCAGTCCGCGTTTTTGCGGGGGAAGAACAAGTCGGCGAAGGTCGCCAACCTCTATTACGCCGGGGCGACTACCGTCCCGGGAGTGGGCGTTCCGCTTTGTCTGATTTCGGCGGAGAACGTGCTCAAGCGCCTGACCGGAGACACCAGCTCCGGCCCGCTCACACCCTAGTTCACGCAGCGAGGGCCGTTGCCACCGGCGTTGATCTCGGGGGAGACCTCCGCGGCGCCGAAGTCCGCGCCAGGGGTGCCCACGGTTTCGGAGGGGGAAGCCGAGGCGGTTGTGGCGTCTGCTGCGTCTACCGGCTCCTGGGCCGAGGTCGGCCCGGAGTATCCGTCGTGCGTGACGACGATGATCGTCGACGCATCGAGCGAGGCATTGGCCACGACCTCGAGCCCGCCCAGTTGCTGGGCAAGCTCCTGCGCAGCAGGGCTCGAGGGATCGGCGGCCAGAACCTGCGAGGTGGAGTACAAGCCCGGCTGGGCGTTGGCGACCTCGGCGACCTTGACACCGTGTTCCTTAAGCCAGGAGCCGACTCCGCCCGCCATGCCCGAGGTGGATCCGGCGTTGAGGACGTGGACTTCCACGCCGCGCAGCGCGTCGCTGGCCTCGGCGGGTGCGTCGGCTGGCGCGTCTTCAGCAGGGGATTTACTTGCTGCAGCCGCTTCTTCCTTGTCCACGACGAGGTCGTCGAAGAAGTTATGGACCTCCTCCGGGTCGACGGTGATGATCGACTCGCCGTAGTCGCCAACTCCATCCACGGAGGTCACCGGGATGGTGCTGAAGGTGACGTTGCCGCCGGCCAGGTCGGAAAGCTGGGTGGCAAAGGAGGCGATGTCCCATCCCTCGTCGATGACCACGGAGCGCTCCACGGCGTCTGCCATGTTCGACAGCTTGGATGGGTTGGTCAGCGTTCCAGTGGACAACACCTTATTGACCAGAGAGGCCATGAAGGCCTGCTGGCGCACGATGCGGTCCAGGTCGCCGCGCGGAAGGCCATGGCGTTGGCGCACGAAGGCCAGGGCTTGGTGGCCGTCCAGGCTCTGCCGGCCGGCGTCGAATTGTGCGCCCGAGTACGGGTCGTCCACGGCCTGGTTGAGGCAGACATCCACCCCACCGACGGCGTCGGTGAGTAGGACGAATCCGTTGAGGCCCACCTCCGCATAGTGGTCTACATCGACGCCGGTCAGGCGGGACAGAGCGGTGATCAGTCCAGTGCGGCCGGCCTGAATGGACTGCTCTGCGATCTCCTTTTCGCTCGCCCCTTGAGCTGCGAGTTCCTCCGCCTTGTGCTGCTTGTGGGCCCCATAGACGCCGTTGATCTTCATGTTCCCGAACTCCGGGTCCTTGACGTAGGTGTCGCGGGGGATCGACACGGCGGTGGCCTTGGAGCCATCCGCGGGCACGCGCACGATCATCATCGTGTCCGTGTTTTCCTCACCGTCGGCCACGCCGGCGTTGAGCCTGGCCAGTTCCTCCTCGCTGAGCGGGTTGCCCTGGGCGTCGGTGCGCGAGTCGGTGCCCACCAGCAGGATGTCGAGCGCGCCATCGGCCAGCTTTTCCTGGCGCTTCTTGTCGCCACCCAGGGCGAGGTTCGAGGCCGAGGCAATGTCGTTGCCGAGCCGGCCGACCGTGGCGTATCCAATGCCGGATACCGCCAGCACCGCCGCCGAGAGCACGGTCAGGCCCACCTTTATCGGAGCTGGGCCATGCTGGCGCAGCGAGCGGGCTGCGCGCGGCGCCGGCTGAATGTCACGAACGTAACGGCGGTGATCGGTCACGGTACGGCTGCTCTTCCAAGTATTCGGCGGGTAGCGGGGCAAGAACCGCAACGTGCGAGCTCGCCCGCGCTGAGAGTGAGAGTTGTTAGGCAGTTTAGGGCATGAGAGCCGGAGCGCTCGAAATTCTCGGTGCGCCGCACCGGGCGGGGCGTCAGGTGCCTTGTAGCATCGACCGCATTGTGACTCAGAATGCCTCGAAAACCTCCGGCCACTCCTCAGGCCCTGCCTTAGGAGTGGTCACGGTGACCTATTCGCCCGGTAAGCACCTGACGGCCTTCCTGGACTCGTTGGCTGCGGCCACCACCCGCGAGGTGGAGGTGGTGCTGGCAGACAACGGATCCACTGACGGTGCCCCGGAACGCGCGGCAGAGCTGCGCCCAGAGGTCAGCCTCGTTCCCACCGGCGGCAACATCGGCTACGGTGCGGCGATGAACGCCGGCGTCAAGGCGTTGCAGGCCAGCGACGGCGAGTTCGTGTTGCTGTCCAACCCGGACGTCGAGTTCCATGCAGGAGCTATCGACGAACTCCTTGCCTGCGCGCAGCGACACCCACAAGCGGCAGCGATCGGTCCGCGCATCGTGGAGCCCGATGGTTCGACCTACCCCTCGGCCCGCAGCGTACCCACGCTGGGCACAGGCATCGGCCATGCGCTGCTCGCCCCGATCTGGCCGAACAACCCTTTCTCAGCGCGCTACCACGCAGACCAGGATATGGAGTCAGAGCGCGCTGCAGGCTGGCTCTCGGGTTCGTGCTTGTTGGTGCGTCGAGAAGCATTCGCTCAGGTCGGAGGGTTTGACGAGAGCTACTTCATGTACATGGAGGACGTTGACCTCGGAGACCGCTTCGGGCGCGCCGGGTGGAGCAACATCTACTGCCCGCAGGCGAAGATCTCGCATGCGCAGGGGCATTCCACAAAGGCTCACAAGTCATCGATGGTCCCGGCGCACCATGCGAGTGCCTTTAAGTTCCAAGCGGATCGTCACGTGGGTGCCGCCTGGTGGCCGCTGCGGGCAGCGCTGTGGGCAGGGCTGAAGCTGCGATCTGGCCTAAGCACCCGCCTTGCCCGGCGAGCCGGACGTTAAATCCGCCGGTAATCGAATTACATTGCTAGAGATACAAGCCGCATACATCCAGATAGACCGGAGAGGCGAAAGAGTCGGATGACAAGCAATCCCGAGACCAGCACGCGTGATGTGGATGCCGTGATCTTGGTGGGAGGCCGAGGCACACGCCTGAGGCCGTTGACGGTGAACACTCCGAAGCCGATGCTTCCTACCGCCAACTACCCGTTCCTGCAGCACCTGCTTGCGCGCATTAAGGCGGCGGGCATTACCCATGTGGTGTTGGGCACCTCCTATAAGGCGGAGGTCTTTGAGGAGTACTTCGGCGACGGCTCTCAGATGGGCCTGGAGATCGAGTACGTCGTGGAGACGGAGGCACTGGGCACCGGCGGTGGCATTCGCAACGTCTACGACCGCCTGCGCAGCGAGACGGTCATGGTGTTCAACGGCGACGTGCTGGCTTCCACCGACCTGAATGCGGTGCTGGATACGCACTACAGCAAGCAGGCGGACCTGACCATGCACCTGGTGCGCGTCTCCGACCCGCGCGCTTACGGCTGCGTGCCCACCGACTCCAACGGCAACGTGACGGCCTTCCTGGAGAAGACCGAGGATCCACCGACGGATCAGATCAACGCAGGCTGCTACGTCTTCCGCCGCGAGCTCATCGCGGAGATCCCGGAGAACCGCGTCGTTTCCGTCGAGCGCGAGACCTTCCCGTCCATTCTGCAGTCTGGGCGAAAGGTGGTGGGCCACGTAGATACCGCCTACTGGCGCGACATGGGGCGACCGGATGACTTTGTACACGGTTCCGCTGACATCGTGCGCGGCATCGCGGATTCCCCGCTGGTGGAGGGACGAACTGGCGAGTCCATCGTCGACGAGACCGCGGGCGTGGCCGGCGGCGTGCTTCTGCTGGGCGGTACGTCCGTGGGGCGGGGAGTGGAGATTGGTGCCGGTTCCCGCATCGACGGTTCCGTCATCTTCGACGGCGCGACCATCGAGCCCGGTGCCCAGATTCGCGATTCCATTGTGGCGGCAGGTGCTCGGATCGGAGCAAACGCGCACATCAGCGACTGCGTCATCGGCGAGGGGGCGTCCGTAGGTGCACGCTGCGAACTCCAGGGGGGAATGCGCGTGTGGCCCGGGGTCTCGATCCCGGATTGCGGTGTTCGCTTCTCGACGGACGCCTAAGCGTTTCCCACCCCTTGGGTCGGCAACCACAAGATGTAGTACCCCCGGTTGCTGCCCCCAAAGCGCGCCCAGTGTTACTCGTGTGACTTGAGTTAACTTTAACCTGCTGATTTATCAAAATGCCGCCGATAACCTCGCATTCGGGTTGACGATATTTAGTGGTGACGGGTTTAATCACAGTCGTGTAACTCACCCGCCTCCTCCACGGGGCGGGCTACGAGTAACCTGGCGAGACCAACGGGCAGCTGCAGAAAGGACAAGGCGTGGAAGATATGGCGGGCGGCGCTATTCTCCGTGGCGGAGCTGCCGCGCAGATGTCCCTCGATGAGCTCTTTGGTGCGGTAGAGCAGGAGTGGCAGGACCAGGCCCTCTGCGCACAGACCGACCCGGAAGCATTCTTTCCTGAAAAGGGCGGATCGACTCGCGAAGCCAAGCGAATCTGCCAGGCCTGCGCTGTGCGTGATGAGTGCCTGGAGTACGCGTTGGAGCACGACGAGCGCTTCGGTATCTGGGGAGGCCTCTCTGATCGTGAGCGGCGTCGTCTGAAGCGCCAGATCGGCTAGCGCAGACAAGCCTTCTTAAAGCTCAAAATCGGGGTCAATATCTCGGGGGTCGAGATTCATGTGGGTGGCGGTAAGCGCCGTGATCACCCACGTCAGTAGCTCCAGCTCCTCAGCCGGCGTAGTGCAGCGCTGTTGAATGGGCTGACGAAATACCACCATGCGTGCCCGGGTAGGGCGACCGTGCGCGTCCACGCCGGCCGGCAAGACGCGGCCGAGTGGAACGGGGCCGTCTGCAGCGATGTCATCAGGCAAAACGGTGGAATCTGCGCTCAGGCGCATGCGGGGGATAACGTCCACCGCGATGTCCAGATTGGCCAGCTGGTCCGCGAAACGTCGATGGATCGGCGCGTAGGCCTGTAGTACGCGGACGTCGAAAAGCTCCGAACGCGTGCGAAAGCGCGGGACGGATTGGGGCAGCAATGGGCCCCGAATTCCTCGGCCGCGACGGTCTCTCGACGTTCTCATGTGCACGATGTGTACTTTAAGCCGACCGGGGAGCCGCAATTTCCAGCCACGCCGATCGCTAAGCCAAGAAATCTCAATGCTGGGTTTAGACTTGCGGGCTGTGAATCAGTTCCGCCGATGCTCCCGCCCAGGCTGCGGCAAACCTGCCGTAGCGACGCTGACCTACGCTTACGCGGAGTCCACTGCCGTCGTGGGGCCACTTTCTCCCACGGCGGAACCCCACAGCTGGGATTTGTGCGAACACCACTCGGGCCGTATCACCGCCCCGCGCGGATGGGAGCTGGTGCGCGTGACCGACGTGGACCTGGACGACGAAGAGGAGCTCACCGCCTTGGCCGAAGCCGTGCGTGAAGCGGGACGGGTGACCAGTGGGCTGGTGGACATCGACGGGGGAGACCCCATCGAGCATCCTCACAACGACGTTGCTGATCCGGCTACCTCGGACCACCCGGTGTTTCGCACGAAGCGACTGGCCGAAGAAAACTCTCAGCGGCGCGCACACCTGCGCGTGGTTCGCTCCCACACCGACTAGACTGCTCCCCCATACACGGCCTAAAAAACCGGGAACTACTCAAAGGAAGAATGTAATCGTGGCTCAACGCACCCATGAAGCCCTGGCGAACGTGATCAAGGCGTATGACATCCGCGGAGTTGTCGGCGAGAATATCGACGCCGAGCTAGTCAAGGAAGCGGGTGCAGCCTTCGCTTCCATCCTGCGCGGGGAAGGCGAGAAAACCGTCGTGGTGGGCCACGACATGCGCCCGAGCTCCCCGGAGCTCTCGCACGCTTTCGCTGAGGGCGTGTGCGAGCAGGGACTGGACGTGACTTTCATTGGTCTGGCCTCCACCGACCAGCTCTACTACGCTTCCGGCTCGCTCGGCTGCGCTGGCGCCATGTTCACCGCCTCGCACAACCCTGCCAAGTACAACGGCATCAAGCTGTGTCGCGCAGGCGCCAAGCCCGTGAGCACCGCCACCGGCCTGTCGCAGATCACGGACATGCTGGTCGAGGGCGTGCCTACCTTTGACGGGGAGCGCGGAAGCATCAACGAGCGCGACGTCCTGGAGGGTTATGCAGACTTCCTGCGCGAGCTGGTGGACATCAGCTCGGTGCGCCCCCTGGTTATCGCGGTCGATGCAGCCAACGGCATGGCAGGCCACACTGTTCCCGCCGTGCTCAACGGGGAGAACCTGGACATTCGCGATCTCTACTTCGAGCTGGACGGCACCTTCCCCAACCATGAGGCCAACCCGCTGGATCCGGAGAACCTGAAGGATCTGCAGCGCTTCGTCGTGGAGCAGGGCGCTGACATCGGCCTGGCCTTCGATGGTGACGCTGACCGCTGCTTCGTTGTAGATGAGCGCGGCGAGCCGGTTTCCCCCTCGGCAATCACCGCCCTGGTGGCCAGCCGCCACCTAGCAGAAACTCCGGGCGCGACGATCATCCACAACCTGATCACGTCGAAGGCTGTTCCGGAGATCGTGGCCGAGCAGGGCGGCACCCCGGTGCGCACGCGTGTGGGCCACTCCTACATCAAGGCGGAGATGGCTGAGCAGTCCGCGATCTTCGGCGGCGAGCACTCCGCGCACTACTACTTCGCCAACTTCTACAACGCGGATTCCGGAATGCTGGCCGCCCTGCATGTGCTCGCCGCGCTGGGGCACTCGGACGCCCCGCTCTCCGAGCTGATGAATTCCTACGAGCGCTATGCCGCCTCGGGGGAGATCAACTCCACGGTGGACGATCAGCAGGCTGCCGTCGACGCGGTCCTTAAGGAGCTGGAGGCGGACATCGAGTCCGTGGATCGCCTGGATGGAGTGACCGTCGAGCTCAAGGGAACCCCCGCCTGGTTCAACCTGCGCGCCTCCAACACCGAGCCGTTGCTGCGCTTGAACGTTGAGGCCCCGACCGAGGCTGAGGTCCAGGAGATTGTCACCCGTGTATTGGGAGTCATTCGGCGCTAGTCTGGCGCTATGGACTCAGACCTGCCTTATGACGCACCGGCTGCCGGGTATGACCCGGAAGCGGTGCGTTTTTTCGACGTCGCGCATGAGGGCGCGCAGATCAGAGCGATCGCGGAGGCGGCCTCCGATCAGGGCATCCTTTCGACCCTGCGAGGCATACAACCACGCAGCGTGGTCGTTGTCGCCCCGGCAAGTGAAGCACAGGCGTGTGCGAGGTTGGCCTGCGCGCTGCGGTCTCCCTTGCGTGTACCCGTCGTTATTTCCGACGTCCTCCCCGCCTACGTCGGAGCCTTGGACGTGGTGGTCGTGCTCTGCGACGCTGCCGATGACCCGGAAGTAGCACACGCCGCGTTGAGCGCAGATCGCAGAGGCGCGACCGTGGTCATCGCTGGTCCGGCGCGCGGTCCCATCGTGGAGGACTTCCCAGAGCGGGCTTTGACCATCCCGGCTCTTCCCACGACTGCTTCGTTTTCTCCGCTGCGCGCGTTGGTCACCGTCGTGAGTGTGCTGGACCTGCTGGAAGACGCGGAGCATCTGTGCACGGATTGCTTGCTCAAGACCGCCGAGTGCGTCGATGAGGAATTGTCTAGCCTGGCTCCGGATAAGGACGTCAGCATCAATCCGGCGCGTCAGTTGCGAGAACAACTCGAGGGCGCGCGCATCGTTCACACTGGAGTGGACCACCTCACGCAGACGGTCGCCCACGTGGCTTCTCAGCTGCTCACGGCAGCGGGTCTGACCGGCGGGACCGTGGACCAGGAAGCCCTGCCCGCTCTGTGGGAGCGCGAGCCCAGCTCGCAGCAGAGCATCTTCCACGATCCCTTCCTGGACGGGCCGGATACTCTGCTACCGTTAAAGGTCATTGTGTGGGGTGTCGACACCACCAGCGCACCTAACGCGTATGCCGTCCGCGTAGATGGGGCATCGCGCAGCGCCGCCACGTTGGATGATGCGGCGCGTTTACTTGTGCGCGCACTCGCAGCGGGTGTGTACACCCTGCCACTGAACGATTAACGCCTGTGCACTGGCACGGGTGACGTCGATAAGCCCACCGGCGAGGAAAGGACTACCCACCACCATGCAGCACCTACACGGAGCGCTTCGTTACTACCCTTGGGGTTCGCGCACCATGCTGGCGAAGCTTCGGGGAATCGAGGAGCCCAGCCAGCGTCCCGAGGCTGAGATGTGGTTCGGCGCGCATCCCGCTGCCCCGGCGCAGGTCGACGGCGTGGATCTCACCGACATCATCGCGCGGGATCCGGAAGGGGAGTTGGGGGCGCCAATAATCGAGCGCTTCGGCGAGCGCCTTCCCTTCCTGGTCAAGCTCCTGGCTGCCGACCAGCCCCTGAGCCTGCAGGCTCATCCCTCCCTGGAGCAGGCCCGCGAAGGCTTTGCGCGGGAAAACGAGGCGGGACTCCCGCTGGACGCCCCGAACCGAAACTACCGCGACGCCAGCCACAAGCCCGAGGTCATCATCGCGTTGACATCCTTCCAGGCGCTCACGGGATTCCGTCCGCTGGATAAGACGCGGGAGCTTTTCGACGTCCTGGCGTGCCCAAAGCTCAGCCACTACGCCGATATCTTGGACGGCCACACAGCGGAAGATTCTGCAGAAAACGGCGACCTGCGTGCGCTGTTTACCACCTGGCTAACTATTCCGGCCACCACGCGCTCTGAGCTCATTGACTCCATCGTCGAGGCAGCTCAGGCGCACCTGGATCGGGATGACTGGATTGGTGATACGCTGCGCGTTGTCGTCGATCTCAACGAGCGCTACCCCGGTGACCCCGGAGTGTTGGGGGCGCTGTTGCTTAACCTGGTGACTCTCGAGCCGGGAGAGGCCGTCTACACCGAGGCCGGCCAGCTTCACGCCTACGTGCATGGCCTGGGAGTCGAGGTCATGGCCAACTCGGACAATGTGCTGCGCGGTGGGCTCACCCCCAAGCATGTGGACGTTCCGGAGCTGGTGCGCGTCCTGCGCTTCGAGGAAACCATCGATCCGCGTGTCGCCGTGCACAGTGATGGAACCGTGGACGCACCCGCCGCGGAGTTCCGCGTGCAGCGTGTGGACCTTCAGCCAAACGAGTCGCTCACGGTGGCAGAAGACGGCCCGGTCATTGTGTTGTGCGTGGCCGGAGAACTCTCGGGGGCACAGGCTGCAGAGGCGCTGTGGATCTCGGCTCAGGAGAGTGCGACCGAGCTCACTGCGGGCCCCGAGGGCGCGCAGGCGTTCAAGGTGACGGTCTAAGAACCTGACTTCAGCCCGAACGGCCACCACGCAGGAATGGTGGCCGTTTGCTTGTTTTCTACCGGCTGTTCCTCACGCGCGGGCTGGGTAGGCTGAGCGGTCTCGGCTGGTGACTGCGTCGGGGTGGGCGCCTGGTAAGGAGCCTGGCTGGGGGCGGGCTCCAACACGGGGGGCTGCGGCAGATCCTCGATCCGCGGGGCTTCGATTTCGCTCGGCAGACCCGGTACTGGCGGCAGCGGAAGCACGGGCTGTTCGGTCGGTGTCTGCTCAGGCGTGGTTGGGCCGCTCTCTGTGGGCTGCTGAGCTTCAGACGTCGGCGTGCCGCTCACCGTAGGAGTCGCCTGGTCGGTGCTGGGCTGCTGCGTCGGTGAGACGGGATTCTGTTGAGTAGGCTCTGCGCCCGTGCCACTCTGCGTGCCCACGATGTTCTCGGGACGGTAGACGGTCGTCGGCGCAGACTGCCGTGGTGCAGCAGCGATAGCGTTGGGCGCCAGGTAGGGATCGTCTTGCGCAGGGGCGGCAAAGTTGGAGGGGCCAGAGGGTTCTCCAGCGGCCTCGTTGCTGCCTGTCGACTCCGCGTTAGAGGATTCCGTCTCGGTCGTCGCGCTCGTGCGCGATGTGCTCGACTCGAGAGTTCGGCTTGCGCTACTGGTGACTCCGCCGTTAGAGGCGGTGTGATCGACGGCAGTGGGAGATCCAGCACGCCAGACACCCACCGCGAGAGCAAACGCGGCGAGCAGTCCCACGATCACAAAGATCAGGACATTGCGGGTCTCTGATTTCACCGGGATGTACGTCCTCACTCAGGTCTCGAATGTCACAACTCGATAACAAGGTAACAGATTTTTTGCCCGGTGCACATAGATTGCAATGGCGCAGAGCAGAAGTAGGCTCAGCTCTAGTAAGACGTCTCTTAATACAGTCCTGCAAGGAGAACGCAGATGAGTACGTGGGATTCGGAAATTTTTAACGACGACGCGAACGAGGAGTTCCTCGCCGAATTGGATGGGCTCCCGGAGGACGACATCGTGGAGGCTGTTCGCGATGCGTGCCTGCTTACGCTCAAGCAAGGCAACGTCTCCGCCGAGGAAGAGGCGAATGGTCTGGCCGCTGCCACCATCGCCGCGATTTGGGCGGGCGCGCCGTTCTCGGCGGCGGAGATCGTCGATACGCATCCCTTCATCCGCGACCTGATCGGCAGTGCGGACGCTGAGCTGTGTGAGGCCGCGGCACAGGTACTCGAGACCGCCGAGACGGAAACGGACATCGATCAGTTCATCGAAGCCGTTTCCTAGCCAACCCGATAGAGTGGGCGGAGTTCACTAACAAGACTCACTTCCTCTAGCCCGCAAAGGAGCGCTCACTCACTATGGCGAAAGAGATCGACTTTAAGGTCGCTGACCTCAGTCTCCACGAGGCAGGACGCCACCAAATTCGGCTTGCGGAGCACGAGATGCCGGGGCTGATGGCGCTGCGCGAGGAATACGCAGACGAGCAGCCACTGGCCGGGGCGCGCATCGCTGGGTCGATCCACATGACCACGCAGACGGCCGTGCTCATTGAGACCCTGACGGCCCTTGGTGCTGAGGTTCGTTGGTCCTCCTGCAACATCTTCTCCACCGAGGATGCCGCAGCGGCCGCCGTGGTCGTGGGTAAGAACGGAACCCCAGAAAACCCGCAGGGTGCGTCCGTATTCGCCTGGAAGGGTGAGACCCTGGACGAGTACTGGTGGTGCGTGAGCCAGATTTTCGACTGGGGCGAGCGTGAGCCCAACATGATCCTGGACGATGGCGGCGACGCCACTATGGCCGTGATCAAGGGCCGTGAATTCGAAAACGCCGGTGCCGTGCCGGCGGACCAGCCCTCCGATTCGGATGAGCAGAAGGCCTTCTTTGCCATGCTGCGCACCAAACTCGCTGAGGACGGCCAGTTCTTCACCCGCATTGCCGAGAGCGTCAAGGGTGTTACGGAGGAGACCACCACGGGCGTCCACCGCCTCTACCACTTTGCCAACGAGGGCACCCTGCCGTTCCCGGCCATGAACGTCAACGACGCGGTGACCAAGTCCAAGTTTGATAACAAGTACGGCACTCGCCACTCCGTGATTGATGGTCTCAACCGCGGCACCGACATGCTCATCGGTGGCAAGCGCGCACTGGTGTGCGGATACGGCGACGTGGGCAAGGGCGTGGCCGAGGCACTGGACGGTCAGGGAGCCAACGTTAGCGTGACCGAGGTCGATCCGATCAACGCTCTGCAGGCCATGATGGATGGCTTCGACGTGGTCACGGTGGACGACTTCATCGGCAAGGCCGACATCGTGATCACCGCCACCGGCAACAAGGACATCATCTCCTTCGAGCAGATGGAGAAGATGAAGGACCACGCGGTGTTGGGCAACATCGGTCACTTCGACAATGAGATCGACATGCACTCGCTGCTGCATCGCGACGATGTCACCCGCGTGCAGATCAAGCCTCAGGTCGACGAGTTCACCCTGCCCAACGGCAAGTCCATCATCGTGCTCTCGGAAGGTCGCCTGCTCAACCTGGGCAATGCCACCGGGCACCCCTCCTTTGTGATGTCTAACTCGTTTGCGGACCAGACGATCGCCCAGATCGAGCTGTTCCAGAAGAGCGACGAATACGACGCGCAGGTCTACCGCCTGCCCAAGCACCTCGACGAGAAGGTCGCCCGCGTCCACGTCGAGGCCCTCGGCGGCAAGCTGACCGAGCTCACCAAGGAGCAGGCTGAGTACATCGGCGTCGATGTTGCCGGCCCGTACAAGCCGGAGCACTACCGCTACTAATGATTTTGGCAGTAGAAGGCGTCGACGGCGCCGGTAAAAACACCCTGGTCACGGCCCTATCCCAGCAGCTGGGGGCCGAGCGTGTGAGCTTTCCGCGCTACAGCGAATCCCTGCCGGCGCACCTGGCGCAGGAGGCCCTGCACGGGCGCATGGGAGACCTCACGGACTCGGCCTACGCCATGGCCACCCTGTTTGCCCTGGATCGTGCTGGTGCGCGCGAGCAGCTGCTCAGCTATGCGGGTTCTCCGGACAAGGTGATCATCCTGGATCGCTACGTCGCCTCCAACGCGGCGTATTCCTGGGCTCGGACGGGAGACGAGGGCATCGTGGAATGGGTAGCCGACTTGGAGTTCTCGCAGATGGGGCTGCCCAAGCCTGATCTGCATGTGCTCTTGGCCACCGCTCCGGAAGAAGCCCGCCGGCGGGCGCAGCGTCGAGAAGCCACTGATAACCGACAGCGTGATCGCTACGAAAAGGACGCCGGGCTCCAGGACCGCACCTTCGCGGCCTATCAAACCCTGGCGCGGCGAAACTGGATGTCGCAGTGGGTGGAGACCTCCAACCCGGACGAGGTGGCCGCTAGACTGGCAGAGATTAGATAGGTAACCGTTTTTCGAGGGAAGGAAGCGGCCGTGGCAGCAACGATTTTGGTGGTCGATGACGATCCCGCAATCTCCGAAATGCTCACCATCGTGCTGGAGGCGGAAGGGCTCAAGCCCGTTCCGGTCATGGACGGTGGGGAGGCCGTGGAGGCTTTCCGTAAGCACCAACCGGACCTCATCCTTCTGGACCTCATGCTGCCTGGCATGAACGGCGTGGACATTTGCCGCGCGATCCGCACGGAGTCCTCGGTGCCGATCGTCATGCTCACGGCCAAGACGGATACCGTCGACGTGGTTCTGGGCCTGGAATCTGGCGCGGATGACTACATCACCAAGCCTTTCAAGGCGAAGGAACTCATCGCGCGCATCCGCGCTCGCCTGCGTCGCACCGACGATCATGAGCCGGCCGCAGAGATTCTCGAGGTGGGCGATCTGCGCATCGACATCGGTGAGCACACCGTGATGCGAGGGGGCGAGGAGATCGGGCTGACTCCGCTCGAGTTCGATCTGCTCCTCGAGCTGGCCCGCCGCCCCGGCCAGGTGCAGTCGCGCGAGGAGTTGCTGGAGAACGTGTGGGGTTATCGCCATGCCTCAGACACCCGATTGGTCAACGTGCACGTGCAGCGCCTGCGCGCCAAGATCGAGAAGGACCCGGACAACCCGCAGATCGTGCTGACGGTGCGCGGCGTTGGCTACAAGACCAACAAGTCAGCGCACGCTAGCAACTAGAGGCACGACGTACACGATTGTGACTACCGTTTTACGTCGCGCCCGGTCGCTGCAGGAGGCTGCCTCCGAGGCCTGGCGGACCTCCCTGCAGGTCCGCGTTATCGGCTCCATATTCGCGGTATCTGCAGTGGTCATGCTGCTGCTCGGATTCGCGCTGGCCAGCATGTTCTCTCAGCGGTTGGTGGACGCGAAGATTGACATCGCCAGCAACGAGATTGATCGTGCCCGTTCGGTCGTGGAGCAACAGGTCAACGCCAGCGGCACGAACGCCTCCTTGCAGGCCCGCCTGAACTCAGCGCGCGCCGCCCTGACCCAATTGCCGCAGCAGCCCAGTGAGGCATCGAGCGCATTCGAGTCGGTGCTCCTGGTCGATCAGTCCAACGGGGGCGTGGTCACGAGCCCGGAGAACTATCGCATCCCGGATGGTCTCCAGCATTTTGTCTCCGAGGGGCAGGTCTCCTATCAATTCGCCGAGACCGAGCGCGCGGATGGCTCCCGCTACAATGCGCTGATCATCGGTACGCCTACTGACTCCGACATCCCTAATCTCCAGGTCTATCTGGTGATGAGCATGGAGAGCGAAGAGGCAACGCTAGCCCTCATGCGCGGTCTGCTCGCCCTGGCCGCAGGTGTTGTGGTCGTGTTGCTCGTGGCCGTGGTGTGGTTGGCAACCCAACAGGTGACCACTCCCGTGCGGGCCGCCTCGCGCATTGCCCAGCGTCTGGCCGCCGGTCACCTGCGCGAGCGCATGGCGGTCAACGGTGAGGATGAGATGGCCCGCCTCGCCCTGAGCTTCAACGACATGGCGGACAAGCTGTCCAACCAGATTCACCAGCTAGAGGAATACGGCGACTTGCAGCGCCAGTTCACTTCTGATGTGTCCCATGAGCTGCGCACCCCGTTGACCACGGTCCGCATGGCAGCAGACCTGATCGCCGCCGATGCCGACGACTTCGAGCCCCACACCAAGCGCGCAACCGAGCTGATGATCCGCGAACTCGATCGCTTCGAGGTGTTGCTCGGGGATCTGCTGGAGATCTCGCGTCACGACGCCGGTGTGGCCGACCTGTCTACGGCGCGCATCGATGCGCGCCAGTGCCTGGAGTCTGCGTGGGAGCAAACCCAGCACCTGGCACAGCAGCTCGACGTGGAGGTGCGTTACGACGTCCCCGAGGAGCCCGTATGGTTTGTCGGCGACTCGCGCCGTATCGAAAGAATTCTGCGCAACCTCATAGCCAATGCTATCGACCATTCGGAACACAACCCCGTAGACATCAAGCTCAAGGCCAACGAGGACACGGTGGCCTACACCGTGACTGACCACGGCGTGGGACTCAAACCCGGGCAGGAGGCCCTGGTGTTTAACCGCTTCTGGCGCGCCGATGCTTCTCGCAAGCGTCACTCGGGCGGTACAGGTTTGGGACTGGCCATTGCCCAGGAAGATGCGGTGCTGCACGGCGGTACTCTCGATGCCGCTGGCACATTCGGCGTGGGCTCGCAATTCCGGCTGGTGCTTCCACGTGAGCCAGGTGACCCGGTGGATAACCCGGCGATTGCCCTGCATGCCCCGGGGGAGGAGCGATGATGGTGAAAAATGCACGTCGATACGCGTGCGCCCTCGTACTTAGCGCAAGTTTGGGATTGAGCTCCTGCGCAACCCTGCCGCACAACAGCGCGCCGCAGGCGCTGCGCACCTTTGAACCCCTACGCGATAAGCCCACCAACCTGGGCCCCACGCCCAACCAGGAACCTGACCTTCTGCTGCAGGACTTCTACTCCGCCTCGGCCCATCCGTCGGGCAACTACGAGGGGGCGCGCTCGTTTTTGGCGCCGGAGATTGCGGATGAGTGGGTGCCCAAGGACGGCCCGCTCGTTGTGGATCGGCTTTTTGTCACCGCGAAGGCTGGCGGGAATGCCAATGAGCGATCGTTTCAAGTTCGCGGGCGGCTGATCGGCAAACTCAGCGATGGGGGAGCCTACCAACCGCAGAACGCCGAGTATGAGGCCACCGTGGTCATGCACAAGGTGGGTGGCCAGTGGCGAATCGCTTCGCTGCCCGGTGAGGTGGTCATCGAGCGCACCGAGCTGCTCAATCACTTCGAGCCTCACTCACTTTTCTTCTTCGACCAATCCGGCAGCACGCTCGTGGCGGATCGTCGCTGGGTCTACGCCGACGAGGAGTCTTTGGACTCGGTGCTCATGACCATGCTCATGGAGGGCCCCAGCAACAAGATCGCCCCCGCGGTCAAGCCCGCTGCTCCGGAAGGGGCTGAATTCGCCGGCAAGGTAGACGGCGTGTACACCTTCACCGGGTTCCAGAGCCTGGATCAGCAGCAGCGCTTGCGTTTCGGCGCTCAGCTGACCTGGACGCTGGCTGGCGCGGATGTGGCGCTGCCCTATGAGGTTGCACTTGATGGGTCACCGGTGGAAGAGGGGATGCACACGCTGACCCCGGACGACTTCGCAGACCTGAATCCGTCGATAGCGGCCACCCAGGTAGCGCCTTTGTACGCGCTCTCGGGTGGGGTTCTGCAGTCGGTATCGTCTTCCGAGGCCACGCCGGTAGCCGGGGAGTTCGGCTCCCTGGGCCAGCTGACGGCGGCCGATGTGACCATCAGCGGGCGAGCCGCCGCAGTCCGCCGGGTCGGCGACAAATCCCAGCTGCTCATCGGTCCGGTGGATGGGCCGGCCACCAAGGTGCTGGAGGACGATTCCATTACTCGTCCTTCGTTCAACCGGGAGGGCAACGCCACGTGGGTGGTCACCGGCAAGGACAAGGTCGTGCGCGTAGTGAATTCCACCAGCGGCAACGAGCTCGTCTCCAACGAGGTGGACACCGCGCAGCTGCTCGACAACACCAACTTCCGCAGTACTAGCGGCTCGATCTCGGAGCTACAGCTTTCTGCCACCGGTGCTCGCGTGGCCATCATCTCCGACGGGCGACTGTTCGTCGGCGTGGTTACCCGCAACACCGCAGGGGCACGCGCGATTGTCAACGTCGAGGAGATCGCGACCGAACTTGGAGGTTCCGCCCTGTCGGTGGAATGGAATCCGGACGGCTCGCTGCTGGTGGGTACCGCAAGCCCGGAGACCCCTGTGTGGCGCGTAGAGCAGGACGGTTCCGCGGCCGTTTCCTTGCCGGCCGGCAACATCTCCGCACCCGTCGTTGCGGTTGCCGCGAGCGCCACGACGCTGTATGCCACGGATGAGCTTGCGGTGCGCCAGCTGCCAATTTCCGGTGCCGGATCAGGTGGTTCGTGGCGCGATGTACCTGGATTGCGCGGTGTGCGTTCGGCTCCGATTGTGGCGGACTAGTGAGCCTCTCCGAACTGGTCTTTCCGCGCCGCTGCGCCGGTTGCGGTCGGGCCGGCTCGGTGCTCTGTCCTCAGTGCCGAAAGGAACTCGGCAATGCGCCGTTTCGCGTTTCGACGACAGTGCCCACCCATGTCCCTGTGTTCGCCATGGGAATGTATGCGGGGGCGCATCGTGGGGTGATCCTGGAAGCGAAAGAGCGCCTGAATCTGGCGGTGCGCCCGTACGTGGGGGCAGTCCTGAGGTCAGGATTGGAATTCCTTATCGCTAGAGGTGACATTGAGCACGACACGGTGCTCGTTCCAGCCCCGACACGCAAGCGCAATGCACGATTGCGTGGGGGAGACCCGGTGGCCGAATACGCACGTAGCTCGGGCTTTGCCGTGTGCGAGGCGCTGCGCTTGAGGTCAACGAGCGCGGACCAATCAGAACTGTCCGCAGCGCAACGACGGCGCAACCTTGCTGGAGCGGTCGAATTGGTCGCGAGCGTTCCTGACCTGCCGATCGTCGTGGTCGACGATGTCGTGACAACTGGAGCCACCCTAGCCGCCTCCGTAGAGCGACTATTAGCGGCAGGGGCACAGGTGCGAGCTGCCATAGCTATTGCCGCGGCGTAGCAATGATCTAGGTGTACCCCCGTTGGTGGTTGGAAGGAGAATTTTTTCCAACCGCACGGTTATTCCCAGATGTATTCTGGGTTACGAAGCCTGGTACGGCGAGAGTCCTCTTACAGGGCAGTCGTACATAGGGTCCGTCTACCAGAAATGGGGAGGTCGTTTTTCTCATGACCACTGCACCGAACGCCGACACGCTGCGTCCCGAGTCCCAGGTCAGCATCACCGGCCGCAATGTAGAGGTGCCCGAGCACTTCGCGGAGCGCGTGAACAGCAAGCTCGCCAAGATCGAGAAGCTGGACCCCACCCTGAGCTTCTTCCATGTGGAGCTCCAACATGAAAACAACCCGTCGCGCGGAGACCGCACTGATCGTCTCCAGATCACGGCAACGGGCAAGGGCCACATCGCCCGCGCCGAGGCCAAAGAGGACAGCTTCTACGCCGCCCTCGAGGTCGCGCTGGGCAAGATGGAGCGCTCCCTGCGCAAGGTAAAAGTTCGCCGTGAAATTTCCCGCTCCGGTCACCGTGCCCCCAAGGGCACCGGCGAGTTGGCTGCGGAGTTGCAGGCCGACCTGAAGGCTGAGGCTGCCGCTGCTGAGCGCAACCGTGGCGAGTTCGACGTTGATCCTTACGAGGATAAGGTCCAGGACGTCGTCCCCGGCCAGATCGTCCGTACCAAGGAGCACCCGGCAACGCCGATGACCAAGGATGAGGCGCTGAGTGAGATGGAGCTCGTGGGCCACGATTTCTACCTTTTCGTGGACTCTGAGACGAACCGTCCGTCGGTGGTCTACCGTCGTCACGCTTTTGACTACGGGTTGATTTCCCTTTCTGAGCCGAAGGAAGCCTAAGGACTTGCCAAGCTAAGTCACAGGTAAAACGTCGCGGCCGTCGGCCCCCGAGCTGGGGCGGCGGCCGCGATGTGCGTACAATGCATGGCTGACCTATGCCTCATGATTGTCATGGGCAACTCCATCCAAGGGAGGACGTAAATCAGTGTTAGGACTCTCCAAACTGCTGCGGGCCGGCGAGGGCCGGACGGTCAAGAAGTTTGAAAAGATCGCCCAGCAGGTTCTTGACCTCGAGGACGAGTACGCCGAGCTCTCGGACGCGGACCTTAAGGCCAAGACACAGGAGTTCCGCTCCCGCTTAGAGGGCGGCGACGACCTGAATGACATCCTCCTCGATGCCTTTGCCACTGCTCGCGAGGCTGCCTGGCGCGTGCTTGGTCAGAAGCACTACAAGGTGCAGGTAATGGGTGGTGCTGCCCTGCACTTTGGCAACGTCGCCGAGATGAAAACGGGTGAGGGCAAGACCCTGACCTCCATCCTTCCGGCGTACCTCAACGGCCTCGCCGGCAAGGGCGTGCACATCGTCACGGTCAACGACTACCTGGCGCGTCGTGACGCCGAGATGATGGGACGTGTGCACCGCTTCCTGGGCTTGGAAGTCGGCGTGGTTAACCCTGATTTGCGCCCGAACGAGCGTCGACAAGCGTATGCCGCCGACATCACCTACGGCACCAACAACGAGTTCGGTTTCGACTACCTGCGCGACAACATGACCCGCTCGCTGAGTGACGTCGTGCAGCGCGGGCATAACTTCGCCATCGTCGACGAGGTCGACTCGATCCTGATCGATGAGGCGCGTACCCCGTTGATCATTTCCGGCCCGGTGGAGGGTTCCTCGCAGTTCTACAACGTGTTTGCGCAGCTGGCGCCGCGTATGCGCGAGGGCCGCCACTATGAGGTGGATAAGCGCAAGCGCACCATCGGTGTCCTGGAAGAGGGCGTGGAGTACGTCGAGCAGCAGCTGGGCATCGATAACCTCTACGCGCCCGAGCACTCCCAGCTGGTCAGCTACCTCAACAACGCGCTGAAGGCGAAGGAGCTCTTTGAGCGCGACAAGGACTACATCGTGCGCTCTGGGGAGGTCCAGATCGTCGATGGCTTTACCGGTCGCATCCTCAAGGGGCGTCGCTACAACGAGGGTATGCACCAGGCCATCGAGGCCAAGGAAGGGGTGGAGATCAAGAACGAGAACCAAACCCTGGCCACGGTGACCCTGCAGAACTACTTCCGCATGTACGACAAGCTGGCGGGCATGACCGGTACCGCCGAGACCGAGGCGGCCGAGCTGCACTCGATCTACGGCCTAGACGTGGTGGCCATCCCGACCAACGAGCCGAACCAGCGCAAGGATCACCCGGACGTGATCTACAAGACGCAGGAAGCCAAGTTCTCCGCGGTTGTTGACGACATCGTCGAGCACGTCGAGGCTGGTCAGCCGGTCCTGGTGGGTACCACCTCGGTGGAGCGCTCCGAGTACCTCTCCGGTCTGCTGACCCGTCGTGGGGTGGACCACAAGGTGCTCAACGCGAAGTACCACGAGGAGGAGGGACGCATCGTCGCCTCGGCCGGTCTGCCGGGTGCTGTCACGGTGGCCACCAACATGGCCGGTCGTGGTACCGACATTGTGCTGGGCGGAAACCCCGAGGTCCTGCTCGACGCCAAGCTCAAGGAGCGCGGCCTGGATCCCTTCGAGGACGAGGAGCGCTACCAGGCGGCGTGGGACGAGGAACTGCCCAAGGCTAAGGAGCGTTCGAAGCGCCTGGGCGATGAGGCCCGAAGCAATGGTGGCCTTTACGTCGTGGGCACCGAGCGCCACGAGTCTCGCCGTATCGACAACCAGCTGCGCGGTCGTTCCGGCCGCCAGGGTGATCCCGGCGAGACGCGCTTCTACCTGTCTATGCGCGATGAGCTCATGGTTCGCTTCGTGGGCCAGCGCATGGAGCAGATGATGAACCGCCTGAACGTGCCGGATAACGTGCCAATCGAGTCCAAGCTGTTCTCTAACTCCGTCAAGGGTGCGCAGTCCCAGGTGGAGGGCCAGAACTTTGAGATGCGTAAGAACGTGCTCAAGTACGACGAGGTGCTCAACGAGCAGCGCAAGGTGGTTTACCGCGAGCGTCGCTCCATCCTCGAGTCTGCCGATCTGAAGTCCAACGTCCGCGCGATGATCGACGACACCATCGATGCCTACGTCCACGGTGCTACTGCCGAGGGCTACGTGGAGGACTGGAATCTCGACGAGCTGTGGCAGGCGCTCGAGCAGCTGTACGGACCGAGCATGTCGTACCAGTCGCTTATCGACGGTTCCGAGTACGGAGCCGCCGGAGAACTCAGCTCCACCGACCTTGCTCAGGCACTGAAGGATGACGCGCACCGGGCCTATGACGAGCTGGAGCAGTCTGTGAGCGCCATCGGCGGCGAAGAGCAGATGCGCAATGTCGAGCGCACAGTGATCCTGCCGATCATCGATACCAAGTGGCGCGAGCACCTCTACGAGATGGACTACCTCAAGGAGGGCATTGGCCTGCGTGCCATGGCCCAGCGCGATCCTTTGGTGGAATACCAGAAAGAGGGCGGCGACCTGTTCCAGGCCATGAACGATGGTGTGCGCGAGGAGACCGTGCGCCAGCTGTTCATGCTGCGTAAGCAATTTGCCCAGCAGGCACAGGCCCCAGAGACAACTCAGGTCTAGAGGACGCGGAAAGCGCTCAGGCGGGGGATTCCCTCAAGGGTAAAGCGCGCGGTGTAGGCAAGCGTTTCAGCTGAACACCGCGCGCTTCCTGTTATCTCCACCTCGTCGCCTGCCGATGGGCAGATGTGCAGAGAATGCAGCGCCACGGGCCCACTAACGCTCAGTGTGCGCCGGCGCATGTGGGCGTGGCGGCGCACAGCGGTGGCGAAGCGTCGCAGCGAAAGGTGCTCCACCGGGCGCACACTGCAGCACACCTCCAGCGCGACCTGGATGAGGGCGCGGGCGAGACGTTCTGATTCTGAAGCCAGGGCCGGTGGAGTCTCGACGACTTTCGGTTCAGGTGGATCGGGGACGATCATCTTGAGGTGAACCGTCCCAGGGATTGGTGCAAGCATGACTCGTTGAATCTCCGTCCTTGAAATTGAGTGACTACAAGGGCGGGGGCTGGCGCCTACTGGGGTAGGTACTATTGTGTCAGCGCTGCGCCGGATTTTCGAGCCGGACCACAGCGAACCTAACCACAAGCGAGCAAAGGATTAGTGGACTACATGCGTGGACTCATCGTCGATTACGTGGGTGTTCTCGACGGCCCCCAGGAGGACCAAGATCGCTGGCGTCGCCTGCTGGCAGCCGTTGCCCAGCAGGATGTGCAGACCGCCATCCTGTCCAACGACCCGGGCGGCCCAGCTGCTGAGCCCATCCGCGAGTGGGAGTACCGCGGAATCGTGGACGCCGTGGTGCTTTCCGGTGAGATCGGTGCGGAGAAGCCGGAGCGGGCAGCTTTCCAAGCTGCCGCGGATGCGGTGGCTCTGCCGCTGAGCGACTGCGTGATGATTGACGACGGCATCCACAACGTCAAGGCCAGCGTGGAGGCCGGCATGGTCGGCATCCTGCATACGGCCTTCGAGCGCACCGCCGTGGAGATCCAGTCCATCTTTGGCATCGACGGGGAGTTCTAAACCGTGCGCGTCTACGTTCCGGCGACCTTTGACATGCTCGTCTCTCTCAATAACGACGGCGTCCTTCCGGTGCGCCAGGGGTGGGCTTTTGCGGTGACCCCCGCGGTCCGCGAGATGTACACCTCGGGTGACGAGGAGGACTTTGAGGCGATCGTCTTCGACGAGGCCGCTGAGGCTTCCCTGCGCCTGCTCGCTATCGGAGACGAGCATTTCCCGCACCGCCGCGTGGTCGTCTCTGCGGACGTGGATGATTCCGCCGCCACGCCCCAGCCGGACACGCTCGAGGCCGTGGTCAAGCTGGACCCCGCGCAGTTGCGCGTGGAGGACATCGCGGCGGTTCACGTGGACGTCAAGGAGGCGGAGGACGCTACTCGACGCGCTGTCGAGGTGATTGATGCCGCCGACCTGGGTGACCCGGATGCCGAGATCGCGGTGGGTGAGGCGCAAGACCACTACATGGCCTTCTACGACCCCTCTGAGCTGCCCTTCCTCATCGAGCTGATGTAGCTACATTTCCCACTCGTTGTTGGCGCGCAAAACGCCCAGCAAAGAGCGCACTGCGGTGGCTCGGCGAGCGCTGGGGCTGTCTTCGGGCAGTTGATCCAGAGCACACTCCGGATCGGCCGGTGGGCCGAGGTGAGTACAACCACGTGGGCAATCCTCGATGGCTTGGGACAGGTCGTCAAAGACTCCGATGACATCGTCGGCGTCGATGTGTGCCAGGCCAAAGGAGCGGATCCCGGGAGTGTCCACGATCCAGCCGTCGTTGCCGGGCAGGCGCAAGGCAACAGACTGCGTGGAGGTATGCCGGCCCTTGCCCACGCCGGAGACCTCTCCGGTGGCTCGGAATGCGTCCGGTACGAGACGGTTGACCAGGGTTGATTTGCCCACACCGCTGTGCCCGATCAGGGCTGTGACCTTGCCCTGGGTAAGTCCCTGTACCTCGTCGAGGGGATCATCGATACCCGCGATGACCACCTGCACATCCAGATCGGCGAACTCCTCGGCGAATAGCCGGGGATCGGTCAGGTCGGACTTAGTCAGGCAGAGGATGGGGCGAACCCCGCCGGCGAAGGCAGCGATGAGCGCGCGCTCGACAAATCCCGAACGCGGGGGAGGATCCGCAACCGCGGAGACGATCAGTAGCTGGTCCGCATTGGCCACCACGATGCGCTCGTAGGCATCGTTGTCATCAGCGGTGCGGCGCAGCACCGAGGTCCTCTCCGCCAGCTTTACGATGCGCGCCAGAGTGTCCTTCTTGCCCGAGGTATCACCCACCACACCGACGCGGTCGCCCACCTCGATGGCGGTTCGCCCGAGCTCGCGGGCGCGCATGCACACCACGGTGTCCTCGCGGCCGTCGAGAACCACTCCCCAGCGGCCACGATCCTTGGTCACCACCATGCCGAATTCAGCGTTGGCGTGCCGTGGGCGGTCCTTGGTGCGGGGGCGGGAGCCCTTACCCGGACGCACCCGAACATCGGACTCATCCCAGTACCCGCGGGCGGAGCGTGCCGACCTAGCCATGGAGCATCTCCGCCCACATCGCAGCGAAATCGGGCAGTGTCTTGGAGGTGGTGGCGATGTCGTCGACCTCGATGCCTGGCACGCGCAGCCCCACGATCGCACCTGCGGTGGCCATGCGGTGATCCGCGTAGGCGTGCCACAGTCCGGCGCGCAGCGGCTGTGGGGTGATCTCCAAACCATCCGCCAGCTCGACGCAGTGGCCTCCCAGGTTGTTGATCTCGGTGGCCAGGGCAGACAAGCGATCCGTCTCGTGCCCACGCAGGTGCGCGATTCCGGTCAGGCGCGAGGGGCTATCAGCCAGCGCAGCCACAGCGGCGACCGTGGGGGTGAGCTCTCCGATGTCACCCATGTCGATGTCGATGCCGGTGAGCGATCCGTTTGCGGGGCCGGAGACCACCAGGCCGTCGTCCTCTAGGCTCACCTGGCAGCCCATCCGCTCCAGGATTGCTCGAATGTCATCACCCGGCTGCGTGGTGTGCGTGGGCCAGTGCTTGACCTTCACTGTTCCGCCGGTGACGGCGGCGGCAGCGAGGAAGGGGGTGGCGTTGGACAAGTCAGGCTCGATGATCCAATCGCGGGCCTGGACGGGACCGGGGGAGACCTTCCATTCCTTGTCACCAGCAACGACTTCCACGCCAGCCTGGCGCAGCACATCCACCGTCATGGCGATGTGTGGGGCGCTCGGAAGCGTCTCACCGGTGTGGCGCACATGGAGCCCGTCGGGGAACAGACTAGCGCTGAGCAAGAGCCCCGAAACAAACTGCGAGGACCCGGAGGCATCCACGTCGACCGTTCCGCCGCGGGCTGTGCCGGGGTGCACGCTGAAGGGGAGGCTGTCACCTTCAATGGTGACACCGGCTTGGCGCAGCGCGTCGAGAAGCGCGGACATTGGTCGAACGCGCGCCTGCTCGTCACCGTCGAAAAGCACGGGAGCGGTGGCGTGTGCGGCAAGCGGAGGCAGAAACCGCATGACGGTGCCGGCTAACCCGCAGTCGATTGCACCGCTGGAGAAGCGCTGACGGCCGTCGACCGTGACGGTGGAGCCCTCGATGCTTACCGGAACACCCAGGGTGCGCAGGCCGTGGGCCATGAGCTCGGTGTCGCGTGACGTGAGCGCCCCGGTGATGGTGGACGTGCCGGAGGCGATGGCGGCGAGGATAAACGCGCGGTTGGTCAGCGACTTGGATCCGGGAACCACCACGTCAGCGTGAATGGGGCCGGGTGCGAGCGGGGCAGACCAGGATTGCGACATGCAGTACATAATAGAGGCTTATGTGCGGACGATTTGTCATGTTCACCGTGGGCGAGGCGCTTTTGGAGCGCATCGGCCAATTGCCCGGCGTCACGCAGGTGCACGCCCCGGACAACACCCCCAGCGAGCGCTACAACATTGCTCCGACCACGCCAGTGGGATTGGTGCGTCTCGACGGCGAACAGGCCCTGCTCAATCCGGCGCGCTGGGCCCTGTTGCCACGCTGGAAGAAAGACGACAAGGGTCCGCCCCTGTTCAACGCGCGGGCCGAGACTGTGCAGGAGAAGCCGAGCTTTCGCCAGGCCTTTGCTGATTCCCGTGGGGTGATTCCTCTCGACGGCTACTACGAGTGGCACGTGAATGAAGAAGGCTACAAGCAGCCCTACTACGTGCATCTTCCCGAGGGGGAGATGTTGTTTGCTGCCGCGCTGTGGTCGACGGGACTCGACATGCTCTCGTGCACCATGATCACCACCCAGGCCGCTGAACCCATGGATTGGTTGCACCATCGTCTGCCTAGGTTCCTGCTGCCGGAGGAGATTCGCCAGTGGTGTGAGGGCACCCCGGAAGAGGCGGCCCAGCTGTTGACTCCGGCGCCCGCGCAGCTCAGGGAGCGACTGCAGTGGCAACCCGCGGCGAAAGAGGTGGGCAATGTACGCAACGATCACCCCGGCCTGCTCGGAGAGGTAGAGTAAATGCCCATGACCGGCGCAGCGACGATGACCGAACGCGAGCGCGCGCAGCGCTTCGAGGAGGAAGCCCTGCCCTTGCTGGATACCCTCTATGGCGGTGCCCTGCGCATGACGCGCAATCCGCAGGACGCAGAGGACCTGGTGCAGGAGACCTACCTCAAGGCCTACAAGGCCTTCGACTCCTTTAAGCCGGGGACGAACCTGAAGGCGTGGCTGTACCGCATCATGACCAACAGCTACATCAACACCTACCGCAAGAAGCAGCGACAGCCCGCGCAGACTCCGACCGAGGAAATCTCGGACTATCAGCTCTACACCACCAGTTCGCACGACTCGACTGGCCTGAAGTCCGCTGAGGTTGAGGCGCTGAATAACCTGCCCGATGAGCAGGTCGTGGAGGCGATGAACCAGCTCAGCGACGATTACCGCATGGTGGTTTACTACGCCGACATCGAGGGGCTGGCATACAAAGAAGTCGCCGAAATTATGGACACTCCCTTGGGGACCGTGATGTCGCGGTTGCACCGCGGAAGAAAACAGTTGCGGGAGTTGTTGAAGGACGTAGCCCACGAACAAGGAATTGGTCTCGGCCACCCGGATATGGCCGGCGCAACGGAGAAGGAGTCGTAAATGGATACCGATCCGTGTCAGTGTTCCCCAGCTGAGGTGCAGCAGCTGCTGTGCGAGTTGCTCGACCCCGGGGTGAGCGCCCAGCGCGCCGAGGCCATTCGCAAGCGTTTGGCGCAGTGCCCAGAATGCGTTGAGCGCTTCACCACGGAGCGCCAATTGCGCACACTCATGCAGCGCTGCTGCTCAGCGCAGGCGACCGCGCCGGTGTATTTGCGTGAGCGAATCACCACGCAGATCCGCATCGTGCGGAGGGGCTAAAGGATTTTCCGGGCATGACAAAGCCCCTGCCAGCCTCGTTCTTTCCGGTGAGGAAAGGGTGAGGGGCAGGGGCTTTAGCTGTGTGCGCTCGGTGCGTTAAGCGTTGGGACGCTTGCCGCGGTTGGCGCTCTTCTTACGACGATCCTTACGCTTACGGCCACGCTTGCTCATGAGCGTTCTCCTTTTAGATGGGGTTACTTCACGGGTATGTAGTGAGCAACTTTAGTCGCCTGGTGCCGCGAAGCCCCAAACGGGGTCTGCGGTATTAGGCGCTGACGCGGGCGCGGTTGCGACGGTTGGCGCGCTTGAGAGCGCGTCGCTCCTCCTCGCTGAGGCCGCCCCAGACGCCGGCGTCCTGGCCGGTCTCGAGAGCCCACTTGAGGCAGTGGGAGGTGACGGGGCAGCGGTTGCAGACCAGCTTGGCCTGGGCGATCTGGGTCAGGGCCGGACCGGAGTTTCCGACCGGGAAGAACAGCTCGGGGTCTTCGTCGCGGCAAATTGCTTCGTGGCGCCAATCCATGATGGTGTCTCCTAAAAATTGAATGCGTGAATGTGGCTGTAATAGCCGGGGTCGTACGGAAGAAGTAGGGCGCACCACATCGAACCCGCCCTGGCGAGGTGGGACAGCATGCGTGTGCGCGAGTCTCGTGTGGGCGGGGCAGGGATTCTGCCGGCGCGCTTGGGCTGGTGGAAAAAGGGAGTGCACCTTCCCCTGCCAGCGTTCACGAGGCGTTAACTTTCCGATTTACGGAAGTTAATGACCGGTTTGTTTTCCGGTCGTTTTTGCTACCCAGGAATAATGACACGTTCAGCTAGCCGGCGCTAGGGTTAACCCCTAATTTGTGGCGAAGGTCACTAATTTCTATGCGAGTTTCGGTGGTCATGCTGAGGTGGTGAACCGTGTTGTCTATTCGTCAGCAATGCTCTGACCAGCATAAATGATAAATCTTGCGCTAACCATGCTTTGCTAGCTGCGGTCAAATCCCTACACCCTCTCCAGGGGTAGAGCCCGCTGAGGAATCCAACTTTTGGACGTCAGTCTTAAGGGGAAACCCTTAGCTGGCGCTAAACTCAGCCGCTGTGAACTCGCTATTTCAACGCCTTCCTGCCCCTTTGATCGTTGGTTGCCTCGTGGCCGGGTTGCAGGCGCTCATCGCCTTCGGATTCGCGTTGGCGTTGATCGTCTCTGACATTCGCAGCAATGGCACATCCTCGGCCGTATCCGATGCTTCGGCGGTCAACTGGATTGGCACCGGAACTGCGGTATTCATTTTCATCGTCTTCGGCGTCGTATTCGCCGGTGCGCTCAGCCTGCTGGCTGGACGTGGCTGGGGGCGAACCCCCCTGGTGATGATCTCGCTTCTGCTTCTTCCCATCAGCTTTTACATGGCCAGCGAGTCTCTTCCAGCAGCCGGCATCGCTCTTGGGCTTAGCGCGGTGGTCTGCCTGGTGTGCGTCCTGCACCCGCGCTCCACGGAGCACGTGGCCTCCCTCTACCGGATCTAGTCGGCGCGCAGGCCCACGAGGGTGTCGTCGCGCTTTTCGACGATTGTGGAGCCGGCGATATTCAGGTGCACCGGGGCGTCGACACGCGCCCTGTCCACGGGGATGACCCTCTCGATTGTGGAGCCCGACTCCGCGAGCACCCCGATGCCACCCTCAACCGGGACGAGGGTGCGGCCGGCCACGCTGATGCCCAGGCCAAGGGCGTCGTCGATGATGGCGCTCACACTTAAGTCGTCCGGATCAAACAGGTACAGGCGCTCGCCGTCGAACCAACTCATGTGATGAGGCAGGTCGGCGGTAGGGGGAACAAGTCCGAGGCCGTTGCCTGCTGCCGGCACTGAGCGCTGCGTGAGCTCTGCGCCGTCCTCTGCATAGCTGCGAATAGTTGAATCGCTATAGATTGCGGCGGCATGTTGTCCGATGGCGACGAGCCGAGCGGCGGGGTCGTCAAGCGGGACCTCGCTGATTACTTCCGGCTTGCGGGAGTCCTCGGGGGTAGCTTCCAGAAACCGCAGGGTCGCACCGGGAGAACCAGGGCAGGTTTCTGTAATTGCCAACAGCTCCGTGCGCGTGAGCGTAGACGTGATGGTGCACTCGGGATGGGGCTGGGCCCCCGGCTCCTGAGGGGCCTCTACCTTGCCGTATTCAACGGTGCGCACCAGGTCCGAGCGCCAAAGCTCCACCCTGTCAGAGCCCGCCAACCCCACACGGTCATTGGAGCTAAGTACCGCGGGGGAGTCCGTGGCCAAGGCGCTTCGGGTTGCGGCATAAGTGCCCTTTCGCGCATCCACCGCAACCACGTCACCGCAACCAAAGCCCTCATCAAAGGCCAAGACAACCGAGTCCCAGGCCTCTGCCAGGGCGCACGCGGGGTGATCGCGGTGATAGCTCCACAGGGGCTGGCCGTGGGCATCGAGGCCTTGGGCGGTGGAACCCTCGTAGGCGAGGACAGTGCCTGCGGAAACAATTGGGCGCGGGGTAGCGGCCGGGTACTGCGCTGGGGCTTGGAAGACCTCGGTCAGGGTTTGCGGAACCTCGCGCGGCGGGGGAGGAGTGTCCTGCCGTTGGGTGGGATCGGCCGGTTCCAGGTGTGCGTCGCGTGCCGGAGCTAACCACCAGGCGCCTGCGACGAGGAGCAAACACACCAGTGCTATGAGGGCGGAGACGACGTAGTCGCGACGCCGGGCGCCTAAGGGAAGGCTGGGCCTCATCGGCGGCGCCCGCTAGGAGCCACGCGGCCGAGTGGGCTACGGGGCGGTCCCACAGAATCAGCTGCATCCGCGGGGATGTCCAGGGCAGCGTAAAGCTCGGGCGAGGTAGAGAACCACTCCGGCGGCGTGGGATTGCCCAACTCCAACTCATCGTTAATGAGCTGCCACTTGGCCACCTCGTCGTAGCCCACCAAGGTTACGGCCACTCCCGAGTTACCGGCACGGCCCGTACGCCCGATGCGGTGGACGTACGTCTTGGGGTCGTCCGGGGTTTGATAGTTGACCACGTGGGTCACCTGGTCGACGTCGATTCCGCGGGCGGCCACGTCCGTGGCCACCAGGATGTCGATGTCGCCTTTCTTAAAGGCCGCCAGTGACTTCTCTCGTGCACCCTGGCCGAGGTCGCCGTGCACGGCTCCGACCGAGAAGCCGCTGTGTGCCAGATGCTCCGCCACCTCCGCGGCGGTGCGCTTGGTGCGTGCGAAGATGATGGTGCGACCCCGTCCCTCAGCCTGCAGGATTCGCGTGAGTACGGCCGCCTTGTCCATCCGGTGAGCCTTGAATACCACCTGCGTGGTGCTGGCGTGCGTGGCCGAATCCGTTGGATCCTCGGCGCGAATGTGAATGGGTTTGGTCATGAACGTGCGGGCGAGGGTGAGAATCGGCCCGGGCATCGTGGCAGAAAAGAGCATGGTCTGGTGCTCGTGAGTAAGGCGCTGGAGAATCTTTTCAATGTCCGGCAGGAAACCGAGGTCGAGCATCTCATCGGCCTCGTCAAGAACTAGGACGCCTACCTTGCTCAGGTTCAGCTCCCCGCGCTGATTGAGGTCTAGCAACCGGCCCGGAGTGCCCACAACCACATCGACTCCGCGGTGAAGCTGCTCGATCTGTTCGTCCATTCCTCGGCCGCCACAGATCACGGCCACGCTGACCGGTGTGCGGGCTGAAGCCAGGGAGAGGTCCGCGGCGACCTGCTGGGCTAGCTCGCGGGTGGGCGCAATGATCAACGCGCGCGGTGTGCCGTCGAGCTCGGGGAGGTCGGCGTCGTCGAAAACGCGGTCGAGCACAGGAACGCCGAAGCCGAAGGTCTTGCCCATGCCCGTGCGCGCTTGTCCAATAAGGTCCTTGCCCGCCAAGGCGATGGGCAGGGTGAACTCCTGGATGGCAAAGGTATGGGTAATCCCCTGAGCGTCCAGCGCGGCGCAGATCTCCTCCGCTACCCCGAGCTGACGAAACGTGGGAGAGGGACCGGTGTTCGCCGTGCGCGAAAGTGAAGCAGACACGCGTCTTATCCTACGGGGCGCGTCCTATGATGGGGCAGGCGAACCCAAGAAGCGGCACGTCCGCTTTTTGTCATTAGACACGAATTGGAGCAGACATGGACATCAAAATTGGTTTTTCGGAGAACCCCCGAGAGCTCGTGCTCTCGGCAAAGGATAACCGCGAGGAGCTGCTGCAGCGCCTGTCCGAAGGGCTGAAGTCCGGTGCCGGCTTCATCGAGCTGGTTGATTCGAAGGCGCATACCTACTTTTTGAACGCCGCTGAGGTGGCATACGTAGAGGTCAGCAGCGCTGCCCGTCCGGCCGTGGGTTTCGGCGGGGCCTAAAGGCCCCAATTAGGTAGCCTCATAACCTATGACCGCATCGCGTCCCGTTTCACCGCGTTCCCCACGCCGGCGTCCAGGGGATTATCCCCCGCAGGAGTCAGCCCTGGCGCGGTACAAGCGCGAGCTGGGATGGCGCGCCTATGCGATTCCAGTGCTCGCCGTGATCACGGTGTGGTTGCTGGTGGATATCGTCGCCGGCGGAGACAAAGCGCAGGAGACGGTGCAGGGGGCCTCACCGTTCGAGGTGCAATCCTCCTCCCAAGAGGGGCGGCGGGGCGCGGGGCCTGATCCGGCCGATAGTGCGCCGTCCGACCTCATTCCGAGTCACCTGCCGCCGGGAGGCCCATTCGCGCAGACTGGTGCGGGTACGTTCCGCGTAATCGGTAGCCCGCAAGAGCCGGTAGGTAAGGGCACGGAAAAGACCCTGACCTACATCATTGAGGTCGAGGACGGCGTGAACACGGCGGTGTACGGCGGTGACGATGCGGTGGCCCAGATGATTGACGCCACCCTGACTGACCCTCGCAGCTGGATCGCAGATCCGCGCTTTAGGGTTCACCATGTTTCCCCTGGCGATAATCCGGAGATGCGCATTCGCCTGGCCAGCGTGGATACGACCCAGAAGACGTGTGGTGCCGAGGACTTTGCAATTGAGACCAGCTGCCGTACCTCGCTCGGCGGCAACACGGTGATGATCAATGACTCGCGCTGGGCTCGTGGCGCGGTGCCATTCGAAGGCGATCTCGGTTCCTACCGCCAGTACGTGATTAACCACGAGGTCGGTCACGGTTTGGGCTACGCCTCCCACGTGCCGTGTGGTGGAGACGGCGAGCTAGCTCCGGTCATGATGCAGCAGACCATTGGTCTGAATAACTCGGAGTTGCACAAACTCGCCCCGGAGGAGGTCTATCCGGACGACAATGCGACCTGCCGCTACAACCCGTGGCCATATCCGACCGGAGTGGTCACCCCAGAGAATGCTCAGGAACTCAAATGACGATCCCCGCTCACGTGCTTACCGCGTTTACCTCCTCGTCGACCGTAGATCTTGGAGACGGGGAACCCGTTCAGCTCGGCCCGGAGTGGGGATATGGGCAGGCTCTCGGATCGGTGGTGTTTACCCCGGCTAGCGACACGGCCCACTTCTCGGCTCGGGTCCGCGACAAGCTCTCGATCTCCGGAGTACGGGTATCACGGCCGCTGCGCTCAACTGATGGGCGATTTGTGGTGGGTGGTTACGCCGCGTCCACACTTATCGACGGTCACCTCGCCGAGCGGGCAGATGAAGCCGTGGCGGCCAGCCTGCGCATTGCGGACAGTCTGAATCCCATCGCCCCTCCGGGCGGAAGTGCCCGTGGTGACGCATTTGCGCAAGCCGAGCGACAGGCCTTCGCAGAGGCTGAGGAGCGTTTTGGGTCCATCGACGCTCCACTGCAGGTGGGGCATGCTGACGTTGCTGGAACATTGCTTTTCGACGGCCCCCACGCGCCCGGGTTAACTGACGTCGTCCCGTTTGCGGAGGTTCGTCCCCATGCAGCAACCGCGGCGTGGTGCATCGCGGATCATCTGATCTACGGAGTGAGGGACGAGGTGGATCTGAGTCTGCTCGATCGTTTTGCGCACATTCCGGACGTCGAACATCTGGTGTGGGCCGGGGTGCGTTACCGCGAGCTGGTCGCGGAGGGTTTCCCCGACGTGAATTCGCTCACCTGTTCGAACATTTCCCGGGTTAAGGAAGCTCTGATGTCCAGGAGTTCTGACACAATCTAGGGCATGACGCTCCTTCCTCAGCCCACCCCGCCGCCCAACCCCCGTGTGCGATTAGTTAACCGCTCTTTAGATGATCGGCCGCACGATTTTGACCTCGATATACCCGCGGCGGGACGGTGGAGAATCACCGGTGATGCGGGCTCTGGAGTGAGCTCCTTTCTAGTGGAAGCAGCGGTAGAACGAATCGCTGGTGGTGCGGATCCCAACGGGTTGATTTTTATTACCCCGTCGAAGGAAAGCGGGTCCCGGGTTCGCCGACAGTTGCACGAGCGGTTGCTCGCCCGTGGCCGCTATGTCTCTAGCGCCCCGCTGGTGCGCAGCGTGCATTCGCTTGCCTTCGCCTTGGTGCGCCAGGCGCAGGAGACAGACATTCGTCTGATCTCCGGAGCTGAGCAAGACGGGGTAATCCGCACGCTCCTGGCGGGTCATGCGGAGGACGGCCGAGGCTTGTGGCCGGACAATGTGCGAGAGGCGCTTACGTATGTGGGCTTCGCTCGCCAGCTGCGCGATCTCTTGCTGCGTGCGGTGGAGCGCGGACTCGGACCACAGGACCTCATGGATCTCGGGCGCCAGCACGGGAATCAACTGTGGGTTGCTGCCGGAGACTTCCTGGGGGAATACGAGCAGGCCATGGCGCTGACCGGTACCCACAACTACTCGGCGAGCGAGCTGACTACTCTCGCGCTGGAGACTGAGATCGAGCGCGCGTGGCATACGGTTCTTGTGGATGATGCCCACCACCTGGATCCGCAGGCCGGTCAACTCATCAATCGAATTCTGCCCGGGGAGTCATCCGGGCTCACCATCATCGGGGGCGACCGCAGCCAGTCCGTGTTCCACTTCCGCGGTGCCACCACAGCATTCTTCGATGAGTTCGAGGCAGACCCAGGCTGCGATGTATCTCTCGGCGCATCGAAACGCTGCCCAGAGCGAGAGATCCTCGTGGCCGACAGCGCCACGGCCGAGGGTGCAGCGGTGGCTGACCGCATTCGCCGGCACCATCTGGAAGGAGGGATCGATTACTCCGACATGGCGGTGATTGTTCGGTCGACCTCCCAATTGGCCGCAATGCGTCGAGCGCTGCTGAGCGCTGGCGTGCCCGTTGCCTCGGACCCCACGGACATTGTCCTGGCAGAACACCATCTTGTTTCCTCCCTCCTCCTGGGGCTACGGGCGCTGGAGCACACGCTGAGCCCGAGAGAGTGGGAAACCCTCATCGTGGGCCCTATTGGCGGAGCCGATCCCGTGACGCTGCGTCGCCTCATTCGCGGCCTGCGAAGGCTTGACCCCAGCATGCGCGGCATGGACACCCTGTTGATGTTGCTGTCGTCCTCGGCTGATCTTCCGGACCTCAGCGAGGTGCTCACGGAGGCCGAACAGAACATCCTGGTAAGGATCCGCCTCGTCCTCGACGCCGGTCGAGCAAGCTTGCGCAGCGGCGGAAGTCTGGAGGAGGTGCTCTGGGAGGTGTGGAACGCCACCTCTCGAGCAGATTCCCTGATGGCCGCCGCGCTGCGTGGTGGGCCGACCGGATCCCAGGCTGATCGGGATCTAGATGCCGTCATGGCGCTTTTCGACTCCGCAGGAGACTTCGTCGAGCGGCACCCCGGCACCGCCAGCATCACGAGTTTTGTGGACCATATCGCGGCCCAGGAACTGCCCACCGGAGTGCGCGATCGCCGTGCGCAACGCCCCCAAGCCGTGAACTTGTTGACTGCGCACGCTGCGGTCGGGCGAGAGTTTTCCGCCGTCGTCGTGGCCGGAGTGTACGAGGGCGTGTGGCCAACTCTGGGAGAGACGGGCTCGCTGTTCGGGCAGGAGAACCTGTTGGATCTTGTCGACCGTGGCATCGATCCTTCCGTGCCCGTGTCTCACGCGGCAGCTCGCTTGCAGGAGGAGCGGCGTCTGCTTCACGTTGCCACTAGCCGTGCCTGTGACTTTGTCACGGTGACCTCGGCCAACAACCTCGAAGCAGCTGAACCGATCGAGCAGTCTCGGCTTATCGACGAGCTTGCGAAAACCTGGAATCTACCGGTGCAACTGGTAACTACCGAGCGAGTTGATGAAGCGACTTACCAGCCCGGCGAAGACAGTTCCGTCTCGCCGGTGCGTTTGCTCTCTGCTTCCTCTCTGGTTGCGCTTTTGCGCCGAACTGTGTGTGATCCAGACGCGCGGGAGGACGAGCGCACGCAGGCCGCCCGCCAGCTTGCTCGACTAGCACAGGCGGGAGTGCCCGGGGCTGACCCAGAGCAGTGGTGGTCGATGACAGAGCCGACGACTGAGGAGCAATTGTTTGCTAACGGTCGTCTATCGCCTTCTCGCATTGAGGCGCTTATGGCCTGCCCCCTTAACGCGGTGGTCGGGCGCATGGTGGAAGACACCGAGAAACCGCTGCACATGATTCGCGGAACGCTCGCACACATTTACTTGGAGGCCCTAGGCCGCGGAGTGGACGAGGAATACGCTCGACTGTGCACCATGGATGCGTACCGATCCGTCCAAAATGATCCCGAATGGCGCCTGAAGGAAGACGCTGGGGCCTTCGAGCGGCTCTTGCAACGGACCGCCGAGTGGGTAGAGAATTCTCGGTCGACATTCACCCTCGTCGAGCCCGAGGTGGACGTCCACGTCGACGTCACCCCTGGCGTAAGCATCGCTGGGCGCATTGACCGGTTGGAGATAGATGACCAGGCGAACTATCACATCATCGATTTGAAAACCGGAAAGACTCCTCCGACCAAGAAGGAAGCCAGCGAGCATGTGCAGCTACGTGCATACCAGTTGGCCTTGAGCCGTGGCGTTTTCGATGGGACTGGAGTCCGTACAGCTGTTCAGGACGACGAACCTATGGAGGTAGGCGGGGCCAACCTGGTCTACCCGGCGAGCGCCAACGTCAAGGTCCCGATTTTGCCGCAGGCTCCGCAGACTGCAGAGGACAATGAGGCTTTTGCCCAATTGCTGCCCGGGTTGGTCGAGTCTATGAAGGGGCCACGGCTTACGGCGGTGACTGGCCCGCAGTGTGACCACTGTCCGATTCATTCCCTATGCCCGATCCAACCGGAAGGACAGGCGATTACCCATGGCTGAAATTTCCCCCACCATCCTGTCTCACATCGTTCATGGTCCAGGTCGCGCACCCACTGAGCAGCAGGCTGCAGTGACGCAGGCTGAACCGGGCCCCATGCTCGTCGTTGCCGGTGCAGGTGCAGGCAAAACGGAAACCATGGCCTCTCGCGTGCTGTGGCTCGTCGCTAATGGGTACGCCACTCCCGACCAGGTGCTGGGGTTGACCTTTACGCGCAAGGCCGCGCAGGAATTAGGCCGGCGCATTCGTGGGCAGTTCCAGGCCTTGGCTGCCAGCCCAAAGATCAAGGATCTTGATCCCTCCGGCAGGCTGGCTGATGATTTGGTCACTTTGCCTCCCACCGTGGCCACCTATGACTCCTACGCAGGCAACTTGATTAGGGAGTACGGCCTTCTCGTTCCGGTTGAGCCCGGCGCTCGGCTAATTACCGAAGGCGAGCTGTACACCATTGCCCACGACGTGGTGATGGATTATCGGGGAACTCTGCGTACCTCGCACTCTTCGCAGACGGTGGTGGCTCACCTCCTCGATCTGGTGACAAACCTGGACAACGACCTCATCACTCTCGATGAGGCGCTGGCACGTAGCCAGGAGCTCATCACCACTATCGAGGACCTTCCCAAGGGACCGAAGCAGAGAGGGGACGGTCTAACCAAAGATCTCCAGGCGTGGATTGCCACCGCCACCCAGCGCATCGACATGTTGGAGCTGGTCAAGCGCTTTAAGGCCGAATTGGTGCGCCGATCCGTGGTCACGCACAACGAGCGCATGTCGGTGGCAGCACGCTTGGTTCGCGACCAACCGGAGGTGGCAGCGTCGCAGCGTCGTCGGTTCCGAGTGGTCATGTTGGACGAATACCAGGACACCTCGCACTCCCAGCGAATTCTGCTTTCTCACTTGTTCGGCACTCCTGATGGCCGGGGTGTCGTGGACGAATCGCTCACGGTGACCGCAGTGGGCGATCCCATGCAAGCTATCTATCGCTGGCGCGGTGCGACGGTGGAAAACCTGGCGCAATTCGGAGAGGACTTCCCCGTGTCGGCTGGGGGAGAAGAAGACATAGTGCCCGCCCCCAAGCGTGAACTCACTACGTCGTGGCGCAACCCCAGCCAGGTGCTCTCGATGGCCAATGGAGTCTCGGAGGATGTGTTTTTCCCAGAGGGACGTACGAGCCAGAACACCCGCCCGGTGGCCGAACTTGAGCCTCGCCCGGGGGCGGGAAATGGCGTAGTCAGCCTGGGAACGTTCGAAACCCGGGAGGAAGAAATTTCCTGGGTGGCTGATGCCATGGCACAGGAATATCACCGAGTGCGCGACTCCGGCGAGGTGTTTACCGGTGCGGTCTTGGTACGCAAGAACAAAGACAGCGCTGCCATTGCCCAAGCCTTTGCCGAGCGAGACATTCCGCACGAAATCGTGGGGTTAGGCGGACTGCTCAACGTTCCAGAGGTCGCCGATCTCGTTGCCCTGGCCACGATGCTGGTGCGCCCGCACGACGATGCCGCGGCTCTGCGAATACTGACCGGACCATTGGTAGGACTCGGTGTGGCAGACGTGCAGGCATTGGCAGATCGGGTGAAGAACTTAAACGGCATCAAGGAGCGTACGGAGCTGCCGCTGGACCCTCAAGAGCGGATGAATAATCAGCTAGCCGAGGCCGTGGATCAGGCCCCCGAATCCGTGGCTGGTTTCACGGATGCGGTAGCTGACCTGGGCGAGCGGGAACGCTACTCGCCAGAGGCAGTTGCCCGCTTGGAGCGACTTGGCCAGTGCCTGCGCTATCTGCGCACGCACAGTCTGAGTAATGACGTGGTGGATATTTTTGCCGAGATCGACAAGGTCTTCGGCGTGCGCACTGAGGTCATGTCGCGGCCTGGGCGAAACACTCACGCGGCTGTGCATATCGACGCCTTCCTTGACCAGGTGGAAAGCTCGAACGTCGATACGCTCCCCGCACTACTGGATTATCTGGCGATTGCGCAGGAGCACGAGAAAGGCCTCGAACAGGGCGAGGTAAAACTCAAGGGCGACCGTGTGCAGATACTCACGGGGCATAAGGCCAAGGGACTGGAGTGGCACGCTGTGGCGGTGCTCCATGCAGACAGTAGGACTTACCGCGCGCAGGGGGAAACTCATCTCACAATGGTGCACAAGGTACCTCCTGCCCAGGATGCAGAGCAGTATGGCGAGCTCGGGGACCGCAAAGAAATGTTGGACCTGGGAAAGCAGATCAAGGACGCTGACCGAGCAGCCGCAGCGGAGGAAAATGCTCGCCTGTTCTATGTGGCCATGACCCGAACCGAGCAGTGGCTCAGTATCACTGCGTCGGAAAAGGAGGCGTACACGCCGTTTGCCAAGCTCATGGATGCATTCCCCGAGTCTGTTGTGTCTCGCTTTGAGCCAGCGGATGACCAACAGAAGACACCTCCCGATCCCGTCACCGGGACCTTCCCAAACTTGCCCGTTGATGAGAACATTCGTGCAGGTGCACGGCTCGTTCGTGAAGCCATGGGCGACCTTCCGGCTCACACCAGCGGCGAGATGTTCGACATCCTCGAGCGAGAAACAACGGCACTCATCCAAGAGCATGAGGCGTCCCAGTCTCCGGTCGTCGACGTCGAGCTGCCGCAGGAGCTAACGGCCACCGACCTGGTTGCCATCAAGCGCGACCCGCTCCAGTTCGCGCGCCGTCAGCGTCGACCCGTCCCCTTTAAGCCCAACCTTTATGCCAAGCGCGGAACGGCCTTCCACCAGTGGCTCGAGGATCGCTTCGGGGCGCAATCGCTTCTCGACGACACCGAGCTGCCTGGAATCGACGAGCCTGCCGTCGATGCCGCTCAGCTAGAAGAGCTGAAGGAGGCCTTCCTAGCTAGCGAGTGGGCTCAGCGCACTCCCACCTACGTGGAGCATCCCTTCGAAGTTTCCATCGGGGAGACCATGGTGCGTGGCCGCATGGACGCGATCTTCCAGGACTCCGATGGAACGTGGACCGTCGTGGACTGGAAGACTGGCCATGTTCCCACGGGCCAGCAGCTGCGCTCCGCCGAGATCCAGCTGGCGGTGTACGCCGAGGCGTGGCGGCGAATCATTGATTCCGATCAACCTGTGCACGCCGCGTTCTATTACGTCGGCAGCGGTACGACGCTGGCTCCACGAAACCTGCCGAGTGGTCAGGACCTTGCCCACCTACTGCAGGAAGCAGCTGGTGAGTTCACTGAGGACTAAGGTAGCCAGGCAGAAAATGTCCGCGTGCCAGAGAGGTTGAGGAAGGCCCCACGCATGAGCAAACCGTTTCGCCCACGCTTCCAAGGAGATGTGGAGCTCAACGAGCTGCCGGATCACGCTCTGCTGAGCGTGATCAACATCCCGGGAGCCGTTGCGGCGAGCCCTTGGGCGCTGATCGGACGGCGGTTTCTTTACGCCTTCGTCCTACTCATCGCCATCACCTTGCTGGCCTACTTTGACCGGGGCGGTTATAGCGAGCCGTTGACGTTTGTTGACGCCCTGTATTACTCAGCGGTGTCGCTCTCGACGACGGGGTATGGCGACATTACCCCTGTGACCCAAGGCGCGCGCCTGGTCAATATCCTTATCGTCACCCCGGCCCGTATCGCCTTCCTTATCCTCCTGGTCGGCACCACCCTGTCGGTGCTGACGGAGAACTCCCGCAAGACTCTGCAGATTCAACGATGGAGAAAACTCGTGCGTAACCACACCGTCGTCATCGGCTTTGGCACCAAGGGCCGCTCTGCCGTCTCCGCCCTCATGGCGGACGGCATGCCCGCCAGCAACATCGTGGTGGTCGATACCGACAAGGCGGCCCTGTCCCGCGCTGAGCGGCTAGGCCTAGTCACGGTGCACGGCTCGGGAACCAAGGCCGACGTGCTTAAGATCGCCGGTGCCCCGCGTGCGCGGAGCGTGGTGGTGGCGCCCAGCTCCGATGACACCGCTGTGCTGGTCACGCTCTCCGTGCGCGAGATCGCCCCGAAGGCCATGATCGTGGCGTCGGTACGCGAGTCCGAGAACCAACACCTGTTGGAGCAATCGGGTGCGGACTCTGTGGTGATCTCTTCCGAAACGGCCGGCCGCCTGCTCGGCCTGGCTACTGTCACCCCCACGGTGGTGGCGATGATGGAGGACCTTCTCAGCCCTGATGAGGGACTCGCGGTTGCCGACCGCCCGGTTGCCGAGGACGAGGTTGGGGCCAACCCTCGACACCTGGCAGACATTGTCTTGGGCATTGTGCGCTCCGGGGAGCTGTACCGCATTGATTCTCCGGAGGCGGAAACCGTCGAGCCGGGTGACCGCCTGCTCTACATTCGCCGTACCGCCGGCGAGCGACCAGAAAAGGTAAGGGACTAGCTCTTCGTGTCCACCTTCCTAGTCACGCAATCGCTCGAGGTCGCCGTCGACGAGCATGGTCATGCCCTGCGCGTGGACGATGGCTTCGCAGTCGAGCGGCTCGTCAAAATTTCCGACGATCTCACCGCCGTGCAACTAACCGCCGACGAGGAAGCCGCCTACGCCAATTCCGGAGTTAGGTTCAGTGCTGGTAGGACGCTCATTTCAGATCGTCGGGTAGCCCGCGCTTTGGCGTTGTTGTCCCATCGCCAAAAGCTGCGCTTCGATCCACTGGATGGCACGCCAGTGCTTTTCGACGACGCGGGCATCGTGGCTAGCGGGGGAGCAAGCGGCAAGATCTTCCCGCGCGTTGATCCCGCGGTGATCGGGCTGGTGTGGCTTGCCGATACCGGAAAGCTGCTGCTGGCCCGCGGGCGACACCGCTCCTACTTTTCGCTGGTGGCGGGATACGTGGATGCCGGGGAAAACCTCGAGGAAGCGTTCATCCGCGAGGTGAAAGAGGAAACCGGAAGAAGGATCAGCACCCCGCAATACTGGGGGAGCCAGCCTTGGCCGATCGGAGAATCTCTCATGGTCGGATTCAGCGCGGTGACCCAGGATGAGCATCCGATAAGCGAACCGGATGGAGAGTTGGCAGAGACGCGGTGGGTCAGACCGGCCGAACTCAGCGAGATCCAGCTGGCCGGGCCGGGCTCGATTGCCAGGGCCATGTTGGGGCAGGTGTACTACGAGGAGACGGGAAGGCAGCTGTAGATGATCGATCTGTCTCAACTCGATGAGGACCAACGCGTCGCGGCAACCGCCCCGCGCGGCCCGGTGTGCATCCTGGCGGGCGCTGGAACAGGTAAGACGCGCACGATCACTTACCGGATCGCCCACCTGATCGACAACGGATTTGTGGGACAGCACCGCGTGCTCGCCGTGACCTTTACCTCACGAGCTGCGGGGGAGATGCGGGACCGTTTAACCCGCATGGGAATCGGTGCCGTGCAGGCGCGCACCTTTCACGCCGCGGCCCTGCGCCAACTGCGATACTTCTGGCCCCAGGTGGCAGGCGATCTGCCGTGGCGCTTGATCGACAACAAGTTCCCCTTAGTGGGACGAGCTGCCCGCTCAGTCGGCCTGCCCACCACCAAGGACAGCGTGCGTGACCTGCTGGGCGAGATCGAGTGGGCGAAGGCGTCGTTGATCACAGCTGATGGGTATGCAGGAAGCGTCGATAAGCATCGTCGAACTCCGCCGGCCGATGCTGCCAAGGTCGCCGAGGTGTATCGACGCTACGAGCAGGCCAAGACCACGCCAGAGGGGATGCTGCTCGATTTTGATGACCTCCTCTTGCACGTGGCTGGGGCCTTGGAGAACGCCCCCGGGGTGGCGGAGGAGTTTCGCCAGCAATACCGCAGCTTTGTTGTCGACGAGTACCAGGACATCACCCCGCTGCAGCAACGCGTGCTCGAGGCGTGGCTGGGGGAGCGCGACGACCTGACCGTGGTGGGTGATGCGAACCAGACCATTTACTCGTTTACCGGTGCGACCCCGGATTATTTGCTGGGGTTTTCACGCACCTACGAGAACGCGACCGTGGTCAAGCTGCAGCGCGACTACCGATCCACGCCGCAGGTCACACAGCTGGCCAACACAGTAATCTCCAAGGCCACCGGGCGGGTGGCGGGCACACGCCTTGAGCTCACCGGCATGCGCCCGGCCGGGCCGGAGCCGACTTTCCGTTCTTTCCCAGACGAGCCGACGGAAGCCCGAGAGGTGGCTGGGGAGATTCTCTCGCTGCTGAATAAAGGGGTCCCGGCCAGTGAGATTGCGGTGTTGTACCGCATCAATGCCCAATCGCAGGCGTTTGAGCAGGCGCTCGCCGACGCGGGAATCAGCTACCAGGTGCGTGGCGGGGAGGGCTTTTTCCATCGCCCGGAGATCCGGGACGCCCTGGCAGAACTCACTAAGGCGAGCCGACGGGACGACCTCCCGCCGGATCCGGTAGCCATCACCAAGGCGGCATTGGCACCGCTGGGGTTGACCACCACAGAGCCGGAAGGCGCCCAAGCCCGGGAGCGCTGGCAATCCCTGCGCGCCTTCGTTGACCTGGTCACCGAAATCGCCCAGAGCAAACCCGGAATCGATCTGCCGGGAGTGATAGCCAACCTGCGCCAGCGTGCAGAGGCCAAGCAGCCCCCGACACTGCAATCGGTGACCCTGGCCAGCCTGCACGCAGCCAAGGGCCTGGAATGGGACGCAGTGTTCCTGGTTGGGCTGGTGGAAAACACGTTGCCCATTTCGCACGCCATCAAGGCAGGGGACGCCCAGATCGAGGAGGAACGCCGGCTCTTCTATGTGGGCGTCACGCGTGCTCGTGAGCACCTCGTGTGCTCGTGGTCGCTGGCTCGACAGGAAGGCGGGCGGGCCACGCGTAGTCGCACCCGCTTCCTCGACGGGATCGCCCCGGAGCTGGATGCCCCGAAGTCCACGAAGGCCACTGGTCGCCCCAAGCGCTGCAAGGTGTGCGACACGCCGCTTTCCTCCCCAGCCGAGAAGGTCCTGGGGCGCCACGAGTCCTGCCCACCCGGTGCGGAGCAGGAGGTCTTTGAGTCCTTGCGTTCCTGGCGAGCGGGAATCGCCAAGGAAGAGGGGATTCCTGCCTACATGGTCTTTAGCGATGCCACGCTGATGGCGGTGGCTGAAACCCTGCCCGAGAACGAGGCGGAGTTGCTGAGCATCAGCGGCATTGGCCCGATCAAGGTGGAGCGTTACGGCGCAGACCTACTCGGCGCCCTGCACCTGCACCGCTAACACACCACAGCCTCAAGCAACCCGGGCGGCAAAACAGATCGGACAGCCGGGGTGGGGCGGCAGCACGAAGCGGTGGGCCGCAACCGGATCATAAGGGTCGATGACCCAACAGGTCCCGACCTCCGGGGTCGAGCGCGCCTCCACCAGCGCGCCGACCACCGCAGTGGCTGTGGCCGCGGTGGCAGAGATAGCTAGCGGATCCTGATCTGGCTGCTCGAGTTCCCTGGCCATGAGGTGAAACAGGGGATCGTTGCGCACCCAGGTCAGCTCGACGCACATCGGACAGGCTCCCCGGCCATCCAGGCGCACGGGCCCGACCAGTCCGCGATGGTCCAGCGCGGCCGCGGTTACCGTGTTCGGGTGTGTTCGTACCGCCATGGCTCTGGTCTCGATGTTGCTTCCCCATTGATCCACCAGAACCGCCGGCGTGGAGGGACTTAGACCTCGCAGGAAATCCCAGGTTGGTTCGCTGCCCAAGGGCCGGCGCACCACAAATCCCGTCTGGGCGCACAGCTCGCGTATCGCTTCGGCCAGGGCAGTGGAACCGACCACGGCCACACTCGCGCGTCGGGCAGGGCGAAGAATTCCGTGCGAAACCAAGTCCTCGACGATCTGCTCGGCGGTGGTGACATCAAGACCTGCCTGCACAAGGCGCTGGCTTAGTGCTCGACAATCGGTGGGGCGATGCGCTGTGCGCAAGGCGCGCGCGACCACCGAGGGACGAGAACACTCGATGATTCCGGCACGCGAGGCATCCAGGCCGCATTGCACCGCTGTGCGGCCACGGGTGAGAATCTGCGCTCCAGGGCGCAGCTTGATCGCGAAAGAGGGGTCCATACTTAGTATTGACTGCTATGACCCCGTCATCGGTTCCCTCGGAAGTCACAATTGTGCGCTCGACGCGGCGCAAGAAGACTGTGCAAGCCAGGCGCACACCGCAGGGAATCGAGGTGCGCGTGCCTGCGGGGATGAGCCCGCGGGCTGAAAAGAAGGCAGTGGACTCGCTGGTAGCTAAGCTGCAGCGCCGGAGAGCTCCCCGCAGCGATGCGCAGTTGCTCACGCGAGCCCACGAGCTGAACCAGCGCTACCTGGACTCCCAGGCGAGGATCGGTTCGGTGCGTTGGGTGGATAACCAGCACACCCGATGGGGATCATGCACCACCTCGACCGGGGATATTCGCCTTAGCTCCCGCCTCCAAGGAGCTCCCGAATACGTGGTGGACGCGGTGCTCATCCACGAGCTGGTGCACACGTTTGTGCCCAACCACTCGCGGGAATTCTGGCAGTGGGCGGACCGTGCGCCCAAGGCCGAGCGCGCCAAGGGGTACCTGGAGGCGCTCAGCCAGCTTGGGTAGCGCCCGGCTGGGTTAGAGCTCGGTGCCGTCCTGGGAGCCGTCGTCCTTGCTGCGCTCCTCGTCGCTCTTCGGGTTCTCGTCCTCGCGGCGCAGCATCTCCTCGAGCTTGGCAAACTCCTCATCAAACCCATCGGTAGAAGAGTCGTCGAGAAGCCCGTCGATGAAGTCTGCCGGTGCGTCGAGGTGCTCCGCGGTCGGCAGGAAATCCGGGTGATCCCACACGGCGTCGCGACGCTCGATGCCCACCGCAACGGTGGCGCGGCGCCAGAGCTCCACGGCGTCGGCAACCTTGGGCGCATTGAACTCGATGCCCACCACCTGGGAGAACGCAGTCTCTGCGCTGCCGCCGGTGGCGCGGCGACGGCGCCACGCCTCGGTGAGCTTGGAGGCAGAGGGGATGCGCTCGCCGAGAGCCTCGGTGGCAACAAACTCGGCCCAGCCCTCGATGAGCGCCAGGAGCGTCTCCAAGCGAGTCACGGCAACCTGGTTGCGCGAGGTGATGCGTGGGGAGAGGTCCTGGCCCTGCAGGCGGGAAATCGCGTCCTGGATGGCCTGCGGATCGCCGGACTCCAGGTTGAGCTCGCGCGTGGCTTCCTCGATGTGCGAGGTGTCGATGACCAAGCCGTTGGCGTATTCCTCCACAGAGGAGACCAGGCGCTCAACCAACCACGGAACGTGCGTGAACAGGCGCTGGCGAGCGGCCTCGCGGGTGGCCACGTAGACCATGACCTCCTGGCCAGGGATGTTGAGCTCGCGGGCGACCGCCTGCACGTTGGCCGGCAGCAAAGCGATGGTGTCATCGGGGGCGATCGGCAGGCCGAAGTCCGAGCCGGTCAGGGACTGCTTGGCCAGATCGCCCAGGGCGTGGCCCAGCTGCATACCGGTGTTCATGCTGCCCATCTGACGCATCATCTGGCTCATGGGGCCCATCATCTCGCGGGCCTCGCCGGGCAGGGCCTCGAACTGGGCTTCATTCATCTGCTCGGCAACCGGGGAGACCATGCGCTTCCACTTCGGCAGGGTGTTTTCCAGCCAGTCGGTGGCGTTCCAGGCTGCGGAGCGTCCCGAGGTAGCCGGGAGGGTGGTGGCGTCGTCGATCCACAGCTGGGCCAGACGCACGGACTCTTCGACGGCGGCGCGATCCTTGCTGCTTACAGCCTCGGTCTTGCCGATCTGCTGCTGGGCGATCCGGTTAGCCAAGTCGTAGTTGACCGATTCCCCGCCGTTGCTGTTCATCGATGAACCCATGCCAGAGAGCATCTGCCCGAACTGGTTCAGGATGTCGCCTAGGCCTCCGCCACCACCGGCGGAGTTGCCGTTGCCGGGGTTGAACCCGAAGCCAAACATGCCAAACGGGTTCTGGTTCTGATTTCCGTCGCGGCCGTTCTCGCCGTTGCGGTCGTCGTCAGAACCGTCGGAGGAGGAGAAACCGAATCCGTTACTCATGTCGACCAATCTACAGGAGCCACCCCCACCGCCCGCCACGTCGAGGACAACGCTGAGAGCGAACACGGGTAGTGTCTTTCGGCGTGACTGACCCGAAGAACGAAGAGTCTGCTACTGCCAGCCGGGCGTTGGGTTCCCCGCGCCTATCGACGCTCGCCTTCGGCGCCATCCCCGTCGTTGCCCTGACCGTGCTAGCCACCGTGCCAAAGATTCCCTTCACCGACATCTCTCTGACCGTGCCCTATGCGGCCGAGGGGCCGGGGCCGGTCTTTGACACCCTCTCCGAAGTCGATGGTCAGCCCGTGGTGTCTATCGATGGCACTCAGGTAGACCAGACCAGCGGTGAGCTGAATATGACCACGGTCTCCGTGCGCACGCAGATGACCCTGGCCCAGGCATTGGCCAGGTGGGCCACCACCGATGACACCATCGTGCCCATCGAGCAAGTGATCCCGCCGAACCATTCGCCCGAGGACATCGAGGAGCAGAACAAAGCCGCCTTCACCCGATCCGAATCCGCGGCAACGATCGCGGCCCTGAACCATTTGGGCCGCCCGGTTAAGGTGACCGTGGCGGAGCTAGTGGAAGACTCGCCTGCCCAGGGTGTGCTCGCCCCCGAGGATGTGATCACCTCGGTGGACGCCCAGCCGGTATCCACACCGGGCCAGGTGCAGGAGCTGGTGCGTGCCAAGAAGCCAGGCGACTCGGTGGCTCTGGGCATTCGCCGAGGCGAAACCGACCGCACGGTCGAGCTTGAGCTGGCGGAAAGCCCGAAGAATAAGTCGGTGCCCATGCTGGGCATTCTCATGATTTCCACGCCCGCAGACGGCGTAAGCGTGGAGTACAACCTGCAAGACGTTGGTGGTCCTTCGGCGGGCATGATGTTTTCGCTCGCGGTGATCGACAAGCTTTCTCCCGGCGAGCTCAACGGTGGGCACAACGTCGCCGGCACCGGGACGATCAGCGAAAACGGTGAGATCGGCCCCATCGGGGGCATTCAGCACAAGGTGACCGCCGCGCACGGTGAGGGAGCGGAGCTCTTCCTCGCACCCAAGGCGAACTGCCAGGAGGCACTGGCGGGCAATCATGGTGATATGGCGATTGCGTCTGTGGAAACTCTCGATGACTCCATCCACGCGATGGAGGCCTTTAGCAGCGGAAAGGACTTCCCGCGCTGCAGTTAATCGCTGCTAGTGAGCGGGTTTCTGTTCCTCTGAGATCTCCTTCGGCTCGGCCTGATCCGCAGCCTTCTCGCCCTTCTCATCTCCCGGCGGGAGAGTCAGGCCGAGCTTCTTGATGTGCTCCTCTGGATCCACGATGTCCGAGGAAACCAGCTGCTGCATGACCAGCCCTTCCTCGTTATCCACGACCGTGATCACCGCGCTGGTTCCCAAGGTGGACCACCCCACGATGTAGCGGCCGTTGTCTTCCAGGACGGTGGAGCTGCGCAGCTCCTCCAGTACCTGGGTGGTGGAGGCCGCCTTGGACTTGGAGTCGAAGAGCTGGAATTGGCCCACGGCTGGGCCCGAGCACTCATAGGCGTTGTCCAGGCCGGTGGAGTCACAGGTATCAAACTGCTCCCACAGGGAGTCCGGGGCAATGGAACCGAAGCGCTTCTTCACCTTGGCCACGCCCTTGTCCGCGGCAGCGCTCGTGCTGTGCTCGGTGGACTTCGCGGTGGTGGTAGGGGTCGCCTCGGTGCTGGGGACTACGCTTTCCGACGCCGCAGGAGCCGCCGAATCGGGAGCAGCAGGCTGCTCGCCGGAACCCGAGCAGGCGCTCAACGCTAGTGCGGTACTTAGGCCAACGGCTGCGATCCCCAGGAATCGACGCGGGGTGTGGGGGCGATGCTCAACATTCACGGTGAAGGATCGTGCTCCTGTTATCGGCGGGGCAGTGGTGTCACAGTCTTTTCAGCTTAGGCCAGCTCGTCGGGATCTCGCTCAAGGCCCGCCCGCAGGGCCTCAATCACTCCCGGGGCCACGGATGGGCCGCCGCGCAGCTCAGGCTCGTCCTCGGCGAACGGGCCACGCTCGGCCAGTTCTGCCTCAGTCGGGCGCAGCTGCAGGATGGTGAGGTGAATATCGGAGTCGCGCAGAACGCCCGAATACAGCCGGGCCTCGCGCGCCGGGGCATTCGGCCCTTCCGACTGGTCGCGGAACATGATCTCTTGCGCCAGGATCACTCCGGCGACCTGCTCTGGCCACGCGGCTCGGGCGCAATAATCAACGAGTTCCTCGCTGCCGGCCGGGAGATTCTCGGGCAAGGAGTCCTGGACTACCAGGGACAGCGGCGAGGCAGACTCGTCGGTCAGATCGATGTGATCGCCCAGAAGGTCCGTCGGCACCAGCGCGAATAGGGTCGGCGGGTTGTCCCAGCCTTCGGCGTGAATGAAGTCGACAGCCTCTCGCATGGCAGAGTTCAACGCTTGCTGAGTGGGCTCGTCGTAAAGCATTGCCTTAAACATCCTTTTGGTCGATGGTCAGTGTTCCCTAGAGTAGGGGATGACGTGCCGGAAAAGGCACCACACCTTCTGTACTTAGAAATGGAGTCTGCAGCTCTTGTCGGCCCCTGCCTCGTCTCGTCCCGCCCGTTCCGGCCAGCCGCCTCGCGCGCTCGGCTGGATCATGGGCATTCTGTCCATACTCTTCGTCGTTATTCCGCTGTTGGTGGGGATCTACACCGACTGGCTGTGGTTTGGAAACCTCGACTTCCGCGGCGTCTTTACCACCACCTATCTCACCCGCATCGCGTTGTTTATCGGCGCTGGTCTGCTCTCTGGGCTGGCGGTCTTTCTTGCTGGTTATGCCGCATGGAAGTCCCGCCCGAAGGACATCGCGGCCTTCGATGCCCAAGCGGCTGACGCCAATTCCCCCATTGGGGTATATCGCCAGCAGATCGAGGGCACCGTCCGCTCGCTGCTGAAGATCGGCCCGGTGATCGTCGGTCTGATCGTGGGCTTCTTTGCCCAAAACGCCTGGCGCTCGGTGCTGTTGGCTATCAACGGTGGCAGCTTCGGCGTGACCGATCCGCAGTTCGGGCACGACCTCGGTTTCTACGCCTTCACTCTCCCCGTGATCCAGGTGCTGGTGGGCTTGCTGGGGCTGGTGCTCATCGTCTCTTTCCTGGCCAACTTGATTACGCACTACCTGCTGGGTGGAGTGCGCATCGGCAGCCGCACCGCTGGTGTGAGTGGCCATATTTCCGTTCCGGCGCGCGTGCAGCTTGGAGTGTTGGCTGGGCTGTGGATGCTCGTGCAGGCTGCGGGGTATTTCTTGGGGCGTTACGACGTCCTTTTTGCCAAGCAGGGGATCTTCACCGGCGGTGGGTACACCGACATCAATGCAGTTCTGCCGGCCCGCATCATTCTCATGGTGATTGCTGTGGTCGTGGCAGCGGCGTTCTTTGCCTCGATCGTGTACCGCGACCTGCGCATTCCCGCCCTTGGGGTGGTGCTCATGCTGTTGTCCGCCGTCATGGTGGGCACGGTGTGGCCGATGATTGTGGAGCAGTTTTCCGTGCGTCCTAATGCGCAGGCCAAGGAAGCCGAATACATCGAGCGCAACATCGAGGCGACTCGTTTTGCCTACGGCATTACTGACGAGGATGTGACCTACCTGGACAACTGGGGCGAGGGCTCGGTCAGCGACGAGAAGGTGGCCGCCGACGAGCAGACCATCTCGAATATCCGCCTGCTTGATCCGGACATCCTGGCGCCGACCTTCACCCAGATGCAGCAGCTGCGTAACTTCTACGGTTTCCCGGACACGCTGCAGATGGACCGCTATGAGGTCGACGGGCAGATGCGCGACTTTGTGGTGGCCGCGCGCGAGCTCGACCCGAACTCGCTGCGCGAGAACCAGCTGGACTGGATCAACCGTCACACCGTGTACACCCATGGCAATGGCTTTGTGGCAGCCCGCGCCAACACGGTGGACGAGGCTCCCCAGGAAGCTGGCTCTACCCGCGGTGGCTTCCCGGTGTTTACCGTTTCTGACCTACAGACCAACAAAGCAGCGCAGGAGAGCGAGAACGCCGAAAAGCTGGGTATCAAGGTGGACCAGCCGCGTGTGTACTACGGACCCGTGATTGCTTCGGCTCCCGATGGAGCTGATTACGCCATCGTCGGTGACAACGGCCAGGGTGCTGTGGAGTATGACACGGATACCTCCCAGTTCACCTACGACGGCGAAGGCGGCGTGGAGATCGGCAACTGGATCACTCGTGCTGCCTACGCCGCCAAGTACCGCGAGATGAAGCTCCTGCTGTCTGATCGCGTTGGGGGAAATTCCAAGATTCTGTACGACCGCGACCCGCGCGAGCGCGTGGAGAAGGTCGCTCCCTGGCTGACCACGGATTCGGAGACCTATCCCGCGGTTATCGACGGTCGTATCAAGTGGATCGTGGATGGCTACACCACCCTGAGCAAGCTGCCGTATTCAGAGCAGACCTCGCTGAGGGATACGACCCAGGACGCCCTGAACCCGGAGGGCACGGACCAGCGCCTGGTCAATGATCGTGTGGGTTACATTCGCAACTCCGTCAAGGCCACCGTGGACGCCTACGACGGCTCCGTTGATCTCTACGAGTTCGACACTGAAGACCCCGTGCTGGACGCCTGGATGGGTGTGTTCCCGGGAACGGTGCACCCGGAGTCGGAGATTTCTGACGAGCTGCGCGATCACCTGCGCTACCCAATGGACATGTTCAAGGTGCAGCGAGCACTGCTGGCGCGCTACCACGTGGATGATCCCGGCGTGTTCTTCAGCAATGATGCTTTCTGGTCCGTCCCGGGTGACCCAACTGCAGGGGGAGAGGGTCAGAACCTTGCCCAGCCGCCGTACTACGTGGTTGCTGCTGAGCCGGGAAGCCCCGAGCAGCCGAACTTCCAGCTGATTACGCCCTACCGTGGCCTGCAGCGCGAGTACTTGGCAGCGCACCTGGCAGTGAGCTCCGATCCGGACTCCTACGGCAAGATGACCGTGCGCATGCTGCCCACCAACACCCAGACCCAGGGTCCGCGTCAGGCGCAGGACGCCATGATGTCGTCCGACCAAGTAGCGCGTGACCGCACCCTGTGGGAGGGAACCAACACCCTGAAGTACGGCAACCTGCTCACGCTGCCGGTGGGCGGGGGAGAGATCCTCTATGTGGAGCCGATCTACTCGCAGCGCTCTAACCAGGACTCGGCCTTCCCGAAGCTGCTGCGCATGCTCGTCTCGTACAAGGGACGCGTGGGATACGCCCCGACGATTGCCCAGGCTCTGGAGCAGGTCGGCATTGACCCCAAGGCCGCGCAAGAAATCAAGGGCGAGCCCAGCTTGCCGGGCGAATCAGCTGACCCGAGCGCTGGGGACGCCGAGAAGAAGGACGAGAAGAATGCGCAGCCTTCTGCTCCTGCGGGCGGTTCAGGTTCGGAGGGCGAGGCGATCAAGGCAATTAACGACGCCCTGAATAACCTGGATCGAGCCAAGAACGGCTCGTTTGAGGAGTACGGCAAGGCTCTTGATGAGCTGGACAAGGCAGTCGAGTCCTACCGTTCCACTCAGCGATAGAAACTCGGGTTGACCTGGCGATTTGGCGTGCCAACGGGATAACCCCTATAGTTAATCCCGTTGCCGACGCCGGATGTTAAACATCAGGTTGCGCAACGGTGAATGAAGAAATCACCCGACGCGGGGTGGAGCAGCTCGGTAGCTCGCTGGGCTCATAACCCAGAGGTCGTAGGTTCGAATCCTGCCCCCGCTACCAATTTCTTCAACGGCACCCCCTCCACTGCGGTAGAGGGGGTTTCGTTTTTCTCGCTCGCCGGAAGAGTTTGCGGGTTAAGTGAAACGATTAGCGCGCGGGGGTAACAGCGCGGTGGATATGCACGGCGTCGTGACTCGTGATCCTCCACAGACTGCCGGCTCATCGCCGAAGACAGCGCAAGGCGGAAGCGGGGCAATAGTGATGTCGTGTACACCAAATTCCCTATCCCTGAGCACCGCTCTCGCAGCGGTGCTCTGATGGGGGCCATTGGCTGGGGTTAGACGTTCCTGGGGTGGCTCTATTCTTTGCTGGAACTCCTTACATCTGAAGCTGGGGAATCCTCATTGCGTAGGCGCGAAGGGGCGTGGGGCAAGCGCTCGGCCTACTCCCAAATGATGGATCAGCGAACGACGATTCTCGTCACAATGATCGTGGTGATTCTCAAGGCTGTGGCCACCGCAATATTTCACAAATTGCAGTGGAACTTGCGTTAACTTGTAGGTAGGCGGGATGCCCAGAGCGGAAGGAATGCTTGATGAGTCTTACTAAACACCACCCAGGTGGTTTCCGGCGCACCAGTGCGGTCATCTCCTCTGTGCCGCTCGCTTTAGCGATGCTTGGTTTGACGGCGTGCTCGCAGGACGATGGCGACCGGCAGGTCGCTTCCCAAGAGCAACCAACAACCGTTCAGTCCTCGTCAGTGATCAGCTCCGCGAACCCCGCGGAGAGCGACCGGTCCACACCTTCTTCCTCCGTGGAGCCGAACCCCACCGTTGGTGCCAACGGTGCAACGGGTGGCGCGTCGGAAAACAACGGGCAGGACAATGCTGGCCAGGAACAGCAGTGCTCCGGTCTTACCGGAGAACAGGCCGCGAGTCGTTGGATCGGGGAGGTGGCTCAGTCCACACCCGGCTGGGAGTGGACTACTGAGCACGCTAACACCTTCAGTTACGACGATTGCGCACCCTTGTCTGCGATCGCGGTAACGGTTCGTGGCGGGACGGCTTCATCTCCTTATCACATCATGCTCTTCCATCATGGCCGCTACCTTGGCACGGCAACGAAGGACGCCTATGGGTTCGCTCCATCTGTTGACCGTCTGAGTGACAGCGTCGTTGCGGTCACGTACCACTGGCGACGACCCGGTGAGACCACCGCTGAACATAGCGGCGAAACTTATGCGGAGTTCGCATGGGACTTCGATGCAGGCAAGGTCGTCATGACCGGTGACGTTCCACCCACTGGTTAGCGTGTCACCCTAATTGGAGCCGTTCGGGGTTAAAGAAGTAAAGGGATGGCGCAGGAATGCGTCCGCATCCGTTTTTACCCTTTAACCCCAGGTTAAACACCAACGTTCCCAAAGAGTGGTGAATCTTTGAAAACTCTGAGTCAGTTTCAAACGTGTGTGAACGCTGAGGTGTGCGGTTGCGTCCGTTAGCGTGGTGTATCTGTAGCTGCCGGTGACGCCCCCATCAACGACGTGGGCGACCACCACAGTACCTTTCGAATCAACTCTTACCTCTCCTCTTGAGGACAACCCACGATGGTCGCTGGCCCCAGTTATATCGACCCGACCGCCTACCTCGACGACCTGCTGTCCCAAGCCTCCCCAGACCTGATGCGCCAGATGCTCCAAGGCTTCACCAACCAGATCCTGTCCACCAAGGTCTAAAAACAACTGTCACCTAAACCCGCAGCAGTCCCGGCGGGGTGGCCTTGACTCCACCCAGTCCGACCGAGCGGCGACGGTGATGACCAAGGCTGGTGTTAACCCCGCCGGCCGCACGGTCGTAGCCCCGGCGCGGGAGGTGGAACAGCGGACAGACAACCCCGGCGCTGCGATCGAGCTGTCCGACGGAACCATCATCACCGAGCGGACCAGCGAACTCCTGGGGTGCTCCTCGGCCATGCTGCTCAACGCCCTCAACCACCTGGCCTGCGTGGATCACGACGTGCACCTGCTTTCCCGGGTCCATCACCCCGATCCAGCCCCTCAAGACGAAGGAACTTGGCAGCCGGAACCCCCGCCTGCACACCGACGAAGTACTCATCGCCCTGAGCGTGCCCGCAAAGACAAACCCGGAGGCCGCCCGCGCGCTTGAGCAGGTCAAGAACCTGCGGGGCTGCGATGTCCACGTCACCACCATCCTGAGCTCTGTGGACGAGAGCGTCTTCCGCAGCCTGGGCGTTCTGGTGACCTGCGACCCGAAGTTCCAGCGCAAGGCCCTCTACCGGATGTAGCGCGTCACCACAGCGCCCTAGATGCCTCCACCGCCAACCCCCCATCGGCGGTGTCCTGCACCGTCGCGCTCACGCCGTATACGTCGCGCAGCATCTCCTCGGTGATCACCTCGCGGGGCTGCCCCGCGGAGTGCACTTTTCCGCCGGCCAGCACCACCACGCAATCGCTAAACCGCGCGGCATGCCCCAGGTCGTGCACTGTCATCGCCACGGCGGAAGGGATCTCCCGCGCGTAGTCCCTGATCCGACTCAGCAGCAGCAGCTGATTACGTAGGTCTAGCGCGCTCGTGGGCTCGTCGAGTAGCAGCGCAGTTGGCTTGCGCACCACCGCCTGCGCGAAGCTGACGAGTTGCCGTTGCCCTCCGGACAGCTGCGCCATTGTTCGCGACGCAAACCTCTCCAGCCCCAGCATCTCCACCGTGGCCTCCACGTCGCGCCGAGCCACGCGGCCCACGCGGAAACCGGCAAAGCCCTTGAAAGACTGCTGCCTGGCGAGGAGCACGCTTTCGTACACCGTCAGGGAACTGACCGGTGGCGGGTCCTGCGGCAGGTACAACGCCTTATCAGCCTGCACGTCGCCGTCGTGCTTCTCCAACCCCGCGATACAGCGCAGGAGGGTCGATTTCCCGGCTCCATTGGGTCCGACCAGCGCGGTAACTGTACCGGAGTGCATGTCGGGCAAGGTGACGTCGGACAAAATGGGGGCCTGTCCAGCACCACCATAAGAAAACCCCACACCGCGCACTGAAACGGCGACGGGTGAATCGCCACAGTGACTGTCAGCTAGGAACGCCACGATTGCCTCCTCTGCCCGGCGATGATGAGGACGAACACAGGCACGCCAACGATGGCGGTGATGATGCCGACCGGCAGGATCACTCCGGGCTGAATCACCTTGGACACGGCCGAAGCCGCCACCAGAAGCAGTGAACCGGCCAGCGTGGATGCGGTGAGGAAGTAACGCTGATCCTCACCCACCAGCAGCCGCGCCACGTGGGGACCCACCAGGCCGATGAAGCCGATCGTGCCCGCCATGGACACCGCGGTGGCGGCCATGAAGGAGACAGCCACGAGCGTCAGCGCCCGCATCCGATCCACCTTCACACCCAAGGCACGGGCGCGGTCGTCGCCCATGCGGAACGCAGTGAGCGTCCACGAATTGCGGTAGAAAAACAGCAGGCCAACGGCCATAATCGCGCCTAACAGGGCAATCTGCGTCCAGGAGGAGCGTGTGAGGCTGCCCATCGTCCAGAACACCACCTGCTCCAACTGAGTCTCCGAGGCGAGGTACTGCATCAGGGCCAAAAGCGCATCGAAGAAGAACACGATGGCGATACCCAGCAGGATCATGGACTCCGCCCCGGGCCCGCGCAGGCGGGAGAACACCAGGATGATTCCGCAGGCCAGCATGGCGAAAAGCCACGCGGTTCCGGCCATACCCAGGGCCGCGCCCAGCCCCGCTGCGGTGAAGCCGGTGACGGTGGCCAGAGCTGCTCCGAAGCCGGCGGCCGCGGAAACTCCCAAGGTGTAGGGCTCTGCCAAGGGGTTGCCCAAGATGGTCTGCATCTGGGAGCCCGCCGCCGCCAGGGCACCGCCCACGAGTATCGCGGTCACGGTCATGGGCAGGCGGATGTCAAAGACAATCTGCCGGTCAATAGCCCGGGCCTCCCCGGGATGCGTCAACGTGTAGAGCACCTCATTGGCGGGCATACTGCCGCCGCCAAGGAGGAAGTCCATGAGGGATGCCCCCAGCAGCGCTACGGCAAGAATCCCGATGACCAGCCACTTCCTCCGTAGGGAACGTTGGTACCACTGGGGTTGCGGGCCGTCCTCTGCCGCACCGGTTGTCGCGTTCTCCACAATGCGTTTGGCAGCGTCCTCCGCTGTGCCTTTTAGGTATGTCGCCTCACTTCCTATCACTGCAAACCAGTCCAGAAGGTGCCGGAGGCCTCGATGGGCAGGAACTGCTCATGCAGCTCGCGGACTTCACGCTGCGGGTCGATGTCCTCGAACAGTTCGGGGTGCATGGCCTTGGCGAACATCTCCACGGCCAGGAAGTTATAGGGCGAGTCGTAGAAGTGATGCCACGCGGCGAAGGTGCGGTTGTTCTTCACTGCGTCGGTTTCCCGCACGGCCGGCTGCTTGTCCACGACTGCGCGGAGGTCGGCGGCGGCCTTCTCCGGGGCCTCGCTGTAGCCCAGCGACACGTAGGAACCGGGCTTCACCGGGGTTTTGCCCTGCGCCCAGTCGGCGCCGGTGGCGATGATGACCTCGGGGTTCTTGCCCGCCAGCGCTTCCGGGGAGACCTGGCCCTGCTTGGCGTCGATCATGCTGTTGCCTAGGTTGTCGCCGCCGGCGAGTTCCACGATCTCCGCCAGGTTGGACTTGGCAAAGGTGGAGCAGCAGTCGAAGTAACCAGGTGCGCGCCACAGGAAGGTCGGGGTGGGCTCTGCCTTGGCTTGCTCGAGGCGCTCGGTGACCATGTTCACCTTCGCCTCGTAGTACTTTATGAACTCCTCGGCGTCCTGCTCGCGGCCCATGAGCTGCCCCATCAGTCGGATGCTGGGCACGGTGTTCTTCACAGGGTCCACGAAGTAGTCGACGGTCACGGTCGGAACGCCGGCCTTCTCCAGGCCGTCGATGATGCCCGCGTCCTTGGCGGCGTCAAATACACCGGCGTTGAGCACGAAGACGTCTGGGCGGGATTCCAGCGCCTGCTCTAAGGACATGGTGTTGTTGTAGATTTCGCCGGTGGTGGAGATGTCCTTGACCTGCGGGAACTTTTCCGCGTAGCGGTCGTAGGTGGCCTTGTCGTTTTCTTTGAGGTCTTCGGGCCATGCCACGATCTTGTCCGTGGGGTTGTCCTTGTTGAGCAGTGCTGTGGTGTACAGCATCTTCTGCCCGCCCATGAGGATGCGATCGACCTTCTGCGGCACCGTCACTTCGCGGCCCATGGCGTCCACGACCACGCGGGTTGGCCCCTTTGCCTTGTCCCCGTTGCCATTTTCGCCCCCGTCGGAGCATGCGGTGAGTAGGAGCACGGCCAGCGCGGTGATCGCAGCGATCACCACTCGCAGCCACGTGGTTTGACCTGGCCTGTTTTGGGCTCCCGCTGTGTGGGCTGCGGGGAGGTGTGCGGGGTGCCGGAACGTTAGCGCCGACGCCACATCATTGAACATCATGGTGTTGTCATCCTTCTTCGTGTGTATCCGTGCCGGTGACCCGGCAGCGGGAACGCATCTGGGGCCACTGCCCCAACGTGCGCAGGTAGGTTGATTGACGGTTAAGAGGGGGGCGGCCCGCGGAGCCGGAGGACTCGGAGGTTGCCCTCTTGAATTGGGGGGTCAGGTCATGGCTGCGTCCCCTTCCGGCACCTCGGACAAGCGGCGCGCGAAAGCTCGGGCCAGCAACACGGCGGTGGTTCCGAAGCCCAGGATCAGGCCGAGCCACACGCCGTAGCCCTCCCAGTCGAGGCCGAGCCCCAGGAGCAGCAGCGCTGGCACGCCCACTAGCCAATAGCCCCACAGCGTGGCCTTGAGACCGGAAGTCGTGTCCTTTACACCGCGGAGCAGGCCCACCAGGACGTTTTGTGAGCCCTTGGCGAACTGTTGCGCCACGGCCAGGCACAGCAATAGGGTGGCGATGTGCAGGGTGTCTGGGGTGGCGTCGGTGAGGAAGAGCCACACGACAAAACGGCCGAGAGCCAACCAAACCACGCCGACAACGGCGAGGTAGATGCCCACGGAGATCATCACCCGGCGGGCCACACTGCCTACTGCCGCGCGACCGGCGGTGCGGGCGCGGCTGACCAGGACGGATCCACCGTGCGAGAAGCCGATGCACACCTGGTAGACGATGTACGCCAGCTGGTTAACCACCGTGTGCGCGGCAAGCATGGCCGGGCTGACCAGGCCCATCGCCAGGCCCGCGATGGTGGTGATAGCCGCCTCCGACCCGTATGTCAGGGAGACGGGCACGCCCAGGCGGACGAGGTCGCGGATGCAGGCGGCGTCTTCCCGGCGGGGAATGACGGCGAAGAACTGACCGAGGGAACTATCGCGGCGCAAGGTGCGGGCGAAGGCCGCCAAGGTGAAGATCTGCACCAGCGTGGTTGACAGGCCGATGCCCGCCACACCCCACGCCGGGCCCCAGCCCAGGGAATGTACCAGCCACAGCAGCGCCGCGTTCGCGCCCGCATTGACCGCGATGGAGATGAGGGTGACCACCAGCAAGGAGCCGGGGCGGCGCATACCCACGGCGAACTGGCGAAGTACGTTGAGCCAGATCATGGGGATCAGCCCCGGCGCGAGCGTCAGGGTCATCGCGAAGGTCAGGCGGGATACGGCGTCATCGACCGGCAGCACCAAAACCAGGGCGCCCAAGGCGATCACGAGTAGTGCACCGACCAGGGCCGTGACCGTTCCCACCGCCATGCAGCTGCGCACGGCCTGGCGGATTTTCTCCGTACCCGGGGAGTCGGTTGGCGAGGTCGCGGGGGCGGTACCCTTCCGCGCGTGGTCCTGCGCTTGCTGCTCCTGCTCCCGCTCCCGCTCGGCGGCGGCTTCCGCGACCAGGTTGCCCCCTGCTGTGACCATGCCCACGCACATCGTCCGGATCTGGTTATAGAACTGCATGGCCAAACCACCACCGGCGATAGCCACCACCCCGAGGGTCTGCAGCATCAGCACGTCGGTCGTGGTCAGCGCCACGCCCGCCAGTTGCACACCCGCGATGGGCAGGGCCAGGGAATAGACCTCCCGGTAGCTCGTGGTCGTCGAACTCACGCGACCATCACCTCAGCGCAGGAGATGGCGTGCGAATCGCGGTAGGCCTCAAACATGCCCACTACCTGGCGCTCGACCGGCTCAGAGTGCAGCTGGTGGGACTGCAGCCAGGTGTCGTTAAAGACGGTGTCGAGGTATTTCTCCCCAGTGTCGCAACCAATCGCCACCATAGTGGTGTTCGGTGGGTAATCCTGCAGGTGACGCAGACCTTCGTGCACGGCCGCACCCGCCGTGCCACCGACCATCAGCGCGTAGGGAGTTCCGTGCTCGTCGTAGAGGCTGATGGTCGTGTCGTACGTGTCTGGATTGTCGATGCCGTGCCGGTAAGAGGTCTTATACCCCACGAGGTCGCGGCGGCCATCGAAGCACAATATGGAAAAGGCGATGGAGTCGCGGTTGGCGACGGACCGGTCGATCACCATCTTGGTTGGGCACCCGGAGTTGCCCTCTTGCAGTGTCATGTATCCGTCTTCGACTGCTTGGATCACTCGGGCGGGTTCCAGCTCGATGTCCGCGAGGGCGGATCGAATGAGCAGGCGAATAGTGAGGGCTTGTGAGGCTGACAATGGGGGTGTCCTTAGGAAAGGTAGGGGAGGTTGCTGGTGTTGAGCACCATCTATCCGTCGTGACATTTGGGAAGCCTACCCTAAGTAAGGGTAGGCTTACTATATCCCAATTTAATTAGACCAACGGATTAACCCCTCATGCCCCCGGGGCGGGTTTCGCCGTACTTGGAGGAATCTAACGCGTTTTCTTGAGCTCGCGATATGGTCCGATGAACCACCAAGAGATAGGGACAAACACCGCGGTAATCGTCCAGTACAAGAGCCAAAAGGATCCTTGTGCACCTACTATGGCCACCCCGATAGCAAGCAGGACAATCGTAACTGCGGACCCCACGAGAGCTCTCTTCCACAGCGACAGTTGTTCCGCATAGGTGCTTTCTGCTCTGGGCTCAGGTTGGTGTCCGCCAAAACGCTTCACGGCTCGCTGATCCATCGCTTTGATAGCCACGGGGCCAAGGGCTAAGGAGTATCCGATGTAGAACGCGGAAAGTCCATGGACGAATTTTGAGTGACCCCCGCCGGATAGGTCTGCGTATGTCAGCGCCAACAGAATGAGATCGATCGCAGGGGTCAAAGCCAGCATCACCATGCCAACAGACTTCATGCCCGCGATATAACGAACTGCGAGTCCCCCGAATAGTAAAACCCAGAACAACACCTCGGCAATGATGATGGCAACTACCAGCAACTGTTCTCCTATAGGTTAAGCACCTTCCCTTTGAGGCGCTGTAGGAATCTAAGCGGGAACTCGTTGGAGGGCAGCGGAAGCGTTCTACAGCTGAGGTTAAACCTCCTAAGAGTCGCGCGCAGTCCATTACCATTAGTTACAAACTTTAAGCTGAATCACAGTCGGGTTTTAGGAGCGGGAAGTGGATAGTGTGAATACGCGCAGTCACTGGGGGCGGATGTTCACGGTAGCCGTGACCGGGTTTTCGGCAGCCAGCGTGGTCTCGGCTTGTAGCGCTGACACGACCGAAAAGGAAGAGCCGGTAGTCGTGACGGTGACCCAATCGCAAACCGGAGCTCCGCAGGGGCAGACAGCATCTTCACAGACTGCGGATGCGAAAGCCACCCAAGTTAACCCCGAGAACCGAGAGCCAGCTCCGAATGGCAACAACTCCGGTCGCTCCAAGGCAGACTTCCCCGGATACACCGTAGGGCGGACTGGCACGGGCCCTGCATGGGAACCCAATAACACGTCGCCGGAATTTGGTAGCAAGGTCTACTACGCCTTCATTGACCACTGGATCGCCACCGGGAACACGCAACCCACTCTTAACGTGACATCGCCCGTCACTGGCCAGACCTACGAAATGAGCTGCACTGGTGGCCAAGGCACTGATTCCGTTCTGTGCCAGGGTGGCAATAACGCCAAGGTGTACATCTATCGCCCGATTCCGGAGTCTGTGACCAAGCCCACTGGTTACACCTACGGGTAGATGCCCGTACGGGTGAGCAGGCAAACGTCGTAAAGCATCCGCCAAAACGGGGCACAACTCCCCAAAGGCGAGGTCAGAAGCATGTGGGGATCGGGGAGGTCGCCTCTTACCCCCTGTTAATTTCTAGTGCGATAAGTCACTATTGTTCGTTTAGGTGATACCGATCAACCGGGTCTAGCGTGAGAATTATCTACTACTAGAAGGATTCAAGCGTATGTTCGCCGCTGTTCTTGATCCGGCATCCGTGGTCGGAATCATCGTCCAATCACTAGTGGTCCTGGGATGTTTGCTCCTGGGCACGAGGTACGGGGGAATGGGGCTCGGCCTCATATCCGGAATCGGATTGACCATCCTGGTTTTCCTCTTCGGTTTGGTCCCCGGCGAGCCCCCGGTGTCTGTCATCCTCACCATCGTTGCGGTCATCGGTTGCGCGGCCACGCTCCAGCGGGCCGGCGGCCTGGACGTGATGATGCAATACGCGGAGAAGTTCCTGCGTAAAAAGCCCGAATTGATCACCATCTTCGCGCCGCTGGCCACCTGGTTCCTCACTGTGCTGTGCGGCACGGGGCACGTGGTGTACACGATGTTCCCGATCATCGAGGACATTGCGGTGAAGAAGGGAATTCGCCCGGAGCGTCCGATGGCCGTGGCCTCGACGGCTTCCCAGATGGGCATCACCGCATCTCCGGTTTCTGTAGCCACCGTGTCCCTGGCCTCGATCCTTGCCGAGAACGCCGGCATAACGCACACGAGCTACTCCATTCCGCAGATTCTCATGGTGGCAATCCCGGCCTCGCTCAGCGGTGTTCTGATCGCAGCACTGTGGTCCCTGCGCCGCGGTAAGGATCTGGACAAGGACCCCGTGTTCCAGGAGAAGTTGAAGGACCCGGAGTTCAAAAAGACGGTCTACGCCAAGAGTGAGACGCTGCTGGGCAAGACCTTCCCCAAGCAGGCTCACCTGTCCATGTGGATCTTCTTCGGCGCGATCGCCTTTGTCACCCTCCTGGGCGCCTCGGATGCACTTCGCCCGGCCGTGCCCGGCAAGAACGGCGAGCTTGCTCCGATGTCGATGAACCTGGTCATCCAGATGATTATGCTGCTCGCCGGCGCGATCATCCTGCTGACCTGCAAGGTCGAGGGCAACAAGATCGCCTCCACCCAGGTATTTAAGGCCGGCATGACCGCAGTCTTCTCCGTGTTCGGTGTGGCATGGATGGCCGACACCTTCTTCCAGACGCATATCGACGCCCTGGAAACCGGCCTGTCCGGAGTAGTCCAGCAAGCTCCGTGGGCATACGCGCTGGTGCTGTTTGTGGTCAGTAAGCTGGTCAATTCTCAGGCAGCGGCCCTGGTGGCCATCGCCCCGGTGGGCCTGGCGTTGGGCGTAGACCCCAAGGTGATTGTGGGCTTCTATGGTGCCGCCTACGGTTACTTCATCCTGCCGACCTACCCGTCCGACCTCGCTTGCATCGGCTTCGACAACACGGGTACCACTCGCATCGGTAAGTACATCATCAACCACTCCTTCCTCATCCCGGGCCTGATCTGTGTCAGCGTCTCGTGCCTGGTGGGTAGTGGTCTGGCGCAGGTTCTGCTGTAGGGCGTCGCTTCTCGACGCCCCTCCTCCGGCACACACGTAGATGATGCACATCACCCTTCCGCGGGTAAGTGATACGTAACTGCCGGCATTACCATCACTTTTGTCTGCTACTAGAAGGATGCAAGCGTATGTTGGCTGCTTTATTAGACCCGGCGTCTGTGGCTGGAATCATCGTGCAATCAATCGTGGTGCTGGGGTGCCTGATCCTGGGCACCCGCTATGGCGGAATGGGCCTGGGCCTCATCTCCGGCATCGGCCTGACCGCCCTCGTTTTCTTGCTGGGCCTGGCTCCTGGTGAGCCCCCGGTCCAGGTCATCCTCACCATCGTCGCCGTGATCGGCTGCGCCGCGACGCTGCAGCAGGCTGGCGGCCTCAACGTGATGATGCAGTACGCGGAGAAGTTCCTGCGTAAAAAGCCGGAGATGATCACCATCCTCGCGCCCTTGTCGACCTGGCTGCTGACCGTTCTGTGCGGCACCGGCCACGTGGTGTACACGATGTTCCCGATCATTCAGGACATCGCGGTAAAGAAGGGCATCCGCCCGGAACGCCCGATGGCTGTCGCCTCGACGGCATCGCAGATGGGCATCATGGCGTCGCCCGTCTCGGTGGCCACCGTGTCGCTGGCCTCCATGCTTGCCGAGCATGCGGGTGTTACAGACACCAGCTACTCCATCCCGCAGATCCTCATGGTCGCCCTTCCCAGCTCCCTGGGTGGCGTCCTCATCGCGGCCTTGTGGTCGCTGCGTCGCGGCAAGGACCTGGACAAGGACCCGGTGTTCCAGGAGAAGCTCAAGAACCCCGAGTTCAAAAAGGCCCTGTACTCCAAGGGTGAGTCCTTGATGGGAACCACTTTTCCCAAGCAGTCCTACCGCTCCATGTGGATCTTCTTCGGCGCGATTGTGGTGGTGACCATCCTCGGCGCATCCGAGGCGCTGCGCCCGCTGGTGCCTAACGACGACGGCAAGCTCGCTCCCATGTCCATGACCCTGGCCATCCAGATGATCATGCTCCTGGCCGGCGCAATCATTCTGCTGACCTGCAAGGTCGAGGCCAACAAGGTCGCCTCCACGCAGGTTTTCAAGGCCGGCATGACCGCGGTGTTCTCCGTGTTCGGTGTGGCGTGGATGGCCAACACGTTCTTTGCTTCGCATATCGACGTCCTCAAGGGCGGCCTGGGCGACGTAGTCCAAAGCGCTCCGTGGACGTATGCGATTGTGCTCTTTGTGGTCAGCCAGCTGGTCAACTCCCAGGCAGCAGCCCTGGTTGCGATCGCGCCACTAGGCCTGGCACTGGGTGTTGACCCGAAGATCATCGTCGGCTTTTACAGTGCTGCTTACGGTTATTTCATCTTGCCGACGTATCCTTCTGACCTGGCCTGCATCGGCTTCGACAACACGGGAACGACCCGCATTGGCAAGTACATCATTAACCACTCGTTCATCATCCCGGGTTTGATCTCCGTGATCATGTCCTGCGTGATTGGCACCGTGCTGGCTCAGGCGTTGCTGTAGGGGCGCTAGCTCCCCAGCATCCCCAGCACATCCTCGTGCAACACCCCATTCGTGGCCACCGCATCGCCACCGTGCGGGCCGTCCTCACCAGCCAGTGAGGTGAATCGCCCGCCAGCCTCAGCCACCAGCACGGATAAGGCAGCCAGGTCCCAGAGCGAAACCTCCGGCTCAGCTGCGATGTCGACTGCGCCCTCAGCAACCAGGCAGTAGGAGAAGAAGTCGCCATAACCGCGCAAGCGCCAGGTCTTCTCGCTCAGCTCGAGCACGTTATTTAACAACCCGCGCTCCTTCCAGCCGGCAAGGCTGGATAGGGAGACGGAGGCGTCGTCAAGCGATGCCACCCGAGAGACCGCGAGTTTCTTGGGGGAGGAGCCGTCGATCGTGCGCCACGCGCCGGTGCCGCTGGCCGCCCACCAACGGCGGGACAGAGCGGGGGCGGAGATGACGCCGAGGACGGGCACGCCGTCCTGCAACAGCGAGATAAGCGTGGCCCACACCGGTACCCCGCGCACGTAGTTTTTGGTGCCGTCGATGGGGTCGATGGCCCATTGGCGGCCGGAAAACTGCACGTCGCCGCCGAATTCCTCGCCAAGGACTGCGTCGTCAGGCCGCGCGGACTCCAGGCGCGAGCGCAGCTCCTTCTCCACGGTCAGATCGGCCTCGGTGACCGGGGTGAGATCGGGCTTGGAGTCGACCTGCAGGTCGCTGGCCTCGAAGCGCTCGGTGGTCAGGGCGTCCGCGGCGTCGGCAAGCTCGAGGGCCAGGGCGAGGTCGTCGGCGTAATTAGTCATGCGTCAAGAGTGTAGCGATCTCATCGACCACCTCGGCCGATCCAGCGATGCACCACTCGACCCCACCGGCGGAAATCTTGCGGCCCACCCCGCCGGCACCTTCGATCAACGCCTTGCCCGGCAGCCAGTCCCAGGCGGGAACGGAGTGCTGGATCCAGGCGCCACTCGTGCCGTCGGCAACCCCGGCCAGATCAACCGACCCGGCACCCAGCATGCGCAGCGTGGCGGCGGTACTGGCTACGCGGTTCCAGGGCTCGCGCACCTGATCGTTGGCAAGGAAGCTGGGGTGAAGATACGTGGCCAGGCAGGTCTTTTCCAGGCTGGGGGCGGCGTCGATACGCACCTTCTCACCATCGCGCATCGAGGGAATGTTCGGGCCACCGACCCACGTGTATCCCATAGCCGGGCGATGCACCGCGCCCAACACCAGCTCCTCCGGTTCCTGCGGATCCCCCTTGACCAGCGCGAGCGCCGAGCACCAATAATCCGAACCGCGGGTGAAGTTGTACGTCCCATCCACCGGATCGATCACCCAGGTGCGCCCGCTCGAACTCTCGCGCGCGGTGCCCTCCTCGCCCAAAATTCCGTCTTCCGGGCGTAGGGTCGAAAGCACCGCGGCGACGAACTGCTCGGCGGCGCGGTCGGCGTCGGTGACAACATCGCTAATCGACGTCTTGAAGTCCGTCTCCACACCCTGCTCGCGCAAGCGCCACGCCAGGCGGCCGGCGTTGTAGACGAGAGTGGCGGCCAGACGCTGGTCGTCGTCATCCGCATGCGCGACGCTATAGGTCTTAGCGATGGCATCGACCATCTCGGTGAGGGTGGGCTGCTGCTCTGGGGAAGTGCTCATAGTCACCCATTGTGCCTTGCCAGGCTCCCGCGCACGGGTTAAGTGGGGCAAGCGGCTAAACTGTGTGCCCATGCGACCGGAGATTGCCGAACGTGTTGATGCCCTCGAATCCACCTTGACCACCATCGAAAAGGTGCTGGACCTCGAGGAGCTGTCCGCGCGCGTGCGTGAGCTTGAGCAACAGGCCTCCGATCCCTCGCTGTGGGACGACCCGGACCACGCCCAGCAGGTCACCAGCGAGCTGTCCTCGGTCCAGGCCACCCTGCGTCGGGTGCGTGACCTGCGCCAGCGTCTCAGCGACCTGCCGGTGATGTACGAGCTCGCCGAGGAAGAAGGCGACGCCAGCCTGGCGGACGAGGAACTGGACTCCCTGGCCAGCTCGATTGATTCGCTCGAGGTGACCACCATGCTCTCGGGGGAGTACGACGCCCGCGAGGCCGTGATCAACATTCGCTCCGGTGCCGGCGGTGTGGATGCTGCCGACTGGGCCGAGATGCTCATGCGCATGTACACCCGGTGGGCCGAGAAGGCCGGCCACAAGGTGGATGTGTACGACATTTCCTACGCCGAGGAAGCCGGCATTAAGTCCGCCACGTTCGTGGTCCACGGCGAATACATGTACGGGACGCTCTCTGTGGAGCAGGGAGCACACCGCCTGGTGCGCATCTCGCCGTTTGATAACCAGGGACGCCGCCAGACCTCGTTTGCTGAGGTGGAGGTTCTGCCGGTCGTCGAAAAAACCGACCATATCGATATTCCGGACTCCGACATCCGCGTGGACGTTTACCGCTCCTCCGGCCCGGGCGGTCAGTCAGTGAACACCACCGACTCGGCCGTGCGCATTACGCACCTGCCCACGGGAATTGTGGTGACGTGCCAGAACGAGAAGTCGCAGATCCAAAACAAGGCATCGGCTCTGAACGTTTTGCAGGCGAAGCTGCTCGAGCGCAAGCGCCAGGAGGAAAAGGCCGAGATGGACGCACTGGGTGCGGGCGGAAATGCTTCCTGGGGCAACCAGATGCGCTCCTATGTGCTGCACCCGTACCAAATGGTCAAGGACCTGCGAAACAACTACGAGGTTTCTGATCCATCCAAGGTGCTGGATGGGGACATCGATGGTTTCCTCGAGGCCGGAATTCGTTGGCGCATGAGCCAGCAGCAGGAATCCTAAAATTTCCTGTATCTGTAACGCCAAGGGCCTGTGTGCCCTATAGTCCTTACGTAAACGTCATCGCTTGGTTTCGAGCGGTGAACTATGCGATGTGAGAACAGGATAGTTAAATGCGCCTTAAGGCTCTGCTGGCTGCGGCTGCCGCCGCTGTTGCCACGCTTACTGCCCCTGCTGTGGCTTCAGCTGCCCCGAACGGAAACATCGTGGTGTTTGGCGACAGCTACGCGTCGAACCCCTACCTGGGCAACTTCGGGCCCATGGGTCTTCCGGGCTCCTCCGCTCCGGCGCCGGTGAACAACATTGACAGCGAAGGCTGCCTGCAGGGCGAGAACAACTGGCCGCGCAAGTTGGGCGCAATCACGGGCGCACCGGTGTCTGACTGGTCCTGCCCGGGTGACACCTCCCGTTCCATGCTCGAGCGCATCGATCGCGCGATCGCTACCGGTGAGTTGCACGCCGGCACCCGCTCTGTGGTGATCAACGTGGGCTTCAATAACTTCGGCCCGCTTGGTGTGATTGAAGATCAGCGCAACATCCTCAACTTCGATGAGGTTCACCGCGGCTTCATCAACGATCACAAGATCGCTGCCGACAAGATCCGCTCTGTGGCTCCGAACGCCAAGATCATTGAGGCTGGCCACGTTGCTGTGACCAACAACGATGTGTACTGCGCTGTAAACGTGGTTCCCAACCTGCCGGGTGGAATCTGGCTTGGCCTGCTGGGCGAGGTCGAGCGCGCCAACCAGAACAACCAGTACTGGGCCGCCGTCAACATCGGTGCAACCTACGTGGACATGAAGGATGCCTCCGCAGGCCACGGCTCCTGCGCCCCGGACCAGGAGCGCTTCGTCTCCGGCATCATTGACACCACCACGCCGAACTTCCAGATCGTTGCTCACCCGACGGAAAAGGCCAACGACTTCGTTGCCCACCGTCTGGCCCCGGTGGTCTAGGACCTTCCCGGTCAGCTCGCCCGCCGTGGTCTCGCCCTCGGGATTGACGGCGGGTTTTCGCTGTCTACAGGCGCCGGCTGGCAACAATGTCGGACGGGCAGCCGCCGTTTCGGGCCTGGGTGTCCGACAAAGTTGCCACAATCAGGCGAACCGCGCGCAGTCGAACCGCGCGACCAACCCGTTTTCGCTGTTTAACCCCCGTAGAGGGTAAGATGAAGCGCCATTATGGCCAAGAAGAAAAAGCAGGCCCCCGGGACCATTGCTACTAACCGCAAGGCCCGCCACGACTACACCATCCTGGATACGTACGAGGCGGGCATCGTCCTCGTGGGCACCGAGATTAAGTCCCTGCGCGAGGGCAAGGCATCCCTGGTGGAGTCCTTTGCCACGATCGACAAGGGTGAGCTGTGGCTGCGTAACCTGCACATTCCCGAGTACTCCATGGGCCACTGGACCAATCACTCGCCGCGGCGCACCCGCAAGCTGCTGATGCACCGCCGAGAGATCGACTCCATAGAAGGCAAAGTGCGTGACGGAAACCGCACCCTCGTCCCCTTGAGCCTGTACTTCAAGGACGGGCGCCTGAAGGTTGAGCTGGGGCTTGCGCAGGGTAAGCAGGACTACGACAAGCGCCAGGCCATCAAAAAGCGCACCGCTGAACGCGAGGTCGTGCGCGAGCTGGGCCGCAAGATCAAGGGCATCAACGCCTAAGAACTTCTGGCGCGGCGGCGACATTGTGCGGACAATGGGCTCCAGCAGTTGCCCATTGAACACAAGGAGCCTGATTTAGCCATGCGTACTGTTCTTGTTACCGGCGCTTCCCGCGGAATCGGGCGCGCCATCGCCCACGAGTTGGGGACCGATAGCCATATTTTGGTGGGCTCCACCAGCGAGGAAGCCGCGGCCAAGGTCGTCGAGTCCCTGCCCAGTGCAGAGCCCTTTGTTGCGGATCTGAAGGATCCGAAGGCCTTGGCCAGGGCGGTTGAGGGCGTCGACAAGCTCGACGCCGTTGTCCACAGTGCTGGAGTGCTCGAGCGCACCAGCGTTGCCGAGGCCTCGTGGCAGCAGTGGAGCTCCTCATTTGAGCTCAACGTCTTTGCCATCGCCGAACTCACGCGACTGGTCCTGCCCAAGCTGCGCGCCACCACCGGAACAGTGGTGACCATTAACTCAGGCTCTGGCCTGCATTCTGGGGCGGGCCAGGCGATCTATGCCGGCACCAAGTTCGCGCTGCGCGCTTTTACTGACGCCCTGCGCGCCGAGGAAAAGGGCGCTATCCGGGTGACCTCTGTCCACCCCGGACGGGTAGATACGGATATGCAACGCCAGTTGCGCGCGAGCGAAGGTATCGCTGCGGAGGACTACGACGGCCACCGCTGGGCGCGACCGGAGTCTATCGCCCGGGCGGTTCGCCTTGCACTGGATATGCCCGCTGACGCCTGTGTGGACTCGGTGCGCGTCAACCCCAGCGGGCTGTGACTTAGAGTCGCTCGTTGATCCAGTTGATGGCGGTGTTGATGACGTCGTCACGCACCGTCTCATTCATGGTCTCGTGCTTGAGGCCGTCCCAGATGATGTAGCGCTTATCCTGCGACCCAACCGCGTTGAACCAGTTGGTGTCGAGTTCGACGGGGACCACGCCATCGTTGTAACCATGCATGATCAGCGTCGGCTTGGTGTACTTCTTCGCGTTGTACGCGCTGTATGCCAGGGCTTGCGACAGCTGCAGCGAGGTCGAGGCCGAGATCTGGCGAGCGAAGAGCGGGTCGTTGGCACCGTCCTGAGCAATGCGCGGGTCGGAGTACACACCGTCGCCTAGCAGTCCCGGTGGCTGGTACTCCAGCATCAGCGGGTTGGGCAAGAACGCATCCTGCAGCGGCTGCGGAGACGTCTGCGGCATAACAGCCTGGTCTGGGTTCGAGGACGCCAGCGCCTGGTTCAGCGGGTCGTAGATGCTCTGGCCGAGCAGATCCTCCAGGTGCAGGGGAGCGGTCACCGGCTCGCCCAGCGCGGCGCTTTCGGGTGAGAGATTATTCAGGCGGATGTGCTCTCCACGCAGGGTGTTCGGTCCGTGAATGTTCGCCGGTACGCCACCACCGTTAGTGACGGTCATATCCACCTTGTCCGGGTGCATCGTCGAATACATCTGGGTGGCCATCGCGCCCATGGAGTGGCCCATCATGACCAGCTTGCCGGGAGACTCGGCGCGAGCTTGGTCGACCAGCTGATCCATGTCGTCGATAAGCCACGCGAAATTATCGACGTTTCCCCGCGCCACATTGGTCTCCGGCGCAGCAGAGTGTCCGTGGCCGCGGTGGTCAAGGCGGTAGACGTTGAAGCCCGCTTCGTTGAGGCGGTAAGTCACGTAGTCGTAGCGCCCGGAGTGCTCTGCCAGGCCGTGGATGAGCAGAATCGTTCCACGGGCGTTGGGGACGGTGTTGCGCGAGTACCACACCTGGGTTCCCTGCGGGTCGCGTGAGGTCATCCAGCCTTCGGTTTTGGTGGCACCGGGCCACACCATTCCGCGGATTTGACCGTCAAGGTTGGCGGTGGCGCTGGGGGCTGGGGCTTGGGCCTCGGCCGCAACGGGGGTTGCGGTGAAAAGGCTGATCGCTGCCAATGCAGTGAGTGCTCGGCGAGCGGTTGTGGACTTCATGAGCGCCTCCTTGGTGTGCACTCGAGTGGGGCTTGGGTGAGCTGAACTATATCCAGCTCACAATCAATTCAAAAAAGAGGGGTGGGTCACAATGTGGGGTGTGGGGGTGACGGAGGGGGATTATTGACTTGGAGGGTAAAGGCCAGGTAGTTTGAGTTATTCCCATGCAGGTATGGCGTGTAACAGCCTCCCACTGCGGGGAGCCGAACGAGGGGCTGACATGGTTTCGACTTCGGACACTGAGCCAGGGGAAGCGTGCCGGTGCAGGCTGGTGACCACCGTAAGCGTCGCAGCAAACTGATAAGCGCCGAGAAGAACTCTCAGCGTGACTACGCTCTCGCTGCCTAAGTAGCGACTTGCGTGTCTGTCAGGCCGGGTTTGTCACCGACCCGGACCCTGGCATCGACTTAGGTGACTTGCCTGTTGGCCGCGTCGGCGGGGCCAACAGGGACACCTTTCCGCCGACTGGGCTCATCATCCGGGACGGCGTCCGCCCAAGCCGGAGGGCCGAGTAGAGATCCTTGCGGACTGCGCACGGAGAAGCCCTGGCAACGTGCCGGAGGACCGGGGTTCAATTCCCCGCAGCTCCACCAAATGGCGAAATGCCCGGTTCGAAAGAGCCGGGCATTTGGCTTATCCGGGTCCATATCACCGGTGTGTACACCTCGTGCAACTACCCTGGCTGGCATGGAATCGTCGACAAGCAAAGCCCAAACCGGTGGCGTCGTTCTCGGCATGGTGCTCACCGCGCATCGCGAAGCCCCGGAGCAGCTCGCCAAGAACGTGCCGGGCGCGCAGCTCAATGACAACGTGTTTGCGGTCGAAGTTGACGGTATTTCGGTATTTCTTGCGCCTGTCCAGCGGGAATATTCCAACGAGGACGTGCTCAACAACATTCATCCGGTGTTTACGTCCGAGGATGAGATGCAGGCGATCGCCGAGCACGAGGGGCATCTGATTGTCACCGCCGCCAGCTTTGCCGATACTCCCGCCGCGCGTCTCGACGTCGCCCGTGCTCACCAAAAGGTCCTGAAAACCTTGGCGCGCAGTGAGCAGGTCGTGGCGTACTACCGCGAAGGAACCACCTTCGGCCCAGCTGCTCTTCAGCAGGCTGTGCAGGAGGATCCGCCCGTGCGCCTGAGCTGCCCGGTGTGGGTGTGGCAGGGCGAGGAGGGGGTTACCGCGTACACGTTTGGCCTGCATGAATGGGGGCTTCCGGAGCTGCAGGTTGTGGACTCGCAGGCCTCTCCGGTCGAGGTTATGGCGCACATTGAGGACCTGGCAGGGCTATTGCTCGTTGGGGGAGCGGTGCCGGACAATCTCGTCGAGAAGCAGTCGCGGTGGCTGGTCGCCGAGGCGGATGCCCTCAACCTTTCGCTCTGATTGCGCGGTGGGGCCTGGCGACCTACGCTGGAGCCTGTTGTAGATACGACAACATTCAAATGACCTAGAGAGGTAATGCAATGAACTTCCTGTCCAGCGCGGCCCTGCGAGTAATCCCCGGTGCCTTCATTCTCAATGCCGGCGTTCAGAAGATCGGTATGCCCGCCGAGGCTTCCGAAGGCTTGCAGGAGTTCGCCGCAACCGGTGTTCCCGCCGTGAAGGAGCTGCCGAAGGAGAAGTTTGGCACCATCATCGGTTGGTCTGAGGCTGCTGTCGGCGGCGCATTGCTGGCACCTTTCGTCCCTAACTTCGTCGCCGGTGGTGCACTCACCGCCTTCTCTGCCGGCCTGCTTTCCCTCTACTTCGCCGACGAGGAAAACACCGAGGACGACGGCATTCGCCCGACCGAAAAGGGGCTGGATCTATCCAAGAACGCGTGGCTGCTGGCCATCGGTCTGGGGCTGCTGACCAGTGTTGGTGGAAAGAAGAAGCGCAAGTAGTCTCGGTGCTCATCTCGGCCCCTCCAGTCTTTGTTGGCTGGAGGGGCTTTTCTGTATGGAGTTCCCTCCATGGCCGATTTAAGAAACACTATTGTGACGCAATTGGGGAATCATGTACGTTTAGGTAAAGCAACCCTAACTTAGCCTGTTGGGGACTATCACCGTTCAAACCAAAAGGATTCGTGGACACTGTGAACAAGCCTCGTCTGATCATCGCCGCCCTCGCAGCCAGCGCACTGAGCTTAAGCGCCTGCAGCACGGGAAACGATTTCGCCCAGTCGACTTCCTCCTCGGCATCCGCCGCAAAGGAAGGCGCACAGGCAGATTCCGGTGACACCATCTCCATCGAGGACAACCACGGCACCCAGCAGGTGCCCAAGAACCCGCAGGCTGTCGCCTCCACGGACAATCGCACCTTTGAGGTTCTGGCCAAGTGGGGTATTCCGCTGGTGGCAGCTCCCAAGCCGATCGTTCCGTTCACCGTCGAGCAGTACAAGAAGAACGACGAGGTCATCGACTTGGGCTCTCACCGTGAGCCTGACCTGGAGGCGCTCACCGCGGCTGAGCCCGATCTGATCGTCAACGGTCAGCGCTTCAAGCAGCACTACGACGACATCAAGAAGCTCAACCCGGACACCGCCATTGTCGAGTTCGAGCCGCGCGAGGGTGAGCCCCTGGACGCAGAGCTTAAGCGTCAGACCACGGCCATGGGCGAGATCTTTGGCAAGCAGAAGGAAGCCCAGGCACTCGTCGATGACTTTGACAAGGCCCTCGAGCGTGCCCGCAAGGCCTACAACAAGGACCAGAAGGTCATGGCCGTCAACGTCTCCGGCGGAACTATTGGCTACATCGCGCCGTCCAAGGGGCGCGTGTTCGGCCCGATCTTTGACATGGTGGGCATGACGCCGGCGCTAGAGATCGCCAACGCCTCTGATGACCACCAGGGTGACGACATCTCCGTCGAGGCCATCGCTCAGGCCAATCCGGACTGGATCCTGGTGCTCGACCGCGACGCCGGAACGAGCAAGCGCGACACCGCCGAGTACGTCGGTGCCAAGCAGGTCATCTCCGGTGCCGAGGCTCTGAAGAACACCAAGGCCATCTCCGAGGACCACGTGTACTACGCGCCGGAGGACACCTACACCAACGAGTCGATCATCACCTACACCGAGATCCTCAACCAGATTGCTGACCAGTTCGAGGCAGCGCAGAAGTAGCTTCTGCTCTGGTAATTCGGGGGAGAAGGGGCGTCGAGAAGCGATTTCCAACCCCCGAGTGTAGGTTTGCCTAACCAACCTGAAACAATGACAGCTATGAGCACAGCCGTTGACCGCACCCCTCGGACGCGTCAGCGGCTTTTTTCTGTGCCCTTTTTGGGGTTCCTCCTGCTCGTGGTCGGTCTCCTCATCGCTTCGCTCTTTATCGGGCAGTACGATCTGTCGAGCCCGGACGGCCGCGACATGTTCCTGATAACGCGAGTCCCGCGCACCATTGCTCTCGCGCTGGCGGGGGCCGCGATGGCGATGTCCGGGCTGGTGATGCAAATGCTCACACAAAACCGGTTCGTCGAGCCCACCACTACCGGCACAACGGAATGGGCAGGTCTGGGGCTGCTCTTCGTGATGTACTTCGCGCCGGCAGCGACGATTACCCAGCGCATGATTGGTGCGATTGTCTTTGCATTCATTGGGACGATGGTCTTTTTCCTCTTCCTGCGCCGAGTTTCGCTACGCTCCTCGCTCATCGTGCCGATCATCGGCATCATGCTGGGCGCTGTAGTGGGATCCGTCTCGACCTTCTTCGCACTACAGACTGAGATGTTGCAGCAGCTGGGCGTGTGGTTCGCAGGCTCGTTTACGGACGTCTACCGCGGCCAATACGAGGTGCTGTGGAGCGTCGTCCTCGTGGTGCTCGCGGTGTTCTTTGTGGCGGATCGGCTCACGGTCGCGGGCCTGGGCCAAGACATTGCCACCACCATGGGTGTGAACTACCAGCGCGTTGTTTTGCTGGGCACGGCGCTGATCGCCATCGCCACCGGCGTGGTCACCGTCGCGGTGGGAGCGCTGCCTTTCCTGGGACTGATCGTGCCCAACATTGTGTCCATGATGCGTGGCGACGACCTGCGCTCCAACCTGCCGTGGGTATGCCTCACCGGCATCGCCATCGTCGCGCTCTGCGACATCCTGGGCCGCGTCATCATCGCTCCCTTTGAGATGCCCGTTTCGGTGATCTTGGGCGTGGTCGGCGCCGTGGTGTTTGTTGCGCTCATCGTTCGGAGGTCGCGCCGTGGTTAGTACTGCAACAACGCCGCGATCCTCCGGGGCTTTTGCCACTCCTAGGGCTGCGCGCCGTTACTGGCTGCTGCTGATTGCGCTCGTCCTTGTCGGCGGTGCCGCCGGCTTTGGGCTGCTGGCCTACAGCAACCCCATGCCCTTTGGCACGGAGAAATTCTGGCTCATTGCCGAGCGCCGCCTCAACGGGGTGATCGCCATGGCCGTCGTCGCCGTGTGCCAGGCCGTAGCTACCGTGGCGTTTCATACCGTGACAAACAACCGCATCATTACCCCCTCGATCATGGGCTTCGAATCGCTGTACCTGGCGATTCATACGGCAACCGTCTACTTCTTCGGCGTCACGGGGCTTCTCGACGCCCGGAACACCACCATGTTCCTCATCCAGGTCGCCCTCATGGTCGGACTATCCCTAGTGCTCTACGCCTGGCTGCTCACCGGCAAGAACCCCGACATGCACGCGATGCTGCTGGTAGGCGTGGTCATCGGCGGGGGACTGGGATCGGTGGCGACCTTCATGCAGCGCATGCTCACCCCGAGTGAATTCGACGTGCTGACCGCGCGCCTATTCGGTTCCGTCAACAACGCCGACCCACAGGACTTCCCAGTTGCGCTGCCGCTCTGCGCGATCGCCGCACTAGGGCTCATCCTGCTCTCTCGCAGGCTCAACATTGTGGCGCTGGGGCGGGACGCGGCGGTCGGCCTGGGTGTGAATTACCAGCGACACGCCATAGCAGCGCTTATTTTGGTCAGCGTATTGATGGCGGTCTCCACCGCACTAGTAGGCCCCATGACCTTCCTGGGCTTCCTAGTGGCAACGCTGACCTATCAAATCGCGGGCACCTACGACCACCGGTATGTGTTCCCGATGGCAATCTCCGTTGCCTTCGTCGTGCTCGCCGGCGCCTACTTCCTCATGAACCACGTCTTCTACGCCCAAGGTGTGGTGTCCATCATCATTGAGCTCGTGGGCGGAAGTGTCTTCCTCCTCGTCATTCTGCGAAAGGGCCGACTGTGATCACGCTGTCCCAGGTATCCAAGTCCTACAGCTCCGAGGTCAACATCGGCCCGGTAGACATCGACATCCCGGCCGGGGGTATCACGGCGCTGGTGGGTCCGAATGGCGCAGGTAAGTCGACCCTGCTCACCATGATCGGTCGCCTGCTTGCCGTCGACTCCGGAACGATCTCCATCGCTGGCCACGACGTTGCGTCTACCAAAGGGACGGAACTGGCCAAGGTCGTATCGATCCTGCGCCAGGAAAATCACTTTGTCACCAAACTGACCGTGCGCCAGCTCGTGGGCTTCGGGCGGTTCCCCTACTCCAAGGGGCGCCTGACCGCCGAAGACGAGGAGATCATCTCCAAGTACATCGACTTCTTGCACCTGCGTGAATTGGAGAATCGCTACCTTGATCAGCTCTCCGGCGGCCAGCGCCAGCGCGCCTACGTTGCGATGGTGCTATGCCAAGAGACCGATTACGTCCTCCTTGACGAGCCACTCAACAATCTCGACATCGCCCACTCCGTGGACATGATGCGTCATCTCCAGGACGCCGCGCGCTCCCTCGGACGAACCATCATTGTGGTTCTTCACGACATCAACTTCGCCGCACGCTATGCCGACCACATCTGCGCTGTGAAGGACGGTCACATCGCGGCGTTCGGCTCTGTACAGCAGGTGCTTGACGACGACTTGCTCACCGACATCTTCAACACGCCCATCAGCGTGATCGACGGGCCCAACGGTCCGATCGCTTGCTACCACTAGCTGCGAAAATTACGCGAGTTTGCGTGTTTCTGGGGTAGTGGTCTAAAGTAATCCAAGTCGCCGCGCAGAGATGACCGCAAGGTTACATGCAGGTGGCGGAAGAAATTTTCAGTGAACTTTCCAGCAACGGTTTGACTGGGGTTGGTTGGTTACTGTAGTTTCACTCAGGCTTCCATCGTGATTGGTTGTTGTGACTGGTTTTCGGTGGTGTGCGTGTGTTGTGTGAGAACTCAATAGTGTGCCAATAACAGCATCATCATGTTTGTGTGGTGATGTGCACAAGTATGGATGTGCTGGCCTGTTTTGTACCCCGTCAATGGGTGGGCCGGCATGTTGATATTTTTCATT
>NZ_VDHJ01000040.1 GCF_006334925.1 Corynebacterium tapiri | reverse complement strand
GAACACGGGGGCCACCCCGCCAACCTGGCCGCTAGTGTGCGAGAAAAGTTTGCGAGCCTGATCGCCCGCAATATCGGCCCCTCCTGGGTTGGTATCAACCCCTTAAGTGGCAAGGCGCAGGCTCTGTGGCTGATTGATCCGGTCTATGCCAACATCACCGGGAAATCTGCGCCTATGGGGCTTCTGGCGGCTGCTAGTCGCACCCTGGGGGAGTTTCTTGACCATGATCCGCACTTTGCGCACCGGTTTAGTCGCTCGCCGTTCTATCAAGGTGATGATCCGACGGCTTATCGTTGGTATTGCCAGCACAAGCGTGTTTATCGGCTTGCTGACCTACTCCAGGAGGTACGCACCATGATCGGGCACACCACCGGCGAGACCACCACTCGCACGTCGTTTACCTCGGGCACCGAGCTGATCAACGCGGTGAAAGCGCGCTGTGAAGAGGCCCAAGCTTTTCAAGCCCTCGCTAAGGATGTGGAAAGCGAACTCGGTGCCGAGTTGGATCAGTACGACCCGGAG
>NZ_VDHJ01000039.1 GCF_006334925.1 Corynebacterium tapiri | reverse complement strand
GGGGAGGAGGGTCATGGAGTCTGAGGGAGAGCCGCCCGAACGACCGACTTCCCTACGGGCCCCACCGCCCCCCGACCCTGGGGGCGGCAGGGCGACCCCCCCGGGGTCTTTAAACCTCCGCGCCGGAACGCGACAGCTAGGTACCCGGGACAGGAGCGGGGAGGACACGCGAGGCCAGAAAAGCGTGGCATCGGGACGGGCGAGCCCACACGCGACACTCACATCCCCCCACACGCGACAACCGCCCCAGCCAACGTAGAAAAGCCAGAGCCGCGGCGGGGATGGGTGCCGGGAGAGCAAAGCGCGCGCCCCGACGACCGAACGCCCCCGGGACGGGTCAAAAACCCGTAACGACGTACCGCCCCTCGTAGACACGGAAGAGCCGGACGGGAAAGAGGCAAGACGCCCGCGAGCAGCCGCCGCCGCGGTAGGGTGGCGAGGTCAGAGCCGGACGAGGGAGAGGGGAGGGGGAGGGGAAATCGGAGGCGGTCCCAGACGGACCCAGACCGACCCCACCCCACCCCTTCTCT
>NZ_VDHJ01000038.1 GCF_006334925.1 Corynebacterium tapiri | reverse complement strand
CTGAGCAGTCCCACCACACCTGCAGCGCCGAGCCGACCCGAAACACGACGGCCCCCCGGGAGCCCGAGGAGGCGACACCGACACGAGAGAGAGACCGATGCCGACACACCGATGCCTACCGACGAAGACCCCCGAGCGGCAGTGGGTCCCCACGTCCGACGTCGCGCCGGACGCGGCCAACAGCCGTTCTCCCACAGAACGGTCCCGTCCCCGAGAGCGAGATCAATCAACGCCAGACACGGACCCTCTCGACCCCGAGGAGGGGAAGGAGGACTCCCGCGATTTCGCCAGCCGTGGGAACGCTGCCGCGGGAAGGGGGGGGCGAGGCGACACAACCACACAGCCCGAGAAGCACACAGCACGCACCACGCGCGGCGCAGGCCCGCGTCGCGGGAGCGGCCAAAGTCGTGGACGCGAGCGAGAGGGACGCACGCGACGGAAGGCACGGGTGAGGCACGGGAAGACGGGTGGGGACCCGGGAGCCCACCGTCGCCTACCCACACCCCGTCCCGCACGGCGGCCCTCAGGAGGGGAGGAAAGTACCGCGCACGCGGGGGTGTGCACGGAGCCCTCTCCCCAGCCACCA
>NZ_VDHJ01000037.1 GCF_006334925.1 Corynebacterium tapiri | reverse complement strand
GCCTAAGCCGCGCCAGGCGAGGGACGGACATTCATGGCGAATGGCGGCCGTTCTTCTCGTTCTGCCAGCGGGCCCCTCGTCTCTCCACCCCATCCGTCTGCCGGTGGTGTGTGGAAGGCAGGGGTGCGGCTCTCCGGCCCGAGCGCTGCCCCGCGCGCACTTTTCTCAGTGGTTCGCGTGGTCCTTGTGGATGTGTGAGGCGCCCGGTTGTGCCCTCACGTGTTTCACTTTGGTCGTGTCTCGCTTGACCATGTTCCCAGAGTCGGTGGATGTGGCCGGTGGCGTTGCATACCCTTCCCGTCTGGTGTGTGCACGCGCTGTTTCTTGTAAGCGTCGAGGTGCTCCTGGAGCGTTCCAGGTTTGTCTCCTAGGTGCCTGCTTCTGAGCTGGTGGTGGCGCTCCCCATTCCCTGGTGTGCCTCCGGTGCTCCGTCTGGCTGTGTGCCTTCCCGTTTGTGTCTGAGAAGCCCGTGAGAGGGGGGTCGAGGAGAGAAGGAGGGGCAAGACCCCCCTTCTTCGTCGGGTGAGCGCCCACCCCGCGCACTAGTACGCCTGTGCGTAGGGCTGGTGCTGAGCGGTCGCGGCTGGCCTTGGAAAGTTTCTCGAGAGACTCAT
>NZ_VDHJ01000036.1 GCF_006334925.1 Corynebacterium tapiri | reverse complement strand
CTGCAAGAAGAGCATTTAGGGTTTTTCTACGAAACAGTCGATAGGACCTCGATGAGACTTCACGATGGTTATGGGTTCGTCCGTGGAGAGGCTCTCTGCAATCCTGACCGGGCTGGCCAAGACTACCGTATAAGCGCAACCATTAATGCTGGAGACCACCGGGGAATCGGACTCTCCGATGAAGTCCATCTTCCCTGCCACATGGGTTAAGGCGTACACAACCAATCAAGTAGTTCCTTAGCTGCAGCATCAGCACCACCCGGGTAGTCCGTGTCTAAAAACTGCCTAGCCTCGTCGAAGACGTGAGAAGCGATCGCTTCTTTCTGTTCTCTTGAAGCGTTCTTTTTCAGTTCGTCAAGGGGGACCTTTATCTCGACCGGAGGATTCGTACTCATAGAAAAGGACCGTTTGTCATCCGCGTAGACCCGCACGTAGCACGCTGTAAGCGTTGACTCTAGGACGAGGTTTCCGAAGATGAGGGTGGTCAGCTGCTTTTCGATCATGCCTCCAAGGTAGCTGGAGGGTGGCAGGGAGAGAGTGGGAATGGGGGCGGGGGAGGAGCTCGCTTCGCTCGCACTGGAGGGAAGTTCTTTAGGGAACCCCCTAAAACCCCGGAAATATCTGACTTGGTTATGAGTGACTTTGAACGGTAAGGGAGCGGCTACGCGGTTTTCTGCTCCGCTTTTTGCTCGGCGACGTAGCGATGAACGGTGCCAACCGAGCAGCCGATCTCGGCGGCAATCCCGCGCA
>NZ_VDHJ01000035.1 GCF_006334925.1 Corynebacterium tapiri | reverse complement strand
TGAAGGAGAAGCGGAGACGAAGAAGAGCCACGGGGGCCACGGGCCCCGACCGCCCCTAGCGGCCGCGTGCGGCGCGAAGGCGCCCACCGAGGGAGGGAGGGACGGACGGACGCGGGACGCCAAACCCTCCCTCGCAACGCCACCGGGGATACCACCTCTCTCCGTTCTCGCCCTCGCTCTCCCTCCACACAAGCCGGAGGGTGCGCGGCGCCGGGCGACCGCGCCAACCCCGCGAGCGGTCGACCCCGCCTCCCCCAGCGCAAGACCCAAACACACACAGACAACCACCGCAGGGCGACCGACCGGCCCTCGTCGACCGCCACCCCGACAACCCCGCGGCCGCAGGGGACCGACCACCACCTCGGCGCACGCACACCCTCAACCGCCAACCTCGACCAGAGCAGATGCGGACGCGCCCACCCCCGGGCGCCACGGGGGCGCGGTGGGTTCCCACGGGGCACGGGACCGAGAAAGACTGGTGAGGCAGCGGTCCGGGAGGCGCCGACGCGAGGCCAGGACCGGGGTGCACGGGCGAGGGCGGGAACGGCGGAGCGGGAAGAAGCCGCGAGCGCGGATGCGCGGGGGAGACCAGGCTCACGCGACGCGGGGCGCGCGCGCCACACCGACAACCGCCCACACGTCTGAACTTCGGGAGACGGAGGGCCCGACCCGGGTTGGGGGGTTGGCCCTGCGAGCAAACTCCCAGCCGCGCAGCACCCACCGCAGCGGGTGACGCGATTGATCGTCAAGCGACGCTCAGACAGGCGTAGCCCCGGGAGGAACCCG
>NZ_VDHJ01000034.1 GCF_006334925.1 Corynebacterium tapiri | reverse complement strand
GGTTTTCTGCTCCGCTTTTTGCTCGGCGACGTAGCGATGAACGGTGCCAACCGAGCAGCCGATCTCGGCGGCAATCCCGCGCATGCTCAACCCCTTGGCGCGCAACGCGCGCACGCGCTCGCGCTTCTCGTTCGCACGAGCGAGGTAGTCAGCGCGCGGTTCTGCCGTCCAGTTTCGGATGGTTTGAGAAGAGCAGCCGATTCGCTCAGCCAGTTCTCTAGCCGTGAGTCCGTTACGTGGAAGGCGCTTACGCATTGGTCTGCTCCAAGATTTTTTGCTTCATGGTTTGAGTACGGGAGACTCCAGACTTCCGCCCGCCTTTTTGCCACGTGCACTCTGGATGGTCGTAAACGTCGCTTCATAAACAACCGGACCGTCGCTCCACATGCACGACTTAGTGATGATCCACTTGCGAATCGAACACGCGGTAACAAAACAGGGGATAAGAGTACGGGCTTACGCCCGGGGAACCGTTTATTGCTTATGATGTTGCACCCCTAATCCCCGGGATACATACCACTGTCTTTAATCGCTGCTACGTGGTAGGCGACGGTCCTCCGAGATAGGCCAGTCTCTTCCATAATCGCTTTCCAGCTGGGTGTCTTACCTGTCTGTAGGTAGTAGTCATTATCATCTGCTCGATCTTGATACGCAACGAGCGGCCTATAAGTTTGTTGCGTTTGTGGGTCTGGGCCATAACTTGGCGTCGGCTATGTGCGTAGTCGCCGTTGGGGTCGTTCTTCCAGCGTTCAGCAGCTTTCTTCCCGCCCTTACGGCCCATCGTGGCCAGTGCCTTACGCTCCGCTGT